>NZ_JBIBVB010000001.1:84636-1291492 GCF_043079975.1 Streptomyces sp. NPDC015131 | reverse complement strand
TGGTCGAAGGCGAACCGCAGCTTCAGCAGCAGCCCCCGCTCCAGCACCCCCGACGGCACCGACGGGTCACCGATCGCCCCCAGCAGGATCGCGTCATGCCCCTTCAGGGACTCCAGCTCCGCGTCGGGAAGGGTCTCCCCGGTCCGGTGCCAGCGCCGGGCACCCAGGTCGTACTCCCGGGTCTCCAGCTTCACATCCTGCGGAAGGACGGAACGAAGGACCTTCAGGCCCTGGGCCACGACCTCCTGGCCGATGCCGTCACCGGGGATGACGGCGAGGTCGAGGACGCGGTCGAGGGCGCGCGGCTCGGGACTCCGGGTACGGGGCTTGTGGGCCGGGCGCTTGGCCTCGTAGGCGGCGATGTCGGCTTCGTTCTGGAGGGTGATGCTGATGTCGTCGAGGCCGTTCAGGAGCCGCCAGCGGGCGTTCTCGTCCAGTTCGAAGGCGGCGGTGACGCCCTGGGCGCGGACCTCGCGGGTGGTGAGGTCGACGGTGATCTCGGCCTGGGGGTCGGACTCGGTCAGCGCCCACAGGGCGTCGACGACATCCTGGTCCAGGACGACGGTGAGCAGGCCGTTCTTCAGTGAGTTGCCGCGGAAGATGTCGGCGAAGCGGGAGGAGATGACGGTCTTGAAGCCGTAGTTCTGCAGGGCCCAGACGGCGTGTTCGCGGGAGGAGCCGGTGCCGAAGTCGGGGCCGGCGACCAGGACCGTGGCGCCCTGCCGCTCGGGACGGTTGAGGACGAAGTCGGGGTCCTTGCGCCAGGCCTCGAACAGGCCGTCCTCGAAACCGTCGCGGGTGACCTTCTTCAGCCAGTGCGCGGGGATGATCTGGTCGGTGTCGACATTGCTGCGGCGCAGGGGCACGGCGCGGCCGGTGTGGGTGGTGAAGGCTTCCATGATGGCTCAGACTCCGGCGGTCGCGGGGGCTTCGGTCAGGTCGGCGGGTGAGGCGAGGTGGCCCAGGACCGCGGTGGCGGCGGCGACCTGGGGGGAGACCAGGTGGGTGCGGCCGCCCTTGCCCTGTCGGCCCTCGAAGTTGCGGTTGGAGGTGGAGGCGGAGCGCTCGCCGGGGGCGAGCTGGTCGGGGTTCATGCCCAGGCACATCGAGCAGCCCGCGTGCCGCCATTCGGCCCCGGCCTCCTTGAAGACCTTGTCCAGACCCTCCTCGACGGCCTGCAGGGCGACCCGGACCGAGCCGGGGACGACCAGCATCCGTACGCCGTCGGCGACTTTGCGGCCGTCCAGGATGCCGGCGGCCGAGCGCAGGTCCTCGATGCGGCCGTTGGTGCACGAGCCTACGAAGACGGTGTCGACGGTGATGTCCCGCAGCGGCTGCCCGGCGGTCAACCCCATGTAGGTGAGGGCGTTTTCGGCGGCCAGGCGCTCCGATGCGTCTTCGTACGAAGCGGGGTCGGGGACGTTCGCGGAAAGCGGCGCGCCCTGGCCGGGGTTGGTGCCCCAGGTGACGAAGGGCGCCAGCTCGGCGGCGTCGATGACCACCTCGGCGTCGAAGACGGCATCCTCATCGGTGCGCAGGGTCTGCCAGTAGGCGACCGCCGCGTCCCAGTCCGCGCCCTCGGGCGCGTGGGGGCGGTCCTTGAGGTAGGCGAAGGTGGTGGCGTCCGGGGCGATCATGCCCGCCCGGGCCCCGGCCTCGATCGACATGTTGCAGATCGTCATCCGCGCTTCCATCGACAGCTTCTCGATCGCGCTGCCCCGGTACTCCAGCACATACCCCTGGCCGCCACCGGTGCCGATCCTCGCGATGATCGCCAGGATCAGGTCCTTGGCGGTGACGTCCTCGGGCAGCTCACCCTCGACGGTGATCGCCATCGTCCGGGGCCGGGCCATCGGCAGCGTCTGCGTCGCCAGCACATGCTCCACCTGCGAGGTACCGATACCGAAGGCCAGCGCCCCGAACGCACCATGCGTGGACGTGTGCGAGTCGCCGCACACCACGGTGGTGCCCGGCTGGGTCAGCCCCAGCTGCGGCCCCACCACATGCACCACACCCTGCTCGACATCACCCAGCGAGTGGATGCGGACACCGAAGTCCGCGCAGTTCTTCCGCAGCGTCTCCAACTGCACCCGCGACACGGGATCCGCGATCGGCTTGTCGATGTCGAGCGTCGGGGTGTTGTGGTCCTCGGTCGCGATGGTGAGGTCGAGCCGCCGCACCTGCCGGCCGCTCTTGCGCAGACCGTCGAAAGCCTGCGGGCTGGTCACCTCGTGCAGCAGGTGCAGATCGACGAAGAGCAGGTCGGGCTCGCCTTCGGCGCGCCGGACGACATGATCGTCCCAGACCTTCTCCGCAAGTGTCCTACCCATCGCTTTCCCTCCGGCCGACGTGGTGCTGTCACCCGGAGGACGCTAGGCGTGCCCCTCCCCGCACCGTCCTCCTTCGGTCCTCGCCACCCGAGACACGGCCCGCGGCCCCGCCTGTCGCTGCACGGCAGCACGTGCACCAGCTCCGCCGGCAGCCAGAGAGGTTCCAGTCAAGATTGCTTGTGCATGACGACTTCTTCCGCGGGATGACGAGCGCACCAGTGGCGCTACCAACAGAAGAGTCCCGCTAGCGGCGCCTACGAGCCAGAAGCGCCAAGACAATGATGAAACCGATTCCCACGACGGTGAAGACCAACCAAGGAGGGAAGGGACCCTCCGGCTTGTCGCGAGCCAACAGCACGACTTCGTTCCAGAACATACGGTCTCCCCTCCTGAAGGTGCCGCCCACGACCAGCAGCACCCGGTCCTCCAACGGCAGCTTCCACAGCCGGCCTCGACCTGCCGAAGACACCGATGACTCAGACCAACGCGAACTCAGTACCTACGCGGTTTCCGCAGCGTGCGCAGCTCCGGTGACGAGCAGCTACGGAGCAGCCCTTATGCGCCGATGCGCCGGACCGGATGAGGCCCTGGCCGGAGCGGCATGGGTCCTACGGTCACGCGGTTTGCCAACACCCAGCCGTCCGACCCGCCCCGGCGAGGCCTCTTCGCGGACGACCAGTGCGGACGAACGATGCTCCCACGGCGCCGCCTACTACCGTGAGCCGTTGCCCCAGGTGCGCATGGAGTTGCGTGTGCCCGGGGGCTGGCGGATGAATCCGGTGTCGGTGCCGGCGAGGGCGGTGCCTACGGGTGAAGCCGGGGAGCGCGGCGAGGACGACGTTGACCGCGCGGCCGATGCTGGTTTCCAGCATGCCGCCGCATCAGACGGGGACGCCGTGGGCGCGGGCGATGTCGTGGATGCGGCGGGCTTCGAGGTAGCCGCCGACGCGGGCGGGCTTGATGTTGATGACCGAGCAGGCGCCGAGCGCGGTCGAAGAGGTCCCCGGACGGCACCCGTCGAGGGTCTGCTCCTCGCCCTCCCCCACATCCCCCTGAGCGAGCTGGGTGCGCAGCATCGCCGCCAGCTGGCCCAGGACACCCTGCGGGTGAGGGCGAGCAGGGTGACGCCCGTCTCCCTCACGACCGGCTCCAGCCCGCCTGACGCACTGTCAGCCGGGCGGCCCCCGGGGTACACCGGTACACCACCGTGTGTGAGGCTGACCCCGACACCGTTTTCAGAGGGGGACCTGTACGACCATGCACGCACCGAGCCTTCCCGAGGACCTCGAATCCCCCGCCCGCCTGTGGGCACGCGCCGTGACGTTCGCCCTGGTGGAGGGCGCCTGCGAGGACGGCACCGGGGAGCATGCCCTGGACGAGCACGGGCTGTGGTGCCACTCCACCGGCGCCTGCGGCTGGTGGCGGCTGACCGTCCTGGACGATGGGCGCGCCGTGTTCGTCGGCCAGGACCCGGACGGCAGCCGCACCCACATCGACGGCGAGCAGATCGACTTCCTGGCCGGCGGCCCCGAGTGGCTGCCCTGGGAGCAGCTGCGCGACGACGCCCGGGGCAACCTGTTCGGCTTCGTGTACTGGTGGGACGACGGTTCCTGGCACCGCATCGCCTACCCGGAGCGGCTCGGCGACGACGGCCTCGACGGCGCCGCACCGTGGGTGGGTTCGGAGGAGGAGTTCCGGAGCCTCGCTGCTGTACTCGCCCACGCCGAGGACACCATGACTCCGGAGCAGGAGAAAGCCCTCCACGGGGCCCTCACCGGGTTCCGCGAGCGCGCCGAGGAGCGCACCGTCGACGAGGCGGCGGTGGCAACCCTGTTGGCCGCGCTCCTCCCCGGAGGCGTACCCCTCGAGCGGCTCGGCGCCGCCCTGGACCTCGCGGTACGCGCCGGCCTGACCCGGGCGACCTGAGGCTCCGCGAACGGCCGGATTTCGCCACCCTGGGCATCGGTGCGGCCCCGCACCACCGGGGACAACGCGGTCTGCGGCCCCTGCGGCAGGTTCAGCCGCCGGGCACGCGGCCGGGCCCGGTGCGCCGCAGGCGGCCGCGCGTCACCGCCAGGGTCAGCGCTCCGGCCAGGACGCCCCAGAACGCGGAGCCTATGCCGAGCAGGGTCACTCCCGACGCGGTCGCCAGAAAGGTGATCACGGCTGCCTCCCGCGACCCCTCGTCGGCCAGCGCTGAGGACAGCGAGCCGCCGATGGCCCCGAGCAGCCCGAGCCCGGCTATGCCCAGGACGAGGGCGACGGGCAGCGCCGTCAGCAGCGAGCTCACGGTGCCGCCGAAAACGCCCACCACGAGGTAGAACACCCCGGCCCAGACGCCGGCCAGGTAGCGCCGGCCGGGGTCCTCGTGGGCCTCGCGTCCGGTGCAGATGGCCGCCGTGATGGCCGCGAGGTTCAGCGCGAAGCAGCCGAAGGGTGCCAGCAGCACATTGACGGCACCGGTCGAGCCGATCAGCGGCGAGACGGGCACCCGGCCGTAGCCGGCGCCCCGCAGTACCGCGACGCCCGGCAGATTCTGCGAGGCCATCGTCACGACGTACAGCGGCAGCGCGACGCTGATGATCACCTGCCAGGAGAACACCGGTGCGGTGACGACCGGTTCGGCGATGTCGAGGCGGATCCCGGCCGGACGCAGCGAGCCTTGCGCCGCGGCGACGGCGACGCCCACCGCGAGCGCTCCGACGATCGCGTACCGGGGCGCGAGCCGCCGGCCCGCCAGGTAGACCGCGAACATGGAGAAGACCACGGCGAAGTGGCCCTCCATCCGGGCGAACAGCCCGGTCCCGAACTGTACGAGGACTCCGGCCAGAAGCCCCGCCGCCAGAGGCACCGGGATGCGGTCCATGACCCTTTCGAACCAGCCCGTCAGGCCGCTGAGCAGGATCAGCCCGGCCGAGACGGTGAAGGCACCGACGGCCTGACCCATCGTCACCCCGTCGAGTCCGGCCACCAGCAACGCGGCACCCGGGGTGGACCAGGCCGTGACCACCGGCGCCCGGTAGCGCAGCGACAGAGCGATGCAGGTGCTCCCCATACCGACCCCGAGGGCCAGCATCCAGGAGGCGGTCTCCTCGGGCCCCGCACCGGCCTTCTGCGCCGCGGTGAAGACGATCGCGGCGGAGCTGGCCACTCCGACCAGGACCGCGATCAGGCCGGCCGTGACAGCGGAGGGCGGCGCGATCCGGCGCAGCACGTGACGGTCTCCACCCGAGCGACCGCCGGTCGCACCGGCCTGCGAGCGATGACGAAGTGACGGCAAGGAAGGTCCCATCCGTCAGACGTGGCAGTTCCGCGGCGGTCGCCGGAAGGACGGTCCGGGGGGCACCTGCCGCCGACCGGACCCGGGCACCCCGGCTGCGGCGAGGCAGCGGGCCACCTCTTGGCTGCGTATCGGCAGGGGAGCAGTGCGGGGCGAGGTCATATCCACTCCTGGAGCATCACCAGCGTTCCGTATACAGAACACCTCGTTCGTGAAACGTTAGGCCGCGGGCATAGCCGCAGTCAACGCCGGACGAGGATCGGAGGAGCGCCGTGGGGCTGGCGGACCAGGTGGGTCACCGTGTGAGGGAGCTGCGCAAGGAACAGGGCGTGTCGCTCTCGGAGTTGGCGCGGCGCTCCGCGATCGGCAAGGGCACGCTGTCCGAGCTCGAGAGCGGACGGCGCAACCCCACCCTGGAGACCCTGTACGCACTGACCCGTGCGCTCGGAGTCCCTCTCAGCGGTGTCCTGAGCGCCGCCGACCCGGCCAGGATCTCCGGCGAGGCCGTGGACGCGGTGCTCATGGACAGAACGGAGGACGCCGACGCCGTCACGGAGGTGTTCCGGATCCGGATCCGGGCCGACGCGCTCCAGGAATCGGCCGCGCACGCCCCGGGCACCGAGGAACGCATCGTCGTCCTGACGGGCACCGCGCGCGTCGGCCCGGCCTCCTCCCCCCTCCTCCTGCACGCGGGCGAGCAGACCGCATGGCCCGCCGACGTCCCCCACGTCTACGAAGCCCCCTCCGGAGACGCCGAAGCGGTCCTGTTCGTGCGCTATCCGGTGCAACGGCACTGAGCGGCGACGTCGCGGGTACGGGCTCACGGAACACGCCGGCGTGTGCGCGTGATCCCCTGCTCTAGCGAACCGGGCCGCGTTCGTCGACGATCACGGTCGGCTCCGACAGGAAGACATCCCGGTCTACGGGTCCATAAGCGATGTTGAACGTGTCGAGCCAGTATGACCAACCGCGGATTCCCAGGGCGCTGGAGAACCGGTAGTTCAACTGCCAGCGGACCCACTGCCCGGGAAGCAGTCGAACTGCCGGTGGCCTGCGCGGCCGAGGCGGCAGCCCGAAGAGTGGCTTCACACGAGCGAGCACCTCAGCCGATCGCCTTCGTCCCGCAGGCTGACATCGACTTCGCGGAAGTCCTTCCGACTGGCACGTGGCTCGAAGCCGTCACGTTCGGACATCTGCACGAAGTGAGCAGACTCGGAGGGCACCTCAGCCAATGAGAAGCCGACCGGCGCCCCGTTCCGGCAGGCAGCGGCCTCACCACCCCGGGACTGCTTCGTCCAGGACGTCCTGATCCACTGCACCGTGATGTCCACCGCACCTGCCCTTCCCCCAAGAGCTTACGGTCAGCGGACGCGGCCCCGCGGTTTCAGGGCCACCGGGGGGAGTTCGGGGGCCGGGAGGCGGCCGCCGGCGTAGCCGTGGACCTCGCCGAAGCGGGTGCCCGTCGTCCAGTCGGCGCGGGCGCGTTCGATCTCCTCGTGGGAGCGGCCGACGAAGTTCCACCACATGACGATCTCCTCCTCGAACGGTTCGCCGCCGAGGAGCATCAGGCCCGCGTCGGACTCGGCGCGCAGCGGGAGGGAGGTGCGGCCGCAGCCGAGGTAGAGCATCGAGCCGGGCAGCACCGGGACGCCGTCGACGTGGGCCTCGCCGGACATCGCCAGGACCGCGTACTCGAAGTCGGGGTCCAGCGGCAGGTGCGCCCGGGTGCCGCGGGTCAGCGCCAGGTCGGCGCCGACCAGGGGGCTGTACGTGGTGCCGGGTGAGCGGGCGCCGTCCAGCTCGCCCAGGATGACGGTGGCCGTCAGGCCGGGTGCCGTGACGTGCGGCAGCGCGGCGTGGTGCTGGAAGTGCGGCTCGACATGGCGGTGGGCGTCGGGCAGGGCCACCCACAGCTGGGCGCCGTGCAGGTGGCGGGAGTGCGCCCGGGGGCTCTCCTCGGAGTGGGAGATCGCCCGCCCGGAGGTCATCAGGCCCAGTTCGCGGGGGCGTACGGTCTGGAGGCTGCCCGTGCTGTCGCGGTGCAGCACCTCGCCCTCGTGCAGCCAGCTGACGGTCTGGAGGCCCATGTGCGGGTGGGGCGGGACCTGCATGCCCGGTTCGCCGGCGATGTCGTCGGGGCCGTAGTGGTCGACGAAGGCCCACGCGCCGACCATCCGGCGGCCGAGGTTGGGCAGCAGGCGGCGTACCTCGGTGGACTCGCCGAGCGGGACCCGGCGGGGGCTGAGGAGCTCGCGGACCGGCTCCGCGACGACGAATCCCCGGCCGCCGCAGACGGAGGGCGCGGCCTGACGATCAAGGTTGCTCATACGGCACAACCTACTGGTCACGGCGGGAAGGGTGTGAGGGTTTGTCAGTCCTGGTGCACGGATGGGCACACCACCCGTATGCCGGGCCAACAAGCGCACATAAAGCGGGCATATGACGTGCCATATGGACACTCATCTTCCCGAGCTCCGCGCCGCCGCCCGGCGCATGGGGCGTCGTCGCTTCCTCACCGTGGCCGGTGCCGCGGCCGCCCTGGCGTTCACCACGCACCTGCCCGCCGCCGGTGCGGCGGGCCGTTCCGCGCTGGACGCCCGGAAGATCGCCGCGAACCCGTTCACCCTGGGGATCGCCTCCGGTGACCCGTCGCCGGACTCCGTCCTGCTGTGGACCCGCCTGGCGCCCAGCCCCTACGAGCCGGGCGGCGGGCTGCCGGCGCAGCGGGTGGAGGTGCAGTGGGAGGTGGCGCACGACGAGCGGTTCTACGCCGTCGTCAAGAGCGGTACCGCCACGGCCCACCCGGAGTACGCCCACAGCGTCCATGTGGAGGTGCCGGGGCTCGACGAGGACCGCTCGTACTACTACCGCTTCCGCGCGGGCACCTGGATCAGCCCGGTGGGCCGGGCCCGTACGGCTCCCGGCCCGGCCTCGTTCTGGGTGCCGTCCCTGAGCTTCGCCGCCGTCGCGTGCGCCGCCTACTTCGACGGCCACTACACGGCGTACCGGCATCTGGCCGCCGAGGACGTGGACATGGTGGTCCACCTCGGGGACTACATCTACGAGTACGGGGTCGACTCGGCCGGCGGCCACCGCGGCTACACCGACCGCACGCTGCCCGCGCACTTCAACAGCGAGACGGTCACCCTCCAGGACTACCGGCTGCGTTACGCGCTCTACAAGAGCGACGCCGACCTCCAGGCCGCGCACGCGGCGCACCCGTTCGTGGTGACGTGGGACGACCACGAGACGGAGAACAACTACGCGGGGGCGGTGCCCGAGAACGGCGTACCGCCCGAGGAGTTCCTGCTGCGCCGCGCCGCCGCCTACCGCGCCTACTGGGAGAACCAGCCGTTGCGTCCCCCGCAGCGGCCGGACGGCCCGGACATGCGGCTGTACCGGCGGCTGTCGTTCGGGCGGCTGGCGCAGTTCGACATCCTGGACACCCGCCAGTACCGCTCCAACCAGGCCCAGGGGGACGGCTGGCAGAGGCCCGGGCCCGAGTCGCAGGACCCCTCGCGCACCATGACCGGCGCCGCGCAGGAACGCTGGCTGCTCGACGGGTGGAAGGCGTCGGACGCGGTGTGGAACGTGGTGCCGCAGCAGGTGACCTTCGCCCAGCGGCGCGACACCCCGGCGGCGGACTACCGGCTGTCGATGGACGCCTGGGACGGCTACCCCGCCTCCCGCAAGCGGCTCCTGGACGGCGCGACCGCCGCGGGGATCGGCAATCTGATGGTCCTGTCCGGCGACGCGCACGTCGGCTACGGCTTCGACCTCAAGGCCGACTTCGACGACCCGGCCTCCCGGGTGGTCGGCACGGAGATCTCCACGACGTCGGTCACCAGCGGCCGGGACGGCGCCCAGAAGCCCGGCAACTGGATCAGCCTCACCCAGGCCAACCCGCACCTGAAGTTCTACGACGGGCGCCGGGGCTACACCGTGGTCCGGCTGGGCCAGAGCGTGGCCGAGATCGACTTCCGGACGGTCTCCTCCGTCACCACCCTCGGCGGGACGATCAGCACGGCCGCCTCGTTCACGACCGGTACGGGCGCGCCCGGCCTCCAGCCGGCGTGACGGGGTCCGGCGGCGCGCGGTTCACCCGTTCGGCACCATCCACGGGCAGACCGGCGCCGCCCGGCTTTGCATGGGGCCATGGGCGACCTCACCTCTCCGATACGGCAATGGCGGCGCCGGCCGCCCCGCGTGGCTCTCGTCCTGGTCCTGGCGTCGGTGCCGGTCTGGCTGACGGGGTGCTCCGCCGACGCGCCGTCCCCCCGGGAGCGGGAGCGGGCGGCGGCCGGTTCCCTGTGCGAGGACCTGGGGGCGCTGCGGATGGACGCCGGCCGGCTGCTCTCGGTCGGTCCGCGCTCCGAGGGCCGGGAGGAGATGCGGGACCTGCGCGAGGAGGTGGCCCACGACCTGGACCTGGTGACGCGCGGTGCGAAGGGGGTGCGCGCGGCGCGGACGCGGGCGGTGTCGGACGCGTACGACAGGGTCGTCCGGGCGATCGACGACCTGCCCGGCAGCGCGACGGGCGCCCAGGCGGCCCTGCTGGTCCGGCCGCATCTGGAGGCCCTGGACCGGGCCGTCGCCGCCTCGCAGGCGTCTGTGAAGTGCTGAAGCCGGACGACGTGCCGCACGGGGAGGGCGCCCGGTGACCTCACCGACCGACGACGGGGCCGACGGGACGGGCGGGGGCAGCGGGGCCGCCGGGGCCGGCGGGACCAGTGGGGCCAGTGGGACCGGCGGGACCGGTGGGGCGCCCGAGCCGCTGCTCCAGCGGGGTTACGCCCGGCTGCTGCTGGTGTCGGTCCTGGTGGGCATCCCCATCGCGCTGGCCTGCTTCCTCTTCGTCGCCCTCCAGCACGAGCTTCAGCACGCCGTGTGGACCTCGCTGCCCGAGGCGGCCGGCTACGCCGAGCCGCCGTGGTGGTGGGGGCTGCCCGCGCTGCTGCTGGCGGGGCTGCTGCTGGCGCCGGTCGTCACCCGGGTGCCGGGCCGAGGGGGGCACCTCGCGGCCCATGGGCTGGCGAAGTCGCCCAGCGAGCCGGTGGCGGTGCCGGGCGTGGTGTTCGCCGCGCTGGCGACGCTGCCGCTGGGAGTGGTGCTGGGGCCGGAGGCCCCGTTGATGGCGCTGGGCAGCGGGCTCGCCCTGCTGGCGCTGCGGCCGGCGCGGCGCGCGGCGGACCCGGCGGCGGCGAGGGTGCTGGGAACGGCCGGTTCCACCGCCGCCATCTCGACCATCCTGGGCGGTCCGCTCGTCGCCGCCGTCCTGGTGATCGAGGCGGCGGCGCTGGCCGGGCCCCGGCTGGTGGCGCTGCTGCTGCCGTGCCTGCTGGCGAGCTCGGCGGGCGCCCTGGTCTTCACCGGCTTCGGCCGCTGGACCGGCTGGGACACCGGGGCGCTGGCGCTGCCCGAGGTGCCGGCGGCGCAGAATCCCGACGCGGGTGACTTCCTGTGGGGCCTGCCGTTGGCGGTGCTGGTCGCGGTGGTGGTGTCGGCGGGGCACCGGCTCGGTGAGCGCACGGCCCTCTGGACGGCGCGCCGCACGGCGGTGCGGACGGTGGTGTGCGCCGTGGCGGTGGGGGTGTGCATCACGGCGTACGCGCTGATCAGCGGGCGTTCCCCGGCGGAGGCGGCGCTGTCCGGCCAGGCCACGCTGGGAACCCTGGCCGCCGATCCGCATGCCTGGTCCGTGGGGGCCCTGCTGGTGCTGGTGGTGTGCAAGACGCTGGCGTGGGGTGTGTGCCTGGGCAGTATGCGCGGGGGGCCGATCTTCCCGTCGGTGATGATCGGCGCGGCGGCCGGGCTGGCGTGCGCGGGGCTTCCGGGGTTCGGCGCGGCGCCGGCGCTGGCGGCCGGGATGGCGACGGCCACCGCGGCGGTCACCCGGCTGCCGCTGGCGAGTGCCGTGCTGGTGGTGCTGCTGCTGGGGCAGGACGGCCGCGACCAGATGTCGCTGGTGGTGGTCTGCGCGGTGGTGGGCTTCCTCACCGGGCGGCTGGTCGCGGTGAAGGCCGGTCCGGTCGGGGTGAAGGCCGGTCCGGCCGAGGCGGAGGGGGCGGGGGCGCGATGACCGGGCGGGTGCGGCGGCGGGTGCCCGAGGGGCGGGTGTGGCCGGTGCTGCCGGCGGCGGTGATGGTGACGGGCTTCTTCCTGCTGCCGCTGGACCATCTGGGGCCGCACCGCCCGGTGCTGAGCTGGTCGCTGTTCGCCGTCACCCTGGTCCTGATCGCCCTGCTCCTGCTGCGGCAGGTGACGGATGTGGTGGTCGCCCGGCCGGGCTCGCGCCCGGCCCTGGTGATCCCGCTGCTGATGTGCCTGTCCGTGCTGGTGTTCGCCGCCGCGTACTACAGCCTGGCCAAGCAGCCGGGCGAGTTCGCCGGCCTGGTCACCCGGCTCGACGCGCTCTACTTCACGCTCGTCACGCTGGCGACCCTGGGATTCGGCGACATCACCCCGCGCGGGCAGGCGGCCCGGCTGGTGACGATGCTTCAGATCCTGTACAACTTCGTCTTCCTCACCGCCGCGGCGACCGCGCTGGCCCAGCATGTACGGGGCCGGGTCGGCGAGCGCCGCGGGCGGCGGCCGGACCGCGGGGCGGCCGGCGGGTGAGTCAGCCCCGGTAGCCCTCCAGCAGCCGGAGCCAGACCTCGCTGATGGTGGGGTACGCGGGGACGGCGTGCCACAGGCGGGCGATCGGGACCTCGCCGGTGACCGCGACGGTGGCCGCGTGGAGCAGTTCGCCGACCCCGGGGCCCACGAAGGTGACGCCGAGGAGGATCTCCCGTTCCAGGTCGACGACCATCCGGGCGCGGCCCCGGTAGCCGTCCGCGTAGAGCCCGGCGCCCGCGACCGCGCCGAGGTCCTGGTCCACCGCACGGACGCGGCGGCCCGTCGCCTCCGCCTCCGCGAGGGTGAGGCCGACGGAGGCGACCTCCGGGTCGGTGAACACGACCTGCGGGACGGCGGCGTGGTCGGCGGTGGCGGCGTGCGCGCCCCACTCCCCGGTGTCCAGGGGCGCCGCGCCGTCCGCCCGTACGCCGATGGCGGCGCCGGCGACCCGGGCCTGGTACTTGCCCTGGTGGGTGAGGAGCGCACGGCGGTTGACGTCGCCGACGGCGTACAGCCAGTCGCTCCCCTCGACCAGGCAGGTGTCGTCGACGGACAGCCAGGAGCCCGGCTTCAGGCCCACGGTCTCCAGGCCGAGGTCGTCGGTGCGCGGGGCGCGGCCGGTGGCGAAGAGGATCTCGTCGGCCTCGATCCGGCCGCCGTCGTCGAGGACCACCGTGACCGGCCCGGTGGGGTCGGGGCGCTCGACGGCGGTGACGGAGACGCCGTCGCGGACGTCCGCGCCCGCCTCGGTGAGGGCCTCCGTGACGAACGCGCCGACGAAGGGCTCCATCCGGGGCAGCAGCCCTCCGCCGCGTACGAGCACGGTGACGCGGGAGCCGAGCGCCTGCCAGGCGGTGGCCATCTCGGTGCCGACCACTCCCCCGCCCACCACCACGAGCCGGCCGGGCACCTCCTTGGCGCTGGTGGCCTCGCGGCTGGTCCAGGGGCGGGCGGCGGCCAGGCCCGGCAGGTCGGGCAGGAGGGCGCGGCTGCCGGTGCACAGGGCGACGGCGTGCCGGGCGGTGAGGACCGTGCGCTCGCCGCCGGGGCCCTCGACGGTGACCCTGCGGGTGCCGTCGAGGCGGCCGTGGCCGCGGTGCAGGCCGATGCCGACGGAGTCCAGCCAGCCGACCTGGCCGTCGTCCTTCCAGTGCGAGGTCTGCTCGTCGCGGCGGGCGAGCACCGCGGCGGCGTCCAGGGGGCCTTGGACCGCCCCGCTCAGCCCGGGGACCTTGCGGGCGTCGGAGCGGGCGATGGCGGGGCGCAGCAGTGCCTTGCTGGGCATGCACGCCCAGTAGGAGCATTCGCCGCCGACGAGTTCGCTCTCGACGACGGCGACGCTCAGCCCGGCGGCCGCGGCCCTGTCCGCCACGTTCTCGCCGACCGGTCCGGCACCCACCACCACCACGTCGTATTCCACTGATCGCGTCATGGGGACAGTCTGGTGGTACGTGTGGCCGGTGGCCACATGGGCAGTCGGAATAGCGCGGCTCCGGGCTCGGTTGTGCGGGGTCCGGACCCCCTACGAACAGACCGGGAAGGCAGACAGCATGAGCACCGTGGAGCTGACCAAGGAAAACTTCGACCAGGTGGTGTCGGACAACGGCTTCGTCCTGATCGACTTCTGGGCTGCCTGGTGCGGGCCGTGCCGCCAGTTCGCCCCGGTCTTCGAGGGTGCCTCGGAGCGCCACCCGGACCTGGTGTTCGCCAAGGTGGACACGGAGGCGCAGCCGGAGCTGGCCGCGGCCTTCGAGATCCAGTCCATCCCCACGCTGATGATCGTGCGGGACAACGTCGCCGTGTTCTCGCAGCCGGGAGCGCTGCCGGAGCCGGCGCTGGAGGACCTGATCGGCCAGGCCCGCAAGCTGGACATGGACGAGGTGCGCAGGTCCATCGAGAAGGCCCAGGGCGACGCCGGGGCCTGATCCCGGACCCGAGCCCCGTAGGAGCCCTGGGCGGCCGGGCCGGCCTCAGCGCTCCAGGACGAGGGCGAGGCCCTGGCCGACCCCGATGCACAGGGCGGCCAGGCCGGTCCCGGAGCCCGCGGCGGCGAGCTGGTGGGCCACCGCCCCGGCGAGCCGGGCCCCGGAGGCGCCCAGCGGGTGGCCGAGGGCGATGGCGCCGCCGCGCGGGTTGACCAGGGCCGGGTCCAGTTCGGGCCACTCGGCCAGGCAGCCCAGCGCCTGGGCGGCGAACGCCTCGTTCAGCTCGACGGTGGTCAGGTCGGCGAAGCCCCGGCCCGCCCGGGCCAGGGCGCGCTGGACGGCCTCGACCGGCCCGAGGCCGAAGAGCTGGGGCTCGACACCGGTGACGGCCGAGGCGCGGATCCGGGCGAGCGGCTCCCGCCCGCAGGCCCGCAGGCCCTCCTCGTCGACCAGCAGCAGGGCGGCGGCGCCGTCGTTGAGCGGCGAGGCGTTCCCGGCGGTCACCGTGCCGGTGCCATCGGTCCGGAAGGACGGCTTCAGCTTCGCCAGCGCCTCCATCGAGGTGCCGACCCGGATGCTCTCGTCCCGGGTGAGGTCCACGCCCTCGACGGCCACGACCTCACCGTCGTACAGCCCCTGCTCCCAGGCCGCGGCGGCCTTCTGATGGCTGCTCAGCGCGAACGCGTCCTGCTGCTCGCGGCCGATGGCGTGCTTGTCCGCGATCAGTTCGGCGCCCTCGCCGAGGGAGACGGTCCACTCGGCGGGCATGCGCGGGTTGGTCATCCGCCAGCCCAGCGTGGTCGAGTGGAGCTGCTGGTGCCCGGCGGGGAAGGCGCGCTCGGGCTTCTGGAGGACCCAGGGGGCCCGGGACATCGACTCCACGCCGCCCGCGAGGACGACGGAGGCGTCCCCGACGGCGATGGCGCGGGCCGCCTGGATGACGGCTTCGAGGCCGGATCCGCACAGCCGGTTGACGGTGACGCCGGGGACGGTGACGGGGAGTCCGGCGAGCAGTACGGCCATGCGGGCCACGTCGCGGTTGTCCTCGCCGGCGCCGTTGGCGTCGCCGAAGTAGACGTCGTCGACGCGGGCGGGGTCGAGTCCGGGCGTACGGGCGACGAGCGCCCTGACGACGTGCGCGGCGAGGTCGTCCGGCCGTACGGAGGACAGGGCGCCGCCGAACTTGCCGATCGGCGTGCGGACGGCGTCGACGATGTACACGTCGCGGATGCTCATCGGGTGCTCTCCCACATGACCTCGTGCCCCGGCCTCGTCGCCGGGTCGCCCGTGGGCCGGTCCCGGGGGAGGGTGATCCCCTTCCGGCCCCGCCGAGTGTCCGTCCGGCGCCCCGGCCGTGTCAACGGAGGCGGGGGCCGGGCCGGACCCGGAGGGGGTCGGCGGTCAGCGGATCCGGACGGTGAGGCCGTAGTCCAGTTCCGCCCCGTCGACCAGCAGCGCCTCCACGGTGCGGGTCTCGGGGTCGATGTCGGCCTCGACGCCCTGGCCGACGTAGTGGGGGTAGCCCGAGGCGCCGGTCTCGCCGGTCGCCTCGACGACGGCCGAGCGGACGGGCCGGTCCGCGGGGTGCGCCGCGTCGCGGCCCTCCACGTGCGCGGGCACCAGCAGGATCTCGAAGCGCTGCGGTCGTGTGCTCATGCAGGCGACGCTAAGGAGGATCCGTGCGCCCCGCACGTCAGGTGGACTCGCGGTGGACGGCCCGGACGGCCATCAGGTCGCCGCCCTCCGGGGCCGTGTCCGGGTCGGCGACGGCCCGGTCGACCAGGTCCGCCAGGTGGCGGCCGGTCTCCATGTCGATCTGGACGGTACTGAGCCGGGGCCGCAGCAGCCTGCCGAGCAGCAGGTCGTCCGCGCCCATCACGGCGGTGTCGCCGGGCACGGACACCCCGGCGTCCAGCAGGGCGCGCATCAGCAGCATGGCGTACTCGTCGTTGTACGCGAAGACCGCGTCCAGGTCCGAGCCGGACAGCCGGGCGGCCAGCGCGCCGGCGGCCTCCTCCGTGCGGGCGAGCGGCAGCGGGACGACCTCGGCGCCGGTGCCGGAGGCGGCGCGGCGCACCCCGTCGAGGCGGGGCCCGGAGAAGAACTCCAGCCCGGGCTCCTCGGGCATCACCACGCCGATGCGGCGGTGCCCGCGCTCCAGCAGGTGCGCCCCGGCGCACTCCCCCACCCGGCTCTGGTCCATGGCCAGGGAGAGCGCGCCCTCCACCGGGCGCTGCCCGAGGGTGATCACCGCCCGGGCGCCCGAGCGCTTGAGGACGTCCACGCCGTGCGGGGTCAGCTCCACGGCGCCGAACGACACCACGGCCACCGGACGCAACTCGGCCCAGGCGCGGGCCAGTTCGTCACCGTCCAGGCCCATCCCGGCGTACTGCACGACCGTGTAGTCGAGCCGCCGCAGGGCCCACTGGAGCTCGTTGAGGAAGTGACCGTAGAGCGGGCCGACGGGGATGGGGGCGGTGGGCAGCAGCACGATCCTGGTGCGGCCGGCGCGCAGGCTTCGGGCGGCGGCGTGCGGGACGTAGCCCAGTTCCTCGGCGGCCTGCCGGACGCGCAGCCGGGTCGGTTCGCTGATCCGTACGGCCGCGGTGTTGTTGAGCACGTAGGAGACGGTGGCCCGGGACACGCCGGCCAGCCGCGCGACGTCGGCGCTGGTCGGCACGGGGCGAGGGGCCGGGGACCCGGCGGACGGCCGGGGAGGTGTCTGGGTCATCGCCCTCGGCATCTTTCCAGACCGCTCGGCGCCCGGGTCTGGCGGATGGCGGGAAAGGGGTGCTACATAGTCCTCCCCTTTCATTGA
This sequence comes from Streptomyces sp. NPDC015131, assembly GCF_043079975.1. Taxonomy (NCBI): domain Bacteria; kingdom Bacillati; phylum Actinomycetota; class Actinomycetes; order Kitasatosporales; family Streptomycetaceae; genus Streptomyces; species Streptomyces sp. NPDC015131. Next base: position 1,274,521 of record NZ_JBIBVB010000001.1, on the reverse strand, counting down.
CACGTGTCACTGCCTGTGGCGTAACCTTCCCACTCGTTCTGACGCAACGTCATCCAGCGAAGGAGCCTCGCATGTTGCTGCACACCACCACCTGGGGCGAGGGCGACCGGATCGCGCTGCTGGTCCACGGCATCATGGCCGACCACCGCACCTGGCGGCGGGTCGGGCCCGCCCTCGCGGGGCGCGGCTACCGGGTCGTGGCCGTGGACCTGCGCGGCCACGGCGCCAGCGCGCGAGCCGGGGCGTACACCGCGCACGACTTCGCGGACGACCTGGTGGAGACGCTGCCCGGGGGCGCCGATCTGGCGGTGGGGCACTCGCTCGGCGGGCTGGCGCTCTCGCTGGCCGCCGCCCGGCTCGCCCCGCGCCGTGCGGTGTACGCGGACCCGGCCTGGAACCTCCCGGCCGGCGAGGACGGGTACCGGGGCGAGCTGTTCGCCGGATTCAAGGCGGCGACCCGGGAGGCGGTGGCGGCGATGAACCCGCGCTGGGACGCGGAGGACGTCGGCATCGAGCTGGAGACGCTGAAGGTCTGGGACGAGACCACGGCCTTCGGGCTGGAGCCGCTGGCCGGGACGGACCTGCTGCCGCCGGAGCCGGTGGTCCCGTCGCTGGTGGTGCTCGCCGACCCGAGCCGGCTGGTGTCGGCGGAGCGGGCCGCGCTGCTGAGGGAGCGGGGCTTCGAGGTCCGTACGGTGCGGGGCGCCGGGCACACGATCCACCGGGACGACTTCGGCGGCTTCATGGCGGCCCTGGAGGGCTGGGTGTGACGGTGGCCCGGGCCCCCGGATCACCCGGTCGGCTCAGCGGGCCGCGACAGGGGCGAAGGTGTCGCGGAACGCGCCCAGGGTCGCCGCTCCCGCCGTACGGTCCAGGACGGCGAAGACGACCTCGTCGAAGTGGCCGGCGAACCGCCCCTGCCCGGTCAGCAGGTCCCGGAACGCGGCCGCGACGTGCCGGGGGTCGTTGCGGAACACCCCGCAGCCCCAGGCGCCCAGCACGAGCCGGCGGTAGCCGCACGCGACGGCCGTCTCCAGCACCCGCTCCGCCCGGGAGGCCAGTGCCGCGGGCACCCGCCCGGCCTCCTCGGGCAGCTGCCGGGCGATCACCCCGGCGTTGGGAGCGGGGGACGTGAGAAATCCCACTGTGTACGGGGAGTTGAGGAGCCGGCCGCGGTCGTCGCGGAACACCGGTACCGCCGGGGAGTGGATGACCCGGTCGGTGTAGAAGGGGCTGCGGTGGGTGCGGTGGTGGGCGTAGAACTCCGGGACGCGCAGCAGGGTGGCGTACAGCGCCGAGGCGCGGCACAGGGCCTCCTCCTGCGCCTGCGCCCCGTTGAGGTAGCCGCCGCCGGGATTGCGGGCGGAGGAGAAGTTGAGCACCGCGACGGGCCCGGGGTCCGGGAGCGCGGCGGGGAGCGGCTCGGCGGGGGCCGGGGGCGCGGCGGCTGGCGGCGCGGTGGACGTGGTGACCAGCCGGTGCGCCGCTTCCAGGCTGGACTCGCCGGTGACCTCGAAGCGGGTGGTCCGGCCGGTGTCCGGGGTCACCGGGACGGGCTCCGGGCCGTACAGGGCGGTGCCGGCGAGGGCCCCGGCGATCAGGGGGGCGAGATCGACCGGGCGGCCGTCGGGGCCCTCGTACCGGCCCCGGGCGACGATCTCCTCGGTTCGCTTCGCGATCTCGCGCAGACGTGCACTCATACCCGGCATCGTCGACAATCATTCCCATGCGGAGCAAGCGGATTTCCGCCCCCCGGGGCGCCCTTGTGGGATCAACGGGCGGTGGCTTAGGTGGGACGGAACGCCTTCGACAGGAGGAGCCCACATGCCACTGAGCGACGTACCGGACGGCGGCGGTCCGCTCGCCGAGGGCGAGGCGGAGGACCTGCTGCGCTGCATCTGCTTCAAGAACGGTCCTCCGCGGCTGGTCGGGGTCGAGCTGGAATGGTTCGTCCACGATCTGCACGTCCCGCAGCTCCCCGTCACCCCGGGCCGCCTGCGCACCGCCTTCGGCGTCCTGCGCGGCCTGCCCCTGACCTCGGCACTCACCGTCGAACCCGGCGGGCAGCTGGAGCTCAGCTCGCGGCCCGCCGCCTCCCTCGCGGAGTGCGTCGCCGCCGTGTCCGCCGACCTGGCGGCCGTACGGGGCGCACTGGCCGCCCACGGTCTCACCCTCACCGGCTCCGGCACCGACCCGTGGCACCCGCCGCGCGACCGGCTGCTGCGCGAGCCCCGGTACGACGCGATGGAGACCTACCTCGACCGTACGGGCCCGGCGGGCCGGGCCATGATGCGGGACTCCGCGTCCGTGCAGGTCTGCCTGGACGCCGGTCACGAGGGGCCCGGTCCGCTGGGCCACGAGCGGCGCTGGCGGCTGGCGCACCTGCTGGGCCCGGTCCTGGTCGCCGCGTTCGCCAACTCCCCCACCCTGCACGGCAAGCCGGCCGGGATGCGCTCCGCGCGGCAGGGGCTGTGGGCCGACCTCGACCCCGTGCGCACCACGGCCCCCGATCCGGCGCTGGAGCCGCGCGAGGCGTGGGCGCGGCATGTGCTGGACACCCCGGTGATGTGCGTCCGGGAGCCGGACGGGGGCGGCGGGCCCTGGCTGGTGCCGGAGGCGCTGACCCTGCGGGAGTGGCTGCGCTCCGGCGGGCCCCGGCCGGCCACCCGGGCGGACGTGGACTACCACGTGACCACGCTGTTCCCGCCGGTCCGGCCGCGCGGTCACCTGGAGCTGCGCATGATCGACGCGCAGCCCGGCGAGGACGGCTGGATCGTGCCGCTCGCCGTCACGGCCGCGCTGTTCGACGACCCGGAGGCGGCCGGCGCCGCGTACGAGGTGCTCGCGCCGCTGGAGGCCGCCGCGCGCGACGACGGGGCCGAGGCCCCGCCCCGGGACGCGCTGTGGCGCGGCGCCGCCCGTGACGGGCTGGCCTCGCCCGAGCTGCGCGAGGCCGCCGACACCTGTTTCCGCCTCGCGCTGGAGGCGCTGCCCCGCAGGGGCGCCCCCGCCGCCGTACGGGCCGCGGTGGCCGCGTTCCGCGAGCGCCATGTGGTGCCGGGCCGCTGCCCGGCCGACGACCACTCCACCCCCGCGCCCCCCACGGCGACCGGGGCACCCGGGAAGGACGGCCGCGCATGACCGACCCCGAACGGCTCAGGAGGCGGGCGCTGGACGCGCTGACCACCGCCCGGGCGCGCACCACCCTGCTCACCGGCTGTGTGGAGGACGGCGAGCTGACCGCCCAGCACTCGCCGCTGATGTCGCCGCTGGTGTGGGACCTGGCGCACATCTCCAACCAGGAGGAGCAGTGGCTGCTGCGGGCGGTGGCGGGGCGGGAGGCGCTGCGCCCGGAGATCGACTCGGTCTACGACGCGTTCGAGCACCCCAGGGCCGCCCGGCCCTCGCTGCCGCTGCTGGCGCCGTCGGAGGCGCGTGCCTACGCCTCGGACGTACGCGGCCGGGTGCTCGACGTGCTGGAGCGCACCCCGCTCGGCGGCGGCCGGCCGCTGGTGGACGCGGCGTTCGCCTTCGGGATGGTCGCCCAGCACGAGCAGCAGCACGACGAGACCATGCTGATCACCCATCAGCTGCGGCGCGGCCCCGCCGTGCTGGAGGCGCCCGAGCCTCCGCCGGGGCCCGGCACGGCCGGGCTGCCCGCCGAAGTGCGGGTGCCGGCCGGTGTGTTCACCATGGGCACCTCGGACGAGCCGTGGGCGCTGGACAACGAAAGGCCCGCGCACGCGCGCGTGGTGCCGGAGTTCTTCATCGACACCGTGCCGGTCACCAACGGGGCCTACATGGCGTTCATCGCGGACGGCGGCTACCGCGACGAGCGGTGGTGGGCGCCGGAGGGCTGGGCGCAGATCCGGGAGCACGGCATCGGCGCGCCGCTGTTCTGGCGCCGGGAGGGCGGCCAGTGGCTGCGGCGGCGCTTCGGTGTGATCGAGCCGGTCCCCGAGGAGGAGCCGGTGCTCCATGTGAGCTGGTACGAGGCCGACGCCTACGCCCGCTGGGCGGGGCGGCGGCTGCCGACCGAGGAGGAGTGGGAGAAGGCGGCCCGCCACGACCCGGCCACCGGCAGGTCGGCGCGCTACCCGTGGGGCGACGAGGACCCGACCCCCGAACACGCCAACCTGGGCCAGCGCCATCTGCGGCCGGCGGTGGCCGGGAGCTATCCGGCCGGGCGGTCGCCCCTCGGGGTGCGGCAGCTGATCGGTGACGTGTGGGAGTGGACGTCCAGCGACTTCCTCCCGTACCCCGGCTTCAGGGCCTTCCCGTACAAGGAGTACTCGGAGGTCTTCTTCGGCCCGGGGCACAAGGTGCTGCGGGGCGGTTCGTTCGCGGTGGACCCGGTGGCGTGCCGGGGCACGTTCCGCAACTGGGACCTTCCGGTGCGGCGGCAGATCTTCTCCGGGTTCCGCACGGCCCGGGACGCGGGGGTGGCCTGATGTGCCGTCACCTCGCTTATCTGGGGCCTCCGGTGCCGCTCGGGGAGGTGCTGGTGGAGCCGGCGCACTCCCTGTACCGGCAGTCCTGGGAGCCGCGCCACCAGCGGTACGGCACGGTGAACGCGGACGGTTTCGGGGTCGGCTGGTACGCGGAGGGCGACCCCGTGCCGGCCCGCTACCGGCGCGCGGGGCCGGTCTGGGCCGACCTGTCGCTGGCCGACCTGGCCCGGGTGGTGCGCAGCGGGGCCGTGCTGGCCGCGGTGCGGGACGCGACCCTGTCGGGGGCGGACGCGGAGGCGGCCGCCGCCCCGTACGCGGCCGGGCCGTGGCTGTTCAGTCACAACGGCGCGGTCCGGGGCTGGCCCGGCTCGCTGGCCCGTCCGGCCTCGGCGCTGCCGCCCGGCGAGCTGCTGTCGCTGGAGGCCCGCAATGACTCGGCCCTGGTGTGGGCGCTGGTGCTGCACCGGCTGCGGGACGGCGACGAGCCGGGGCAGGCGCTGGCGGACACGGTGCTGGAGGTCGCCGCGGCGGCCCCGGGTTCGCGGCTGAACCTGCTGCTGTCCGACGGCGACACCGTCTGCGCCACCGCCTGGGGCGACACCCTGTGGTACCTCGCCGATCCGCACCGGCGGCGCACGGTCGTGGCGTCGGAGCCGTATGACGACGATCCGGGCTGGCGCGAGGTCCCCGACCGCACCGTGCTCGCGGCCACCCGTACCGATGTCCTTCTCACCCCGCTCAAGGAGCCCCCCGCGTGAGCCCGTTCCTGATGACCCGCACCCTGCCCGAGGACGCCACCGGTGCCGACCTGCGCGCCGACGTCCTGCACGGCCTGACCCGCACGCCCAAGGACCTGCCGCCGAAGTGGTTCTACGACGCGCGGGGCAGCGAGCTGTTCGAGGAGATCACCCGGCTGCCCGAGTACTACCCGACGCGGGCGGAGCGGGAGATCCTGATCGCCCGTGCCGCCGAGATCGCCGCCGTGACGGGGGCGCGGACCCTGGTGGAGCTGGGCTCGGGCTCCTCGGAGAAGACCCGGCACCTGATCGACGCGCTGCTGCCGGGGCTGGAGAGCTATGTCCCGGTGGACGTGAGCGAGAGCGCGCTGCGGGGCGCGGCGGAGGCACTGACGGCCGAGCACCCCGGGCTGCTGGTGCACGCGCTGATCGCCGACTTCACCCGGGGCCTGGCGCTGCCCGGCACGCCGGGGCCCCGGCTGGTGGCGTTCCTGGGCGGCACCATCGGCAATCTCCTGCCCGGGGAGCGCGCCCTGTTCCTGCGGTCGGTACGGGCGCTGCTGGCGCCGGGCGACGCGCTGCTGATGGGTACCGACCTGGTGAAGGACGAGGCGACGCTGGTCGCGGCGTACGACGACCCGGCGGGGGTGACGGCCGCGTTCAACAAGAACGTGCTGTCCGTGCTGGCCCGTGAGCTGGGCGCGGACGCCGACCCGGCCGACTTCGACCATGTCGCGGTGTGGGACCCGGAGCGCGAGTGGGTCGAGATGCGCCTGCGGGCGCGGGAGGCGCTCACCCTGAAGATCCCGGAGCTGGATCTGGCGGTGCCGTTCGCGGCGGGCGAGGAGATGCGCACCGAGGTGTCGGCGAAGTTCCGCCGGGAGGGTGTGCGCACCGAACTGGCCGCGGCGGGGCTGGAGCTGGCGCACTGGTGGACGGACGAGGAGGACCGCTTCGCGCTGTCGCTGGCCACGGCGGTGTGAGCCACCTCCCCGGCGGGCGCGTCCTGCGGGCGGGTCCAGCGGGTTCATGCGGGCGGGCGCCCCGGGGCGGTGTGCTCCGGGGCGCCCGGGCGTTCACCGGTCGGTGCGCAGCAGCGCGGTGATGCGGGCCGACGCCGTCTTCGCGGCGCTCTCGGGCGACTCCCCCCGCAGGACCGCCGTCATGTACGGCTTGATGGGGTTGGCCGCCTCGACGTCGGCCCACTGGGGCGAGTTGGGGGTGGCCCGGCCGCGGGCGGCGCCGGCGGCCATCGCGGCGGTGGCCTCCTGGCCCCCGACGGCGTCCGCGAGGGACGGTTTGTTGGGGACGTAGTTCATGGTGCGGGCGAGGTCCTTCTGCCACTTCTCCCCGGCGAGCGCCGCGACGACGTCCATGGCGGCGGCCCGGTCGTCCGATTTACGCGGGATGATCAGGTCGGAGCCGCCGGTGAAGACGGCGCACGGCTCGCCGGCGGTCTTGCCGGGGATGGGGAAGAAGCCGAGCTTGTCCTTCAGCGCCGGGTTCCGCTCCACGACGGCGGACGCGACGCTGGGCGGGGCGATGATCTGGGCGACGTCGCCGCCGGCGAACACCTGGGCCTGCGGCGGGTTCTCCTCGTCGGCGTCCTCCGGGCCGTCGCCGAGGGCCTGGAGCTCCTGGTAGACGGCCATGCCGCGCAGGGCGGCGGGGCTGTCGAGCGCGCCCCTCCACTTTCCGTCGCGCTCCACGGCCAGCTCGCCGCCCTCGTCCCAGACGAATCCGGCGAGGGTGTACCAGTCCTGGCCGGCGAGGTAGATGCCCTGGGTGCCGCCGGGGCCGTCGTCGAGCTTCGCGGTGTCCCGGAGCCACTGCTCGCGGGTGGCGGGCGGGCGGGTGATGCCGGCCCGGGCGAACAGGTCCTTGTGGTAGATGACGACCCGGTTGGCGGCGTACCAGGGAATGCCGTACTGGGCGCCGTCGACCTTGCCGGGCGCGGCGAGGCCGGGGAGCCATTCGGTGTAGCCGAGGTCCCGCACGGACTCCAGGGTGAGGTCGTAGAGCAGTCCGGTCTCGGCGTACTGGGTGACCTGGGTGTTGCCGACCTCGATGACGTCGGGGGCGTCGTCGCTCTTCAGCGCCGCGGTGACCTTCTTGCCGATGCCGGTCCACTCCTGGAAGGTGACGTCCAGCTCGACGCCGGGGTGCTCCTTCTCGTACGCCGTGGTGAACCGCGTCAGGAAGTCGTCGGAGACGCTGCCCTTCATCAGCCACACCGTCACCGTACGGCTGCCGGAGTCCTCGTCCCCGGGCAGGACGCCGCACCCGGCGAGGCCGGGCAGGGCCGCGGTCACCAGCGCGCAGGCGCAGGCCAGGAGGCGCTTCTTCACGGAGGTCACGTGGTCACCTTTGTTGCTGTCACGGAATCCTGGACGGAGCCCTGGAACGGATGTGACCCGACGTGGGGGGAAGCGATACGGGTTCGCCGCGGGGTGCTGGCTGGATTTTGGTATGGACCAACGGGCGGGTCAAGGGGGTGACCCGGGCGGCCCCGCGCCGCCGTGCGGAGCGCGGCGCGCTGGTGCACCGTGGAGTGACGTACCACCGGGCGGCCACGGCCGGGCGAACGAGGAGACCTCCATGTCGCACCACACCTACCGCGTCACCGAGATTGTCGGCACCTCGCACGAGGGCGTGGACGCCGCGATCCGCAACGGCATCGCGCGCGCCGCCGAGACGCTGCGCAACCTGGACTGGTTCGAGGTGACGCAGGTGCGCGGGCACATCGAGGACGGGCGGATCGCCCACTACCAGGTGGGGATGAAGGTGGGCTTCCGGCTGGAGGAGGGCCACGCGGCCGGCTGACGGCACACCACGGCGCCCCGGCGGCCCGGACTCGGATCCGGGTGCCCCGGTGGCTCGGACTCAGGCCCGGGTGCCCCGGCGGGCGGGGCTCAGGTGCGGCCCTGCTGCTCCTGGGCCCGCTCCAGCTCCTGCGACTGGGCCGCCCAGCGGGCGCGCACGACGCGGAAGCCGGCCCGCTCGGCGGCGTCGCACACCAGCTCGTCGTCGTCCACGAGCATCCGGACCTCGCGGCCCGCGGCGAGCCGGCGGAGGATCTCCAGCTTGGTCACCCGGGCCGGGCGCCGGTCCTGCGGGCGGCGCATGTGGAGCGCCCCGTCCGGCAGGCCGTGCGCGGCGAGCCAGGCGACGGTGTCCTCGCGGCACCGCTCGGGGCGCCCGGTCAGGTAGACGACCTCGCACTCCCCGGCCGCCTCCCGGCACATCCGCACGCCGGTGGCGAGCGGCGGGTCGTGGGGGGCCGCGGCGAAGAAGGCGTCCCAGTCGCGCGGCCTGCGCTCCAGGAACCGCTGCCGGTGGGCCGTGTCGGACAGGGTGTTGTCCAGGTCGAAGACGGCCAGCGGCCTGCTCTGTCGGGTCACGGTCTCCAGGGTAGGGAGGTCCGGCGCGGGAATCTCCCCGGGCCGGCGGTGTTGAACAGGGCGTGACTTCTCCGCTCGCCGCGACGCGCTTCTCCGTACTGGACCGCTCCCGCACCCGTGAGGGGGAGGACGGCCCGGCCGCGCTGCGGGCGACCGTCGCCCTCGCGCGGGACGTGGAGGCGCTCGGCTACCACCGCTTCTGGGTGTCGGAGCACCACGGCGTGCCGGGGGTCGCCGGGTCGGCCCCCACGGTGCTGGCGGCCGCCGTGGCCGCCGCGACCGGGGTGATCCGGGTGGGCACGGGCGGGGTGATGCTGCCCAACCACCGGCCGCTGGTGGTGGCCGAGCAGTTCGGGGTACTGGAGTCGCTGTTCCCGGGGCGGATCGACATGGGGCTGGGCCGTTCGGTGGGGTTCACCGACGGGGTGCGCCGGGCCCTGGGGCGGGACAAGGAGGACGCCGACGACTTCGGGGCGCAGCTGGACGAGTTGCTGGGCTGGTTCCTGGGGGCGGAGGGCGCGGCGGGCGCGGGGGCCGGGCGGGTGCGGGCCCGGCCGGCGGAGGGGCTGCGGGTGCCGCCGTTCGTGCTGGCCACCGGGGACGGCGCGGCCGTGGCGGCCGCGGCGGGGCTGCCGCTGGTGATGGGGGACCTGCGGAGCCGGGAGAGGGTGGTGGCCGCGGTGGAGCGGTACCGCGCGGACTTCCGCCCCTCGGTCTGGTCGGCGGAGCCGTACGTCGTGGTGGCCGGGACCGTCGCGGTGGCGGCGACCGAGGAGGCGGCGGCGCGGCTGCTGGTACCGGAGGCGTGGGCGATGGCGTACTCCCGCACCCGTGGCGAGTTCCCGCCGCTGGAGCCGCCGGAGCGGATCGAGGGCCTGGCGATGACGGACCGGCAGCGCGAGTTCTACGCCTCGGGGCTGCGGGGGCACGTCCACGGCACCGAGGAGCAGGTGCGGGACGCGCTGGAGGCGGTCGTGGAGGAGACGGGCGCCGACGAGGTGCTGGTGACGACGAGTACGTACGACCGCGCGGCGCTGCTGGACTCGTACGCGCGGCTCGCCCGCGCGGTGGGCCTGGCGCCGCCGCCCGGAGACGCGGGGGCCGGCCTGACGGGCTTGACGGGCCTGACGGGCTTGACCAGCGTAAACGCCTAGACTGGCGGGCATGTCAGGCCGTGACGACCATGATCCGTACGTCCGTGTCCGAGGCGCCCGGGAGCACAATCTGCGGGCGGTGGACGTGGACGTCCCCCGGGACGCGCTGGTGGTGTTCACCGGGGTGTCCGGTTCGGGGAAGTCGTCGCTGGCGTTCGGCACGATCTACGCGGAGGCGCAGCGGCGCTACTTCGAGTCGGTCGCGCCCTACGCCCGGCGGCTGATCCACCAGGTGGGGGCGCCGAAGGTCGGGGAGATCACCGGCCTGCCGCCGGCGGTGTCGCTGGAGCAGCGCCGGTCGTCGCCCGGTTCGCGGTCCTCGGTCGGTACGGTGACGACGCTGTCGAACTCGCTGCGGATGCTGTTCTCGCGGGCGGGCACCTACCCACCGGGGGCGGAGCGGCTGGACTCGGACGCCTTCTCGCCGAACACCGCGGCCGGGGCGTGCCCCGGGTGCCAGGGGCTGGGGCGGGTGCACGGCACCAGCGAGGAGCTGCTGGTGCCGGACCCGGGGCTGTCGGTCCGGGAGGGCGCGATCGCGGCGTGGCCGGGCGCGTGGCAGGGGAAGAACCTGCGGGACGTGCTGGACGCCCTGGGGTACGACGTGGACCGGCCGTGGCGGGAGCTGGCGCCGGAGGACCGGGAGTGGATCCTCTTCACCGACGAGCAGCCGGTGGTCACGGTGCACCCGGTGCGGGAGGCGGGCCGGATCCAGCGCCCGTACCAGGGCACGTACATGAGCGCGCGGCGCTATGTGATGCACACGTTCGCCGACTCCAGGAGCCAGGCGCTGCGGGCGAGGGCCGAGCGGTTCCTGACCAGTGAGCCGTGCGCGGTGTGCGGCGGGAGCCGGCTGCGGCCGGAGTCCCTGGCGGTGACGTTCGCGGGCCGGACGATCGCGGAGCTGGCGGCGCTGCCGCTGACGGAGCTGGCCGGGGTGCTGGACGAGGGCGGTGGCGCGGCGGCCGGGGGCGGGGCGGCCGGGGAGACCGCGCGGGTGCTGACGGCCGGTCTGCGCGCCCGGATCTCCACGGTGACGGAGCTGGGGCTCGGGTATCTGAGCCTGGACCGGGCCACCCCGACGCTGTCGGCGGGCGAGCTGCAACGGCTGCGGCTGGCCACCCAGTTGCGCGCGGGGCTGTTCGGGGTGGTGTACGTGCTGGACGAGCCCTCGGCCGGTCTGCACCCGGCGGACGCGGAGGCGCTGCTCGTGGTGCTGGACCGGCTGAAGGCGGCCGGCAACTCGGTGTTCGTGGTGGAGCACCATCTGGGTGTGGTGCGGCACGCGGACTGGCTGGTGGACGTGGGCCCCCGCGCGGGTGAGCACGGCGGGCGGGTGCTGCACTCCGGCCCGCCGGAGGGTCTGCGCGGGGTCGCGGAGTCGGCGACGCGCCGGTTCCTGTTCGACCGGGGGCCGGTGCCCGCGCGGCGGGTGCGCGAGCCGTCGGGCCGGCTGCGGCTGGGTCCGGTGACCCGGCACAATCTGCGGGCCCTGGAGGCGGAGCTGCCGCTGGGCGTCCTCACGGCGGTGACGGGGGTGTCCGGGTCGGGCAAGTCGACCCTGGTGGGCGAGCTGTCGGAGGAACTGCCGGGTGTGCGAAGGCTGGTGACGGTCGATCAGCGGCCGATCGGCCGGACCCCGCGCTCGAACCTGGCGACGTACACGGGTCTGTTCGACGTGGTGCGCAAGCTGTTCGCGGGGACGGAGGAGGCGCGGGCGCGGGGCTACCGGGCGGGGCGGTTCTCGTTCAATGTGGCGGGCGGGCGGTGCGAGACGTGCCAGGGCGAGGGGTTCGTCTCGGTGGAGCTGCTGTTCCTCCCCTCGGCGTACGCCCCCTGTCCCGACTGCGGTGGGGCCCGCTACCGCGCGGAGACGCTGGAGGTGCGGTACCGGGGCCGGAGCATCGCCGAGGTGCTGGACCTGACGGTGGAGGCGGCGGCGGAGTTCTTCGCCGGGACGCCGGCCGCCGCGCGGAGCCTTGCCGCGCTGCTGGACGTGGGGCTCGGGTATCTGCGGCTGGGGCAGCCGGCGACGGAGCTGTCGGGCGGCGAGGCGCAGCGGATCAAGCTGGCCGCGGAGCTCCAGCGGCCGCGCCGGGGGCACACCCTGTACGTGCTGGACGAGCCGACGACGGGCCTGCACCCGGCCGATGTCGAGGTGCTGATGCGGCAGTTGCACGGTCTGGTGGACGCCGGGCACACGGTCGTGGTGGTGGAGCACGACATGGATGTGGTGGCGGGCGCGGACTGGGTGGTCGACCTGGGGCCGGGGGGCGGTGACGCGGGCGGGCGTGTCGTCGCCGCGGGTCCCCCGGCCGTGGTGGCGGGTGCGGCGGGCAGCCGCACCGCGCCGTACCTCGCGGCGGTGCTGGGGCGTCAGGCCGCCGTGTCGTAGGTGTAGTGGGCGGTGTGGTCGAGCATGTCGGCCGGGGTGACGTCGTTCCACGGGCGCATGGTGTCGTGCAGGTCGACCACGTTGGGCGTGCCGGCGGCGGGGAGGTAGGCGGAGCCCGGGTGGCGGGCCTGCCAGTCGGCCCACAGCTTGTCGATGAAGGCGTGGTGCAGCCAGAAGACGGGGTCGTTGGGGGAGGCTCCGGTGGCCATGTGGCCGCCGACCCAGACGTGGACGCGGTTGTGGAGGTTGGCGCCGCGCCAGCCTTCGAGGTGGTTGCGGAAGCCGTCGGAGGCGCTGTTCCAGGGCGGGGTGTCGTAGGTGTCGAGGGCGAGGACCGCGTCGACCTCGGCCCGGGTGGGCAGCGGGCGGCCCCCGGCGCCGAGGGTGCGGCGCAGGAAGTCGCGGCCGTCGACGCGCACGGAGACCGTCCAGCGGTTGCCGCTGCGGGCGAAGGGGCCGTCCATGACCTGGCCGTCGCGGGTGCGGCCGGTGCCGCCGAGGAAGTCGGGCGCCCAGAGGGAGGCGCCGGGGGTGCGGTCGGCGGTCCAGTCCCAGTAGGGCAGGGCGACGGCCGGGTCGACGGCCTGGAGGGCGCGCTCGAACCGGAGGAGAAACTGCCGGTGCCAGGGCAGGAAGGACGGGGAGCGGTGGCCGACCCGGTCGCCGTTGTCGGTGTCGCTCATGATGAAGCTGTTGTGCGTGGTGACGAAGGTGTCGTACTGGCCGGTGCGCTTGAGTTCGAGCACGGCGTCGGTGAACTGCCGCTTCTCGGTGGCGGTCAGCTGGGCCTGGTTCTTGCGTACGGTCATGGTGGCGCTGCTCCGGAGGTGGTGGCGGGTCAGGCGGTGGCGAGGGGGACGAGCGTGGCGCCCTGGAGTGCGCGGACGGCGGCCCGGGCGGTGGCGTGGGGCGTGTCGAGCGGCTCGTAGTGGGTGATGACGCTGATCCAGGTGCCGTCGGCGTTGCGCATGAGGTGGAGTTCCTCGCCGTCGATGTGGACGGTGTAGCCGGCGCCGTGCCCCTCGTGTCCGGTGCCGTGCCCGCCGTGCCCGGTGCCGTGCCCGCCGTGGCCGGTGGGCCGGCCCTGTATACGGCGGCCGAGGTAGGTCTCGTCGAACGGCGCGGGTCCGGTGGCGCGGGGAGCGGGCGCGGCGACGGCCCGGTCGGTGCCGGTCAGGGCGCGTCCGGCGGCGAGGCCCGCGGCGGCCGAGGCCGCGAGGCCCAGGGCGTGGCGGCGGTTGAGTGTGGACATGGCAGAGGTCCCCCTGTGCGGTGGTGGTCTGGTCGCCGCCGGGGACGTGGTCGGCGTCCCCGGCGGGGCCCATGACTACCCGGACCATTTCGGAGCCGTGAATTCCGTAAGTGAGGAGAGGATGTGTTCCGGGCAACTCGCCATTTTTAGTGCAGGGTTGAACCGGAGGTGATCTTCCTGTTGACCGACACAAAGACGCCCCGGAGCGGAAATCTTCCGGAGATCATAAGGATTCCACGAAGATTCTTCCGCGCCGGGGCGCCGAAGGTGGCGGTGATCACGCGTGGTGCGCCGCCGAAGACTGTCCGGATTCAGCCGCGGCGCGGCGCCTTGCGATTGGCCCGCAGCCACTCCTTGTTCATGGCGGAGATCGACGGCAGCGGGATGCCCTTGGGGCACGCGGTGGCGCACTCGCCGGTGAGCGTGCAGCCGCCGAACCCCTCCTCGTCCATGACGCGGACCATGTCCAGCACCCGGGTCTCGCGCTCCGGCGCGCCCTGCGGCAGCACATTGAGGTGGTTCACCTTCGCCGAGGTGAAGAGCATGGCCGAGCCGTTGGGGCAGGCGGCCACACAGGCGCCGCAGCCGATGCACTCGGCGTGCTCGAAGGCGAAGTCGGCGTCCGCCTTGGGCACGGGCGTGGCGTGCGCCTCGGGCGCCGAGCCGGTCGGGGCGCTGATGTAGCCGCCCGCCTGGATGATCCGGTCGAAGGCCGAGCGGTCCACCACCAGGTCCTTGACGACCGGGAAGGCGGCGGCCCGCCAGGGCTCGATGTCGATGGTGTCGCCGTCCTCGAACGCCCGCATGTGCAGCTGGCAGGTGGTGGTCCGCTCCGGCCCGTGCGCGTCGCCGTTGATGACGAGCGAGCAGGCCCCGCAGATCCCCTCCCGGCAGTCGTGGTCGAAGGCGACCGGGTCCTCGCCCCGGAGGATCAGCTCCTCGTTGAGGGTGTCGAGCATCTCCAGGAAGGACATGTCCCGGGAGATGCCGTCCACCTCGTAGGTGGCCATGCCGCCGGGTGCCCCGGCGTTCTTCTGGCGCCAGACGCGCAGGGTGAGCCTCATGCGTAGCTCCGCTGGGTGGGGTGGACGTACTCGAAGACGAGGTCTTCCTTGTGCAGGACGGGGGCGTCGCCGGTGCCCGTGAACTCCCAGGCGGCGGCGTAGCCGAACTCCTCGTCCCTGCGGGCGGCCTCGCCGTCCGGGGTCTGGGACTCCTCGCGGAAGTGGCCGCCGCACGACTCGGAGCGGTGCAGGGCGTCGAGGCACATCAGCTCGGCCAGCTCCAGGTAGTCGACGACGCGGTTGGCCTTCTCCAGCGACTGGTTGAACTCCTCCCCCGTGCCCGGCACTTTGATCCGCCGCCAGAACTCCTGGCGGATCTGCGGCAGCCGGTCGAGGGCCTTGCGCAGCCCGCCGGCGGTACGGGCCATGCCGCAGTACTCCCACATCAGCTCGCCCACCTCGCGGTGGAAGGAGTCGGGGGTGCGGTCGCCGTCGACGGCCAGCAGCCGGGCGAGCCGGTCACCGGTCTCGGCGACCGCCTCGCGCACGGCGGCGTGGTCGTCGCCGACGGGCTCGGTGTGCGGGTGGCGGGCGAGGTAGTCGTTGATGGTGGAGGGCAGGACGAAGTAGCCGTCGGCCAGGCCCTGCATCAGCGCGGACGCGCCGAGGCGGTTGGCGCCGTGGTCGGAGAAGTTGGCCTCGCCGATGGCGAAGAGACCGGGCACGGTGGTCTGGAGGTCGTAGTCGACCCACAGGCCGCCCATCGTGTAGTGCACGGCGGGGTAGATCCGCATGGGCACCTCGTACGGATCCTCGTCGGTGATCCGCTGGTACATGTCGAAGAGGTTGCCGTACCTGGCCTCGACGGCCTTCCGTCCCATCCGGCGGATCGCGTCGGCGAAGTCCAGGTAGACGCCCTGCCCGCCGGGGCCGACGCCGCGGCCCTCGTCGCAGACGTTCTTGGCGGCGCGGGAGGCGATGTCCCGCGGCACCAGGTTGCCGAAGGACGGGTAGATGCGCTCCAGGTAGTAGTCGCGCTCGTCCTCGGGGATCTCGTGGGCGGGCCGCCGGTCGCCCCGCGCCTTCGGCACCCAGATGCGGCCGTCGTTGCGCAGCGACTCGCTCATCAGCGTCAGCTTGGACTGGTGGTCGCCGGTGCGCGGGATGCAGGTGGGGTGGATCTGGGTGAAGCAGGGGTTGGCGAAGTACGCGCCGCGCCGGTGCGCCCGCCACACGGCGGTGGCGTTGGAGTTCATGGCGTTGGTCGACAGGTAGAAGATGTTGCCGTACCCCCCGGAGGCGAGGACCACCGCGTCCGCGAAGTGGGTGGAGATCCGCCCGGTGACGAGGTCGCGGGCGACGATGCCGCGCGCCCGCCCGTCCACGACGATCAGGTCCAGCATCTCGGTGCGGGCGTGCAGCTCGACGTTGCCGGCCGCGATCTGCCGGGACAGCGCCTGGTAGGCGCCCAGCAGGAGCTGCTGGCCCGTCTGGCCGCGCGCGTAGAAGGTGCGGGAGACCTGGACGCCGCCGAAGGACCGGGTGTCGAGGAGACCCCCGTACTCGCGGGCGAAGGGGACGCCCTGGGCGACGCACTGGTCGATGATCTCCACGGAGATCTGGGCGAGCCGGTGGACGTTGGACTCGCGGGCGCGGAAGTCGCCACCCTTGACGGTGTCGTAGAACAGCCGGTGGATGGAGTCGCCGTCGTTGCGGTAGTTCTTGGCGGCGTTGATGCCGCCCTGGGCGGCGATGGAGTGGGCGCGGCGCGGGGAGTCCTGGTAGCAGAACTGGACGACGTGGTAGCCCTGTTCGGCGAGGGTCGCTCCGGCGGAGCCGCCCGCGAGGCCGGTGCCCACGACGATGACCGTGTGCTTGCGGCGGTTGGCGGGGTTGACCAGCTTCGCCTCGAAGCGGCGGGTGTCCCAGCGTTCGGCGATCGGCCCGCCGGGCGCCTTGGTGTCGGCGAGCGGTGCGCCGGTCTCGTAGTCCTGATAGCTCATGTCAGCTCACCACTCCGGTCATGACGGCGACGGGTACGGCGATGAAGCCCGCGGTCAGCACGAGCGCGAGGAGGTTGGCCACGGCCTTGAGGGCCCGGTCCCGGGCGGCGCTGCCGGCGCCGAGGGTCTGGGCGGCGGACCAGAAGCCGTGCCGGATGTGCAGCCCGACGGCCAGCATGGCGACGATGTAGATGACGTTGCCGTACCAGGTCGAGAAGGTCGCCACCACGTTCTCGTAGGGGTGGCCGGGCTGGGCGTTCGGGTTCACGGTCAGCGTGGTCAGGTCCAGGATGTGCCAGACGATGAACAGGGCGACGATCACCCCGCCCCAGCGCATGGTGCGGGTCGCGTAGCTCGCGCGGCGCCGCCTGTGCACGTACGGGGTGGGCCGGGCCCTGATGTCGCGCCGGCTGAGCTGGTACGCGGAGACGGCGTGGGCGATCACGGCGGTCAGCAGCACCACGCGGGCGATCCACAGGCCCCACTCGTGGTGCAGGACCGGTTCGCCCATGGTGCGCAGCCAGTGGCCGTAGGCGTTGAACTCGCCGGGGCCGAAGAAGACCTTCAGGTTGCCCATCACATGCGCGACGAGGTAGGCGATCATGATGAGGCCGCTGACGGCCATCACCGTCTTCTTGCCGACGGTCGAGCGCCAGAAGGTGCGCGGGAGGGACGGCTTCCGATCCGTCCGCGTTGCCAGAGCCATGGCACCGACGCTAGGCGCCCACCCGGCCAGAGGTCCAAGACATGGTCCGGCTGATCTCCATAGGAAGGATCTATGGAGGCGTAGGCTGGCGGCATGCAGTTCCAGCAGCTGGTCTACTTCGTGGCGGTGGCCGAGACCCGGCACTTCACCCGGGCCGCCGAGCGCGTCCACGTCTCCCAGCCGTCGCTGTCCCAGCAGGTGCGGGCGCTGGAGAAGGAGCTGGGCGCCGAGCTGTTCAGCCGGGCCCGGGGCAACATCGCGCTCACCGACGCGGGCGAGGCCCTGCTGCCACTGGCCCGCCGCATCCTCGCCGACGCCGACACCGCGCGCCACGAGGTGCAGGAGCTGGCCCAGCTGCGGCGCGGCCGGGTGCGGCTGGGGGCGACGCCCAGCCTGTGCACCGGGCTGCTGCCCGAGGTGCTGCGCGCCTTCCACGACCTGCACCCGGGGGTGCGGCTGCTGATCGAGGAGAGCGGCTCGCTGGACCTGGTGCGCGAGCTGGCGCGCGGGGCGCTGGACCTCGCCCTGGTGGTCCTGCCGCTGCCGACCCCGTCACCGGCGCTCACCACCGTCGAGCTGCTCCACGAGGACCTGGTGGTGGTCTCTTCGGCGGCGGCGCCGGCGCCCCGGCGGCCGGTGCGGATCGCCGACCTGGAGGGCGAGCCGCTGGTGATGTTCCGGCACGGCTACGACCTGCGGGAGCTGACGGTGGCGGCGTGCCGGGCGGAGGGCTTCGAGCCGTCGTTCACGGTGGAGGGCGGCGAGATGGACGCGGTGCTCGGCTTCGTACGGGCGGGTCTGGGCATGGCGGTGGTGCCCGCGATGGTCGCCGCGCACGCGGGCCGCGACCTGCGGGTCACCGCCCTCGCCCGCCCCGGGCTGCGCCGCACGATCGGCCTGGCCCACCGCAGCGACGTGGCGCCCCCGAGGGCGGCGCGGGAGCTGCAGCGGCTGCTGCTGGCGCGCCGGCCGGACGGCGCGCACCCGGCCGGCCCGGCGGCCTGACCCGGGGCCGCCCACCGGCCCGGACGGGACCCTCGCTCGTGCCGCACGCGGCTACACCGCGTCGGCCAGCACCAGGGAGTGGATGCGGTCGGGGGCGCCGGGGCGGGCGTAGTACCAGCCCTGGGCGGTGTCGCAGCCCAGCTCGCGCAGCTGCTCGGCCTGGGCGCCGGTCTCGACGCCCTCCACGGTCACGGCGAGCTCCAGGCTGTGGGCCAGCGAGACGATCCCCTCGACGATCTTCAGGTCCACCGGGTCGACCGGGTGCTGCTGCATGCTCTGGGTGAAGGAGCGGTCCAGCTTCAGCACGCTGACCGGGAGCCGGCGCAGGTTGGCCAGGTTGGAGTAGCCGGTGCCGAAGTCGTCCAGGGCTATGTCCACGCCCATCTCCGCCAGCTGGCGCAGCGGCTTGAGCAGGTCCTCGTCGGCGCCGATCAGCGCGGACTCGGTGACCTCCAGGCAGAGGGCGCCGGGGTCGAGCCCGGAGCGTTCGAGGACGTCGACGGTGTCGGCGACCAGGTTCGGGTGGTGCAGCTGGGTCGGCGACAGGTTGACGTTGATGCGCAGCGGCCCGCCGTCGGCGTGGTTGCGGTTCCAGAACCGGGCCTGGCGTACGGCCTCCTGGAGCACCCAGCGGCCCAGCGGGACGATCAGCCCGGTGTGCTCGGCGAGCGGGATGAACCGGTCGGGCCCCAGCACCCCGTGCTGCGGGTGGCACCAGCGCACCAGCGCCTCGGCGCCGTGCACACTGCCGTCGCCGAGGTGGACCAGGGGCTGGTACTCGATGAAGAACTCGCCCCGGTCCAGGGCGGCGGGCAGCGCCGTGGTCAGGCCGTGCCGGGTGATGGCGCGGGCGTCGGCCTCCGGGTCGGCCCGCTCGAAGCGGTTCCCGCCCGCCGACTTGGCCCGGTACATGGTGATGTCGGCGCTGCGCAGCACATCGGCCGGGCCGCGTTCGCCGGAGGGGCCCTCGACGACGCCGACGCTGCCGCGCACGGTCAGCTCGCGGCCGTCCAGCCGTACAGGGGTGGCCAGGGCGGCGAGGATGCGGTGGGCCAGCTCGTCGGCCTGCTCCTCGGTGCCGGTGCCGGTGGTGAGCGCCACGAACTCGTCCCCGCCCAGCCGGGCGACCATCTCGCCCGGCCGGGTGGCGACGGACTGCAGCCGGTCGGCGACCTCCACCAGCAGCCGGTCGCCGGCCGCGTGGCCGAGGCTGTCGTTGATGGCCTTGAAGCCGTCCAGGTCCAGGTAGCAGAGGCCGAAGCGGGTGCCGTCGCCCGCCGAGAGGACCTTGTCGAGCCGCTCGAAGAACAGCGTCCGGTTGGGCAGCCCGGTCAGCGCGTCGTGCGTCGCCTCGTAGCGCAGCCGCAGGTTGAGCAGCCGGCGCTCGGTGGTGTCCTCGATCAGGGCGAGCTGGTACTGCGGGCGGCCCTCGGCGTCCCGCAGCAGGGAGACCGTCAGATTGGTCCAGAGCACGGTGCCGTCGCCCCGGTAGAAGGGCTTCTCCACCCGGAAGTCGTCCCGTTCGCCGCGCACCAGTTCCGCGTAGAGCTTCCAGACGTGCGGGGCGTCCTCCGGGTGGACCCACTCGCTGACCCTCCGGCCGCGCACATGGTGCTCCAGGCCGCCGAACATCCGGGTGAGGGCCCCGTTGACCTCCAGGATGTTGCCGTCCAGGTCGGCGATGCCGATGCCGAGGGCGGCGCCCTCGAAGACGGCGCGGAAGCGGGCCTCCGTGGCGTGCAGGGCCTGCTCGGCGAAGCTGCGGGCGGCGAGGGCGGAGCGGGCGATGGCCTCCTGCTCGGCGAGGGTGCGCTCGCGCAGCGCCTGGGCGAAACCGGCCGCCAGGGCGTGCTGGAGCCGGGCGCAGCGGGCGCGCAGCTCCTCCGCGGCGGCGCCCTCCCCGTCGCCGCCGCAGTACAGCACCAGGTAGGAGTCGACGACCCCGAGGGTGCGGCTGAGGGCGTCGGGGTCGGTGCAGTGGGCGGCCACCAGCGCGGCGCCCACGCGGTGCGCGGGCGCCGCGTCGAAGGGGCGGGCGTGCAGGGCGTCGCTCAGGGCCCGGGCGAGCGGCAGGAGGTGCCGCTCTATCTCCGGGCGCGTCAGCGACGTGGCCGTGACGGGGAAGACGGCCCGGCTCCAGATCGTCGCGAACCGCTGGAGTCTGTCTTCGGGGCCGTCCGGTTCCACCTGGGGACCGGGGGCCCGCGCCGGCATGCTCACGCCTTGCGCCCCACCCCTGCGAAGCCCGAGAAGGCGTATGGATCCTCCTGGTCGACCGGGTTCTCGGGCCGCCACTCCGGCATGGCGACCAGCCCCGGTTCGACGATCTCGAAGCCGTCGAAGAAGCGCGTCACCTCGTCGCGGGTGCGCATGATCAGCGGGCTGCGGATGTCGTTGTAGACGCCGACGGTGCCGCTGGCCCGCTCCTGGGGCAGCGGGATGCCCTCGTACGAGGCGTGGGTGAGGACCAGGAGGCTGCCGGGCGCGAGGGCGTCGCGCAGCTCGGCGAGCGCCCGGTGGGGTTCGTCGTCGTCGGGGAGGAAGTGCAGGACGGCGACGAGGAGGAGGGCGACCGGCTTGCCGAGGTCGAGCAGGGCGGTCGTGGTGGGCGAGGTGAGGATGTCCTGCGGCTTGCGCAGGTCGGCGGAGACGACACCGGTCAGCTCGTCGCCCTCCAGCACGGCCTCGCTGTGCGCGACCGCCACGGGGTCGTGGTCGACGTACACCACACGGGCGTCGGGGCAGGCCGCCCGGGCGACCTCGTGGACGTTGCCGAAGGTGGGGATCCCGGAGCCGATGTCGAGGAACTGGGTGACGCCCTCGTCCACGGCGTGGCGCACCGCCCGGCGCATGAACGCCCGGTTGGCCTGCATGATCTTGGGCAGGCCCGGCAGGAACTCCATGGCCCTGCGCGCCGCTTGCCGGTCCACTTCGAAGTTGTGCGAGCCGCCCAGGTAGAAGTCGTAGATGCGGGACACGCTCGGCACCGAAATGTCGATGCCCGGCGGGGCCCAGGCGGGACGCTCCATCGATGTCTCCAACAAGTCGCCACGGGATGCGGCCATGTTCATGGCCAGTGTTCGAGCCGAGGCTACTGATCGCCCGCCGGGAGGGCGAGAGGAAACGGAAATTATCGATCCGTTCTTGGTCACATGTCCCGGCATGGGCCGTCGGCACATGCGGCCCGGGCGGGCGGGTGGCCCGACTGCCGGGAACCGGCGCCCTGTTCGCCGCGGGTGTGGGTGACGGCAGGGGTCCGGGAGGGTGCGGCGGGGTGGGGCCGGTCCGGTGCTGGGGCACCTTACAACACGGCCCCGGGAGCGGTACGGGCGGGGCCCCCGGTACGCGGACGACCGGCCCGCCGGCCACGCGGGGGGCGTGGACCGGCGGGCCGGCGGGGAGGGCGGGCCGGTGGGGGCCCGGCTCCCGGGTCGGGGCGCCCGAGGGGGGACGTTACTTGGCCGCCCCGACCATCTTTCCGGCGGGCGAGATGGCGAACCAGGTGCCGCCCACGCCCTGACCGTTGGTGTCGCCGGGCTTCTTGTCGCCGGCGAAGGTGTAGAGGGGCCAGCAGTCGATGGTCTGCTGCTTGATGCCGTCGGGGCGGTTGAAGACGGTGTAGCCCTTGAGGTTGATGCCCTCGGTGTCGTTCTTGTCGACGGGCGCGACGACCGGCCACTTCTCCAGGCACTCGCCGGTGCAGGCGGTCTTCATGGGCCACGCCGAGTCCTTCTCGAAGCGGTAGACCGTCATGCCGTTCTTGTCCACCACGATCTCGCCGAGCTTGGGGTCCTTGCGGACCGACAGGCCGGCCAGGTCGGCGGGGGCGCTCGCGTCCTCGCCGCCGTCCCCGGCGCCGGCCTCCCCGGCGGGCTCGGCCTCGCCCTCGTCCTCGGCGGCGCCCTCGCCCTCGGCGGAGCCGCCGCCCGCGAGGGCCGCCTTCTTGCCGTCCGGGGCGGCGGCGAACCAGGTGCCGCCCACGCCCTGGCCGTTGGTGTCGCCGGGCTTGGTGTCCTTGGCGTACCGGTACATCGGCCAGCCGTCGATGGTGAGTTGCTTGGTGCCGTCCGCCCGGGTCACCTCGCCCATCAGGGAGGCGTCGACCCCGGCCGGGGGCTTCGCGCCGTCGGCGGTCACCACGGGCCACGCCTTGGCGCAGTCGCCCTCGCAGTTGGACTTGGGCGGCTCGGGGGTGTCCTTGTCGAAGCGGTACAGCGTGAGGCCCTCGCTGTCGGTGACGACCTTGCCCAGTTCCTTGCTGTCCCACACGGCGAGCTGCCCGGCCGGCTTGGCCGCGGCGGCCTCCTGACTCCCGGAGCCGGCACCCGACCCGTAGCCGGTGCCCGAGCCGTAGCCGGCGCCGTTCTCCGCGGGGGCGCCCGCCGGGGCGGCGGCGCCGACCGAACCGGCGGGAGCCTGGCCGCCCTTCTCCTGACCGCACGCCGTCGTCAGCGCGAGCACGGCCGCCGCGGACAGCGCGAGCGAGGCGTTCCGCCAGGTCTTCATGTCAACTCCCGTTGTATTGAGGTACTTTGGCGACGCCCAGGTGCGCCGTTCATGGCCCTATGTACGGGTGGGGAGGCCGGGCGCGTTCAACGCGTGCCGAAAAACTTCTCGTCCGGGTGCGGCGGAGGTTACGCAAAACCCTTCCATCAGGGGAATCCGGCCGGTTCGGCACCGTCCGGGGGCGTCCGGGCGATCATGATCGTCGGCGTGTACGGATCCCTCGCCGCCCGCCTCGTCGCGGCCCTCGCCCTCGGCTGGCTGCTGGCCGTCCCGCTGCCCGCGGCGGCCGACGCGTGCGCGGTCGCCCACGTCGGCCCCGGCGACCCGGTGGTCGCGGTCGCCGGTGACGCGACCTGCCCGCCGCGCCGGCCCCCCGCGCCGGAGCCCCCGCCGCCGCCGAAGCCGGTCCCGACCCCTCCGGCCCCCGCCCCCGAGCCGCCGCCACCGCCCGCGCCCGCGCCGGAGCCGCCGCCGGACGACGCGGCGCCCCCGCGCCCGGCCGTCCCGCCGCCGGCACCGGCCCGCCCGGCACCGGCGGCCCCCCGGCCCGCCGCACCGGAGCCGGCCGCCCCGCCCCCGGCGGCGCCCGCCCCTCCCCCGGCGCCCGGCCCGTCGGCACGGCCCGCGCCGGCACCCCCGGCCCCGGTGCCGCTGCCCGCCTACCGCCGCGCGCAGCGCGCCGAGCCGGCGGGCGGCCCGTCCACGGTCACCGTGATGCTCCTGATCATGGCGCCGGCCGTGTTCGCCGCCGCCCTCCTGCGCCCCCGCTCGTCCCGCTAGGTCGTGTCTTCACCGTCCCGCCCGGCGCCCCGGCGCCCCACCCCCTCAACCGCCCGGAGAACCCAGTGTCGCCATGGCTCGTCCTGTCCCTCGCGATGGCCGCCGCGTGCGCGGTCGTCCTGACCATCGTCGTCATCAACAACCGCCGGATCGGCGACGACGACGACCCGTCCGAGACCCCGGACGTCCTCGAGTACATGACGATGATGATCGGCGTGGTGTACGCCATCGTGCTGGGCCTGGCCATCGCCGGCGTCTGGGAGGGCCGCAGCGCCGCCCAGGAGAGCGTCCGCCAGGAGGCCCAGGCGCTGCACGAGGTGTCCGCCCGGGCCGAGGTCTGGCCGGCCGAGGTGCGGACGCGGATCCGCGCCGACGTGGAGGCGTACGTCACGCACGTGGTGGACGCCGAGTGGGACGCGATGGCCGACCGGGGCGAGCTGACCGCCGAGGGCACCGAGCTGCTGGAGAAGGTCCGCCGCAGCGTGTCGGACTACCGGCCGGCCGACGCCCACGAGGGCGAGGCGTACCAGCCGATGGTGGACCAGGTGGCGGTCGCCGACGACGCGCGCAGCGCCCGGGCCGAGAACGCGGGCGCCACGATGCCCGGTGTGGTGTGGTTCGGGCTGATCACCGGTGCGCTGATCACCGTGGGGCTGATCTTCACGCTGCAGATCCGGCGGACGTTCCGGGAGCTGCTGCTCGCCGGTCTGTTCAGCGCGCTGATCGCCTTCCTGCTGTTCCTCATCTGGGCGTTCGACGCGCCGTTCGGCCGGGGGATCTCGGCCACGCCGGACCCCTTCCTGAACCTCTTCCCGAACATCGAGGCCCTCGGCTGACGCACCGCGCACCCGGCCCGTACGGCCTGTCGGCCGTACGGGTGACCCCGGTGCCCCATTCGACCGTCTGAGATCGCGGCTGTGGTAAAGCGCTCCTAGCGTTTCCGGCATCGAGGTGCATATCAGACGCTTTGTGGATATCCGTTCCGCAGCTGCTCCTCGGGACCCGGAGGATTGACGATGCGCGCGATAGGTGCCGCCTCCGCCGCTCTCCTCGGAGCGGCCGCTCTCGCCCTGACCGCCCCCGCCCCGGCGGTGGCTTCCGGCAAGTTCGCCCCCGGTGACTTCGCCATCAGCCCGTCGACCGTCCAGCCGGGGGGCAGGGTGGTGCTCTCGGCGCCGGGCTGCTCCGGCACCGCGATGGCCTCCTCGGGCGTCTTCGACACGGTCACCATCCCGGCGGGCCGTTCGGCCACCGCGACCGTGGACTGGGACGCCCGGCGGGGCGCGGTCTACACGGTGTCCTTCACCTGTGCCGGGGGTACGCCGGGCACGGTGGACCTCACCATCGCCGCCCCGGCCAGCAGCTCCCCGGCCACCAGCTCGACCGCCGTGCCCACGGTGACCGCGACCCGGACGGTGTCCCCGTCGGCGCCCAGCCAGGGTGTCCGCGGCGGTGTGGGCGGCAGCGTCGGCGGGCTGAACGCCGGCGAGATCGCGGCCGGCACCGGCCTGGTGGTGGCCGCCGCCACCGGGATCGTCTACCTGCTGCGCCGCCGCACCGAGGGCCGCCGCCACTGACCCCACGCCGCGCGGGACCCGCGAACCCCGCGGACACACCGGCACGCGGAGACATGCCCGTCGCCCCGAGTCCTGAGCGACCAGGACTCGGGGCGACGGGCGTGTGCGGCCGACCGGGAGGTTCGGCCGGTCAGACCTTTCCGCCGCTCAGACGGCGGCGACGGCTGAGGAACAGCCCGCCGCCGACGGCCGCCGTGGCGACCAGGGCGCCGCCGACGGCCATCTCGGTGGAGCTGGGCGCCATCGAGCCGCCGATGCCGCCCTCCGCGCCCTGGCCGCGGACGACCGTGAAGGTGCGGGTGACGACCATCCGGTTGTCGCTGCACTTGACGGCCAGGTTGTACTGCCCGGGGGTGGCGTGGTCGTAGATCCGGGGCGTGGCGGCCGAGTGGCCGGAGGAGTTGACCGTGAGGGCCGTCTTGGGGAAGGCGTTGGACGTGACGGTGCCGCCGTGGCCGCATCCCATGGCGCTGACGGCGAGCTGACCGCCCTGGTGCACCCGGCTCGGGGAGACCGTGACGTTGGTCGGACCGTTGTTGGCGGCGGCGAGCGGGGCGCAGAGCCCGAGGGCCGCTCCGGCGGTGGCGGCCACCGCGAGAACGCGTGAAGCACGCATCGTTGAACCTCCAGTGGAAGACGCCCCGAAGCGGCGCTCCGGGAGGATTCGACGAGTACGCCTTCCACGACGAACCTTCACAAGCCGGTCGGATTACCGCATTTCGGCACTCGTCCACCCCGGTGAGCCGACACGCCGTCACCACGGGCCCATATCTGACGGAGTCGCAGGTCACGGACCGTCAGGGCCGGTGAGGGGGCTTTCGCGGGACGATGACTCGGATGGGTCATCACCCCTGGCGCGCGCCACCCGTTCGCCCTCTTCTGATCGCCGGTGCGCGGACGCGCCCTTAGCGTGCTGGTACGCCGCGAAGGGAGAAGCATGGGCAGGGGCCTGGACCGCAGTGGCTTCGACATGAGGAGACGTTCACCGTGGGGCGCGGTGGCTCTCGTCATGCTGAGCGGTCTCGCGATGATGCGCAACGGCGTCGACACCGAGCCCGGGCCGCCCCAGCCGGCCCCGGCCGCCGTCGCCGAGGGCAGCCGGGTCGGTGCGGCGCCGCTCGCGCCGCCGGGGCTGCGCCCGCTCGCGTACGCTCCGGCGTCCCGGATCCGTATCGACTCCATCGACGTCGACGCCCCGGTCATGGACGTCGGGCTGGACCGGGAGGGCTGGATCGACGCCCCTCCGGCGCAGGACCCCAACATGGCCGGCTGGTACCAGAACGGCATCTCCCCCGGGCAGCGCGGTACGTCGGTGATCGTGGGCCATGTCGACAACGAGGCGGGCCCGGCGGTCTTCTACGGCCTCGGCTCGCTCAAGCGGGGGGAGCGCGTGGAGGTGACGCGCTACGACGGGCGGGTGGCCGTCTTCGAGGTGTACGGCGTGGAGGTGTTCTCCAAGGAGGACTTCCCCGGCGTGCGGGTGTACGGCGACACCGGGCGGGCCGAGCTGCGGGTGATCACCTGCGGCGGCGGCTACTCCAGGACCCGGGGCTACGACGGCAACGTGGTCGCCTTCGCCCGGCTGGTGGCCACCCGCTGAGCGGGGGCCACCACGGCCGGGGGCCGCGTCTCACCGGCGCGGGACGGTGAGGTGGTACCCGTCGGCGAGCAGCCGCGGCAGGTAGGAGCGGAGGGCGGCGACGCTCTGGGAGCGGTCGCCGCCCGCGTCGTGGGAGAGCACGACCACGCCGGGGGCGGCGCCGTCCAGGACGCGGCGCACGATCGTTCCCGTACCGGGCTCCTTCCAGTCCAGGGTGTCGACGGTCCAGGCGAAGGGCTCCATGCCCAGCTCGGCGCCGATCTCGAACGAGTGCCGGTTCCAGGCGCCGTAGGGGGCCCGGTACCACAGCGGCGGCGTTCCCAGGGTCCGTTCGATGAGGTCGCTGGTCGTGCCCAGCTCGTCGCGGATGCGGGAGGGCCGGAGCTTGGGGATCAGCGGGTGGGACCAGGAGTGGTTGCCGACCACGTGCCCGTCGTCGGCCATCTCCCGCAGAAGGTCGGGGTTGACGGCCGCGGTCTCGCCGCAGACGAAGAACATGGCGCGGACGCCGTGTTGGCGCAGGGTGCTCAGGATGGCGGGGGTGTAGCGGGGGTCGGGGCCGTCGTCGAAGGAGAGGACCATCGACCGGCCGGCGCCGGAGACCCGCAGGAAGGGCCGCTGCCGTACCGGGGGCAGGCCGCGCCGGCCGCGGGACGGCGCGTGGGCGGTCATGGGCCGCAGCCGGTACGAGGAGGGCGCCAGGCGCGGCCCGGCGGGCGCGGCGGCCGGGGGCGCGGCGGGGGCGCCGGGGGCGCCGGACGGGCGGGGGACGGCGGGCCGGGGCGGTGATCCGGTCCGGTCGAGGGCGAAGAGCCCGGCGGTGGTGGTGGCGCCCAGGGCGGCGGCGATGCGCAGCACCATCCGCCGACCGGTGGGCATCTCATCGTTTTTCATGACTGACACCTCGCACGGCGGATGCCGGGCGCCCCCTCCCCACACCGGCCGGCGGGCGGATTGCACCCGATGGGACTACGCGCCCGGCGGGGTGTGTGTCGTCTTCCCCCGGGCCCCGCGAGAGGCCATCATGATCCGCCGTCAGCCGGTGCCGTCTGCGAAGAGGTGACGTCCATGGCAAGGATCCGCGCGGGGCAGGGAATCCTGCGCCGCAAACCCATCGCTTTGATCGACGAGGGCGGCGAGGAGGAGCGCCTCACCCGGACGCTGGGGCTGTGGCAGCTCACCGCCATCGGGGTCGGCGGCATCATCGGGGCCGGCATCTTCACCCTGGCCGGTACGGTCGCCAACGGCACGGCCGGGCCCGCGGTGCTGGTGTCGTTCCTGATCGCGGGGGTGGCCAGCGCCGCCGCGGCGTTCAGCTACGCGGAGTTCGCCGGGCTGATCCCGAAGGCGGGGTCGGCGTACACCTACGGGTACGCGGTGCTGGGCGAGCTGGTCGGCTGGCTGATCGGCTGGGACCTGCTGCTGGAGTACACCGCGATCGTGGCGGTGGTCGCCATCGGGATCTCGGGCTACTTCAACTTCCTGCTGGGCGAGTTCGGGGCGGAGCTGCCGGCCTGGATGCTGGGGGCGCCGGGGACCGGCGAGGGGCACCGGGTCGACCTGTTCGCGGCGGTGCTGTGCCTGCTGATCGCGTATCTGCTCACGCTCGGCATCAGGAACGCGGCGCGCTTCGAGACCGTGGTGGTGATCCTGAAGGTGGCGGTGGTGCTGCTGGTGATCGTGGTGGGCTTCTTCCACATCACCTCCGACAACTACACGCCGTTCTTCCCCTATGGCGTGGGCGGCGCCTTCACCGGTGCGGCGACGGTGTTCTTCGCGGTGTTCGGCTACGACGCCATGTCGACGGCGGCCGAGGAGTCCCGGGACGCGCAGCGGCACATGCCGAAGGCGATCCTGTACTCCCTCGCCATCTCGATGGTGCTGTACGTCCTGGCGTGCCTGGTCCTGACGGGCATGCAGAACTACACGGAGGTCGACCCGGAGAGCGGCTTCTCCACGGCGTTCAAGTCGGTGGGGCTGGACGCGCTCGCGGACGTCATCGCGGTGGGCGCGATCATCGGCATCCTCACCGTGATGTTCACGTTCATGCTGGGTGTCACACGGGTCTGGTTCAGCATGTCGCGGGACGGGCTGCTGCCGCGCTGGTTCGCCAAGACCCACCCCACCCGGCACGTGCCGACCCGGGTGACGTGGATCGCGGGTGTGGCGTCGGCGGTGATCGCCGGGTTCCTGCCGATCGGTGAGGCGGCCGAGCTGACGAACATCGGCATCCTGCTGGCGTTCGTGGTGGTGTGCGTGGCGGTGATCGTGCTCCGCTACCGGCGCCCGGACCTGCCGCGCACCTTCCGTACGCCGGGGATGCCGGTGGTCCCGGCGATCGGCGTGGTGTTCTCGCTCTGGCTGATCACTTTCCTGCAGTGGCAGACGTGGGCGCGGTTCGCCGTGTGGTTCGCGCTCGGGCTGGTGGTCTACTTCGCCTACTCGTACCGGCGGTCGAACCTGGCGAGGGCCGGGGCCGCGGCGGACGGCGGCGGGCCGGCGCGGAAGGACGGGCCGCCGGCGCCCTGACGCCGGGGCGGCGGTCCGCTACTCCCCCATCACCAGGCCGTCCTTGGCCGCGCCCCGGCCGAGGGCGACCTCCCGGATGCGGTCGCGGACGGCGGTGAGGTTCTGGCCGCCCTTGATGGCGGCGTTGAGGTCGACCACCCGGCCGGTCCCGGTGTTGAACCACTGCGGGAGGAACTCCGCCTTCGTCACGTCCCACCGCCCGCCGGCCTCGGCGGGCGGTGCGAAGGTGAAGCGCCCGATGGTGCCCTCGTTGCCCCGGGGGTCGAAGGCTCCGTTGTAGTTGATCATGTCGCCGGCGATCTGGTCGCCCATGCCGTAGACGATCCAGGTGCCGTTGACCTTCTCGTACGCCTGCGGGACATGGGCGTGGGTGCCGATGATCAGGTCGACGTCGGGGCGGTTCCCGGTGCGGGCGGCGGTGAGGCTCCGGCCCAGGGAGAGCTGCCGCTGGTCGGGGGCGGTCTGCCATTCGGTGCCCCAGTGCAGGCTGACCACCACGACGTCGGCGCCCGCCGCACGGGCCGCGCGCGCGTCGGCCAGGATCTTGTTCTCGTCGATGAGGTTGACCGCCCAGGGCCGCCCCTCGGGCAGCGGGAAGCCGTTGGTGCCGTAGGTGTACGCCAGGTGGCCCACGGTGGCGCCGCCGGCCTTGAGCAGGGTGGGGCGGGCGGCCTCGGTGGCGGTGCGGGCCGAACCGGCGTGCCGGACACCCGCCTTGTCGAGGGCGTCCAGGGTGCGGCCGAGTCCGGCGGCGCCGTCGTCCAGGGTGTGGTTCGAGGCGGTGGAGCAGGAGTCGTAGCCGGTGACGGCGAGGGCGGTGGCGACCTCGGGCGGCGACTTGAAGGCCGGGTAGCCGGTGTAGGGGCCGCCGTCCTTGCCGTACACCGTCTCCATGTGGCAGATGGCCAGGTCGGCCCGCGAGATGACGGGCTTGACGCCGGAGAGCATCGGGCGGAAGTCGTAGCCGGTGCCGCCGGCGTCGGCCTGTGCCTGCCGGATGATCGAGGCGTGCGGCAGGACGTCGCCGGTGGCGACGAGCGTGAAGCCGCGCGGGGGCGCGGCGGCGGCCGGGCCGCCCGCCGAGGTGGCCGCGGGCGGGTCGGCCGGCCGGGCCTGTCCGGCCGGGGCGGTCGCGGTGCGCGGGCCGGACGGCGCACCGGCACAGCCCGCCGCGGCGGCGAGGAGGACGGTGGCCGCCGCCAGCGCGGTCCGACTCAGGGGTGTGGTGCTCATCGGCCGGGCTCCGTGGGGCTTCGGGGGCATGGGCGGAGCGGGGGTGCTCCCCTGCATCCCTACGGGAAATGAGGATCAGTCAATCCTTAAATATGCAAAATCATCCGCATGCGGGCATACGGGGCGGGTGGTCCCGCGGGCGTCCGTCCGGTGACCGCTCACCGCACCACTCGCCGCTCGGTGCGACCGCTCGTCGCACACTCCGGTGCGCTGCCTGTCCCTCCGGGGGCCGATGCGTTCGGATACGCGTCGAGGGCGGAAGCACGGCACGGGGAAGGTGTGACGATGAGGACGGCGACCACCGACGAGAGAGCCCTGGAGGAGCTCCAGCGGGACCACGGGCCCGCGCTGCTGAGCTTCCTGCTCGGTCTGACCTACGGCGACCGGCAGCGCGCCGAGGACCTGCTCCAGGAGACGCTGGTACGGGCCTGGCAGCACCCCGAGGCCTTCGAGGCCCCGTACGCGTCGATGCGGCCCTGG
This sequence comes from Streptomyces sp. NPDC015131, assembly GCF_043079975.1. NCBI lineage: Bacteria > Bacillati > Actinomycetota > Actinomycetes > Kitasatosporales > Streptomycetaceae > Streptomyces > Streptomyces sp. NPDC015131. Next base: position 1,243,708 of record NZ_JBIBVB010000001.1, on the reverse strand, counting down.
CTGTTCACGGTGGGCCGGCGGCTCGCCATCGACGCCCAGCGGTCCCGGCTGGCGCGCCCCGCCGAGATCGGGGACGGCGCCCTCGCCGGCACGCCCGACCCCTCCGACGCCACGGAGAGCGCCGTCGCCGCCGTGGACGTCCGGGCGGCGGTGCGCGCGCTCAGCCCGGAGCACCGCGCGGTGCTGGTGCGGATCTACTTCGACGGCCTGTCCGTGAAGGAGGCCGCCGCCGACCTGGGCATACCGCCCGGCACGGTCAAGTCGCGCTCGCACTACGCGCTGCGGGCCCTCGGCCACCGCCTGCCGGGGTACAGCAGGCCGCTCCCCCGCCGGGTCCCGGCCTGACCCCACCCGCCCCAGCGCCCCCACCCGGCGCGCCGCCGCACCCGTGTCACGGTCCGGGCCGGAATGTTGGCGACACCACACCGCCGAGTTGAGCAAACAGCGGTCCCGGGCCGTGCCTGACGGTAGAGGCTCGTGCCTGACGACGGCGGGCGCGCCGTCGCGTACCGCACGCACACGCAGGACGTCCGGGAGAAGGTGGGAACGTTGCGGCCCGAGAGCACGAACGGCACCGGCGGCGGGGGGCTGGCCGTCCCCATGGCGTGGCTGTGCGCCGAGTACGTCGCGGACGAACTGCTGAGAGCCGGCGGCCTGGTCGAACCCGGCTCGCTGGAGTACCTGGCGGGCCGCCGGACGCTCGCCCTGACCGTCTACCTCGGCGACGGCACCGACGGCTCGCCGGCCGCCGGCACCGGGGACCGGCTGGAGGAGTGGCTGACCCGCACCTCGCACGGCCACCCCTGGGAGGACTGGGTGCGCGAGCGGCTGGCCGGGCGCAGCGCGCGCGACGGCGACGGGGACGAGGGCCTGGCGCTCGCCCGGGAGACCTGGGAGCGGCTGGAGGGGACCCATCTGCTCGCCACCGACCTGGGCGCGCTGTCGGCGGGGCCGGCGTCCGGTGTGGTGGTCGACGAGTCGGAGGCGGTCTGGATGCCGTCCTGGCGGCTGGGGCTCCCGCTGGGGCACCTGGCGCTCCGGCTGTACTGAGCCGCCCCCGGCGGGCGCTCAGTGCGGCTGGACGGGCCGGGCGCGGACCCTCGGCGGCAGGTCCTGGTGCCCGCCGCTGGCGAGCATCCGCACCTCGCCCCGGTCGCTGATCTCCGCGAGGACGATGCCGGTGTCGTCCGCGTACACCGGGTGGCCGCCCGCCCCGGTGCGCTGGGTGCGGTGCACCCGCACCACGTCCTCGCGCCCGAAGTCCAGCTCGTAGTGCTCGTGTATCCGCATGGCTGCCTCCCGGTAGGTTCTCCGCCACGCACCCGCGTAGCCATACCGGGAGATTTCATTCCTTCACGGGCGCGGGCGGATCGCGGTGCACACCCGCGCGATACTTGGGAACACGGACGGTGACCTTCATGCCCGCGCCCACGCCGGTCTCGGCGACCAGGCCGTAGTCGTCCCCGTACACCTGGCGCAGCCGCTCGTCGACGTTGGACAGGCCGATGCCGGACGACGCGGGGCGCCGGCCGGACAGCAGGGCGCGCAGGGCGTCCGGCTCCATGCCGACGCCGTCGTCCTCGATGGTCACGACCGCCTCCGCGCCCGCGTCCTCGGCGGTGATCACCACCCGGCAGGTGGTGCGGGAGTCCTCCAGGCCGTGCTTGACGGCGTTCTCCACCAGCGGCTGGAGGCACAGGAACGGCAGCGTCACCGGCAGCACCTCGGGCGCCACCCGGAGCGTCACCTGGAGCCGGTCGCCGAACCGCGCGCCCGCCAGCGCCAGGTACTGCTCGATGGACCGCAGCTCGTCGGCGAGCTGGGTGAACTCGCCGTGCCGCCGGAATGAGTAGCGCGTGAAGTCGGCGAACTCCAGCAGCAGCTCACGCGCCCGCCCGGGGTCGGTGCGGACGAAGGAGGCGATCGCGGCGAGCGAGTTGAAGATGAAGTGTGGGGAGATCTGGGCGCGCAGGGCGCGGATCTCCGCCTCGATGAGCCGGGTGCGGGACCGGTCCAGCTCGGCCAGTTCGAGCTGGACGGAGACCCAGCGGGCGACCTCCGTCGCGGCCCGCGCGAGGACCGCGGACTCGCGCGAGCCGTACGCCACCAGGGCGCCGAGCACCCCTTCCTCGCCGGTCAGCGGGGCGATCACCGCCCAGCGCAGGGGGCAGCCCGGCTCGTCGCACACGGCCCGCACGCTCTGGCCCCGCCCGGAGTCCAGCAGCTCGGCGACCCGCTCCATCACCTGCGCCCGGTGGTGGTCGCCGCCGGGACCGTCCCAGGCGAGCACCCCGGTCCGGCCGGTGAGGCAGAGCGCCTCGGTGCCCAGCAGCGGGCGCAGCCCGCGGGCGGCCTTGCGGGCGGTGTCCTCGGTGAGCCCGGCGCGCAGCGGCGGGGCCGCGAGGGACGCGGTGTGCAGGGTGTGGAAGGTGGCGCGCTCCACGGGGGTGCCCAGGTCCGCGGCGTCCCGCCCGGCGCGGCGCGCGGTGAGCCGCCCGAGCGCGAACCCGGCGGTGAGCACGGCGGCGGCGAGCAGGACGGCCGCCGCGGCGAGCAGCGCCCCGTTCACCGGCCGGCCCCCTCGCGCCGGCCCGGCACCGGGGGCGCCGCGGCGGGCCGGCCGGCCGCCAGGTCCTCGGGCAGGTGCAGCCTGGCGAGGACGGCCGCGGTGCCGGGCGGCACCCGGCGCGGTGTGGCGAGCGAGACGCCCACCATGGTGAGGAAGCCCAGCGGCACCGACCACACGGCGGGCCAGGCCATCAGGGTGTGCGGCCAGCCCTCCGGGGCGAGCCCGGCGCGGGTCGCCATCACGGCCGTGAGCGCCGCCCCGCCGCCCGCCACCAGCCCGGCCATCGCGCCGGGCGGGGTGAGCCGCCGCCACCAGATGCCCAGCACCAGCAGGGGGCAGAACGAGGACGCCGAGACCGCGAACGCCAGGCCCACCGCGTCGGCGACCGGCACGTCGGTGGCCACCGTGCCGGCCGCCAGCGGGACGGCCACGGCGAGCACGGCGGCCAGCCGGAAGTGCCGCAGCCCCCGCGAGGGCAGCACGTCCTGGCTGAGCACCCCCGCGACCGACATGGTCAGCCCCGACGCGGTGGACAGGAACGCGGCGAACGCCCCGCCCGCGAGCAGCGCGCCCAGCAGCTCGCCCGCCGTGCCGCCCACCACCCGGTCGGGCAGCACCAGCACGGCGGCGTCGGCCGCGCCGGTCAGGGTGAGTTCGGGCGCGTAGACGCGGCCGAGCGCCCCGTACACCGGGGGCAGCAGGTAGAAGGCGCCGACCAGGCCCAGCACGGCGAGGGTGGTGCGGCGGGCGGTGCGCCCGTCGGGGCTGGTGTAGAAGCGCACGGCGACGTGCGGGAGGCCCATGGTGCCGAGGAAGGTGGCGAGGATCAGCCCGTAGGTGGCGTAGAGCCGGTGGCCGTCGCCCCCGCCCGCCAGCGGCTGCGACCAGCCGAGCGGGTCGTCGCCGCCGGGCGCCCGCTCCGGGACGTGCGCGCCCTCCGGCAGGCCCAGGGTGGTGCCGGCCTCGACCCGGTGCGCGCCCTCGGCGAGGGTGACCCGGTCCCCGTCGTACGCGGTGGAGTCCACCCGGCCGGTGACGGTGAGCGTGAGCGGGGCGGCGACGTCGACGCGTACGGTGTCGTCGACCCGGACGGTGGTGTGCTCCCGCAGCACGGCCGGGGCGTCGAACCGGGCGCGCGGGGTGCCGTCGCCCCACCAGGCGGCGACCAGGAACAGCGCCGGCACCAGCAGGGCGGTGAGCTTCAGCCAGTACTGGAACGCCTGGACGAAGGTGACGCTGCGCATGCCGCCCGCGGCGACCGCCCCCGTCACCACCACCGCCACCACCAGCCCGCCCACCCACTCGGGCGCGCCGGTGAGGATCTCCAGGGTCAGCCCGGCGCCCTGGAGCTGCGGCAGGAGGTACAGCCAGCCGATGCCGAGGACGAACAGCCCGGCCAGCCGGCGCGCGGCGGGCGACGCGAGCCGGGCCTCGGCGAAGTCGGGGAGGGTGTACGCGCCGGAGCGGCGCAGCGGCGCGGCCACCAGCACCAGCAGGACCAGGTATCCGGCGGTGTAGCCGACCGGGTACCAGAGCATCTCGGGGCCCTGGAGGAGGACCAGTCCCGCGATGCCGAGGAAGGAGGCGGCCGAGAGGTACTCGCCGCTGATGGCGGCGGCGTTGAGGCGCGGCCCCACGGTGCGGGAGGCGACGTAGAAGTCGGACGTCGTCCGTGAGACGCGCAGCCCGAGCGCGCCGATGAGCACGGTGGCGGCGACGACCGCGCCGACGGCGGCCACCGCGTAGGTCTGGTTCACGTGCGGCCCACCGGGTCAGCGGCCTTCCACCAGGCCGGTGAAGTCGCGCTCGTTGCGTTCGGCGCGGCGGACGTAGCGGCGGGCGATGAGCCAGAGCACGGGGTACGCGCCGACGCCCAGGGCCACCCAGACGAGGGGCCCGGCGTCGCCGCGGCCGAGGGCGGCGGGGAGGGTGAGCAGCAGCGGCAGCGAGCCGATGAGCAGGGCCAGGGCGGCGAGTGCCCGGAGGGCGGCCCGCAGCTGACTGCGCATCAGGGACCGGACGTAGGTGTGCCCGAGGGTGGTCTGCTCGGTGATCTCGGAGCGGGCGGGCGCGTGGCCGGGCGGGCGGCGGGTGGCGCGCGGCACTCCGGTGACCGTCTCGCGGCGCGGCCGGCGGGCGGCGGGGGGCTCTGCGGGCATCGGCGTCCGGGGTCGGCGGGCGGGAGGGGCCGGCGGGACGGCCGGTCCGGAGGGTGGAGTCTACGCAGAACCGTTTTCCGGGGGTAGCCCCCGGCGGCCGGGCCCCGGGGGGCGGCTCCCCGGCCGGGGCGTGGGTGCGCGGGGACGGCCCGTACCGCGCGCCGGGTGGCCGGCCGGCGGGTCAGCCGCGCGCCTGGCGCATCAGCAGCTCGCGCAGCTGGCGGGCGTGGCGCCGGCTCACGGCCAGCTCGGCGCTGCCGACCCGCACGGTGGTGGTGCCCGCGTCGAGGCGGATCTCGTCGATGCGGCGCAGGGCGACGAGGTGGCTGCGGTGGATGCGGACGAAGCCGCGCGGGGCCCACCGCTCCTCGAGCGTGGACAGCGGGACGCGGACCAGGTGGCTGCCCTCGTCGGTGTGCAGCCGGGCGTAGTCGCCGCGCGCCTCGACGTACGCGATGTCGTCGATGGACACGAACCGGGTGACGCCGCCGAGTTCGACCGGGATCTGCTCGGCCGCCCGGGGCGGGGCGGCGGGTTCGGCGAGGTCGCGGACGCGGCGTACCGCCTCCGCCAGGCGCTCCCTGCGGACCGGTTTGAGGACGTAGTCGACGGCCTTGAGGTCGAACGCCTGCAGCGCGAAGCCCTCGTGGGCGGTGACGAACACGATGAGCGGCGGCCGGGCGAAGCCGGCGATCAGCCGGGCGATGTCCAGTCCGGTCAGCCCGGCCATGTGGATGTCGAGGAAGACGACGTCGATGGCGTCCTCGCCGTCCGGTCCGGCCTCCAGCGCGCGGGCGATGCGGCGCAGTGCCTCGGTCCCGTCGGTGGCCCCCTCGGCGCTGCGCACCCGGGGGTCGGCGCGCAGCAGGTAGAGCAGCTCCTCGAGGGCGGGCTTCTCGTCGTCGACGGCCAGTACGCGCACCATGGAGCGGAGTGTAGGGGCGCGGCGATTGAGCGAGAAACAGCTCGGATGCGTACTGGTGGTCACAGGGACACCAGGCAGCGCCGGGGCTTCGGGGAAGCGCCCGGCACACGGACGCGCACGCGCCGCGCGGGAATGAGGACGACCCCATGAGTCTGCGGGAGCGGCATCACCATGTCGCCGCTTATGCGCTGGGTGTGCTGGAGCCCGCGGACGCCCTGGCGTGCGAGGAGCACCTGGCACGGTGCGCCGCCTGCGCGGCCGGTCTCGCGGACTTCGCGTTCACCGCGTCGGCGCTGGCCCAGCTCACGGACCGGGAACCGCTGCGGCCCCCGGGCCCGGCGCGGGTGCCGGGCGGCCCGGTGGGGCGGCGGCGCGGCCGGCGGCGGGCGGCGGGGGTGCCGGCGCGGCGGTGGCGGGTGCGGGCCGTCGGGGTGGCCGCGGCGCTGGCGGTGGCGGTGCCGGGTGCCGTGCTGCTGACGGCGCCCTCGCCGGGCGGCGGCGAGCCGGGCGTGCTGCGGGCGGCGGCGACGGACGCGGGCACCGGGGCGTCGGCCTCGGTGTCGCTGCGGGAGCGGGAGTGGGGCACCGAAGTGGCGCTGCGGGTGGCCGGGGTGAAGGGCCCGCACGTGTGCGAGCTGGTGGTGGTGGGCAAGGACGGCCGGTCGTGGCCGGTCATGACCTGGGCGACGGACCCGGGCGACGAGCCGTTCATGGAGGGCGGCACGGCGCTGCGGCCGGGCGAGATCGACCGGCTGGAGGTGCGGTCGGTGGAAGGCGAGCGGCTGGTGGCGGTACGGCCCTGACGCCCGCGCCGTGACCGCCGCCGCGGGAGCTACTTCAGGAGCCGGGAGAGGCGGCGGTCGGCCAGCGGCTTGCCGCCGGTCTGGCAGGTGGGGCAGTACTGGAGCGAGGAGTCGCTGAAGGACACCTCCCGGACGGTGTCGCCGCAGACGGGGCACGCCTCGCCGGTGCGGCCGTGGACGCGCAGCCCGCTCTTCTTCTCGGCCTTGAGCCGTCCGGCGGCGACCCCGTGCGAGCGCTCCACGGCGTCGGTGAGGGTGGTGCGCGTCGCCTCGTACAGCAGGGTCGTCTCGTCGTCGGTGAGGTTGCCCACCGGCTTGAAGGGGGACATCCGGGCGGCGTGCAGGATCTCGTCGCTGTAGGCGTTGCCGATGCCCGCGATCAGGCTCTGGTCGCGCAGGGCGCCCTTGACCTGGCGCCCCTTCGCGCCGGCGAGGAGGGCGGCGAAGGCGTCGCGGTCGAAGTCACCGGCGAGCGGGTCGGGGCCGAGGCGGGCGACGCCGGGGACGTCGGCGGGGTCACGGACGAGGTGGACGGCGAGGCGTTTGGTGGTGCCGGCCTCGGTGAGGTCGAAGCCGTCCCCGCCGGTGAGCGCGACGCGCAGCGCGAGCGGCCCCTTGCCGGGGCGCGGCGGCCCCGAGGGCAGGACGTCACGCCACTGGAGCCAGCCCGCCCGGGCGAGGTGGATCAGCAGGTGGAGCGGCTCGCCGCCCCGGCCGCCGGTCTCGATGTCGAGGAACTTGCCGTGCCGGCCGACGGCGGTGACGGTGCCGCCGTCGAGCGCGGCCAGCGGCGGGTCGTACGTCTTGAGGACGCTGATGGCGACCGGCAGGACGCGGGCGATCTCCTTGCCGGTCAGGTTCTCGTCGAGGAACGCGCGCAGGGCCTCGACCTCGGGCAGTTCGGGCATGCCTCCAGCCTGCCGCAGGGCCGCCCGGAACGCGCGGGGGCGGGGCCCGCCGTACGGTCAGTCCGGGTCGCCGGTGAGCTTGACCAGCCCGGCGAGTTCGTCGCCGATCGCGGTGGCGAGCCGGTCCACGTCCGGCAGCGCCTCGCCGTCGGCGACGAGCCCGATGTGGACGCGTCCGTCGTACGGGGACATCGCCACGGCCAGCGCCTGGCCGCGGGCGAGCGGGGCCATGGGGTGGAGGGCGCGCAGCGGGTGACCGCCCAGGGAGAGGCTGGAGCGCGGCAGCGGCACATTGGTGACCAGCACGTCGAACAGCATCCGGGCCGCGCCCTGGGCGAGCGGCGCGCCGAACCGGTGGGCGAGCGGCGGCAGCTGGTCGGCGAGCACGGTGAGGGCGCCGGCGCCCCGGGTGGGGCCCGCCGCCTTGTTGCGGTCCATGGCCCGGCGTACGGCGACCAGCCGGTTCAGCGGGTCGGGGTCGGAGACGGGCAGGTCCAGGAGGTACGCGGAGAAGGTGTTGCCGGGGCCGGGCGCGCCTCCGGGGCGGCGCCGGGAGACCGGGACGAGCGCGCGCGGGTCGTCGGCCGGCAGGTGGTCGCCGCGCTCCAGCATCCACTGGCGCAGCGCTCCGGCGACGACCGCGAGGAGGACGTCGTTGGCGGTGCCGCCCGTGGTCCGGCGGACCCGGCGGACCTCCTCCAGGTCCAGGTCGGCGGTGGCCAGGCGGCGCGTTCCGCTGGACCCGGCGGTGAGCGCGGGGGTGCCGGGCGGGTCGAGGCGGCCGGCCCGGACGACGGAGGCGCCGACGCCCAGCGCGCGGCCCAGCTCCTCGATCCGGTCGCGGGCGGCGTCCGCCAGTCCGGCGACCCGCGCGGGGCCGGGCAGCCAGGAGCGGGGCGGCACCGGGCGGGGGCGGCGGCCGGCCGGACGGGCGCCGGCGATCTCGTCGAAGATCCCGGCCCCGATGGCGACCGCCCGCATCCCGTCGGCGAGGGCGTGGTGCAGTTTGACGAGCACCGCGAACGGCCCGCCGGGCTCTCCGGTGAGCAGGTACATCTCCCAGGGCGGGAGCCCGCGTTCGAGGGGGCGTTCCATCAGTTCGGCGGCGGTCCGGGTGGCTTCGGCGGCGAAACCGCCGGGGTGGCCGCCGCCGGTGAGCGGGATGTGCCGGACGTGCCGGTCCACGTCGAAGTCCGGGTCGGCGCGCCAGGCGGCGCCGCCGACCGGGAGGAGGACGTCGCGCACCCGCATCCGCAGGCGCGGGACGGCCGCGGCGCGCCCGGCGAGCAGGGCGAGGATCTCCTCGGGCCCGCCGGGGCCGCCGGAGCGGCCGGGCCCGGGGTCGAAGCGGGCCAGGGCCCCCAGGTGCATGGGGTGGTCGGCCGTCTCCAGGTGCCAGAAGGCCAGGTCGAGAGGTGCCAGCAGCTCACTGCTCACGGGGTCCCCATGTCGTGCGGAGTGGTTCGGAAGGGTGCTCGGGCGTCCGGAGGGTACGGGCGTCCGGGATCGGGGGGTGTACGGCGGTGGGCGCGGCGCGCACCGGGAAGGGCGGCGGTACGGGCAGTCAATCGCCGCCGGTCGGTCACGGTCAAGCACGGCTTGTGCACGGATGGTCAACTTCTGGTTGCGGGGAGGTGTCCGGGCGCCGGGTGTCCCGGTCAGGGCCCGGGGTCAGGGCCCGGGGTCGCGGCGCTGGGTCCGGCGCCGGTCGCGGCCCCGGCGGCGGTCGCGGCCGTGGCTCTCGCGGCGGTCGGCGGCGGGGTCGCCGTCCGGCCCGGGGACGGTGAACTCGCACCAGACGCACTTCCCGGCGCCCCGTGACTCCACGCCCCAGGCGTCGGCCAGCCGGTCGACCAGCAGCAGGCCGCGGCCGGTGACGCCGGACAGGCCCGCCTCCCGGCGGCGCGGCAGGGCGCTGGAGCGGTCCTCGACCTCGACCCGCAGCCGCCGCCCCCGCCCGTCGGGCATCCGCAGGGTGACGATGGCCCCGCCGTCGGTGTGCAGCAGCGCGTTGGTCACCAGTTCGTCGGCGGCCAGCTCGATCTCGTCGGCCCGGTCGGCCGCGCCCCAGGACCGTACCGCCGCCCTGATCATGTGGCGGGCCGAGCGCAGCGCCTCGGGATCGCTCTGGGCGACGTGCTGCTGGAGCCGGGTCCCGCCGGCCGGGACCCGGCCGCCCCGGCGGCGCAGCAGCAGGACGGCCACGTCGTCGTCCCCGCCGCGCTCGTCGACCACGTCGCACAGGTGCTCGGCGAGGCGCTGGAGGTCCTGCGGACCGGTGCGCACCAGCTCCGCGACCCGGCGCGTCCCGTCGTCGAGGTCGGCGCCCGGCTGTTCGACGAGGCCGTCGGTGTAGAGCAGGAGGGCCTGTCCCGGTTCCAGCTCCAGCAGGCCCACCGGGTAGTCGAGCTGCCCGAACTCGGCGGACAGGCCCAGCGGCATCCCGCCCTGCACCGGCACCGGGCGGCAGCTCCCGTCGGTGTCGCGCAGCAGCGGGTCGACATGGCCGGCCCGGACGACCTGCACCACACCGGTCGCCAGGTCGGCCTCCAGGTAGGTGCAGGTGGCGAAGCGGTCGGTGTCCAGTTCGTACAGGAAGGAGGAGGCGCGCGCCATCACGGTGCCGGGGGTGTGGCCCTCGGCCGCGTACGCGCGCAGCACGATGCGGAGCTGGCCCATCACGGCGGCGGCGTGGGTGTCGTGGCCCTGGACGTCCCCGATGACGGCGCCGACCCGGCCGCCGGGCAGGGGGATGACGTCGTACCAGTCGCCGCCGATGTCGCGGCCGAGGCGGGCGGAGCGGTAGCGGACGGCGATCTGCGCGCCGGGCACCTCGGGGATGCGGCGCGGCAGCATGGCCTGCTGGAGGCTCTCGGCGAGGTCGTGCTCCTGGTCGAAGAGCATGGCCCGCTGGAGGCTCTGGGCGATGCTGCTGCCGAGGGCGACCAGGACGTTGCGATCCTCGGGCGGGAAACCGTCCTTGCCGCTGTAGAGCAGGCCGAGGGCGCCGATCGGCCGGGCCTGGGCGATCAGCGGCAGGTAGGCCGCCGCGGTGATGCCGAGCCCGCTGATGTGGGGCCAGAGGACGGGGTAGGAGGCGGCGAAGTCCTCGGGGGACTCGATGAAGCGGGGGGCGAGGGTGCGCACCACCTCGCTCATCGGGTACTGCTCGTCCACCCGGGTGTAGCGGGTGCCGGGGACGAAGGAGCCCCGGGGCCCGTCGGCGACGAGGTGGATGCGGCCGGCCTCCAGGAGACCCATGACCAGGCTGGTGGCGCCGAGGTGTTCCAGGCCGCGGGAGTCCTTCAGGACGTCGATCACGTCCTGGACGGTGCGGGCGTGGGCGAGGGCGGCGGTGGTGGACTCCACGACGCTCGTCTGGCGGCGGCGCTCCTCGTCGACCTCGCGCCGGGCGCTGGACTCGGCCAGCTCCATGGTGGCGTCGCGGACGATGCCGATGATGCGGCGGGGGCGGCCGGTCTCGTCGCGCCGGATGAAGCCCTGGGTGTGGGTCCAGCGCAGGTCGCCGTCGCGGGTGCGGACGCGGAAGTACGCGCCGTAGTGCGCTCCCCCACTCTTGAGGGCCTGCGCCACCATCCCGTCGAGCCGGACCGACTCGCTGGGCGGGACGCGGGAGGCGAGGCTCTCGGGCCGCCCGTCGTACTCGGTGACGTCCATCCCGAACACGTCGAGGGCGGTCCGGTCCATGTGCATGAGCCCTGTGTCGAGGTCCCAGTCGAAGCTGCCCATGCGGTTGAGGGCGAGGCTCTGATCCGGGTGGACGGGCCAGTCCTCGGGGAGCGACAGGGCATCCGCCGCCGGATCAACCATGGAGCCACTCTGTCATCATTTGTCCGCTTTTTCGACCGTGCGCCGGACCGTCAGCCGTCGGAGAACGCGGACTCGGGGCCCGCCTCGGCGACGATCTCGGGCAGGGCGTCGGGCACCGTCTCCGGGGCACCCTCGGGCACGGCATCCGGTGCAGGCTCGGGCTCGGGCACGGTTTCCGGGACGACCTCGGGCACGGCTCCGGACGGCGCGCCCTCCGCCTCCCCGGCGGCGTCCGGGAGGCCGCTGCCGTCGGCGGCGCCCGGCCCGTCCGGGACCGCCGGCTCGGCGGGCTGCGCGGGTTCGGCGGGTTCGGCGGGGCCCTCGGGCGTACGGGGCTCGGGCGCGTCCGGCACGACGGGCGCGTCGGTCGCGGGGTCGGCCGGGGGCGGCGGGGACGGGGGCGGTGTGGGGCAGCCGGGCGGGACCGTACCGCCGCCGTCGAGCGAGGTGGGGCAGTCGGCCGGGTCCACCGTCCCGGCCGCGCTCGGCGCCCGGGGCACGGCCGCGACGGCCAGGGGGCGGTCGCCGGGGGCGTAGCGGGGCGGCGAGGCGGGCCGCCGGTCGCGGGCGCCTCCGCCACCCATCAGGCGCTCGATCCAGGTGTTGTCGCGGAGGTCCACGATCAGCAGGCCGGTGACCACCTGCTCGGTGGGCGTGACGATCACGACCCGGCCGGGGTGGTGCCCCGCCCAGGGCTTCGCGGCAACGGCGGCACCGGCGCCCCCGGCGGCGGGGGCGGCTCCTCCCGCGCCCCGGTCGCCGCCGGACGGCCGGTCGAGGACCGGGGTGCGCAGCGGGCTGCCGGAGCGGCAGCGGACCCGGGGCGCGCCGTACGGGTCGACCAGTACGGCGGTGCCCGCCTGGAGGACGGCCTGGTGCGGCTCGGCGCCGCCGTCGCGGTAGTCGTGCGAGGTGACCCGGGTGTCGGCGCGCAGCTCCGCCGTGGTGAGGCCGCGCAGCCAGGGCGCGATGGCGGCCGGGCCGATGCCCGCCGCCCGGGCGAAGGCGCGCGCCAGGGTGTCGTTCTCGGTGAGGAGGCGGATCTGCCGCTCGACGTCGCAGCTGGGGACGGAGCGGGTGCCGCCGTAGAGGCCGGGCGCCGAGCCGACGACGGCGTACGGGCCCTCCGATCCGGGCAGTACGGCCGGCGGCGGCGCCGCGCGGGTGCCCTGGGCCCGGCGGACGGTGGACTCGGTGAAGGGGTGGGCGCCGCGTGCCCCCGCCGGTTCGAGGCGGGCCTCGCCCAGGTCGGTCACCGCGCGCGCCCCGGCCTCGCCGCGGCCGGCGTCGTCCTCGCCGCCGCAGCCGGTCAGGAGCCAGGCGGCCAGCAGCAGCGCGACCGGCGCCGCGAGGGCGGCGGCACCCGGGCGGCGGCGGGCTGTCGGTGAGCGCACGCGGTCCTCCTTCCGGTGGTTCCTGTCTGCCGGATCTTGCTCGGCCCCGCAACCGGAGGCGGCGCCCGACACCCTGCTTGAACACGTTCAAAAAAGCGTCTAGGCTCAGCCGCACGAAGAATTGAACACGTTCGAACGAGGGGGAGGGACACCGATGTCGGTACTGGTCGGCGTGATCGTCACGCTGGGCATGCTGGTGATCGTCCCGATGGGGCTCCGGCTGATGGACCTGCCCGGACTCGCCCGGCTGAGCCGGATGTGGCCGCTGTTCGCCGTACCGGGCGCCGTCTGTCTCTGGCTGCCGCGCGGGCTCCCGGCCGGGGCGCTCGCCGGGTGCTACGCGCTGGGCACCGTGCTGCTCGCCCTGCACATCCCGCGCCGGCTGCTCCGTACGGCGGGGGCCGGGCGCTCCTCCCCCGGCGGCCGGGACCGGCGGCACCCGGCCGAGCCGCCGGCCTCCGCCCTGCCGCCCGCCGCCGCCCCAGCGCCTGCCGTCCCGCCGGCCGCCACCCTTTCGCCCGCCGCGCCGCCGCCCGCCGTCCCGCCGGCCGCTGACGTCGCCGTGCTGACCGCGCTGGCCGGGCCCGCGATCGCCGCCCTCGCGCTGGTCGCCGAGCGGCTCGGGCACGGGCTGTTCGGCTTCGACCTGGAGATCCTGGCGCTGACCGTGCCGCACTTCCACTTCGCCGGATTCGCCGCCGCACTGGTCGCCGGCCTGGTCTGCCGCACGGTGGACCGGCCCGCCGCCCGGTTCGCCGCGTACAGCGTGCCCGCCGGAACGCTCCTCGTCCTCCTCGGCTACTTCCTGGACGACTGGGTGGAGCTGGCCGGGACACTGGTCCTGACGGCGGGCATGTGGACCGTCGCCCGGCTCACCTGGCGCGAGATCGCCCGCGCCCAGGACGACCCGGCCACCCGCGCCCTGCTCGCCGTCTCGGCCGCCGTCCTGGTGGCGACCATGCTGCTCGCCGTGAGCTGGGCGCTCGGCGAGGCGACCGGACTGCCCCACCCCACCCTGACCTGGATGGCCGCGACCCACGGCCTCGGCAACGCCCTCGGCTTCGCGCTCTGCTCGGTGCTGGCCTGGCGACGACTGAAGGAGACCCCGGCATGACGACAGGACCGGCCCCCGCCCCGCACGGCCGCTTCACCTACCCGGAGGTCGGCGCCACCCGGACCGCGCCGCTCCCGGCCGGCTACCACCACCTGCGCCACTCGACCCCGGTCGGCCACGGCCGGGACGCCTTCGAGGCGGCAGGCGCGGCGGTCACCACCTGGGCGCTGCACCGGAGGTCCGGCGCGCGGATCCGGACCGGGGCGGTACGGGCGGAGCCCGGCGCGCGGGTCGAGGTCGCCGCCGGGCTCGGGCCCTTCACGATCGCCGTCCCCTGCGAGGTGGTGTGGACGGCGTACGAGGCGGACCGGACCGGCTTCGCCTACGGGACCCTGCCCGGGCACCCGGAGTGCGGCGAGGAGTCGTTCGTGGTGGACCTGCGGGCGGACGGGAGCGTGTGGTTCACGGTGACGGCCTTCAGCCGCCCCGGCCGCTGGTACACCCGGCTCGCCGGCCCGGTCGTCCCGGTCCTCCAGCGCTGTTACGCCCGATGGCTGGGCCGGGTGCTGCGAAAGATCGCCACGGGGTGATCACGGGCCGATACTGGGACCGATGGAGTGGTTCTGGTTCACCTCGTCCGACTACTGGCTGAGCCGGCTGGTCTTCCAGCGGGCTCTCGCCGGGGTCTATCTCGTCGCCTTCGTCTGCGCCGCCCTGCAGTTCCGGGCGCTGATCGGCGAGCGGGGGATGCTCCCGGTCCCGGACCATCTGCGGCGCGTCCCGGCCCGGGCGGCGCCCGGCGTCTTCCGCCTGCACTACTCGGACCGGTTCTTCGCCCTGTGCGCCTGGACCGGGGCGGCACTGGCGCTCGCCCTGGCCGCCGGCGCGGGCGACGCGGTGCCGCTGGCGGTGGCCATGCTGCTGTGGGCGGTGCTCTGGGCGCTGTACCTGTCGATCGTCAACGTCGGGCAGACGTGGTACGGCTTCGGCTGGGAATCGCTGCTTCTGGAGACCGGCTTCCTCGCCGTCTTCCTCGGCAACGACGACACCGCGCCGCCCGTACTGATCCTCTTCCTGCTGCGCTGGCTGCTGTTCCGGGTGGAGTTCGGGGCGGGGCTGATCAAGCTGCGCGGGGACGCCTGCTGGCGCGATCTGACCTGCCTGTACTACCACCACGAGACCCAGCCGATGCCCGGGCCGCTCAGCTGGTTCTTCCACCACCTGCCCCGGCCGCTGCACCGGGTGGAGGCCGCGGCCAACCATGTGACGCAACTGGTGGTCCCGGTCCTCCTCTTCACCCCGCAGCCGGTGGCGAGCGCGGCGGCGGGCCTCGTCGTGCTGACGCAGCTCTGGCTGGTGCTGTCGGGCAACTTCTCCTGGCTGAACTGGATCACCATCGTCCTCGCGCTGCCGGCCGTGGACGGCTCCCTCGTCGCCACCCCGCCCGACCTGCCCGCTCCCCCGCTCTGGTACGGCGTGCTGGTGATCGCCGTCACCGCGCTGGTCCTGGTCCTCAGCCGGCGGCCCGTGCTCAACCTGTTCTCCCGGCACCAGGCGATGAACCGGTCCTTCGACCCGCTGCACCTGGTCAACACCTACGGGGCCTTCGGCTCGGTCGGCCGCGTCCGGCACGAGATCGTGATCGAGGGCACCGACGAGCCGGCCGTCCACCCGGGCACGGTGTGGCGGGAGTACGAGTTCCGGGGCAAGCCCGGCGACGTACGGCGGCTGCCCCGCCAGTTCGCCCCGTACCACCTGCGGCTGGACTGGATGATGTGGTTCGCTGCGCTCTCACCGGCGTACGCCCGCGGCTGGTTCGCGCCCTTCGTGGAGCGGCTGCTCGAAGGCGACCGGAACACGCTGCGGCTGCTGCGGCACAACCCCTTCCCGGACGCCCCGCCCCGGCACGTCCGGGCCCGGCTGTACCGCTACCGCTTCACCACCCCGGGCGAGCTGCGGGAGACGGGCGCCTGGTGGCACCGGACCTACGTCCGGGAGTTCCTGCCGCCCACCCGTCTGACCTGATCCGGCCGCGGGCCGCGGATCGCGTGCCGTGTGTCGCGGATCGCGGATCGCGTGTGGAGTGTCGCGTGTCCGGAACGGCGCGTGCCCCCCGCCGGCGGGCGGAGGGCACGGAGCGCGCGCGGGGTCGCGAGGACGGCGCCGTCGATCGCTTCCGGGACGGGATCAGTCGATACCGGGCAGGATGTGCGGCTCGGCGAGGTCGTCCTCGTAACCGGCCAGGCGGATCGGGGCGGAGCGGGCCCACACGTCGAGGCTGCCGAGGGTCTCGGGGCCGGCGGGCCGCTCCCCGGTATCGGACGGACGCTCTTCCTGCTGCATGAGTTCTGGTGTCACCGCGCACTCCTTCGTGTCGCGAACCTGTAAGGACATGGACTGCCGTTCGGTCGCGGTGGCGCCGGTACTCGGGCGGAAACGCAGCCTTGGTGGCAGGCTTGTCCCCGAGGTCCGCCCGCAGGGAATTTGTGAATCCCTGACGGCGGACCGTTCGCCCCAGGTTAACCAAATGAGCGGTTTTCCGCTCGATGGAACGCGTCACACAGTCTGATTCCGGACACGTCACCCGCTTCCGGTCAGGCGGCGGGTGATCTCCGTGCCGGCCGCGGTGTCACCACTTGGAGGGCGCGTAGTCCTTCAGGAAGCAGCCGTAGAGGTCCTCGCCCATCTCGCCGCGGACGATCGGGTCGTACACCCGGGCCGCGCCGTCGACCAGGTCGAGCGGGGCGTGGAACCCCGCCTCGGCGAGCCGCATCTTGTCCGGGTGCGGGCGCTCGTCGGTGATCCAGCCGGTGTCGACGGCGGTCATCAGGATGCGGTCGGCCTCGAACATCTCCTGGGCGCTGGTGCGCGTCAGCATGTTGAGCGCGGCCTTGGCCATGTTGGTGTGCGGGTGCCCGGCGCCCTTGTAGCCGCGGCTGAAGACGCCTTCCATCGCGGAGACGTTCACCACGTAGGTGCGCCGGGCCGGGGAGGCGGCCATGGACCGGCGGAGCCGGCTGATGAGGATGAACGGCGCGGTGGAGTTGCAGAGCTGCACCTCCAGCAGCTCGACCGGGTCGACCTCGGAGACGGTCTGGATCCAGCTGTTGGTGTCGTGCAGGTCGGGCACCAGACCGCCGGCGTCGATCGCCGTGCCGGCCGCGATCCGCGCCGGGGTGGCCGAGCCGCTCACCAGGGCGAGGTCCGTGACGTCCTGGGCGGTCAGCGTGTCCCCGCCGCGCGGCGAGGGCAGCGCGGCCATCGTCTCCACCGCGCCGCTGCCGAAGGTGCCGATAATCTCGGCGGGGGGCAGCTCGCCGGAGGGCAGCGGCCCCGACTCGGCGGCCACCAACTCGCTGTACGCCTGCGGGGAGCGGCGTACGGTCTGCGCGGCGTTGTTGATCAGGATGTCCAGCGGCCCCTCGGCGGCGACCGAGTCGGCGAGCGCGACGACCTGCGCCGGGTCGCGGAGGTCGATGCCGACGATCTTCAGCCGGTGGATCCACTCGTCGCTGTCCGGCATCGCCTTGAAGCGGCGGATCGCGTCGTTGGGGAAGCGGGTGGTGATGGTGGTGTGCGCGCCGTCGCGCAGGAGGCGCAGGGCGATGTACATGCCGATCTTGGCGCGTCCGCCGGTGAGCAGCGCACGGCGGCCGGTCAGGTCGGTGCGGGCGTCGCGGCGGGCGCGGTTCTCGGCGGCGCACTTCTGGCAGAGCTGGTGGTAGAAGGCGTCGACCTCGACGTACCGGCTCTTGCAGATGTAGCAGGACCGGGGGCGCTGGAGTATGCCGGCGATCTCCCCGGCGACGGAGGAGGAGGGCAGCAGGCCCTGGGTCTCGTCGTCGATCCGGTCGGCGGAGCCGGTGGCGGTGGCCTCGGTGACGGCCTTGTCGTGGGCGGTCTTCGCGGCCCGGCGCTCCTGGCGGCGGCGCTGCTTGACCGTACGGTAGATGCCGGCGGTGGCGCGGCGGACGGCGATGGCGTCCGGGTGGTCGACGTCGATCGTGTCGAGCTCCTCCAGGACGCTCAGGCAGACGGCCAGACGCTCGGGGTCGATGCCCGGCCCGTACGCCTGGTTCTCTTCAGTCACCGTCATGGCCGCTGCCGTTCCTCGATCACTCGTTTGCCGCGTTTACTTTTCAAGACTTCCAAAAGCAGCACTTTACGTCAGCGGGGGCACCGGCCGCCAAACGCCGGCGGCGCCGCCCGTGGGGGCGGCGCCGCGGAGGGCGTGACGGCAGGGGTGGCGGATGGGCGGCGGGTGACGGCGGGGTGCGCCGTCGTGGCCGGGTCAGAGCCGGACGCCGCCGGCCCGGAGGTAGGCGAGGGGGTCGATGTCGGAGCCGTAGCCGGGCCCGGTCCGCACCTCGAAGTGCAGGTGGGGCCCGGTGCTGTTGCCGGTCGACCCGGAGCGGGCGATCCGCTGGCCGCCGGTGACCCGCTGGCCCTCGCGGACGGTGAGCGCGGAGAGGTGGGCGTACTGGCTGTACTTGCCGTCCTCGTGCCGGATGACGACCTGGTACCCGTACGACCCGCCCCAGCCGGCGGAGACGACCCGGCCGGACGCCACCGCCTTGACGGAGGTGCCGGTGGGGACGGCGAAGTCGACGCCGGTGTGATAGCCGCTGGCCCAGGACGAACCGGCCTTGCGGTAGGCGGTGCTGGGGCCGGCGTCCACGGGGGCGCTGAAGCCGGCGGTACGGGGCCTGGGCGCGGCGGGCGCGGGCTTGGCCCGGGACGGCTTGGCGGCGGCGGGCCTGGGTGCCGGTGTGGCGGCGGGCTTCGCCGCGGGCCTGGCCGGGGGCTTGGCCGCGGGGCGCTGCGGGGCGGCGGTGGGCGGCTTGGTGGTGGTGTGGGGTCTCGCGGCGGTGGTGCGCAGGGCCAGCTTCTGGCCCGGCATGATCAGGTCGGGGTCGCTGCCGATGACCGTGCGGTTGTCCGCGTACAGCCGCTCCCAGCCGCCCCTGACCCGTTCGGCCTCGGCGATGCCGGAGAGGGAGTCGCCGCGGGCCACGGTGTAGCTCTCGCGCTTGCCCGGGACGGTGGTCGGGGTGGCGGGCGGTGTGGCGGTCCGGGGCGTGTCCTGCGCCTTCGCTGTCCGGGGCGTGTCCTGCGCCTTCGGTGTCCGGGGCGCGGGGGCCTGCGGGGCCTGGCGGGCCCGGGTCGCCTGCGGGGCGATGTCGGGGGCGTCGCCGCCGCGCGTGAGGCCCGCCCTCACCGAGCAGGTGGGCCACGCCTGCGGCCCCTGCCCCTTGAGGACCCGCTCGGCGACGGCGATCTGCTGGTCCTTGGTGGCGAGGTCGGCGCGCGGCGCGTAGCGCGTACCGCCGTACGCCTCCCAGGTCGACTGGGTGAACTGGAGGCCGCCGTAGTAGCCGTTGCCGCTGTTGATCTTCCAGTCGTTGGTGGACTCGCAGGCCGCGACCTTCTCCCAGACGTCCACCGAGGCCGCGTGGCCCGCGCCCGCTCCTATCAGGGGCAGGGCGATTCCGGCGCCGCTCGCCGTGACGGTGAGCGACGCGCGGTTGATCCGGCTCGGCTGGTACCGGCGGTGTCGTCCGCGTACGGCCATGGGTGGTCCCCCCTTGCACACGTCAGCAGCGGCCCAAGCTAGAGGCAGTCGACGCTCCGTGACAAGGGGGTGCGGTGTGCGTCAAAGGGCCGCCGGGGGGCGCGTGTTGGGCGTGTTGCCGGCGCGCGGCGCGCCCCCGGCGGCGTCGTCCGTGGTGAACGCCCTGGTCGCACGGTGCGTATGGACGCGTACGCACGCTTCCCCATCGCAGGTGGCCCGCCACCGGAATCGAGGAGCACGGATGAGTGGCACTGCGCAGATCGGCGTCACCGGGCTCGCGGTCATGGGCCGCAACCTGGCGCGCAACTTCGCCCGCAACGGCCTGACGGTGGCGGTGCACAACCGGTCCTTCGCCAGGACGGAGGCGCTGGCCGGGGAGTTCGGGCACGAGGGCACGTTCGTCCCCGCGCGCGACGCCCGGGAGTTCACGGCCGCCCTGGAGCGCCCGCGCCGCCTGGTGGTGATGGTGAAGGCGGGCGATCCGACGGACGCGGTGATCGAGGAGTTCGCGCCGCTGCTGGACCCGGGTGACGTCATCATCGACGGCGGCAACGCCCACTTCGCCGACACCCGGCGCCGGGAGCGCGAACTGCGCGCGCGGGGCGTCCACTTCGTGGGCGCGGGGATCTCGGGCGGCGAGGAGGGCGCGCTGCACGGCCCGAGCATCATGCCGGGCGGGCCGGCCGCGTCGTACGCCTCCCTCGGCCCGCTGCTGGAACGGATCGCCGCCCGGGCCCCGGACGGCACCCCATGCGTGGCGCACATCGGCCCGGACGGCGCCGGCCACTTCGTGAAGATGGTGCACAACGGCATCGAGTACGCCGACATGCAGCTGATCGCCGAGGCGTACCACCTGCTGCGCGAGGTGGCGGGCTACTCCCCCGCGCGGATCGCCGAGACCTTCCGGGAGTGGAACGCGGGGCGGCTGCACTCGTATCTGATCGGCATCACCGCCGAGGTGCTGGCGCACCGGGACGCGGCGACGGGGCGGCCGTTCGTGGACGTGGTGGCCGACCGGGCGGAGCAGAAGGGCACCGGGCGGTGGACGGTGCAGTCGGCGCTGGGGCTGGGGGTGCCGGTGCCGGGCATCGCCGAGGCGGTCTTCGCCCGCTCGCTGTCGGGTCACGCGGGGTTGCGGGAGGCGTCGCGCGGCCTGCCGGGGCCGGCGGCGGTGCCGATGGAGGCGGGTCAGGCCGCGCGTTTCGCGCAGCGGGTGGAACAGGCGCTCTACGCCTCGAAGATCGTCTCGTACGCGCAGGGCTTCCACCAGATCCGGGCGGGCAGCGAGGCGTACGGGTGGGGGGTGGACCTGGCGGTGGTGGCGTCGCTGTGGCGGGCGGGCTGCATCATCCGGGCGGCGTTCCTGGACCGGATCCGGGGCGCCTACACCGCGGACCCGGACCTGGAGAGCCTGCCGGCGGACCGGGGCTTCGCGGAGGAGCTGGGCGTGGCCCAGGACGACTGGCGCACGGTGGTCGCCGCGGCGGCGCGGCGCGGGGTCCCGGCGCCCGGCTTCGCGGCGGCGCTCGCCCACTACGACGCGCTGCGCGCCCCCCGGCTCCCGGCGGCGCTCACCCAGGCGCAGCGGGACTTCTTCGGGGCGCACACCTACCGGCGCACGGACCGGGAGGGCTCGTTCCACACCCTCTGGGGCGGCGACCGCTCGGAGATCCCGGAGCGGGGCGCGGGGTGAGGGGGCTCCTGGCCGGCCCGGGGGGCGCGCGCCGGGCAGGGCGCGCCTGGGCGGGGCGCACCTGGGCGGTTGCTGGGGCTGGGGGCGTGTGCCGGGCGTTAGGGGCGGCGGGGGCGGGGCGCGCGGGGTGGTGCGCCGGACGCGAGGCGCGCGCCGGGCGGGCGTGGAGC
The DNA here is from genome assembly GCF_043079975.1 of Streptomyces sp. NPDC015131. Lineage (NCBI taxonomy): Bacteria > Bacillati > Actinomycetota > Actinomycetes > Kitasatosporales > Streptomycetaceae > Streptomyces > Streptomyces sp. NPDC015131. The sequence goes on along the minus strand of NZ_JBIBVB010000001.1, from coordinate 1,222,630 downwards.
CGGGCGGGCGCGGGGATGGTCCGCGCCCGCCCGGTGGCTCTGCCCGGGGAGCCGTACGTGTGGCTAGGCCGGGCGGCCGCTGCCCCCGGGGGGCTCAGCTCGCGGGGCCCGGCTCCGGCTCGGGTCCGGGGACCGGCTCGGGACCGGGCGGCTTGGGCACCGGGTCGGGGGCCGGTCCGGGCGGCGGCGGCCCGGGGTGCGGGGGCGGCGTCGGAGTGGGCACCGGGCCGGGCGCGGGGCCCGGTTCGGGGCCGGGCGGACCGGGCTGTGGGACGGGCGTCGGCGGCACCGGGTCCGGCGGGCCCGGTGTCGGCGTCGGCGTCGGCGCGGGCGGTACGGGGTCGGGAGGATACGGGTTCGGGCTGGTCATGGCGCGCTCCCTCGGGTTGGCCGGGTGCCTTCCAGGCTCTCGCGCTGCGCGTTCCCCCGCGCGACGGGATCACTCATCGGGACGACACGCGCCCGGCACCCGCTCAGCCGCGTGCCGCGCGCACCGCCTGCGGGCTGCGCTCCGTCCCGCTCCCGGGCACCGGCTCCGACGGGTCGGCGCCCAGCTCCACGATCCGGTTGTCCGCGTCCACGTGCACGACCCGCGGCACCAGCGACCGCGCCTCGGCGTCGTCCACCTGCGCGTAACTGATCAGGATGACCAGGTCCCCGGGGTGCACCAGGTGCGCGGCGGCGCCGTTGATCCCGATGACCCCGGACCCCCGCTCGCCCTCGATGACGTACGTCTCCAGCCGGGCCCCGTTGTCGATGTCGACGATGTGCACGAGCTCACCGGGCAGCAGATCGGCGGCGTCCATCAGATCGGCGTCCACGGTGACCGACCCGACGTAATGGAGATCCGCCTGGGTCACGGTGGCACGGTGGATCTTGGACTTGAACATTGTACGCATCATCGAGGTACTCCTGGACATAGGCTCCCTGCCTGCGTTTTTGCAGGTCAAGGGCGGTTTCCCTACCTTACAACGAGTCGCATGTTCGGTCAGCTTTCACCAGGTTTTTTTTGAGGACTGATGCTGACCAATTGCTGACTTTTCTGACGCACCATCAGGTGACTGCAGGAGAACTTTGCCAACCCTCCTGGACCCACCGCGACGACTACACAAACCTAGCCAGCAGCCTCCGAACGGTGTCCGTGATCACCGTCACTCTGGCGGCCTGGGACTAGGAGCGAGGGCGGCCGCAAGGGATCCGGGGTGCGCACGCCAGGGGTCAGTCGGCCCAGGCCCCTACCTATCCCCTTCAGGGATAGGTAGGGGCCCAAGGTTCAACAGGAATCCGATGGGCCGAAGCGGCGCCGCAACATAGCCGCGGATCGCCGGTTAGCCAAACCGGCGATTCTCATGACCATGGCTCCAGCTCGTCCGGTGACTCCTGGCGGTGGCACAGGGCGGGCATCAAGGACGTTAGGAATTCGGTCAGAGCAGAGCGCGAGTTGATGCCGCGATCAGGATCCGGCCAGCCTCAAGGAGCCATCTTGCCCACCGTGGAACCGCAGTCGCACTCCGACGAGACCCGCACCAATAACAACTCGCCGGGCAGGCGCCGCAGCGTCGAGCCCGTCCTTATGGACACTTCCGAGGTCGCCACGATGCTCAACATGTCCACGAGCTGGGTCTATAAGGAGGCGTCGAAATTGGGCTTGAAGGGCTACAAGCTCGGCCGAGGCAGGAACGCCAAAGTCTTGTACAAGAGGGCCGAGCTCTTCAAGTGGCTGGAGCAGCAGAAGATCCATTAACGCATAGGCTCCGCGAGGTCGACGAGGTTCGCTCAGCTGCGCCAGCATCTATCGGCCACCGCTGACCGCCCCTCGCCGCGTCACCTGGCGCCTGAGCCCCTGCCCGATTCGGGTAAGAGGTGTCCTCGCGGAGGTGGCGCATCGGCCGTGATGTTCACGTCGATGCGCCGCGGTGCGTACGACCCGGCTCAAGGATGGCGACGCACTCCACGCGATGCGTCATCGGAAGGATCTCGGACTGATCGAGTGCCGGAAAAGGCCACGTCAGATGCGATTTTCCGGCTCGCTTACCCGCGTACGGTCGCCCAATGCGTCAAACGAGCGTCACGACCGACACAGTCCCTCCCACTCAAGATGACGTCGGTGGCGTCCTCCAGACGCAGCGCGTCAGCACGTGCCCCGCCCAACCACAAGATCAGCGTCACCATCAGCCGCCGTGGGAGCCGCGCGTTCTCGGGCAGACGCCCCTCACCTGGTAGATAGCGGTTGCACGACCTGCTACGCCGTGAAGCGAGCCGAGCGCCCGGGTCTGAGCCCAGGCCGGCACCGGAACGCGACTATGCCCGCTTCCGACTCAAAGGATCTCAGAAATCGCAAAACTACTGCACACTCACCATTTGGCGGGCATCATCTAGGGACCGTGACGCGTCCAGGAACCAGGCACGCGCGGTTCGAGGAAGGGGGGCAGGGTGCCCTCGGCCATGATGCGTGCCGCCCGCCTTTAGCCACGCATGAGACGACGCCGGTGCTGCGCGCGGCAGCCGGCCGGGCCTTGGCTCCGACGGGGGCGGTGCCGGTTTGTTCCGGCATCGGTGTCGCGCCCGACTGCGCGAGCGGGGTGCTGTGCACGACCCCCGCCGAGTGCGCTTCCGCGGTGAGCATGGGCACCCCTTACGTGTACGCCCGCCCGGTGACCCACGCATCCGACATGCCTGCCGCGGCGAACGCCGCAGCTCTGCTCACCGCCGGCGGAGGTACGACGAGCCACGCTGCGGTGCTCGCCCGGACCTGGGAGAAGCCCAGCGTGGTGGGCGCCGGATTCACCCTGGGCAACGGGAGGCTGAACCTCCCGGACGGCGACGTCCTGCCCTCCGGCGAGTGGGTCACTGTCTGCGCGACGACCGGAACGGTGTGGCGGGGGCGGCTGGACCGGCACGAGGACGAGCGTGCGCTCGACCTCGTACGCAAGTTGAGCGAGGCAGCCGAGACCTTGACCGCACTTCCCGGACCGGCGGTGTACCCCAATGCCGACACCCTCGCGGAGACAGAGCGCTGCACGGCGCTCGGCGCGACGGGCGTGGGCGTGGCCCGCTCCGAGCACATGTTCTTCGGCGCGGACGAACTTCCACAGCTGCGCATCGCCCTGTGACCGCTCCCTCCTGCCGTTACCTTCATGCTGCGCCCGGAGACGAACCGGGGCCCGGCCTTGCGGATTCAAGGGGCCGGAGCAGTGCCGGAGAGGAAGAAGCTCATGAAGCGCGCGGCTGTCACTGCGCCCAGCAGGCAGACATGGTCGGCTTCCCGTTCGATCACCGCGATCAGCGGGCTGGGTGTGGGGGCCACCAGCGCCGCGACTTCCATCGGCAGCGCGTCCGGCCCGACGTTCGGCGGCGGAAACTGACCGGCCGCGAGAACGGCACGGGCCTCGGCCAGGTCGGCGCCGCGCTGAGCGGCAGGAAGGGCGGCGAGGCCGTCGCACAAGCTCAACACTCGGGTGCACTGGGTCCACGGCACGCGGGGGCGCATGTCAGACACGAAGAGCTTCAATCCTTCTCGAGAGCGGGCATGTTGGCCGCGTGCCGCGAGAACTGCACCCGTTTCCGCGAGAACACTTGCCGCCCAGGCGGCACTGCCGTGTCTCGCCGGCCCGCGGTATCGACTGCGTGCCCGGGCTGCGGCGGCTGCGGCCATGTGATCCTCGGGGGTTTCAGCACGGGTGCGACCACTGCGCGCGGAGTCTCACCTTCCTCTCGGATGTGAAGCATACGTCGAGGCGCCTACACCGCATGGTTACACTTGCGCCCGGTTTTTAAGAATCTTTTAAGGGGAGGGGTCTTCTTGCAGGGCATACGTATGTCCAGATTCAGACGGTCTGTCGTCGCCTCGTTGGTGTTTTCAGGGCTCTTTGCCGTCGACGTGGCGGCGCCAAGTGTCGCTCTTTCTGCCAGCATCGCAGCCGCCGTCGTCGACCGCCCGACAGGAACGCCGCAGGCCAGGGGCGATATCACTTCAGCGCTGCTCCGGGCCCGGCTGGAGGGCAAGCGTGTCGAGGTCACGGACGCCCGGACTGAGACCCGCACGCTGTGGGCAAACCCGGCGGGCACATTGACGGAGGAACAGGCCGCAGGCCCGGTGCGTTTCCGCGCTGACGACGGGGCGTGGACCCCCGTGGACATCAGGCTCACGAAGGCCGCAAACGGAGCTGTGGTGTCTAGGTCCCATCCGCTCGATCTCACGCTCGGGGGGTCCACGCCGGTACGGGCGGATGCTACGGCCGCCCGCCGGCTCCGCATCTCGGCTCCGGTCCCTGCTGCTGCACCGCTGGTGTCGCTCACCTCGCCCGAAGGCGAGCACGTTGAGCTGGGCTGGCGGGGCGCCTTGCCTGAGCCGCGCATTGACGGCACCCGGGCGACGTATCCCGGCGCTCTGCCGCACGCCGACCTCGTTGTCTCAGCTACCCGCACCGGTTTTGAGCAGTTCCTCGTACTTAACTCGCCCTCGGCCGTAAAGGGGGCGGGTGCCCTCAGGATGACGCTCACCGCGAGGGGCCTGACGGCCAAATCCGCCGCGGACGGCGGTGTTACCTTCACCGACACGCGCTCCGGCAAGCAGGCGGGCACCCTTCCCGCACCTGTGATGTGGGATGCGCGCACCGACGCACGCTCCGGTGACAACCCCCACCGCGCCCCCGTGGCGATGTCCGTGGCCCAGCAGGGTGACCAGATCGACCTGACTCTTACTCCGGACGCAAAATTCCTGGCGGACCCGGCCACACAATTTCCCGTCACCGTCGACCCGGCGGTTGGTCTGCTGACAACCTTCACCACCTTTGTTCAGGAGGGGTACACCACCGACCAGTCCACCGCCACCGAACTGAAGCTCGGGAACAACGGCTCCGACCAGGTCGCCCGCTCCTTCCTCCGCTTCGATACCCGTGCGGTGAAAGGCAAGGACATCAAGTCCGCCACGCTGAAACTGTGGAACTACCACTCCTGGTCCTGCGAGACACGTGACTGGGAGGTATGGGACACCAGCACTCCCAGCACCGCCAGTCGCTGGACCGCGCAGCCCTCCTGGAACCGCAAGTGGGCGACCTCCACACAGACCGCAGGAGGCTCCGGCTGCGCGGACGGCTGGGTAAGTGCTGACATCACCACACTGACCCGCGCCTGGGCCGGCAACACCTACGACCAGAACACCTTGGGCATCCGTGCCACCGACGAGACGGACCCCTACGCATGGAAGCGGTTCAACTCGCGCAACGCGGCGTCCAATGTCCCCGTCCTGTCCGTGACATACAACAACCCGCCCCCTGCACCGACGTCAGCAGTGCTCTCACCGTCCTCGTACAACCCCTTCAACAAGCGGACCTACGCCACCTCGGTGACTCCCACCTTCTCAGCGAAGGTGGCCGATCCCGACGGCGGCACCGTACGGGCCCAGTTCGAGGTCACCCCCGACCCGGCCTTTAACGACGCCGGCACCTACAACTGGAGCGGCACCAGTAGCGCTGTCTCCTCCGGCTCCACCGCCATGCTGACGCTTCCGGCGGACAAGAAGCTCGGTGCGTTCGGTTACCGGGTCCGCTCGCGCACCCACGACGGCTCCGCATACGGTCCCTGGAGCGGGTACACCCCCTTCCGGGTGAACACGGGCAGGCCGGCCGCACCGCAGATTGACTGCACCGGCATCCCGCGCGACGCGTGGACCGAAACCAGCGGTGAGATCGCCTGCACCTTCACCACGGCGTCCACTGACGGTCGTGGCTTCCTGTGGGGGCTGGACGACCCCAATACCCCACAGCAGGTGAACGACCCTGCTGGCACCGGCGGCAAACCGCAGACCGTCAAAATCACTCCCGCCAAGGGGTGGCACACCCTGCACGCACGTACCATCGACTCTGCAGGCCTTCTCTCCGGCGTCACCGCCTACCAGTTCGGCATCGGCCCCAAGCCCGCCGTGCTGCCCGTGCCGGACGTTCCCAGTGCACTGCAGGAAGGCGCTGAGGACACCCCCACGCCGATGCTGTCCGGGGTACTGACCTCCGGCAACCGCCCTTACCTGCGCGGCGAGTTCGCCCTGTTCGACGCTTCCGGTTCGCCCCTGGCCGGCGTGCAACTGCCTCCGGCCTTCGAGGAGAACGGCGCACGGGTCGCCACGATGATCCCCGAGGGCACTCTCGTCCCCGGGCGCGTCTACCAGTGGGCGATGCGCGCCTGCGGTGACACGGCCTGCTCAACATGGACACCCAACCGCACGTTCACCGCCAAGACCCCGGCCACTGCGCCGGCCCCCCAGGTTCGCACCGTCAACATCAGCGGCCCCGCCCTCCAGGACGCCACCGCACCCGTCGGGGCCACAGACTGCGGCGACACCCCGTGCGCGGCCGTCGAGGACGGAACCCTGCGCGTCGGTACCCCCGGCGGAGCGGCTTGGCGCACCTGGCTCAAGGCCGACTTGTCGGCAGTACCGCACGGCGCCCGAATCACCGATGCACGGCTCAAGCTGCACCGCGCCGACTGCGGGACCGACGGCGACGCCACCTGCACCGAACCTGCCGCCACCCTGCGAGACCTTGCCGAGGCGTGGGCCCCCTCTCTTGGCGGCCAAGTACTCGCCACAGCTGCGAGCGAGGAGCCGCTGCTGGCCGAGGACGAGCTGCCGGCTGAGCTCGGCGACCTGAATCTGGGGTCACTCGTCGCAGACTGGGTGAGTGGGACCGACAACTACGGCCTGAGCCTCCAGCTCGGCGACGAGAAGACTGCGGCGCCTGGTGTGGTCTACCACTCCTCACGTGCCACCGACCCTGCGCTGCGTCCGGTGCTGACGGTGTCCTACGTCCCGGCGAAGGCTCCAGGCGTTCCGCAGAACGTCAAGGCCGTCCCGGCCCACAGTGGGCTGCTGGCCACCTGGAATCCGCCGGCCGACCCCGGCGCCGCCACAGACACCCTTACGTACACCGTGGTCGTAACCCGCGACGGCACCGAAGTCGCCCGAACGACCACACCGGGAACCCGTGCCGTTTTCACCGGTCTCACCAACGGTGCGGACCACAACGTGAGCGTCACCGCAGGCTCGGCACACGGCACGTCCGCAACGGCGGTGTCCGCTGTGTTTCAGCCTGTGGCTGTCGCCGGACCGGACCGTTACACCGAGGCCGTGCGGGACTACTTCGCCGCACGAGCCGGAGTCCTGAAGGGCACGTACACCACGAGCGAGCAGGCCGTCGCGAGCAGTCCGCACGGTGCCATGTTCCGGCACATGCTGGAGCAGCAGCTGCCCGAACTCAACGACCGCCGTGACGCATACACCCGTCACGGGCGCCGCTTCACGGAGATCACCACCACGTTCAACGACGTGCTGACCGGGCCCGGACCTGACGGCACCGTGGTGGTGCGCGGCACCGTTGTCGAACGCAGCGTGCTGACCAGCATGGACGGTACTCAGGAGCCGGAGGAGGGGGAGCTGCCCGGCCGTTTCCTCTTCGCGAACGGCGCTCTGCGCGTCGAGGCCGATGACGCCGCAGTGGAGGTCACCCTTCCTGCAACGGACGATGCCGCACAGGCCGCTAGCGTAGCTCCGCCCGCGGAAACCAGTGTCGAGGAGATCGGCGACGGCGAGGAAGCCCTGCCTATCGAGCTCGACGCCGACGGCATGCTCGCCGATGATCCCGCAGCTGCTACTGCTGCAGGGGTCGCGATGCGTGCTGCCCCCAATGCGAGCGGCACGGCGAGCTGGGCTAAGCGTAACGCTGGCATCGCTTGGGATTACGACACCGACTGCGCCAACTTCGTGTCCAAAGCGCTGCACTGGGGCGGCAAAATGCAGCAGCGCAAGGGCGGCCGCAAGAACCCCTCGCGCTGGTTCCGCAACAGCATCGGCTGGTGGCGCGTGGACAGCTACACATGGGCCGCTGCGGCAAACCTGCGTCAGCACCTGAAGAACTACCGGGGTGGCCGTGAGATCTCACGCTACGATGCCCGGCCGGGCGACGTGATATTCGGCTACTACACGTCCTCCAAGAGGTGGAACCACACCGGCGTAGTCACCGCGGCCAAGGGAGGCAACATCAGCATCACCCAGCACGGCCGGAAGTCCCACACCACCCTCAACCAGTGGTTCAAGGGCAACAAGCACCTCAGCGCCATCAGCATCATCCGGCCCGGGAGGCGCAGTTGAGACGGGCGGGCCGATCGGTGGGGCTGACCGGAGCACTCGTGCTCCTGCTCAGCGGCTGCGATGCCTTGTCCACCGACAAGACTCCCGATCGCATAGAAGACGGCACCGCCGAACTCGATCTGACCGTCATGGGCCGCCCCACCCCCGGCAGCCTCGCCACCATCGAGCACGTCCTGGCCCGCCTCAAGGACCGCGACGCCAATGGCCTGGCCGAGGTGGCCGACGAGGACAGCGGCACCAAAGAGCAAGCGAAGCGCTGGGTGGCCCGCTGGAGTGACGCCGCTCAGCGCCCTGCCCTAGCGTCCTTCACCCTGGGTGAACACGAAGCAACCGTCGACGTCCGCTTCAACGGCGAACGCTCCCCGATGTCGCTCCTGCTCACCCCTGCTGATGCGGAGACCCCCTACGATGACGATTTCGTAGTCGTTCTCCGCTGATCACGCCGTGATCGGATAACCCGATCGCAAGAGGCCCCCGGCGCGCCGGGGGCCTCTTCCGTTGCGAATGACTGCTGCCCCCCAGCAGATCCAAAGAGGTCTGCACCCTTTGGTCGCACCTCTGTGCCCTCCGGCATATGCAGCCTCAGCCAGGCACGCAGCTTCCCGCACACCGGGGCGCTGCCAACGTGGTGTACGGCATGGCGCGGGCTGCGTCCGCAATCACTGCGGCATCCTAGGCAGTGTCTTCAAATGATCACCGCTGGTGGATCATGGTGTCGTGATACGTCGCCATGAACTGTCAGATGCCGAGTGGGGGTTCGTCCGGCCGCTGCTGCCCGAGTCGCCGCGGGGGCGGAAGCGGCTGGACGACCGCCGGGTCCTGAACGGGATCGTGTGGAAGTTCCGGACCGGGACGGCCTGGCGAGACGTGCCCGAGCGGTATGGCCCGTGGGCCACACTGCACACTCGTTTCCGCAGGTGGGCTGCGGACGGAACGTTCGACCGGATGCTGCAGGCCGCGCAGGCGAAGGCGGACGCGGCGGGCGACATCGAGTGGCTCGCCTCGGTCGACTCCACGGTCGTGCGAGCTCACCAGCACGCGGCGGGAGCCCGAAAAGGGGGCTCCGCGACCCGGCGCTCGGACGGTCCAGAGGTGGTTTGACCAGCAAGATTCACCTGGCCTGTGACGGCCGGGGCCGTCCGCTCGGCTTCGTCGTCACGGGCGGCAACACCAACGACTGCACCCGGTTCACCGCCGTGATGGAAGCGATCCGGGTGCCCCGGATCGGACCGGGACGGCCTCGCGTCCGGCCCGATCACGTCTTGGGCGACAATGCCGGCCTCCCCGGTAGGCGAACCAGGCCCGCGACGGGGGCGCGGGTAGCGGGCTCCGCGTGCCGGTCAGCGTACGCGGCGGTCTTCCAGTGGGGCTGCCGTGACCTCGTTGTCCGTTGTGCGGGGCAGGTGGGGGGTGTGGCTGACCAGGCGGGCCGAGTTGGCGACGACCGCGATGCTGCTGGTGTTGTGCAGCAGGGCCGCGACGACGGGGTTGATGGATCCGCCGGCTCCGGCGAGGAGTCCGGCCAGGTTGACGCCGATGGCCAGGGCGTAGTTCTGGCGGACCACGCGCAGGGTGTGGCGGCTGAGTTCGACGACGGCCGCGACCTGGCGCAGGTCGTTGCCCGCGAGGGCGATGTCGGCGGTCTCCAGGGCGACGTGGGAGGAGTGCTCCCCCATGCTGATGCCCACGTCGGCGAGGGCCAGGGCCGGTGCGTCATTGGTGCCGTCGCCGACCATGGCGACGGTGTGGCCCTCCGCCTGGAGGTCGCGGATGAGCTGGAGCTTGCCCTCCGGCAGGGCGTGCGCGTGGACCTCGGTGATGCCGAGGGTGTCCGCGACGACCTGTGCGGTCTCGGGGGCGTCGCCGGTGAGCAGGATCAGCCGGGACACACCGAGGTCGCGGAGCTGCCGGACGACGGTGCCCGCTCCGGCGCGTACGGCGTCCGACACGCCGAGGATGCCGATCAGGTTCTCGTCCTGGGCGATGCAGATGACCGTCTCGCCGCCGGAGCGCAGCCTGTGGGTCCAGTCCCGGGCCTCGTCGTCGAGGCCGACGCCGTGCCGGCGCAGGAGGGCGGGGCTGCCCACCAGCAGCCGGGTGCCGTCGAGTTCGGCGCGCATGCCCATGCCGAGGACGACCCGGCACGCCTGGTGGATGGGGACGTGGAGGTGCTGCCGCTCGGTGTGGGCGACGATCGCCTGGGCCAGCGGGTGCCGGGCGTGGAGCTCGCCGGAGGCGGCCAGGCTCAGGACCTCGTCGGCAGTGAACCGGTCGCTGAGGGTGACCACGCTGGTGACCAAGGGCTTGCCGAAGGTGAGGGTTCCGGTCTTGTCGAACACCACGGCCGTGACGCGGCCGATGCCTTCCAGGTGGGTGCCGCCCTTGATGAGGGTGCCGCGCCGTGCGCCGTTGCCGATGGCCGCGCTGATCGCGGTGGGTGTGGCGAGTCCGGCGGCGCACGGGCAGGCGATCAGCAGCATGGTCATGGCGCGGCGGGGGTCCCTCGTGACGGCGTACGTGAGCGCGGCGAGCCCGAACGAGACCGGCACGAAGCGACGGGTGAAGCGGCCGGCCACGGTCTGGATCGGCGCCCGGTCGGACTGGGCCTCCTCGACACGGGTGATGATGCGTCCGACGGTGGTGTCCCGCCCGACCTCTTGCGCGCGGACGGTGAGCGAACCGGAGGTGACGATCGTCCCGGCGTAGACGTGGCTGCCCTCCTGGGCGTAGACGGGGAGGGCTTCGCCGGTGATGGCCGCCTGGTCCACCAGGGCCTCCCCGGAGAGGACGTGTCCGTCGACCGGGATGCGGTGGTGCTCGTACACGGCGACGACGTCGCCCTGCGCCACCTCGTCGAGGGCGATCGGGGTCTCGGTGCCGTCCTCGCGTACGACCAGGACACTCTGCTCACCGATCGTCAGCAGTTCCTCGATGGCGCGCCGGGTGCGGCGGAGGGTGAGGGTCTGGAGGAACTCGCCGATGTTCAGCAGCCACAGCACGGTGAGCGCGACCACGTTCTCGCGCAGCACCAGGGAGATCAGGGTGGCCGCGCTGACCAGGGTGTCCGTGCCCGGGGCGGCACGGCCGCGGAGTGAGCGCAGGGCACCCCGGAAGAAGGGGAGCCCCGTGAACAGGACGGTGAGCACACCGCCCGCACCGGACGAGCCGAAGCGGAAGAGGGGCCTGGCCAGCAGCCGGCGTACGGCGACGAGAGCCAGCACGGCGCCTCCGACGGCCAGCCGCGCCACCTCGCCGGTGGACGAGTCGGGTCCGGAGCGGGTGGGCCGGGCGGGCGCGGTCGGGGGCGGCGCCTCTTCGAGCGCGGCGACCAGGCGGCCGGTGTCGAGGTCGTCGGGGGCCATCCAGATGATGACGCTGCCGGTGCGGGGGAAGACGCGGAGGGCGCGGAAGCCGCCGAGGCCGGCCAGCCGGTCGTCGACCAGCCCCGCGCTGGCGGGTTGGGCCCGCAGCCACGGTACGGTCAGCCGGACCCGGCCGGTGGCGACCGACCGTACTGTCACCTCGGACATGATCAGTGCTCGTGTCCGTGGTCGTGCTCGGGGCCCTCGACCGTGACGGCGGACGGGGGCGGTGCCTCCTCGCCCAGGCTCGTGCGGGCCTCCGCGAGCAGGTCGCCGGCCTTCAGCCGCGCTTCCTCGGCGGCCGAGGTGAGCCAGCGCCCTGCGACGATCCCGCCCGCGATGCCGCCGACGGCCGCCTTGCGCACCGCCGGCGTGCCGTCCGGCAGCCGCTTGGAGAGTCCCTTGATGATCAGGCCGCCCACCACTCCGGAGACCGCGTAGTGGGTCAGCCGGCCGGCTGCGGTACCGGCGACTGTCAGGGGATTCATTGAGCCGCTCCTTCCGGATCGGCGTCGGGCTCCGCCGGGCGGCGGAGGCCCCGGCTCCTCGGGAACCGGGCGGCTGGGCACGCTGTCGGCAGCGCGGTGGCGCTCCGGCCCTCACCGTCAGTCTGCGCCCCCGGGGTGCGCTCCGGCGAGTCGGCCGGGACGACCGGAACACCCCCCACATCGTCATGAAACTCGTTTTCATGTAGCGTCTGGCGCGCCCGTCCACCCTTCCGGAGGTCCCCATGGCCGTGTCGTCCCACCTCCCCGAGCCGCGCCTCCCCGTCACCGTCCTGTCGGGGTTCCTGGGCGCCGGCAAGACCACGCTGCTCAATCACGTCCTCACCAACCGCGAGGGCCTGCGCGTCGCCGTCATCGTCAACGACATGAGCGAGGTCAACATCGACGCCGCCCTGGTACGCGGCGGCCGGGCCGCGCTGTCGCGGACCGAGGAACGCCTGGTCGAGATGACCAACGGATGCATCTGCTGCACCCTGCGCGACGACCTGCTCGAGGAGGTCGACCGGCTGGCGCGCGAGGGACGCTTCGACTACCTCCTCATCGAGTCCTCCGGCATTTCCGAGCCCATGCCGGTCGCCGCCACCTTCGCCTTCCCCCGCGACGACGGCGCCACCCTCGGCGACCTGGCCCGCCTCGACACCATGGTCACGGTCGTGGACGCCGCCAACTTCCTGCCCGAGCTCGCGGCCGGGGACGAGCTGACCGAACGGGGGCTCGACCAGTACGAGGACGACGAACGGACCGTCAGCGACCTGCTGATGGACCAGGTCGAGTTCGCCGACGTCATCGTGCTCAACAAGCTCGACCTCGTCGACCCGGCGACCGCCGGCCACCTCCGCGCGACCCTCGCCCGCCTCAACCCCGCCGCCCGCGTCGTGCCGGCCGTCCGGGGCCGCGTACCGGCCGGCGAGGTCCTGGGCACCGCACGCTTCGACCTGGAACGGGCCCAGCAGGCACCGGGCTGGGTCAGGGAACTCAACGGCGACCACGTCCCCGAGACCGAGGAGTACGGCATTTCGTCCACCGTCTTCCGCTCCGAGGCGCCCTTCCACCCCGGGCGTCTGTGGACGTTCGTAACGGAGACGCTGGACAGCGGCGCCCACGGGCACGTCCTCCGCTCCAAGGGCTTCTTCACCCTGGCCAGCCGCCCCCGGGTGACGGGGCTGTGGTCGCAGGCCGGCTCCGTGGCACGCTTCGAACCCACCGCCGCACGCGACACCGAGGCTCCGCACGCCCAGGAACTCGTCTTCATCGGCACCCGCCTGAACACGGAGGCGCTGCGAGCCGCCCTGGCCGATTGCCTGATGGGGCCGGACGAGCCCTTGCCCGCCACCGACCCCTTCCCCGACTGGGACACCTACGGTCTCGACGACAGCTGCACGCACGAGCACCAGCCCCTGACCGGCGCGACGGGCCACTGAGACTCCGGGCCGGACGGTGGTCGCAGCCACGGCACCGTCCGGCCCGGAACACACCGCGCACCGGCCGACATGATCGGCCGGTGCGCCGCTGTCGTTCAGGCCGCATCCATGACGGCGCGGCCGGCAGGAGTACGCCGCCGGCCGTGACCCCGCCGGGTCACGGCCGGCAGGCCCGCCCCCGGGCGAGCGGCGCCGCTACCAGGACGACTTGGTCACTCCGGGCAGGAAGCCGGCGTGCGCCTGTTCCCGCATGCGCACCCGGGAGAGGCCGAACCTCCTCAGGTGGCCTCGCGGGCGGCCGTCCACGCTGTCCCGGTTGCGTACGCGGGTGGCGCTCGCGTTGCGGGGCTGGCGGCGCAACTCCTCGACCGCCGAACGGCGTTCGGCGTCGGTGGAGGACGGCCGGCGGATGATCTCCTTCAGCTCGGCCCGGCGGGCCGCGTACCGCTCGACGATCGCCTTGCGCTTCTCGTTCTGTGCGATCTTGCTCTTCTTGGCCATCAGACCTTCACTCCCCGGGCGCGGATACGGGCCACGGCGGCCTCGACGCCGATGCTGTCGACCGTCTTGATCGCCTTCGTGCTCAGCGTCAGCCGGACGTGCCGGCCCTCGCTGGGCAGCCAGTAGCGCTTGCGCTGGATGTTGGGGTCGAAACGGCGCGAGGTGCGCCGGTGCGAGTGGGAGATGGTGTTGCCGAATCCCGGCTGGGCGCCGGTCAGTTGGCAGTGGGCGGACAAGGTCGTACCTGCCTCTCGTGGATCGGGGTTTTGGTAATGATAACCATTCCCATATAGTAGCGCTCATGGCACGCAACGAGGTACGCCCGATCATCAAGCTCCGCTCCACCGCCGGAACCGGCTACACCTACGTCACCCGCAAGAACCGCCGCAACGACCCCGACCGCATGGTCCTGCGCAAGTACGACCCCCTCGTCCGGCGCCACGTCGACTTCCGCGAAGAGCGCTGACCCAGCCCCCTCCCACCCGAAGGACACCCCATGAAGCCCGGAATCCACCCCGCGTACGGTCCCGTCGTCTTCCGCGACCGGGCCGCGAACCACGCGTTCCTCACCCGCTCCACCATGACCAGCGACAAGACCGTCGAATGGGAGGACGGCAACACCTACCCCGTCGTCGACGTCGAGATCTCCGACGTCAGCCACCCCTTCTACACCGGAACCGCCCGCGTCCTGGACACCGCCGGACGCGTCGAGCGCTTCGAACGCCGCTACGGAGGCCGCAAGTGACGCTGCCCGTCGTCATCGTCGCCGGGCTCCACTCCGACGCCCGCCGCACCGCCGTGGACCACCTCCTGCGCACCGTCCCCGGCAGCATCGCCCTCCACCACGACCTGTCCACGGCGGCCGAAGGGACCGTCCTGCGCCAGGTGCGGGACGCCTCGGGCGAGCTGTCCCGCGGCGACACCCCGCTGGTCAACGACTGCGCGTGCTGCGCACTGCGCGAGGACCTGGTCCCCGAGCTGGAGCGGCTGGCCGACGACCGTGTGACCCGGCTCGCCGTGGTCGAACTGTGGGACTCCGTCGAGCCCAGGGGCATGGCCGAGGTCGTCGCCCACCACGCCGCCGACACCGTCCGGCTCACCAACGTGATCACGGCGATCGACCCGGCTCTGGTACTGCCGTACCTCGGCAACGGCGACGACCTCGCCGATGCCGGCCTCGCGGCCGCCGCCACCGACCGGCGCACGGTCGGCGACACCTGGGCCAGGCAGCTGGAGTACGCCCCCGTCCTCGCCCTCGCGGAGAGTGAGGACGCCGACGACGAGGATCGCGCGCTCCTCGCCCAGCTGCACCCCACCGCCCGTCACGTGCCCGCCGAATCGCCGGAACTGGCGCGCCTGGCGTTCGCCGGCTTCGACACCGACGCCGCCACGGCGGCCCAGCACCCGGCCTGCGCCCTGCTCCCCCAGGACGCCGACGACGCCGGTGTCGCCACCCTCGTCTGGCGCCGGCACCGCCCCTTCCACCCCGAACGCCTCTACCAGGCCCTGGAAGACCTCTGCTGCGCCGCCGCCCGCAGCCGCGGACGGTTCTGGCTCGCCGACCGGCCCGACACCCTGCTCGCCTGGGACGCCGCCGGCGGAGCCCTCTGCGTGGAGAGCACCGGACCCTGGCTCGCCTCACTGCCCGACGCCGCCTGGGAGATGGTCCCGCCCGTGCGCCGCGCCGCCGCCGCACTGGACTGGCACCCCGAGCACGGCGACCGCTGCCAGCACCTCGTCTTCACCTCCCCCGGCCTCGACCGCCACGGCCTGGAAGAGCTCCTGGAGTCCTGCCTGCTCACCGATACCGAGTACGCCGCGGGGCCCGAAGCCTGGAAGCACCTCCCGGCCGCGTTCGACTCCCTCCTCGACCCCGTCTCCTGACCGACCGACGACACCCAAGGACACCGACCCATGGCACGCCGCCACGACCCCCGCAAGCCCCTGAAGTCCCGCCCCAACCCCCTCGACGCCGCCGGCATCACGTACATCGACTACAAGGACACCGACCTGCTGCGGAAGTTCATCTCCGACCGCGGCAAGATCCGCAGCCGCCGCGTCACCCGCATCACCGCCCAGCAGCAACGGCAGCTCGCCACCGCGATCAAGAACGCCCGCGAGATGGCGCTCCTGCCCTACGCCAGCCGCTGACCCGGGGGCCGCGCCCCGTACGCCGTCGCCCCGCACGCCGTCGCCCCGGCACCGTCAGCCGGCCGTCAGTCCGGTGTCAGCCGCCCTCGCGAGGATGCGGGACGTACGTCCTGCGGAGACGAGCCGGAGCGAGCCGGAGACGAGGGGGCACAACGACCGTGTCAGCACAGGCCCTCCAGCACGGTGGCGCGCCCCTCGCCGTTCGCGGCGCCGCCTGGTACCTGCCCGGGAGCGAGCTGCCGATCAGCGGCGTACGGACGCTGGACGAGGCCGAGCGGGCCACCCGTGACGGGCTGGGCATCGACACGGTCCGGGCCGACGACGGGTTGTGCGCCGTCACCCTGGCGGAACGCGCCGCGCGCCGGGCGCTCCGGGAGGCGGGGAGGGACGCCCGGGACCTGGGCGCGCTGGTGGTGGTGGAGTCCCGGGTGCAGGAGACCTTCCTCAGCTCCGAGGCCACCCGGCTCCAGCAGCGGCTCGGCGCCGACGCGGCCCTCACGTTCTCGGTGGGCGGCCTCGGCTGTGTGTCGATCACCCCGGCCCTGCTGACGGCCCGCGGACTGCTGGCCGCGGACCCGTCCCTGCGCGAGGTGCTCGTCGTGCACGGCAGCAAACCGGCCGCCGCCCTCCGCTACCGCCACCCCGTCACGGTGAACGGCGACGGCGGGCAGGCGCTGCTGCTCTCCCGCGACGGCGGGACGCGGATCCTCGACATCGCGCAGGTCACCAACGGGCGGTACTGGGACCTCTTCCACGTCGACTACCGGGACCGCCCCACCGCGCAGTGGCGCGAGGAGTGCACGGAGCCCCGCACCTACTCGTTCCGGCTGGCGATGGAGACCCGCAACCGCCTCGCCACGCTGCTGGACGACCTGCTGCGGCGCAACGGCCTCGCACGGGGAGACATCGCCGGGTTCGTCAGCCAGAACCTGTCCTCCGGGGGCTTCACCTTCCTAGAAGAGTCCCTGGACATCGCGCTGCTGCCGGCCTGCCGGGACAACCTCCGCCGGTACGGGCACCTCGGTCCCAACGACATCTTCCTCAATCTCCGCACCGCACTCGATCGCGGGGAACTCGCCCCCGGCGGCCTGGCGGTCCTGATCAACGTGAGCCCGGTGGCCGCCTGGAGTCTGCTGCTGGTCGAGGCGGGCTCCCCGGAGGGGACGGTATGAACGACATCACCTCGCAGGTCACCGACTTCCTGAGCGCTGCGCTCCGGCGCCCGGTGGAACCGGACGACGACTACTTCGCCCAGGGCCTGGCCGACTCGCTGTTCGCCCTGGAGCTGGTGACCTTCGTCGAGCACCGGTTCGCCCTCACCATCGAGGTCGAGGACCTGGACCTGGACAGCTTCCGGACCGCCCACCGCATCACGGAGTTCGTCCGGCGCAAGACCGGATCGCCCGAGGCCGCCGGCGCAGAAGGGGCTGCGGGGGCACAAGATGCCACGGGGGCAGAAGGGGCTGTCGGCGCAGAAGGGGCTGCGGGCGCAGAAGAGGCCGCGGGGGCAGAAAGGGCCGCGAGGACGGAGGTTGCCACCGGCGCAGAAGAGGCCGCGAGGACGGAGGCCGGGGAGACGCGCGAGGCCGGAGAGGCACATGCCGAGGGCCTCTGAACACCTCCCCGGCGGCGCGGCAGAGGCGCCGTCGTCCGTGGACCTGGAGCGGGCCGCGGCGGAGCTGGCCGGGCACGCCCGCGCCCACGCCGCCCGGTGGGACCAGGACGGCGGACTGCCCGCCTCGGTACGCAAGGAGGTCGCCGCGTCGGGGCTGCTCGCCGCCGACCTGCCCGGGCGGTACGGGGGCGCCGGGCTCTCGCCGCTCGCGCTCGGGGAGATCACCGCCCGGATCGGGGCCGAGTGCGGCGCCCTGCGCGGCCTGCTGACCGTCCAGGGCATGGTCGCGGCGGCACTGCTGCGCTGGGGCACCGGCGCCCAGCGCGCCGAGTGGCTCCCCGCACTGGCGGCCGGCGAGCTGGTCGCCGGTTTCGCGGCGACCGAGGAGGGCGCCGGAAGCGCGCTGGGCGCGATGGAGGCCCGTATCGAGGCACCGAATCCCCGGGAGCTGGTGGTGAGCGGGCGCAAGAGGTGGGTCACCTTCGGGGCGGTCGCCGATGTGTTCCTGGTCCTCGGACTGTACGAGGGGAGACCGGCCGCCGTGCTGGTGGACGCGGACCGCGCGAGCGTCCGGCGGGAGCCGGTGAACGGCCAGCTCGGGATGCGGGGCGCCCTGATCGCCCACCTCGCACTCGACCGGGTGCGGGTCCCCCGGGACCGGCTCGTCGCCCCTCCCGGCCTGGGCATCTCGCACGTCGCCGGCACCGCGCTCGACCACGGCCGGTTCACGGTGGCGTGGGGCTGCGTGGGCATGGCCGAGGCGTGCGTCGAGGACGCCGCCGGGCACGCCGCGGTACGCCGGCAGGGCGGCGGCGTCCTCGGGGACCACCCCTCGGTGCGCTCCCTGCTGGCCCGGGCGGCGGTGGACGCCGCCGGGGCCCGGCAGCTCGCGCGGGTCGCCGCGGAGGCACGGGCGGCGGGGCCGGGGCACGGGCTGCCGGAGACGCTGATGGCCAAGTACGCGGCGGCGTCCGCCGCGGCGGCGGTCAGCAGAGCCGCCGTACAGGTGCTCGGCTCGGCCGGCTGCGCACCCGACAGCAGGGCGGGCCGTCACTTCCGGGATGCCAAGGTCATGGAGATCATCGAAGGAGCGCAGGAAGTGACCGAACAGCACATCGCCGAGCGGCTGTTACGCCTCCACACGGACACGGCGCACGGCACCACCCCGTCCACCGGAGGCCCGGCGTGACGGCGGCGGCGGGCGCGCCCACCGTCAAGTGCCTGGTGTGGGACCTGGACGACACCCTGTGGGACGGGGTGGTGCTGGAGGGTGACGATCCGGTCCCGTTCCCCGCCGCGCTGGAGACGCTGGCCGAGCTGGACCGTCGCGGCATCCTGCACGCCGCCGCCAGCCGGGGCGAGCAGGCCGTCACACAACGGCATCTGACGCTCCATCGGCTTACCGACTGGTTCTGTGCCACCGAGGTTGGCTGGGGCGCGAAGTCGGCGGCGGTGCGGCGGATCGCCAAGGCACTCAACATCGGTCTCGACACTGTGGCGTTCGTCGACAACGACCCGGTGGAGCGGGCGGAGGTGGCGAGCGACCTCCCGATGGTCCGCTGCTACCCGGCGGGCGAGGTCGGCCGGCTGCCGGGACACCCGGACTTCCGGCCCGGGCACATCAGCCCGGAGGCCGCCGGGCGGCGCAAGCTGTACCAGGCGGAGTGGCGACGGCGGCAGGCGGAGGAGGAGTGCGCCGGGGGACGGCAGGCGTTCCTCGACTCGCTCGGGCTGGTCATGGAGCTGCGGCCGGCGGGCGAGGCGGACCTGGTACGGGCGAGCGAGCTGACCGTCCGTACGCACCAGCTCAACAGCACCGGGCTCACCTACGACATCGGCGAGCTGCGCCGGCTGTCCGCGGCACCCGACCACGAGGTGCTGGTGGCCACGCTCCGCGACCGGTTCGGCGACTACGGGATCATCGGCCTGGCCGTCACCGAGCTCACCGGCGGCGGGGACGCGGTTCTGCGGCTGATGCTGATGTCCTGTCGCGTCGCCTCGCGCGGCGCGGGAAGCGTGCTGCTGCACCATCTGGTCCAGCGGGCCCTGGCGGCCGGCCGCCGCCCGGTCGCGCACTTCATCCCCACCGAGACCAACCGGAACATGCTGGTCACGATGCGCTTCGCCGGCTACGAGGCGACCGTGACCGGGAAGGACCGCCTCGTGCTCGCCGTGGACCCCGAGCGACCGCTGCCCAAGGCCCCCGGCCACACGCGCGTGATCGGCGGTGCGGCGTGAACGGCACCGGCGGCGAGGCCGCGACCGCCCGGCGTACCAGCGTCATCGGGGACACCGGGGGCACCGGGGAGGCCGGCGGGTTCGGCTCCGCGCGGCCGCCGCGGGGCGCGCGCCCCGTGTGGGACGCCTTCCGCGGCCAGGTGGCCCGGGTGCCCGAGGCGACCGCGCTCGTCATCGGCGGGGCCTCGCTGACGTACCGCGAACTCGACCACGCGTCGGCCGGTCTCGCACACGTGCTGCGGCGGCACGGGCTGCGGCCGGGCAGGGTCCTGTGCGTACGGACCCGGCAGAGCGCCCTGTCGGTCGTCGCCATGCTCGCCGCGCTGCGCACCGGCGCCGCCTGGGCGGTCCTGGAGCCGGACCTGCCCGTCGGGAGGTTCGAGGCGCTGTGCCGGGACACCGACTGCGCGGTGGTGCTGAGCGAGGGCGCCGACGCCGTGCCCGCCGCCACGCTCGGGGCGCTGCCCGACCCGCCGGCCGTCGTGGACGCGGCGGACCTCCCGCTTCCGCTGCTCCTGGCGGCGGGCCGGGACCCGCTCCCCGACCCGGACCCGCCGGTCCCGGAGCAGAGCCCGGCCTACATCGCCTACACGTCCGGCTCCACCGGTGTGCCCAAGGGCGTGGTGGTGGGCCGGGAGCAGTTCGCGGCGTCCATCGGCTGCCGGGGGCCGGTGTACGGCGAGGAGACCTCCGTCTTCCTGATCGCGCTGCGGCTGTCGTTCGACGGGATCCTCGGCGGGATGTTCTGGTCGCTGACGGGCGGGCACACCCTGGTGCTGCCCGACGCCCGGCAGCTCCTCCAGCCGGCGGAGTTCACCCGGCTGGCCCGGGAGCACCGGGTCACCCACCTGTTCAACATCCCCTCGTACTACCGGGCGGTGCTCCAGGATCCCGGCGGGCTGCCGGACACCCTGCGGCGGGTGGTCGTGGGCGGCGAGGCGTGCACGCCCCGGCTGGTGGCCGCGCACCGCGAACGGCTGCCGGGCGTCCCGCTCGTCAACGAGTACGGGCCGACCGAGACGACCATCACCTGCACGGTGGAGACCGATCCGGACCCGGCCGGGGAGCGCGTCGCCATCGGGCGGCCCTGGCCTGGCACCCGGACGCTGGTCCTGGACGAGCGGCTGCGGGAGGTCCCGGCCGGGGAGCGCGGCGAGCTGTACGTCGGCGGCTCCCTGGTGGCCCTCGGCTACGCCAACCAGCCCGCCCGTACAGCCGAGCGGTTCGTCGCGGACCCGTACGGGCCGCCCGGCGGGCGCCTCTACCGCACCGGGGACATCGCCAGTACCGACGAGCGGGGCGCGCTGCACTACCACGGCCGGGCGGACGACCAGGTCAAGGTGCGGGGGGCGAGGATCGAGCCGGGCGAGGTCGAGAGCGTGCTGGAGCGGCATCCCGGTGTGGAGCAGGCCGTGGTGCTCTGCGCACACCCGGGTGAGGGAGCCGGTGCGGCGGACGGCGAGGTGGTGGACGGTGCGGCCGGGCCGCAGGTCGTCGCCTTCGTCCTGCCGGCGCCCGGCGGCGGCCCGCCGGACACCTCGGAGCTGCGCGCCCACTGCCGGGACCGGCTGATGGAGCAGGCCATTCCGGCCCTGTTCGTGACGGTCGGCCGCATGCCGCTCGACCGCAGCACCAAGGTCGACCGGGCCGCGCTCCGGGCGATGATCCCGGCCGCCGGCCGGCGGGCACCGGACGGAAGCGCCCCGGGCCCGGCCGAAAGCACCGGGCACAGGGAGCCGGGCGGTGGCCGGGACGGGCTCCGGCTCGCCGTCGGCCGGATCTGGGCGGAGGTCCTCGGGCACTCCGCGTCCGGTCCGGACGACAACTTCTTCGCTGTCGGCGGGAGTTCGCTCAAGGTCGTCGACCTGCACGACCGGCTGGAGAAGCGGTGGCCCGGGGCGCTGCGGGTGGGCGAGCTGTTCGACCACCTCACCATCGCCGACCAGGCGCGGCTCGTCGCCGACCGTCTCGGCGGGCCCGCGCCGGGCCCCTCCCCCGCCCCGCCGGCCAGCTACGAGCTGTGACGACGAGCTGCGACGACGAGCTGCGACCCGCGTGAACGGAGACGAGACATGAGCGGTACGGGCGCGAGCCCCGGCAGGCCGGCCGTCGCGGTGATCGGCATCGCCACGAGGTTCCCGCAGGCGGACTCCCTCGCCGCCTTCCGGGCGAACCTGCGGGCGGGCAGGGACTCGGTGCGCCCGATCCCTTCGGAACGGATCCACAGCACGGGGCTCGACCCCCGGCAGGTCTACCCGGAGCAGGGCTACCTCGACCGGATCGACCTCTTCGACCACCGGCGCTTCGGCATGTCGCGGCGCGAGGCGGAGGTGACCGACCCCCAGCACCGGCTGGCGCTCCAGCTCACCCTGGAGGCGCTGGAGAACGCCGGTTACGCCCCCGGCGGCCTCCGGGACAGCCGGACCGCCGTGATCCTCAGCTCGCCGAACAACGGCTACGCCCCGCTGGTGCGCGAGCAGGGCACCCTCAGTCTCAACGGCAACATCCCGTGCGCCCTGCCGGCCAGGATCTCGCACGTCTTCGGGTTCACCGGCCCCTGCTACGGCGTGGACACCGGGTGCAACGGCTCGCTCGTCGCCGTCCACCAGGCGTGCCGTGAACTCGGCGACGGTGACGCGGAGTACGCGGTCGTGGGCGGGGTGAGCCTGCGCCATGTGGTGCCGCCGGTGGACGCGCTGTCCGCCTTCCCCGGTCTGGTCTCGCCGGGCGCCCGGTCCCGCGCGTTCGACCGCAGGGCGGACGGTGCGGGCTGGGGCGAGGGCGGCGCGGTGCTGGTCCTCACGACACTCGAACGGGCCCTGGCCGAGGGCGCGTTCGTCCACGCCGTGGTACGCGGCAGCGCCGTGGTGCACAACGGCCGCCACTCCGCGACCGTCAGCACGCCGAGCGCCCGCTCCCAGGCGGAGGCCATCACCCGGGCGTGGCACAACGCCTCGCTGGACCCGGAGGCCGCCGGGTACATCGAGACGCACGGCTCGGGCACCCGGCTGGGCGACGCGGTGGAGGCCGAGGGCCTCGCGCTCGCCCGTCCCGGCGGGACCCGGACGGTGAAGGTGGGCTCGGTCAAGACCAACATCGGGCACCTGGACCACGCGGCGGGCGTGGCCGGGCTGGTCAAGGCGGTGCTCAGTGTGCACCACGGGGAGCTGTACCCCTCGCTGCACTTCGAGGAGCCCGCCGACGAGGTGGATCTCGACGGTGCCCGCCTGGAGGTGGTCACCTCGCTCCAGCGGTGGGACGACGAGACTCGCCGGGCCGGTGTGAGCTCGTTCAGCCTCGGCGGTGTGAACGCCCACTGCGTCGTGGAACAGCCCCCGGCCGCCGACCGGGCACGGCCCGCCGACGGCACACCGCAGCTGGTCGCGGTCTCCGCCCGCAGCCGGGCGGACCTGCTCTCCCAGTGCGAGCGGCTGTCGCGCGAACTCCGCCATTCCGAGAGCCCGTTGGCCGATGTGGCCCGGACGCTGAACGAGGGCAGGGACCACGACACCCACCGTACGGCCGTGGTCGCCCGGGACACCTCCGAGCTGGCCGCCAGCCTGGCCGCCGAGGTCACCTGGCGCCGGTCGGCCGAGGCCGACGACGTCGACGAGGGTGCGGAGGTGGGCGGGGCGGGCACGTCGGGAGGGGCGGGCGCGTTGGAAGGGGCGGGCGCGTCGGATGGAGCGGGCGCCGGTCACGCCGGGGCGGCACCCCGGGTGGTGTTCCTGCTCTCCCCGGACGCCACGCCGCGTGTGTCCGGCGGCCCGGATCCGCTGGAGCCGCCCGACCCGTTGCCCGATGCGTTGCCCGTGCCGGCCGACCGTGCCGCGATGGTGGCCGGGCAGCTCGCCGTGTACCGGCGGCTGACCGGGGCCGGGGTCTCACCGGACGGGCTGATGAGCGCGGGGATCTCCCGCTTCACCGCGCGGTATCTGCGGGGCGAGCTGGGCGCCGACGACACGGCCGCCCTGCGGCGGGCGCGCAGCGGGCAGGACGCGGCAGTGGCCGGCGACCCGCTGCGGGTGGAGCAGCTGCACGCCGCTGCGGACGGACAACTGACGGACGGGCCCGTGGTGTTCGTGGAGACGGCCGTGCGCGGGGAGATCGGCGACCGGCTGGCGGACCACCTCCACGGCCGCCCGGGCGCCCGCGTGCTGCGGCTGCCTGCCGGTGCCGCGAGCGCCGACGCCGCCGCCCTGGAACTGCTCGGCCGGCTGTACGAGGAGGGGGTGGACCTGGACTGGGCCGCCCTGCGGGCCCACCCGTCGGCGCTCCGGGTCCCGCTGCCGGGGCACCCCTTCACCGGCGTACGCTGCTGGGCCACGCCCCTGGGCGAGGTGCCGTCCCCCGGCAACACGCCGGCGCCGCCCCCCGCCCCCGATCCCGCGCCTGAGCCTTCGCCCTCGCCCTCGCCCGCTGCGGGAGTCGGTGGCGGGGAGTCCGGGGCCGTACTGGACTGGCTGCGCGGGACCCTCGTCGAGTTGCTGCACGCCGACGACGTCCCGGCCGGCGCGGACTACTTCGCCATCGGCGGCAACTCCGTGATCGCCCTTCAGCTGGTCGAGCGGGTACGGGAGCGGTACGGGGTCCGGCTCAAGCTCGCGGACGTCTACGACCACCCGGTGGTCGGCTCACTGGCGGAGGCCGTCCGCGAGCGGGCGCCCCGCACTCCCCCGCCGCCCCCGGAGACGGAGGCCGTCACCACCACGACACCCGCGGCTGCCCCCGAAAAGCACGGGGCGCACGGGGCGCACGGGGCCGAGGAGTACGGCACCGGCGCCCTGCCGCCGATCGTCCCGGGCGGCGACCCGGTGCTGTCGTACGGGCAGGAACGCATGTGGTTCCACCACCAGCTCGATCCGGCGACCACGCTCTACAACCTGCCCGGCGCCTCCCGCTACCGCGGCCCGCTCGACGTCGAGGCGTACCGGCTGGCCTGGGAGGACCTGGCGCGCCGCCATGCGGTGCTGCGCTCCAACTTCGCCGAGGCCGACGGCGGGCCCGAGCTGGTGATCCGCCCCGGACTGGGTGACTTCTTCACATACGCCGATGTCACGGGCGAGGACGACCCGCGCGGCGCGGCGGGCGCGGTCGTCGCGTCCCTCACGCGCCGGGCGTTCGACATCGCCGCCGATCCGCTCGTACGGGTGGCCGTGATCCGGATCGGCGAGGACGACCACATCGTCTGCTGGTGTATGCACCACGCCGTGAACGACGGCTGGGCCCCGCAGATCCACCTGCCGGAGCTGCTGGAGTGCTACACGGCCCGCCTGGAGAACCGCGCCCCCGCCCTCGATCCGCTGCCGGTGCAGTACACGGACTACGCACGGTGGCAGCGGGACCTGCTGGACGGCTCATACCTCGACGGGGAACTGGCTTACTGGCGTGCGCACTTGAGCGACGCTCCCGTGCTGGAGCTGCCCACCGACCGGCCGCGCCCCGCCCGGCGGGACTTCGCGGGCGCGACCCATGGGTTCACCATCCCCGGCCCGCTGGCGCAACGGCTGCGAGAGGTCGGCGCGGAGGAGACGGCCACGCTGTTCATGGTGCTGCTCACCGCGCTCACCGTGCTGCTCGGCCGCTGGTCCGGCCAGGAGGACGTCGTCGTCGGCACCTCGACGGTGGGCCGGACCCGGCCGGAGCTGTGGAAGCTGCTCGGCTTCTTCAACAACACCGTCGCGCTGCGCTCCGACCTGTCGGGCGACCCGGGATTCCGCGAGGTGCTGCGCCAGGTGCGGGGGGTGGTGCTCGGTGCCCTCGACCACCAGGAGATCCCGTTCGACCGCGTCGTACGCGAGGTGGTGACCGATCGTGATCCGAGCCGCAGCCCCCTGTTCGACGTGATGTACGTGCACCAGACGCTGCCGCCGGGCGGCACCTTCGGCGACATCGTCACCGGGCCCGCGCACGACCCGGAGCTGATCGAGCACCTTCCCGGACTGCCGCCCGGCACCGCCAAGTTCGACCTCTCGCTGATCGTCGGCGAGCAGGCGGACGAGGACGAGATCGTGGTCATGATGGAGTACGCCACCCAGCTCTTCGCCCCCGGTACGGTCTCCGCGCTGTGCGAGGCGTACCTGGAGCTGCTGGGCGCCGTCGCGTACCGCGAGGACACACGCCTCAGCGAGCTGCCCGGCGGGCCGCCCCCGGACCGGGGGGTCACGCCGGTCGTCCCGGTCGGCGCCCCTGCTGTCGGCTGTGTCGAGCTACGCGGCGAGGTACGGGTCCCCGAGCTGCGGGCGGCGCTGGAGGACCTGGCGGAACGGCACCCGGTGCTGCGTACTGGGAGCGGCGGCCCGCCGCTCGGTGACGGCTTCCTCACCACGACGGACGTCTCGGGCGAGGGCGAACCCCTCCTCGCGGCACGGGAGATCGCACAGGCGGAGGCCGTTCTCGTCCTAGACCCGGCCTCGGGGCGCCGGCTGCACGCGCTCCTCGCCACGACGGGCCCGGCGCGGCACGTCCTGCTGGTCACCACACACCAGGAGGCGTACGACGGCGGGCGGCCGGACGTGTTCTTCCAGGAGCTGCTGGCGCTGTACGGCGCCCGCCAGGAGGGCCGCGAAGTAGAGCTGCCAGATCTCCCCGAGCTGCCTGAGCTTTCGGGTGACGCTCATGCGCCGAGCCCGTCGAGCCCATCAATGGCGGAACAACTCGCCTACTGGGCGCGGACGCTGGCGGGGCTGCCCGACACCGCGCCGTGGGCCGACCGGGACCGGCCCGCCCACGGCACCGGGGCCACCGCGAGCCTGGGGTGCCGACTCCCGGGTGAACTGGTTTACTCCGTACGGCAGTCCGGGGCCCGGGAGAGCGTGCTGGCGGCCCTGACCGTCCTGCTCGCCGGGCACGCGGGGAGCGACGAGGCACTGGTCGGGTTGGCCTGCACCGCGCTTCCGCCCGGGGAGGCCCGTGCCCGGCTGGGGCCCTTCGCGCGGAGCCTGCCCGTGCGGGTGGATCTCACCGGCGACCCGTCGTTCGCGGAGGTCACCGACCGGGTGCGGCGCGCTGTCGCCGGCGCGGAGCGGCACCGGGACGTGCCAGTCGCCGGGATCGCGCGTGCGGCCGGGCTGCCCGGCGAGCCCGGCCGGGCGCCGCTGTTCGACGTGGCGTTCGCGTGCCGGTCGCTGCCGGAGGGGCTCGGCTCGGCGGCCGGTCTGGAGGTCGCGCCCGTACGGTGGCCCGGCTCGGACGCGGGACGGCTCACCCCGCCGCCCGCCCGCCACGCACTCGACCTGAGCTGGTCGCTCGTCGAGGGGCCGGGGCGGGACGAGGTGTCGCTCTCACTGGACTACCGCACCGAGCTGTTCGACCGCTCCAGTGCCCAGGCCCTGGTCGACGGGCTGGTCTCGCTGCTGGCCGCGGCCACCGGCGACCCCAGGGCGCCGCTGTCCGGCCTGTGGCCCGCCCGGACGACGACCGGTCACGCCGGCTCGCCAGGGGTGCACACCGGCACGAGCACATCCGCGGAGCCGGCCCCGGCGCGGCCCGCGCACACCGACTGACGCTGCCCGGCCGACGAAGGAGACCTCCAGCAGTGGGCGATCAGGAAGAGATACGACAGGACGCACGGGCGACCGTCCCGGACGGGGCCCTGGTGGGTGTCGTCGGCGCGGGCGTCATGGGCATCGGTGTGGCGCAGTGCTTCGCCGAGGCCGGCCACCCCGTCGTCGTCACCGACAACGATCCCGGGGCGCTGGCCTCCGGCCCGGCCCGGCTCCGCGCCGGGATCAGGACGGCCGCGCTGCTGCGCCGGGGGGACCGGCGCACGGCGGGCGGCGCGACCGGGTCCCGTACCGAGTCCCTGGTGACCTGGTCCGCCTCCCTCGCCGACCTGGCGGACGCGCTCCTGGTGGTGGAGTGCGTCCGGGAGGACGAGGACGTCAAGGCGAGCGTGCTGCGCGAACTGGACCGGGTCTGCCGGGCGGAGGCGATCTTCGCGTCCAACACCTCGTGCGTGCCGGTCGCCCGGCTCGGGTCGTTCACCGGCCGCCCCGACCGGGTCATCGGCACCCACTTCATGAACCCGGCGCCGCTCAAGGAGGCGGTGGAGGTGGTCCGCGCGCCGCGGACCAGTGCCCTCACCCTGGAGCGGACGCGGGCGTTCCTCGCCCGGGTGGGCAAGCATGCCCTGGTGGTGCGGGACGCTCCCGGCTTCGTCACCAACCGGGTGCTGATGCTGATGGTCAACGAGGCGGCGGCGGTGGTGGGCGAGGGCACCGCCGACGCCGAGACGGTGGACCGGATCTTCCAGGACTGCTTCGGCCACCCCATGGGCCCGTTGCGCACGGCCGACCTCATCGGCCTCGACACCGTCGCCGACTCGCTGGAGGTGCTGCGCCGTCACACCGGCGAGGACCGCTTCCGGCCCTGCCCGCAGCTGGCCCGCCTGGTCGCCGAGGGCAGCGTCGGGCGCAAGGCGGGACGCGGCTTCCACGAGTACGCGACGCCCCAGCACCTGGTGACACGGGGAGGGCCCGGCCATGACTGACCGCCGGGGCGCGGACGGGAGCGGGTACGCCACCGGGGAGCCCCACCCGTTCGTGGCGCTTCCGGACGCCGGGGCGCCGACCGCCGGCGGCCATGTCGTCGCCCAGGTCGTGGAGCTGCACGGCGAAGTGGACCTCGCCACGCTGCGCGAGGCCATCGCCCGGGTCGTCGCCGAGACCACCGCAGGGCGGGTGCGTTCCGGCGCGGCGCCGGACCTGCCGCCCGTCCCGGAAGCACCGGCCGGCCCGCCGCTGCCGCTGGTGGACCTGGGCGCGGAGGCGGACCCGCGGAGCGCGGCCGCCGCCTGGACACGGGCGGCCCTCACAGGCGGCGCGGAGCCCGCACTCGCGCGGTTCGCGGAGCCGGTACGGGACGGGGCGGAGCCCGTACGGGACGGTGAGGAGCCCGTACGCGGCGGTGAGGAGCCCGTACGCGGCGGTGAGGGTCCGGTACGGGACGGGGCGGAGCCCGTACAGGGCGGCGAGGGGCTCCGGCGGGTGTGGGGCGCGCAGGCGTTGCTGCGGCTCGGTCCGGACCGGCACCTCTGGTTCCACCAGCACCACCGGTCCGTCGTGGACCGCTTCGGCTGTGCGCTGATCACCCGCCGGGTGTCCGAGGTGTACACGGCGCTGGCCGGGGGCCGCCCGGCCGCCGACGGTGCCCTGACCACCCCGGACCGGCTCCTGGCCACTGGCCGTCCGGCCCACCTGTCCCGGCCGTCCGCGCCGGCGGCCGACCCGGGCCCCGAGGGGTGGCACGCGCCGGTGAACTCCGCGCCCGTGACGCTCGGTTCACATGACACCGTGCGGGTACGGGCGGTCGCCCGCGCCGCCGGTGTGCCGGTACGGGCGGTGCTGACCGCCGCCGTGGCGGCCTGCGCCCACCGGCCGGGCGGCGCCCCGGACCCGGTGCTCGGCATGCCGGTCGACGGGCGGCCGACCCGGGCGGCCCGGCGCCTCCCGGGCGCGTGCGACCGGCTCGTACCGCTCCCTCTGACGGTACGGTCCGACGCCACGTTCGCCGAGCTGGTCCAGCACGTGGCACGGGCGTCGCGCGAGGCGGGGCGGCCGGACCGGGAGCCGCGTCCCGCCCCCGGCGCTCCGGACGGGCGGCTCCGGCTCTCCGGGCCGATCGCCGACATCCGTACCCCCGGGTCGCACGTCCGGTTCGGCGACCTGGTCGTGGTGGTCCACGACGTGGTGAACGACCCGGTCCACGACCTCCGGGTCGTCATCGACGACGACCCGGTGGACCGGCGGCTGCGGATCGTCTTCAGCGGTGCGACGAACCGTCATGACGCCGCCCAACTCGATGCGCGGGCCCGGCACTTCGCACGCCTGCTGGGCCTGGCCGTGGCGCGTCCGGAGCACTCGCTCGGCACCCTGCACGCACGGGCGGCGGGCGAGCCGGCCGCCGGCGACCGGACGGTCGGGGCGCCCGCCGGGGCAGGCGGCCGGACGCTCACCGCGCTGCTGGAGAGCGCCGCCCGGCGGCACTCCGGCGCGGTGGCCGTCCTCGACGCGGGCCGCCGGCACACGTACGCGGAGCTGCACGCGCGTGCCAACCGGCTGGCCCGGCTCCTCCTCGCCCGCGGCGCGGGGCCCGAGTCGGCCGTCGGCCTGCTCCTCCCCCGGGGCGCCGGGGCGCTTGTGGCGATGCTCGCGGTGCTCAAGGCCGGCGCCGCGTACGTACCGCTCGACCCCGCCTACCCGGCCGAGCGGCTCCGCTTCATGGTCGAGGACACCGAGCCCGTCTGCGTGCTCACCGACACGGCCACCGAGGCGCGGCTCGCGGACTTCGGGAGCCGGCCGGGCCAGGTCGTCCGGCTCGACGAGCCTTCTATCGTACGCGAGTTGGGTCGGCTGTCCCCCTCGCCGCCGTCCGACGCCGACCGCCCCCGGGAGCTGCGGCCCTCGCATCCCGCGTACGTCATCCACACCTCGGGCTCGACCGGGACGCCCAAGGGGGTCGTGGTGGAGCACAGCGCAGTGGTCGCGCTGGTGGACTGGGCGGTGGCCGAGTTCGGCGCCGGGTCACTGGCCCGGGTGCTGGCGGCCAGCTCGTTCAGTTTCGACGTGTCGGTGGCGGAGATCTTCCCCGCGCTGGTGTCCGGTGGCACCGTCGAGGTGGCCGGCAGCCTCCTGTCGCTGCTGGACGACGACCCGCCGCGCTGGTCGGGCGGTCTGCTGACCGCCATCCCGTCCGTGTTCTCCGGGCTCCTGGAGAACGGTGGCCTCCAGGTGTCGGCGACGACGCTCGTGATGACCGGTGAGACGCTCCCCTCGGCCCTCGCCGCGCGCATCGGGGAGGTCGTCCGGCCGGGGACCCGGGTGCTCAATCTGTACGGGCCCACCGAGGCCACCGTCTACGCGACGGCCGCCACCGTCTATACCCAGGAGCACGTTTCTCCGGACCTGGAGGACAACGGCGCGCCGCCGATCGGCCGACCGCTGGACCACGTACGGGCCCATGTGCTCGACGGCTCGCTGCGCGAGGTGGAAACGGGCCGCGAGGGCGAGCTGTACCTGGCGGGGCACGGCCTCGCCCGGGGATACCTGCGGCAGCCCGGGCTGACCGCGGAGCGATTCGTCGCCGACCCGTTCGGCCGGCCGGGCGAGCGGATGTACCGGACCGGCGACCTGGCGCGCCGCCGCCCCGACGGGCAGCTCGACCTGCTCGGCCGGGCCGACGCCCAGGTGAAGGTCAACGGCTTCCGGGTCGAACTCGGGGAAGTGGAGGCGGTGATCGCCCGGCACCCCGCCGTCGCCGGGGTCATGGCCGGTGTACGGAAGGGAGCGGGCGGCGCCTCCCGGCTGGTGGCGCACGTGGTCCCCGCCGAAGGGGCCGCCCTTCCCGGCCTCGCCGCCCTGCGGGGCTGGGTGGCCGAACGGCTGCCCGCGCACCTGGTCCCGGCCGAGTGGACGGTCGCCCGGGAGCTGCCGCGCACCGGCAGCGGCAAGCTCGACCGGGGACGGGAACCGGCGGGCGTACGGCCGCTGGAGGCCGCTCCCCCGGCTCCGGCGGGCGTACGGCCGCTGGAGACCCGCCCCCCGGTCCCAGCGGGCGCGGCGCAGGAGGCCGGTCCCCCGGTCCCGGCGGACGTGGTGCAGGACGACGACGTGGCGCGGGAGGAGCGGGTGGCGCGGGCGTTCGCCGAGGTGCTGGGGCTGCCCGGCGCCCCGGCCGACGTCAGCTTCTTCGACCTGGGCGGCGACAGCATGCTGGCGATCCGGCTGCTGAGCCGGCTGCGCCGGGCGGGCCTCGTCGTGGCGCCGCAGGACATCTTCGAGCACAGGACGGCCCGGGCGCTGGCCCGGGTGGTGCGCCGGACACCCGTAACGCCGGCCCGGGAGGCGGGGGAAGCTCCCGGACCGGTGCCCACCGCAGCCGAGTACGGCGCGGAAGTGCTGCTGCCGCTGCGGGAGTCGGGCGACCGGCCTCCGCTGTTCTGCGTGCACGCGGCGGCGGGCTTCGCCTGGGGGTACGCGGGGCTCACCACGCCGCTCGGCCCCGACCGGCCGGTGTACGGGCTTCAGGCCCGGGGCCTGGACGGCACGGGGGCGCTGCCCGCGTCGGTACGGGAGATGGCGGCGGACTACCTGGCCCAGGTCCGGTCGGTCCGGCCGGCCGGCCCGTACCACCTCCTCGGCTGGTCCTTCGGAGGGGTGGTCGCCCACGAGATGGCGGTGCAGCTGGAGGAGAGCGGCGAGTCGGTGGCGACGCTGGCGATCCTGGACGCCCACCCCCTGGGCGGGGGCGCCGCCGAGGCCGGCTCCCCGGCCGCGCACGGGGCGGGTCCGGCCGCCGGCCGGGACATTCTCGGGTTCCTCCTGGAGAGCTTCGGCTACGACCCCGGTCTGTGGGAGGGCGAGTCGCTGACGTACCCGCGGGTCGTGGAGATCACCCGGGCGCAGCAAGGGCCGCTGTCCTCGTTCGACGAGGCGCGGATCGCCGCGCTGGGCCGGGTCGTCGGCAACAACGCGCGCATCAGCGGCCTGCACAGGCCCCGCCCCTTCGGCGGGGACGCCGTGATGTTCGCCGCGCGGGAGCACTCGCCCGAGACCCTGCGCAGCCTGTGGCGCCCGCTGGTCACGGGGGTGCTCGACGTCCTGCCGGCCGACTGCACCCACATGCAGATGGGGAGCCCGGCCGCACTCGGGGGCATCGGGCGCGTCCTGGCCGAGCGGTGGGCCGCCACGGCACCACGGGAAGGGTGGGCGAGCACGTCATGAACTCCACGCACTCCATGAGTTCTCCGCGGTACGCGCCGGAGCACGGCGGCCCGGAGGGCAGGCCGCCGCTGCCGCTCACCACGATGCAGCACGGGATCTGGATGGCGCAGCAGCTGGCGCCGACGGTCCGCTACCAGCTCGCGAGCGCGTTCGACGTCGCCGGGGACCTCGATCCGGGGCTCTACGAGGCGGCGTTCCGGATCGCCGTGGAGGAGACGGAGCCGTTCCGGTGCCGGTTCGGCGTCACGGCCTCCGGGGAGCCGGGGCAGTGGACCGGTCCGCTCCCCTCCTGGCGCGTACCGGTGGTCGACTTCCGCAGGGCCCCGGATCCGGCGGGCGCGGCGCTGGACTGGATGCGGGCGGACGCCCCCCGGCCGCTGGACCTGGAGCACGGCCCGGTCTTCCGGACCGCTTTCCTCCGCCTCGCCGACGACCGGGTCTGCTGGTATCTGCTCGTCCACCATCTGGTGGTGGACGGCTTCGGTCTGGCGCTGTTCGCCCGGCGGCTCGGTGAGATCTACGGGGCGCTGGAGCGGGGTGAGACGCCGGACCCGGGCCACCGGATGCCGCTGGACACCCTGCTGGAGGCGGAGCGGAGCTACCGGGCCTCGCCCGACTGGGCGGCCGACCGCGCGTTCTGGGCTGCGAACCTGGCCGGCTGGCCGGGAGCGGCCGGGCCCGGTGCGGCCCGGCCCGCGGTGCCCGTACCGAGCGGCGGGGGCCCGGACGGTTCCGCCCGGGCGGGGGAGGCACCGGTGCGCCACGCGTCCCGGATACCGGCGGACCGGGTGGCCGCCCTGCGGGCACGCGCGCGTGCACTCGACGTTCCCTGGACGGTGGTGGCGACCAGCGCCGCCATCCTGCTGGACCACGTCCGCACCGGCGGGGGTGACGAGGTGGTCGTGGGGTTCCCGGTCTCCGGCCGTACGCACAAGACGGCGGGCGCCGTCACCGGTGCCGCGTCGAACGTGCTCCCGCTGCGGGTGCCGGTCGACCCGCGCCGGCCGGTCGCCGACCTGGTCCGGAGCGTCGACCGGGCGACCGGCCTCGCCCTGGACCACCAGCGCTACCGGTACGAGGACCTCCGCCGCGACCTGGGCTTCACCGGCTCCGCGAACGCGCCGTACCAACTGACGGTGAACATCGTGCCGTTCAGCTTCGGACGCGGCTTCGCGGGGCGGCCGATGACCCTCCGGCAGCTCAACACCGGTGTGGTGGAGGACCTTTCGGTCGTCGTCCGGCCGGAGCGCGGCCGTTCCGGACTGATGGTGGAGGTGCACGCGGAGGCCGGGCGGTACGAGCAGGAGGAGGTCGCCGCCGAGGCCGCCCGCTGTGTCCGCCTGCTCGACCAGCTGATCGACGATCCCCACCGCCCGGTCGGCGAGCTGGACCTGCTGGCGCCGGAGGAGCGCCGGCTGCTCGTGCCGGGCGCCGCCCCGGCCGCGCCGCCCCCGGCCCCGACCCCGTCCGCCGTCCCGGCCTCGGCCCGTACGCTCCCGGAGCTGCTGGAGCACTGGGCCGCGCGTACCCCGGACGCCGTGGCGGTCGTCTGCGGCGACCGGCGGCTCACCTACGCCGGGCTCAACACGCGCGCCAACCGGCTGGCGAGGGCACTGATCCGGCGCGGCGCGGGTCCGGGACGCACTGTCGCCGTCCTGCTCCCCCGCTCGGCGGAGGCGATCGTGGCGATCCTGGCGGTGGCCAAGACCGGCGCGGCCTACCTCCCGCTGGACGCGGACTGGCCGCCCGAGCACCGGGAGCGGATTCTCGCCGACGCCCGCCCGTTGTACGTCCTCACGGAGACGGACGCGGCCGAGGCGGAGTGGGCCGAAGCCGAGTCGGCCGTCTCGGAGCCGGGCGAAGCCGAGTCGGAGCCGGTCGAGCCGGTCGAGGCGGCCGAGGCGGAGTGGGTCGTGTCGGGGGACGTGACCGATGCCGACCGCACGGAGCCCCTGACGCCCGGCCACGCGGCCTACGTCATCTACACCTCGGGCTCCACCGGCCGCCCCAAGGGCGTGGTGGTCCCGCACCACGCCCCGGTGGCGCTGCTGCGGGAGGGAGCCGCCGGGTTCGGCCTCGGCCCCGACGACACCTGGACAATGTTCCACTCCGCCGCCTTCGACTTCTCCGTGTGGGAGATGTGGGGCGCGCTGGCGCACGGCGGGCGGCTGGTGGTCGTCCCCCGCGAGGTCGCCCGCTCCCCCCGCGCCTTCCTGGACCTCCTGACGCGGGAACGGGTGACGGTGCTCAACCAGACGCCCTCCGCCTTCCGCGCGCTGGAGCAGGCCGACGCCGAGGAGCCGGGGCGGGGACGGGAACTGGCCCTGCGGTGGGTGATGTTCTGCGGCGAGGCGCTCACCCCCGCGGTCGTGCGCCCCTGGTTCGCCCGGCACGGGGACCGGGCGCCCGTGCTGGTCAACCTGTACGGCATCACCGAGACGGCGGTCCTGTCGACCCGGCTCGACCTGGACCTCGGCCACGGCACGGCGCGGGCCGTCCCGGTCGGCAGGGCCCTTCCGGGCACCCGGCTGTACGTCCTGGACGGCGGGCTGCGCCCGGTGCCCCCGGGGGTGGCCGGTGAGCTGTACGTCGGGGGCGCCGGCGTGGCCCGGGGCTACCTGCACCGCCCCGCGCTGACGGCGCAGCGCTTCGTGGCCGACCCGTTCGGCCCCGCCGGCTCCCGGCTGTACCGCTCCGGCGACCTGGTGCGCGCCCGCCGGGACGGCTCGCTGGAGTACCTCGGCCGGGCGGACGACCAGGTCAAGATCCGTGGCTTCCGGGTCGAACCGGCCGAGATCGAGGCGGCACTGCTGGCCGCGCCCGGCGTGGCGGGCGGCGCCGTGCTGGCGACGGGGGCCGGCACAGCGGGGAGGGCCGGAGCCGGGAGGGCCGGCGTACCGGAGGAGGAGTCGGCGCGGCTGGTGGCCTATGTCGTCCCCACCCGCGAGGCGGCGGCGGACGAGCCCGGGCGGGTGCTCGCCCG
Source organism: Streptomyces sp. NPDC015131 (assembly GCF_043079975.1). Classification (NCBI taxonomy): domain Bacteria; kingdom Bacillati; phylum Actinomycetota; class Actinomycetes; order Kitasatosporales; family Streptomycetaceae; genus Streptomyces; species Streptomyces sp. NPDC015131. Next base: position 1,186,988 of record NZ_JBIBVB010000001.1, on the reverse strand, counting down.
GCTGCGGGAGTTCCTCCGGTCGCGGCTCCCGGCGCACCTCGTACCGTCCCTCTTCGTCCCGCTCGACCGGCTGCCGCTCACCGCCAACGGGAAACTGGACCGGGCGGCGCTCCCCTCCCCCCGTACCCACGCGCTCACGCCGTCACGGGCGCCGGGCACCCCGCTGGAAGCGGAACTGGCCGGGCTGTACGCCGGTGTGCTCGGTGTGGACCGCGTGGGCGCCGACGACGACTTCTTCGACCTCGGGGGCGACAGCCTGCGCGCGACCCGGCTGGTCGCCCTGGTGCGCCGGGCCGGGCTCGACGCACGGGCCGGTCTGGACGTCCGGGACGTCTTCGCCCACCCGACGGTCGCGGGGCTCGCCGCCCACCTCGCCACCGCCCTCGCCGCCCACCCGGGCTCCCCGGACTCCCTGGGCTCCCCGGACACCCCGGGCGACCCGGACTCCCCGGGCGACCCGGGCCGGCGGGGCGGCACCCCCGTGGTGCCGGTGGCCCGGCCGCCCCTCCCCCGGCTGCCGCGCGCCGGGGAGCGGGGCGCCGAGCCGGTGCCGCTCTCCCACGGCCAGCGGCGCTTCTGGTTCCTGCACAGGCTGGCCGGCCCGGACAGCACGTACAACGTCCCGCTGGTGCTCCGCTGGGACGCCGAGCCGGACCAGGAGGCGCTCCGTGCCGCCCTGGGCGACCTGACGGCCCGGCACGAGACCCTGCGCACCCTCGTCCGGCAGCACGACGGCCGGGCGGTCCAGCACATCCTGCCGCCCGAGGCACCGGGCGCCCGCCCGGACCTCGCCGTGGAGCAGGTGGCCCCCGGCCGGCTCGGGGACGCGCTGAACGCGGTGGCCGGGCGCCCCTTCGACCTGGAGGGCGAACTCCCGCTGCGGGCGGTCCTGTTCAGCACAGGGCAGTCCTCACCCGGGCCGACCCTGCTTCTGCTGCTCCACCACATCGCGTGCGACCGCGCCTCGCTGGGGCGGCTGCTGGACGATCTCGGCACCGCGTACCGGTCCCGGGTCCGGGGCGCCGCGCCCGACTGGGCGCCGCTGCCCGTCCAGTACGCCGACTTCACCCGCTGGCAGCGGGAACTGCTCGGCGCCGACGACGAGCCCAGCGCCCTGCGGAGCGGCCAACTGGCCTACTGGGACAAGGCCCTGGCCGGTCTGCCGGAGCGCATCGCGCTGCCCGCCGACCGCGCGGAGCCCGCCCCGTCCGGGCGTCCGGCGCACCACGCTGCCGGCACCGTGGCGTTCACCGTCCCCGCCGATGTGCACGGGCGGCTGCTGGAGCTGGCCTCGGCCGAACGGGCCAGCCTCTTCATGGTGGTGCACGCCGGGCTGGCCGCCCTGCTCACCCGCCTCGGCGCGGGCACCGACATCCCGGTCGGCACGGCCGTGTCCGACCGCGGCCACGAGGAACTCGACGGCCTCGTCGGCTTCTTCGTGAACACGCTCGTCCTGCGTACGGACACCTCCGGTGAGCCGACCTTCCGTGAGCTGCTCCGCCGGGTCGTCCACGCCGATCTGGAGGCCCTCGCCCACCAGGACGTGCCCTTCGACCTGGTGGTGGAGGCGCAGGGGCCGCGCCGGGCGGCGAGCGGGCGTGCCGTGTTCGGCCGGCCCCTGTTCCAGGTGATGCTGGTGCTGTCGCCGTCGCTGCCCGCGCGGCTGGAGCTGCCGGGCGCGTCCGCCTCGGTGGAGCCGGCCGGCGGGGGTGGAGCCGGATTCGACCTGACCTTCGCGCTGTTCGAGCGGCGGGGCCCCGACGGCACCAGCCTGGGCATCGACGGGGTCGTGGAGTACCGGACCGAGCTGTTCGACCGGTCCACCGCCGAGGCCCTCCGCACCGGCTTCGCGCGGCTGCTGCGGACGGTCGCCGCGGCCCCGGACACCCTCGTGGGCGCCGTCGGCCCGTCCGGGGCGGAGGACGTGGGGGAACGGCCCGGCTAGAAGAGGCCGAGCTTCTTCGGGGAGTAGCTGACGAGGAGGTTCTTGGTCTGCTGATAGTGGTCGAGCATCATCTTGTGGCCCTCGCGCCCGATGCCCGACTGCTTGTAGCCGCCGAAGGCCGCGTGCGCCGGGTAGGCGTGGTAGCAGTTGGTCCAGACGCGGCCCGCCTGGATGGCGCGGCCGGCGCGGTACGCGGTGGTGGCGTCGCGGGTCCAGACGCCGGCGCCGAGCCCGTACGGTGTGTCGTTCGCCAGCGCGACGGCCTCGTCGAGCCCGGAGAAGGACGTGACCGCGGCGACCGGGCCGAAGATCTCCTCCTGGAAGACGCGCATGCGGTTGTCGCCCTCGAAGACGGTCGGCCGGACGTAGTAGCCGCCCGCGAGTTCGCCGCCGTACTCCACGCGCTCGCCGCCGGTGAGGATCTTGGCGCCCTCCTGCCGGCCGATGTCGAGGTACGACAGGATCTTCCGGAGCTGTTCCTGGGATGCCTGGGCGCCGATCATGGTGGCCGTGTCCAGGGGGTGGCCGGCCACGATCCGCTCGGTGCGGGCGACGGCGGCCTCCAGGAACTCGCCGTAACGGCCCTGCTGGACCAGCGCGCGGGAGGGGCAGGTGCACACTTCGCCCTGGTTGAGGGCGAACATGGTGAAGCCCTCCAGCGCCTTGTCGCGGAAGTCGTCGTCCACCGCCCACACGTCGTCGAAGAAGATGTTCGGCGACTTCCCGCCCAGCTCCAGCGTGACCGGGGTGATGTTCTCGGAGGCGTACCGCATGATCAGCCGCCCGGTGGTCGTCTCGCCGGTGAAGGCGACCTTGGCGACGCGCGGGCTGGAGGCCAGCGGCTTGCCCGCCTCCTCGCCGAAGCCGTTGACGATGTTGACGACTCCGGGCGGGAGGAGGTCGCCGATCAGGTCCATCAGGACGTGGATGGACGCGGGGGTCTGCTCGGCGGGCTTGAGGACGACCGCGTTGCCCGCGGCGAGCGCCGGGGCCAGCTTCCAGGCGGCCATCAGCAGCGGGAAGTTCCACGGGATGATCTGCGCCACGACGCCGAGCGGTTCGTGGAAGTGGTACGCGACGGTGTCCTCGTCGAGTTCGCTGAGCGCGCCCTCCTGTGCCCGCAGGACGCCCGCGAAGTAGCGGAAGTGGTCGACCGCCAGGGGCAGGTCGGCGGCGAGCGTCTCGCGGACCGGTTTGCCGTTGTCCCAGGTCTCCGCGACGGCCAGCCGCTCCAGGTTCTCCTCCATGCGGTCGGCGACGCGCAGCAGGACGCCCGCCCGTTCGGCCGGGGCGGTCCTCCCCCAGGCGGGTGCCGCCGCGTGCGCCGCGTCGAGGGCGCGTTCGACGTCCTCGGCCGTACCGCGCGCGATCTCGGTGAAGGGCCGGCCGTCGACGGGGCTCGGGTTCTCGAAGTACCGGCCCTGGACGGGCGGGACGTACGCGCCGCCGATCCAGTGGTCGTAGCGGGAGGCGTACGAGACGATCGCGCCCTCGGTGCCGGGCACTGCGTAGCGGGTCATCGGTGAGCCTTTCTCGCACGGGCCGGCCGGGTCCTGGCCGGCGGGGCCGGGGGACGGGGCGGGTACGTGGCGCGCCGTGTCGCCGCCCGCCGTCGGGCGACGCTCGCGGCGAGACTAGGGACCGGGACGTTGCGACCCCGTTGCGGGCCGGGACCCGCGCCCGAACGGCGACGGGGACGGGGACCCGGACCCGGACCCGGACCCGGACGGGGACTCTGACCCGGCCCCGGACTCGGGTCCGAGCCGGGATCCGGATCCGGACTCGGATCCGAGCCGGCGCCCGGACCCGCGTCCGGACCCGGACGGGGACTCTGCGGCCCTGGCCCCGGACCCGGCCCTGCCCCCGGCCCCGGCCCCTGCCCCGGCGGCCAGTTCGGCGTCGAGGGCTCGCAGCCGGGCGCGTACGGGGGCGAGGCGAGCGGCCGGTACGGTCGCGGCCAGCGCCCGCCACACCTCCGGGTCGTCCTCGCCCCACGGGCTGTGCGCCCAGTCGGTGAGCAGCGCCGGGTCGCCGCGCGCGACGAGCGCGGCGCGCAGCTCGTCGGCGAGGCGGCGCCGCAGCCTCGCCACCGCCGGGGCGCGGGAGCCGGGCAGCAGCGGCCCGGCGTACCCGGACAGCGCCGCCGCGACCGACCCGGAGGCGAGCGCCCGCCGCACGGCGTCGAAGTCCGCGTCGACCGGGGCCGACAGCCGGTAGGGGCGGGAGAGCAGCGCGCCGGCGGGGAGGACGGCGCGGAGCCGGGACAGTTCGGCGCGCAGCGTCACGGGGGTGATCGTCTCGTCCTCGTAGAGGGCCGCCAGGAGTTCCTCGCCGCCCAGGCCCCGGGGGTGGTGGGCGAGCAGCACCAGGATCTCGCTGTGCCGGCGGCCGAGGACGGTGCGCCGCCCGCCGGCCATCAGGGCCGCCTCGTCCCGGCCGAGCGCCGCCAGCCGGGGCCGGTCGCCGGCCGGTGCGGGCGGCGCCAGCAGCGCGAGGTGCGACTCCGCCGCCCGGGCCACCGCCTGCACGAACGCCAGGCTGTGCGGGTGCGCCAGCCCCGGCCCGCCCGTGATGTCCACCGCGCCCAGGGGCCGCCCGGTGCGCGGATCGTGTACGGGCGCCGCCGCGCAGGTCCAGTTCTGCACCGGTCGCCGGAAGTGCTCGGCGGCGAAGACCTGGACGGGCCGGTCGACAGCGATCGCCGTCCCGGGGGCGTTGGTCCCGGCGACCGACTCGGCCCACCGGGCGCCCGGCACGAAGTTCATCCGGTCGGCGCGGCGCAGGGTCCCGGGGTGTCCCTCCACCCACAGCAGCCGCCCTTCCGCGTCGCAGACGGCGATCAGGTGCTCCCCGTCCGTGGCGTAGCCGCCCATCAGTTCCCTGACCACCGGCATCACGGCCGCCAGCGGGTGGGCCTCCCGGTACGCCTCCAGCTCGTGGTGGTCCAGCTCGACGGGCGCCGTCCCGTCCGGGCAGACCCGGGCGCGGGCCGAGCGCCGCCAGGACGCGGCCACCACGGGGCGGACCGCGGGGCGCGGCGCCCCGCCCCTCCCGCCGTCCGCGGTGAACGCCTCGTGCGCACCGCGCAGTGCCCGGTCCCGCTCCACGGGGTCGGCGCCCCGTTCCAGGGCCACCCAGGGGTCGTTCACGCCGCCCTCCCCGCCCGAGGTCCGCCCGAGGTCCGTCCGCGCCCGGTGCCATCGTCGTCCGGCGGGACGGCCGGCACAAGCGGGCCCCTGGAAGCGGCCGTCCGGGCGCCGGCCCGGTCAGCCGGTCAGCGGGCCGCTCACCAGGGTCTTCCAGGCGCCGCCGCGCACCACGTGCACGGTGAGCCGGCGGTTGACGGTGTCGCCGTACGCGTCGAAGGCGACGCGGCCGGTGAAGCCCTCGAAGTCCACGCCCGCCACGGCCTTCGCCATCCTGGACCGGGCGTCGGCGGGCAGGGTGCCGCCGTTCGCCTCGCGTACGGCCTTCACCGCCTCGATGATCGCCCAGGTGGCGTCGTAGGCGTAGGCGCCGTACGGCCCGGCGTCCTCCGGGTAGCCGGCGGCGCGGTACTGGGCGAGGAACTCCGGTCCGCGGGCGAGGTCTTCGGCGGGGGCGCCGATGGCGGTGGCGAGGTCGCCCTCCGCCCGGGCGTTGCTCTTGACGTACTGGAGGTCGTACAGGCCGTCGCCGCCCATCAGCGGGACGGCCGCGCCGGCCTCCTTGAGCTGCTGGGAGAGGGGCGCGGCGGTGGTGTAGTCGCCGCCGAGGTAGACGGCCCGGGCGCCCGAGGCGCGGATGCGGGCGACGAGGGTGGTGAAGTCGCGGTCCTGGGTGTCGATGTGTGCCGTGCCGGTGACGGTGCCGCCGAGTGCCCGGAACTCCTCGGTGAACCCGGTGGCCAGACCGGTGCCGTAGGTCGTCCGGTCGTCGATGACGAACACCTCGGTCCTTCCGGTCCGGTGGAGGTGGCGGGCGGCGTAGGGCCCCTGGTCCGTGTCCGTGGCCACGGTGCGGAAGTAGGTGTCGTACGGGCGGGACTTGGTGCCCTTCTCCCAGTCGGGGCCGTGTGTCAGGGCCGGGTTGGTGTTCGAGGGCGAGACGTTGACCAGTCCGGCCCGGCCGAGCGGGGCGGACATGGCGGCGCCGACGGACGAGGTGAGCGGTCCGACAACGCCGAGGACGCTGTCGTCCCCGGTGAACCGGGCGGCGTTGGCCTCCCCCTTGGCCGGCTCGGCCGCGTCGTCCAGCGCCTCGACACGGAAGGTGACTCCGGGCACGTGCCGGGTGCGGTTGGCGTTCCTGACCGCCAGGTCGGCGCCGTTCCTGACGCCCGTTCCGAGGTACGACAGGTCGCCGGTGAGCGGGGCGTCGACCCCGATGACGACCGTCGTGGCGGAGGACGCCGCGCCGCTGCGGCCCTTGGCCCCGCCGGGGGTGTCCCGGTTGAGCGACCAGGTGAGGACGCCCGCCACGGCCAGGGTGGCCAGGGTGACGCCCAGGACGGCGGACCGCCGGGTGAGGGCGCCCCGCCGCCGGCCGGTCGCGCCGGCGCCGCCGTGCCCGCCGGTTGCGCGGCCCGCGCCCAGCGACACCAGGGCGTCGTCGGCGGCCCGGTCGGGCGGGGGGCCGCCGCTCCCGTCGGCGGTGGGTGCGGTGGAGGCGTCCGCGGCGGTGGAGGCGTCCACGACGGTGGGGGTGGGGGTGACGGGCGGGTGGTGCGGGCGCGGCGGAGTGGACTCGGGGGCCGTCTCGGGTACGGGGGCGGGGGCCGTTTCCGGTAGGGGGCCGGGCTCGGGTACGGGGGCGGGCTCGGGTGCGGGGGCCCCGCCCGTACCGGCGTCGGCGTCGGTGTCCCGCAGGACGGGGGCCAGCAGGGCGGCGGCCTCGGCGGCCCCGGCGCGCCGAGCCGGGTCCTTCGTGAGGAGCGCGTCCAGTACGGGGGCCAGCGGGCCGGCCTCGACGGGGGGCCGGTGGGGGCGGGTGAAGACGGCGATGGCGAGCGCGTGCAGCCCGTCGGCGTCGAACGGCGGCCGCCCCTCGACGGCGTGGTACAGCGTGGCGCCCAGCGCCCACAGGTCGTTGGCCGGTGTGGGACGTTTGCCCTCCAGCTGCTCGGGGGGCATGTACTGCGGGGTGCCGATCACGATGCCGCTGTGGCTGAGCTTGGTCGTGGCGTCGGCGAGGTGGGCGATGCCGAAGTCGGTGAGGACGACGCGGTCCTTGGTCAGCAGGACGTTGTCGGGCTTGATGTCGCGGTGGACGATCCCCGCCTCGTGCGCCTCGGTGAGGGCGTCGAGCATGGCGGAGCCGATCTCGGCCACCCGGCGCACCGGCAGCCGGCCGTGCTCGCGGATCGCCGCGGCGAGGGACTGCCCGCGGACGAACTCCATGACGATGACGGGCGCGCCGTTGTGCTCCACGACGTCGTGGATGGTGATGATCCCGGGGTGGCTGAGGCTGACGGCCGCGCGGGCCTCACCGGTGAAGCGCCGCAGGAGCATGGTGCGGTCGGCGTCGTCCATCCCCGGGGGGAAGAGGATCTCCTTGATGGCGACCTCGCGCCCGAAGAGCTGCCGGTCGACACCGCGCCAGACCCGGCCCATGCCGCCCTGGCCGATCCGCTCGACGAGCTCGTAGCGCCCGGCGACGAGCCCGTGGTTCTCCTCTGTCACGCGCATACTCTAGGGCGCGTCCGGCCGATGATGTGACGATCGCGGATGCCGGTCCGGTCAGTCGCCGGCGACCACGGTGAAGCTCTCCGAGGCGCTGCCCTTCTCACCCCAGTCGGTGGTGACGTCGGCCTGCAGCCGGTAGCTGCCCACCTCGTCCAGGCTGTCGCCGAAGTTGAACAGCGTGACGCCCGGGGGTTCGCAGCGACCGCTCCTCTCCGTGTGGACGACGGTGCCGTCGCGGCTGAGGGTCCACTGGACGTAGCACCCCCGGTCGACCCTGCCGCCCGCGTCGTACACCTTGGTGTTGGCGCCCGGTGTGGCGCCCTGCCGGTAGGTGGCCGGACCGACCTGTCCGCGCTCGCCCAGGTCGATGGAGACGTTCAGCGGGCCCGAGTGGCCGTCGCCGCCACCGGTGTCGGCCGCCGCTTCGGGCTCTCGCGCCGGGGTGTTCGCCTCCGCGGGCTCCTCACGGGCCGGTGGTTCCTCCGGTGGCGGCTCGGGGGTGCCGTCGCTCCCTACCCCGGTGGGCACCTGCGGGGGTGTCGTCCCGGGTACGGCCGGGTCGGGCGCCGCCTGCGAGGGCGTGCCAGGGACGGCGTCCTGCTGCGCCCCAGGGGCGTCGGCCCGGTTCTGTGTGGCGAAGAAGGTGCTCCAGTACGGCGGGATGAGCCCGAACGCCGCGACCACGAGTCCCAGTACACCGACGACCATCATGGTGGTCGCCCAGTTCTTCCTGGTGGAATCCTCCGACGACATCCGGGCCCCCTCGCTCGCGCTCCCGCCGCGGGCCCCGCGTGGAAGCGGCACCGCGTCCCGATTCGCCACCCCTGCGACCGGGCGACCAGTTTAGGAAGGCTCGGGGGAAACCGGACGGGTTTCCCGGAAACGCGGGGCGGTCGCACTGCGGGGCCCGGGTGGGGGGCACAAAGGGGAAGGCCCCGCGGAACATCGGTTCCACGGGGCCTTCCTCGTAGCCTTCTCCCTGATGGCAGGTCAGGCGGGGCGGGCGCGGGTGAGCGCGGTCAGTCCCGCTTCCGCCGGCTCGCCGCGCAGCTCCGGCAGGGCCGCCAGGAGGCGGTCCGCGACCGGGGGCCCGAGCAGCAGCCGGTCCGGCGGGGGCGGCACGTTCTCCCCGTCGTACAGCACCGGTGAGTCCCACTCGCGCGGGTCACCGGCTCCCTTCCGGTCCACGACCACGGCACGGGTCGGGACCGGCAGGGCGGCGGCCGCGGCGAGGACGGCAGCCTCGACCGCGCCCGCCTGTTCCGGCGTGAGCCCGTCCAGCCACAGGGTCTGGATCTCGCAGCCGAGGGGCTCGTAGGCGTACTCGACGACCACGTCGACGTCGGCCGACAGCCACCAGTCGACGGTGAGGGAGGCGATCCGCAGGCCCAGCAGCCGGCCGAGCTCCTCCGGGCTCATCAGGACGTCGTCCCCCTCGACGTCGAGCACCACGGCAGCGCCCTTCCCCGGGTGTACGAGCCGAAGCCCGTACGCCGCGAACGCCTCCGCCTGCGCGGCGAGGACCGGCGTGGCCGCCGACTCGCGGTACCAGCGGATATATCCGTCCCGCATGTGCTGCTCCCCGGCCGTCGCGCGCCAACACTCGATCTGGCGTCGCCAGGAGGACTGCTCCCTCTTGTCACGGGCGATCCGCATGTCCGCGTCCAGGGTGCTCAGCCAGGTGCTCCGTCTCCGGGATCCTCGGGGCCCAGAGGAGGGTCTGGCCGGAGCCGTGCTGCCGGACCCTCCTCGCCGCAGTGCCTCAGTCCCCGATGAACAAGAGATAGCCCGAGCGGCGGATGGCCTCGTGTGCCTCCTCGATGACCCGGTGCACCACGGGTGGCTTCTCCTCCTCGGGAAGCTCCTCGAGCTCGACGACAAGGCGCTCCAGCTGCGGAGTATTGAACATGGTCAGGTCGTACGGCGAGATGCCGCGCCGCAGGCTGATGTCCGGCGCTCCCACACACAGCGCGAGGAAAGCGTCCTGCGCATCGTCGTCGAACTCCTCGACGACATCCTGCGCGCGGTTGAGTCGTCGCATGCTCAGGCCCATGCCGTTCTCTCCTCTCACTCTTCAGCTCGTCGGAACGATCGGATACATCGTGACCAGGTCGCCGTGCACGCTGACCACGATGGTGAGGCAGTGTGTCTCCCGCTCTCCACTGTCCCTGGACGACTTGCCGAACTTCTTCTTGGGGTCGAGGCAGACGCTCTTCTCACGGTAGGCGGAACCGCCGCTCGCGTGCTTCCATCCTCCCTGGTCACTGATCGCACCATGGAAGATGTCCTTCAGGTCCCCGAGTGTGAGGTCGGAGTTGAACAACCCCTTCTTGCCGGTGACCATCGCTCCTCCCTCGAAGTGGTGGTCCCGGAGGTTCCTCAGAGCGAGTGTGTCGAGGGCGACTTCGATGCCACCCTCGGGGAGGTTCTGGCCAGTGGGGATGAACTCGCAGTCGTCCCAGCCGTCCCAACCGTTCCAGCCGTCGAACCCTCCTCCGCCGGAAGCCGGTGCGGCCATGAAGGCGGCTCTCTGCACGGACCGGGACTTCGGCTTGGGCTTGGTGGGGCAGACGACGGACTTGGCCCGCTCGATGATCTTCTCGCCCTTGGCGACGAGCTTCCTCGCCTTCGCCGTCTTGTCGAGGAAGTCGTCGATCCCTGCGATGGCCTTCGCGATCTTCGGCAGCTTGCTGGCGATCTTGAGTGCCTTCACCGGGCCGAGGTTCTGGATGATGGCCCAGAGGCAGATGCCGATGTCCGGGTCGTCCCAGCACTCCTTGATGTCCTCGGCGAACATTTCGACGAGGAGTTCGCCTCCGTTCTCCTTCAGGTAGTCGAGAATGTCCTGCTGCGCCAGCGCCTTGGCCGCCTCGAACTCCGCGACACTGATACCGGCGGCTTCCAGAGCCTTGCGCTGTTCCTCCGTCAGGTCACCGCCGGACATGTTCTGTCCGCCTCGGGCGGCCTCCTCGCGCTCCTTGCGTTCCAGTTCGCGCTGGTACTCCTCCGCCTTCTTGGCGGCCTCGTCGGCCTCCTTGGCGTAGGTGCCGGCGTTCTTCGCGGCCGTCTCGGCGGAGGTGGCGTGCTTCTCCGCGGACTCGGCGAACGCGTTGGCGTCGGCGGCGTCCTTCTCCGCCTGGGTGGCAGCGCCCTGGGCGACGCTCGCCTCCTGCTCGGCGAGGTTCGCGGCGCTGTTGGCGGCGGCCGCGTGGTTCTCGGCCTCGGTGGCGGCGCCCCGGGCGCGGGCGGCCTCCGCCTCCGCCTGGGTGGCGGCGTTGCGGGCGGCTGCCGCGTCGGCGAACGCCTGGTTGGCGGCCGAGCGGGCGAGCCTGGCGTCGGCCTGGGCCTGGGCGTCGGCCTGGTTGGCGCGGGCGGCGGCGGCCCGGGCCTTGGCGCCGTCCTCGGCCGCCTGGGCGGCGGACTTCATCGCCGCCGCCGAGGAGCGGGCCGCGTCGGCGGAGGAACGGGCGGCGGCTGCCGCCGCCTTGAACGCCGGGGCGACCTGGGCGTTGGCCCGCTGGGCCGCGGCCTCGGCGGCCTCGGCGGCCTTGACGGCCTCCGCCGCGCGGGCCTCGGCCTTGGTGACCTCGGCCTGGCCGAGCGCCTGGGCGGCCTTGGCGACATCGGCGGCGAAATCGGCGTCGACGTCGGTGCCGGTGAACGGTGCGGTGAGCGCGATGGCGGTGTTCGCCGGCTCGGCGATTCCGGCCGCGGTGGTACGGGCCGACGTGGCGGCCTGGAGCGCGATCGTGGACTGGAGGCGGGCCATCGCCGCCTCGCGGGTGGCACCCTCGGCCTCGTCACGGGTCCGGTTGGCCGCCTGGAGCGCCTGGTTGGCGTGGACGGCGGCCAGGCCGGCCAGCCGGGACGCCTCGTGGGCCGCGATGCCCGCGCGGGCCTCCTGCGCGGTGGCCTCGGCCGCCTGGGCGTTGGCGCGCTGCGCGGCGGCGCGGGTGAGCGCGGCCTCGGCCTCGGCCCGGTTCGCCGCCGCGTTGGCGGCGAAGGCGGCTGCCTCGGCCTTGTTGGCGGCGGCGTTGGCGCGGGCCGCGTGCGCGGTGGCCTCGGCGGCCGCCGCCCGGGCGCGGGCCGCCGCTCCGGCCGCCTCGATGGCCGCCGAGCGGGAACGTACCGCCGCGGCCGACGCCTGGTCTGCCGCGCCCCGTGCCGTACCGGCCGCCGTGCCGGCGGCGTTGGCGGCGGAGCGTGCCTCGGTGGCCGCCGCGCGGGCGGTCTCGGCGTGCTCGGTGCCCGCGGCCTTGGCGGCCATCGCCTCGGTCGCCCGGGCCCTGGCGGCTTCGGCGTTGTGGACGCGTTCGGCCTCGACGGCCTGGTTGCGGGCGGTACGGGCCTTGGACTCCTCGCCCCGCGCCAGCTCGTCGGCCTTGGCGGCGATGCCCTCCTGGGCCTGCGCGGTGGCGCGCTTCTCGGCAGCTACGGCCGCCGCGGCCTGTGCGTCGGCGCGGTGGGCGGAGGCGGTACGGGCCTCGGCCTCGGCACGCGCGCGTGCGGCGGCCGCGATGTCCCGTTCCCGTTCGGCACGCGCGCGTGCGGCGGCGGCGAGGTCGCGCTCGCGTTCGGCGATCTTGCGCTGCTCGGCCGCGATCCTGGCCTGCCGTTCGGCCTCGATCCGCGCGTCGCGGGTCTTGCGGGCGTGCTCCCACGCCTCCTTCTCCGCCTGCTCGGCCGCGATGCGGGCCTGGCGGGACTTGGCCGCGGCGTCCGCCGCGATCCGCGCCTGCTTGGCCGCCGCGTCGGCGAGGCGGGCCGCCGCCTTGGCGTGCTCCTCGGCGTTGGCGCGCCACTTGGCGGCCTGCTGGGCGTGCAGCTCGGCCGCGTTCTTCGCGTTCAGCCCGGCCGCGTCGGCCGCCGTGGCGTCCACCGCGTGCCGTGCGGTCGCCGCGGCCTTCGCCGCCGCGTCCGCCGCGCCCGCGATGCCCAGGGCCACCTCGGACCACTGGACGCCGTGCTCCAGCCCGGTCCCGGTCAGGACGTCGGCCTGCACCTTGGCCTGGCCGGCCGCCACCTGGGCCGCCTTCGCGGCGCCTTCGGCGATGCCGACCTGGCGGGCGACCTCGGCCTTGACCGGGGCGTAGTCCGACAGGCGCTTGCCGGCCTTGTCGGCGGCGAGCATCCGGTCGGCCTCACGGGACTGGGCCGCAGCCGCGCTCATCGCGTTGGAGGCGGTCTTCAGGGCCTTGACCGCGTCCCCGTGGGCGGCGATCAGCTTGGTGCGGGCAGCGGCGGCGGTGGCCGCCTTCTCCGCCAGCACGCGCAGCCGCTCGGCCGCCTCCAGCGCCTCCTTCTGCGCCTTCTCGTGCGCCTCCCGGTCGTCCGCGTCCTTCTGCGCGGCGACCAGGTAGCCCTTCTCCAGGAACTCGGCGATCACCTTGTCGTCACCGCTGGCCAGCGCGGCCTGCGCGGTGCGCTTCACCTCGGGCCCGCCGACCGCGGCGAGCATCTCGACCCGCTTGCGGTTCTCCGCCGCGCGCTGCTGGTCGTTCTGCTCCGTGGCCTTGTCCCGCTGCCGGGCGATGTCGGCGCCGAAGGCGAGGAAGTCGGCCCGGTCCTGGGCGGTGCCCTTCAGGACCCGCTCGACCTCGGCGTTGAAGAACGGACCGCCCGTGCCGCGCAGCGCCTCGATCGTCGCGCGGTTGGCGACGTCGGCCGCGTCCCGCTTGTCCTTGGCGCGCTGCCTGGCCTCGGCTTCGCCGCGCTCCAGGAAGATGCGGATGGCGTCCGGGTCGGTGCTCTCCAGCGCCTTCCTGGCGGCCTCGCGGACCTCCTCCTCCTCGTCGAACTCCGCGAAGTCCTCGACCAGTTGCCGGTCCCGCTCGTCACTGATCCGGTCCAGCTCGGACCTGGCGGGCGGGGCCGGCGGGGCGGCCTCCGCCGCCCGGAGGGCGGCCAGGACGTCCGTACGGGTGACGGTGCCGGGGCCGGACGGTGTGGCGGCACCCGCCTCCCCGGCCATGCCGCCGAGAACGGCCAGCGCGAGGACGGTGGACACCGCCCTGCCCAGCAGACCGGATCTCCGGCCGCGGGTTCTTCCGGCTCGGTGCCGGAATCCTTCCCTCACGGGAAACTCCTTCGGTGAGTCGGCACACCGATGCGTCGGTGTGCCGTGGGTGGGGTGAGGCCCGGTCAGGGCGCCAGCGGTGTGACGACCTGCCAGGCGGCCATGCGGACCGGCTGTGCCTCGCCGGGGACGCCGCCGGGCAGCGGGAACGTGTAGTCCTTGCGGGCGTAGACGTCCTTCACCGCGGGCGCCAGCCAGTTGTCGGTGCTGCCCGCGGGCTGGCTGAAGGAGATGCCCTTGCGGGGGCCGATGGGGCCGATCTTCATCGGCTTGGCGCACCAGGTCGCACTGTTGCGGAAGGCGGTGCTGCGGTCGTCCGCGGCGATGTCGACCCGCAGGCCGTTCTTCTCCGCCTTGCCGCTGCGGAGGTAGTGGCCGGGCTTGCGCACGGACTCGAAGGAGTAGCAGCCGGGCCGGCTCGCGAGTGCGGGCACGATCACCCAGGTGGCGTCCTCGCGGTCCGCCTGGGAACCGGTGGACCTGGCCGCGTCGCTGAGCACGACCTTGCCCCCGTCCGCGGTGGACTGGCGGGCGTAGTCGCCGCCGCCGAACACCTTGAGGGACTGGCGCTTCAGGCGGTACTGGGTGTCGGCCTTCAGGAAGTGCGCCACGTCGTCGTCGCTGCCGGCCAGCGCCTTCTTGGCGGCGGCCACCAGGTGGGGGTTGACTCCGCCGTTCTCCGCGGCGGCCTGGATCTGCAGGGCGAGCTTGCGGTTCGCCTCGGCGATCTTCTTGCGCCGGTTCTCGTCGTCGCGCTTGTACGCGGCGTCGGCGCCGGTGTGGAGGTACGCCTTCCACACGGCCGGGTCGGTGCTGAGGGCGGCGCGCTGCGCCTCGGCGTACAGCTCGGTGCCGTGGAGGTCGGTGGCGGCCAGGCGCAGCAGCTCGCGGAGGAAGTTGTCGTCGCTCAGGGCGAGCATGGCCTCGGAGGGCGTGATGCGGAACAGGGCGGCGGTGTTCGTGCGGGCGGCGAGCTCCTTGCGGCGCTCGGCCTCCTTGCGGTCCCTCTCCGCCAGGTCCTCCAGCTCCTTGGCCACGTCCCGCTTGTGGGCCTCGCGGGCGCCGGTGGCGATGAATGCCTGCCAGTCCGCCGGTTCGCCGGCCAGCGCCTGGAGCGCGGCGGCCCGCACCTCGGGGCCGGACGCCTCGTGGCGCGCCACGGCGCGGACGAAGTTGTCGTCGGTGAGGGCGAGCAGCTCCGGGGTGGTGGGGATGCCGATGGCGAGGAGGACCTGGGACCTGGCCTCCCGGGCGGCCCGGGCGGCCTCGGCCTTGTCGCGCTCGCGCTGCTGGTCGAGCGCGTAGGCCTGGTGGACGCCGGTGACGATGAACCGGACGTGGTCGTCGGGGGCGGTGCTCGCCATCGCCTGTTCGGCGGCGGTACGGACGGAGTCGAGCTTCTCGCCCGCGGCGTCCGCCTTCTGCCAGAGGGCGTGGATGAAGTCGTAGTCGCTGAGCAGGAGCACCTCGGGGGTGGGGTCGAGCCGGACCACGGCGGCGGCTTCGACGCGCTCGACGTCGGTCGTGCCGATGCCCGCGGCACGGGCGGCACGGTCCGCCGGGCCCGCCCCGGGGCTCGCGGGGGTCTGGTCGGCGACCGCCATGGGCGCGGTGACACCGGTGACGGCCGCGAGGGCGGTGGCGGTCACCAGGCCCCGGGTCACGAGGGTGCGTATCCGCGCGGGGGTGGTGTGGTGTGCGTGCATGGTGATGTGAGGGCTCCCTCTGCCGCCGAGAGTGCCGGGCGGCTCGGCATGGGACTGGGCGTGCCACGGCGGCGCCCCCGGCGGGCGGGCCGGGACCGTGGCGGAGGAGTGCGCACACCCCTCCGGAGGACGGCAGGGCGGCGCCGCGGAATGGACGGGGGCGCTCAGCCGGAAAGCTCGGGCGCGCGCCTGCGGCTGTCGCTGCTGGAATGCTCGGGCGTACCCGCCATGACTCCCCCTGGGTGTACGTCATCCGTACGCTCGCGCGTACGTACGTACGGCAAAGATTGCGGTCACCCGGTCCGCCGGAGCACGCATGCCCGAACGGTCCCGTCCGGTGTGCCACATTTCCGAATGGTCGTCAGAACCCTAACCCGTGCATCAGGAAGCGATCAACGCGCTTTCACACACGCTGTTCCGGCACGAATTCGGCGCGGTCAGTTCCGTTTCTGGCAGAGCCGACAGGGCCGCGTATGGAGGTGCACATACGGAGGCCTACGCTTCCGCAGCACGACCGCTGACCGCTGACCGCTGACCGCTGACCGCTGACCGCTGACCGCTGACCGCTGACCGCCAAGTAAAGGGCCTGCCGGACAATGTTCGGCAGGCCCTTCACTGACCCTCGGGTACGGGAACCGCGGCGAACTCTCGGGAGAATCCGCCGCGGTTCCGAGGACCCAGTACCTGCTACTTCTTCGACAGCATGGAGATCCCACCCGAGGCCAGAGAGAACACCCTTACCAGCGCCTCTCGAACATCCGGGTCCCGATCGAGCCTCTCCCAAGAGGCGAGCCTGGTTGGATCAACATCGATCGTGGCCATTCCGCCGGCTTGTCCGTCATCCACCGCCGAGAACAGGAGGAGGCATCGGTAGGCTCGCATCAGTCCCCCCCTCTCCTCGCGCATCAATGGCTGGAGGAGAACATTTCCCTCCTTGACCTGGCTGCGGAGTGCCTCCACCGAGGTCCACCGCGTCGCCCAGCCCCGGCCCTCCGCCTCAAGCTGAACTTCGATCAGCGTGGGGAAGCCGATCTGGCACACACGGAAGTCGGCATCACTTGCACGAACGACAGACATCAGCGACTCAGTCCTCACCCAGAACGTCGATACGGATAGGCGTGTTCGGGTCAATACGCCCGTCCTTGATTCTCGCTCGAAGTTCGTCCCAGCGATGATGCCCGCCGAGGATCGTGCCTCCGCGTGAGACCGCGATGCCGTCCCCCTCCGCAGCATTGTTGATCGAGTCAAGAAGCTCCTGGTCGCTCAGCTCTTCGTGGAACCACTGCGACGCCGGGTCCCGGGTCGACTGTCCCTGGGTGTACTTCTGAGCGACGTCCCCGGCCGTCTCCTGTCGAATCGCCCACTGGCACGGTTGCGTGTTGTGCACGAGGACCGGCGTTCCGGCCGCCAGCACGTAATACGTGTGCAGGCCTTCGACCGTGAGGTTGTGCACCCGCATCGGCTGGGTCCACGACCTGACACCGACGAGCTCCTTGAGCTCACCCTCGGGGGTGCGCAGCAGGTCGCCCACCGAGAGGTACGCCGCGTCCACCCACTGGTGGCGGCTCACGACCCAGAACGGGTGTCCGTCGGTGGCGGTGATCGTTCCCGTGGCGTCGCCCGCACGGCCGTCGGTGTCGACGGTCAGCTCTCGCAGGTTCTTGCTTCCCTCGCCGGTGATCAGATGAGTGACGGCGCGACTCTCGGTCCTCCCGGTCTGCGGGTCGGTCGCCAGAACCCGATCCCCAACCCGGACGTCCTCGATGGGCTTGCGGGTGCCGTCGCCCAGCAACACCGGTGTGCCCGGCGCGAAGCTGTTCTTGGGCTTCCCTCCGGTCGGGCACGACGGCGGGTTCTTGCGAAGCTTCTCGAAGATTTCCTTGCTCTTGTCGACCAGCTTCTTCGCCTTGGCCGAACTGTCGAGGAAGTCGTCGAGCCCGCCAACGATCTTGACGAGTGCCTTGGTGATCGCCGGGGTCGCCTTGATGACCTGCAGGGCCTTGCCCCACGGCAGCGCGCCGACCACGGCCCAGAAGCAGCTTTCGAAGTTGCCTTCGGTGAAGCACTTCTTGATGTCCTCGAAGAGAAGGTCGACAACGATCTGCCCACCGTTCTCGATGAGGAAGTCCACGAGGTCCTTCTCTGCGAGCTTGCGGGCCTTCTCATACTCTTCCGGCGTGATGCCGGCGAGCCTCAGTGCTTCGATGGCAGACTCGGTGAGTTTGGGGGATTCGCCCTTCTGCTCGGCCGCCTTCGCCGCCGCCTCGCGGGCCTTGCGGTCCTGCTCCCGCTGGTACTCCTCCGCCTTCTTCGCGGCCTCGTCCGCCTCGCGGGCGTAGGTGTTGGCGTTCTTCGCCGCCGCCTCCGCCGACTTGGCGTGGCCCTCGGCCGACTCGGCGAACGCGTTGGCGTCGGCGGCGTCCTTCTCCGCCTGGGCGGCGGCGCCCCGGGCGACGCTCGCCTCCTGCTCGGCCAGGCTGGCCGCGCTGTTGGCGGCCACCGCGTGGCTGTCGGCCTCCGCCGCGGCGCCCCGGGCGCGGGCCGCCTCGGCCTCGGCCTGGTTGGCGGCGTTGCGGGCGGCGGTCGCGTCGGCGTACGCCTGGTTGGCGGCCGAGCGGGCGAGCTTCGCGTCGGCCTGCGCCTGGGCGTCGGCCTGGTGGGCGCGGGCGGCGGCGGCGCGGGCCTTGGCGCCCTCCGCGGCGGCCTGCGCGGCCGACTTCATCGCCGCGGCGGCGGACCGCGCGGCGTCGGCGGACGAACGCGCCGCGTCGGCGGCGGCCTTGAAGGCCGGGGCGACCTGGGCGTTGGCCCGCTTGGCGGCGGCCTCGGCGGCCTCGGCGGCCTTCACGGCCTCCGCCGCCTTCGCCTCCGCCGAGGCGACCTGCTCGGCACCCATCTGCTCGGCGGCGGCGGCGACCTCGGCGGCGAAGTCGGCGTCCACGTCCTTCCCGGCGAACGGTGCGGTGAGCGCGATCGCCGTGTTGGCCGGCTCGGCGATGCCGGCCGCGGTGCTGCGGGCGGCGGCGGCCGCGTTCACGGCGACGGTCGCCTGGACGCGTGCCATGGCCGCCTCGCGGACGGCGCCCTGGGCCTCCTCCTTGGTGCGGTTGGCGGCCTGGAGGGAGTTGTTGGCCTCCATCGCGGCCAGTCCGGCGAGCCGCGCGGACTCGTGCGCGGCGATACCGGCGCGCGCCTCCTGCGCGGTGGCCTCGGCGGCCTTCTCGTCGGCGCGCCGGGCGGCGGCACGCGTCAGGGCCGCCTCGGCCTCGGCCTTGTTCGCCGCGGCGTTCGCGGCGGACGCGGCGGCCTCGGCCTTGTTGGCCGCGGCGTTGGCCCGCGCGGCGTGCGCGGTGGCCTCGGCGGCGGCGGCCCGGGCCCGGGCGGCCGCGCCCGCGGCCTCCGTGGCGGCGGAACGCGCCCGTACGGCCGCGCCGCTCGCGGTGTCGGCGGCGCCCCGGGCCTGCTGGGCGGCGGCGCTCGCCGTGTCGGCGTCCGCGCGGGCCGCGTCGGCGGCGGCACGGGCCACGCCCGCGTCGACGGTGCCGCGGCCGGCGGCGGCGAGGGCCTCGGTGGCCTTGGCCCGCGCCTCCTTGGCCTGGTGGTTCTGTTCCGCCTTGAAGGCGGCGTCGCGGGCGTTGCGGGCGGTGGTCTCCTCGGCCCGCGCCCGGCGGTCGGCCTCGGAGGCGATGCCGTCCTGGTGGGCGGCGTCGGCACGCGCGGCGGCGGCCGTCGCGGCGGCGGCCTGGGCCTGTGCGCGGGCGGCGGAGGCGGTACGGGCCTCGGCCTCGGCACGCGCTCGTGCGGCGGCCGCGATGTCCCGTTCCCGCTCGGCACGCGCGCGTGCGGCGGCGGCGAGGTCGCGCTCCCGCTCGGCGATCTTGCGCTGCTCGGCCGCGATCTTGGCCTGCCGTTCCGCCTCGATCCGCGCGTCGCGGGTCTTGCGGGCGTGCTCCCACGCCTCCTTCTCCGCCTGCTCGGCGGCCACCCGGGCCTGCTTGGCCTTCTCGGCGGCGGTCGCGGCGACCTGGGCCTGCTTGGCGGCGGCGTCGGCGAGGCGGGCGGCGGCCTTGGCGTGCTCCTCGGCGTTGGCGCGCCACTTGGCGGCCTGCTGGGCGTGCAGCTCGGCCTGGTTCTTGGCGTTGAGCCCGGCGGCGTCGGCGGCAGTGGCGTCGACCGCGTGCCGTGCGGTCGCCGCGGCCTTCGCCGCCGCGTCCGCCGCGCCCGCGATGCCTGCGGCCACCTCGGACCACTGGACGCCATGCTCCAGCCCGGTGCCCACGAGGACATCGGCCTGAACCTTGGCCTGGGCGGCGGCGACCTGGGCGGCCCTGGCCGCGTCCTCCGCGTACCCGACCTGGCGTGCGACCTCGGTCTTGACCGCCGTGTAGTCCGACAGGCGCTTGCCGGCCCGGTCGGCCGCCAGCATCCGGTCCGCCTCGCGCGACGCCGAGGCGGCCGACGACATGGCGTTGGAGGCGGTCTTCAGCGCCTTGACCGCGTCGCCGTGCGCGGCGATCAGCTTGGTACGCGCCTCGGCGGCGACGGCGGCCTTGCGGGCCAGCTCCCGGAGGCGCTCGGCGGCCTCCTGGGCCTCCTTCTGCGCCTTCTCGTGCGCGGCCCGGTCGTCGGCGTCCTGCCGCGCGGCGACCTGGTAGCCCTTCTCCAGGAACTCCTCGATGACGGCGGCGTCCTTGGACTCCAGCGCCGCCAGCGCGGCCCGCTTGACCGCGGGCCCGCCCACCGAGGCCAGCATCTCGACGCGCTTGCGGTTCTCCTCCGCCCGCTTGGCGGCGTTCTGCCGGTCCGCCTCGTCGCGCTGCTTGGCGATGCCGGCGCCGAACGCCAGGAAGTCGGCCCGGTCCTGGGCGGTGCCCTTCAGGACCCGCTCGACCTCGGCGTTGAAGAACGGGCCGCCCGTGCCGCGCAGCGCCTCGATCTGCTGCCGGTTCGCCGTGTCGACGCCGGCGCGCTTGTCCTTGGCGCGCTGGCGCGCCTCGGCCTCGCCGCGCTCCAGGAAGATGCGGATGGCGTCCGGGTCGGTGCTCTCCAGCGCCTTCCTGGCGGCCTCGCGGACCTCTTCCTCCTCGTCGAACTCCGCGAAGTCCTCGACCAGTTGCCGGTCCCGCTCATCACTGATCCGGTCCAGCTCGGACCTGGCGGCAGGGGCCGGGGCTGGGTCGCTCTGCGGCTTCACCGCCGCCGCGAGCCGGTCCAGCGACTGGAGTGTCTGCGCCAGCGACGCCTGCTCGGTGCGTACGGAGGTCGCGGCGGCGGCCTCGCCGGTCACGGTGCCCAGCACCGCCACGGCGATCGCCGCGGACACGGCCTTCCGTATGTGCACGGCCACGCCTGCGCGCAGCCCTCCGGCTCTGGGCCGGAATCGTTCCCTCACGGGAATCCCCCTCGACGATCGGATGGAAAAACCCCGGCCCGGTCGGGGGGCGGGGTGGTCGGTGATCGGTGGCCGGCCATGGGCGGTCGGTGCCGGCAGCCAACGGTCGGCGGTCGGCGGTCGGTGTGAGTCCGGCAGGCCGGTGCGAGACCGGCGGACCGGTGTCCGTCCGCCGGTCCGCCGGTGTGCGCCGGGCTCGCCCCGGTCGCGGGCGGCCGTACGTCCCTGTCGCGCCCCCGTGCACGGGCGCCCCCGTCCCCGCCCCGGTCACGGGCGGGGACGGGCGTACGCCCCGGTTCAGCCGCGGGTGCGGTTCTCGCCGTCCTGGGCGCGGTCGAACATGGCCTGCCAGAACGCGGCCGCCTCGTCCGCCGCCGTACGCTCCCCGGACCACGCGGTCTCGTGGTCGTCCGCGGTGCCGGAGATGGCCTGCCAGAGGCGCTCGGCGGACTCGCGGGAGAGCTGGGCGACGATCCGCCAGTTCTCCGCCTGGGCGGCCGCGGCGGCCTGTTCGGCCTGCCAGGCGCGCTGTGCCGCTCCGGCGTGCTCGGACACCGCCTGCCAGGCGCGTTCCGCCTCCGCACGCGCGCGTGCGGCGTCCGCCGCGCCGGCCACCGCCGCCTCGGCCGCCGTGGCCTCGGCGATCAGGCGGGTCAGCGTGTGGTGGCGTACGGCCTCGGCGTCGGCCACCCGGGTGCGGTAGGCGGCCAGGTCCAGCGTGGCGCCGGTGGCCCAGCCGTAGCCGAAGAACTCCGCCACGTCGGCGTCCGTGGACCCCGCCCGCAGCGCCCACTGGGCGGCGACGCGCACCTGCTCGCCCGGGTCCTGGGCGCCGAGGGTGCGGACGAACTCGCGGTCGGCGGCGGCGACGTCCAGCCGCTGCTGCTCACCGGCCTCGCGGGCGGCGCGGTCGCGGCGCTGGGCCTCGGCGTAGCCGGTCGCGACGAACGCGGCCTGCTCGGCGACACTGCCCTTGAGGGCCCGGGTCGCGGCGGCCCGCACCTGCGGGGAGAACGCCGCCGTGTGGGTGGCGATCACCCGCTCGCAGAACGCCTTGTTGCGGGCGCGGGTGTCGCGGGCGCGCTGCTTGGCCCCGTCGAAGCCGCCGCCGGGGGCGAGCCACTCCAGGAGCGCCTGGTCCCCGCGCGTGCTGCGCAGGGCGTTCCAGGCCGAGGTCCGCACCTCGGCGGCGGGGTGGGTCTTCGCCATCGACGTCACCCGCTTGCGGGCCTCCTCGACGGCGGCGGCCAGCTCCGGCGACAGCGTCTGCTGCGCCCGACCGGCCGGTACGGCGGTGGCGGTGGCCGCCACCCGCTGCGGTACGGCGGCGGGGGCGCCGGCGCTCGCCCACGCCGGTACGCCGCCCGCGAGGGCGATCGCGCCGGCCAGCGCGCCGGCGGTCACCGCCCGCGCGCCTGTCCACTGACGACTCAACTCAGGGTCCCCCTCGGGTGAGAAAGTTCGGTGCACGGCCGCCGGGGCGGGGCCGTGCGCACGGCCCCGCCCCTTCGCGGCGTTCGACGGGCGCACCCGTGCGCGCCCGTCCGGCCGGTTCACGCGACCGGCCGGACCTGCCACAGCTGGGCGTCGGTGCGGTTGCAGGTGTACAGCTGGAGGTCGACGCCGTTGTCCTTCTTGCCGCTGGTCACGTCGACGCACTTCTCCGCGGTGTGCGCGGGCTGGAGCTCGTACAGCTTGCGCACGGGGTCGACCAGCATCATCCGCCAGCGCTGGTGGTTGCCCTGGCCGCAGGCGAACTGCTGGACGGCCGCGCCGTTGGCGACGCTCTGCGTCTGGATCTCCAGGCACTTGTCGCTCTTGACGTTGCGCAGTTCGAAGGTTCCGCCGGAGGTGGCGACGGCCTTCCACTTCTGCGAATCGGTGCCGTTGCAGTCGTACTGCTGGACGTTGATGCCGTCCGTGGTCTTGCCGCCCTCGATCTCCATGCACTTGCCGCTGTGGGCGGCGGTGAGGGTGATGGACTGCTGCGCCATCCGGAGGCGGGCGACGGCCTCCGCGCGGGCCGCCGCCGCGGCTGCCGCGGCCTGGCGGGCCGCTTCGGCGGCGTCGTCGGAGGCGGTGGGCTTGGTGGCGGCGGTTGCCGCCTTGGTGGGTTCTTCGTCGGCCTGGACGGCGGTGGCGGTGCCGGCGAGGACGGTGACGGCCGCGGCCGCGGTCAGGACGGCCCGGAGGGTCCGAGACATGTGGGGATCCGTTTCTCTCGCGTGTACGGGGCTCAGGCGGCCGTGACCGGGTGGACGCGCCACTGCTGGGCGGGCGTGCCGTTGCATGCCCACAGGCGGGTGGCCGCGCCGTCCGCGGTGCTCGCGGACTCGACGTCCACGCAGAGCCTGTCGGTGAGCGGGGCGTGCGCGGGCCGCAGCTCGTACGCCTCCTTGGCGATGTCGACCATCACCAGGCGCCAACGCTGGTTCTGCGCGCCGACGCACCACCACTGCTGGACGGGCGTGCCGCTCTTGGTGCCGGCGCTCTCGGCGTCGAGGCACTTGCCGCTGTGGCCGAAGCGCACCTCGAAGGTGCCGGCGCCGGTGGGCACCAGGTCGATGCGCTGGTTCTCGGCGTCCGCGACGCAGGTCGACTGGACGCTGTTGACGCCGTTGCGAAGGCTGGCGTTGGGCGTGGTGAGGCACTTGTCGCTGTGCACGGCCCTGAGCTGGACGGCCGCGGGCGCCGAGGCCGCGACCGCGGCGGCGCGGGCGTCGGCGGTGTCGACGGTGGACGTGACGGCGGTGGCGGCCGGGGCCGGCGCGGGGCGCGCCTCGTCGGCGACGGCGACGGTCACGGTGCCGGCGAGCGCGGCGACACCGGCCGCGACGGCCAGGGCGGATCGGACGATCCGGGACATGGGTGCTTCCGTTCTTCTCAAGTCTGAAGGGAGAGGGCGCGCGGGCGGGGTGGTCACCGCCCGCGCGGTCAGCGCGCGAGCGGGGTGACGATCTTCCAGGATGCGTCCTGGGCGAAGTCCTTCTCGACGTCGAAGCGGTTCTTGGCGGTCTTGTTGGCGACGTACAGGTCGCCGTAGTACTCGCGCAGGTAGCGGCCGGGCTGGGCGGACGACTCGAAGGAGGTGCCGGAGCCGCTCAGGCCCTTCTTGGCGCACCAGGTGGCGTCCTTGCGGAACTGCGTGCTGTTGTCGCTCGCGGCCATCTTGACCCGGAGGTCCTTGTGGGTGAGGTAGTGGCCGGCCTTGCGGGAGGACTCGAAGGAGTAGCAGCCCGGCTTGCCGTCGAGGGCGGGGACGACCACCCAGGTGCCGTCCTCGCGGTCGGTCTGCTTGGACGCGGTGGACAGGGGGGCGATGAACGCCTCCCCGGCGTCGGGCGCGGACTGGCGGACGTAGAAGCCCGCGGGCTTGCCGCTCGCCGGCTGGAACGACTGGCGCTTGGCCCGGTACTGGCTGTCGGCCTTGAGGAAGGTGGCGACGTCCTCGTCGGTGCCGGCCAGGGCCTTCTTCGCGGTGGCGACCAGGTGGGGGTTGACGCCGGTCTTCTCGGCGGCGGCCTGGATCTGGAGCGCGAGCCGGCGGTTGGCCTCGGCGATCTGCTTGCGGCGCGCCTCGTCGTCCTTCTTGTACGCCTCTTCGGCGCCGGTGTGGATGTACTGCTTCCACACGGCCGGGTCGGGGCTGAGGACGGCGCGCTGGGCCGCCGCGTACAGCTCGCTGCCCTTGGCGTCGGCGGGGGCGACGCGCAGCAGCTCGCGGATGAAGTTGTCGTCGCTGAGGGCGAGCATGGCCTCGGAGGGCGTGATGCGGAAGAGGGCGGCCGCGTTGGTGCGGGCGGCGAGTTCCTTGCGGCGCTCGGCCTCGGCGCGGTCCTTCTCCTCCAGCTCCTTCAGCTCGTTGGCGATGTCGCGCTGGTGGGCCTCGCGGGCGCCGTTGGCGATGAACTCCTGCCAGGCGGCCGGGTCCGCGGCGAGGGCCGCCGCGGCGGCGGTGCGGACCTCGGGCCCGGCGGCCTCGTGGCGCATCACGGCGCGGATGAAGTTGTCGTCGCTCAGGTCGAGCAGGTCGGGGCTGTTGGGGATGCCGATGGCGATGAGCGCCTGGGACTTGGCGAGCCGGGCGGCGCGCTCGGCGTCGGCCTTGTCCTTCTCGCGCTGCTTGTCGACGGCGTACGCCTCGTGGATGCCGGTGACGATGAACTGCACGTGGTCCTCGGCGAGTTCGCTCATCATGGCGGCCTCGGCGGCCTGCCGCACCGCGTCGAAGGTCTCCCCGCCGTCGCGGGCCTTCTGCCAGAGGGCGTGGATGAAGTCGTGGTCGCTGAGCAGCAGGACGTCCGGGCTCGGGTCCAGGCGCACCACGGCGGCGGCGTCGACCCGCTGGATGTCGGTGGTGCCGATGGAGGCCGCGGCGGCCGGGGCGGCCGGCGGGGCGGCGATGGCGGCCTGCGGCGCGGCCACGGCCGTCACGGAGGCGATCGCGGTGGCGGTCACCAGTCCGCGGGTGACGGCTCTCCGCACGCGGGCGGAGTTCGGGTTGCTCTTCTTCATGCTGTTCTCGGTCCCCCTGTCAGATCCCGCACGCGGTTCCCGATCGCGTGCCAGGTGGTCGGGGCGCAGTCTTGGAGATCACTCGGGGGGAGTCAAAGTGGAATTGACAGCTCCTGCATGGCTTTTGGCGGAGGTCGCGATTCCACGCATACCTTGCGGCCAACTTTTGGCGGAAAGCCGACTTGCGGGAACCATCGGAGAACTCACCAGTAGTGCGGAACTTTCCATTCCGAATGGTGGTGCCAACAGGTATGACGCCGCTGGGTCACCTCTCCGACACGCTTCCGCCCCAGACGGCACACGGCGCACGGGGCACGTAGGACGCGGCCGGATCACGATGGTCCACTTCCGTGAGGAAGGTGTGAGGGAAAAATGTGGGCCGGTACACATCAACCGGAGCACCCCTGCTGATGACTTATCATCCGCCGGTCCGGGGAGAGGGTCTGGCCCGGCAGGACCGGACGGGGCCAGAATGCCGCCATGACCGATTCCCCGGCCGCCCCCGCCGCCCCGGCCGTCCGTGTGGAACGCGACGGGCCCGTGACGACCGTGGTGCTCTCCCGGCCCGCCGCCCGCAACGCCGTGGACGGGCCCACCGCACGCCTCCTGGCCGCCGCGTTCCGGGAGTTCGAGGCGGACGACGACGCCTCGGTCGCCGTCCTGTGGGGCGAGGGCGGCACGTTCTGCGCGGGCGCCGACCTCAAGGCCGTCGGCACCGGGCACGGCAACCGCGTGGCACCCGACGGCGACGGGCCCATGGGGCCGACCCGGCTGCGGCTCACCAAGCCGGTCGTCGCGGCCGTCGCCGGGCACGCCGTGGCCGGCGGGCTGGAACTGGCGCTCTGGTGCGACCTCCGGGTGGTCGAGGAGGACGCGGTGTTCGGGGTGTTCTGCCGCCGGTGGGGAGTGCCGCTCATCGACGGCGGCACCTTCCGGCTGCCCCGGCTGATCGGCGAGAGCCGCGCCATGGACCTGGTCCTGACCGGCCGCCCGGTCCCGGCCTCCGAGGCGTACGCGATCGGGCTGGCCAACCGCCTTGTCCCGCCCGGCCGGGCCCGGCAGGCGGCGGAGGAGCTGGCCCGGGCGATCGCCGCCTTCCCGCAGACCTGCCTGCGCCACGACCGGCTCGCGGTACGGGAACAGCACGGCCTGCCGGAGCCCGAGGCCCTGGCGGCCGAGCTGCGGCACGGCATGGTCCCGCTGTCCGCCGGCGAGACCCTCACCGGCGCGGCACGCTTCGCCTCCGGGGCGGGGCGGCACGGCTCCTTCGACTGACCGCCCACGCGCGCGCGTACGACTGACCGCCCACGCGCGCGTGCCGGGGCTCTCGGCCCACGCGCGCGTGGCAGGGGCTTGTGACCCACGCGCGCGTGGCGCCCCTCTACGACTCCGTCCCCTTCCCGGGACCGTCCGGTTTCCGGGACCGGCCTGCCGGTGGGGCCATATCGTCGTCCCGACGGCACGACCCGACCGGGCCGGGTCCGGCGGCACCACCGAGGGGGATCACGTGCAGGCCAAGGAGACCGTGTTCGCGGGCCTGGTACAGGGGCGGACGCAGCAGTTCCAAGTACCGCTCTACCAGCGGACGTACTCCTGGACGGAGAGCCACCTCACCCGGCTGTGGAACGACGTCCTCGACCAGGCGGAGGTGCTGGAGTCCGGGCGGCCGGCCGGGACGCACTTCCTGGGCTCGGTGGTGCTGGCGCCCTCGCCGCAGAACGACCCGACCTTCCCGCGCTGGCTGGTGGTGGACGGCCAGCAGCGGCTCACGACCCTGTCGCTGGCGCTGGCCGCGATCCGGGACCACGTGGCCACCGGCCGGCCGCGCGAGGCCGAGCGCATCGACGAGCAGTACCTGGTCAACAAGTGGATGGACGGCCACGACCAGTTGCGGCTGCTGCCGACCCAGGCGGACCGGCCGCAGTACGCCGCCCAGGTGCGCGGCACCACGGGTGCGCCGGGCACCGTGACGGAGCGGGGCGGAGCGGGCGGGGGCGTCGCCGCCGCGTACGACTTCTTCCGGCGCAAGCTGGTGGAGGCGGAGGAGGACCCGGCGGGCCCGCAGGACCCGCTCCGGATCGAGCAGGCCGTCACCACCCGGCTCGCGCTGGTGGCCGTGATCGCCGACCCGGGTGACAACGTGCACCGCATCTTCGAGTCGCTCAACAACACCGGTCTCCGGCTGAGCCAGGCCGACCTGTTGCGCAACCACCTCTTCATGCGGCTGCCCACGCGGGGCGAGCACATCCACGAGACCTACTGGCTGCCATTGCAGCGGAGCCTCGGCACCGACGAGCTGGAACGGCTGATGTGGCTGCACCTGGTGCTCGGCGGGGACGACCGGGTCCGGCGCCAGGACCTGTACGCCGCCCAGCAGAAGCACTTCGAGGACGCCGGGGCGGGCGAGCCGGAGATCGAGGCGTACGTCCGCGAACTGCACCGGCGCGGCGCCCACCTGCGCCGGCTGCTGCACCCGGAGGAGGAGCCGGACCCCGGTGTCCGCGCCGTACTGCGGCGGCTGGAGGAATGGCAGGCGGCCGTGACGTACCCGGCCCTGATGCTGCTGCTGGAGCGGCGCGAGCGCGGTGAGCTGTCCGCCGCCGACACGGCCCGCGCGATGGGGTACGTGGAGAGCTTCCTCGTACGCCGGATGATCTGCCGGGTCCCGACGAACAACCTCGGCCGGATCTTCCAGGCCGTCCCCGGTCAGCTCCCCCGGGACGTGCCGGTCCCGGAGGGACTGCACCGGCTGCTCTCCGCCGACCACCGCTTCTGGCCGGACGACGACGAGCTGCGCGAACGGATCCGGACAGCCCCCTTCTACCGGTACGGGCGGTGGCAGCAGCGCGCGTACGTCCTGCGGCGGCTGGAGGAGAGCCACGAGCACCCGGAGCCCGTCGACTTCGCCGCCGCGCGGCTCACCGTCGAGCATGTGATGCCGCAGACCCCGGGGGACGCGTGGCTGAGCGTCCTGGGCGAGGACACGGCCGACGGCGAGAGTCCCGAGGAGCTGCACGCCCGGCTCCAGCACACCCTGGGCAACCTGACGCTCACGGCGGTCAACGCGGAGCTGTCCAACCACCCGTTCCGGCGCAAGCAGGACCTGCTCGAGGGCAGCCACCTGGAGATGAACCGGCGCATCGCCGCCACCGGGCGCTGGGGCGCCAAGGAGATCCTCGCCCGCGCCGACGACCTCGCCGACCGCGCGATCCGCCTGTGGCCGGCCCCGCTGAGCGGGGTGGGCCGCGCGGAACGCGGCCGCGACTGGCGCCTGGTCCACCAGGTCCTCGCCGCCCTTCCGCACGGCACCTGGACGTCGTACGGAGACCTCGCCGCGTTCCTGGGCTCGGGCGCCCAGGCGGTGGGCAACCACCTCGCCAATACGCCCGGGGTGGCCCGGGCGCACCGGGTCCTCACCGCGGAGGGCAGGGTCTCGGACGGCTTCCGGTGGGCCACACCGCCGCGCGACGAGGAGGACGCGTGCGACGGCGTACGGGCGCTGCTGGCCGCCGAGGGGATCCGCTTCACCGCCAAGGGGACCGCCGATCCGGACCAGCGCCTGACCGCCGACGACCTGGCTGCGCTCCTCGCCGGCGACGCCGGAGCGGAGGACGGGACGGAGGGCGGAACGCAGGGCGGGACGGAGGACGGGACGGAGGGCGGGGTGACTGCCGGTTCCACGGCCGGGACGGTAGGTGGCTCAGTGGCGGCCGGGGCGGCGGGTGGCGCGGGCGGCGGGGAGACCCGTGCGGAGCGGTTCTTCCGCCAGCTGGCCGCCGACGACTCCGCCGGCACGGTGGAGGCCGTCCGCGCGCTGTTCGCCCACTGGGAGGGGCTCGGTGGCCGGCTCGCCCACGGGACGGGCCGGGTCACCACCAGCACGTACCTGATGCTGGGCGAGGCCGGCGCGCCCGGCCGGGGCATCTGGCCGCTCACGCTCTACCCGGGCGGCGGGCGCGGCGGCACGGTGGAGGTGGTGTTCCAGCACCTCGCGACCCGGGAGCCGTTCACCGATGCCGGGCTGCGGGCCGAGTTCCTGAGGCGCCTCAACGCCCTCGACGGCGTCGCCATCCCCGAGGGGAAGCTCCGGCTTCGCCCCGGTTTCCGGCTCTCCGTGCTGGCCGACCCGGGCAACGGGAAGCGGCTCGCCGAGGCCCTGACCTGGTTCCGGGACACCTGGGACGCCCGCTGAAGCCCTGCTGAGCCCCTCAGGGGCCGGCGGCGCTAACAGGCGGCCTTCGGCACGGGTTCGGTGCCGGAGGCCGCCTCGATGCGGTGGCGCATCCGGTGGAGGCCGCGCCGGGCGTGGCTCTTGACCGTCCCGAGCGGGAGGCCGATCCGCTCGGCGATCTGGCTCTGCGTCAGGTCCTCGTAGTAGGCCAGGCACAGCACCTCGCGCTGCGGGCGCGGCAGCCGGGAGAGTTCGTCGATCAGCAGGACCCGGTCCGGCACATGGTCCGGGGCCGGGCCCGCCGGGTGCCGTACGGTCGCCTCGGCCGCGCGGGCGGCGGCGTCGGCGAGCCGGAGGCGCCGGGTCCGGGCGGCCAGGGCGTCGACAGTCTTGCGGCGGGCGATGCCGACCAGCCAGGCGCCGAGCGCGCCGCGCTCCGGGTGGAAGCCGGCCCGGCCGCGCCAGGCCGCCAGGAAGACCTGCTGGGTGACGTCCTCGGCCTCCCGGGCGTCACCGAGCGAGCGGGCGGCCAGGGTGTGGACGAGCGGGCTGTACCGCCGGTAGATGGCGGCGAACGCGGTCTCGTCCGAGGCCAGCAGGCCCCGGGCCAGATCCTCTTCGAGGTCCTGTTCGCACCACGCCTGCGTCTCCGGTGCACGCGGAACGGGGCGGGTGCTCGTGCTCATGGGTCACGTCTTCCTGCCGGGCCGTCCGGACGGCGCGCCGACGCGCCCGGGCGGCGAGGGGATTCATGCGGTCCGGGCGCCTCGGGGGCACCGCGCGGATCAGTCTTGGACGCACAAACGACGCACGCAACATGCGTCGTTTGTGCGTCGTAGCCTGTGCGGGTGCCCAGGAACGGAGACACCGGCGAGCAGGCCGGACTGACGACCGGTGAGGTGGCCCGGCGCCTCGGGGTCGCCACCACCACCCTGCGTTCCTGGGACCGGCGCTACGGCATGGGCCCCACCGACCGCGCGGGCGGCAGGCACCGGCGGTGGACCTCCGCCGACATCGCCCGCCTGGAACAGATGTGCGCCCTGACGGCCACCGGGGTCCCGCCCGCCGAGGCGGCCCGGGTCGCCCTGGACGGCGAGGCCCCGCGGCTCGGGGCGGTCCCCGCCCCCTCCCCCGTCCCGGCACCGGAGACCGTCCCCGTCCTGGAGACCGTCCCCGTCCCCGAGACCGTCCCCGTCCCGGAGATGGTCCCCACGACCCGCGATCCGGAGGGACCGGACGGGGTCGCCGAGCGGGCGCGCAGGGCCGCCGGGCGCGCCCGGACCGGCCTGCGGCTGGGCGATGTGCGCCAGGAGTGCCGGGGCCTGGCCCGGGCGGCGCTGCGCCTGGACGCACCGGCCGTGGACACGCTGCTCACCGACGTCATCGGCGCCCACGGCCTGGTGACCGCGTGGAACGAGGTGGTCGTGCCGGCGCTCCAGGCCGTCGGCCGCAAGTGGGAGACCTCCGGCGAACGGTACGTCGAGGTGGAGCACTTGCTGTCCTGGCACGTCTCCGGGGCGCTGCGCAGGGCGGCGCCGCCGCTGCCGTCCGGTCCGCCCGGCGCCACGGTGCTGCTCGCCTGCGTACCCGGGGAGAACCACACCCTGGCGCTGGAGGCACTGACCGCGGCGCTCGCCCGGCGGGGGGTGTCGGTGCGGATGTACGGGGCGGCGATGCCCGTCGGGGCGCTGATGGAGGCCGTACGGCGGACCGGCCCGGCCGCGGTGGGCCTGTGGGCGCAGTCCCGGACGACGGCGAGTCCCGCGCTGGCCCGGCATGTCGCCGCCATGGAGTGGGGTGTACGGGGCGCCCGGCGGCGGCCCGTCGTGCTGACCCTCGGACCCGGCTGGGCGGGCCGGGCGGTCCCGGGACTGCCGCGTCCGCCGGGGCTGGCGGAGGCGCTGGACGCCCTGGAGTCCGCCGTCCGCGCCTGACCGGCCGCCCGGGCGTGTGGACCGCGCCGGGGCGGGCACTCCGATGGGGCGACGCCCGTGGCGGTTGCTGGCATCCGGCGCCGGAACGTGGTCGGCTGGACCGCCGTCCGCGCGGGCGGCAGGAGGGACGGGAGCACCGATGACCGATCAGCGGCACGCGCCGCCGCCCGACGTCGTCGTCGTCGGCGCCGGGCTCGCCGGGCTGGCCTGCGCGCACGACCTGAGCGCCGCGGGACTGAGGGTCGAACTGCTGGAGGCGTCCGACGGGGTGGGCGGGCGGATGCGCACCGACCGCCGGGACGGATTCCTGCTGGACCGCGGCTTCCAGGTCTTCAACACCTCCTATCCGCAGGTGAAACGGCGCCTCCCGCTGCGCGAGCTGCGGCTGCGGCCGTTCACTCCCGGCTTCGTCGCCCGTACGCCGAGCGGTCCGGTCCGGGTCGCCGACCCGACCCGGGACGCCCGGGCGGTCGCCGCGCTGCTGCCGGGGCGGCCGCCGTCCGGCCGGGACCTGGCCGCGCTCGCCGCGCTGACCGCCCGTGACGCCCTGCTGCCGACCCGGCTGCTGCGGCACGGCGCCGACCGGACGACCGCCGAGGCGCTCGCCCGTGCCGGGTTCACCGGGCGCGCGGTCGACGAGCTGCTGCGGCCCTTCCTGTCCGGGGTGTTCCTGGAGGACCGGCTGGAGACCTCGGCGCGCTTCTTCCACCTGGTGTGGCGCAGCATGTTCCGCGGCACGCTCTGCCTGCCCTCCGCGGGGATCGGCGCGGTGCCGGACCGGCTGGCCGCGGATCTGCCGGAGGGCGTCCTGCGGCTGGGGACCCCGGTCGCCTCCCTGACCGACGCGGGGGTGCTGCTGGCGGACGGCGGCGAACGGGCGGCGGCCCAGGTGGTGGTGGCCACCGACGCGGCGACGGCCGCCCGCCTGCTGCCGGGGCTGGAGGTCCCGGAAACGCGCACGGTCACCACGTACTACCACGCCACCGGCGCACCGCCCGCGACCGGGCCGACCCTGGTGACCGACAGCTCCGGCACGGTCCTCAACAGCTGTGTCCTCAGCGCCGTCGCGCCCGGGTACGCCCCGTCCGGCACGGCCCTGGTCTCCACGTCCGTGCTGGGCCCGGACCTGCCGGGGCGCGAGCGGGAGGTGCTGGACCGGCTGGCGGTGCTCCACGAGGCCGACACCTCAGGCTGGCGGAGCGTGGCCGTGTACACGGTGGAGGGCGCCCTTCCGGCGATGGTGCCGCCGTGGCCGCTGAGCCGCCCGACCCGGGTGGCGCCGGGACGCCATGTGTGCGGCGACCACCGCGCCACGGGGTCGGTGCAGGGCGCGCTGGCGTCGGGTGCCCGGGCGGCGCGCGAGGTGCTGGCCGACCGCGCGGCCGGCGGGGTGCGCGCGGGCTGAGCCGGCCGCCGGTGCAGGTGAGGCGTCCGGTGCAGCCGGTACAGCTGATGCATCCGGGCGGCGGCGCCGTACCGAAGGCATCACGGGCGGCACGGGCGGCACGGGCGGCACGGGCGGCACGGGCGGCACGGGCGGCACGGGCGGCACGGGGCACCGAAGTGCGCCGGGCGCGCCGGGAGATGACGACAGGACGGGAGCGTACGGAGATGGCGGGCGGCGGCGGGGCGCACGGCGTGGTCGTCGTGGGCGGGGGCGCGGCCGGGCTGAGCCTGGCGCACTGGCTGCGCCGGACGGACGCGGCCGAGGTCACCGTGGTGGAGGCGCCCGAAGGGCCGCTGCGCCCGGCGGAGCGCACCTGGTGCCACTGGGACGCGGGGCCGGGCGAGTACGAGGAGGCCGTCACCGCCTCCTGGTCCCGGCTGCGGGTGCACGGCCCGGACGGCACGCCCGTGTGGTGCGACCCCGCGCCGCTGCGCTACCGGATGCTGCGGTCGGTGCCCTTCGAACGGCTCGTCCACGAGCGGCTGGAGGCCGATCCCGGGGCACGGCTCGTCCGGGCGACCGCGCACACGGTGCGGGACGCGCCGGGCGGCGGCGCCGAGGTCCGCTGCACGGCACCGGACGGCCGGCCGCTGACGCTGCGCGGGCGGTACGCGTTCGACTCCCGTCCCCCGGGCCGGCTGCCGCCCGGCCGCACCACCCTGCTCCAGCACTTCCGGGGCTGGTACGTCCGCACCGCCGCGCCGCGCTTCGACCCGGACGTGGCGGACCTGATGGACTTCCGCGTACCGCAGCCGGGGCACGGCATGGCGTTCGGCTACGTCCTGCCGCTCGCCCCGGACCGGGCCCTGGTGGAGTACACCGAGTTCTCCCGGGCGCCGCTGACCACGGAGGCGTACGAGGCGGCGCTCGGGCGGTACGCCGCCGAGGTGCTGCGGCTGGGGCCGTTCACCGTGGAATCGGCCGAGCAGGGGGTGATCCCGATGACCGACGGGCGCTTCCCCCGGCGCGGCGGGGCGCGGGTCTTCCGGATCGGTACGGCCGGCGGGGCCACACGCCCCTCGACCGGCTACACCTTCGCAGCGGTGCAGCGGCAGAGCCGGGCCATCGCCGCGGCCCTGGGCGACGGTACGGACGCGGTGCCGCGCCCCCACTCCCGCCGGGCGGTGGCGATGGACGCCGTACTGCTGCGGGCCCTGGACGCGGGCCGGATCGACGGGCCCCGGTTCTTCACCGGGCTGTTCCGCGACGTGCCCACCGAGCGGCTGCTGCGTTTCCTGGACGGAACGACCTCCCCGCGTGAGGAGTTCGGCATCGGCCTGCGCACCCCGGTCGGCCCCATGCTGCGTACCGTCGCCGAACTCCCCTTCCTCCCCCGCCGTGCCGCCGACCCGGTGGCGCGGCCCGCCCGCTCCGAAGGAAGCCGCCCATGACGACTCCCCCGCTCGGCCGTGACCGCAGGGCGGAGTTCCTGCCGCCCGCCCCGGGCCATCCCCGCTTCACGGGCGCGGACGCGCCCCGGGTCGCCGTCGCCGGCGGCGGCATCGCCGGCCTCGCCGCGGCCACCGTCCTCGCCGAACGCGGCGCCCGGGTGACGCTGTACGAGCGGGAGCCGGTGCTCGGCGGCCGGGTCTCCGGGTGGCCGGCCCGGCTGGCGGACGGGTCGGAGGTGACCATGAGCCGGGGCTTCCACGCCTTCTTCCGCCAGTACTACAACCTGCGCGCCCTGCTGCGGCGGACCGATCCGGCGCTGGCGGGGCTCGTCCCGCTGCCCGACTATCCGCTGCGGCACAGCCGGGGGCTGACGGACAGCTTCGCGCGCGTGCCGAGGACCCCGCCGTGGAGCGCGGTCGGGTTCGCCGCGCTCAGCCCGTCGTTCGGTCTGCGCGACCTGGCGGCGATGGCGCCGCGCGCGGCGCTTCCGCTGCTCGACGTGCGGGTGCCGGAGACGTACGCGCGTTTCGACCGGATGGGCGCGGCGGCCTTCCTGGAGCGGATCCGCTTCCCGGAGGCGGCGCACCACCTGGCGTTCGAGGTGTTCTCGCGCAGCTTCTTCGCCGATCCGCGCGAACTGTCGGCGGCGGAGCTGATGGTGATGTTCCACATCTACTTCCTCGGGTCGTCCGAGGGGCTGCTGTTCGACGTGCCCTCCGAACCGTTCCCCCAGGCGCTGTGGGAGCCGCTGGGCGGCCGGCTGGCGGCGCTCGGCGCGGAGGTCCGCACCGGTACGGCGGTGGACGCGCTGGTCCCGCTGGAGGGCGGCGACTTCGAGGTGGTGACCGGCGGCGCGTCGCGGGACCGGCACCAGGCGGTGGTGCTCGCCCTGGACGTCGCGGGGCTGCGCCATGTGGTGGGCGGGTCGCCGGACCTCGGCGGGCCGGGGGGCGGCGGCTGGCGGGAGGACGTCGCGGCGCTGCGTACGGCGCCGCCGTTCCTGGTCTCGCGCTACTGGCTGGACCGCCCGGTGCGCCGGGACCGCCCCGGTTTCCTGGGCACCAGCGGGTACGGGGGGCTGGACAATGTGAGCGTCCTCGACCGCTGGGAGGGCGAGTCGGCGCGCTGGGCCGCCCGCACCGGCGGCTCGGTGGTGGAGCTGCACGCCTACGCCGTGGACCCCCTGGCCGAGCCGAAGCAGGTGCAGGACCGGCTCCTGGAGCGGCTGTACGAGGTGTACCCGGAGACCCGGGACGCGCGCGTGGTGGACGTGCGGCACGAATGGCGGGCGGACTGCCCGCTGTTCCCGGCGGGCACCTACGAGCGGCGCCCTGCGGTGCGCACGCCGCACCCGCGGCTGGTGATGGCCGGGGACACGGTCCGCTGCGACCTGCCGGTCGCCCTGATGGAGCGCGCCGCGACGACCGGGTTCCTCGCCGCGAACGCCCTGCTCGAAGGGTGGGGCGTACGGGGGCAGGGCCTGTGGACGGTCCCCCGCACGGGCCGCACCCGCGCCCTGCGCGCCCTGGCATCCCTGGGCCGCTGACCGGAGCGGGCGGGGCCACGCGCGCGAGGGCCCCGGCCGGGTGCCGTCCGGCCGGGGGCCCGTGGTCACCTGGCGCCGGTGCGTCGGTCGACGAGGTGGCGGACCGCGTCCACGACATGGGGGCCGTACCCGAACGCCGTGCCGGCGCGCTCCAGCCGGCCGAACGTCTCCGGTGTCAGCCGCGACCAGTATCCGTTCGCGGCGTGCAGCAGGAAGCGGAACGCCAGCTCCGGGCAGACCGTCTCCGCACAGCGCACCAGCGCCCGCCGCACGGTGCCGACCGGTTCGTGGTGTTCCGCGCGCGGGTCGAGCAGGGCGACCAGCTCGACCACCTCCGGCGCGAGACGCCGGTGCCCCGCCGCGTCCGTGCCGTCCCCGGCGCACGGGGGGTACGTCGTACAGGATGCCTTCGACGCGCCACGCGCCCGGGCCAGCGGCACGACCACGGCCAGCAGCCGGTCCAGCCACCCCCGCGCGTCTCCGCGGATCACCGGGGCGCCGCCCAGCGGCGGGTCCGTGGCGTGCCACAGCGCGGCCAGCTCGTCGTCGTCGAGCCCGGAGTCCCGCAGCCGCAGGAGGTCCTCGACGAGCAGGACCAGCCCGGCGGGGTCGCCTTCCGTGCCCAGATACGTCCGGACGTGGTCGAGTGCGTCCTGGGCGTCGAGCACCCAGTCCCCGTGGAACGACGCGCCGAGCGCGGTCACACCGAAGTCGAAGACGGTCTCACCGTGCTCGGCCGCGGGATCGTGCATGGTGCGGCTCCTTGCCCTTCCCGGCCGGTTCGAGCCGGCGCAGCACGGCGCGTCCGCCAACTCGCCGAGGGCGGCGGCACCCTCGACCAGGGCCGGCTCGCCCTGCGTTTCGCGGAAGCGTACGCCGACGACACCCACCGGGTGTACGGGGCCACGCGCGCGTGAGGCACGGCCGGGTGCCGCCCGGCCAGGGTTCTGAGGGCCCGTCAGCCGGGGAAGCGCCCGGTGCTCCGGAGCTCCCAGCGGCGTTCCGCGTATGCCAGGTCGTCCCGCCACAGACGGCCCGCCGCGCGGCGCATCAGGGGGCGCAGGGCCGGCGCGGCGGCGCGGGCCAGGGCGAAACCGCGCCGCCCGGAGGCGGCGACGACCGCCTCCACGACGGCCGTCCGGGGGCGGGCCGCGCCCTCCGGGGTGAGGGGCGTGGCATGGGTCTCCACCACGGACGTGGCGCCCTCGCCCTCGGTGATGTGCATGACGACCGTCCGGGGTTCCGGGGCGGTGAAGACCGCGCGCACCGGGACGACCATCCGCCCGGCGACCCGGAAGGAGACCTCGACCTCGAAGCCGTCACCGTCGCCTTCGCCACCGCCGGCCGGTTCGCCCCGGCCGCCGGGGGCGCTCACCACGCGCAGGTCGACGAAGGAGTACGGGTGGAACCACGCGCCGTGCCAGGGGTCGAGCCGGTTGGCGACCACGTCCTCCGGTTCGCACCGCCCCACGCCGGTCCAGACGGCCTCCACCGCGCCGCGCGGGTCGGGCCGCACCGGGATCACCGGGCGTTCCAGGGGCTCCTCGCCGCCGGCCGCGTCGAGCCGCACCCAAACGAGCACCCCGTCGTCGTGGACCGGGAAGGGCTCCCAGCCGGCGAACGGGCCGCCGTCCAGGGCCATGCCGTGCCACTGGCAGACCAGGGTGCCGCACACTACGCGGCTGTCCCGCAGCGGGGCGCCGAGGTGCGGGCAGACGCCCGGCCCGGCGCGCAGCGCCCCGTCGGGGGCGCGCCACAGGACGACCTCGGTCCCGGCGAGCGTACGGCCGTGGGGGCGGCCGGGGGTGAGGTCGCGGGAGGCGCCGGCGACGAACCAGTTGCCGGACGGCCGGGCCTTGGCGCGCTTCAGGGCGTCCGCGATCAGCGCCGGCCTCGCCTCCCGCCAGGTCGGCGGCTGGTCCGCCCAGCCCGGGCCGCGGCGCAGCCGCAGCGGTGAGGTCCAGCGGGCCGCCCGGGCCCCTCGTCCGCCGCCGTGTCCGGTCAGCTCGTCGTCCACCTGGTCGCTTCCTCCCCCTGGGTCATGGTTCCGCGCACCGGCGGGGCCGGTCGTCGCGGGTGCCGGTGGCGCAGGCGGGCCCCGAGGATGCTCAGGGCCGCGCCCGCCGCCGTACGCGCCCGCTCGCGGCGCGGCACCACCGCCCGGCGGTGCAGGACGGCGTAGTCGTCGGCGGCGATCGCGTCCAGGATGCCGCCGTAAAGCGTGAACGCGGTGCGGATGCAGGGCCGGGTGCGGGGGTCGAGCATGGCGATCCCCGGTTCGGCGTCGCGGTAGACGCCCCGGGTGAGGTCCTCGGCGGCGCGCAGCGCGGCGCGGATGCGCGGGTCGCGCCGGCCGGTGCGGCGGCTCCACTCCAGCAGCGGCCGGTCGGCGCCGTGGGCGGCCAGCAGGTCGGCGGGCAGGTAGACGCGCCCCCGGTCGAGGTCCTCGCCCACGTCCCGCAGGAAGTTGGTGAGCTGGAAGGCCACGCCCAGGGCGGCGGCGTGCGGTTCCGCCTCCTCGCGGGGCACCACCGTGCCGAGGACGGGCAGCATCTGGAGCCCGATGACCTCGGCCGAGCCGCGCATGTAGCGGCGCAGGTCGGTGTAGCGGGGGTAGTCGGTGACGCTGAGGTCGCTGCGCATGGACACCATGAACTCGGCGAACAGGCCGGGGTCGATGCGGTGGCGGGCGGCGGTGTCGGCGACGGCCCGTACCACCGGTTCGCCACCGCCGCCGTGGCGCAGGGCGTGCGCGAGGTCGTGCTCCAGGCGGAGCAGCAGCCGGTCGCGGTCCGCCGGCGGCTGCCGCCGGTCGAGGTCGTCGACGATGTCGTCGGCCCAGCGGGCGAAGCCGTACAGCGCGTGGACGGCGGGCCGCCGTTCGACCGGCAGCAGCCGGGTGGCCAGGAAGTAGGTCTTGCCGTGGCGGGCGTTGAGGGTCCGGCACCGGCTGTAGTCGGCGCGCAGGCCCGGGTCGGTGATGCCCGCGGTGTCGAGTTCGCGTCGGGTCATGCGCCCGGCCTCCCGGGGGTCGCGGGGGTACGGTGCGGGGCGCGGGCGCGATCGCCGGTGATGCGGGCGGCGGCGAGCTTGCCGCTGACGAGGACGGTCGGTACGCCCACCCCGGGGGTGGTGCCGCAGCCGGCGAGGACGACGTTGTCGTACCCGCGGACCAGGTTCCGGGGCCGGAAGGGGCCGGTCTGGGCGAAGGTGTGCGCCACGGAGAAGGGGGTGCCCGCGGCGTGGCCGTGGGCGGTCCAGTCGGCCGGAGTCACCAGGACTTCCTCCTCGATGCGGTCGCCGAAGCC
Source organism: Streptomyces sp. NPDC015131 (assembly GCF_043079975.1). NCBI lineage: Bacteria > Bacillati > Actinomycetota > Actinomycetes > Kitasatosporales > Streptomycetaceae > Streptomyces > Streptomyces sp. NPDC015131. Next base: position 1,147,893 of record NZ_JBIBVB010000001.1, on the reverse strand, counting down.
GTCCAGGCCCCGGCGTTCCAGTTCGGCCACCAGGCTGTCGCGGTAGCGCGGGGCGAGGTCGCCCCAGGCGCGGGCGGAGGGGCCGGTGGTGGTGTTGGGGCAGGGCGCGAGCACGTAGTGCAGGTGCTTGCCGGGGGGCGCCAGCTCCGGGTCGTGCGTGGTGGGGCGGGTGATCAGCAGCGACGGGTCGCTCATCAGCTCGCCGGTGCGGGTGAGTTCGTCGAAGGTCCGCTCCCAGGCGGCGCCGAAGGAGAGCGTGTGGTGGGCGAGGTGCGGCCAGGTGCGGTCGGTTCCGGCGTGGAGCACCACGGCCGAGGGCGAGTGCCGCAGCCGTACGGGCCGGCGGGGCGCCCGGCCCAGCAGCCGGTGCGCGACCGGCAGGTCGGGGGTGAGGACCACCGCGTCGCAGGCGATCCGCTCGCCGGACGCCAGGCGCACGGCGCGTACCCGGCCCGCCGAGCGTTCCAGCGTCTCCACCTCGGCCGACCAGCGGAACGCGGCGCCCGCGCCGGCCGCCGCGCGGGCCATCCCCCGGGGCAGGGCGTGCATCCCGCCGCGCGGGAACCACACGCCGGCCACCGTGTCCATGTACGCGATGACGGCGTACGCGGCCAGGGCCCGGGCCGGGGCGACACCCGCGTACAGCGACTGGAAGGAGAACACGCGCCGCAGGCGGGGGTCGGAGAGGAAGGACCCGATGCGCGGCCCGAGGCGGCCGAAGCCGCCGAGGGCGGCGAGGCGGGCGAGGTCGGGGTGGAGCAGGGTGAGGGGCGAGTCGAAGTTGGTGTCGATGAACCGCCGCATCTGGGCCCGGTAGAGCCGTTCGAGCCAGTGGCGCAGCCGCCGGTAGCCGGCGGCCTCGGCGGCTCCGGCGAAGCGGCGCACCTCGTCCTCCATGGCCTCGGCGTCGGTGTGGACGTCGATGCGGGAGCCGTCGGCGAAATGCGCGCGGTAGGCGGGGTGCAGGGGGGTCAGTTCGACGTGGCGGTACAGGCTGTCGCCGACGGCGGCGAACGCCTCGTCGGCGAGGTGCGGCATCGTCAGGACGGTGGGCCCGGTGTCCATGCGGTAGCCGGCCCGCTCCAGGAGGCCGGCGCGCCCGCCGGGACCGGCCTCGCGTTCGACGACGGTGACGCGGCGCCCGGCGCCCAGCAGGTGGAGGGCCGCCGCGAGGCCGGACAGCCCGGCGCCGACCACGACGACATGGTCCACCGGTCCCGGTACGGTCCTCACGCGCCCTCCCCCTGCCGGGCCGGGGCCGTGGGTTCGGCGGTACGGGCCGCGGGGGCGGGTTCGGCGGTACGGGCCGGGGCCGCGGGTTCGGCGGTACGGGCCGCGGGGGCGGCGCCCGTCGCGCGCTCCACCAGCGCGGAGAACTCCCGGGCGGCGTCGTGCCCCGCGCCGCTCTCGGCGAAGTGGTGCCGGGCTTCGGCGGCCAGTTCGGCGATCCGCCGTTCGACCGCCTCGCGGGCGCCGGTCCGTTCGAGGGCCGCCCGCATCCGGGCGACCGCCTCGTCGTCGCGCGGGCCGCCGCCGGGGCGCAGGGCGTCGGCGTCCTCGTGGTGTCCCGACTCGGCGGCGAGGCGCGCCGCGACCGCGAGCGGATAGGTGAGCTTGCGGGCCCGCAGGTCGTCGTGGGCGGGCTTGCCGGTGACGGCCGGGTCGCCGAACGCCCCGTCGAGGTCGTCCCGCAGCTGGAAGGCGAGCCCCGCGCAGCGGCCCGCCGAGCGGAGGGCGGCCACGGTGTCCTCGCCGGCGCCGGCGAGCAGCGCGCCCAGCGCGAGCGGCCGTTCCACGGTGTAGAGGGCGCTCTTGAGGGTGGCGATGGTCACCGCCTCCTCCAGGTCCGACGAGCCGGTCGCCTGGGCGTGGACGTCGCGGTACTGCCCGGCGACCATCTCGGCGCGCATCGCCCGCCACTCGCGGTGCAGCGCGTGCCCGTACGGGGAGCCGAGCGCGACCTCGGTCAGCAGGTCGTCGGCCCAGGCGAGGGCGAGGTCACCGGTGAGGACCGCGGCGGCGGCCGAGAACGCCTCCGCCGAACCGTTCATGCCGGCGGCCCGGTGCATCCGGGCGAAGTCGGTGTGCACGGACGGCGCGCCGCGCCGGACCGCCGACTCGTCCATCAGGTCGTCGTGTATCAGCGCGCACGCCTGGAGGAGTTCCAGGGCCGCGCCGACGCGCAGCACCCGCTCGGGCCCCGGCCCCCCGCCGGCGGCCCGCCAGCCGCACCACACGAAGGCGGTCCGCAGCCGTTTGCCGCCGCGCCGTACGAACGCGTCGAGCCGCCCGGCCACGTCGCGGGCGAACACCGGGTCGAGGGCGCGGGCCTCGCGGAGCCGCTCGCCGAGGTGCCCGGCCAGGACGTGGGCGACGGCCTCCGTCGCCGCAGCGGCCGTGCCCGGGGCGCCGGTCTCCGTCGCCGCACCGGCCGTACCCGGCTCGCCGGGCCGGTCCGGCGTACCGTCGGAGCCCGGCGCGCCGGTCCGGTCGGGCGTACCGTCGGAGCCCGGCTCGCCGCGGCACAGCTCGCCGGCCGTCGTCGCTCGCGTTCCCAGCACGTGCAGACCCCCTTCGTCGCGCCCGCCGGCGCGCACCTGTCGTTCGCGCCGCATGGGCACCTGGTGTTTCGGCCCGGGGGCCGTCCCTGGATGCATCGATGCCTGCCCGTTCCTGTCACCGCTCGTTTCACCGGCGGCGCACGGCTCACTCCTGTGGCGCACCGGTGAGATCTCCCGGGTGCGCCACGTTCCGGTCAGCGCGGCGCGCCGGGGCCCGTCGTGGCGCCCGCGCGCCCGCCCGGGCCGAGCAGGCCGGTCGCCTCGAAGGGGTCCCGGGCGTCGAGCCGGGGCAGTTCCCTCCGGGACAGCGCCGTCACCACCGCGGGCATCGCCGCCCGGACGAGCTGGGTCGCCCGCAGCCAGGCCGGGACGTACACGGTGGGGCGGCGCCGCTCGATCGCCGTGACCAGCCGGCCGGCGACGTGCTCGACGGGGTACACCTTGCGGGCGGGCGGCGGCATGTGGCCGCGCAGCTCCCGGAGCACGGCGTGCTGGTCGGCGTCGCGGATCATGTCGGTGTCGGTCCAGTTGATGTACGCGATGCCCACGCCGACGCCCCGGTGGGCCAGTTCCGCGCGCAGGGAGTGGGCGAGCGACTCGACGCCGGCCTTGGAGGCGCAGTACGCGCTCATCAGGGGCGAGGCGCCGATCGACGCGAGGGAGCCGACCTGGAGGAAGTAGCCGCCGGTCGCCAGGAGGTCGGGCACGAACGACCGCGCGGTGATCGCGCTGCCGATCAGGTTGACCTCGATGACGCGCCGCCAGGTCGCCGGGTCGGACTCGGGGAAGGGCCCGCCCTCGGCGACGCCCGCGTTGGCGACGACCACGGCGGGCGGGCCGAGCCGGCGGCGCACCTCGGCGGCGGCGCGGGCCATCCCGGTGTCGTCGGTGACGTCCACCTGGTAGCAGTGGGCCTCGCCGGGCAAGGAGTCGCTCACCCGGGCGAGCGACTCCTCCTCGCGGCCGAGCAGGGCGACTCTGGCTCCCCGGGCGGACAGCAGGCGGGCCATCGCCTCGCCGAGGCCCCGGGCGGCGCCGGTCACCACGGCGGTACGGCCGCGCAGCGGGCTCACCGAGGTCGCGGTGGTCATGGCGACTCCCTTCGGCGCGGCGCGAACCACGGGGCGAAATGTGATGCGGACCGCGGGACGGACCACGGGGCGGGCGGCTGCGGCCCCGCCCTGCCCACCGTAAGCGCGGACGTCCGGACCGGCGCGTCGGCGGAACCGGCGGGGGCGGCCGGGTGAGGGGCGGGCGCGGCGCGGGCGGTCACCGGTCGCTCCGGGACAGAGCGCTGGGCCCCCACGCCTTCGGCCCGATGTCGACGACCAGCGCCGGGACCAGGAGGGAGCGGACCACCAGGGTGTCCAGCAGCACGCCGAAGGCGACGATGAACGCGATCTGCACCAGGAAGGCCAGCGGGATGACCATCAGCGCCGCGAAGGTCGCCGCCAGGACCACACCGGCCGAGGTGATGACCCCGCCGGTGGTCGTCAGGCCCCTGAGCACACCGGCGCGGGTGCCGTGGAGGAGCGCCTCCTCTCGTACCCGTGACATCAGGAAGATGTTGTAGTCGACGCCGAGGGCGACCAGGAACACGAACCCGTACAGCGGGACCGACGCGTCCGTGCCGCTGAAGCCGAGCAGCCGTTCGAAGACGAGGGCCGAGACGCCCAGGGTGGCGAGGAAGTTGAGGGCGACGGTCGCCACCAGGAGGACCGGGACCAGCAGGGAGCGCAGGAGCAGCACCAGGATCAGCAGGATGATGCCGAGCACCACCGGCACGATCACGGTCCGGTCGCGGGCGGCGGTCTGCTGGGTGTCGTACCGCTGGGCGGTGTAGCCGCCGACGAGCGCGTCGGCGCCGGGCACCGCGTGCACCCGTTCGCGCAGGCGCTCGACCGTCCGGGTGGCCGCCGTGCTGTCGGCCGCGTCGCGCAGGGTGGCGTCGATGCGCACCCGGCCGTCCACCACCAGGGGCGGTCCGCCGCCGGGCCGGCCGGACGCGGTGACCGGCGCGGCGGAGGCCACTCCCCCGGTGCCCTTCGCGGCCTCGGTGACCTGCTGGACGCGGTCGGCGTCGGCCACGATCACGGCCGGGTTGCCGGCGCCGCCGGGGAAGTGCCGGCCGAGGGTCTCCTGAGCGGCCACGGAGGGCGCGTCGTTGACGAAGATCTCGTCGAGCGGCACTCCCCTGGCCGACAGGGTGGGGGCGAAGGCCGCGCACGCGGCGAGCGCCACGGCGGTGGTGACCCACACCCGGCGCGGGCGGCGGTCGACGCGGGCGGCGACCCGGCCCCACAGCCCGCCCGGGGCCTGCTCCTCGCCGGTAGCGGCAGCGGGCGTCCGGGCCTTCGAGGGCCAGTGGACGGCGCGGCCGAGCAGCGCGAGGACGGCGGGCAGGAACGTCAGCGCCGAGAGCAGCGCGCAGCCGATGCCGATGGCGCCGACCGGCCCGAGGGCCCGGTTGTTGGTCAGGTCGCTGGCGAGCAGGGCCAGCAAACCCAGCGCGACGGTGGCGGCGCTGGCGGTGACGGCGCCGAAGGAGCGGCGTACGGCGGTCAGCGCGGCGGCGGCACGGTCCTGGCCGCGGCCGAGTTCCTCGCGGAACCGGGCGGCGATCAGCAGGGCGTAGTCGGTGGCGGCGCCGATCACCAGGATGGAGAGGATGCCCTGCACCTGCCCGTCCACCCGTACGACGCCGCGGTCCGCCAGGGCGTACACGATGGCGCAGGCGAGGCCGAGTGCGAACACCGCGCAGACGATGATGACCAGCGGCAGCAGGACGCTCCGCTGCACCACGAGCAGGATGAGCAGCACGGCGATCAGGGCGACGCCCAGCAGCAGCCCGTCGATGCCCGAGAAGGCGTCGGACAGGTCGGCCTGGTTGGCGGCGGGCCCGGCGATCTCGGCCGTCGTGCCCGGGACCGCGCCCACCGCGGAGCGCAGCGAGTCGAGGACCGCCGGGAGTTCCTCGCCGAGGTCGGGGCGGAGCGGGACGACGGCCTGCAGCGCCTCGCGGTCGGCGGAGGGCAGGGCGGGCGAGGCCGGGCCGGCGACGCCGGGGCGTCCGGCCAGTCCGGCGAGCGCCCGGCCGGCGGCGGCCCGCTGCGCCTCGGTGACGGGGGCGCCGTCCGCCGTCCAGACGACGATCGCCGGCACGGTCTCGGACCGTTCGAAGTCCTTGCGCGCCTCCAGGACGCGGGTCGACTCGGCGGTACGGGGAAGGAAGGCGGCCTGGTCGTTGGTGGCGACCTCGCCGAGCTTCCCCGCGTACGGGCCGAGTGTCCCGCCGATGCCCAGCCAGACGACCAGGAGGACGAGTGGCACCAGCCACCGGGCCCACCGCTGTGCACTTCTCATGGACTCCCCATCGCAGCACCGGAAGGGGCCGCCGCGGCGCCGCCCCTTGGCCAACCCTTCTGCCCGGCTTCCCGGTCCGGATGCGGAGCCCGGAAGCGGACGTTCACCGGCGAACGCTACGGCCGCCCGGGCGTCTTCTCCCGGAAGCGGCCCGCGCGCATCCGTGGGACCGTCGAGCCGGGAAACGGAATCGGGGGGCGGAGTCCGGAGGAGGGCGTCGCATGGCCGAGGAGAAGAAGCTTCGCAAGGGTGACGAGGTCACCTGGAGCAGCCACGGGAAGACCGTCGAGGGCGAGGTGAAGAAGAAGGTCACCAAGCGGACCGAGGCGGCCGGGCGCACGGTGGACGCGTCGAAGGACGAACCTCAGTACGAGGTCGAGAGCGACAAGACCGGTCGGCGCGCGGTGCACAAGCCGGAGTCGCTGCGCAAGAAGGGCAAGCGCTCGTGAGCGGCGGCGGCCCGGACCGCGAGAAGGTCGTGGCCGACTTCGGCGAGGCGGTGAACATGACCGCCGGGGAGCTGGAGAAGTGGCTGGAGACCGAGGAGTCCCGCGGCGTCGGCCAGTCCGGCGGCGGGGGCGAGAGTGTCGGCCATGCGTCGGGGCGGCGGATCGTGGAGCTGTTGCGCACCAAGAAGTCCGACCTCGGCGACGACGACCTCGCGCACATGCGGAAGGTCGTCGGCTATGTGCACCGGCACGCGGCACAGCGCCCCGACGGGGACGTGACCGACACCCCGTGGCGGTACTCGCTGATGAACTGGGGCCACGACCCGGAGAAGTGAGCGCGCCCCGGCGCGCGGTGCCGCACCGCGCGCCGGGGCATGGGCTGGTCCGGCTTCCGGCTTCCGCTTCCGGCCTCCGCTTCCGGCTTCTGGCTTCCGGCTTCCGGCTTCTGGCTTCCGGCTGCCGCTTACGGCTCAGCTGGGCGGGGGTCCGAGGGGGTTCTGCTGCAGGGCCTTGGCCACCCCGTGGAGGTTGGCCGCCATCGCCCGGCCCGTCTTGTCGGACCAGTCGTGGCCCCGCTCGTCGTCGAGGTAGTCGGGGCCGGCGCCCGGGCCGAGGTGCCAGTACGTCCACGCCTGGCCGGGGACGGTGTAGCCGATGTCGCCGAGGGCGCCGGCGATCTCGCTGATGACGTGGTGAGCGCCGTCCTCATTGCCGGTCACCACGACTCCGGCCACCCGGTTGTAGGCCACCGGCCTGCCCTCGTCGTCGGTCTCGGAGAGCAGGGCGTCCATCCGCTCCAGCACCCGCTGAGCCACCGAGGACGGGCGGCCCAGCCAGGTCGGCGAGGCCATGACGAGGATCTGCGACTCCAGGAGCGCGCGGTGCACCTCCGGCCACTCGTCGCCGTCGCCCTCGTCGCTGGTCACACCGGGTGCGATGGCCAGGTCGACGGCGCGGACATGGCGGACCTCGACCCCGTACGACACGAGCCGGCGGGCGACCACGTCGGCCAGCGCGCGGGTGTTGGACGGCTCGGGCGACTTCTTGAGGGTGCAGTTGATCACCAGTGCTTTCATGCCGTCCCTGGTACCCGGGACGCCCGCGCCGAGACCGGTGCACTCCGCCGATCAGGTGAGCATGAAGGGCCCCGGACGGGGCAAAGGGACCCATCTGACGACAGGGAGGGTGCCATGGCCATGACGGAGCAGCGGTCGACCGGGGCGAGAGCGGAGAAGGACCCGGAGGTCCGTACCGCCTGTGCCTGCGCATGCGGTCACGGCCCGACGGGACCCGCCGGGCAGGCTGAACGGGCCGGGCAGGCCGGGCAGGGCGGACCGGCCGGGCAGGGCGGGCAGGTCGAGGAGCGGCCGGAGACGGCGCGCGAACGGGTCAACCGCCGCTGGAACGAGATCCTCCAGGAGACCCGGGTCGCCCAGACGGGTGTGCAGATCCTCTTCGGCTTCCTGCTGAGCGTGGCCTTCACCCCGCTGTTCCGGGAGCTGGACACCTTCGACCGGGTCGTGTACGTCGTCACGGTGGTGCTGGGCGCGTCGGCCACGGGCTCGCTGATAGCGCCGGTCTCGATCCACCGCTTCCTGTCCGGCCAGCGGATGAAGGACGAGGTGGTGGAGGCGGCGAGCCGGCTGATGATGTGCGGCATGGTGCTGCTGGCGCTCACCATCGGGTGCACGCTGCTGCTGATCCTGCACGTGGTGGTGCCGGGGCTGCTCGCGGAGATCCTGGTCGGCGGGGTGATGCTCTGGTTCGGCCTGTGCTGGTACGCGCTGCCGCTGTGGCTGCGGCACCGGTCCTCCGGGCGCCCGGAGGCGACCCCGGAGGACTGACCGCCGGAACGGAACGGTCCCGCTACTGCCGTTCCTCGGCGTCGGGGTGCCTCTCGCGCGTCGCGTCGCCCGGGACCGGGCCCTTGGGAGCGGCGGGCTCCGGCAGGTCGTCGGCCGCCCGCTCGGCGAGGTCGCCCTCGCGCTCCCGCTGGGCCTGGCGCTTCTCCTCCTCGAGCCGCTTGCGCACCTCTTCGGGCTTGTCTCCCAGCTGGTTCATGACGTTCTCCGTTCCGTGTCCCGTGTCCCCGCCGCCCGCCGGGACCGTGCCCGGGGCGGTGCCGGGTGCTGGCTTCCGCCGCCAGCGTCACACAGGGCCCGGCCCGCCGCGACCGGGCCGGAGCCCCACCCCGGATTGGTCCGGACCTTTGTCTTGTCGGGGGGTCGGCCGGGCGTCAAGCTGCCCGTATGGAACTGGAGTTGCGGCACCTGAGGACGATCCGGGCCATCGCCGACGCGGGCAGCCTCACCAAGGCCGCGACGGCGCTGGGGCTCGCCCAGCCGGCGCTGAGCGCCCAGCTCAAGCGGATCGAGCGCTCCCTGGGCGGCGCGCTCTTCGAACGCGGGCGTCACGGGGTGCGCGCCACCGCGCTCGGCGCCCTGGTACTGGACCGCGCCCGGGTCGTCCTGCCCGCCGTACGCGAACTCCAGGAGGAGGCGCAGCGGTTCGCCCGGTCGGGGGCCCCGGTGGCCGAGCGGCGGCGGGTGAGCGTCGGGGGGACGCACGGGCCGCTGCTGGGCGGGCTCGTCGACCGGCTCGCGACCGGCGCCCCGGGCGTCACCGTGGTCACCCGTACCTCGTGGTCCGAGCGGGAGATCGCCGCCGCCGCGGCGGAGGGCGAGCTGGACTACGCGCTGATCGGTACGTGCGGGGACAGCGCCCCGCCGGAGCCCGCCCGGCTGGTGTGGACGGAGGTGGCGCGCGATCCGGTGTTCGTGATGCTGGCCGCCGCCCACCCGCTCGCCGGGGCGCGGGAGGTGGAGCTGGCCGAGCTGGCCTCGGAGGCGTGGACGGACGTCCCGGGGGACGGGTGTTTCGCGGACTGTTTCGCGGCGGCGTGCCTCCGGGCGGGTTTCACCCCGGCCTCGGTGTACGAGACGGACACCGCGTCGTGCGTGCATCTGGTGCAGGTCGGCAGGGCGGTCGGGCTGTGCCGCGCCACGTTCCCCGACACCCCGGGCATGGTGACCCGGCCGCTGGCCGGCACACCGCTGGTGTGGCGGCACCTGCTGGGCCGGCATCCGGACGCGCCCGCCGCGGTGGGAGCGCACGACGTGGTCGAGGAGGTGCGGGCGGCGCACCGGGCGGCGGTGACCCGCAGCACCGGCTACACCCGCTGGCTGGCCCATAACACCGGGCAGAGGGCCGACTGAGATCTCCCCGGGCCGCGCCCGCCTTCCCTACGGTTTCGGAGCACCCCCCACCGCCACTCCCCACTTCTCCCCGCACCGCCGCACCGCCGCACCGCGGGATCCCGTACCCCCGGATCCCCCTGCTCCGGATCCCCCTGCTCCGCTCCCCGCCTCCGAGACCGAGGAGACTTCCGCATGTTCCACCGACACGCCAGAGCCGCGTGTGTGGGCGCCGCCACCGTGGGCGCCCTGGTCCTGACCGCCTTGCAGGGCGCCGCTTCGGCCGCCCCGGGCGGCCCCGCGTCCGGCACCGGTGCCGCCGCCGCGCCCCCGGCGGCGGCCCGTTCGGCGGCGGACACGCTCGCCGTGGACTCCGTACGCCCGGAGGTGCTGGCCGCCATGGAACGGGACCTGGGCCTGACCCGTGCCGAGGCGCGGCAGCGGCTGGCCAACGAGGCGGCGGCGGGTGCCACCGCCGCGCTCCTGCGGCAGCGGCTGGCCGGTGCGTACGCGGGCGCCTGGGTCGAGGGTGACGCGTCGTCGGTGCTGACGGTCGCCACCACCCGGGCCGCCGACGCGGCGGCCGTCCGGGCGAGCGGCGCCCGGGCCGCGGTGGTCGGGCACAGCCTGGCCGAACTGGACGGTACGAAGGCGGCGCTGGACCGGGCGGCGCGTGATGCCCGGCCGTCCGGGGTGCCCGTCTGGTACGTCGACGTGAAGAGCAACTCCGTGGTGGTCGGCGCGGCGGACCCGGGCGAGGCCCGGTCGCTAATCACCCGGCTGGGCCGGGACGACCGGGCGCGCGTCCGGGTGGTCCCGACGGACGAACAGCCGCGCCCGCTCTACGACATACGGGGTGGCGACGCGTACTACATGGGGGGTTCGGGGCGCTGCTCGGTGGGCTTCTCCGTCACCCGGGGCACCCAGCAGGGCTTCGCGACCGCGGGCCACTGCGGCCGGGCCGGCACCACCACCAGCGGCTACAACCAGGTGGCGCAGGGCTCGTTCCACGCGTCGACGTTCCCAGGCCGCGACACGGCCTGGGTGGCGACCAACTCCAACTGGACGGCCACGCCGTACGTCAAGGGCGCGGGCGGCGCCAATGTCCAGGTGGCCGGGTCGGTCCAGCAGCCGGTCGGCGCGTCGATCTGCCGCTCGGGCTCGACCACCGGCTGGCACTGCGGCACGATCCAGCAGCACAACACCAGTGTCACCTACCCCGAGGGCACCATCAGCGGGGTGACGCGGACGTCGGTGTGCGCCGAACCGGGCGACTCGGGCGGCTCGTACATCTCCGGCAGCCAGGCGCAGGGCGTCACCTCGGGCGGCTCGGGCAACTGCCGCAGTGGCGGCACGACGTACCACCAGCCGATCAACCCGCTGCTCCAGGCGTACGGGCTGACGCTCACCACCTCCACCGGCCCGGGCGACCCCGAGGACCCGGAGGACCCGGGCCCCGGTGAGCCGGGCGGCACCTGGTCGGCCGGCACCGTCTACGCGGCGGGCGCCCAGGTCACCCACGGCGGCGCCACCTACCGCTGCCTGCAGGGCCACCAGGCGCAGGCCGGGTGGGAACCACCGAACGTCCCGGCGCTCTGGCAGCGCGTCTGACGGGTGCGTGACGCGCCCGTCCGGGCGCCGGGCCGTGGGGGCGCGTGCCGTGACCGGTGGCGGTCACGGCACGCGCGCACGTGGCGTCAGTCCTCCCGGCCGGAGCGGCGGTCGAAGCCGTCCCGCACGCGTGCGCAGGCGACCGACGCCTTGTTGAGCAGCCAGATGGCGGTGAGGGAGGTGAGGGCGAACACCGCGAGGAACAGCACCGCGCCCACCACCACGAGCAGCGGACCGCCGGCGGACGAGACACCCCGGAAGAGCGGCCCCGCCGCGGATCCGGCGGCTCCGACGAGGGGCACCAGCACGGCCATCAGGACGACCCGGCCCCGGCGCGGCGGAGCGTCGTCTCCCCGCTCGTCCGCGAGTACGCCGTCGTGCGCGGCGTCGTGCGCGGCGTCGTACGGGCCGGTGGGGTACGCGTCGGAGTGCGCGGCCTCGTACGCGCCGGCGGACTCCTCGTCCGGGTCGCGCCGCTCCTGGTGGTGGTGCGGATGGTGGTCGTGTGTTCCCTCGTTCACAAGGACCCAGTGTGCGCCCTGCATCCTTCTCACGACACTCCGATTGCGGCGGGTGGCCGTCCGCTCAGCCGCCGGCCTTCCCCACGGGGGTGCCGGAGCGGCCGGTCACGGCGACCGTGCGGGCCAGCCGGGGGCCCAGCCAGCGCTTGAACCTGCGGAGCGCCTCGACCTGCCCGGCCGCCCGGTCGATCCGGTAGTAGAGCTGGGGCGGGACGTGCGGCAGCAGCGGGGAGTGCCGCTGGCCGAGCAGCGCGAACATCTGATCCGGCGCCAGGTCCATGTAGCGCGGGAGGTTCTCGTACCAGCGGGCGCTGTAACGGGCCGCGCTCTGGGTGGGGACGAGCGCGGTGCGGCGCTCCCGCTCGTAGCGGGCGAGGGCGGCGGTGAGGCCGGGGCCGCCGTCGGCGCCGGGGGTCTCGTGGAGGGCGGCGGTGAGGGCGACGGCGTCCTCCAGGGCGAGGGTGGTGCCCGCCCCGATGGAGTAGTGGGTGGTGTGGGCGGCGTCGCCGAGCAGGACGAGGTTGCCGTGGTGCCAGGTGCGGTTGGTGACGGTGCGGAAGTTCAGCCAGCGCGCGCCGCCGTCGCCGCGCTCCCCGCCGACGAGGGGGTGGCCGTCCAGCGGTTCGGCGAACAGCCGCCCCAGCAGGGCGAGGGTGTCGGCGTGGCCGGCCCGGTCGAGGCCGAGCCCGGTCCAGGTGTCGGGCGCACACTCGACGACGCAGGTGCTGTGGTCCTCGCCGTAGCGGTAGCCGTAGCACCAGATCCAGCCGTGCTCCGTCTCGACGAAGGCGAAGGTGAAGGCGTCGAAGACCCGGGTGGTGCCGAGCCAGATGTACTGGTTGCGCCCGGCCGTGATGTCGGTGCCGAAGTGGTCGCCGAGGCCGCCGCGCAGCCGGCTGCCCGCCCCGTCGCAGGCGACGACCAGGTCGGCGCCGGGCGGGACCGTCCCGGGCGTGACGGTGTTCCGGAACGCGATCCGCACGCCGAGTGACGCGGCCCGTTCGGCGAGGATGTCGAGCAGGACGCGGCGGCTGATGCCGAAGCCCTGGTCCCCGTGGTGCACGGTCCGGTCGCCCCGGACATACGCCGTGCCGTCGCTCCAGCGGACCGAACTCCGGGCGATGGCGTCGGCGCTGACCGGGTCGTGGCGCCGCAGGGTGTCGAGCAGCCCCTCCCAGTAGGTGACGCCCCAGCCGTAGGTGGAGCCGGCGGGGTTGCGCTCGTGGACCGTGATCTCGTGGGACGGGTTCCGCAGCTTCATCAGGACGGAGAAGTACAGACCGGCGGGCCCGCCGCCGACGCAGGCGACCTTCACAGGGACTCCGATCAAGGGCTGAGGCGGCCAATTGATCAGGCAACGTACCAGCCCATCGCCCTAAATGGTGCGATCCGTACGGTTTGTTCTGGCGGTGGGTGGGGAGGTGCCTTGCAGTGGGGTACACCCGATCGGAGGCCGTCATGATCATCCTGGGCCTTGTCCTGCTCATCATCGGTGCCGTGGCCGGCATCGGCGTCCTGTGGACCATCGGACTCGTCCTGATCGTGCTCGGAGCGGCCCTCTGGATCCTGGGCGCCCTGGGGCACGCCGTGGGCGGACGGCGGCACTACTGGTGACGCGCCGGGCGCCGCCGCGCTCGGCGCCGCCGCGCTAGGCGTCCGTGTCGCCGGACTCTTCGAGCCGGTCCTTGGCGCGCTTGCCCACCACGGCCGCCGCCGCCAGGGCGCTGCCCACGAAGGCCACCGCCACGGTCCACGGCTGGTCGAACCGGTGGCGGGTGAGGTGGTCGAGGGAGTACCTGCCGGGACCGGTGACCCCGATGGCCGCCGCCGTGAAGCCCAGCAGGGCGGGATACTCGAAGCCGCCCGACTGGTTGAAGAACCCGGCCGGGGCGTGCACCGCGACCGCCCCCGCCATCGCACCCGCCGCGGCCGCCCCGGCGGCGGGGGTGGCCAGCCCCAGCATCAGCAGCAGTCCCCCTCCCGCCTCTCCCGCTCCGGCCGCGACCGCGCTCAGGCGGCCGGGCCGGTAGCCCATCGCGTCCATCGCCTTGGCCGTGCCCTCCAGGCCGCCGCCCCCGAACCAGCCGAGCAGCTTCTGCGCCCCGTGCGCGGCGAGCACCGCTCCGGTGCCCGCGCGCAGGACGCACAGACCGAGGTCGCGTCGGTTGAGGGCGGCGCTCATGGGGTCTCCCGGGCGTGGCGGCGGTTGTGTACCGTCCCACTCTCACCCGGCGCGCCGCCCCCCGGACCCCGCTGCTGCGCCATACGGGTGGGCCCTACCCGGCGGGCCCGGCCCGGCTGGCCCTCCGCCCGCGGGTCCCGCCCCGCCCGCCGGTCCGCGACCGCCCGCGGGTCGCGCCCCACCTGCCGGTGCCCTCCCGGCCACGGTCCCGGCCGCCCGGTGCCGTACGCCCGCCGGTTCCACCCTGGCCGCCCGCGGGCCCCGTCCCGCCCGTGCCACCCACGCCCGCCGGTCCCATCCCGGCCGCCCGCAGGCCCCGCCCCGCCCGTACCACCCCCACCCGCCCGATCCGTCCCGGCCGGCCCACCGTCCGCCCAGGCCCGCCCCGCCCGCGCGCCCAGGCACGCCTCACCGGCCGCCCCGGGCCGGGGGCGGGAGGGGTTCCACCTCCAGGTGGCGGCGTCCTCGCGGGCCCCGGTAGAGCAGGGCCTCCCAGCCCAGCGGGGCGAGCGCCCGGACGCACGCGCCGAGCGCGGACTCCTCCTCCTGCGCGGCCCCTCCCCCGGGCGGGCCGAGCCACTCCACCCTGACCGTCCCCGGTGCCTCCCCCGCCGCCACCCGGTACCCGTTCGCCACGCGCCGCCCCTCCGCGTCCACGCCCGAGGGCGCCAGTCCGGCGGCCTCCAGGGCCAGGGCGACCGCCCTGACCGGCCGGTTGCGCTCCCAGGGCGCGGGCACCGCCTCGGGATCGCCCCCGCTCCCGGCGCCCCCGGTCAGCCGCCGGATCTGCAGCAGCCCCTCGAACGCCACCCGCACCTCGGCCGCCCGGCGCCGCGCCGCTTCCTCCTCCGCCGGCGGGGCGGGCCCGTCGCCCGTCGCCGCCTCGAACGCCCGGTCCGTCACCCGAGCCTCCTGATGTCACCCCGCACCCGGTAGAAACCGCCCGACGCGGGGTGCAGCGCGTCCACCACGTACCGCGCGCCGGGCTCCCGTATCGCGCGCGGGAACTGGACGTTCCACGACGGGTCGTAACCCTCCGACACCACGTGCACCCGCATCCGGCCGCCCTGCTGGACGCACTCCACGACCACCGCGCCGGCGGGCGCGGCCGACACGGTCGTCACCGCGGCGGCGGCCGTCGCCGGTGCGTAGGTGGGCAGCGCGGCGGCCAGCTTCACGTCCCGGGCGACGGGCACGGAGCCCCGCTGCGCGGCGGTGACGGCCGCCTCGCTCGCGTCCACGCAGACCAGGGAGCCGTCCGTGGTGACCAGGTAGAGCCGCTCCTCGTGGTACTGCATCGACAGTGCCGAGCCGCCTCCCGTGCCCAGCTTCCACAGGCGGGTGCCGTCCCGGTCGAAGCAGTACACCGACGAGGAGGAGTCCCCCGCGAAGACGAACCGGCCGCCGGGCGAGGTCGCGCACGAGTACACCGGGCTGTCGCAGCCGTATGTCGCCTCCAGCCGGCCGTCCCGCTTGGACAGCCGCTGGACCACCCTGCTCCCCGTGCCCGCGTACACCGCGTCGTCCTCCTGCCAGCCGAACAGCACCGCGCCCCGCGTGGGCGTGTGCCACAGCTCGCCCCCGCCGTCCGGCGCGTAGGCCGTCACGCCGTGGGTGTGGCCGTGGTAGACGGCACGGTCGTCGGCGCGCACCATCCAGGCGTGCTCGCCCCGTCCGCCGCGCGCCCACTGGTGCTCGTCCTCGTGGTCGATCACGGTCAGCCGCCCGCCCCGGTCGGCGACATTGAGCACGCCCTCGTGGATGTCCAGCCAGAAGATGTCGACGTCGTCGGCGATGTCGTACGCCGCGAACGGCAGCTTGGAGGACAGGTCGTACACCCGGCCGTCGTCGCAGCCCGCGTAGATCCAGAAGTCGTCCGCGACCAGGCACTTGACGCCGTCGGGCAGGCTGTAGCGGGCGAGGACCTCCCCGCCGTGCGCCAGGGTGTAGACGTCGCCCGACTGGTTGCCCACCCAGCAGCGCTCGTCGTCGACGTGGATGCCGAAGGCCGCCGAGCCCGTGCGGAACCGCCACAGCACCGGTGCGACCGCCCGCGCGGTGGAGGGCGCCGAGGACACCTGGCGGCGGGTGACCGAGCGGGGCGCCCGCTGCCCGGGCACGGCCGGCGCGTACCCCTTGCGCACCTTCTCGCCGACCTTCTTCGCGGCGGCGGCCTGCGCCTTCTGGGGCGTGGCGAACGTCGACGTCTGCGTCTGCCCGGCGGCGCCGATCCGTCCGTAGCGCACGGACACCACCTGGCCGGCCACCGTGACCTCGTAGAACTTGTGCGCACCTCCGCCGTCCTGCGACAGCTCCAGATACGTGGTCGACGTGGTCGACATGGCAGACCCCTCCCCAGGACGGACCGCGCGGCCTTCTCCGCGAGTCCCACTTCCTGAACGGTAGAAGCCACCACTGACAATCACCCGGTGACGGCCCGTCGCCCGCCACTGGTGGAGCAGCGCCACTGGCGGAGCAGCCCGGCGGGCGCGCCGGCCCGGCCAGGGGCACGATGGCCGTGACGAGCGGAGGGTGGAGCATGCAGCTCATGCGGAGGCGCCGGTACCGCAGCGCCGCCGCGCTGGCGGTGCTGATGCTCCTCGCCGCCACCTCGCTGGTGCTCCACCCGGGTGCCTGGCTGCTGGGCAGCGCCTCCTCGGCGCCGGAGCGCCGGCCGGCGCCCAGGGCCCTGCACCAGGGCCCCCGTCCCGCGGTCGTGCCGCGCGGCGCGTGGCACGCGGAGAGCGTGGGCACGGCGCCCGCCGCCCGCTACGCGCCGGCCGTGCGCGCGGCCGTCATCCACCACACCAGCACGCCCAACGGCTACGACTGCGCGACCGTGCCGGGCACGCTGCGCCAGGTGTACGCGGGCCATGCGATCGGCCGGGAGTGGGACGACATCGGTTACAACTTCCTGGTCGACGCGTGCGGCACCATCTACGAGGGGCGGGCGGGCGGCGTCGACCGGCCCGTCGTCGGGGCGCACTCCAAGGGGTTCAACGAGGGAACGGTGGGCATCGCCGGCATCGGCACCTTCAATGAGGAGGACTCCGTTCCGGAGCCGATGCTCGACGCCATGGCGCGGCTCGTGGCGTGGAAGCTCGGCCCGTACGGCCCCGATCCGCGCGGCCGGGTGACCCTGGTGTCGACCAACGACGAGGCGCGGTACCCGAAGGGGACACGGGCGAACCTCGCCGTGGTCAGCGGCCATTCGGACGGTTACCCGACGCGCTGCCCGGGCGGGGCCCTGCACGCGAAGCTCCCCGACATCGCCGCGCGGGCCGCCCGTCTCCAGCACCGTCCGTAGCCGGGGCCCCGTCAGCCGGACAGCCCGAAGACCTGCACCCACCAGGGGCCGTTGGAGCGGAGGCTGACGCCGACGCCGATGTCCTTGAACTCGCAGTTGACGATGTTCTTGCGGTGGCCCGGGCTGGCCAGCCAGTCGCGCACGGCGCGGCCAGGGTCCTTGGGGCCGCGGTGGATGTTCTCGCCCCAGACGCGCCACGCGTAGCCCGCCGCCTCCATCCGGTCGCCCGCGTCGCGGCCCTCCGGGCTGTCGTGCGCGTAGTAGTGCCGGGCGGCCATGTCGTCGGCGTGCCCCTGCGCGGCGTCGCGGAGGCGGGCGTGGGGGCGTACGGGGCGGCAACCCGCCTTCGCCCGCGCGGCGTTCACCAGCGCGACCACCCGCTCCGCGCGCGTGGCGGCGGCCGCGGCCACCGCCCGTCCGGCCGCCGGGACCGCGCTCGCCGGCACCGAGGCGGCCGGCACCGGAAGGGCGGGGTCCGGAGCGGTGGGGGCGGCGGGGGACGGGGTGGCTGCCGGAGGGGCCACCCGGACGTCCGGGCCGCCCCACTGGTCCGCGTCGAAGGCGCCGGTCACCAGGGCCACGGCTGCCGCCACGGCGCCGGCCGCCGCCACCGTACCGGCGAGGGCGATTCCGGTGGCCCGGGCCGGTCTCCCCCGGCGTGGGGCCCTTTCCCCGGCACGGGAGCGGGAGCGGGAGCGGCGGCGGGCGCGGCCGGAAAGGGGCGCACCGGGGCGGAGTCCGTCTTCGCGGGGGCGGTCCGGGCTGGGGTCGTACGACACGGGAAAGCAGCCTTCCTCCGGCGTGATGGAACGTTTCTCCAGCCGTCCGTGACCGTGTGACGCGTCGTGGACGGCTGCGCACGTCTGGGACGTCAGGTCTTCCGTGCGCGCCCCGGCCGGAAACCGGGCGGGCCGGAATCGGCCCCGGGGGGCGGACGTTCACGTCCGGCGGCCCCTCTCCGGGCGGGGCGGCGATGGGGCAGGATGTGCGAAGACTGGCCGGACTTGTTCGATAAGACCCGCCCGGCAGTCGCAGGACAAGAGCAGAAGGGACTTCGAGGGTGTCAGCCCCGCACGTGAGCACTGAGAGCACCGCACCCGCCGACCATGTCGTGGCGGTCGTGCTGTCCGTCGTGGCCGAGGTGACGGGCACCGGGCCCCACCGGGCCTCGGACAGCTTCTACGACTTCGGCGGTACCTCGCTGGACGCCATACGCATATGCCTGCGCGTCGGCCGCGAACTGGACGTGGACGTCCCGCCGGAGACCCTGCTCGACAGCGAGGACCTGGCCGGCTTCGCCGCCGCCGTGACCGCCGCCCGGGACGCCCGGTGACCGGCGTCCCGACGCTGCCCGGCGCCGTACCGGCCCCGCGCGCGGCGGGCACCGCGACCGGCGGGCGGCCGGAGCTGATCCACCGGGCGGTCGAGCAGCACGCCGCGCGGACGCCCGGCGCGGTGGCCCTGGTCGACGGCGACCGGCGGGTGGGGTACGCCGAGCTGGACGCGGCGGCCGACGCCTGGGCGGCCAAACTGCGGGACCGGGGCGCCGGTCCGGGGACGTTCGTGCCGGTGGTGCTGGAGCGTTCGGCGACCCTGGTGGCCGCGCTCCTCGGCGTCCTGAAGACAGGCGCCGCCTACGCGGCCCTGGACCCCGCCTGGCCCGCCGGGCGGCTGCGCTCGGTGGCGGCGATGCTCACGCCCCGGGTGGCGGTCGCGCCGGCCGGCGAGAACGGCCTCCACGCGCGCGTGGTCTGCTCCCCGGACGGGCGCGGCCTGCTCCCCCGGCGCGGGGCGGCCCGGCCCGCGTCCGGCGCGGAGCGCACCGGCGGCGGGGCCGGTGACCCGGTGGACGGGGCCGCTCCCGCCACGGTCTTCTTCACCTCGGGCACCACCGGGCGCCCCAAGGCGGTGGTGTCGGGGCACCGGGCGACGCTCAGCCTCCTCGGGGACCGCTTCGCGCCCTTCACCGCCGGCGACGCCGGGCGCCCGGTGATGCCGCAGGCGGCCCCGGTCTCCTGGGACGGCTTCACCCTGGAGGCGTGGGGCCCGCTGGTCAACGGCGGGACCAGCGTGCTGCTCGGCGGGGGCTTCCTGCTGCCCGGCACGCTGCGCGGCCTGGTGGAACGCGAGGGGGTGGACACCGTCTGGCTCACCGCCTCCCTCTTCCACCTGTTCACCGACGAGGACCCGGGCTGCTTCGGCGGGCTGCGCCATGTCCTGACGGGCGGGGAGCGGCTCTCCGTGCCCCGGGTGCGCGCCTTCCTCGACCGCCACCCGGACACCGTCCTGACCAATGGTTACGGGCCGGTCGAGACGTGCGTGTTCGCCACGGCCCGCCGGGTCCGCCGCGCCGACTGCGACGTCCCCACCGGGATACCCGTGGGCGAGCCGGTCCCGGGCCGCCGGGTGCACGTCCTGGCGGACGGCGAGGAGGCCCCGGCGGGCGTCACGGGCGAGATCTGCGTCTCGGGCGACGGCATCGCCCTCGGCTACCTGGGCGACCCGGAGGCGACCGCCCGGGCGTTCCCGGCCGTCGCCCTCGACGGCGTACGGACGCGGGTCTACCGCACCGGCGACCTCGGCTTCCGCGACGCGGACGGCGTCCTGCACTTCACCGGCCGCGCCGACCGGCAGGTGAAGCTGCGCGGCCACCGCGTCGAACCGGAGGAGGTGGAGGCCGTCGCCCGCACCCTGCCCCCGGTGGCCGACTGCGCGGCCGTCCCCGTCCCCGGGGCGAACGGCGGTTTCGAGCGGCTGGCCCTGTTCTGCACGGCGGCGCCCTCGGAGGCCCCGCCGTCGGGCCCGGCGCTCCGCCGGGAGCTGGCCGCCCGGTTGCCCCGCCACCTGGTGCCCGACGTGGTGCGGGTGCTCCCCCGGCTGCCGCTGACCGCCAACGGGAAGCTGGACCGCGCCGCGCTGCTGGACGCGCTCCGGCCGGACGGCGGCTCCGGGGCCCGTACCGGGGAGGCGGGCGCATGACGGCGCCCGGGAACGGCCCGGCCGGGGAGGCACTGCCCACCCACCCCATGTCGTTCGAGCAGGAGTCGATCTGGCTCAACGACCAGTTCCAGAGCGGTACCGGACGGTACGTCGAGTCCTGGGTCCACCGGCTGCGCGGGGACGTCGACGTCACGGCCGTCCGTACGGCGCTCACCGGGATCGTCGCCCGGCACGAGCCGCTGCGGACGGCGCTGGTGCTGGAGGGCGGCCGGACCGTGCAGCGGGTGCACCCCGCCGCGCCCGTCCCCCTCGCCGTCCGGGAGGTGCCCGGGGACGCGGTGGCGGAAGCGGTCCGGGCCGCCGTCTCGGGCCCGCTGCCCGTGGACCGGCCGCCGCTGCTGCGGGCGACGCTGCTGCGCACCGGGGAGCGGGAGGCCGTCCTGGCGGTGGCCGTGCACCACGCGGTCGTGGACGGCTGGTCCTTCCGGCTCCTGGACGAGGAGTTCGGCGAGCTGTACCGGGCCGCCGCGGAGGGCCGCCGCCCCGCGCTGGCGCCCCTTCCGACGACGTTCGGCGCGTACGCCCGCGCCCAGCGCGCCGAGGAGACGGCGGACCCCGGCACGCCGGGGGGCGAGGACCTGGCCTACTGGCGGCGGACCCTGGCCGGGGCGCCGGCCGAGTCGACCGTCCCGCTGGACCGGCCGCGGCCCGCCGTCCCGGACCACCGCGGCGGGATGATCGAGTTCCGGGTCGGGCCGGATCTCGCCGCCGCAGTGCGCGACACCTGCCGGCGGCTGCGCGCCACGCCGTTCGGCCTGTTCACCGCCGTCCTGACGGCGCTGGTGAGCCGGCTCGGCGGCCAGGACGACGTGGTGCTGGGCACCCCGGTCAGCCGGCGGGACCGGCTGGAGCTGGAGCCGCTGGTCGCCTGCCTCAGCGACGTCATGCCGCTGCGTCAGCGCGTACGGCCCGGGCAGACCTTCCGGGAGCTGGTCGCGGGGAGCACCGCGTGCGTGCGGGGGGCCATGGCGCACCGGCGGGTCCCGCACAGCAGGCTGGTCGCCGAGCTGGCGGGCGAGCGGGTGCCGGGACGGTTCCCGCTGTTCCAGGTGGTGTTCACGGTGGACGACGCGGGCGCGCCCGGGCTGCGGCTGCCGGGGGTGGCCGCCGAGCGCCTCTACGCCCATGACGGCACCGCCAAGTTCGACCTGTTCCTGGAGATCGTCCCGGGCGGGGAGGGCGAGGGGTACCGGGTGCTGATGGAGTACGCGACCGGTGTCCTCGACCCGTCGACCGCGCGGCGGCTGTCCGGGCGCTTCCTGGCCCTGCTGGCCGACGCCACCCGGGACCCGGACCGGGCGGTGGAGGACCTGGCGGTGATGCCCGGGGCGGAACGGCTGCTGGTGACCGGGGAGCTGAGCGGGGCGGCCCGGGAGGCCGGGGCAAAGCCGCCGCCGCACGCCCACGAGCGGGCCGTCCGGACCGCGCTCGCCGCCCCCGGCGCCCCGGCCGTGCTGGACGGCGGGCGGACCGTGACGTACGGGGAGCTGTCGGCGGCCTCGCACCGCCTGGCCCACTGGCTGGTGGCCCGGGGGGCGGCCCACGCGCGCGTGGGCGTGCGCATGGACCGGTCCGCCGACGCCTTGGTCGCCCTGCTGGGCGTGGCGCGGGCGGGCGCCGCCTGTGTGCCGCTGGACCCGTCCCTGCCGGACGCCCGTACCGCGCTGATGGTCCGGGACAGCGGGCTCGCCGCCGTCCTGACGACCCGTGCGGCGGCTCCCGTCCCCGACCCCGGTGTGCCGGTGCTGTACCTGGAGGACGTCCCGGACTGCCCCGGGGACGCGCCGCTGCCGGTCACGTCGCCGGACGACGAGGCGTACGTGGTGTACACCTCGGGCTCCACGGGGCGTCCCAAGGGGGTGGCGCTCCCCCACCGGTCGCTGGCGGCGCTGCTGGACTGGCAGTGCCGCACCTCGGACGCCGGTGCCGGATCGCGCACGCTCCAGTTCGCCCCGTACGGCTTCGACGTGGCGTTCCAGGAGGCGTACGCGACCTGGGCGGCCGGCGGGGCGCTGGTCGTCGCGGACGACGCGACGCGCGGGGACCCGCACCGCCTGCTCGACCTGATCGCGGACCGGGCCGTGAACCGCCTCTTCCTGCCTTATGTGGCGCTTCAGCAGCTGGCCGGGTACGCGGTGGCCACCGGCCGGGTCCTGCCCTCGCTGCGGGAGGTGATCACGGCGGGCGAGCAGTTGTACGTGACGCCGGCGATCCGCGCGTTCTTCACGCGCGCGTGCCCGGGGGCGAGCCTGGAGAACCAGTACGGCCCGTCCGAGACGCATGTGGTGACGGCGCACCGGCTGACCGGCGCCCCGGAGGGGTGGCCGGACCGGCCGCCGATCGGGCGCCCGGTGCCGGGCAGCCGGGTGTACGTGCTGGACGGGCGGTTGCGGCCGTGTCCGGTGGGGACGGCGGGGGAGATCTGTGTCGCCGGTGACTCCGTGGCCCTCGGCTATCTGTCCGGGGAGGCCGGGCAGGGCCGCCGGTTCGTTCCGGACCCGTTCGGCGGGGCGCCGCCGGGCGGTCTGCTCTACCGCACCGGGGACCGGGGCCGCCTGCTGCCGGACGGCACGATCCGGTTCCTCGGCCGCGACGACGACCAGGTGAAGATCCGGGGGTACCGGGTGGAGCCGGGCGAGGTCGAGGCCGCCGTGAAGGCGGTGCCGGGTGTGACGGACGCGGTGGTGCAGGTCGCGGGCCGGGAGGCGGAGGACAAGCGCCTGGTGGCATACGTCACGGTGGCGGCCGGTGACGGGCCCGGCGCGGACGGGGTGCGGGCCGGCCTGCGGGCGCGGCTGCCCCGGCACCTGCTCCCGTCGTCGGTGGTCGTGGTGCCCGGCCTCCCCCGCACCGCGAGCGGCAAGACGGACCGGGCGGCCGTGCACCGGCGGTACGGCGCGACGGAGGGCGCCGGTTCGCGCGGTGCCGGTTCCGGAGGCGGCAATACCGGAAGCGACGGTCCCGGTTCCGGAGGCGGCGACACCGGAAGCGACGGTCCCGGTTCCGGAACCGGCACTACCGGAAGCGGTGGTCCCGGCGGCGCCAGTGCCGGACCAAGCGGTCCCGGGCCCGGCGGGCTGGCGGCGGTCTGGTGCGACGTCCTGCGGACCGGGGACACCGATCCCGACCGGTCGTTCTTCGCCCTGGGCGGCGACTCGCTGCTGGCCGTGCGGCTGTCGGTGCGGCTGCGCACCGAGCTGGGGCTCGACATCCGTCCCGCCGACATCGTCGCGGCGCCCACGCTGGGCGGTCTCGCCGCGCTCGCCCGGTCGCGCGGGCGCGCGGTGCCCGCCATCGGGCCGGTGGCTCTGGACCCGGCCATCGTGCCCGCCGGGGAGGTGGTGCGGGTGGCCGCCGAGCCGCGCGAGGTGCTGCTGACGGGTGCGACCGGGTTCCTCGGCGCGTTCCTGCTGCGCGAGCTGCTGGAGCGGACCGGGGCGGTCGTGCACTGCCTGGTGCGGGCGGCGGACGCGGCGACGGCCGGCAAGCGGATCCGGGCCGTTCTGGAGCGGTACCGGCTGTGGGACGACGCGATGGCGCACCGGGTGGTCCCGGTCCCCGGCGATCTGGCGCTGCCCCGGCTGGGGCTGGGCGAGGACCGGTTCGCCGCGCTGTCCCGGTCCGTCGACGCGGTGTTCCACTCCGGCGCGGAGGTGAACCTGGCGTACGGCTACGAGCGGCTGAGGGCGGCCAACGTGGACGGGACGGCGGAGGTGCTGCGGCTGGCCGCCGCCCACCGCACGGTGCCCGTGCACCATGTGTCGACAGTGGGGGTGTTCCCGCCGGCCGGGCCGCCGGTGGGCCGGGTGCTGCCCGGTCACCCGCTGGGCGACGTGACGCTGCTGCGCAACGGCTACGCCGAGTCGAAGTGGGTGGCGGAGACGCTGGTGGCGCGGGCCGGGGAGCGGGGGCTGCCGGTGACGGTGTACCGGCCCACCCGGATCGCCGGTGCCACCGCCACCGGGGTGTGCCAGACGTCGGACTTCCTGTGGCTGCTGGTGAAGGGGTGCCTCCAGGTGGGTGCCGCGCCGGGTGACTACGTCTCGGACTTCGACCTGGTGCCGGTGGACCACGTCAGCGGGGCGATCACCGCGCTGGCGACCGGCCGGGCGGCGCCCGGCACGGGGGCGGCCGGGGGCGTCTTCCATCTGTCCAGCGAGCGGCTGCGGACCTTCGCCGGGATCGCGGGGCGGCTGCGGGAACTGGGGCACCGGCTGGACGACGTACCGCTGGAGGAGTGGCACCGCCGGGTGGAGCGGCAGCCGGGGAACGCGGCCTACCCGCTCCTCGGGCTCCTCCCGCCGTCCGCCGAGGCGGCGCCCGCCAAGACTCCGTCCGCCGAGACGCCCTCCGCCGAGGCGACGCCCGCCGAGACCGCGCCCAAGGGCGGCTCTCCGCTGTTCGACTCCTCGGCCACCCGGCGGGCACTGTCGGAATGCGACGTCGTACCCGCCGTGGTGGACGATGCACTCTTCGACCGCTATGTACGGTTTTTCGAGCGGGAGGGGTTTTTGCCCCCCTCCCCCGGGCTGTCCAGAAAGGAACCGGACCCCTGTCGATCGACGATCGATCACGAGATATCTTGATGTCGAGCAATGTTGCAGACGCAGACGTGGAGCGGAGCACCCGGTGACTGACTCGACCATCATCTACACACACACTGACGAGGCCCCGGCACTCGCCACGCACTCGTTCCTGCCCGTGGTCCAGGCCTACGCCTCGACCGCCGGCGTCGGCGTCGAGACCCGGGACATCTCCCTGGCCGGCCGCATCATCGCGGGGTTCCCCGAGTACCTCGAGGAGGGGCAGCGCATCGACGACGCCCTCGCCGAGCTGGGTGAGCTGGCCAAGACCCCCGGTGCCAACATCATCAAGCTGCCGAACATCTCGGCCTCCATCCCGCAGCTGAAGGCGGCCGTCGCCGAGCTCCAGCAGCAGGGCTACGCGCTGCCGGACTACCCGGACGACCCGAAGACCGACGAGGAGCGCGACATCCGCGCCCGGTACGACAAGGTCAAGGGCAGCGCCGTGAACCCGGTCCTGCGCGAGGGCAACTCCGACCGCCGCGCCCCCGCCTCGGTGAAGAACTACGCCAAGGCCCACCCGCACCGCATGGGCGCCTGGACCCCCGAGTCGAAGACCAACGTCGCGACCATGGGCCAGAACGACTTCCGCTCCACCGAGAAGTCCGTCGTGATCTCCGAGGCCGGCTCGCTGCGCATCGAGCTGACCGGCGACGACGGCTCCACCACCGTCCTGCGGGAGTCCGTACCCGTACAGGCCGGTGAGGTCGTCGACGCCTCCGTGATGCGCGTCGCCGCGCTCCGCGAGTTCCTGTCCGAGCAGGTCGCCCGCGCCAAGGCGGAGGGTGTGCTGTTCTCGGTGCACCTCAAGGCCACCATGATGAAGGTCTCCGACCCCATCGTCTTCGGCCATGTGGTGCGCGCCTTCTTCCCGAAGACCTTCGCGAAGTACGGCGAGGTCTTCGCCGCCGCCGGCCTCACGCCCAACGACGGCCTCGGGGGCATCTACAAGGGCCTGGAGAAGCTGCCGGAGGGCGCCGAGATCAAGGCGTCGTTCGACGCGGAGCTGGCCGAGGGCCCCGAGCTGGCCATGGTCGACTCCGACAAGGGCATCACCAACCTGCACGTGCCGTCCGACGTGATCGTCGACGCGTCCATGCCGGCCATGATCCGCACCTCGGGTCACATGTGGGGCCCCGACGGCCAGGAGGCCGACACCCTCGCGGTGCTGCCCGACAGCAGCTACTCGGGTGTCTACCAGGTCGTCATCGACGACTGCCGTGCCAACGGCGCGTACGACCCGGCGACGATGGGCTCGGTGCCCAACGTGGGCCTGATGGCGCAGAAGGCCGAGGAGTACGGCAGCCACGACAAGACCTTCGAGATCCCGGCCACCGGCACCGTCCGCCTCGTCGACGAGGCCGGGAACGTGGTCCTGGAGCAGACCGTGTCGGCCGGTGACATCTTCCGCGCCTGCCAGACCAAGGACGCGCCGATCAAGGACTGGGTGAAGCTCGCCGTCACCCGCGCCCGCGCGACCGGCGACCCGGCGGTCTTCTGGCTGGACGAGACCCGCGCCCACGACGCCGTCCTGATCGGGAAGGTCGAGCGGTACCTCGCCGAGCACGACACCGAGGGCCTGGACATCCGGGTCATGTCGCCCGTGGAGGCGACCAAGCTGTCCGTCGAGCGGATCCGCCGCGGCGAGAACACCATCTCGGTCACCGGCAACGTCCTGCGCGACTACCTCACGGACCTCTTCCCGATCCTGGAGCTGGGCACCAGCGCCAAGATGCTCTCCGTGGTACCGCTGATGAACGGCGGCGGCCTCTTCGAGACGGGCGCCGGCGGTTCCGCGCCCAAGCACGTCCAGCAGCTGGTGAAGGAGAACTACCTGCGCTGGGACAGCCTGGGCGAGTTCCTGGCGCTCGCGGTGAGCTTCGAGCACCTGGCGCAGACCACGGGCAACGCCCGCGCCCAGGTCCTCGCCGACACCCTGGACCGCGCCACGGCCACGTTCCTCAACGAGGACAAGTCGCCGAGCCGCCGGCTGGGCGGCATCGACAACCGCGGCAGCCACTTCTACCTGGCCCTGTACTGGGCGCAGGAGCTGGCGAAGCAGACGGACGACGCCGAGCTGGCCAAGGCGTTCGCCCCGCTGGCCCAGACGCTCACCGAGCAGGAGGGCACCATCGTCGAGGAGCTGATCGCGGTGCAGGGCGAGCCGGCCGACATCGGCGGCTACTACCACCCGGACCCGGCCAAGGCCGCGGCGGTCATGCGCCCGTCGAAGACCCTCAACCAGGCGCTGGCCTCGCTGGCCTGACGCCGCCGCCGGGCCCGCACCGCCGGGCCCGGCCCCCCGCACGTGGATCGCCCCGGCCGGTTTCCCACCGGCCGGGGCGATCGCGTTGTCCGTACGGGACCGGGGCCGCCCGCCTCCGTGTGCCGGGCGGGCGGGCCGGGGTCAGCCCAGGGCCATGTGCAGCCGCAGGACCAGGCCGTCGCGCCCGGCGCGGATCTCGACCAGGTCGCAGAGCTGGTGCATGATCCACACGCCGCGGCCGCCGGTCGGCGCGGTGGGATCGGGGCGGCGGCGCCCGATGAGCGGATTCGCCAGCCGGCCCCCGTCGCTGATCTCGGCGACGAACGCGCCGGGGGTGCGCCACATCCGCAGGGTCCCGCTGCCGCCGCCGTGCCGCACGGAGTTGCTGGTCGCCTCGCTGACGGCGAGCAGCCAGTCGGTGCGCCGGGCCGGGGGCAGTCCCGCCCCGGCCGCCCAGCGGTCGGCCTCGTCACGGGTGCGCGCCAGGTCGTGCTCCTCGAACGGGACGACGGCGGGGTCGGCCGGCTCGGGCAGCGGGGCGTCGCAGTCGCGGAGCACCTCGTGCGGGTCGGCGTACCGGGGGCTGGGCCGGTAGGCGCCGGGCGCGCCGATGACCGGGTGCGTCCGGTACGCCTCTGCCAGGACGTCCTCGGGGAGCGCGGTGTCGTAGGGGCACAGGATGCTGACCGGGCGGCCCTCGAAGGCGAGGTTGATCAGCGCCTCGTGGCGGGTGGCCTCCCGGGCCTCCTCCGGGGTGCGGCCGAGCCAGATGGGCTCGCCGACGATGGAGACCGGGTCCGGGCCGGCGCGGTCGGCGAAGTCCTGGAGCAGGGACAGGATGCGGCCCGGGTTGCGGCCCGCCTCGGTCATGTCGACCCAGGTGAGGTGCGGGTGGTCGGCGCCCAGGGCCTCGCGCAGCGCCGCGTGCCGCTTGCCGGGCACGGCCACCAGCACGGGGTGGGCGTGGTCCAGGGCGCCGCGGACGAAGGCGCGCAGGCCGTCGGCGTACTCGTCCTGGGTCCCGTAGAACAGGGCGGGGTGGAAGAAGGCGTCCTGCCGGCCGGTGTCGCCGGTCGTGCGCATGAAGGTCGTCATCGGTCCACGACCTCCAGGGCGGTGCCCAGCGTGGGGAACAGGTCGAGGAGCCGGCGCAGCGTGGGTGGTGGTTGCCGCAGGAGGACCGGATCGCCGCCGGTGCGGGACGCCGCGGCGTCGGCGAGGGCCGCGAGCGAGGCGGCGTCCAGGTGGCGCAGGTCCGCCAGGTCCAGTTCCACGCGGGGGGCGGCCGCGCCCCGGACGGCGGCGGCCGCGGCCGTGACCACCTCCCGGGTGTCGTACCCCGCCGAGCCGGAGAGCCGGAAGCCGGGGTGGTCCGCCAGGGGGGCGACCTGCAGCACGGGGTCGGCGAGGGTCTCGCCGCGGTGCGTCAGGTGCGCGCCGGTCAGGACGTCGAGGTACGCCTCGGGCAGCAGCCGCCGGTCGTAGAAGCACCAGGCGGTGAGCGGCAGCCGCGCGAACACCTCGTCGTGGATGCGCAGTTCGTACTCCAGCAGCCGGTCGGCGCCCGCTATGTCGCGGACGCCCCAGGACATCTCGCCGATGGCGCGCATGCCGTTGTGCCCCTGGGCGAAGGCGTCGTCGAGCGCGTCCGCCCAGAGCCCCATCATGGCGTCGGGGTCGAAGCCGCCCTGGGCGAGGTACGTCTGGGCCGCGGTCGAGACGGTCAGCTGGCCGCGCGACAGGGCGCCCGGTACGTCGACGCCGCCGTCGGAGAGCGCGGCCAGGACCCGTGCGGGCTCGGTGGCGTCCGCGAAGTACTGGACCTGCTCGCCCCGGTCGAGCCCGGCACGGACGAACGTACAGAGCTGTTCCGCCCACTCACGGTCGTCGGAGAAGACCACACTGGTGTGCTGCTCCGCCGCCGACAACCGTGCGTGGGGTGCGCCGGCTCCTCGCACCCTCGTCATGGCCGCTCCTCCTCGTTCGCCCCGGCTCGCGGAATTGTCCGTCAATGGAAGCACATCGGTCCACCCGGCCGGGTCGGTCCGGGCACGGGGCCGGGTGACCGGCCCCGGGTCACAGGCCCTCGACCGTCGTCAGTTCGGCGAGCCCGGAGATCGTCAGCACCGGCGCGAGGAGCGCGGTGGCGATGAGCTCCAGCCGGTCGGCGTGGGAGAAGAGGACGTTGAGGCCGGCGCTGTCCAGGTACTCGACGCCGGTGAGGTCGAGGACGACGGGGCCGGACGCGCTGTCGAGGGCTTCGGCGAGGGCGTCGGTGTTGCTCATGTCGATCTCGCCGACCGCGGTGAGCAGCGTCGTGCCGTCGGCCCGCCGACCGGGGGTCAGGGTGAGCGGAGTGGTGGTCATCACGCGATCCTCGTGTGCATCTGGACGGTGGTGCCGTCGGCGCCGGTGGTGACGGTGACCTGCTGCATCATGGCCTTCATCAGCATGATGCCGCGGCCCCGGTGGGCGTTGGCCTCGGGCTGCGGCGTCTTCCACTGCCCGGAGTCGGCGACGAGCAGCCGCAGATCGGTGACGTTCGCCTCGGCGCGGAGCCGGATGGGCTCGCCCCTGCGGTGCCGGTGGCCGTGCTCGATGGCGTTGGCACACGCCTCCCCGGCGGCGACCAGCACGTTCTGCGCCGTCTGCGGGGGCAGCTGGCAGCGTTCGAGCCAGCTGCGGAGGGTCCTGCGCACGGGGGCGAGCTGGGCGGACTCGGCGGGGAAGGTCAGCTCCAGCGGGGCGGGGTGGCGGTAGAGCAGCAGGGCGACGTCGTCGTCGTAGCCGTTCTCCGGCTCCAGCCGGGACATCACCCGGGTCGCGACATCGTCCACGGCGGCGTCCCTGCCCTCCTGGACGGCCTGGCCGGCCTGGTCGATGCCGACGCTCAGCGGGCGGCGGCGGCGCTCGACGAGCCCGTCGGTGTAGAGCATCAGGGTGGCGAGGGCCGGGATGACGCACTCGCCCTCGGGGCGCGGCCGGCCGGGGCGGACGGCCAGCGGGAGGCTGCGGCCCTCCTCCAGCAGGCGGGTGGTGCCGTCCCGGTGGGCGAGTATCCCCGGCGGGTGCCCGGCGCTGGAGTAGGTGAGCCGGCCGGTCACCGGGTCGAGGACGCCGCAGAAGACGGTGGTGCACTCGGCGCCGGGGACGCCGGCGGCGAAGTTGTCCAGCGCCATGAGGGCCTGGGCGGGGCTGGCGTCCTGGAGGAGCAGGGCGCGGCAGGCGCTGCGGAGCTGGCCCATGACGGTGGCCGCCGCCAGTCCGCGGCCGACGCAGTCGCCGACGACGATGCCGATGCGGTCGTCGGGCAGCGCGACCGTGTCGTACCAGTCGCCGCCGACCTCGAGCGGCCGGGTGGCCGGCTCGTACCGTACGGCGAAGCCGTCGGGCAGGTGCGAGGGGCCGAGGATGGCGCGCTGGAGGGCGAGGGCGGTACGGCGCTGCTGGTCGATCTGGTGCACCCGGACCAGTCCCTGGGCGAGGTGTCCGGCGAGCAGGGACAGCAGCAGCTGGTCCGGCTCGGCGAAGGGCCGGACGCCGCCGAGGTCCACCCACAGCACCATG
Source organism: Streptomyces sp. NPDC015131 (assembly GCF_043079975.1). NCBI lineage: Bacteria > Bacillati > Actinomycetota > Actinomycetes > Kitasatosporales > Streptomycetaceae > Streptomyces > Streptomyces sp. NPDC015131. The sequence continues at coordinate 1,117,289 of NZ_JBIBVB010000001.1, read as the reverse complement.
GGGCCCTCGGGGTGCTCCACGGCGATCCCGGCGCCGGTGCGGTCGGTGAACGGGGTCAGCACGGGCAGCTCCCGCAGGGCGGTGAGCGTCTCGCGGCGGTCCTCGGGCAGGCCGTCCCAGCCGGACGCGGTGTCCGTGGCGGTCAGCGCGGGCTCGCCGCCGGGGCCGAAGACCACGGCGGACACCTCCCGGGCGTGCCAGAGCTGCTTCAGCTCGTCGAGGGCGCCGGACAGCGCCTCGGTCAGGCCGGCCGCCTGGGTGAGGCGCAGGCTGAGCGCCGCGAGGGCGCTGTCGCGCTGGACGGCGTAGTGCTCGGCGGTGACGTCGCGGAAGGTGCCGACGGTGACGCTGCGGCGGGTGTCGGGGTCCTGGGCCTTGTTGAACGCGGCGTCGATCCAGAGGCGGTGGCCGTCGCGGTGGGTGACGGGGATGGTGAAGCGCCCGCTGCCCTCGGTCATCAGCAGGTCGAACGCCTCGGCGACCCGACGGTGGGCGTCCGGGTCGCTGTCGGCGGAGGGCCACCAGGGGTGGACCGGGGCGTACGGGAGGTCCTCGGGGCCGTAGCCGAGGATGTCGGTGAAGGCGGTGTTCAGCTCGATGACGGCGCCCTCCTCGTCGCAGACGAAGAACGCCTCCTGGAGGGAGTCGACGAGCGCGGTGCGCCAGCGCGCGTGATGGGTGCGCAGCCGGGACAGTTCGACGTTGGCCCGTACCCGGGCGAGGAGTTCGGCGGCGGCGAAGGGCTTGACGAGGTAGTCGTCGGCGCCGGACTGCAGGCCCTCGATGGACGCCTCCTGCCCGGCGCGGGCGGAGAGCAGCAGGACGGGGACGGCGGCCGTACGCGCCTCGGCGCGCAGCTCCCGTACGAGGGAGAGGCCGTCGAGGCGGGGCATCATGACGTCGCTGACGACGAGGTCGGGGGCGTCGGCGCGGATGGCGCGCAGGGCGTCCAGTCCGTCGGGGACGGCCTCCACCTGGTAGCCGGCGCCGCGCAGGATGCGGGTGAGGTACTCCCGCATGTCGGCGTTGTCGTCGGCGATCAGGACGCGGGCGGGGACGACGGGGCCCGAGGTGTAGGCGCCGCCGGTCGCGGAGGTGTCCGTGCCGGTCCGCGGCGCGCCGGCCTCCTCCGTGGGCAGCCAGCGCAGGGCCTCCTGGACGAACGGCTCGGCGGTGGCGGAGACGGCCGCGGCGGGCGCGGAGGGGACGAGGGCCCCGGCGGGCAGGTGGTCGGTGCCGAAGGGCAGCCGGATGGTGAAGCGGGTGCCCTCGCCGGGCGCGCTGTCGGCGGTGATCGTGCCGCCGTGCAGGCCGACGAGCTCCTTGACCAGGGCGAGGCCGATGCCGCTGCCCTCGTTGGAGCGGGAGCGGGCGGACTCGATGCGGTGGAAGCGCTCGAAGAGCCTCGGCATCTCCTCCTCCGCCACGCCGATCCCGGTGTCGGCGACGGTGACGACGGCATGGCCGTCCTCGGCGCGGACCCGGACGGCGATGGAGCCGTCGAAGGTGAACTTCAGGGCGTTGCTCAGCAGGTTGAGGACGACCTTCTCCCACATGCCCCGGTCGATGTGCACGGGCTCGGCCAGCGCGGGGCAGTCGACCTCGAAGGCGAGCCCGGCCTTGTCCACGGCCGAGCGGAACACGCTGGCCAGCTCGGCGGTGACGGCCGGCAGGTCGACCGGTTCGTACCGGGCCTGCATCCGGCCGGCCTCGATGCGGGAGAAGTCGAGCAGGCTGTTGACGAGCTTGCCCAGCCGCAGGCCGTTGCGGTGGATGGCGTCGAGTTCCTCGCGGGCCCGGGGGTCGGCGCCCTCGAATCGGCCGCGCAGCTCCTCGACCGGCCCCATGATCAGGGTGAGCGGGGTGCGGAACTCGTGGCTGATGTTGGAGAAGAACGCGGTCTTGGCCCGGTCCAGCTCGGCGAGCTCCTCGGCGCGCCGCTCCTGCGCCTGGTAGCTGCGGGCGCTGGCCACGCCTGCCGCTATGTGCCCGGCGACCAGTTCGACGAAGCCGCGGAAGCCCGCGTCCAGGGGGCGGTAGCGGTTGAGCCCGGCGACCAGGAAGCCGTAGGGGGCGCTGCCCTGCTGGAGCAGCGGTACGACGAGGGCCTCGGCGGGCGGCTTCGGCCACGCCCCGGCGGGCAGCCCGGTGAAGGGTGCCGCGTCGAGGGGTACGGTCACGGACTCGCCGCGGGCCAGGGCGGCGGCGGGCCACGGCACGTCCGGGTCCCCGGCGCCCGGGCCGCAGGCGCCGGCCGTACCGGCGCTCTCCTCCGCGTCGCCGGCGGGGGCGCCGGACGGCAGGAGCGCGGGGGCGGCGGGGTGCCCGGCGGGCAGTCCGGTGGCGGCGGCCAGCCGTGCGGTGCCGTCCGGCTGGAAGAGGTACGTCAGCGTGAAGGGCAGGTCGCGCTGGTTGCGGCCCAGCTGCTCGCCGGCGAAGGCGAGCATCTCCTGCTCGGTCCGGACGACGCTGGGGTCGGAGCCCAGGTCCCGGAGGGTCGCCATCCGCCGCTCGCCGATGACCCGCTCGGTCTCCTCGCTGACCACGCAGAGCATGCCGACGACCGCGCCGGAGTCGTCCCGCAGGGGGCTGTAGGAGAAGGTGTGGTAGCTCTCCTCGGAGTAGCCGGAGCGCTCCAGGAACAGCAGCAGCGCCTCGTCCCAGGTGGCCTCGCCGGTGGTGAGGACGGCGTCGATGCGGGGGCCGATGTCGTCCCAGATCTCCGCCCACACCTCGTCGGCGGGGCGGCCCAGGGCCCAGGGGTACTTCTGGCCCAGGGTGTCGCGGCGGTAGGCGGCGTTGCAGAAGAACGTCAGCTCCGGTCCCCACGCCATCCACATGGGGAAGCGGGAGGACAGCAGGATGCTCACCGCCGTCCGCAGGCTCTGCGGCCAGCTCTCCGGGACCCCGAGCGGGGTCGCCGTCCAGTCCACCGCGGCGAGGTCCGCGCCGACCTCGGCGTCGGCGGCGAACACCTCGCCGGCCGCCCCGCCCGGCGACGGGTGCCCGGCCTTCCGGGCACACGCCTGCCCGGCGTCTTCAGCACGCGTCACGGGAGACCCTCTCGTCCAACCAGCCCCACCTGCCGGACCGCGCCACCGGGATCCGGCCGGTCGCGGCACCACCGCCGGGGGCGGCACGTGACCCGGGCGCGGGGTCCGACGTCCGTCGTCCCGCACCCCGGACCGCCCCACCCACCGGCGCCGATCACTCCGTAGGATAAAGCGTCGAAACGGGGTACCAGCACTCGGCATGGTGAGAGCACGAGACGCGCGCAGGGGGCGGGACGATGACCTCTACTTCACCGGTACCGGTGCTCGCTTCGCCGCCCGGCGGCGAGAGCTCGCCACACGACGGCGACAGCTCGCCACGCGACGGCGCGAGTTCGCCATGCGATGGCGAGGGCGAGCCGCTCGACGAGGAGGGCCGCGTCACCGCGCTGCGGCGGTACCCCCTCGACGACCCGTCCTCGGACCACACCTTCTCCCGGATCGCCTCGCTGGCGGCGCGGATCTTCGACGCGCCGATGGCCGGGGTGGCGTTCGTGGAGGCCGACCGGATCAGGGTCAGGGCCGCGCACGGCCCGGCCGGCTCCGCCGAGACGCTCCGCGTCCCGGGGCTGTCGGCCTCCGCCGTCCTCGGCCCCGATCCGTACGTCGTGACCGACGCCCGCGCCGATCCGCGCACCGCCGGGCACCCGCTGGTCACCGGCGGCCCGGGCATCCGCTTCTACGCCGCCGCGCCGGTCACCACCGCAGACGGCCACCGCCTCGGCACCGTCCATGTCATGGACACCCGGCCGCGCCACCCCACGGACGACCAGCTCGGCAGCCTGCGGGACCTGGCGGCCCTGGTGATGGAGGAGCTGGAGCTGCGGCTGTCCGCGCTGCGCACCGTCGCCGCCGAGCGGGCCCGGCGCACCGACGCCGAGCGGCTGGCGCGCACCCTCCAGCGCACCCTGCTGCCGCCCGTCCTGCCGACCGTGCCGGGCCTGTGCGCGACGGCCGCGTACCACCCGGCGTCGGCGGACGAGGTCGGCGGGGACTTCTACGACCTGTTCCCGCTGGACGACGGGCGCTGGGCGTTCTTCATCGGCGACGTGTGCGGCAAGGGCGCCGACGCCGCCGCGCTCACCTCCCTGACCCGCTACACCCTGCGGGCCGCCGCGATCTACGACCCCGACCCGTGCAACGCCCTGGCCAACCTGGACGCGGTGCTCAAGGGCGAGGAGCAGGGCAGCACGCCGCGCTACTGCACGGCCCTGTTCGGGGTGCTCGAACCGGAGGCCGGCGGGTCCTTCGCCGTCACCCTGGCCGGCGGCGGTCACCCGCCCGCGCTCGCGCACCGCGCCGACGGGACGGTGGAGCCGGTCTCCACCCTCGGCGGGCAGCTCATCGGCATGCTCCCGGCGCCCCGGTTCGTCCGGACGACGACGCGCCTGAGACCCGGTGACGCGCTGCTGCTCTACACCGACGGGCTGGTCGAGGCCCGAACCCCGGGGGGCGGCCTGCTGGGGCAGGACGGGCTGGTCCGGCACCTGGCGGCCCTGGGCGCGCCGACCGCCGACGCGCTCCTGCACACTGTGAACGGCCTCCTCGGCGACCTGGGCCGCGGAGTCGGTGACGACACCGCGCTGCTCGTCCTGTCCGTACCCGCGACACCCGTATGACCATCGGCGACACCCGCATGACCCACCTGGAGAACCGGTGACCGAACCCATCCTGACCGTCGACCAGCAGCCGCACGGGGCCGGCCGGATCCTGCTGAAGGTGACCGGCGAGCTGGACCACCACACCGCGCCCCGGCTCAGCCGGGAGCTGACGTCGGTGCCGCTCGCGCCCGACGGGGCCCTGGTGCTGGACCTGTCGGGCCTGACGTACTGCGACTCCACCGGCATCACGGTGCTGGTCGGCGCCTACCACCGCACGGAGGCGGCCGGCTGCCCGCTGGCGCTCGCGGGGCTCAGCCCCGACCTGACCCGGGTCTTCCACACGGTCGGCCTGGACCAGGTCTTCACCTTCCACCCCACGGCGGACGACGCGCTCAGGGCGCTGGCGCACTGACACGACCGGGGTCGGCGCCCCACTTAGGTATACCTAACTTTCTTGCGAGACACAACATCTGGGGTGCGCGCCACCAGTCGGTTCCAGATGTAGTGTTGGAGCCGCTGGTGGTTCGCCGGGCACTGCGGTGCCCGGCGAGGCAAGAGGGAACCCGGTGCGAATCCGGGACTGCCCCGCAGCGGTGAGCGGGAACGACCGCCGTCATACGCACTGGGCCCCGTGCGGGGGCCCGGGAAGCGACGGCCAGTAGGTGGCCTGACGTCGTCAGGCGATGTGCCCGCGAGTCCGAAGACCTGCCACCGGTGCGTGCGCCGACGTCCGGCGTACGCGCTTCGAGGCCCCGAGGGAGGGCCGCGTGGCCGTCGTACGGACCCGGCTCCGGCGTGCCTTCGCGCGCCGCCGTCCGCTCTCCGCCCCACGTGCCGCCGTGCCCTCCTCCGGTCCCCGGAGCCGGACGGGAACGAGCGAGAGGAGGCGGCGGACCGATGAGCGGTCTTGTGTATTTCTCCAGCGTCTCGGAGAACACCAGGCGCTTCGTGGACAGGCTGGGCCTGCCGGCCACACGCATCCCCCTGCACCCGCGCCGCGACGGCATGCCGCGGGTGTCCGAGCCGTATGTGCTGATCACGCCGACCTATGGCTACGGCGACGACCCGCTGAAGCGGAAGGTCGCCTCCACGCTGCTGTCGTCGCTGCTGCTGTACGCGGGCTTCTACCTGCCGCTGCACTTCTCCACGCACGCGCTGCTCACCAACACCGCCGACATGGTCCGGCTGATCCTGCGCGACAAGGCGGTGCACGGCTACTACTCCGGCTACACGTACCAGCGCGGCCTGGAGGGGCGGACTCCCGCCGGGCAGGAGGAGATGCGGGCCTTCACGTACGAGCTGCTGGAGGAGCTGTACGAGCTGGAACTGCGCTACTCGGGCGAGCTGTACGAGCCGCTCGGGCTGATGGACGACGTGGCGGTCTTCGTCCGCTACAACGCCGACAAGGCGCTGATGAACCTCGGCTACCCGGCCCGCTTCGGCGCAGCGGGGACGGAGGTCAACCCGGAGATCCTGGCGGCGCTGTCGCCGGGCGCCGACGAGAACCACGACTTCTTCTCCGGCTCCGGGTCGTCGTACGTCATGGGCAAGGCGGAGGACACCTCCGACGACGACTGGGACTTCTGAGGAAGACGGACGGATGCACGGACACGAGAACCACCCCATACCCGCCCCCCGGGAACCGGAGGACGCCGCGCCCGCGGCGGCCTACGGCCCGTGCGTGCTGCTCAAGCACGGTGAGGTCTTCCTCAAGGGGCGCAACCGCCACCGGTTCACCGAGCGGCTGCACGACAACCTGCGCGTGGCGCTGCGCGGCGTCGGCGGCTCCACCTGGATCAAGACCGCCCAGAACGTCACCGTGCTGGGCGGTCAGGTCCCCCGGGACGCCCTGGTGGAGCGGGCGCGCCGGGTCCCCGGGTTCAACACGGTCGAACCCGCCGTGCGGGTGCCCAGCACCCTGGAGGGCATCAGCGCCGCGGCGGCGGACGTGCTGGGCGAGGTGGCCGCCGGGCGCCGGGTGCGCGGCTTCGCGGTACGGGTGCGGCGGCGGGACAAGCGCTTCCCGCTGACCTCCTCCCGGATGGAGGCGCACCTGGGCAGTCACGTCCTCGGGGCGGTGCCGGGCCTCCACGTCGACCTCACCTCGCCGGACGTGACCCTGAGCGTGGAGATCGACCGCAAGGAGACCTATCTGTCCTGGGAGCGGCTGCCCGGCCTGAGCGGGCTGCCCGTGGGGGCCAGCGGCCGGGCCCTGGTCCTGCTCTCCGGGGGGTACGACTCCCCGGTCGCCGCCCACCGGGCCATGCGGCGGGGGCTGGCGTGCGACTTCGTGCACTTCAACGGCGCCCCGTACACCAACCCGTCGTCGGTCTACAAGGCGTACGCCCTGGCCCGGGAGCTCAACCGCCACCAGCCGCCCGGCGAGCTGTACGTGATGGCTCTCGGCACGGCGCAGAAGCAGCTCGCCGTGGCCGGGGCCGGACGGCTCCAGGTGGTGGCCCAGCGCCGGCTGATGGTGCGGACCGCGTCCGCGCTGGCCGCCCGCACCGGCGCCCAGGCGCTGGTGACCGGCGACAGCCTGGGGCAGGTGGCCAGCCAGACCCTGGCGAACCTGGCGGCGGTGGACGAGGCCGCCGCGCTGCCCGTGCTGCGCCCGCTGATCGGCTGGGAGAAGCAGGAGATCATCGACGAGGCCCGGTCCATCGGGACCGCCGGCATCTCGGTCCTGCCGGACGAGGACTGCTGCAGCCTGCTCGCCCCGCCCCGGGTCAGCACCCGGGCGCGGCTGCCGCAGCTGCGGTCGGTCGAGAGGCGCCTCGACCTGGACGAGGTGGTGGAGGCGCTGCTCGGTTCGGCGCAGGTGCTGCGGCCCGGAGCGGACGGTGAGGAGGACCCGCGGGACCCCGCCGCCGGCCGGTGCGCGGCGCCCGTCTGACGGGCGCCGCGACGGGCCCGCCGGTCAGACGGTGAGCGGGGCGTAGGCGTCGGGGCGGCGGGTGGTGAGGAAGGGGAAGAGCTCCAGCCAGTCGCGGCGGGCGTCCAGGTCCAGCTCCGCCACCAGGACGGCGGGCTCGTCGCGCGGCGCCTGGGCCAGCACCCGGCCGTAGGGGTCGGCGATGAACGAGCTGCCGTAGAAGGTCAGTCCGTTCTCGGAGCCGATGCGGTTGGGCACCACCATGAAGGTGCCGTTGGCCGCCGCGTTGCCGGTGATCACGCGCTGCCAGATGGGCTGAGTGTCGAACCCGGGGTGGCCGGGCTCGGAGCCGATGGCCGTGGGGTACACCAGCACGTCGGCGCCGGCCAGCGAGTAGGCGCGGGCCAGCTCGGGGAACCACTGGTCCCAGCAGGTCGGCAGGCCCAGCCGGGCCTCGTCGACCTCGACGGTCGGGAAGGCGTCGTCCCCCGCCGGGCCCTGCCGGAACCAGTGGTCCTCGTAGTAGCCCTCGGAGACCGGGATGTGGGTCTTGCGGGTACGCCGGACCAGGGTGCCGTCCGGGGCGACGAGGACGGCGGTGTTGTAGCCGAGGCCGTCGTCCTCGCCGCCGGGCGCGGGGGCCCGCTCGTACAGGGAGGCGTGCACGTACACGCCGTGGATGCGGGCGGCCTCGGACGCGAAGGCGAGGGTCGGGCCGGTGCGCAGGTCCTCGGGCTCGGCCGGCTCGGGGTGGTCGGCCTTGCGGACCACCGCGAAGTACGGCGAGAGCGTCAGCTCCTGGAGGCAGACCACCCGGGCGCCCTCGGCGGCGGCGAGCCGCACGCCCTCCATCAGGGCGGCGCGGTGCTCGGCGGGGTCGCGGTGCCAGCGCTGCTGGACGGCGGCGACCCGCAGCGGGGAGCGGTCGGCCGGGCGCTTGCGGGCCGGCGAGGCGGGCGGGGTGAGGGCGGTGATGACGCGCATGGGGATCCAGACGGGTGGAGAGCGTGCCGGAACGTTCCGGCACGGGGGTGGGCGGAGGTGTGCCGGAACGTTCCGGCAGCCTGACCGTAACCCCTGCCGGAACGTTCCGGCAAGAGGTTCGCCGCCTCTGCCGGAACGTTCCGGCGGGACCGTCGTCACCTGCGCCGGAATCTTCCGGCGTACGAGTGGGCCGCTGGCTGCCGGAACGTTCCGGCAGCGGGAGGCCGACCGGATAGACTCCCGGCGTGACCGCCCGCACCGTGACCCTGATCGATGTCGCCCGAGCCGCCGGGGTGTCCAAGAGCACCGCCTCCGACGCGCTCCAGGGGTCGGGCCGGGTGGCCGAGGCGACGCGCCGGCGCGTCCGGGACGTGGCCGAGGAGCTGGGCTACCGCGCCAACAGCGCCGCCCGGCGGCTGCGCCGTTCGCGCACCGGCGCCGTGGGCCTCCACCTCCCGCACACCGCGACCCGGCTCGACTACTACATGACGCTCGCCTTCGGAGCCGTCGAGCGCTGCCAGGAGGAGGGGCTGGACGTCATCCTGCTCGGCGCGCGGGGCGGGACGCACGGCCCGCCGGCCTCCCGCATGGACGGGCTGCTCGTCATCGACCCCGACGCCGCCGACGTCACCGTCCCCCGGCTGCTCGACGCGGGCCTGCCGGTCGTGACCGGTGAGCGTCACCTCGGCCCGGCGCCCGCCCCGAGCGCCGCCGTCGTCTGCGACAACGCCGCCTCCCTGACCGCCCTGCTGGACCACGTCCACGAGCGCGGCGCCCGCCGGCCGGCCCTGCTCGCGCCCCGGTCCGAGTCGGCCTGGGCGCGCGCGCTGCGGACGGCGGCGGAGAGCTGGAGCGCCGCCCACGGGGTGCCCGTCGCCGTCCGTCCGGTCCCGTTCGCGGCGAGCGCCGGCGAGGCCGCCGGTGCCACCCGGGAGCTGCTGGCCCGCGATCCGGCGACCGACGCGGTGATCTGCGGCCCCGACGGGGCGGCCGTGGGCGTCCTGCGCGCGGCCGTGGCGGCGGGCCGGGTCCCGGGGCGGGACCTCCTGGTCGCCTCGTGCGTCGACGGCGCCGCCGTACGCGCGGGCGATCCGCCGGTCACCGCCATCGACCTGCGCCCCGCCGACTACGGGCGGGCCTGTGCCGCGCTGCTCTGCGACATCCTGCTCGACCGCGCCGCCCCGGACACCGTCCGGCCGCACGCCTGGTCGCTGGAGGCCCGCGCCTCGACGGCGCCACCGGCCTGAGCCGCGGGACGCCCCGGGTACGCCCCGGGGAGGCGTGAGCCCTACGGGAGATCCGGTTGCGGCGCTGTCGTGGCCGTCGCTCCCGCGGCGGTGGCGGCCAGGTAGGTGATGCGGAGGGTTCCGGTGGTGGGCTCGCGGTCGACGAGGACCCGGACGCCGTAGACCGTCTCGATCAGGTCCGGGGTGAGGACGGCCTCGGGGGCGCCCGCCGCCGCCACCCGGCCGTGGTCGAGGACGACGAGGTGGTCGCAGTACCGGGCGGCGAGGTTGAGGTCGTGCAGGGCGACGACGCAGGTGACGTCCAGCGAGGTCAGCAGGTCGAGCAGTTCGAGCTGGTGGCGGATGTCGAGGTGGTTGGTGGGTTCGTCGAGCAGGATCTCCCGGGGCTCCTGGGCGAGGGCGCGGGCGAGTTGGGCGCGCTGCCTCTCTCCCCCGGAGAGGGTGTGCCAGGTCCGGTGCTGCCTGGCGGTGATGTCGGTCCGTTCCAGCGCCGCGTCGACGATCCGCCGGTCGCGGTCGGTCAGCGCGTCGAAGCGGCCGCGGAACGGGGTGCGGCCCAGCTCCACGACCTGGCGGACCGTGACGTGGTGGTGGGCGGTCACGTCCTGCTCGACGACGGCGAGGCGCCGGGCCCGCACCCGGCGGCCGAGGTCGTGCAGGCCGGTGCCGTCGATGCGGACGTCCCCGGTGTCGGGGCGGCGCAGTCCGGCGAGCAGGCGCAGCAGCGTCGACTTGCCCGAGCCGTTGGGGCCGAGGAGGCCGACGACCTGCCCGTCCCGGGCCTCCATGTCGATGTGGTCGAGCAGCCGGTGGCCCTGGACCGACCAGGAGAGCCGGGTGGTGGTGATGCTGCCCATCAGGACTCCAGACGCTTCAGGACCAGGGCGAAGGCGGGCGCGCCCAGCAGCGCGGTGATGACGCCGGCCGGCAGTTCGTGGGGCGAGAACGCCGTCCGCGCGAACACGTCCACCCAGATGAGGAAGACGGCGCCGACGATCGCGGACAGGGGAAGCAGGGAGCGGTGCGTGGGGCCCGCCAGGATGCGTACGGCATGGGGGACGAGCAGCCCGATGAAGCCGATCGCGCCGGAGGCCGCCACGGCGGCGGCGGTCATGACCGAGGTCAGCACCATCAGCCAGACGCGGGCCGCGGTGACGTTGACGCCCAGGGCCTCGGCGGAGTCCCAGCCGAAGGTGAAGGCGTCGAGGGCGGGCGCGAAGAACTGGACGGCGGCCACGCCGGCCAGGATGACCACCACGGTGACGGCCACCCCCTCCCACCGGGCGCCCGCGAAGGTGCCGAGCAGCCAGTAGGTGAAGCCGCGGGTGGAGTTGGCGTCGCCGCTGACCATGAGGATCACCGAGGTGACCGCGGCGAAGAACTGGGACACCAGCACGCCGGTGAGCACCACGCGGGAGGGGCTGGCCACGCGGCCCCCGCCGAGCAGGACCAGCAGGACGGCGAAGGAGACCAGGCCGCCGGCGAACGCGCCGGTCGACAGGGAGATGCTTCCGCCGATGCCCAGCAGGAGCACCGCGACCGCCCCGGTGGAGGCGCCGGAGGAGACGCCCAGCAGATAGGGGTCGGCCAGGGGGTTCCTGGTGACCGCCTGAAGGACCGCGCCGGAGACCGCGAGGGCCATGCCGACGGCCGCGGCGAGCAGGACGCGCGGAAAGCGGGACTGCCAGATCAGGGCGTCGTGGAGGCCCGGCAGCGGTGGCGTGGGGGCGAGGGATTCCAGGCCGGTGTGGCGCAGGATCGTCGAGACGACGTCCAGGGCCTGGATGTCCGCGCTCCCGAACAGGGTCGCGGTGACCACGGACACCAGGAGTCCGGCGACGGCCAGGAGGAGGAGCACCACGGCCGGGACGCGCCGCCGGCGCACCGGCACCTTCTCACCGCCGGTGGGCGGGGTGCCGGTGCGCGCGGGGGTCGTGTGGGAGGTGGTCGTCATCGCCGGGGGTCAGCCGAGCTTCTTCAGTCCGCCGACCAGGGCGGGGACCACGGAGGCACTGCCGTAGCTCGGATCCATCGCCGCGCCGGGGAGGGTGATGAACCGGTTGCCCTTGACCGCGGCGAGTTTGCTGGTGAGGGGGTCCTTCTTGAGGAGTGCGATCTTCTCCTTGGCGGTGTCGTTGGGTTCGCCGCGGGTCAGGTCGGCCAGGATGATGACGTCGGGGTTGCGGGCGGCGACCTCGTCCCAACTGACCTCGGCCCACTTGGTCTTGGCGTCGGCGAAGATGTTCTCGACCCCGACGAGCTGCGAGATGTGCTGCGGCAGGCCACCGGGGCCGGCGGCCCACGGCGTGCCCTCGAAGGTGGAGTAGAACCACATGACCTTCAGCGGCTTGTCCCGCTTCCCGGCCTCGCCGACCGCCTTGTCGACCACGGCCTTCTGCTCGGCCGCCAGCTTCTCCCCCGCCTCGGGCACGCCCATGATCTTCCCGAGCCGGCGGTACTCCTCGAACAGCATGTCGAAGTTCGCGTCGGGCACGGCCTGGTGGTACGCGCAGTCGAACTCGGTCAGGTAGGTCGGTACGCCCAGGTCGTGCAGCTCCTTGCGGTCGCCGGCCTCCTCCTTGGTGAGGAAGCTGGCGAACGAGCTGTAGACGAAGTCGGGTTGTGCTTCGAGGAGCTTCTCGTGCTTGACGGTGCCCCCCTTCGCGGACAGCTGGGGGATCTTCTTGTACTGCCCGGCGACATCGGCCGAGGGCTTCTCGATCTCGTAGCCCGTGCCGGCGATCCGGTCGCCCACGCCCAGGTGGATGAGGATCTCGGCGGCGGCCTGGTTCAGGGTGACGACCTTCCGGGGCGCGGACGTGTACGTCACCTTGGTGCCGCAGTTGTCGAGGGTGAACGGGTGGGCCGTGGCGTTCTTCCCGTCGGCGGTGTCCTTGCCGGCGGCGGCGCCGGAGGTCGTGTCGCCGGCGCAGCCCGCGACGGTGAACGCCAGGAGGGCGGCGAGTGCTGTGGTGGTCTTCTTCATGGTCCTTGCTCGGGGAGAGTCGGTACGTGAGGGCGTGCGGGCGGTACGAGATCGGGCGAGGGCGCCGCTACCGGAGCATCGCGGCCAGCCGGAGGTGGACCTGCTCGTCGAACAGGCCGTTCGCCGCCATCCAGTCGTCGTTGAACACGGTGTCGAGGTACTTGTCGCCGCCGTCGCAGACCAGCACGACGACGGTGGCGCCGGGCCCGGCGGTCCGCGCGCGCTCCAGGGCCTTGAAGACCACGCCGCCGGCCGAGCCGCCGATCAGGACGCCGACGTTCCTGGCCAGGTAGCGGCAGGTCTCGAAGGCCTCCGCGTCACTGACCTTGACCCCCTCGTCGATCACGTCGTAGTCGACGACGCCACCGATCTCCGAGCCCTCGGGCGTACCGGTCCCGGACTGGTGGTACGGCGCGCCCGGCCCGCCGAAGACGACCGACCCGACCGGCTCGACGCCGACGACCGTGAGGTCCGGGATGCGTTCCCGCAGGACGCGGGCGGTGCCGCAGAGCGAGCCGCCGGTGCCGACCGCCCCGTACAGGTAGTCGATGCCGTCGCCGAGGTCGTCGTGCAGTTCGCGGGCGAGCGGCCGGTAGCCGTTGGGGTTGCCCATGTTGCGGTGCTGGGCGGTCCAGTACGCGCCGTGCTCGGCCGCGAGCCGCTCGGCCACGGTGTCGCGCTCGGCGGTGGCGAGGCCCTCCTCGTCCCCGGCGACGTTGAGGATGTCGGCGCCGTAGGCGAGCATGCCGCGCAGCTTGTCGGTGCTGGAGTGGTTGTCGACCACGGCGGTGAACTTGTAGCCGCGTTCGGCGGCGACGAGTGCCAGGCCGAGCCCGGTGTTGCCGGAGGTGGACTCGACGAGCCATCCGCCGGGGGCGAGCAGCCCGGCCTCCTCCGCCTCGTCGACCATGTTCCTGGCCATCCGGATCTTGGCGGTGCCGGTGGGGTTGAACTGCTCCAGCTTCAGCAGGACGGTCGCCATGCCGTCCGCGACCGGCAGGGTGAGCAGGGGCGTGCGGCCTATCAGGTCGGATACCTTGCTCGTGATCACAGCGTTCCCTTCGCGCAGATCTCCGTCAGACACCGCACGAACACGTCGTTCTCGTCGGGTGTCGACAGGGAGGCTCGGATGTAGGTCTCGTATCCCGGCTCGCGCCACGCCTTGACGATGATTCCGGCGCGGTGCAGCTCGCGGGCGACGCGGTCGGATCGGTGACCGGTGTCGATGAACAGGAAGTTGGTCGCGGACGGGACCACGCGCAGTCCCGCGCCGCGCAGCCGGTCGGTGACCCTGGCGATCTCCAGGCCGGTCCGGCGCACCGTGCCGGCCAGGTGCTCGTGGTCGCCGAGTGCGGCGATGGCGGCGTCCTGGGCGGGCTGGTTGACGTTGTAGGGCGTGCGGACCCGGTCCAGTGCCTGGATCAGGGCGGTGTCGGAGGCGATGCCGTACCCGACCCGGAAGGCCGCCAGGCCGTACGCCTTGGAGAAGGTGCGCAGCACGATCCACGGCCGGTCCAGGCGGCGCAGGGCCTCCAGCCCGTCGGGGTACGCGGGGTCGGTGCGGGCGAACTCGCCGTACGCCTCGTCCAGTACGAGCAGCGCCGACTCGGGTACGGCGGCGACGACCTGCTCCAGTTCACCGGCGCCGATCACCGCGCCGGTGGGGTTGCAGGGGTTGGCGAGGAAGACGAGTTTGGGGCCCGCGGCCAGCGCGTCCCGCCAGGCGGCCAGGTCGAACCCGAAGTCGTCGGTCACCGGGACCTTGGTGACCCGGGCGCCCATCACGCGGGGGAAGATCTCGTGCAGGGCGAACCCGGGCGCCTGGGTGACCACCAGGTCACCGGGGTCGAGCACCGCCTGGCACAGCAACTCCAGGATGTTCTCCGAGCCGTTGCCGAGGACGATGTGCCCGGCGGGCACGTCCAGGGTGGTGGCAACGGCCTCGGCGAGCCGCTTGCCGGTGGGGTCGGGGTAGCGGGAGACACCGCCGGCCAGGGTGCGGCGTACGGCGTCGGTGACCGCGGGAGAGACGCCGTACGGGCTCTCGTTGTTGGACAGTTTGATCACGCGGCCGCCGCTGAGGGCGGCCACCTCGTCCGGGTCGGCGCCGGGGTCGTAGAGCGGCAGGCCCGCCACTTCGCCGCGTATCAGGGGTGCGGAGGTGGCCGGTGCGAGGACGGGGTTCATGACGGCTCCGATCGCGGGACGGGTGCGCCCGAGGTCTCCCGGTGGAGCCGGTCGACGCGGCGCAGGAACGCGACCAGGAGGATGGCGGCGGTGGCCGCGAGGCCGATGGTCTGGCCGATCCAGACGCCCTCGACGCCCCAGTCGGCGGTCACGCCGAGCAGGTAGCCGGCGGGCAGCCCGATCAGCCAGTAGCCGACCAGGGAGATCCGGAAGGGCCCGGCGGTGTCGCCGATGCCGCGCAGGATGCCGTTGCCGATGTTCTGCGTGGCGTCGAAGACCTGCATCAGGGCGGCGATCAGCAGCCCGGTCACGGTGAGCGCGACGATGTCGGTGTTGCCGGCGTGCTCGGCCGACAGGAACAGGGACACGATCGGCTCCGGGATCACCAGGTACAGGACGGCGATCAGCAGCGTCGCGATCACGCCCCAGGCCGTGCCCAGGAGCCCCGTGCGGCGTGCCGTGGGGTAGTCGTCGAGGCCGTCGGCCTCGCTGATGTGGATGGACGCCGCGTGGGACAGTCCGGCCGAGATCATGAAGACGATGTAGACGATCTGGTTCAGCACCGTCTGCGCGGCCAGGGCGTCGACCCCGAGGGAGCCGATGATCAGGGTGAGGACGCTGAAGAACCCGGCCTCCGAGGCGTAGGTTCCCGAGATCGGCAGGCCGAGGCGCCAGACCGACCGGACCGCGTCCCCGTCCCAGCGGCGCGCGGCGGGCGCGGTGAGGTACGGGCGCAGCAGGGGGTCGCGCAGGATCACCGCGACGAACGCCAGGAAGGACAGCAGGAACACCGTGACGGTGGCGATGGCGACGCCGGTGAATCCGAACTCCGGCAGGCCGAACTCGCCATAGATCAGTGCGTAGTTCAGGGCGATGGTCAC
Organism: Streptomyces sp. NPDC015131; assembly: GCF_043079975.1. Classification (NCBI taxonomy): domain Bacteria; kingdom Bacillati; phylum Actinomycetota; class Actinomycetes; order Kitasatosporales; family Streptomycetaceae; genus Streptomyces; species Streptomyces sp. NPDC015131. Next base: position 1,101,478 of record NZ_JBIBVB010000001.1, on the reverse strand, counting down.
GCCGACCGAGGCCAGGGTGATGGCCAGCAGCGGGCCGGGGCGCTTGAGGCCGGTGGTGACGTGCCGCAGGTTCTGGAACCACAGGCAGGGCAGCATGCCCGGGGCCAGCACCAGCAGGAAGTCACCGGCCTTGTCGACCACCTCCGGGTCCTGGCCGAGCAGGAGGAGCAGCGGTCCGATCAGCAGCAGCGCGGCGCAGAACACCACACCGCAGACGGTCGCCCAGAAGAAGCCGGCGAACAGCAGGGCGCCGATCCGCTCCCGGTCGTCCCGCACCCGCGCCTCGGCCACCAGGTTGCTGACCCCGGTGACCAGGCCGGTCCCGGTGGTGCGCAACTGATTGAACAGCGCGATGGCCAGACCGGCGGCGGCGATCTCGACCGCCCCGAGCCTGCCCAGCATCACGATGTCCACGGTGGTCAGCGCGACGTACGCGAAGTTGGTCAGGATCAGCGGGAACGCGAGCCTGAGCAGCGCCCGGGAGTGGGTGACCCACCAGCCGGCGCCGGCCTCCGTCGGGGCGGCGGCAGTGTCCGTCGTGTCGGTCGTGTCGGTCGTACGGGTACCGCTCACCAGAAGTTGACCTTTTCCCCGCGCCCGCTCGCCTGCGCGAGGTCGGCTATGTACCGGCCCAGTGCGGCGTCCGTGACCGCCATGCCGCTGTTGTAGGCGAAGACCACGTCGTCCGGGGTGCGCCGGGCGGGTGCCCGGCCGAGCAGGACGTCGGGCAGCTGGGCGTCGACCGACGGCAGGCTGCCGTCGTCGCCCCGCAGGTCGTCGCAGGTGGCGTGCATCTGGGCGGTGTCGGTGGCGATCCGGTAGTCCGCGCCGTGGCACACGTCGGCGTGCACGCCGTATCCGAGGAGTACGGCGACGGAGCCCGGCTTCAGCCAGTCCCGCCGGACCTCCTGGGTGACGGACAGGCCGGCGGCGCCGATCACGATGTCGGCCTCGCCGGCGGCCTCCCGGAGATCCCCGACGATCTCGACCTCGCGGCCCTCGACGCTGTCCTGGACCGCGCGCAGGCCCTCGGGCCAGGTCCCGGCCACCTGGAGGCGCTCCAGTCCCGGCAGGGCGGCGACCAGCATCGGCAGGGCCGCCTGCCCCTGCACCCCGGTGCCGACGACCAGGGCGGTCCGGGCGTCGGGGCAGGCCGCGCGGGCGAACAGCGCGGTGGTGGCCGACGACCGCAGGGGGCCGAGCTTCACCACGTCCATCAGCGCGACGGGCGCTCCGGTGGTGTCGTCGACGAGGAAGACGAACGAGTGGAACCGGTAGCTGTCCCGGGTGCGGCGCGGGTCGAACTCGTAGACGGCCTTGAAGCAGACGGTGCCGCTGCCCCCGTCCCTCGCCACCATCGAGTAGCTCAGCGAGTGGTGGCCGGGATCGTCGATGATCGTCTTGACGGGGTTGTCCGAGCCGCCCTCGCGCAGTGCGCGGTAGGCCCGCTCGACGACCTCGATCACCTGGCGGTGGTCGAGGTCCAGCCCTTCCTGCTGGGACTGCGGCAGGAGCCACAACTGCCCGGGCGGGGCGTAGCTCTGTGACATGCGGGGGTGCTCCTTCAATCGGGGTGTCACGTCAGATTCCGTCCAGGCACCAGCGCGGCCCGGCCTGGCCGCCGCCGAGGCGGAGGACGGCCTTCAGGGGCAGCGGCGCGTCGTGGAACGGTGATTCGTTGGAGTCCATCTGGTAACCGGCCGTGTTGAGGTAGACCAGGTGGTCACCGCGGTGCACGGGCCGGGGGAAGCCGATCTTCCGCCAGGTCACCAGGTCGCTCTCCAGGCAGGTCGAGCCCGCGACACAGGCCGGGAACAGCTCGTCGGCGGCGGGCCGGGCGGACAACAGCAGCGGGTCGGGCAGGTAGTCGCTCTGGAACCACTGCTCGGAGAGGCTGAAGCTGCTGCCGGCGACCGTGACGATCGCGTACCCGTCGGTGTCGCGCCGGTCGTCGACCTGCTGGACGCGGAAGAGGGTGAAGCCGGCCTGGTCCAGCAGGGCCCGGCCGGGTTCGACGACGAACCGGATGCCGTGGCGCTCCGCCTTCCGCGCGAGGCTCCCGGCGCCGTCGACCGGGTGCGTCATGATCGCGCGCACCGCCTGGGCGGCGGGCTGTCCCCCGTACGGATAGAAGCCGTTGAAGTCCTTGGCCGCGTGGTAGTGGGAGGGCGCGTTCTGCTCGACGAACGCGTCCCAGAGCCGTGGCTCGACATAGCGGACCGGCAGCCCGCCCCCGATGTCGACCAGGGTGGCGGTGGGTGAGCCGCGCCGCCGGGCGTCGAGGCAGTGGTCGATCATCTCGCTCGCGGCGCGCGCGCGTTCCTCGGCGGAGTAGCCGTTGAGGTGGAAGGAGAAGCCCTGGAGCGTGATGTGGCCGGTGAGTTCGGCGCACAGGCCGACGGCCGCGTCACGCTCGGCGGGGGACATCCCGAAGCGGCTGCCGGGCTGACCGGTCGTGCGGGACCGCAGCAGCACTCGCGCCCGGCTGTGTGCGCGGCACGCGGCGGCGGCCAGCCGGCGCAGTTCGCTGACCGAGTCGACGGCGACCAGGCAGTCGTGCTGGACGGCGAGGGTGAGGAGGGTGTCGTCCTTCTCCGGGCCGGATATGCCGATGCGGTGTCCGGGCACTCCCCCGGCCAGGGACTTGACCAGTTCGGGGGTGCTGGCGGCGTCGACTCCGATCCCGAGGGCGGCGGCGGAACGGATGTAGCAGTCGGCCTTGTTCGCCTTCTTGGCGTACAGGAGGTCGGCGGTGGCGCCCGCCTCGGCGAACGCCTGCCGGAGGCCGGTGACGTTCTCCTCGAAGATCTCCGGCAGCACGATGTGCAGCGGTGACCCCAGGCCGTCGAGCAGGTCGGACAGCAGGGTGCGGTGATCGGCCAGAAGCGTGGAAACCGTGGGGTGCCGGAGGGCGGGGAGCGCGAAGGGGCGCACTCCGGCCGTCGAAAGCCCCGGCGCCGACTGTGAGGTGAGCACCCCGTACTTCTATCTGATGATGACACTCATTTTCAACAAGCGGTCGGAGTTCGGTCCATTCATGAGGCACGGACAGGAACAAGCGAGGCAAAACGGGCGGAGGTCGGCGCACCGAGGGCGCGACCGCACCTCCCGCCCGCTCACTGGTGCACATGCGCGCGCTGCCCCTCACGGTCGAAGATCATGATCAGCTCGGCGGGGCCGTCCAGTGCGGTGATCGCGTGCGGGACCATCGTGGCGAACTCCGCCGCCTCCCCCTCGGCGACATCGATCTGCCGCTCGCCCAGCCAGAGCCGCACGCGCCCCTCCAGGACCAGGAACCAGTCGTGGCCCGGATGCACCCGCTGCGCGGGCCGCGCGGCGGACGGCTCCAGGCGCATCTTCATCGCGACCGTGCGCCCGTCCGGCCGGCTCAGGTGCCAGGTCGTCCGCGCGCCACTGCTGTGCGCGACCGGACGGATCACGACGTCCTCGTCCGTGGGCACCTCGAAGAGCACGTCGAGACTGACATGCAGGGCATTGGCCAGCGGCACGAGCACATCGAGGCTCAGGGTGCGCTTGCCCGTCTCGACGCGGCTGATGGTCGACGGGCTGAGGTTGGTGCGCTCGGCCAGCTCGTCGAGCGAATACCCCAGGGTGGTGCGCATGCTGCGCAGGCGCGACCGCGCCAGGGCCTCGATGTCGGCGATTCCGTTCATGTGTCCATCCTGGCACTCCTTGCGGATTGCGCAAGACGCTTTGCGAAGACCGCCGGGCGTCGTACGGTCGGAACCATGAACCAGCACTCCGGGCACACCCGGCATTCATCCCCTTCCGACCATGGCGCGCACGGCGGCGAGGGCCGGCCCCCCACCCAGGAGCGGCACTGCGACGTCGCGGTGATCGGCGGCTCGGCCGCCGGCCTCGGCGCCGCCCTGCAGATCGCCCGCCAGCGGCGCAGCGTCGTCGTGGTCGACGACGGCACCCCGCGCAACGCCCCGGCCGCACATATGCACGGCTACCTGGGGCACGAGGGCGCCTCGCCCGGCGAGCTGAGGGAGACCGGCCGCGCCGAGGTGCGCGCGTACGGCGGGGAGGTGCTCGCCGGCCGGGTCCTGGGGGTGCACCGCCGCGACGACGGCCGGTTCCGGCTGGACCTGACCGGCGGGCACACGCTGGTGGCCCGGCGCGTCCTCGTCGCGACCGGCCTGTCCGACGAGCTGCCCGAGATCGACGGGGTCGCCGAGGCATGGGGGCGCGGTGTGATCCACTGCCCGTTCTGCCACGGCTTCGAGGTGCGCGACCAGCGCCTGGTGCAGATCGTCACACACCCCCTGGGGCTCCACCCGGCCCCGCTGTTCCGGCACTTGACCGACCGGCTGACCGTCGTGCTGCACGACCCGGCCGGGCTGGACGAGGCAGCCGTCGCCGCCCTCGCCTCCTCCGGCGTCCCGGTCGAGCGCGGCGTGGTCCGCCGGGTCCTCACCGGGCCGGACGGGGAGGTGTCCGGGGTCGAACTCGACGGCGGTCGCGTGCTGGAGGCCGACGCGGTCGTGGTCGGCCCGCGGTTCACGGCACGAACCGGTGTGCTGGCCGGAGTCGGGCTCGCCGCGACCCCGCACCCGTCCGGTGCCGGCGACGTCCTGGCGGTCGACCCGCGCGGCGAGACCGCCGTACCGGGCATCTACGCCGCGGGGAACGTCACCGACCCGAGCCTGCAGGTGCTGCCGTCGGCCGCCCAGGGCAGCCGGACGGGCGCCATGATCGCCTTCAGCCTGGCCGAGGAGGATCTGCGCGACACCGTCCGGCACTCGGGCGAGGAGGCCGACTGGGACCAGCGGTACGGGGGCCCCGACCGGACCTGGAGCGGCAACCCCAACGGCACCCTGGTCCAGGAGGTGTCCGGGCTGGCCCCGGGCCGGGCGCTCGACGTCGGCACCGGCGAGGGCGCCGACGCGCTCTGGCTGGCCGAGCGCGGCTGGAAGGTGACCGCCACCGACATCTCCGGCAACGCGCTCGCGCGGGTCCGCGCCGAGGCCGAGCGCCGCGGGCTCGCCGTCGACCTCGTACGCGGCGACGCCAACGATCCGGCGCCGTTCGGCACCGCGACCTTCGACCTGGTCTCCCTGCAGTACGGCTCGTTCAAGCGGACGCCCGACCGGCGCGGGCTGCGCAGCCTGCTCGCCGCCGTCGCCCCCGGCGGCACGCTCCTGGTCGTGCACCACGACCCCGCCCCGGCGCACGGCCCGGTGGACGTCGCGACGCAGACCCGGATGTACGACCCGGAGGCGTTCGTCGGTGTGGCCGAGATCGCCGCGGCGCTCGCCGCCGACCCCGGCACCTGGGAGGTCGAGGTCCACGAGACCCGGCCGCGTCCCCCCGGCGCGGTCAGCACCCACCATGTCGACGACGTCGTGCTGCGCGCCATCCGGCGAGCGGTCTGACGGGTACGCCGCCGCGCGGCCCGGGGTGCCGGGCCGGTCAGTCCTTGAGCGCCACGAGCACACAGCTGTCGCCCACCTGCCACACCGGGGCGACATGGCGGAACCCGGCCCGGCGCAGCAGTTCGGCGTGCCGGCCGAGCGGCAGATGGTGGTTGGCGGCGCCGGACGCCGGGCGGGCCCGCTCCCGGCGCGCGAACAGGCCGGCCAGGTCGGGGTCCGCGGCCGCGGCCAGCCACCAGGAGTCCCAGTCCTCGTGGCCGTGGCCGCCGGACCGCTCGGCGCGGCGGCGCCCCACATGGGCGGTCAGGTGCGAGCAGGGCCCCTCAGTGGCGGGGAAGTGGTCCCCGTTCACCAGGGCTCCACCGGGGCGCAGGAGCACCGCGATGGCGCGGTAGGTCTCCAGCAGGACGGGGGCGGGCAGGTAGTGCAGGGCGGTGGTCGACACGGCGGCGTCGAGGCCGCGGTCCAGCCCGAGGGCGCCGGTCCAGCCGTCCTCGCCGATCACCGCGTCCACATACCGGGCGGCGTCCCCGTGGTGGGTGCGGCCCAGTTCCAGCAGGACGGGATCCATGTCGACCGCGACGATCTCGGCGTCCGGCAGGCGGCGGGCGAGCCGGGCGGACAGGGAACCGGGCCCGCAGCCCAGGTCGAGCAGGAGCGGCCGGGGGCGGCCGGCGCAGATGTGCTCGACGACGTCCGAGATCACCGTGAAGCGCTCCTCGCGGTCGACCGCGTACCGCTGCTGCTGCTGTTCCCAGCGCTCCACCCACGTCCTGGCCGCTGCCATGCTCACGCCCACCGGTCGCGCCACCTCTTCCGTTCTCCACCTGCCGCCGGTACCGGGCAATCTACAGGTGGAAACGGTTATCAATAGCTGATATCCCTGGGTCTTACGCCAGATCGGTGAGCACGGTCAGCAGGCGGTCCACCTCCTCGGCGGTGTTGTACACCTGCGGGCTCACCCGCACGGAGCCGTCCTTGTCGTCGGCGCCCGCCTGGCAGAGGCTGTCGGCGCGGACCATGAAGCCGTGGCTGAAGAGGATGAACCCGAGATCGTCCGAAGGGATGGAGCGGTGCCGGAAGGTGACGATGCCCTGTCGGCGCTGCGCCGGGGGCAGCGCCGTGTCCGACGCCAGGCTGGCGGGGCAGCCGAGGATCTCGTACGCGTCCAGCCGGCGCAGACGGTCCGTCAGCCGGGTGGCCAGCGCGGTGACATGGGCGCCGACGCGGGCGACCCCGACTGTGTCCAGCCAGTCGAGCGCGGCCAGCAGCGAGACCACGCCCACCGTGTTGGGGGTGCCCTGCCATCCGGCGGGCCGCAGCACCGGACCGCGGGTGTTGCGGGCCCAGACCGCTCCGGTGCCCGGCAGCGCGAACGCCTTGTGCCCGGAGAAGACGACGAAGTCGACGTCCAGCGCCGGATCGCCGACCCGGAGGGGAAGGTGGCCGGCGCTCTGGGCGGCGTCCAGGCAGATCGGTACGTGCGGGCCGACGGCGGCGCGCAGCCGGTGGACGTTCATGTCGCCGCCGTACACATGGTGGACGTGGGTGGCGGCCACGAAGCGGGTACGCGGCCCGACGGCCGAGGCGAGCGCGCGGTGGTCGTAGTCGCCGGACGCCTCCTGGTACGGCAGGGCGCGGACGTGGACCGTGACACCGCGGGCGGCCAGCCGGCTCCGGGTCTCCAGCCAGGGGTCGAGGTTGGCCCGGTGGTCGGCGAACGGGACCAGGATCTCGTCGCCGTCGGCGAGGTACTCCATGAGCCAGTCGTGGGCGACGACCCGCAGGCCCTCGGTGGTGCCGGCGGTGAAGTGGACGGCGGAGCGGTCCGGTTCGGGGTCGCCGAGGAACTCCTTGACCCGGTGCCGGGCCCGCTCGATCAGCTCGGTGGTCCGGTTGGCCCAGGGGTAGGCCCCGCGCCCCGCGTTGGCGTTGCAGGTCGTGAGGTACGTCTGCACGGCGTCCAGCACGGCCCGGGGTTTCTGCGAGGTCGCCGCGCTGTCCAGGTACGCCAGCTCCGGGTGCGCGACGATGATCGGGAACTGCGCCCGCACCGACCGCTGCCACGCCTCGTCCGTGTCGTGGGCCGCTCCGCTCACCGGTTTCACTCCCGCACCAGCGGGGCGCCCGCGTCCCGCCAGGCGACGACACCGCCCGCCAGGCTGCGCACGTCCGGGTGGCCCATACGGGTCAGCAGCGCGGCGTAGCGCAGCGACTTCTCGCCCACCGGGCAGGCGAGCAGCACCGGGGTGCTCTTGCTGAACGGCAGCCCGGTGCGGACCAGTTCCTCGAACAGCTCGTCGACGATGTTGACCGAGCCCTCGATGTGCAGCGCGGCGTAGGCGTGCGGCCCGCGCAGGTCGACCACCAGCGGACGGGGGTCGCCGCCGGCCAGCCAGTGCCGGGCTTCGTCGACCCCGACCGTCCGGGCCCCGGCGCGGACCTCGCTGTCGGTGAGCGAGGCGGCCAGGTGGCCGCGGCGGGCGGCGCCCAGCAGCTCCGGCCGCCGGGCGCGTACATAGCTGAGATAGCTCTCGGCCCGGTCGCAGACGATGAACACCGCCGTCCGGCGGCTGCCGGTGCCCGCCAGTTCGGCGTCGACGGACGCCAGGCGCCGGACGGCTCCGTGGTACGCGGCGCCGCCGGTCGGTCCCGACAGCAGTCCGCAGCGCCGGATGAGGGTCACCATGCCGTCGATGGCCTCCTGGGAGGTGACGGAGGCGATCGCGTCGTACGTCGCGGGGTCGAACAGGCCCACCTGGTGGACCTCGTCGATGGTGCGGATGCCGGGGATGAAGTCGCCCTTGTCGGCGACCAGTCCGAGGACGCGGACCGTCGGGTCGTGCTCGCGCAGCACCCGGGCGACCCCGGTCGAGGAGCCGGCGGTGCCCACGCAGGCGACGAACCAGTCGGGCACCCGGCCGTCCAGGTCCTTGACGATCTCGGGCCCGGTGCCGGCCGCGTGCGCCTCGACGTTGCGCGGGTTGAAGTACTGGTCGGTGTGCAGGTAGGTGCTGTGGGGGTCGGAGAGCGCCTGGTGGAAGCGGGTCAGCGGATCGTCGGTGTCCGTGGGGTCCAGGCACTCGCTCTGCCCGGGCAGCTCCTCGATCTCCGCCCCGAGGAGCAGCAGCAGTTCCTTGATCTCCGGTACGCGCATCCGGTTGGTCACGCTCTTGAACCGCAGCCCGTGCATGCCGGCCAGCAGGGCGAGGGCCTTGGCGGTGTTGCCGCTGGACAGTTCCACCACCGTGGCGTCGCCGCCGGCCGCCTGCTGGAGGTGCGGGCGGGCCATGTGCCAGGCGGGCCTGTCCTTGACGGACCCGAACGGGTTGAGCATCTCCAGCTTGGCGTACAGGTCGATGTGGCGCAGTCCGTGCACGGACGGGTCGATGCGGACGAGCGGCGTGTTGCCCAGGGCATCGGTGATGCTGTCGTACCTCAAGACGGCACTCCCTGCGGGTCGGTGAGCGGCCAGTAGTCCTCGTCGGGGCACCAGTGCCGGCCACCGTCCGCCTCCGTGACCGCCACTGTCCGGGCCACGGGCTGGCGTTGCGCGCGGTGGGCGTGGAAGTCCATGGCGTATCCGGCGGTGTTGACGAATGCCAGCAGGTCCCCGGTGCGCGGCAGCCGGGGCAGGTGCACCAGCCGGCGGGTGATCAGGTCGGCCTCCAGGCAGAGGTTGCCGACGAGGTGGACCCCGACGGGCCCGTCACCGCCGGGGGCGGCCTCTCCCGCGCGGGGCAGCAGGACGGGGTCGACGAGGACACCGTGCTCCTCCAGGCCGGCGTCGCCCGCGTTCATGCCGAGGCGCACCAGGTGGCGGGCCGGGTCGTCCCCGGTGGGCCGCACGTCCAGCACCCGGGCCAGCGTCAGGCCGCACTGGTCGACGAGGGCCCGCCCCGGTTCGACGTACAGGTCGTTCAGGTGCTCCAGGAGCAGGGTGGCGGGTGGGCGGCCCAGGACGGGCGAGGGGCGGGAGAGGAGGGCGTCGAGGTAGCCGGGTCCGGCGACGGGCCGGTGGGCTGGGTACAGCGCCGCGGTGCCGCGCACGGTGCCGCCCTCGTTGCGCAGCCCGTAGCCGTGGCCGCGCCAGGTCAGGGGCGGGCGCAGGCCGAGCACCGCCTCGCTCAGCGCGGTCGTCCACCGCTCCCACTCGCCCGCGTCGGCGACGTAGCCCACGCCGAACCCGCCGCCGATGTCGATGCCGCGCGGCCCGAGCCCTCGCGCCCGGCACTCGTCCATCAGCAGCACGCAGCGCTCCAGCGCCCTGGCCTTCTCCTCCAGTCCGGTGGTGTCCAGGTGGTAGGCCAGCCCGGCCAGTTCGACGGCGTCGCGGTGCCGCTCCAGCGCCTCCCACAGCGCGCCGGCCGCGGCCACCGGGGTGCCGAAGCGGCTGCGGCGCGACAGCATCCGCGTACCGGCTCCGGTGTGCCCGCCGTCCGCCTCGAACTCCGACAGCCGCACCAGGACGGGCGCCCGGTCCAGGCCGTGCGTACGGACGAGCCGGGCCAGCTGCTCCAGCTCGCCCGGGGAGTCCAGGTTGACCGTCGCCCCCACCCGGGCGGCCAGCCACAGGAACTCACGGTCCTTGGGGCCGGTGGCCATCACCCGGTCGCCGGTGAAGCCGCAGCTCAGCGCATGGCGCAGCTCGCCCAGCGAGGCGACGTCGATCCCGACGGCGGCGGGGTCGCAGGCGGCCAGCCTCCGCACCGGGGAGCTGGACCGGTTGGCCTTGTGCGCGAAGTACACCCGCCCGGAAAGGTGATGGCGCCGGTAGACGGACCGGAAGCGCTCGGCGTTCTGTGCGACCACCTCCGGGAGCAGCACGTTCAGCGGCGATCCCAGCGCGTCGCACAGCGCGTGCAGGAACGGCGCGTCCCGGAGGAGCGAGGCGAGCGGCGGGTCCACCCGCGGTCGCAGATACAGCGGCGCGTCCTCCACCAGCACTCCCCTGGTCCACCGGTCGCCGCCCCGGCCGTACCGGCGACCGCCCGCCAGTAGTCGTTTCCCACCGCAGGTATCGCTAAGCCAGATGAGGGCAAGAGTTCGAAGTTGCCCCCGCGCGGTCGGCCGATACGCGACGCCCCGCCCCCGGCGGGACCACCGGGCCCCGGGAAACGCGTCAGGGGCCGGTTCGGATGTCTCCGAACCGGCCCCTGACCTGCGACTTCGTAAAGTCGGGACGACAGGATTTGAACCTGCGACCCCTTGACCCCCAGTCAAGTGCGCTACCAAGCTGCGCCACGTCCCGATGCGCGTGTCCCGTGGCCTTCGCCGTGGTGGACGCGCAAGAGAACATTACCTCACTCCGGGACGGGGATCGTGTCCCGGGGCGGCCGGACGCGGCCGGTGGCTTCGCGTCCGGTGCAGTACGGCGGAGAGGAGCGGGCCCGTGGACGCGGTGGTGGCGGCGCTGGTGGAGGAGGTGACGGCGGGGTTGCGCGCGGCCGGTGATCCCGGGACCGCGGAGTGGGCCAAGCGCTACTTGAAGAGCGACCTGCGGCACTACGGGGTGCGGATGCCGGTCGTCCGGGACCTGGTGGCCGGGGCGCTCCGGGTGCACGGGCCGCTCGGCCGCGCGCAGGTGGTGTCCTGCGCCCGGGAGCTGTGGCGTCCGGAGGTGCACGAGTCCCGGATCGCGGCGGGCGTCCTGCTGGAGCGGCGGGTCCGGGTACTGGTGGCGGAGGACACCGCGCTGCTGGAGGAGCTGCTGCGGGACAGCCGCACCTGGGCGCTGGTCGACCTGCTCGCGGGGTCGGTCGCGGGCCGACTGCTGCTGCGGTGCCCCGGCGCCCTGGACGCCTGCCGGGGGTGGGCCGCCGAGGAGGAGCAGTGGATCAGGCGCTCGGGCGTGCTGTCCTTCCTGGTCCCGCTCGGGGACCGGGACGGCTTCGGCCGGTACTGGCCCGTCTTCACGGAGGTCGCCGACCCGCTGCTGGAGGACCCCCGGTTCTTCGTCCGCAAGGCGCTCGGGTGGGTGCTGCGGCAGGCGGGCGGGAAGCACCCGGACGAGGTGTACGCCTGGATCCTGCCGCGCGCCGGGCGGTCCTCGGGCGTGACGGTCCGGGAGGCGGTCCGCCGGCTCGACGCCGTACGGCGGGAGGAGGTCCTGGAGGCGTACCGGCACGGCCGGGGGTGAGGGCGTCGGGTCAGCCGACCAGGACGCCGGGGTTGAGGACGCCGTGCGGGTCGAGGGCGTCCTTGGCGGCGCGCAGGGCCAGTGCGAAGGGCTCGGGGCGCTGGAGGTCGTAGCCGGGGCGGTGGTCGCGGCCGACCGCGTGGTGGTGGGTGACCGTGGCGCGGTGGCGGCGCAGGACGTCGAGGGCGGCGGCCTTGATGTCGTCCCAGATCGCGACCTCGTCGCCGGGCCGGCCGGCGACGGCCACGGTGAAGTAGGGGGCGGCCCCGTCGGGATAGACGTGGGTGAGGCGGCAGTTGACGGTGGCCGGGTGCCCGGTGGCCTTCCGGGCGGCGGCGCCCACCTCGGTGCGTACGGCGTCGATCAGCGCGGGAAGCGCGTCCCAGGTGGCGGCGGTCTCGAAGGTCTCGACGACGGCGCCCATCCGGGCCAGCCCGTCGCGCAGGTACGGCATGCGCAGGAACGCCGAGCGCCAGGCGCTCACGGCCGCGTCGCCCGGGGCGCCGCCGTCCGCCCCCGGCGCCTCGCCCCGGCCGCCGTGGTCGCGGGCGATCTCCAGGGCGGCGGCGAGCGGGCCGCCGACGGGGGTGCGGGCGGACTCGAAGCCGAGGATCAGGACGCTGGAGCCGTCGGCCGATGCGCCGGACAGCAGCGCCTCGCCGGGGTCGAGGAGCCGGCAGTTGGCCGGTGCGAGACCGGAGCGGGCGATGGCGCGCACCGCGTCCAGGGCGCGCCGGAAGCCGGTGAACGCCACGGACGCGGAGAGCTTGTGCCGGGGCCGCTCCTGGAGGCGCATCCACGCCTCGGTGATGACGCCGAGCGCCCCCTCGGAGCCGAGGAAGAGCCGGTCGGGCGAGGGGCCGGCGCCCGAGGCGGGCAGGCGCAGGGAGGTGCCGGTCCCGGCCGGGGTGACGACGGTCAGGGACTGGACGAAGTCGTCGATGTGGGTGGGGCCGGTGGCGTAGTGGCCGCCCGCCCGGGTGGCCAGCCAGCCGCCGAGGGTGGAGAACTCGAAGCTCTGCGGGAAGTGGCGCAGGGTGAGCCCGTGGGGGCGGAGCCGCGCCTCCAGTACGGGGCCGAGGGCGCCCGCCTGGATGCGGGCGGCGCCGCTCACCGGGTCCACTGCCAGCACCCGGTCCATCGCGGTCAGGTCCAGCGACAGGACCGCGCGGTGGGCGTCGCCCCGGTACTCCACGCCGCCGACCACCGAGGAGCCGCCGCCGTAGGGGACGACGGCGACGCCGTGCCCGCCGGCCCAGTCGAGCAGGTCGGCCACGTCCTGCCCGCTGGCGGGGCGGGCGACCAGGTCGGGGATGCGGCCGGGCCGCCCGCGCAGGGCCCGCATCACATCGCGGTACGCCTTGCCCATGGCGTGGGCGGCCCGGTCGGCGGGGTCGTCCGAGACCAGGTGGGCGAGCGCGGCCGGGGGCGTCGCCCCGGGGCGGGCGATCCGCAGGCCGGCGACGCGCGGCGGGGGCAGCGGGCGCGGGAGGGTGCCCGGCAGCAGGGCGCCCAGGGCGGCGCACTCGGCGTCGTCGGGCTGGGCGTCCTCGTACCCCCAGCCCCACCAGGAGCGGGCGCGGGAGGGACCGGGGGCGGGCGTGGCGGCGGGCATGGGCGGCTCCCAGCGAGGTCCGGAGAAGTGACCCGACGGGAATTGACCGTAGGGTAATATCCCGTGCATGACAACCAGCGGGGAGGGTGCCGGCCGGGCCGGGACCAAGGGCGTGCCCCGGGCCGTCCGCGAGCGCCAGATCCTGGCCGCGGCCACCGGGGAGTTCGGCCGCCACGGCTACGAGGCCACCACCATGGCGGCCGTCGCCGCCCGGGTCGGGGTCACCAAACCGCTGCTGCACCACTACTTCGGCGGCAAGCAGGACCTGTACCTGGCGTGCCTGGACCCGGTCGGCGACCGGCTGCTGACCGCCGTGCGCACCGCCCTGGCCGACCGCTCCCCCGGTGCGCCGCCCACCGCCCTGCGGGTGCTGAGCGCCCTGTTCACCACCCTGGACGGCCGCCGCGAGGACTGGTTCGTCCTCTACGACACCACCCTGCCGCCCGGCAGCGAGGCCGCCCGGCGGGCCGCGCACCACCGGGCCGCCGTCGACGCCCTCGCCACCACCGGCACCGCCGCCCTGCTGGACGCCGCCGGGCCCGCCGACCCGCTCGACGCCGACGCCCTCGCGTACGCCTGGCGCGGGCTGTGCACCGCCCTGGTCCGCTGGTGGATCCGGCACCCCGGTGAGTCGCCCGACGACATGACCCGGCGCTGCGCCCGGCTCCTCGCGGCCGGCCCGGCCCTCCTCGCCGGCGGCACCGCCACCGGCTGACCGGGGCGTCCGCCGGTGCTTGCGCCGGGCGCGTGAACCTGCCGGGCGCCCGGCCGCCGTCCGGCCCGGCCGCCGCCGGCGGTGGGCCATTGTCTCTTCTCGACCCAGTCACGACGGACGACGAGGAGCGGCGCGTGTACGAACTGCTGGCCGGACTGCTGACGGACGAATTCGGCATCGAGGCGGAGCGGGTGACGCCGGAGGCATCCCTGCGCGGCCTCGAACTGGACTCGCTGGCCCTCGCGGAACTGTCCGTGATGGTCTCCGAGGAGACGAGTGTGCGGGTGACGGACGTCGACCTGGACAGCACCCTGGGCGAGCTGGCGCAGCGGTTCGAGACCGCAGCGGCGTCGCCGGCCCCCGCATCGGCGTGAGCCCGCACGGGCCGGAGGCGCGCGGCGCGGGCCCGGCGGCGCCCGGCGGCCTGCCGGTGCGTGCCCCGTACCGGCGGACGAAGGGAGCCGGCCGTGCCGCGCGAGCGTGACGTCGCCGTCACCGGGATCGGTCTGCTGACCCCCGGCGGCCACGGGGTGGAGGAGACGTGGAAGGCGGTGTGCCAGGGCCGGAGCCTGGCGCGGACCGATCCCGAACTGGCCGGGCTCCCCGTCGACTTCGCCTGCCGGGTCGACGGGTTCGAGCCCGACGCCGTGTACGGCCGCAGGCTCGCCCGGCGTCTGGACCGGTACGCGCACCTGGCGCTGGTGACCGCCCGGCGGGCCGCCGCCGACGCCGGGCTGGAGCCGGGGGGCCCGCGGGCCGACCGGATCGGCGTCGTCCTGGGTTCGGGCTGCAACAGCCTGGACACGTACGCCAGGGAGTTCGCCGCCCTCGCCCAGGACCGGCCGCTGGCGGTGTCCCCGACGGCGCTGCCGCGCAGCGTGCCCAACATGGTGGCCGGCGAGGTGGCGCTCGACCTGGGCGCCCGGGGGCCGAACTTCACCGTGGCCAGCGCCTGCGCCTCGGGCGCCACCGCCATCGGTGTGGCCCGCGAGATGCTGCTGTCGGGGGCGTGCGACATCGTCCTCACCGGTGGCGGCGAGTCGGGCCGCTCCCGGATGGCGGCGGCCTGCTTCGCCCAGTTGCAGGCCCTGTCCCGCCGTACCGGCGACCCCGCGGCGGCCATGCGGCCGTTCGACACCGGCCGCGACGGGTTCGTGCTGTCCGAGGGGGCCGCGGTGCTGGTGCTGGAGCGGCCGGAGCACGCCCGCCGGCGCGGCGCCCGCGTCCGGGCCGTGCTCCGGGGGTTCGGCGCGGGCGCCGACGCCCACCACCCGGTGGCCCCGCACCCGGCGGGCGAGGGGGCGGAGCGCGCCGCCCGCGCCGCGCTGGCCGACGCCGGCTGCGCGGTGGGCGACGTCGGGCACGTCAACGCCCACGGCACCTCCACCCCGGCCGGGGACACCGCCGAGGCGCTGGCGCTGCTGCGGCTGTTCCACGGCTCCCCGCCGCCGGTGACGGCCACCAAGAGCGTCCTCGGCCACGCGATGGGCGCCTCCGCCGCGGTCGAGGCGGCGCTGACCGTCCTCTCGCTGGAGCGCCAGACCGTCCCGCCCACCGCCAACACCCGCCGGCAGGAGGAGGGCCGGGAACTGGACCTCGTCACGGTGCGCCCCCGCCCGGTGGCGTTCGACGTCGCCCTGTCGAACTCCTTCGGCTTCGGCGGGCAGAACGCCGTCCTGGTCCTGGCCGCGCCCTGACCCCCTCCCCGACGCCGCCCTCCCCCCACGCCGCCCTCCCCGGACGACCGGACAGTGATGCACACCAGTGAGCCGCACCCGCCGCGACCGACCGCCCCCACCGATCCGTCCGGCGGCCCGCCGCCCTCCCCCGTGCGCCGCTGGGCCGCCACCGCCGTGGTGTGCCTGGGCCTGTTCCTCCTGGGCCTGGACCTGACCGTCCTCAATGTCGCGGTGCCCGACCTCCAGCGGGACCTCGGCCCGACCATGACGCAGGTGCAGTGGACCGTCGACGGGTACGCGCTGCTCCTCGGCGGCACCGTCCTGTCCGCCGGCGCGCTCACCGAACGCCTGGGGCGGCGGCGGGCGTTCGTCGGCGGGCTGCTGGTGTGCGCGGCGGCCTCCGCGGCCGGGGGCGCCACCGACGACGTGCGCCAGGTCGTCGCCGCGCGCTGCGCGATGGGCGCCGGGGCCGCGCTGCTGATGCCCGCCACGCTGTCCCTCATCAGCGGCCTGTTCGACGAACCGGCCCTGCGGCGGCGGGCCATCGCGCTGTGGACCGCCGTCGGCGGGCTCGGCGGGATGACCGGGCCGCTCGCCGGCGGCTGGCTGGTCGAGCACTTCTCGTGGCGCGCCGCCTTCTGGGTCAACGTCCCCATCGCCCTCACCGCCGCCGCCCTGGCCCTGCTGCTGGTCCCGGCCTCCGCGTCCGGCGGCGGGCGGGGGGCCCGAGGGGGGCCGCTGGACCTGACGGGCGCCGTGCTGTCGGCCGCCGGGCTGCTCACCCTCGTCTGGGCGGTCATCGAGGCCCCGGCGCGGGGCTGGACCAGCGGCGGGATCCTGTTGGCCTTCGCCCTGGCCGTCCTGCTGCTGGCCGCGTTCGCCCGGCAGCAGGCCCGCTGCCCGCACCCCATGCTGCCAACACGCCTGCTGCGCCTGCCGGGCGTCGCGGCGGCGTCCGTCTCGGTGGCGCTGATGTCGTTCGCCCTGTTCGGCGCGTTGTTCGTCATCACGCTGTACCTCCAGGGCGTGTGGCAGCACACCCCCTGGGAGGCGGGTCTGCGCACTCTGCCGCTGCCGGCGGGGCTCGCCGCCGGAGCCGCGCTGTCCCTGCCGCTGATGGCACGGCACGGGCCCAGGCTGCCGGTGACGGCGGGCCTGGGCGTGGTGGTGGTCGCCTTCACCGTCCTGGCCGGTACGGACAGTTCGTCGGGGTACGCCCGGCTCCTCGCCGTCCAGGTGCTGGCCGGGATCGGGGCCGGGCTGACGGCCGCGGCGGCGACCGAGACCGTGATGGGCGCGGTGCCGCCGCACCGGGCGGGGGTGGGCTCCGCCGTCAACGACGCCACCCGGCAGGTCGGTTCGGCGCTGGGGGTCGCCGTCCAGGGCTCGGTCCTCGCCGCCCTCTACACCGGCCACCTGCGCGAGACGCTCGCCGGGGTGGCCGCCCCGCCCGCCTGGGTCGAGGCCGTCAGCGACAATGTGCTCGCCGCCCGGACCGCCGCCGCCTCGCTGGACGGCCCCCGCGGGTCCGCCCTGCTGGCCGCCGCCGAGGACGCCTTCCTGGACGGGCTGACCGGCGCCGCCGCCGTCGCGGCAGCGGTCGCCGCCCTCGGGACGGCCGTGGCGTGGCGGGGCCTGCCCACCACGGGGAGGGCCGCACCGGCCGCCCGGCCCCGCCGCCGGGCCGGCGTCCGGCTGCGCACCGCGCTCGTCCGGGCGTACATGACCGCCGTCATGACCCGCCCCACCACCGTCGCGGCACTCCGGGTGCCCCTCGCCACCGGGCGGTACGGGACCGGCGCCGGCGCCCCGCTCGTCCTCGCCGTCCTGGGCGACTCGCTCGGCGCCGGGGTGGGGGCGGACGGCCGGGACACGACGCCGGGCGCGCTGATCGCCCGCGAGGTGGCCCGGCACACGGGCGCGCCCGTCGCGCTGCGGGTGCACGCGCACGCGGGCGCCGTCACGGGTGCGCTGCGCCACCAGGTGGCCCGCGCCGGTACCGGGCCGGGTGTCGCGGTGGTGGTGGTCGGCGGGAACGACGTGATGCTGCCGGTACGGCTGTCGCGGTGCGCCCGCCGGCTCGGCGCCGTGGCCGCCGAGCTGCGCCGTCGTGGCTGGTCGGTCGTGGTGGTGACCTGCCCGGACTACACCGTCGCGGCCGGCACGCGCCGCTGGATCCACGGCACGGCGGCCCGTCGCTCCCGGCGGCTGGCCGCCCTCCAGCGGGACGCGGCCCAGCGGGCGGGCGCGCGGGCCGTCACCCTACCCGTGGACCGCTTCCGGGCGGACCCGGCCGGGATGTTCAGCGAGGACGGCTGCCATCCCTCCCCCGCCGGGTACGCCGACCAGGTGCGGCACGCCCTCCCGGCCGTCCTGCGGGCAGCCGCCGAGGCCGGTGCCGGGCCGGTGCCCGCGCCCGGCGCGGCGGCGGTCGAGCCGGGCGGCGGGGGCGTGGGGTGAGGTGCCGGGGGCAGGCGTGAGGCATCCGACCGAGGAGGTTGCCGATGGTGCCCGCCGGCTCCGCCCCGTACGCCTACAAGGGACTCGACGGGCTGCCCTGGTGGGCGCTCGTCCTCATGATCGTGGCCGGCCCGGGCCTGGCGTTCGCGGCCCGGGCCCGGCAGCGGCGGCGGCGGCGGTGAGAGAGGCTCTAGGGGTGGCGGGCCCGGCGGATGCGGATCGGGCCGCGGGCCGCGTCCGGTTCGACGGGGCGGCCGGACTGGGTGATCTGGACCTCCCCGGCCTCGACGAGGCGCCGGGCGGCGCGCCGGGCCGGTTCCATGAGGGCGCGCCAGCCGTCGTCGTCCCCCTCGTACACGGCCCGTGCGGCGTCGGAGGGGCAGATCGTGGCGGTGGGGGCGCGGCGCTCCAGCAGCTCCAGGATGGTCTGCTCCAGGCGCCGTTCCATGCGCTGTCCGCCGTCGGTCACCCTGCCAGTGTCCCACCCCCGGTGGCAGGCTGGTGGGTGTGACGGCGCACGCGCGGCAGCCCGGCCGCACCCCCGACGGGCGGTACATCGTGGTGGACGGCCGCCGCTGGCGGGCCACCGACCCGGAGATCCCCGAGGACGCGGCGGCGCGGCTGCGGGTGCATCTGATGGCGGCGCGGCGCGCGGTCGGCGCCGCCCGGCGCGCCGGGGACCCGGAGGCGGAGCGGGCCGCGCGGGACCGGGTGGGGACGGCGAAGACCGCCCTCGGGGAGCGCGGCACGCCCTGGTGGGAGCAGACGGACGCGGAGCGGCGGGCCCGCTGGAGCCGGGGCCTGGCGGAGCTGGACCGCGCGGCGGACGGCGGCTGGGGAGTGTCTTCAAAGTAGCGTCGTCCGCCCGGAGGGCGGGGCCGGCGGCGTCTGGTGCGTGCGATCGCAAGGCGGAGGAAGGAGCCACTGCGGAGCATTGGCGACTGACGACAACGCCGCGAGCGTGCGTGCCAGGAGTCGACGGCCAGACGGGACTTTGAAGACACGACCTAGGACGCGCGTGCTCAGTGTGGAGCTGCTCCCGGACGAGGCGACCGAGCGGGCCGTCCGGGAGGTGTGGGCCCGGCTGCGGCGGGCCGGGCTGGTGAGCCTGGCGGCGCACCGGCACCCGACGAACCGGCCGCATCTGACGCTCGCCGCCGCGGCGGAGCCGGCGCCCGGGGCGCGCGCCGGGCTGGCGGAGGCCCTGCGGGTGCTGCCGGTCCCGCTGGTCCTCGACGGCACGGTGCGGTTCGGCGGGCGGGCGAACGTGCTCGCCTGGGCGGTCCGGCGCGACGAGCCCCTCCTGCGGCTGCAGGGGGCGGTGTGGCGGGCGCTGCGGGACGCCTCGGGGTGCGCCCCGCCGAACCCGCTGCACGACCCGGTGCGGTGGTGCCCGCACCTCACGTTGGGGCGTGGCCGCGGGGCGGTCTGGCCGCTCACGGACGGGGAGCTGTTCGGGGCGGCGGGCGGCGTGTTCGCGGGGCGGTGGGTCGCGGCGCGCACCTACGACTCGGTGACCCGGACGACCGCCGCCGTCTGAGCCCGCCGCCGCGCGGGCGGGGCGGTGCCCCTCACCGGCGGCGGGGCCGTTCCGATCGGGGGTTCGCGGGCAGTATC
Organism: Streptomyces sp. NPDC015131; assembly: GCF_043079975.1. NCBI lineage: Bacteria > Bacillati > Actinomycetota > Actinomycetes > Kitasatosporales > Streptomycetaceae > Streptomyces > Streptomyces sp. NPDC015131. The sequence goes on along the minus strand of NZ_JBIBVB010000001.1, from coordinate 1,081,854 downwards.
TATCATCGGAAGGTCCGATCAGGGCCAGGTGGAGACAGAACGACGCGGGCACCGGTCCACGACACGTTCGGCGAGTGAGAGGGTGACCGGGTGATGGCCCGCGTACCGCAAGAGCAGCACCACCCTCGGGAGGGCCGGGAGGGCCGCTCCGCCGCGCCGGACGGTGCGGCGGAACGGGACCTGCGCGCGCTGTTCGGCCGCTCCACGGCCCTGTTCGCGTCGCTCACGGGGCCGGAGCACCTGCTGGAGGCCGCGAACCCGGCCTTCCTCCACGCCGTGGGCGGCGACTCCCGGGTCCGTACGGGGGTGCCGCTGGGGCGGCTGATGCCGGAGCTGGCCGAGCAGGGGTTCCTGGCGCTGCTGGACCGGGTCTACCGCACCGGCCGGAGCCACACCGGGCGGGACGCCCGGGTGCTGCTGGGCTCCGGGGCCGAGACCCGGGAGGCGTTCTTCGACTTCACCTACGAGCCGCGGCTGGACGCGGCCGGGCGGGTCGTCGGCGTCCGGGTGATCGGGGTGGAGACCACCCAGGCGAAGCACGCCCAGCGGCTGACGGCGGAGCACCGGGCGCTGCTGGAGCAGATCGCCCGCCAGGCGCCGCTGGGCCAGGTCCTGGAGGGCATGGCGCGGGTCATCGAGGAGCTGTCCCCGGAGGAGGTCATCGTGTCGGTGCTGCTGGCCGACGCGGACGGCCGGCACCTGCGGCACGGCGCGGCCCCGAGCCTGCCCGACTTCTACAACCGGGCGATCGACGGGATCGCCACCGGTGACGGCGTCGGCTCGTGCGGCACCGCCGCCCACCGGCACGAGATGGTCGTCGTCAGCGACATCGCCACCCACCCCTACTGGGACGACTTCCGCGACCTGGCCGTGCGCGCCCGGCTCGCGGCCTGCTGGTCGACCCCGATCATGGGCCGGGACGGGGCGCTGCTCGGCACGTTCGCGATGTACCACCGCACGCCCCGCAGACCGCAGGAGTCCGATCTCGCGCTGGCCCGGGTGTTCGCGGACACCGCGGCGCTGGCGATCGAGCGACACCTGGTCGAGCAGGCCCGCGCCGCCGCCGAGGCCCGGGAGAAGGCGGCGCGCGACGACCTGGCGTTCCTGCTGGAGGCCAGCACCTCGCTGGGCGCCGACCTGGACTACCACCAGACCCTCCAGCGCCTCGCCGCCGCCTGTACGCCCGCGCTGGCCCCGCTGTGCGCGGTGGACGTGGTCGACACCGGGCGGCTGTGCCGGGTCGCCGTGGCCGCGCCGGGGCCGTACGAGGAGGAGCTGCTGTCCTCGTCCGTGCCGGTCGCGGGCCCGTCCGCCGGCGGTGACGACGCGGTGGCGCGGGTGCTGGCCTCCGGAACCACCGAGGTCGCCCGGAGGGCGCCCGCCGGGCCGGGCCCGTGGCACGAGCTGAAGGTCACCGGCCGGCTGTGCGTCCCGCTGCTCGACCGGGGCCACGCCTTCGGCACCCTGTCGCTGTTCAGCACCGGTGAGGACGTCTTCGACGGGCACACCGTCGCCCTCGCCGAGGAGCTGGCCCGCCGGGCCGCCGCCGCGGCCGTCAACGCGCGCCAGTACACCCAGCGGGCGGCGCTGGCCCGCGACCTCCAGGCGGGGCTGCTGCTGCCCCGGGTGCCGGCCGTGCCGGGCACCGAGATCGCCACGTACTACCACCCGGCGGGCGAGGGCCTGGACATCGGCGGCGACTTCTACGACGTGTTTCCGCTCGCCGACGGCACCTGGGCGTTCCTGCTGGGCGACGTGTGCGGGCGCGGTGCCACCGCAGCGAGCACCACGGCCCTGGTGCGGCACACCGCGCGGGCCGTCGCGCCCCTGCTGCCGGGCCCCGAGGCGGTCGTCCAGGCGGTCAACAGGGCGCTGCTGGACCGGCCGGACAGCCATGGGACCGGTTTTGTGACCCTGCTGTGCGGTCGCCTCACCCCGGTGGCGGGCGGCGGGCTGGACGTGTCGTTCGTCCGGGCGGGCCACACCTATCCGCTGCACCTGGTCCCCGGGGAGCCCGCCCGGCCGGTGCACAGCGCGGGCTGCCTCATCGGCATCAGCGCCGATCCGCATCTGCCGCCGCACCGGCTGCGGCTGGCGCCGGGCGAGAGCCTGCTGCTGTACACGGACGGCATCACCGAGGCGCGGGACGGCCGGGGCGAGCAGTTCGGCGAGGAGCGCCTGGTGCGCGCGGTGAGCGGGGGGCCGCACCGTACCGCCGAGGACGCCCTGGGCGCGGTGACCCGCGCGGTGCGGGCGTTCACCGGCGGCAGCGCGGTGGACGACGACCAGGCCGCGCTGGTCCTGACGGCGCTGCCCGCCGGCTGAGGAGCCTTCGCGGCGGTACGCGGACGGGCCGGGGCGCGGATTGCGGGGCCCGTAGCTGGTCACAATGGGGGCATGGACAGGGCACGCAGGGACCGGGACGAGGAGGGGCGGGCGCGCAACGCGCGGCCCAGGGACGGGCTGGGGCGGCCCCTGCCGTACGGGGCGGCGGGGGTGGAGCGGCAGCCGGAGGGGGTCGTGCGCGATCCCGCCGAGACGCTGCGGGAGGCGCAGCGGCTGCTGGACGCGGGGATGCCGTTCCACGCCCATGAGGTGTTCGAGGACGCCTGGAAGGCGGGGCCGGAGGCGGAACGGGAGCTGTGGCGGGGGCTGGCCCAGCTCGCGGTGGGGCTGACGCACGCGGCGCGGGGCAACACGGCGGGCGGGGCGCGGCTGCTGGAGCGGGGCGCGGACCGGGTCGCGGGGTTCACCGGCCGGCCGTACGGGCTCGATGTGCCGGGCCTGGTGGTGTGGGCGCGGACGCTGGCGGGCCGGGTGGGGGCGGCGGCGGAGCCGGTGGACGCGGCGGCGGAGGCGCCCCGGCTCCTGGGGTGACCGTCAGGGCGCGCCGGGGGCGAGGCCCAGGGCGGGGAGGATCACCGCTTCGACGTACGCGGGGAGGGCCTCGGCGCCGCCGAGCCGGTCTTCGAAGAGCCGCTCGACGCGCAGGACGCCGAGGAGGCCCGGGGCGACGAAGGGGACGGCCGGGTTCCCGGCGGCGATCTCGCCGCGCTCCACGCCGCGCCGGAGCATCGCGTCGAGCGCGGCGACCTCCGGTTCGATGACCGTCTCGCGCAGGGCCCGGCGCAGGTCGGGGTGCTGGAGGTACGCCTGTCCGACGGCCTCCATCAGCTCGGTGTCGCGCCCCCGGCGGGCCGCGACGGCGACGGCGGCGGCGCGGAGGTCGCCGGCGAGGGTGCCGGTGTCGATCCCGGTGAACAGCGCGCACCGGCTCTTGTCGAGCGCGGCCGTCACCAGCTGGGACTTGGTCCTCCACTGGCGGTAGAGGGTGGCCTTGCCGCACTTGGTGCGGGCGGCGACGCCCTCCATGGTGACCGCGTCGTACCCGCCCTCGCGCAGCAGGTCGAGCACCGCCCCGTACAGCTCCTGCTCGCGCTCCGGGCTGATCCTGCTGCGGCGCGAGGCGGCGGTCGCGGCCTGCGTGGACATCGTTTCCTCCAGGGGGAGCGGGGCCCGTCGGTGCACGTCCGAGAGTATGACCCGCTCAAACGAGACGCAAGCGTATCGATACGCTTGCGTCTCGATAAGAACAGATCTACGCTTCACTCGTTTGCGTCCGATTGAACTGTGAATGAGGCCGGGAAATGGCTGCCGGGACCGCCGGGACACGTCATGCCGGGCCGGAGACGACCGCTGTGCCACGGCCGCCCCTGGTCCGCGAACTGGTGCTGGTGACGGCGCTCTTCCTCGTCTACAAGGCGGGCCGGCTCCTCGCGGACGGCCACGAGGGGCGCGCCTTCGGCAACGCCGGCCGGGTCTGGGACCTGGAGCGCGCCGCCCACCTGCCCGGCGAGGCGCTGGTGCAGCACCTGCTGCTGGACGGCGGGACGTTCGTGCGCGCCGCCAACGCCTATTACGCGTGGGTGCACTTCCCCGCCACCGTCGCCTTCCTGGCCTGGCTGTACTGGCGCCGCCCGGCGCACTACGTCTGGGCGCGGCGCGCCCTGGCCTGGCTCACCGCCGCCGCGCTGGCGCTCCATCTGCTGGTGCCGCTGGCGCCGCCGCGGATGCTGGCCGAGGCGGGGCTGGTGGACACCGCGCGGGTCTACGGGCCGTCGGTCTACGGCGCCGTCCCCGAGGCGGACGGGCTCGCCAACCAGTTCGCGGCGATGCCGTCCCTGCACGTCGGCTGGGCGCTGATGGTCGCCGTGGGGCTGATCGCCGCGACCCGCGGGCGGTGGCGGGCGCTGTGGCTGCTGCACCCGCTGCTGACCCTGCTGGTGGTCGTCGGCACGGCCAACCACTACTGGCTGGACGCCCTGGTGGCCTCGGTGCTGCTGGGCGCCGTCCTGCTGGTGGTCCGGCCGCCCGGTGCCGTCCGGCGGCGGCCGGTGCTCCGGCCGGTGGCGGTGACGCCGTGAGGGCCACCGTGCTCGCCGTGGTGCTGTCGCTGGCGTCGGCGGGCGGGTACGCCCTGGCGGCGGTCGCCCAGGCGCGGCTGGCCGCCGGGGGCGCGGGCGCCAGGGCGCTGCTGGGCCGCCCGCTGTGGTGGTGGGCGGTCGGTCTGAACGCCGCCGGGGCGCTGGCCCATGTGGCGGCCCTCCACTACGGGCCGCTCACCCTGGTGCAGCCGCTCGGGGCGCTGACGCTGGTCGCCGCGCTGCCGGTGGGCGCGGCCTACGAGGGGCGGCGGGTGGGCCGGGCGGAGTGGCGCGGGGCGCTGTGGACGCTCGGCGGACTGCTGGGCCTGGTCGCGGTGGTGGGCCCGGCGCGGCCGGGCGACGCGCTGTCGCTGCCGGAGGCGCTGGCGGTGGCGGCGGTGACGGCCGCGGGGATCGCCGTGCTGGTACGCCGCGGGGGCCGTGGCCTGGGGCTGGCGACGGCGTCGGGCGTGGCGTCCGGGGTGGCGTCGGCGCTGACGCAGACCGTCACGGCCGCCGTGGCGCGCCAGTTGCCGGGCCAGGCGCCCGCCTGGTGGCAGACGGCGCTGCTCGCGGTGCTGGTCTCAATGTTCGCGGCGGGCGGGCTGCTGCTGTCGCAGGCGGCGTTCCGGGGCGGGCTCGCGGCTCCGCTGGCGGTGGTGAACCTCGCCAATCCGGCGGCGGCGGCCGTCATCGGGGTGGCGCTGCTGGGCGAGTCCTTCCGCGGCGGCGCGGCCGGCTGGGCGGTGGCGGCCGTCTCGGGCGCGGTGGCCGCGCGCGGGGTACTGCTGCTGACGGCGGGCGGCCCGGGCCGGGTGCCCGCGCCCCGGGCGCCGGAGCCCGAGCCGCGTCCGGTCACGCCCTGAGCAGGTCGGCCAGGACGGCCGCGTGGCTGCGCCCGGGGTCGCGGGAGGCCGTCAGCAGGGTGAGCGGCCCCTCCCGGGCGAGGGTGCGGAGCCGGGCGAGGGCGTCGGCCGCCTCGGGCGCGGCGAGCTCCGCCTCGTAACGCCGGCGGAACTCCTCGTACGCGTCGTCCCCGGCCGTGTGGTACCAGCGCCTCAGCTCGGTGGAGGGGGTGAGGGACTTGGGCCACTCGTCGATGCGGGCGTCGGCCTTGGACAGCCCGCGCGGCCAGAGGCGGTCGACGAGGACCCGCGGGCCGTCGCCGTCCCCGGCCGGCTCGTACACCCGGCGGACCCGGGGGCTCCGGTCGGCTCGCGCCATGCGTCTCCTCCTGGGTGGGTGGGGCCGGCCGGGCGGCTTCGCCGCGGGGCCCGGGCCGGTGGCCGGTCCGGGCCCCGCCCGCCCGACCGGTCGTCAGGCGCGCTGCCAGAGCGCCGCGGTGCCCGAGGGCAGCCGGCCCGGCTGCGCCTGGTGGGACTGGACGCAGCGGTAGGCGACGCCCTCGTGGGTGATCCGGTCGCCGGCCCGGTAGACCTTGCCGGGGGCCCAGGTGCCGGCCTTGCCGGTGTCGCCCGGTTCGCCGGCGCCGGTCTTCAGCGTCAGCCCGTACTCCTGGAGCATCGGGTTGACCGGCTGGTAGAAGGTGGTGCCGCCGTCCTTGCAGTTGCCGGAGCCGCCGGAGGTGACGCCCTGGGCCTGGGTGCCGGAGACGTACGGGCCACCGGAGTCGCCGGGCTCGGCGCAGACCGTGGTGCGGGTCAGGCCCTTCACGGTGCCCTGGAGGTAGGAGACGCTGGCGCCGTGCTGCTCGACGGTGCCGCAGTGCCAGCCGGTGGTGGAGCCGGAGCGGCAGATGGAGGCGCCGACGATGGCCTCGGTGGAGCCGGCGACCTCGACGTTCTGCTCGCCCTGGCCCTTGACGTGGGCCGTCGCGGTCCAGTCGGCGTTGGTGGCGACCCAGGCCATGTCCTTGCCCGGGAAGGTGGACGCCTTGAAGGCGCCCTGGGCGGCCTTGTTGTGGCCGCTGGTCTCGGCGCCGGGCCGGCCGCAGTGGCCGGCGGTGACGAAGCCCTGCTGGTCGCCGGAGGTGACGGAGAAGCCCACCGAGCAGCGGCTGCTGCCGATGTAGTAGGCGTGGCCGCCGACGATGTCGTGCGCGAAGGGCCGCGGGCGCTCGGTCGTCGCCTTGACGCTGACGAGGTCGCGCTCGACGCCGGTCGCGGTGAGGAAGACGTCGGCGGCGCTGTTCTCGGCGGCCTCCAGCGTCACGGTGTTGGCGCGGAGGTCGACGTACCAGACGGGCGCGTCGGTGGTCCTGGTCCGCAGGGACCCCTTGTCCAGCTTGGCCTTGGCGGCCTCCAGGCGGGCCAGGCCGTGGCGGACCACCTTCGCCTCGGCGCCGCCCGCCCGGATCGCCGCGGTGTCGGCGGCGCTGGTGGTGGCGACGGTGAGGGTGGCGGAGACCGGGCCGCTCACCCAGGCCCCGGCGTAGCGCTCGCCGAGGGTGTTGCGCAGGCGGCCGGCCCGGGCGCCCGCCTCGGCCTCGTTCTTCAGCCGGGTCTCGGCCTGTTCGCGGGTGAGGCCGAGGTCGCGCTGGAGGGCGTCGAGCAGCGCGGGGGACGGCTTGTCGGCGCCGGGCGGGCCGGCCACCGCGGGGGTGGACGGGGGCGCGGGGGCCTCGGCGGCGAACACGCCGGGCGAGCCGGCCAGCACGAGCGCGCCGACGGCGGTGAGCGTGGCGCACGCGGCTGTGGCGTGTCTGTGGAGCATCAAGGGGTCACCTCTGTTCGGGGGTCTCTTCCGGGGAAGACGTGCCGATCCAGAGGTTTCCGACGGGGCGTCCATCGATGTCGGATTGTCATTTCTTCGGCTTTACGGGAGACAGGGGCGCCCGCCATGCGGCGTAACGCCCCCGGGTCTCACCGCTCCCCCGCGCCCCCGGGGCTCACCGCTCCTTCCCCGCCCGGCCCATGGGCTCCCCGAACTGCCGCCACAGCGCCCGCTCGGCGCTGCTCGGCGGCAGGTCCGGGCGGAGCCGCTCGGGGTGGCCGGGCGGCGGGGGCCGCAGCGGCGGGGGCGGCGCGGCCGGCGGGGGCACCGGCACGCCCAGCCACACCCAGCCGGCCGCGGTGAGCGCGTCGTAGCAGCCGCGCAGGAAACGGGCGACCGTCCTCATGAGCCCAGGGCCGCCGCCGGCTCGCGCGGGCCGGCCGCGCCGCCGGCGGCCACCGGGGCCGGCGCCTCCTCGTCGCTCCAGGTCCACACCCGCGACACGGCGTCCATGTCGAGGTCGTGGCCCTCCGTCCAGATTCGCGCGGCGGCGGCCAGCACCGACTGGCGGTCTCCCTCCGCGGTGCCCCGGCGGGCCGGGAGCAGCGGGGTCACCGCGCTCGCCCCGAGGCGTACGGCCCGGTGCCTGCGGGCGAACGCGGTGAGCGTCTGGCGCGGCCCGGCCTCGACCAGCAGCACGTCCTCGATGGCGAGCAGCTCCTCCAGCGCCGGCCGGAAGTACACGGTGTCGGTGATCTGCCGCGCCCAGAAGCGGGGGCTGAGCGCCTCCTCGGGGCGCATCAGCGCGCCGGTGTAGCCGGAGTAGAGCGGCAGGGCGGGCTCCCGGAACGGGATGCGGCGGTAGTCGGCCTCGACCGCGTCGGAGGCGGGCGCCATCGCCGGGGAGTGGAAGGGGCTGGTGGCCGGCACCGGGACGACCGTGAAGCCGTCCGTGCGCAGCCGGGCCTCGGCCTCGGCGAGCGGCCCGGCCGCACCGGCGAGCATCACCTGCTGGGCGGCGTTGACCGCCGCGACGGCGACGTCCCCGCCCGTGTACGGGCGCACCTGGTCCTCGCTCGCGGCGACGGCGAGCATGCCGCCCGGCGGGATCCGGACCGCCTCGCGGACCCGGCTCATCACCATGGCGACCGCGTCCGGCAGTGACACCACCCCGGCGATCACCGCCGCGACCAGCTCGCCGGCGCTGTGCCCGAGGAGCGCCGCGGGGCGGACGCCCCAGCCGAGGACCATCCGGCCGAGCGCGTAGTCCACGGCGAACAGCAGCGGCTGGGCGCGCCGTACGTCGTCGACCGGGATCACCGGCTCGCCGGGGGTGAGCCAGTCCCGCCTGATCCGCGCGCCCTCCTCGCCCATGTGGCCGAGCACGGCGTCGACGGCCGCGGTGAACACCGGCTCCCTGCGGTACAGGCCCCGGGCCATGCCGGAGTGCTGGGAGCCCTGGCCCGGGAAGAGGAGGGCGACCGGCCTGGGCCGTCCGGCCCGTACCGCCGTGGCCTTGTGGACCGCCCCGGCGGCCAGCGCGGCGACGGTCACGGCCGCGCCGCGCACCGGCCCCGGGGGCGTCCCGCAGGGCACGGCGGTGGGCAGCGCGGGGAACGCCTCGCCGTGCAGTCCGCTCAGCATCGGCAGCAGTTCGCCGCGCACCCGGATCTCGTCGTCGGCGTCGCGGCCGGACCAGAGCAGCAGCCGGTGGTGCTCGGGCGCGGTGGAGCGGCGCCCGTGGTGGAGCGGGCGCAGGGGCGGGACGGCGTCCTCGTCGGTGCCGGACACGTCGAGGACGCCGAGGACGCGGTCGGCGTCGGCGACCGCCTCGGCGGCGCGCTTGACCGCGTGGACGGTGATGGTGTGCGGGTCGGGCTCGCCGAAGCCGGCGACCATGGCGAAGTCGGCGGTGCCGTCGTGGAGTTCGCGGTGCGCCAGGCGCAGCGCGCGGCCGGGGGTGAGCGCGGTGCGGACGGTGAAGCCCTCCTGGACGGGGCCCAGGTCGGGGTCGAGCGCCGCCGCGCCGAGGTAGACGACGGTGCGCACCGGGAGCTGCCCGGGCGGCCGGCCGAAGGCGCGGAGCACCGCCGAGACGGCGGCGGCCGAGGCCACCGACTGGGCCCGCTGCTCGTGTGCGGGGCCGGGGCTGACGACCAGTCTCCGGACGACCGCGCTGTCCGACGTGAGCGACATGCTTCCTCCTCGTGGGGCCGCGGCTCGGCGGCCGGCGGGTGCGTGACGGAGTGCGGGGCGGACCGGGGGTCGGGGTCCGGGCGGCCGCCCCGCCACCGGGGGATGCCGGCGGGGCGGCCGCGTCTGGGGACCGGATCAGGCGGCGGAGCCCTGGCCGGCGTTGATGAGGGCGAGGAGCGCCCCCGGGGTCTCGGCGTCGACGACGGCGTCGTCGGGGATCGTTATGCCGTACTCGCGCTGGATCTGGCCGATCACCTGGAGCAGGGCGAGGGAGTCGTAGCCGAGGTCCATGAAGGGGGTGTCGATGACGTCGCCGTCCAGGTCGACGCCCTCCTCCTCGCCGGCGCTCTCGCGGAGCATGCGGGTCAGGTCGGCCAGGGTGACGGTGGTGGTCGTCGTGGTCATGGTCGGTGCCGTCCTCTCGTTGGGCTGTTCGGTGTCACTGCCGGCCCGCCGCCGGTTCCTGAGTGGTGCGTCCGGCGGAGGGGTGTGGTGCGGGTGTGCCGTGGGGGGTGGGCGGTGCGGATGCGGCCCGGGGGTGACCGGGGGTCAGGCCGTCCGGCGGACGACCAGCGCGGAGTTGAAGCCGCCGTGGCCGCGGGCGAGCACCAGCGCGGTGCGCAGCCGGGCCTCCCGGGCCTCCCCGGTGACCAGGTCGATCCGGTGCTCGGGGGCGGGCTCCGTGACATGGGCGGTGGGCGGGATCACCCCGTCGCGCAGGGCGAGCAGCGCGGTCGCCACGTCCAGGGCCGCGCCGCCGGCGAGCAGCCGTCCGGTCATGGTCTTGGGGGCGGTGACCGGGACGCCGTGCGGCCCGAACAGCGCGGCGAGGGCCTCGGCCTCCTCGCGGTCGGCCGCGGGGGTGCCGGCGGCGTCCGCGAAGACGACGTCGACGTCCGCCGGGGTGATCCCGGCGTCGGCCAGGGCGTTCTCGGCGGCCCTGCGCAGCCCCGGCGGGCGGCCGGTGCCGGGCGCCGGGTCGAGGGTCGCCGCGTATCCGGCGATCTCGCCGTAGACCCGTTCGGCGCCCCGGTCGCGGGCGGACCGCTCGTCCTCGGTGATGAGGATGGCGCCGCCCTCGCCGGGGACGTAGCCGCAGGCGCCGGCCGCGAAGGGCAGATAGGCCCGCTCCGGGTCGTTCACGGTGCTCATCAGCCCGGAGGCGATCTGCGGGACCCAGCCCCAGGGGCAGATCGCGGCGTCGACCCCGCCGGAGATGACGGCCGGGAAGCCCTTGCGGACGTGGCGGCGGGCCTGCCCGATGGCGTCGATGCCGCCGGCCTGTTCGGTGAGCAGCACGCCGCTGGGGCCGCGCAGCTTGTGGCGGATGGAGATCTGGCCGGTGTTGACGGCGTAGAACCAGGCGAAGGACTGGTACGCGCTGACGTACTCCTTGCCCTTGCTCCACAGGTTCTCCAGCTCGCGCTGGCCGAACTCGACGGCCCCTCCGGACGCCGAGGTCACCACGCCGATGCCGAACTCGGGCATCCGCTCCGGGTCGATCCCGGCGTCGGCCAGCGCCCAGTCGGCGGCGGTCAGCGCGAGGCGGGTCATGTGGTCGGTCTGCGGCATCAGCCGGCTGGGGATGTGCTCCTCGGCGACGTAGTCCGACACCTCGCCGGCCACGCGCGAGGGGTAGGGGGCGGCGTCGAAGCGGGTGACCGGTCCGAGGCCGGACCGCCCGGCCAGGGTGGCCTTCCAGAACTGCTCGGTCCCCAGGCCGTTGGGTGCGGTGACGCCCAGTCCGGTCACCACCGTTGCCGTGGTCATGCGGTTCTCCTCTCCGGACGGGCGAGCACCATGGCGCTCTGGAATCCGCCGAAGCCGCTGCCGACGCTGAGGACCACGTCGGTCTTCTTCTCGCGGGCGGTCAGGGGGATGTAGTCCAGGTCGAGCTCGGGGTCGGGCTCGTGGAGGTTGGCGGTGGGCGGCAGCACACCGTGCTCCATGGCCAGGGCGCAGGCGGCGATCTCCAGGGAGCCGATCGCGCCGAGCGAGTGCCCGATCATGGACTTGATGGAGCTGATCGGGGTCGCGTACGCGTGGGCGCCCAGGCTGCGCTTGAAGGCGCCCGTCTCGTGGCGGTCGTTCATCTTGGTGCCGGAGCCGTGGGCGTTGATGTAGTCCACGGAGTCCGGGGCGAGCGCGGCCTCGGCGAGGGCGACGTCGATGGCCTCGGCCATCTCGCGGCCGTCCGGCTTGAGTCCGGTCATGTGGTACGCGTTGCAGCGGGAGGCGAATCCGGCGATCTCGGCGTAGATGTGCGCGCCGCGCCGCCGGGCGCTCTCCAGCTCCTCCAGGACCAGGATCGCCGCGCCCTCGCCGAGGACCAGGCCGCTGCGGGTGCGGTCGAAGGGGCGGCAGGCGCTCTCGGGGGTGTCGTTGCGCGGGGTGGTGGCGTGGATGGCGTCGAAGCAGGCCGAGGTGATCGGTGAGATCGGGGCCTCGGTGGCGCCGGCGATCATCACGTCGGCGGTGCCCTCCCGGATCAGCTCGACGGCGTGGCCGAGCGAGTCCAGGCCGGAGGTGCAGCCGGTGGAGACCACGGCGGCCGGTCCTTCGGCGCCCGCCGCCCGGCCGACCTCGGCCGCCATCGAGCTGGGCACGAAGTGCCGGTACAGCTCGGGGACCGCGTAGGTGTGGTCCACGTTCCACAGCCGGCCGCCGTCGCTGACGACGACGTACTCGCGCTCCAGGCTGGTGGTGCAGCCGACCGCGCTGCCCAGCGAGGTGCCGACCCGCCCGGGGTCGAGCGCGGAGGTGTCGAGGCCGCTGTCGGCGAGGGCCTCGCGGGTGGAGACCACCGCGAACTGCGCGGCCCGGTCGAGCCGGCGGATCTCCTGCGGCGACAGCCCGGCGGCCCGGGGGTCGAAGTCGCACTCGGCGGCGACCTGCGAGCGGAACGGGGACGGGTCGTAGAAGGTGATCCTGCGGGTGGCGGTGCGTCCCGCCGTGAGCAGGTCCCAGTACTCCTTGACACCGACCCCTCCCGGGGCCACGACGCCCAGGCCGGTGATGGCGACTCTGCGCATGGGCTACCTGGCCTTCGACGGGGCCGGGTGCGGCGCGGCGCACCAGCCGGATGGAACTGTGGGGGTCACTGTCGATCCCTTCGTCCGTGACGCTCCTGCATCGGTTGGGCGGCCGGGGCGGTTCAGGGTCAGGGCCTCCCCGCCCCGGCCCGCCGGGCACCGGCCGGCGGGCCCGCTCTTGGCGGGCCGCCCCGTCCGGTGGAGCCATGGAACGGCTGTGCTCTCGACCGTGGCTCGCGCGGGCGTGGACCTGCCCGGACGCCCCACTACGTGGGGACGTTGCCGTGCTTGCGGGCGGGCACCTCGGCCCGCTTGGTGCGCAGCATGGCGAGCGACCTGATGAGCACGGCGCGGGTGTCGGCGGGGTCGATGACGTCGTCGACGAGCCCGCGTTCGGCGGCGTAGTACGGGTGCATCAGCTCGGACTTGTACTCCTTGATGCGCTGGGCGCGCACCGCTTCGGGGTCGTCGGCGGCGGCGATCTCGCGGCGGAAGATGACGTTCGCTGCGCCCTCGGCGCCCATCACGGCGATCTCGTTGGTGGGCCAGGCGAAGGAGAGGTCGGCGCCGATGGAGCGGGAGTCCATCACGATGTAGGCGCCGCCGTACGCCTTGCGGACGACCAGGGAGATGCGGGGCACGGTGGCGTTGCAGTACGCGTACAGCAGTTTGGCGCCGTGCCGGATGATGCCGCTGTGCTCCTGGTCGACGCCGGGCAGGAAGCCGGGGACGTCGACCAGGGTGACCAGCGGGATGTTGAAGGAGTCGCAGGTCGACACGAACCGGGCGGCCTTCTCCGAGGCGTGGATGTCGAGGACGCCGGCGAGGGAGGCGGGCTGGTTGGCGACGATGCCGACGGGGTGGCCGTCGAGGCGGGCGAGCGCGCACACCACGTTGGGCGCCCAGTTCTCGTGGATCTCCAGGTACTCGCCGTCGTCGGTGATCTCCTCGATGACGGCGCGCATGTCGTACGAGCGGCCGGGGTCGGCCGGGACGATGTCGGTGAGCGCCTCGGTGCGCCGGCCGGCGGGGTCGTCGCAGGCGGCGGCGGGCGGCATCTCCCGGTTGTTGGCCGGGAGGAGGGAGAGCAGGTAGCGCACGTCCTCCAGGCAGGTCTCCTCGTCGTCGTGGGCGAAGTGGCACACGCCGGAGGTGGTGGCGTGGACGTCGGCGCCGCCGAGTCCGTTGTGGCTGATCCGCTCGCCGGTGACCGCCTGGACCACGTCGGGTCCGGTGATGAACATCTGCGCGGTGTCGCGGACCATGAAGACGAAGTCGGTGAGGGCGGGCGAGTAGGCGGCGCCCCCGGCGCAGGGCCCGAGCATCACGCTGATCTGGGGGATCACCCCGGAGGCCGCGACGTTGCGGCGGAAGATCCCGCCGTAGCCGGCCAGCGCGGTGACGCCCTCCTGGATCCGGGCGCCGGCGCCGTCGTTGAGGCTCACCAGCGGTGCCCCGGCGGCCTCGGCGAGGTCCATGACCTTGTGGACCTTGGCGGCGTGCGCCTCGCCGAGGGCTCCGGCGAAGACCCGGAAGTCGTGGGCGTAGGCGAAGACGGTGCGGCCGTGCACCAGGCCCCAGCCGATGACGACGCCGTCGCCGTGCGGTTTGCGCTCCTCCAGGCCGAAGCCGGTGGCGCGGTGCCGGCGCAGCGGCTCGATCTCGGTGAACGTCCCCGCGTCGAAGAGGAGTTCCAGGCGTTCGTGTGCGGTGAGTTTGTTCTTCTCGTGCTGCCGCCGGGTGGCCACCGGGTCGGGTCCGCGGCTCACCTCCTCCTTGAGGCGGCGCAGTTCGCCGGTGGCGCGCCGCAGGTCGGGGGCGGCGGGGGTGACCGTGAGCTCGTCCAGGATCGTCATTGGCCGAACGTAGGAACGCCGCCTCGAAGGGCGGTGGAGCAGGCGGGGGCGCGCCACCGCCCCCGGCCCGCCTCGGGGGCGGTTCGGGGGCGGAGGCCGTGCGGGACGGCCCGGGGGCGGGTCGGCTGGTGGCGGGTCAGCTGGTGGCGGGCACGTGCAGGTCGAGGCCCGGGTCGGAGGAGAGGACCGCCTGGTGCAGCCGCTGGAGGCGGGGCGAGGGCTCCAGGCCCAGCTCGTCGATGAGGGTGGTGCGCAGGCGCTGGTAGGACTCCAGGGCGCGCCAGGAGCTGCCGGAGCGGTGCAGCGCGGTCATGAGCTGGGCGCAGAAGTTCTCGTGCATGGGGTGCTTGGCGACCAGGACGCGCAGCTCGGGGACGATCTCGGTGTGCCGGCCCAGGTGCAGGTCGGCGTCGATGCGCCGCTCCAGTGCGGCCATCCGGTCCTCCTCCAGCCCCAGCACCTCCAGTTCGAGGACGCTGCCGACGCGGACGTCGACCAGGGCGGGGCCGTGCCACATGTCCAGGGCGCGGCCGAGGAGGCGGGAGGCGGCGCGGTGGTCGCCGGCCTCGTGGGCGTCGCGCCCGGCGGCGGCGAGGCGGCCGAACTCCTGGGCGTCCACCCGGCCGGGCTGGACCTGGAGCAGATAGCCGCCGTGCTGGGTGACCAGCACGTCCTTGGCGCGGCGGAGCGGGTCGCCGTCGAGCGCGGCGGCGATCTTGCGGCGGAGCTGGAGGATGTACGTCTGGAGGGTGGTGGCCGCGCTGCGCGGGATGTCCTCGCCCCAGATCTCCTCCATCAGGGTGGGGACCGTGACGACACGGTCGGCCTGGAGGGCGAGAAGCGCGAGGATCTGGCGCGGCTTGCCCGCGGTGGGGACCACGGAGATCCCGTGCTCGATGGCGGTGAGCGGTCCCAGTACGTTGATCTCCATTGTTCGTTCCCGTTTGCCTCGGTTCCCCGTCACTCCCGCTGCCGGCCCTCGGAGCGGAGCGTGGCTCGAGCCTGGCACCGGGGGCGGCCGTGCCCCAGTGAGCGGCTCATGAAGGGGGACGTGAAAATGTCATGGCGGGATGGTGAAGCCGGCACTGTGCCGCCGGGAGAGACGCGACGCAGAATCCTGACCCACAGGACGTCGGCGACGGCTCGCCGGGCGAGAGCCCGGACGGGCACCGTCTCAGGAGGGGAACTCATGATCGGCTCGACGATGATCGAAACCGGTACGGCCCCGTCGGTGGACGCATCCCACCGCTTCGCACTGCTCACCGCCCGTACGGGTCTGGAGCCCGACCTGGCGCAGCGGTACACCACCGACCCGCTGTCGGTGCTCTCCGAGTTCGGCCTCGCCGGGGCGGAGCCGGTCTACCTGGTGGGCGCGGAGGACGTGTTCGTCGAGAACCTCGACCAGCCGGGCGCGGGCGCCGCCTCGTTCTGCAACTTCACCCACGGGCCGGCGTGCTTCGGGCCGTCCGCCGCGGAGCGCTCGTGACCGTCACCGATCCGGCTCCCGCCGGTCTCCCGGTGGGCTTCAAGCGGCACCTGCGGGTGGAGACGGTGAGCGGTGAGGCGGTGTACCTGCTGTCGGAGCGGGGCACCACGGTGCTGCGGGGCCCGCAGGTGGAGGTGCTGGCCCCGCTGCTGGACGGCACGCGGACGCTCCCGGCGGTGATCGCGGAGGCGACGGCCGCGGTGCCGGCGGCCGAGGCGGGCCGGGTGATCGCCGCGCTGGCCCGGGCCGACCTGGTCGGCTACCGGGACCCGGCGGCGGACGACGCGGCGGCCGAGGCGTACTGGGAGCTGGCCGGGATCGGGGCGCCCGGGGTCGCCGCGGCGGTCCGGTCGACTCCGGTGCACGTGGTGCCGCTGGGGCGTACGGACGGTGCGGCGGCCCGGGCGGAGTGCCGGGCCGCCGGGCTGGTCCTCGCCCCGTCCGAGGACCGGGCGTCGTTCGGTCTGGTGCTGTGCGACGACTATCTGGACCCGGCGCTCGCCGAGGTGGACGCGCGACACCGGGCGGCGGGCCGGCCGTGGCTGCTGGCCCGGCCCGGTGGCCCGGAGGTGTGGGTGGGGCCGGTGTTCGGCGCCGCGGACGGGCCGTGCTGGTCGTGTCTGGCGCACCGGCTGCGCGGGCACCGCTCGTCGCAGACACCGGTCCGGCACGCCCTCGGGCTGCCGGGTCCGGTGCCGCTGCCGGAGGCGTCGCTGGCGGCCGTGCGGATGCTGGGACTGCACACCACGGTGCTGGAGGCCCTCAAGTGGGCCGCCGGAATGCGGTACGCGGGGCAGGGCGCGGTGTGCCGGCTCGACACCCGGGCGCTGAGCACCACGCACCACCCGGTGACCCGGCGCCCGCAGTGCGCCGGGTGCGGGGACGCGGGGCTGGTCGCCGCCGGGGCGCGGCGGCCGGTGGTGCTGGTGTCCCGGCCGAAGGCGAGCGGGACCGGGGGCAACCACCGGTCACTGACGCCCGGTCAGGTGCTGGAGCGCTACCGGCACCTGGTCGATCCGGTCACCGGTGTGGTGGCCGGGCTGCGGCCGGCGCCGGGCACCCCGGAGGGCCTCAACCACTGGGTGGCAGGCCGGAACCTGGCGCTGCGCGGCACGGCCCCGGAGGGGCTGCGCGGCCACAGCGGCGGCAAGGGCGTGACCCCCGAGGAGGCCGAGGCGGGCGCGCTGTGCGAGGCGGTGGAGCGCTACTGCGGGACCCGGCACGGGGACGAGGCGGTGGTGCGGGCCTCGTTCGCGGAGCTGGGGGACGAGGCCGTGCACCCCGGGCGCGTCCAGCTGTACGCCGCGTGGCAGTTCCGCGACCGGGAGCGGTGGAACGCCGGGTGCACTCCGATGAACGCGGTGCCGCCGCCGTTCGACGAGACGGCCGGGCGGGAGTGGACCCCGGTGTGGTCGCTGACCGCGCGGCGGCACCGGCTGCTGCCCACCTCGATGCTGTACTTCGGGCCCGGGCCGGACGGCGCGGAGCGGGCGCCGTGGGCGGACTCCAACGGCAACGCGGCCGGCAGCAGCCCGGAGGACGCCGTGGTGCAGGGGTTCCTGGAGCTGGTGGAGCGGGACGCGGTGGCCCTGTGGTGGTACAACCGGCTGCGCCGTCCGGCGGTCGACCTCGACCTGTTCGACGAGCCGTGGCTGGCGCGGGCGCGCGCCGCGTACGCCCGGGCGGGGCGGGAGCTGTGGGTCCTGGACCTCACCGCGGACTTCGGCATCCCGGTGATGGCCGCGGTCTCCCGGCGGGAGGGCGGGGGCGAGGAGCGGATCTCGTTCGGCTTCGGCGCCCACTTCGACCCGCGGCTGGCGCTGCGGCGGGCGGTCACGGAGATGTGCCAGCTGCTGCCCCCGCCGGACTCCGGTGCGCCGGAGGAGCTGCGCCGAAGACCCGGCGTACCGGCCGCGCTGCGCGCCTGGTGGTGCGGGGCGACCGTCCGGAACCAGCCGTATCTTCTTCCCGATCCCGCGGAAACGCCTCGCGGCCCGGCCGGTTACGGGTACGTTCCCCGGGCCGATCTGCTCGGGGACGTGGAGGCCGCGGAATCCCTTGTCCGTGCCCATGGCATGGAATTGCTGGTGCTCGATCAGACGCGTCCGGACGTGGGCCTGCCCGTCGTCAAAGTCCTCGTTCCGGGATTACGGCACTTCTGGGCCCGGTTCGCGCCGGGACGCCTCTTCGACGTGCCCGTACGCATGGGTTGGCGGGATCGTCCGCTCCCCTGCGATCAGCTGAATCCCGTTCCGTTGTTCGTATGATCCCCGGCTTTTCTCACCATCGGTGGCAAGTCCGAACAGTTGCTTATTAGCATGCGGTTCGCCACTGTCCTTCCGAGGAGGCCGAGATGCCGGACCGCGCCCCGAATGCCGTTCCGCACAGATTCGACGACAGAGAACAGAACACAGGTATTTCGGCCAAAGACGAAGGGACGGAACCCGGCCATTCCACGTCGGGACCAGGAAGTCCGCACCCGCGTCCCGACATCCCCGCCCCGCGGCTGGCCCGGGGCATCACCGTGGTGGCCCTGCTCTGCTACGCGACGGTCACCGTGCTCAACGTGCTGCGGGCGGGGGTGGCCCACGGCGCCGAACTGGCCGTCTGCGTCGGCCTGGTGCTGGTCGTCTTCTCCGTGCAGTTCGTGGTGTCCGCCCCGGCGGCCCGTACCTGGTCCATGCGCCGGAAGGTCGGCTTCCTCTCCTTCCAGACCCTGCTGACCTATCTGCCGCTGTTCTGGTACGGGCTGTCGTGGGGCAGCATGGAGGGCCCGCTCGCCGCCTCGGTGCTGCTGACGTTCCGGACGCGGGTGGCCTGGCCGCTGTTCGGGCTGGTGGTGGTGAGCATCCCGGCGTACGCCTCGGCGCTCGGCCAGCCGGCCCCCCAGGTCGGCTACTTCCTGATCGCGGGCATGCTGTGCGGACTGGTGATCTACGGGCTCAGCCGGCTGACCGACCTGGTGCACGAGGTGCACTCCACCCGGGAGGAACTGGCCAGGATGGCGGTCTCCCAGGAGCGGCTGCGGTTCGCCCGGGACCTGCACGACCTGCTGGGCTACAGCCTGTCGGCCATCGCGCTGAAGGGTGAGCTGATCCACCGGCTCATCCAGGTCCGCCCCGAGCAGGCCCGGGGCGAGACGGCGGAGCTGCTCGCGGTGGCGCGCCAGGCGCTGGCCGACGTACGGCTGGTGTCCAGCGGCTACCGGGACATGTCGCTGCGCGACGAGGCCGAGACGGCGGCGGCCATCCTCGCGGCGGCCGACGTGCGGGCGGAGGTGGCCATCGACTGCGGCCGCCTCCACCCGGTCGTCGACACCGCGCTGGCGACCGCGCTGCGCGAGGGTGTCACCAACATCCTCCGGCACAGTAAGGTGCAGAGGTGCAGCATTTCGGCCACGATCGACGCCGAAACGGTCCTGCTCAGCCTGGTCAACGACGGTGCGCCCCTGGGGAAGGCGCCCGCGCCGGCACCGACCGGGGGCAGCGGACTGGACAATCTGCGCGAGCGCTTCGCCAGGATCGGCGGCCGCCTCACGGCCGGCCCCGGTGACGACGGACGCTTCCACCTGGAGGCGTACGCGCCCGTTCGACCGCGGGCGGCGGACGACGACGCGAGGGGGACGGTACCCAGGAGGACCGAACCGGCCGCCGCCTGACCATGACGACCTTCTGGACCTGTAGCGCGCGGGGGGACCGATGCTGTGCGTGAGGATTCTGCTCGCCGAGGACATGCACATGATCCGCGGCGCTCTGATCGCCCTGCTGGAACTGGAGCCGGACCTGGAGGTCGTCGCCTCCGTCGACCGGGGGGACACCATTGTGAAGGCCGCGCTGGAGACCCGGCCGGACGTCGCGATCATCGACATCGACCTGCCCGGCACGGACGGCCTGACCGCCGCCGCCGACCTGCATGAACAACTGCCCGGCTGCCGCACCCTGATCCTCACCAGCCTGGGCCGGCCCGGCACCCTGCGGCGGGCCCTGACCGCCCATGTCACCGGCTTCCTGCTCAAGGACTCCCCGCCCGACCAGCTGGCGTCGGCGGTGCGCGCGGTGGCCGTGGGCCGGCGGGTGGTCGACCCCCAACTGGCGCTCACCGCCTGGGACTCACCGGTCAACCCGCTCTCCCCCAGGGAGCTGGAGGTCCTGCGGCTCGCCGCCCAGGGCGCGGACGCCGCGGAGATCGCCGGCTGCCTGTTCCTGTCCAAGGGGACCGTGCGCAACTACCTCACCGCCATCGTCAGCAAGCTGGGCGCCCGCAACCGCATCGACGCCATCCGGATCGCCGAGGAGGCCGGCTGGATACCCTGACCCGCCCCCCGACGCCCCCAGCAGGGTGTCGAGCATGCCCTGGTCGAGCACGGTGTCCACCGAGAGGTCCGACAGGTCGCCGAACCCGGCGTCGTGGACGGCGGCACTGACGACGTACCGCTCCCCCACCCCGAAGGTGCCGAACGTCCACTCGTCCCCACCGGTCGGTGTCCCGTCGGGCCGCACCAGCCGGGCACCGTGCCCGCCCAGGTCGAACCCGAACTCGGTGAAACGGAACCGCAGTCCCTGCCCGAGGGCCTTGCTGTACGCCTCCTTGAGCGTCCACAGCCGCACCATCGTGTCGTTGCGGCTCCGCTCACCGCCGGCGTCCAGCAGCGCCCTCTCGTACGGGGTGCACGCCTGCAGCTCCGAACCGGTGCCCGCCAGCCTGCGGTCGGCGCGCTCCACGTCCACGCCGATCCGGCCCCGGCGGGTGACCCCGACGACCATCATCTCCTCGGTGTGGCTGAGGCTGACGTCGATCTGGTCGCAGCCGCGCACATAGGGCCGGCCGCCCGGCTGGTACGACAGGTCGACCAGGTCCGGGGTGGTGTCCAGCACCATGGCGGCGGTGTACCGCAGGAACAGCCGGGAGGCGACGAAACGGTCCCTCATCCGGGGCCGGTCGAACCGCTCGTACCGGCTCCAGTCGCGGCCCAGCAGGCGGCGCACCGAGTCGTTCCCGCCGCGCGGCAGCCAGCCGGGCATCGTCCCGTACACCAGCACGCTCCCGGTGCCCGCCAGGGTCTCCCCCACCCGGTCCCACGGGCCGCCCGGTCCCAGGGCCGGCAGCGGCCGGCCGATACGGGCGCCCACTCAGGCTCCCGCGAGTTCGGCGGCCAGCGGACCGGCGCCCAGCGCGGAGATGACCCCGGCGAGGTCCACCGCGTCGGCGTCCGGCCGCGGGCACATCGGGATGCAGACGGGCCCGCCCATGCGCCGCAGGTAGGGGCAGAGGACCGGGCGCGGCCCGATCTCGACCACATGCGTGGGCGTCTGCTGGGCGAACATGCCGCGCGCCGCGTCGGCGAACCGGATGGGCGCGGTGAGCTGCTCGGTCCAGTACGAGGCGTACAGCGGCTCGGTGGCGAGCCTGCCGAGGACCGTCGAGTAGAACGGCACCCGCGGCGTCCCGGCGGGCACACGGCGGGCGACCGCCTCGAACTTGGGGACGACCGGCTCCATCAGCGGCGAGTTGAAGGCGTGCGACACCGGCAGGTGGCGGCAGGTGATGCCGCGCCCGGCCAGCTCCGCCTCGATCCGCTCCAGCCCGGCCACCTCGCCGGACAGCACTGTCGCCCGGGCCGCGTTGACGGCGCTGATGCCCACCCCCGGCTCCCCGACGACCAGTTCGGCGATCTCGTACGGGGAGACGCAGGCGGCCATCATGCCGCCGCCGGACGGCAGGTACTGCATGAAGGCGCCGCGCATCGCGATCAGCTTCGCCGCGTCCGCCGCGTTGAGGGCGCCCGCCACCGTGGCCGCCGCGAACTCGCCGATCCCGTGCCCCAGGACGGCCACCGGCACCACCCCGGCGCTCTCCAGCGTCCTCGCCAGGGCGTACTCCACCGCGAACAGCGCGGGCTGGGTGTAGGCGGTGCGGTGGACGCGCGGGTCCTCGCTGAGGACCAGGTCGACCACCGACAGCCCCAGGTACGGGGTCAGCGCCCCGGCGATCTCGTCCAGGTGCGCCCGGTAGGTGGCGGAGTCCAGGTACAGCGCCGACGTCATCCCGGGGTACTGGCTGCCCTGCCCGGTGAACACGAACGCCGCCCTCGCCCGGTGCGCGCCCGACCGGCGGACGTCGCGCAGGACCATGTGGCGGGCCAGCTCGCGCACCGTGGGGTACGCCCGGATGTCGTCGAGGTCGATGAGGGGCCCGAACTCCTCCTCGATGTCGCCGTACAGACTCAGCGCGGCCACCGAGTCCAGGCCGTACTCGGACAGGGGGACCGCGTCGTCCACGGGCCGGCCCAGATAGTGGCCGAGCCGCTCCAGCAGCCATTCACGGTGGGCCCCGCCGGGGCGTTCGGGTTCCTGCGCGGGCATGGTGTGTGCTCCTTCGGGGGCGAGGGGCGGGCTCGTCAGGCGAGCGGGGAGTTGAACAGGTCGTAGCTGCGCCGGCCGTGCAGCCGGGCCATGACCTCGGCCAGCACCCGCTGCTCCGCGGACGCCGGCCGGTCCGGCAGGGCCAGGCCCAGCCGCCGCGCCAGCCGGTACAGGGCGGCCGACGGCCACGCGGTGTCGGCCAGGAACCGGTCCGCGGCGCCCCCCGCCGCCTGCTGCTCCCGCCACACGCCCAGGCAGGCCGCCGCCGCCAGCACCAGCGTGTAGCGGTCGGCGAGCGCCAGGCTGTGCGGGCTGGCCAGCGCGGCGCGGTCGGTCCGGGGCACCTCCGCGAACGCCTTGCGCAGATCGCCCAGCTCGATCGCGAACGCCCGGACCAGGAACCGCAGGACGCCGGTGTCCCGGCCCGCCCGGGGCGGCCGGGCGGACTCCAGCAGGTCGGTGCTGGCCACCAGGGTCGCGGCCAGCGGGTCGGCGTCGCCCAGCAGCGCCGGCTGCGCCAGGTCCAGCGGCGGCAGCGCGCCGTCCAGCGCGAACAGCCCGGCCGGCGGCTCGGGGTCGGCGAACCAGGCGTGCCGGGCGAAGAACGGCAGCTGCGGCAGGATGCTGAGCTGGCGGCCCGCGCTGCCGGCGTGGCCCAGGGAGGTGACCGGCAGGTCCCGCAGCTGCTTCTGGAACATCCCGTACGCCCCGTCCTGGGCGAAGGTCTCCTCGCCGAGCACCGCCGACATCTCGTCCATCGCCTCGGCGGTGAGCTTCGGCGCCAGATAGGCGGCGACCGCCGCGTAGGCGCTCATCTGCCGGGGCATCAGGTGCAGCGCCCGGGTGGCGACCAGGGCCAGGCAGTCGATGAGCAGCAGGTCGAGGAAGGCGCCGGTCAGCACCGAGCGGACGTGCTGGACGTCCAGCGAGGAGCGGCCGTCGGCCCGGGGCCGGGCGGCGAAGGCGGCCACGGTGCGCAGCGCGGTGTCGCCGCCGGCCAGCACGATCGAGGGGATCAGGCCCCGGATGACCAGGGAGGAGCGCAGCGACAGCTCGTAGCCGTCGCCCACCGCGCCGACCAGGGCGGTGTCCTCGACGGGGCAGTCGTCGAAGGTCAGCCCGCCGAACTCGGCGCCCCGCATGCCGTGGGTGCTGCGGCGGCCGAGGTCGAGGACCCGGCCGGGCGGCACTCCGGCGCGGTCCAGGAACAGCACGGTGTGGCTGCGGGCCCGGCCGGGTGTGCCGGTCCGGGCGAAGACCACCAGGCCGCGGGCCCGGGAGGCGTTGGCGATGCCGGTCTTGCTGCCGTTGAGCAGCAGGGTGCCGTCCGGTCCGGGGCGGGCGGTGAACTCGTCGCGGACGAAGTCGTTGCCGTGGGCCACCCCGTGGCGGGCCACGGCGACGCGCTCGCCGTCCAGGAGCAGCCGGGCGGTCCGCTCGCGCTGGTGCGGGGCGCCGGCGGTCCAGACGGGGGTGGCCGCGAAGAAGCAGTTGAGCCCGTACCCGAAGCCGAGGGAGGCGTCGCGGCGGAACACGGGCCGCAGCACGCGCCCGAGTTCGTCCATCCGCCGCAGCCGGCCGCCGAGCGCCTCGGGGACGAACTCCTCGTTCATCCCGTATGCGTCGAGGACGGCCTCGGCCCCGGCGGGCAGCGCCCCGGCCCGGTCGGCGCCGACGAAGGCGGCCCCGCCGAGGGGGTTCGCCGGGTCGTCGAGGGGGCCGAAGGACCGTTCCAGGGTGTCGGCGCGGTCCGGTCCTGCGGTGGGGCGGCCGGGCGCCGGGTGCTCTCGCCGGGCGGTCATGTGCCGCCTCCCGCGGTCAGCAGCCGCTCGACCTCGCCGTCGACGCGCTGGTGCAGCGGGCTCAGCTCGCCGCGCAGGAACATGCGGCGCATCGCGGCGCGTTCGACCTTGCCGCTGGTGGTGCGGCGCACCGTGCCGGGCCGGACGAAGAGCAGGCCCCCGGTGCGCACCTCGTGCTCCTCGCCGATCCGGGCCTCCACGCTGGCCGCGAGGGAGGCGAGGTCGATGTCGTAGTGGCCGCGGGCGCGCAGCTCCTGGACCACCACGACGCGTTCCCGCGCCCCGGGCACGGCGAAGACGCTGGCCGGCCCGAACAGTCCGCTGACCTGCTGGACCGTGCGCTCCACGTCCTGCGGGTAGAGGTTGCGCCCGGCGACCACGATCATGTCCTTGATGCGGCCGGTGACCCGCAGCAGGCCGTGCCGGTCCAGGGTGCCGAGGTCGCCGGTGCGGAGGTAGCCGCCCTGGTCGCCGAGCCGGGCGCCGAAGGTCTCGGCCGTCTCGGCGGGCCGCCGCCAGTAGCCCGGGGCGACGCTGTCGCCGCGCACCCAGATCTCGCCGGTGCGCCCGGCGGGGACCTCGGCGCCGGTGCGCGGGTCGACGATCCGTACCTCCACGGACGCCGGTGCCCCGCAGGACACGGCCGGCTGCCCGCCGGCCGGGTCGGGGCCGCCGTCCACGGGGCCGCCGGAGACCATCAGGGTCGCCTCGGCGAGCCCGTAGGCGGGGGTGAGCGCGCGGGGGTCGAGACCGGCCGGGGCGAACCGGCGGGCGAAGGCGGCGAGGACGGCGGGGTCCACCGGCTCGCCGCCGTCGACGGCCGTCCGCCAGCAGGTCAGGTCGAGCGAGGCGATCTGGCTGTCGTTGATGCGCCGCAGGCACAGGTCGTACGCGAAGTCGGGCGCGCCGCTGACGGTGAGGCGGTACCGGGAGACGGCGTCCAGCCAGTGGAACGGCTTCTTGACGAAGCTCTGCGGGGAGAGCATGACGGTGGTGGTGCCGAGCCACAGCGGGTGGAGCAGCTGTCCGACGAGGCCCATGTCGTGGTGGAGCGGCAGCCAGCCGCCGAACCGGGAGGCGGGGCCGGTGCCGAGGGCGGTCCGGATGGCCTCCAGGTTGGCGAGGAGGCTGCGGTGGCTCACCATCACCCCGCGCGGTTCGCGGGTGGAGCCGGAGGTGTACTGGAGGTAGGCGACGTCGTCGGGCGCGGGCGCGGCGGCGGGCGGCTCCGGGGCGGCGGGGGCCGCGGGGGCCGCATCGGTGAGCAGGCAGGTGACCTCGCCGAAGCCGGTGCGGGCGAGCAGCTGCGAGACGTCCGCGGCGTGCGCGGCCTCGGTGAGGACGCAGGCCGCCGCCGCGTCCTTGACGATGCCGGCGACGCGCTCGTCGTGGTGGCCGCGCCCGCCGGGCGGTGCCACGGGCACGGCGACGGCGCCGGCGTGGAGGCAGGCCAGGAACGCGGTGGCGAACAGCCTGCGGGACGAGTGCAGGACGAGCACCCGGTCGCCGGGCGCGGCGTGGGCGCGCAGCCGGCCGGCGAGGGTGCGCACCCGGGCGGCCAGGTCCCCGTAGGTGATGTGCTCGGGGGTGAGCCGTCCGTCGCGCTCGTCGAGCAGGACGAGGGCGTCGCGCCCGGGCGCCTCGGCGGCCCGGTCGTGGAACGCGTCGATGTAGGTGCGGTACGCGGTCACGGGCGCCCCCTCCGGTGTCGGGCGGGCCAGCCCGCGGGGGTGGCTCCGCCGGTGCCTCGGACACTCCAGTCGGCGGACGGGGCCGGTGGCGGCTCGTCGGCCGGCTGGGACCGCCGGCGCGCCAGCGCCAGCAGCACGGTCGTCACGGCAGCGAGTTCCGCCGCGTCCGGCACGCCGCGCAGCACGGTGATGCCTGTCTCTTCTGCCATGGGGGAAGCCTGCGCCGGGGCGCTCGAGAGGGCCTCGCGGGCGGCACGCACCGGAGCCGGGGACGGCTGGTCCCCGGCTCCGGCCGGTGCGCGGTGCGGGGCGGGTCAGCCGACGACCCGTTCGTAGGCCAGGTGGTGGCTGCGTTCGGCGGTGACGGTGGCGTGGGCGGACAGTTCGGCGAGGGCGGCGCGGTAGGCGCCGGAGGCCAGGGCCCGTTCGCAGTGCCCGGCGTCCCGCCACCACTGGACGCCGGTGTAGGACAGCGGGCGCACCATGGAGCGGAGCAGGTCGCTGCCGCCGAAGCCGCCGAGGCGGGCGCAGACCTCGCCGAGGGCGGCGTACGCCTTCTCGAAGGCGCTGTGGTCGCGTACCCGGCAGGTGAGCAGGACGACGGCGGTGTCGCCGACGGCGGCGTCGGCCCGCAGCGTCCGCTCCACGCTGCGGGCCTGGTCGGCCTCGGTGTCCACCAGGGGTCCCAGGCGCTGCACCTGGGCGACGAACGCGTCGTCGTGGGCGGTGTCCAGGAAGCCGCTGAGCCGGCTCCAGTGGCCGAACAGGACGTAGGTCCTGGGCCGGTCGGCGAGCCGGACGGTCACGAGGAAGTCGAAGCCGGGCCGCTGCCGCAGGAAGGCGTGGTGGCGCCGGAGTTCGCGTTCGAACGTGGTGATGTCGCCCTTGACCTCGAACCGGTTGATGACGGTGATCGGCCCGTTGGGGTCGCGATCAGGCACGTGCTTCCTCCGCGTATTCCTTGGCGTGGCGCAGGGTGGTGGAGCTGTTGGTGCCGAGGGCCCTGCGGACCAGCGCGCGGGCCTCGGCGAGGGTGGCCTGCGGGCCGAGCGCGCTGCGTACGCCGTCGGGGTCGAGGGTCACGGTGTGCCACGAGGTGGCCTTCACGGTGCCGTCGCCCTGGGACTCGATGACCCAGCGGCCGGTGTGGCCGCTCATGGCCACGGGGACTCTGAGCTGCTTGTACACGATCATGTGGCGGTCCTCGAAGCAGACCCGTACGGAGGTGGTGTTGTGCAGGGAGCCGTCGGGGCTGCGGGTGTCCATGTCCATGGTCTGGATGCCGGGCTCGTCCTCGGTGAGGTCGAGGCGCGCGACGTGCGGGAGCCGTTCGGGCCACAGGTCGGCGCGGTCCAGGAAGGCGTAGACGTCGCCGGCGGCGCCGACGATCGTCTCCGAGTCGTGGAAGGTGAAGTGGAGTTCGTCGCGGGCGTCTCCCAGCTCGGCGGCGGTCTTGAGGGCGGCGAGTTCGGCGCGGCTGTTGCGGTCGACGGCGCGTTCGATGAGTTCCTCGGCTGCGGGGTCGTCGCCGGCGGCGCGGTAGTCGTGCAGCAGGACCACCCGGCTGGTGCCGTCCTCGGCGGGTTCGATGCGCCACTCGCCGCCCATCGACGCGACGGGCGGGGCGGAGACGACCTGCCGGAAGGTGATGGTGAGGGCGTCGGGGTCGAGGACGCGGCGGGAGGTCCAGGTGCGGACCTGCTCGTTGGCGATGGCCCAGATGCGCAGGAGCTGCTCGCCCCCGGTGCCGCCGGGCACGTCGTCGAGGACCTCGACGTGGACGGTGGGGCCGAACACCTGGGGCCAGGCGGCGACGTCGGCGATCAGGCCGTAGACGGTGGCCGGTGGTGCGGAGACGGTGACGGAGTGCTCCGTGACATGGGTTCCCGGGGTCGTGGGCGTAACGGTCGCCACGGCGTACCTTCCCTTCACTGCGGCCGGGGTGAGCGGCCGGTCCAGAGTGGCAGAGGTGGGCTCGAACCGGACTCGAGCGGTGGTGGAACGGGGTGTGTCAGCCGGTGGCCCAGTGGGGCTGGCCGGTGATCTCGACGACGGCGCAGCCCCAGCTGTAGCCGGCGCCGACGCTGATGAGGACGCAGCGGTCGCCGGGGCGGGCGCGGCCGGTGGTGACCAGGTGGTCCAGGCTCGCGAACTGGTCGCCGGCGCCGAGGTGCCCGACGGTGCGGCTCCACTCCCAGGTGGTGCGGGCGGGGTCGATGCCGAAGGGCTTGTAGTAGATGGAGGTGAGGCGGCGCAGGCCGAAGTGGGGCAGGATCACCCAGGTGGCGTCGGCCAGCTCCATCTCCGCGTCGGCCAGGGCCTGTTTGACGACGGTGCTCTGTCCGGCGTGGGCGCGGGTGATGGCGTACGACATGCCGACGCGGCCGACGAAGGCGCGTTTGGCCTCCTCGAAGTCGACCGGGACGCGGTTGCTGAACGGGGCGCGGGTGAACGGTTCGTCGCCGCGGTGCAGCGGTTCGAGTTCCGGGTCGGCGAGCAGGGCGAGGGAGCGGAGGCGGGCGAAGCCGCCGCGGCGGGACAGGACGAGGGCGGTGGCCCCGTCGGCGTACGGGGTGCCGGGGTCGGTGCGCCAGCGGTCGATGCCCGGTTCGCAGAACCGGTCGGCGGTGGTGAGCAGCGCGTCGCAGCGGCCGTGTCCGGCGGTGAGGTAGGCGGTGGCGAGGTCGAGCGCGGCCAGGCCGCCGTTGGACATCTGGCGGATCTCCAGCGCGGAGCAGGAGTTGCCGAGGGCCTCGCGCTGGATGTAGGAGGCGACGGGCCACAGGTCCTGGCCCTGGTGGTAGGTGTCGGCGTGCAGGACGAGGTCGACGTCGCCGGGTGCCGAGCCGGCCCGGGCCAGGGCGGTGCGGGCCGCGGCGGCGGCCATCTCGGCGGCCGACTCGCCGGGTGAGTACGCCACGGAGACCAGGCCGGTGGCGGCGGCGGTGCGGGGCGGGCAGGCGCCGGACGCCACGGCGTCGGCGACGGTCAGGGTGGCGGGGAGCCGTACCGACGTCCCCCGGATGTATGTGTGGTCCACGCGCACGGCTTCTCCCGTTCGGTTCGTGTGCGTCAGCCCGCCAGGGCGGTGGCGAGGGGGGTGGCGGCGCGTCCGGGGCGGACGTCGTCGAGGAGGACGTAGTGGACGGCGTCGAGCAGGGCCCGCCAGCTCGCGGTGACGGTGTTGCGGTCGACGCCGACGGTGCCCCAGCGGCGTTCGCCGTCGGAGTAGCTGATCAGGACGCGGGCCGCCGCGCTGCTGCCGGTCTCGCCGGTGAGGACGCGCACCCGGTAGTCGACCAGTTCGAGCCGGGCGAGCTGCGGGAAGAAGGGGTCGAGCGCCTGGTGCAGGGCCCGGTCCAGGGCGTTGACGGGGCCGTTGCCCTCGCCGCTGGCGGCGAGCGGGACCCCGTCCACGCGCAGCCGTACGGTGGCCTCGGTGTGGACCTCGCCGTCCTGGCGGCGGGCGACGGAGACGTGCCAGGAGTCGACCTGGAAGGGCGGGGTGTCCGGGGTGCCGGCCAGTTCTCCGCGCAGCAGCAGTTCGAAGGAGGCGTCGGCGGACTCGAAGCTGTAGCCGGCGCTCTCCAGTTCCTTGACGCGGGCGGCGGCGCGGGCGACCTCCTCGGAGCCCGCCTCGACGTCGTAGCCCAGTTCGCGGGCCTTGAGTTCGACCGACGAGCGGCCGCCCATGTCGGAGACGAGGGTGCGCATGACGTTGCCGACGCGTTCGGGGTCGATGTGCTGGTAGAGCCCGGGGTCGACGCGGAGCGCGGAGGCGTGCAGGCCGGCCTTGTGGGTGAAGGCGGCGGGGCCGATGTAGGGGGCGCCCCGGCGGGGCGGGACACCGGTGAGCTCGGTGATGGCGTGCCCGGTGGCGGCCATGCCGGCGAGCTGGGCGGGGCCGACGACCGGGCGGTTCCTCTTGAGGGCGAGGTTGCCGATGACGGTGAACAGGTCGGCGTTGCCGCAGCGTTCGCCGTAGCCGTGCGCGGTGCCCTGGACGTGGACGGCGCCGGCGTCGACGGCGGCCAGGGTGTTGGCGACGGCGCAGCCGGTGTCGTCGTGGCAGTGGATGCCGACGGGTGCCCCGGTCATGGCGATGGTGTCGGCGACAATCTCGCGGACCTCGTCGGGCAGGGAGCCGCCGTTGGTGTCGCAGAGGACCACGGCCTCGGCGCCCGCCTCGGCGGCGGTGCGGACGACGGCGAGGGCGTAGTCGCGGTTGAGGCGGTGGCCGTCGAAGTAGTGCTCGGCGTCGAGGAAGACGCGCCGGCCGGCATGCACCAGGTGGCGCACGGTGCTGCCGATCATGGCGAGGTTCTCCGCGAGGGTGGTGCGCAGGGCGCGCCGCACATGGCCGGTGTGGCTCTTGCCGACCAGGGTGACGACCGGGGCGCCGGACGACAGCAGGGCGCGTACCTGCGGGTCGGTGGAGACCGGTGTGCCGGCCCGGCGGGTGGCGCCGAAGGCGGCGAGCCGCGCGTGGTCGAGCGTCAGTTCGGTCTGCGCCCGGTGGAAGAACTCGGTGTCCCGGGGTACGGCGCCCGGCCAGCCGCCCTCGATGAAGTGCACGCCGAGCGCGTCCAGATGGCGGGCGACGGCGAGCTTGTCGTCGACCGTCAGCACCATGCCCTCCTGCTGGCTGCCGTCCCGCAGGGTCGTGTCGTAGAGCTGGAGGCTCTCCTCGCCCATCGCCCCTCCTCCTTCGTGCCGCCGGTACCCGTCATACGGCGGCTCTGGTCGGGCCACCGTCCGGCGCCCGGCTCGGGAAGCCCTGGAGCGGCGGTCGACGCGCCGGGCGGGCTCGTACGGACGGTGCCGGGCAGCACCGCGCCCCCTCCGGCGGGGTGCCGGAGGGGGCGGGGGGCGGGCCGTGGGGCGGGGTCAGGGGCGTGCCGTGGCGAGCGGGGGCACGGCGGCCTTGAGCGGGCGCCACCAGCCGGGGTTGTCCCGGTACCAGGCGACCACGTCGGCGAGCCCCTGCTCGAAGGGGACGGCGGGGCTGAAGCCCAGCTCCTCGCGGATCTTGCTGTCGTCGAGCGAGTAGCGCAGGTCGTGGCCCTTGCGGTCGGGCACGGCGCGCACCAGCGCGGGGTCGGCGCCGCACAGCCGCAGGAGCAGGTCGGTCATCTGCCGGTTGGTGCGTTCGTTGCCGCGGCCGACGTTGTAGATCTCGCCGGGCCGGCCGCGGGTGACGACGAGCTGGACCGCCCGGCAGTGGTCGTCGACGTGCAGCCACTCCCGCACGTTGCTCCCGTCCCCGTACAGGCCGACGGGCAGCCCGTCGAGCAGGTTGGTGACGAACAGCGGGATCAGCTTCTCGGTGTGCTGGTAGGGGCCGTAGTTGTTGGAGCAGCGGGTGATGGACAGGTCCAGTCCGTGGCTGCGCCAGTAGGAGCGGGCGACGAGGTCGCTGGCCGCCTTGGACGCGGCGTAGGGGGAGTTGGGCAGCAGCGGCCAGTCCTCGGTCCAGGAGCCGGTGTCGATGGAGCCGTAGACCTCGTCGGTGGAGATGTGGACGACGCGCTGGACGCCCGCGGCGACGCAGGCGTCCAGCAGGGTCTGGGTGCCGGCGACGTTGGTGCGGACGAAGTCGGAGGCGTCGACGAGCGAGCGGTCGACGTGCGACTCGGCCGCGAAGTGCACCACGACGTCGTGGCCGGGCAGCAGGTCGAACAGCAGCGCCCGGTCGCAGACGTCGCCGTGGACGAAGGTGAGCCGGGGCCCGTCGGGCGGCAGGTTGGCGCGGTTGCCGGCGTAGGTGAGCTTGTCCAGGACGGTGACCCGGGCCTCGGCGAAGCCGGGGTAGCCGCCCGCGAGGAGCGTCCGCACGTAGTGCGAGCCGATGAAGCCGGCGCCGCCCGTCACGAAGACCCTCATGCGGCCACCACCACGCTGGAGTGGTCACCGACCACGATCCTGCTGCGGTTGGTGCGCGCCTGCGAGGAGACGGTGGCGTCGCGGCCGATGACCGAGCCGTGCACGCCGCCGACGCTGTGGATGCGCGCCCCGTCCAGCATGATCGAGTCCTCGACGCCCGCCGCGGCGAGCACGCAGTCCCGGCCGATGGCGGTGTACGGGCCGATGTGGCTGTCCTCGACGACGCTGCCCGCCCCGACGATCACCGGGCCGGTGATCCGGGACCGGACGACCCGGGCGCCCTCCTCGACGACCACGGCGCCGACCAGTTCGCTGGTGCCGTCCACGTCGCCGGCGACGGACGGCTTCAGCCCGTCGAGGAGCTTGCGGTTGCAGAGCAGGACGTCCTCGACCTTGCCGGTGTCCTTCCAGAACCCGTGGTAGGTGCGGGCGCGGACGTCGTCGCCGCGGGCGACGAGCCACTGGATGGCGTCGGTGACCTCCAGTTCGCCGCGGGCGCTGGGCTCGATGGCGGCGACCGCCTCGTGGATGGCCGGGGTGAAGAAGTAGACGCCGATCACCGCGAGGTCGCTCGCCGGGTCCTGCGGCTTCTCCACCAGCCGCAGGACCCGGCCGTCGGCGTCCACCTCGGCGACGCCGAAGGCCCGGGGGTCGGGCACGGGGTGCACCACCACCTGGGCGGCGGGGCGCAGGGCGCGGAACTCGTCGGCGATGTCCTTGACTCCCCCGGTCAGCAGGTTGTCGCCGAGGTACATCACGAAGTCGTCGTCGCCGAGGAACCCGCGGGAGATCGCGATGCAGTCGGCGAGCCCCCGGGGCACGTCCTGGGGGATGTAGGTGAGCCGGACGCCCAGCGAGGAGCCGTCGCCGAGCGCCCGGGCGATCTCCGCGCCCCGGTCGCCGACCACGATGCCCGCCTCCCGCACCCCGAGGTCGCGCAGGTCCTCCATCACATGGGCCAGCACCGGCTTGTTGGCGATCGGCATGAGCTGTTTGGGCATGGAGTGGCTGAAGGGGCGCAGTCTGCTGCCCAGCCCTCCGGCCAGCACGAGTGCTTTCATCGTCGGACCTCCATCGTCGGGCCTCCTCAGAGGGCGGTCAGCACCTCGCGCAGGGCCCCGATCACCCGGTCCTGGGTCTCCGGGGGCAGTGACGGGTACATCGGCAGCGAGAAGATCTCGCCGGCCAGCCGCTCGGTGACCGGCAGCGATCCCGCCTCGTACCCGAGGTGCCGGAAGCCGGTCATGGTGTGGACCGGCCAGGGGTAGCTGATGTTCAGCGCGATGTCGTGGCGCTTGAGCGCCTCGATGATCTCGTCGCGCCGCGGGTGGCGGACGACGTAGACGTAGTAGACGTGCTCGTTGCCGGGGTTGGTGGCCGGCAGGAGGAGGCCGCCGGGTCCGGTGAGGTCCGCCAGGCCCTCCTCGTAGCGGCGGGCGACCGCGCGCCGGCCCTCCACATAGGCGTCCAGGCGGGTCAGTTTGCGGCGCAGGATCTCGGCGTGCACCTCGTCGAGGCGGCTGTTGTGGCCGGGGGTCTCGACGACGTAGTACGTCTTCTCCATGCCGTAGTAGCGCAGCCGGCGCAGCCGGGCGTCGGTGCCGGCGTCGTCGGTGAGGACGGCTCCGCCGTCGCCGTACGCGCCGAGCACCTTGGTCGGGTAGAAGGAGAACGCCGCCGCGTCGCCCATGGTCCCGGCGAGCCGGCCGTGGTGGCGGGCCCCGTGGGCCTGGGCGCAGTCCTCCAGGATCTTCAGGCCGTGCCGCTCGGCGAGCCGGGTCAGCGGGGCCATGTCGGCGCACTGGCCGTAGAGGTGGACCGGGAGGAGTGCCTTGGTCCGGGGGGTGATGGCGTCGGCGACCCGGTCGGTGTCGATGAGGAAGTCGCTCTCGCGCACGTCGACGAAGACCGGCCGGGCGCCGGTGGCGTCGATGGCGAGCACGGTCGGCGCGGCCGTGTTGGAGACGGTGATCACCTCGTCGCCGGGCCCCACGCCGAGGGCCTGGAGGGCGAGTTTCAGGGCGTTGGTCCCGTTGTCGACGCCGGTGCAGTGCCGTACGCCGTGCCAGGCGGCGTACTCCTCCTCGAAGCCCCGGACGCTCTTTCCGAGGACGAGCTGGCCGGATGCGAACACGGTCTCGACGGCGTCGAGGATGTCCTTCCGCTCGGTCGCGTACTCCGGCAGGTAGTCCCAGACATAGGTGGTCATGGGTGGGTCAGCCTCCATCAGTTCCGTCGGGCGGTCCGTGGTCCGGTGCCGTGCCCGCTGCCCGCAATGTGTGGCGCGGCAGTCGGGTCTCGCTCAAGCGCGGGTGGTCGCCGCGGGGCGGTGGGCGGTACGGGCGGCGCCGGTGCGCAGCAGCCGTTCGGCGTCCGCCCCGGGCCAGCCGCACTCGGCGAGGACGGCCCGGGTGTGCTCGCCCGGCCGGGGGGCGGGCGGGGGCACCGCCGCCGGGGTGCGGCCGAAGCGGGGCGCGGGCGCCGGCTCGGTGCCCGCGCCGGTGCGCAGGTAGGTGCCGCGGGCGCGGTGGTGGGGG
This sequence comes from Streptomyces sp. NPDC015131, assembly GCF_043079975.1. Lineage (NCBI taxonomy): Bacteria > Bacillati > Actinomycetota > Actinomycetes > Kitasatosporales > Streptomycetaceae > Streptomyces > Streptomyces sp. NPDC015131. Next base: position 1,047,912 of record NZ_JBIBVB010000001.1, on the reverse strand, counting down.
TGGCCCGCGGCCTCGGCGACGGACAGCACGGGGCTCACGCACGCCTCGGTGCCGTCGAAGGCCGCCGCCCAGGCGTCCCGGGTGCGGGTGGCGAACCGGGCGGCGAACAGCGCGCGCAGCGCGGGCCACTGGGCCCGGACCGACCGGTCGGGCACGGCGTCCGGGTCGAGGCCCAGACCGTCCAGCAGGGCGGCGTAGAAGCGGTCCTCCAGGGCGCCCACCGCGACGTGCCCGCCGTCGGCGCACGCGTACACGGTGTAGTAGGGCGCGCCGCCGTCCAGCAGGTTGCCGCCCCTGCCGTGCTGCCACTCCCCCGCCTCCGCCATGCCCAGCAGCATGCCGAGCAAGGACGCCGTGCCGTCCGTGATCGCCGCGTCGACGACCTGCCCGCGCCCGGACGCCCGCCGCTCGTGCAGCGCGGCGAGGACGCCGACCGCCAGGTACAGCCCGCCGCCGGCGAAGTCGCCGAGCAGGTTGACCGGCGGCACCGGTGGCCCGCCGACCGGTCCGACGGCGTGCAGCGCCCCGCTCAGGGCGATGTAGTTGATGTCGTGGCCCGGCGTCCGGGCGAGCGGCCCGTCCTGGCCCCAGCCGGTCATCCGGGCGTACACCAGCGCCGGGTTGCGGCCGGCGCACTCCCGGGGGCCGATGCCGAGCCGCTCGGTGACCCCCGGGCGGAAGCCCTCCACCAGGACGTCGGAGCGTTCGGCGAGCCGCAGGACGGTCTCCCGACCGTCGGGGTGCTTGAGGTCCAGGGCGACGGAGCGCCGGCCCCGGTCGAGGACCCGGTGCCAGCTGCCGAACGGCCGCTCCCCGCCGGCGCGGTCGACGCGCACCACGTCGGCGCCCAGGTCGGCGAGGAGCATGCAGGCGAAGGGGGCGGGGCCGATCCCGGCGAGTTCGACGACCCGCACACCGCTCAGCGGCCCGCCGGGCCGGGCATCGTCACATGGCGTGATCAGCATGCGGGCACGGTAGGGGCGCCCCCTACAGAACCCCTCAAGCCGGGCGCTCGTGCGGCCCCCGCCCCGGAGGGCCCGCCCTCAAGGGCCGCCCGAGCGCGACGGGCGACAGTACGGGCATGCCCACGCTCCAGCGACGCGCGCTCAACCGAGCGCTGATCGAGCGGCAGTTGCTGCTCCGCCGCCACCGGATGCCCGCCGCAGCGGCGGTCGCCCACCTGGTCGGCATGCAGGCGCAGGCGCCGGACCCGCCGTACACCGGGCTGTGGAGCCGGCTGGAGGGCTTCCGGCACGAGGAGCTGGCGGAGCTGCTGACCTCCCGCGCGGTGGTCCGGACCGCGCTGCTGCGTGCCACCGTGCACCTGGTCACCGCGGAGGACTGCCTGGCGCTGCGCCCGCTGCTCCAGCCGGCCCTCGACCGGGACCTGCGCGGCGCCACCCGGTACGCCCGGGCGTCGGCGGGGCTGGCCCCGGAGGAGCTGCGCCGGGCCGGGCGCGCCGCCCTGGCCGGCGGGGCGCTCACCCCCGGGGAGCTGGGCGCCGCGCTGGGGGCCCGGTGGGCGGACCGCGACCCTGCCGGGCTGGCCTACGCGGTGCGCAACCTGCTGCCGCTGGTGCAGGTGCCGCCGCGGGGCGTGTGGGGCGTGGGCGGGCGGACCCGGTACGCCACCGCCGAGTCCTGGCTCGGCCGGCCCCCGGAGCCCGCGCCCTCGCCGGACGCCCTGGTGACGCGCTGCCTGCGCGCGTACGGCCCGGCCTCCGTCAAGGACGTCCAGACCTGGTCGGGGCTGACCCGGCTGCGGGAGGTCCTGGAACGGCTCCGGCCCGGGCTGCGGACCTTCCGCGACGAGGAGGGCGCCGAGCTGTTCGACGTACCGGACGGGCCGCTGCCGGACGGGGACACCCCCGTGCCGGTGCGCTTCCTGCCGGAGTTCGACAACGTGCTGCTCTCCCACGCCGACCGGGCGCGGGTCCTGGGCGACCTGCCCCGCTCCGCGGTCCTCACCCGCAACGGCGTCGTCCGTGCGACCGTCCTCGTCGACGGCTTCGTCAGGGCCATCTGGTCGGTCGTCCGGGAACGGACGGCGGCCACCCTGTGCGTCGAGCCCTTCGCCCCGCTCTCCCGCGCCGAGCGGGACGCCGTGACCGAGGAGGGCGCGCGCCTGCTGGCCTTCGCGGCGGCCGGCGCGGACACCTTCGACGTCCGCGTCGCCCCCGGCGCCGCCGTACCCGGCACCCGCACCACCGCTCCGCGAACCCACGACGAAAGAGGCAACCAGTCATGACCGACAAGCCGTTCACCGGCCGCACCGTCGTCGTCACCGGCGGCGGCACCGGCATCGGCCGGGCGACCGCGCTCGCCTTCGCCGGCCTCGGCGCCGAGCGGGTGATCGTCACGGGCCGCCGCAAGGACCGGCTCGACGCGACCGCCGCGCTCAGCCCCGCGGTGGTGCCCGTGGCCGCCGACGTCACCACCGAGGAGGGCACGCGGGCCGTCGCCGACGCGGTGACCGCCGCGGGCGGCACCCTCGACGTCCTGGTGCACAACGCGGGGGTGTTCCGCTTCACCCCGTTGGCGGCGCTCGACGAGACGGCCGCCGCGGAGGTGTGGGACGTCAACGTCGTCGCCCCGCTGCGCCTCACCCACCGGCTGCTGCCGCTGCTGCGCTCCCCCGGCGGCAGCATCGTCCTGGTCTCCAGCCGGGGCGGCCACAACCCGGGGCCCGGCAGCTCCGTCTACTCGGCGAGCAAGGCCGCCGTGCACAGCTTCACCCGCAGCTGGGCCGCCGAGCTGTCCGCGTCGGGCATCCGCGTCAACGCGGTGGCCCCCGGCTTCGTCCGCACCGAGGCGTACGCGGCGAACGGGCTGAGCCCGGAGCAGGTCGAGGGGCTCTTCGCGGGCGTCGTGCAGGGCATCCCGCTGGGCCGGGTCGCCGAGGCCGAGGACATCGCCCCGTGGATCACCCGGCTCGCGGACCCGGGCAGCGACCTGGTGACCGGTCAGGTGATCACCGTCGACGGCGGCATGGACGTGGGCGGGGGCGCGTCCTGATGAGCGTGGTGCCCTTCCGGGTGGAGACGCCCGAGAGCGAGCTGGCGGATCTGCGGCTGCGGCTGGCCCGGACGCGCTGGCCGGAGCGGGAGACGGTCGCCGACTGGTCGCAGGGCGCGCCGCTGGCGTACGTGCGGGAGCTGTGCGCGTACTGGGCGGACGGCTACGACTGGCGGGCGGCCGAGGCCCGGCTGAACGCCCTGCCCCAGTTCCGTACCACCGTCGACGGGCTGGGCGTCCACTTCCTGCACGTACGGTCCCGTCACGAGAACGCGGTGCCGCTGCTGATCACCCACGGCTGGCCGGGCTCCGTGGTGGAGTTCCTCGACATCGTCGGCCCGCTCACCGACCCGGAGGACCCGGCGGACGCGTTCCACGTCGTCTGCCCGTCGCTGCCCGGCTTCGGCTTCAGCGACCGGCCCTCCGGCCCCGGCTGGACCGCCGAGCGCGTCGCCGCCGCGTGGGACGAGCTGATGACCCGGCTCGGCTACGAGCGGTACGCCGCCCACGGGGTCGACTGGGGTTCGTTCATCACCGCCATCCTGGGCGAACGGGACTCCGAGCGGCCCGCGGACGCCCGGCGGCTCATCGGCATCCATGTGACGATGCCCTTCGCCCGCCCGCCCCAGGAGCAGGTCGAGCTGTCGGAGCGGGACCTCGCCGGGCTGGCGGCGCTGAAGGACTTCCAGCAGAACGAGGGCGGTTACTCGGTCCTCCAGTCGACCCGGCCGCAGACCCTCGGCTACGGGCTCACCGACTCGCCGGCCGGCCAGCTCGCCTGGATGGTGGAGAAGTACTGGGCGTGGAGCGACCACGACGGCGACCTGGAGAAGGCGATCCCCCGCGACCGGGTGCTGGACGCGGTCACCGTGGGCTGGCTGGCCGCGACGGCGGCCTCGTCGGCCCGGATCTACTGGGAGAGCCAGAACAAGCTGGCCCTGGGGCCGGTCCGGGTGCCGGCGGCGGTGTCCGCCTTTCCCAAGGACGGCCGGATGCCCCGCCCCTGGATCGAGGGGCGCTTCACCGACCTCCGCCGCTGGACCGACCACGACAGCGGCGGGCACTTCCCCGCACTGGAACAGCCGGACACCCTCGTCGCCGAACTGCGCGCCTTCTTCGGCCCGCTGCGCTGACCCCACCCCCTGTGAAGGAAGGACCCACCGTGACCGCACCCACCGCCGAGCCGGGCCAGGACCAGCAGACCCCGACCTTCCCCTACCGGCGCACCTGCCCCTTCACCCCGCCCGCCGAGTACCAGGAGATGATCGAGGAGGACGTCTCACAGGTCACCCTCACCGGCTCCGGCCTGCGGATATGGACCGTCACCGGCTATGAGACGATCCGCCGCCTGCTCACCGACCCGCGGGTCAGCGCGTCGCGCCGGCACGCCAACTTCCCCTTCTACTTCATCGCCCCGCCCGAGTACCGCACCGAGACGTCCTTCATCGGGTACGACGGCAAGGAGCACACCAGCACCCGGCGCAAGGCGGCGCTGACCTTCACCAACCGCCAGGTGCAGCGGCTGCGTCCGCGCATCGAGGAGATCGTGGACGAGCACATCGACCTGATGCTGTCGATGGAGCCGCCGGTCGACATGCACCGGGTGTTCTCGCTGGCCGTCCCGATGACGGTCATCTGCGAGCTGCTCGGCATCCCGCAGGACCGGCACGACTTCTTCATCAAGCACGGTACGGCGCTGCTCGGCGGGCACAGCTCCACGGAGGAGCGGCAGGCCGCGATCGTCGAGGTGAACGCGTACGTCGAGGAGCTGATCCAGCTCAAGAAGCGGGAGCCCGGCGACGACCTGCTCAGCCGGGCGATGGCCGACTACGAGGCGTCGGGCGAGTCGTACACCGACCGCGACCTGTTCAACATGGTCCGGCTGCTGATGAACGGCGGCCACGAGACCACGGCCAGCCAGATCTCCCTGGGCACCGCCTGCCTGCTGGAGAACCCGGACCAGCTGGAGCAGCTCAGGAACGACCCGGAGCTGATCAAGCCGGCGGTGGAGGAGCTGGTCCGGATCGCCACCATCGGCGACACCGCGGTGCCCCGGGTGGCGCTGGAGGACATCGAGATCGGCGGCAAGGTGATCCGCGAGGGCGACGGCATCCTGTGCCTGGGCCTGGCGGCCAACCGCGACCCGGAGGTCTTCCCCGAGCCGGAGAAGGTGATCCTGAGCCGCGGCAGCCGCAAGCACCTGGGCTTCGGCCACGGCGTGCACCACTGCATCGGCGCGGACCTGGCCCGGCTGGAGCTGGAGATCGTGTGGAGCAGGCTGTTCGCGCGCATCCCGGGCCTGAAGCTCGCCAAGCCGTTCCTGGAGATCGAGCGCAAGGAGGGCGCGGTCATCTACGGCCTGTGGGAGCTGCCCGTCGAGGGCTGGTGATCCCGGCCTCGCCGGAAGGCCGAAGCGGGCCCCGCTCTCCGGGAGAGCGGGGCCCGCGTACGTGGTGCATGTGCCGGTCAGGCCGGCTGGAGCGCCGCGCCGGGCCGGGTCACCCCGAGGGCGCGGTGGATGTCCAGGGCGGCGGTGGACCGGTTGAGCGTGATGTAGTGCAGGCCCGGGGCGCCCTCGGCGAGGAGCCGGTCGGCCATGGCGGTGGCGTGGTCGACCCCGATGCGGTGGGAGGTCTCCGGGTCGTCCTTGGCGGCCTCCAGGCGGTGCGCGAGGTCCTCGGGGAAGGCCGCGTCGCTGAGTTCGGCGAAGCGGCGGATCTGGCGGGCGTCCGTGGCGGGCATGATCTCCGGGATGACCGGGGTGTCGCAGCCCGCGGCCACCACGCGGTCGCGGAAGCGCAGATAGTCCTCGGGGTCGAAGAACATCTGGGTGATGGCGTAGTCGGCACCCGCCCGGCACTTGGCGACGAAGTGCCGGATGTCGCTCTCCCAGTCGCGGGAGCGCGGGTGCAGCTCGGGGAAGGCCGCCACACCGACGCAGAAGTTCCCGGACCGGCGGACGAGGGTGACCAGGTCGCGGGCGTGGGTGAGCCCCTGGGGGTGGGGCAGCCAGGGGCCGCGGGGGTCGCCCGGCGGGTCGCCGCGCAGCGCGAGGACGTCGTGGACGCCGGCGTCCGCGTACTGGCCGATGATGTGGCGCAGTTCGGCGACCGAGTGGCCGACGGCGGTGAGGTGGGCCACGGGGCGGAGCGTCGTCTCGGCCGCGATGCGCTGGGTGACTTCGATGGTGCGGTCACGGGACGACCCTCCCGCCCCGTACGTCACGGAGACGAAGGTGGGCGACAGGGCCTCGACGCGGCGGATCGCGTCCCACAGGGTGCGTGCGCCGGCCTCGGTCCTGGGCGGGAAGAACTCGAAGGAGAAGGAGCGCTGTCCGGAGGCCAGGAGCTCCCCCAGTGTCGGCACGGATGGCATGGGCGGCCTCTCGTGGTCGGCCCTTCGGCCGGGCTTCGGGGGCGGGGTCAGCGGGCGTTGTAGTAGCTCGCTTCGGGGTGGTGGACGACGATGGCGTCGGTGGACTGCTCGGGGTGGAGCTGGAACTCCTCGGAGAGCTGGACGCCGATCCGCTCGGGCTCCAGCAGGGCGGCGATCTTCGCCCGGTCCTCCAGGTCGGGGCAGGCCGGGTAGCCGAGGGAGTACCGGCAGCCCTGGTACTCGGTGCGGAACATCCCGTCGAGCGTCGCGGGGTCGCCCCCGGAGATGCCCAGCTCGACGCGCACGCGTGCGTGCCAGTACTCGGCGAGGGCCTCGGCGAGCTGGACGGACAGGCCGTGGAGTTCGAGGTAGTCGCGGTAGGAGTCGGCGGCGAAGAGTTCGGCGGTGGCCTCGCCGATGCGGGAGCCGACGGTGACGACCTGGAGGCCGACGACATCGGTCTCGCCGGACTCCTCGGGGCGGAAGAAGTCGGCCAGGCAGAGGTGCCGGCCGCGGCGCTGGCGCGGGAAGGTGAAGCGGGCCCGTTCCGAGCCCTGTTCGTCCAGGACGATCAGGTCGTCGCCCTTGGAGACGCACGGGAAGTACCCGTGGACGACCGCCGCTTCGAGCAGCCGGTCGGTGTGGAGCCGCTCCAGCCAGCCGCGCAGCCTGGGCCGGCCCTCGGTCTCGATGGCCGCGCCCTTCAGCCCCCACTGGCCCTTGAACAGGGCGGCCTCGTCGAGCCAGGAGGCGTACTCCTTGAGCTGGATGCCCTTGACGACGCGGGTGCCCCAGAACGGCGGGGCGGGCACCGGGTTGTCGGTGGCGACGTCGGAGCGGACGGCGCCCGGTTCCGGGCGCTCCTCGATCTGCACGGTGGCCTGCGCCTTCACCCGGCGCTTCTTCAGTTCGGGGAGGGTGGCGCCGGGGACGCCGCGTTTGACGGCGATGAGGGCGTCCATCAGGCGCAGGCCCTCGAACGCGTCGCGGGCGTAGCGGACTTCGCCCTCGTAGATCTCGTGCAGGTCCTGCTCGACGTACGCGCGGGTCAGCGCGGCGCCGCCGAGGATCACGGGGAAGCGTGAGGAGAGCCCTCGGGCGTTCAGTTCCTCGAGGTTCTCTTTCATGATGACGGTGGATTTGACGAGGAGGCCGGACATGCCGATGACGTCGGCCTTGTGTTCGTCGGCGGCTTCCAGGATCGCCGACACCGGCTGCTTGATACCGAGGTTGACCACGTTGTAGCCGTTGTTCGACAGGATGATGTCGACCAGGTTCTTCCCGATGTCATGGACGTCCCCACGCACCGTGGCCAGCACGATCGTGCCCTTGCCCTCGTCGTCCGACTTCTCCATGTGCGGCTCCAGATGAGCCACCGCCGTCTTCATCACCTCGGCCGACTGCAACACGAACGGCAACTGCATCTGCCCCGACCCGAACAACTCACCAACGACCTTCATCCCCTCCAGCAGGGTGTCGTTGACAATGTCCAGCGCCGGCCGCTCCACCAACGCCTCATCCAGGTCGGCCTCCAGGCCGTTGCGCTCCCCGTCGATGATCCGCCGCTTCAGCCGCTCCTCCAGCGGCAACGCCGCCAGCTCCTCCGCCTTGCCCGCCTTCAGCGACTTCGCCGTCGCCCCCTCGAACAACGCCATCAGCTTCTGAAGCGGGTCATACCCCTCCGCACGCCGGTCATAAATCAGATCCAGAGCGGTGGTGACCTGCTCCTCGTCGAACCGGGCAATCGGCAGGATCTTGCTCGCATGCACGATCGCCGAATCCAGGCCCGCCTTCACACACTCGTCCAGGAACACCGAGTTCAACAGAATCCGGGCCGCCGGGTTCAGGCCGAAAGAAATGTTCGACAACCCCAGGGTGGTCTGCACGTCGGGGTGACGGCGCTTCAGCTCCCGGATCGCCTCGATGGTGGCGATCCCGTCCTTGCGGGACTCCTCCTGACCCGTGCAGATGGTGAAGGTCAGGGTGTCGATGAGGATGTCCGACTCGTGGATACCCCAGTTCCCGGTCAGGTCCGCGATCAGCCGCTCGGCGATCGCGACCTTCGTCTCCACCGTGCGGGCCTGACCCTCCTCATCGATCGTCAAAGCGATCAACGCGGCGCCGTGTTCCTGGGCCAGCCGGGTGACCTGCGCGAACCGGGACTCCGGCCCGTCACCGTCCTCGTAGTTGACGGAGTTGATCACCGCGCGGCCGCCGAGCTTCTCCAGCCCCGCCCGGATCACCTCCACCTCCGTGGAGTCCAGCACGATCGGCAGCGTCGAGGCGGTGGCGAACCGGCCCGCCAGCTCCGCCATGTCCGCCACACCGTCCCGGCCGACATAGTCCACACACAGATCCAGCATGTGAGCGCCCTCACGGATCTGATCGCGGGCCATCTCCACACAGTCGTCCCAGCGGCCCTCCAGCATGGCCTCCCGGAACTTCTTCGACCCGTTGGCGTTCGTCCGCTCACCGATCGCCATATAGGCGGTGTCCTGCCGGAAGGGCACCGTCTGATACAACGACGCCGCCCCCGGCTCCGGACGCGGATCCCTTGCTGCCGGAGTCAGCCCCCGGACCCGCTCCACCACCTGGCGCAGGTGCTCCGGTGTCGTCCCGCAGCAGCCGCCCACCAGCGACAGCCCGTAATCCCGCACGAACGCTTCCTGCGCATCCGCCAGCTCCCCAGCGGTCAGCGGATAGTGCGCACCGTCCTTGCCCAGCACCGGCAGCCCCGCGTTCGGCATGCAGGAGAGCGGGATGCGGGAGTGGCGGGCCAGGTAGCGCAGGTGCTCGCTCATCTCCGCCGGGCCGGTCGCGCAGTTCAGCCCGATCATGTCGATACCCAGCGGCTCCAGCGCGGTCAGTGCCGCACCGATCTCCGAGCCCAGCAGCATCGTGCCCGTCGTCTCCACCGTCACGGACACGACCAGCGGCAGGTCGATACCCAGGGCGTCCATGCCGCGCCGGGCGCCCAGCACCGCCGCCTTGGTCTGCAGCAGGTCCTGGGTGGTCTCCACCAGCAGCGCGTCCGCACCACCGGTGATCATCCCCTCCGCGTTCTGCTGATACGCATCCCGCAGGGTCACATACGGGGCATGCCCCAGCGTCGGCAGCTTCGTCCCCGGACCCATCGAGCCCAGCACCCAGCGCTGCCGGCCCGAGGAGGCGCTGTACTCGTCGGCGACCTCCCGCGCGATCCGCGCACCCGCCTCCGCCAGCTCGAACACCCGCTCCGCGATGTCGTACTCCGCCAGCGCCGCATAGTTCGTGCCGAAGGTGTTGGTCTCCACACAGTCCACACCCACCGCGAAATACGCCTCATGCACCGACCGCACAATGTCCGGCCGCGTCACATTCAGAACCTCGTTGCAGCCCTCCAGCTGCTGAAAGTCCTCCAGCGACGGATCCTGCGCCTGCAACATCGTCCCCATCGCCCCATCAGCCACCACCACACGCGAAGCCAACGCCTCACGCAGAGCGGCAACCCGGCCGCTCACCGCGGCTCCTTGCCGAGCCAGGGGGTGAAGACGGCGGCGGCCTCGGCGCCGTAGGCGGCCTCGATGCCGGCGAGGAGGGCCCCGGGGTCGACCTCGTACTCCTGGGGGCCCACCGTCTCCAGGACGGTGGTGGCCAGGGCGCACCCGAGGCGGGCGGCGGCCTCGGCCGGCAGTCCGCGGGCGGTCGCCGCGAGGAACCCGGCGCGGAAGGCGTCGCCGACGCCGGTCGGGTCGGCCGCCGCCCGGACGGGCACGGCCGGGACGACGAGGGGGGTCTCGCCGTCCCGTTCGACGCGGACGCCGTCGGCGCCCAGCGTGGTGACCCAGGCGCCGACCTCCCGCAGCACGTCGGCCCGGTCCCACCCGGTGCGTTCCAGCAGCAGGGCGGCCTCGTACTCGTTGGTGAACAGCCAGCGGGCGCCCCGCACCAGCCGGACGATCTGCGGCCCGGTCAGGGTGGCGAGCTGCTGGGACGGGTCGGCGGCGAAGGGGATGCCCAGGTCGCGGCAGTCCGCGGTGTGCCGGAGCATCGCCTCCGGGTCGTTGGGGGCGACGAGCACCAGGTCGAGCCCGCCCGCGTACTCGGCGACGCGCGCGATCCGGATGTCGCGGGCCTCGCTCATCGCGCCGGCGTAGAAGGCGGCGATCTGGTTCATGTCCCGGTCGGTCACGCAGGAGAAGCGGGCGGTCTGGCGGCTCGTGGAGACATGGACGGCGTCGGTGTCCACGCCGTGCTCCTTGAGCCGGACGCGGTACTCGGCGAAGTCGTCGCCGACGGCGCCCACCAGGACCGGGGCGAGGCCGAAGCCGCCGAGGCCGTACGCGATGTTGGCCGCGACCCCGCCGCGCCGGACCTCCAGGCCGTCCACGAGGAAGGACAGGGAGATCTTGTCCAGGCTGTCGGCGAGGAGCTGGTCGGCGAAGCTGCCGGGGAAGACCATCAGGTGGTCGGTGGCGATGGATCCGGTGACGGCGATACGCATGTCAGATCCCCGCCGCGGCACGGAGGGCGTCGACGCGGTCGGTGCGCTCCCAGGTGAAGTCGGGCAGCTCGCGGCCGAAGTGGCCGTAGGCGGCGGTCTGGCCGTAGATCGGGCGCAGCAGGTCGAGGTCGCGGATGATGGCGGCCGGGCGGAGGTCGAAGACCTCGCCGATCGCGTTCGCGATCCTGTCGGTGTCGATCTTGGCGGTGCCGAAGGTCTCGACGAACAGGCCGACCGGCTCTGCCTTGCCGATGGCGTAGGCGACCTGGACCTCGCAGCGCGAGGCGAGGCCGGCGGCGACGACGTTCTTGGCGACCCAGCGCATGGCGTAGGCGGCCGAGCGGTCGACCTTGGACGGGTCCTTGCCGGAGAAGGCGCCGCCGCCGTGGCGGGCCATGCCGCCGTAGGTGTCGATGATGATCTTGCGGCCGGTCAGGCCCGCGTCGCCCATCGGGCCGCCGATCTCGAAGCGGCCGGTCGGGTTGACCAGCAGACGGTAGCCCTCGGTGTCCAGCTTGATGCCCTCGGCGGCCAGTTCCCGCAGGACGTGCTCCACGACGAACTCGCGGACGTCCGGGGCGAGCAGCGACTCCAGGTCGATGTCGGAGGCGTGCTGCGAGGAGACGACGACGGTGTCGAGGCGGACGGCCTTGTCGCCGTCGTACTCGATGGTGACCTGCGTCTTGCCGTCGGGGCGCAGATACGGCACGGTACCGTTCTTGCGGACCTCGGTCAGGCGCCGGGACAGGCGGTGGGCGAGGTGGATGGGCAGCGGCATCAGCTCGGGCGTCTCGTCCGAGGCGTACCCGAACATCAGGCCCTGGTCGCCCGCGCCCTGCTGGTCCAGCTCGTCGCTCTCGTCTCTCCGGGAGGACCCTTCCACGCGCTGCTCGTACGCCGTGTCGACGCCCTGCGCGATGTCGGGCGACTGGGCCCCGATCGAGACCGAGACGCCGCAGGACGCGCCGTCGAAGCCCTTGGCGGAGGAGTCGTAGCCGATCTCCAGGATCTTCTCTCGGACGAGGGCCGCGATCGGTGCGTACGCCGTGGTCGTCACCTCGCCGGCGATGTGGACCTGACCGGTGGTGATGAGGGTCTCGACGGCGACGCGGGAGGTGGGGTCCTCCCGCAGCAGGGCGTCGAGGACGGTGTCGCTGATCTGGTCGGCGATCTTGTCGGGGTGTCCCTCGGTCACGGACTCCGAGGTGAAAAGGCGGCGGGACATGCGCACTCCAAGGGTTGCGGGGGCGGGGGCCGGTCCTGGTGGTGCCGGGGGTGTACCGGGTGCCTGACGTGGTGTCAGTAGCGGTAGTGGTCGGGCTTGTACGGGCCCTCGACCTCGACGCCGATGTACGCGGCCTGCTCGGGACGGAGGGTGGTCAGCTTCACGCCCAGCGCGTCCAGGTGCAGCCGGGCGACCTTCTCGTCCAGGTGCTTGGGCAGCACATAGACATCGGTCGGGTACTCCTCCGGCTTCGTGAACAGCTCGATCTGCGCCAGCGTCTGGTCCGCGAAGCTGTTCGACATCACGAACGACGGGTGACCGGTGGCGTTGCCCAGGTTCAGCAGACGCCCCTCCGACAGCACGATGATCTTCTTGCCGTCCGGGAAGGTCCACGTGTGGACCTGCGGCTTCACCTCGTCCTTCACGATGCCCGGAATCCTGGCCAGACCGGCCATGTCGATCTCGTTGTCGAAGTGACCGATGTTCCCCACGATCGCCTGGTGCTTCATCCTGGCCATGTCCGAGGCCATGATGATGTCCTTGTTGCCCGTGGTGGTGATGAAGATGTCCGCCAGGCCCACCACCTCGTCCAGCGTGGTCACCTGGTAGCCGTCCATCGCCGCCTGCAGCGCGCAGATCGGGTCGATCTCCGTCACGATCACCCGCGCACCCTGACCGCGCAGCGACTCCGCACACCCCTTGCCGACATCGCCGTAGCCGCAGACGACCGCGACCTTGCCGCCGATCAGCACGTCCGTCGCACGGTTGATGCCGTCCACCAGCGAGTGCCGGCACCCGTACTTGTTGTCGAACTTCGACTTCGTCACCGCGTCGTTGACGTTGATCGCCGGGAACAGCAGCGTCCCCTCCCGGTGCATCTCGTACAGCCGGTGCACACCCGTCGTCGTCTCCTCCGTCACCCCGCGGATCTCCGACGCCAGACGCGTCCAGTCGAGGGTGCTGTTCTCCAGGAGGGCGCGGACGACGGCGAGTTCCTCGTTCTCCGCCTCCGGCAGGACACCGGTCTTGCGGTACTCGACGCCCTTGTGGACGAGGAGGGTGGCGTCGCCGCCGTCGTCCAGGATCATGTTGGGCCCGGCCTCGCCGGGCCAGGTGAGGGCCTGCTCGGTGCACCACCAGTACTCCTCGGCCGTCTCGCCCTTCCAGGCGAACACGGGGATGCCGGCGGCGGCGATGGCGGCAGCGGCGTGGTCCTGGGTGGAGAAGATGTTGCAGGAGGCCCAGCGGACCTGGGCGCCCAGGGCGACCAGGGTCTCGATCAGCACGGCGGTCTGCACGGTCATGTGCAGCGAGCCGGTGATCCGGGCGCCGGCGAGCGGCCGGGCCTCGGCGTACTCCTCGCGGATCGCCATCAGGCCGGGCATCTCGTGCTCGGCGAGGGTGATCTCCTTGCGGCCGAACTCGGCCAGGGAGAGATCGGCGACCTTGAAGTCCTGTCGGTTGGCGACAGTCGTCATGTCGAGCTGCTCCTCTGTACGTTGCGGGCATCGGAATCGGCCGGGACGTCCGGCCTGCGGGTGGTGCCGGGCACGCTCACCCGCGGCGGGGGGAGGACGCCGTCGACCAGGTACCGGTCGACGAGGTCGTCCACCCGGGTGTTGCCGAGGAGGGCGTACACCTCGTGGTCGCCCGAGTCCTCGACGGTGATCAGGTGGTGGCCGAGGCGCTCCGCCATGGCCACACCGCCGGCGTAGTGGTCCATGGGGTCGCCGTCGGCCTGCACGACCAGGCCCACCGGGTAGCCGTCGCGGACCGGGGCGACCGGCTTCTCGGGCGCCTCGAAGGTGCGGAAGGCGCCCACCCACGGCTGGGCGCGCAGCACGCCGTACCCGTAGGGGAAGCGCTCGCGGAACTCCCGCATGTCCCGGTAGTAGACCTCCAGGTCGGTGGGCCACTCGTGCTCCAGGGTCACCGCCTCGAGCACCGCGGTGCGCAGGTCGCCCTCGTTGTCGCTGGGGCGCCAGGTGCCCTGTTCGGCGAGGAGCGCGCGGGCCGCGCCGGTGTCGCCGGCGGTGGTGGCGTCGCGCAGGTCGCCCACCAGGGTGGCGAGTTCGGCCCACCGGCCGCGGTCGGCGGCGCGGTTGCCGACGGCTCCGTCGAGGAGGGTGCGCAGGTGGTGGCTGTCGTCCAGCTTCTCCAGCCGGGCGGCGGTCTCCTCGACCGCCGCGAGGATCCGGCCGGGTGCGCGGCCGAGGCCGAAGCGGCCGTGGCGGTCGGCGGTCCACCGGGCCCACTGGTCCACGTTGCGCTGGACGGCGTCACCCTGCCACAGGAACTGCTCGCGCCAGGTCCAGTCCGGGTGGACGCAGGAGTCGAGGACGCTGCGGTCCAGCCGCTCGGGGAACATCGTGCCGTAGACGGCGCCGACGTACGCCCCGTAGGCGTAGCCCACGAAGCTGATCCGCTCCTCGCCGAGCACCGCGCGGATCAGGTCCATGTCCCGGGCGGTGTTGCGGGTGCTGATGTGGGGGCGGAGGGTGCCGCCGGCCCGCTCGCAGGCCAGTTCGCGCAGCCGCATGTCCTCGGCCAGGGCGGCGAAGGCCGTGTCCGGGGGGCGGGAGTCGAAGGGCGCGGAGGGGAGGGTGACTTCGGCGTGCAGGGGCGTGGACGCGCCGGTGCCGCGCGGGTCGAAGCCGATGAGGTCGTACGCGTCGTGGACGGGCGTGCCGGTGTACGCGGCGGCGAGGCCCCGGCCCCTGCCCCAGTCGCCGCCGGGGCCGCCGTTGACCGAGAGCAGGACGCCGCGCCGGCGGGCGGGGTCGGCGGCCCGGTGCCGGCTGAGGGCGAGCGTGAGGCGCTCCCCGCCGGGGCGGGTGTAGTCGACGGGCACCTCGATGGTGGTGTGCTCGACCGTGCCGCCGCCGTCGGTCGTGGTCGTCGTCCAGACCGGCCGCTGGGAGCGGTACGTGCTCAGCGCGTCGGCGTCGGTCGGTGTGGTCGCGGGCCGGTTGGTTGCCACCGCAGAACCTCCAGTTCGTTTCAGGCGGCCAGCGTCTCCGTGTCGCCTTGAGAGGCTCTGGACCGCTTCCGGACCGGTCGGGAGGCGGGTACGGCGAGGGCGGCGAGCAGTCCGGCGAGGGCGAACAGCGCCGCGCAGAACAGCGCCAGGCCGTAGCCGGAGGCGAGCGCCTGGGGCGTGGTCATCCCCTGGGCGAGCCCGGTTTCGGCGCGGGCTGCGGACAGGGTCGCCAGGGTGACCAGGCCGATGGCGCTGCCGAGCTGGCGGGTGGTGTTGAGCAGCCCGGACGCCAGGCCGGCCTGGCGGGGCGGGAGGCCCGATGTGGCGGCGTTGGTGGTGGCGTTGAGGACGGCGCCCATGCCGAGGCCCAGCAGCAGGGCGGGGCCGAGGATGTCGGCGGTGTACCCGGAGTACTGGTCGACGCCGGACAGCCACAGCAGTCCGGCGACGGACAGGGCGAGGCCGCCGAGGAGGACGGGGCGCGGGCCGGTGCGGGGGACGAAGGAGGAGACGCCCCAGCCGCCGAAGGCGATACCGAGCGACAGGGGCAGATAGCTGAGGCCGGTGCGCAGGGGGCTGTATCCGAGGACCTGCTGGAGGACGAGGGTGAAGAAGTAGAAGGTGCTGAAGAGCGCGGCGATGCTGAAGAACGCCACCAGGTTGGCGCTGGTCACGGCCCGGTTGCGGAAGACGGCCGGGGGCACCAGCGGCGCGGTGGCGAAGCGGGCCTGGATCAGGACGAAGAGGGCCAGCAGCAGCGCCCCGGCGATCAGGCCGGCCAGGACGCGGGGCGAGCCCCAGCCGTACGTGTGGGACTCGGCGATGCCGTACGCGAGGGCCAGCAGCCCGCCGGTGACGGTGAGCGCGCCGGGGACGTCCAGCCCCCGGCGGCCCGCCGCGCGGCCGGGGGTCTCGGGCACCACCCAGCGCACCAGCGCCATGAGCAGCAGCCCGATCGGGACGTTGACCAGCAGGATCCAGCGCCAGGAGAACCACTCGGTGATCAGCCCGCCGGCCAGGACGCCCGCCGCGCCCGCGGCGCCGGAGACCACGCTCCACATCCCGAACGCCCGGGCCCGCGCGCCGGGTTCGGTGAAGGTGGTGCCGAGCACGGTGAGGGTGGCGGGCGCCATGACGGCGGCGCCGAGGCCCTGGAAGGCGCGGGCGAGGACGAGGGTGGCGGGGTCGTCGGCCATCCCGCCGACGCTGCTGGCGACGGTGAAGAGGGCGACCCCGCCCAGGAAGACGCGGCGCTGCCCGAAGAGGTCCGCGAGCCGGCCGCCGAGCAGCAGGAAGCCGCAGACGGAGATGGTGTAGGCGTTGTTCACCCAGCTCAGCCCGGTGGGGGCGAAGCCCAGCTCGGCGCCGATCACCGGCAGGGCCACGTTCACCACGGAGGCGTCCAGCACGTTCATGAACTGGCCCAGGCAGCAGGCGACGAGGATCAGGCGGAGGCGTCCGCCCGACGCGGCGGGGGCGCCGGGCGCACGCAGGGTCTTGAGCGTCATGCCCGGACGCTGGCGCCGGGGCGTGGACGCCCGGTAGCGGCCGGGTCGAGCCGCGGCGACCGGGCCGGTGGTGCCGCCGCACCGGGCGGGAGGGCTTCGAGGGCCGCTCCAGAAGGTCCCCAGCCGACCCCCAGTCCGCGTTGCGACAGTCGCGGGCGCAAGGGCCTCCCGGGCGTACCGGGCGTGCAGCCGGACGGTTTTCTACGAGGAGGGCGCCATGGCCAAGATCAGGTATACGCATCCGGACGGCAGCGAGACCGTGGTGGACGTTCCGGAACCCAACAGCGTGATGCGCGGCGCGAAGCTCAACAACGTGGCCGGCATCGAGGCGCAGTGCGGGGGCTCCGCCCAGTGCGGCACCTGCCACGTCTACATCGACGAGGCCAACACGCTGCCGCTGCCGCCGATGGACGAGGTGGAGGACGACGTGCTGTACGGCACGGCCAGTCCGCGGCGCCCGACCAGCCGGCTGAGCTGCCAGCTGCCGGTGTCCGACGCCGTCGACGGGCTGGTCGTGCACCTGCCGGAGGCCCAGAGCTGATGGCCGGCCAGCGGATGGTCATCGTCGGCGCCGGTCAGGCAGGGTCGGACACGGCCGCCGCGCTGCGCGCCGGGGGCTTCACCGGGGCGGTCACGCTGATCGGTGACGAGGCGGCGGTGCCGTACCAGCGCCCGCCGCTGTCGAAGGCGTACCTCGCGGGCCGTACCGACGCCGCCGGTCTGGAGCTGCGCCCGGAGGGGTTCTACGGGGCGCACGGCATCGAGCGGGTGCGCCGCGACCCGGTGGCCCGGATCGACCGCGACCGCGCCGGGGTGGTGCTGGCGTCCGGGCGGACGCTGCCGTACGACCGGCTGGTGCTGGCCACCGGTGCCCGGCCGCGGTCGCTGCCGGTGCCGGGCGCGGGGCTCACCGGCGTGCAGGCGCTGCGGAGTCTGGCGGACGCGGAGGCGCTGCGGCGGGCGCTGGCCGGGGCGCGGCACCTGGTCGTCGTCGGGGGCGGGTTCGTCGGCCTGGAGGTCGCCGCCACGGCGAGCGGCCTGGGGGTGCCGGCGACGGTCGTCGAGGCGGGCGCCCGGGTGATGGGGCGCACGGTGGGCCCGGAGGTGTCGGAGCGGCTCGCCGCCGAGCACCGGGCACGCGGGGTGGAGCTGGTCCTCGGGCGCGAGGTGACGGCGCTGGAGGGCGACCGGCGGGGCCGGGTGCGGGTGGTGGAGCTGAACGACGGGCGGCGCCTGCCCGCGGACGTGGTCGTGGTCGGGATCGGTGTGCTGCCCGCGGTGGAGCTGGCGGCGGACGCGGGCCTGGAGGTGGGCGGCGGGATCGTGGTCGACGCGCGGCTGCGCACCAGCGACCGGGCCGTGTACGCGGTCGGCGACTGCGCCCGGTTCCCCTCCCCGTACGCGCCGGGCCGGCTGCGGCTGGAGTCGGTGCAGAACGCCTCGGACCAGGCCCGGCACGTGGCGGGGCAGCTGTGCGGGGCGCCGGCGCCGTACACGGCGGTGCCGTGGTTCTGGACGGAACAGTACGACCTGCGGGTGCAGATCGCCGGCATCGTGCGGGCGGGCGACCGGCGGGTGACGGTGGGGGACCCGGCGGGGCGGTTCTCCGTGCTGTGTTTCCGCGACGGGCTGCTGGTGGGCGCCGAGTCGGTGAACCGCCCGGCCGACCACATGATCACGCGCCGGCTGCTGGCGTCGGACGGCCCCCGGCCCACCCCGGACGAGGCGGCGCGGCCCGGTTTCGACCTCAAGACCTGGCAGGCCCCGGCCTCCGCCCAAGCCCCGGCCCAACCTCAAGCCTCGACTCAAGCCCAAGCCCCTGCCCCTGCCCCTGCCTGACCTTCCGCCGGGCCCGCCCCGGTCCTCTCCCGCTTTCCGGTACCGGAACTCCGTACCGGAACTCCGCAGAAAAGGACGCGACAATGCAACGCTTTCCCGGGCGTAGAACCGCCGTTCCCGTCATGGCCGTCGCCCTGGCGGCCGTTTCCCTCGCCGCCACCCCGGCGGTTGGCCGGAACGCACCGCCGTCCGGCGCCGCATCGGCCACGACCGGGGCGCCCTGGCGGAATTTCCTCCCCATCGGCGTGTGGGAGGCACAGGTGGAAACACCCGGCGGCACGCACACGCTTTCTCTTTCGTTCGACCACCGGGGCCGGGCCTGCCTCCGGGGCGGCGGCGGCGCCAAGGGCACCGGGCACTGGTACCCCACCGGCTGGAAGACGTTCTCGTACCGCATCGTCGAGCACTTCCCCTCCCCGGACGGCACCCCGCAGGGGCACGCGGAGATCCGGGACGACGCCACGCAGAACGGCGGCACCTATCACGCCAAGGGCACCTCGAAGGTGTTCGACGCGGCCGGGAACCATGTCGCCACCTTCGAGGGCGAGGCCGATTTCGTACGGGTGTCGACGGCCGATCCCGGCCGGGTCTGCCGCGATTGACCACCGGACAGCCACCGTAAAGGCGACGGAAATGCGGGGGAAAGGCGGCCGAAAAGCGCCGGTCCCCCGATTTTCGGCCGTCCCTTCCGGACGGCGGCGCTCCACCGCGATTCGAGGGCCGCTCCAGCCGAACCCCCCTACGCTGGCCCTGCGTTCGCAGCCGGCTATGAGGAGAGACCCTGTGACCACCCCCCGAATTCCCTCCACCGCAACGGAAGTGCACCTCGCCGCACGGCCGGACGGTGACATCACGCTCGACCACTTCGCCGTGGTGGAGAAGGAGGTGCGCCGCCCCGGCTCCGGAGAGGTGCTGGTGCGCAACGAGTACATGGCGCTCGCCTACGCGATGAGCTTCATGCTCAGCCTGGAGCCCGACCCGGAGCTGCCCTTCCCCACCTTCGAGGTGGGCGAGCCGCTGTGGTTCCCGGCCGTCGGCACCGTGGTCGAGTCGGACAGCCCCGACCTGGCCGTGGGCGACGTGGTGTCCCACAACCTCGGCTGGCGCGAGTACGCCGTCGCGCCGGCCGGCGAGTTCACCAAGGTGGACCCGGGCACGCTGCCCGACCTGAAGCACTTCCTGGCCCAGCAGGGCCCCACCGCGTTCTGGGGGGTGAAGGCCGCCGAGATCCGCGAGGGCGACACGGTCTTCGTCTCCGGCGCCGCGGGCGGTGTGGGCTCGCTCGCCGGGCAGATCGCCAAGTGCCTCGGCGCCAAGCGCGTGATCGGCAGCGCGGGCAGCGACGAGAAGGTCGAGTACGTGGTGAAGGAGCTCGGCTTCGACGCCGCGTTCAACTACAAGGAGGGCGCGCTCGCCGAGCGCCTCGCCGAGCTGGCCCCGGACGGCGTCGACGTGTACTTCGACACGGTCGGCGGCGACCAGTTCGAGGCCGCCATGCAGAACTCCGCGCACGGCGCCCGCTTCATCCTCTGCGGCGCGCTGTCCGGCAAGAACCCGACCCTGGACCTCGACCCGGCCGTCGGCCGCGACGTGGTCATCAAGGGCTTCAGCACCCCGTACACCCCGGACGCGATCGCGGACTGGCAGCGGCAGTTCGGCGCGTGGCTGACCGAGGGCCGCATCGTCTTCCCGCACACCGTCGTCGAGGGCGGGCCGGCACAGGCGCCGAAGGCGTTCCTCGGACTGCTGGGCGGCGACTACAAGGGCCAGGTCCTCGTCAGGCTCGCCCGGGACTGACCGGGCTTCCCCCAGCGGCCGGGCCGGGTCCGGCCCCGGTTCCCCGGGCGGGCAGCAGCCCGGCGGGGCCGGGGCCCGGACCGGGCCCGGCCGCTCCACGACGGCCCATCGGCCAAGGAGGCGGCACGTGAACACGGCAGAGGTCCTGGACCTGTACGACAGAGCCGACATCTACGAGGCGATCTACCGCGGGCGCGGCAAGGACTACGCGGCCGAGTCCGCCGTCACCGTGCGGGCGGTCCTCGACCGGAGGCCCGACGCGTCGTCCCTGCTGGACGTCGCCTGCGGCACCGGCTCCCACCTGCGGTACTTCTCCGAGCGGTTCGCCCATGTCGAGGGCATCGACCTGTCGGACGACATGGTGCGCACCGCCCGGACCAAGGTGCCCGGGGTGCCGATCCACCAGGGCGACATGCGCGACCTCCGGCTGAACCGTTCCTTCTCCGCGGTCACCTGCATGTTCAGCTCGGTGGGCTATCTGGCCACCACGGCGGAGCTGGACGCGGCGCTGCGCTCCTTCGCCCGCCACCTGACGCCCGGCGGGGTCGCCGTCGTCGAGCCGTGGTGGTCCCCCGACACCTTCCTCCCGGGCTTCGTGGCCGGGGACGTGGTCGAGGTGGACGGCCGGACGATTTCCCGCGTCTCGCACACCGTGCGGCACGAGGAGCGCTGCGCCAGCCGGATGGAGGTGCACTACACGGTCGCCGAACCGGACCACGGCATCCAGCACTTCACCGATACGCATGTGATGACGCTGTTCACCCGTGAGGAGTACGAGCACGCCTTCCGGGCCGCCGGTCTGTCCGTGGAGTTCCTGCCCTACGACCAGGCCGGCCCCGGGCTGTTCGTCGGTGTGCTCGGCGGGGACCGGTGAGCGGGGCCGGGCCCCGGCGGGCGGGCGGCGGGGCGAGGCCGTGAAGGCGCGGGAGCTGGCGGTCGAGGGCGCTTTCGCCTTCACCCCCGAGGTGTTCCACGACGACCGGGGCATGTTCCTGTCGCCCCATCAGGAGGCGGCGTTCACCGGGGCCGTGGGGCGCCCGCTGTTCCCGGTGGCGCAGTGCAGCTACAGCGTCTCGCGGCGCGGGGTGGTGCGGGGCGTCCACTTCACCGCGACGCCGCCCGGCATGGCCAAGTACGCCTACTGCACCCGCGGCACGGCGCTGGACGTGGTGGTCGACACCCGGGTGGGCTCGCCCACCTTCGGGTGCTGGGACTCGGTGGTCCTCGACACCCGGGAGTGCCAGGCGGTGCTGCTCCCGGTGGGCGTCGGGCACCTGTTCGTCGCCCTGGAGGACGACACCACCGTCGCGTACCTGCTGTCCACCGCGTACGCCGCCGAGCGCGAGCACGCGATCTCCCCGCTCGACCCGGCGCTGGGCCTGCCGATCCCGGAGGGGATCACCCCGGTGCTGTCGGAGCGCGACCGGGCGGCCCCGACGCTCGCCGAGGCGGAACGGGCCGGGCTCCTGCCCCGGTACGAGGAGTGCCGGGCGCTCGACCGGGCCGGGGCGCGCCCATGAGCGGCCGCGGCGCGGACGGGACGGCGGTACCGCCGGGTGGCGCGGACGGGACGGCGGTGCCGCTGCGCGGGGCGGGCGTGGTGGTCACCGGGGCGGGCCGCGGCATCGGCGCCGCGCTGTGCCGCCGCTTCGCGGCGGCGGGCGCCCGGGTGGTCGTCAACGACCGGCACGAGGACCGGGCGAAGGCGCTGGCGGCCGAGATCGGCGGACTGGCGCTGCCCGGTGACGCCACCGTCCCGCTCGTCCCGGCCGCCCGCGCGCTGCTCGGCGGGCCCGTCGACGTCTACTGCGCCAACGCCGGGGTGGCCACGGCCGGCGGCCCGGACGTGCCGGACGAGGACTGGTTCTCGGCGCTGGACGTCAATCTGATGGCGCACGTCCGGGCCGCGCGGGACCTGCTGCCCGACTGGCTGGAGCGCGGGCGCGGCCGGTTCGTGTCGGTGGTGTCCGCCGCGGGCCTGCTGACGATGGTGGGGTCGGCCCCGTACGCGGTGTCCAAGCACGCGGCGCTGGCGTTCGCGGAGTGGCTGTCGGTCACCTACCGGCACCGGGGCGTGGACGTGCACGCCGTCTGCCCGCGCGGGGTGCGCACCGCGATGCACGCGACGGCCGGCACGTCCGGCGGGCTCACCCTCACCTCGGCGCCCATCGGGGCGGAGGAGGTGGCGGACGCGCTGTTCGCCGGGATGGCGGAGGGGCGGTTCCTGATCCTGCCGCACCCGGAGGTGGCGGACCACGCCCGGGCCCGGCTCGCCGACCACGAGGGCTGGCTCCGGGAGATCAACGGCTTCCAGCGGGCCCGCGAGTCCTGAGTCGCCGTCACAGCGGTACGTACGGCCGAGGGGCCGGGGTGGTGGATCGCCCGGCCCCTCGGCGTGCGCCGCCCGCGCCGCCTCAGGCGCCGGCGAGCCGCTCGATCGCGGCGACCACCTCGGTGGCCGGCGGCATGGCCGCGATCTCGTCGCGGACCCTGCCCGCCCGCTCGCGGTAGGCGCCGTCCCGCAGCAGCAGCGTGGTGCTCTCCACCACCGCGTCCAGGTCCAGTTCCTCGCTCACCGCCTGCCGGCCCACGCCCAGGTCCGCCAGCCGCCGCCCGCTGTCGAACTGCTCGGCCGTGATCAGGTAGCGGACCTGGAGCTGCGGCAGCCCCGCCCGCAGCGCCGCCATCGTCAGGCCGCCGCCGCCGTGGTGGACCACCACGTCGCAGCCCGGCAGCACCGAGCCGAGCGGCATCCACCCGGCGCCCACGACCTGCGGCGGCAGGGGCCCGAGCTGCTCCAGGTACTGGTCGTCGACGGCCGCGACGATGTCCACGTCCAGCGACGCCAGCGCCGCGACCAGGCGGCCCAGCACCGGCGCGCCGCCGATCGCGGGCCACACCGTGCCCATGCTCAGCAGCAGCCGGGGCCGCTCCGGCTCCCGGAGCACCCAGTCGGGCAGGGTGCCGGGGGCGTCGTACGGCGCGTACCGCAGCGGCTGGACGACGGCCGCCTCCTCCGCGCGGAGGCTCGGCGGGCACACGTCCAGGGTGAGGTCGGCCTGCGGCAGGCCGGAGAGCCCGGCGCGCTCCAGCTCGGGCGCCAGCTCCTCGGCGCCCCACTTGTCCATGACGGGCCGGTGGCGGTAGCCGAGCCCGATGCTGTGCTCGACCCAGGGGACGCCGTGCTCGCGGGCGACCAGGCCCGCCCCGTACGCGTGCACGTCGCTGAGGACCAGGCCGGGCCGCCAGCGCCGGACGACGTCCGACAGCCCCTCGTGGGTGCGGGCGGCGAGCCGGGCGAAGCCCCGCCCCATGTGCTCCAGGACGCCGGCCTCGTCGTCCGGCGGCACCAGGCGCTGCCCGGAGCGGTCCGTGATCATGGCCTCGCTGGTGTGGTACGGGCCGGGCACCGCGACGAACGGCAGGCCCGAGCCGCGCACCAGGGGCCCCAGCCCCTCGGTGCCGGCGACCAGGACGTCGTGCCCGGCGGAACGCAGGGCCCAGGCCATGGGCACGACGGGGAAGTACAGCCCGTGCGACGGGCCGGTGTTCACCAGGATTCTCATGCCGGGAGGGTAGGGAGCGCGGGTCGAAGCGGGCTCGAACCGGCCGGGGCGCTGCGCTGCGGCGGCTCTCGAGGCCACGTCGAGCGGTTCTGCGGACGATGGGGCGGACGACGGGAACCGGCCGCCGTCCGAGGGGCGGGCCGGTGCGGGCGGAGGAGGAGCGGACGGATGACCGACACGAGGAGCGCGGGCGGGTACGGAGGGGCGGCGCAGGCCCCGGCGGTCGGGGCGCTGCGGCTGCCGGACGGTTTCCAGCCGGAGTCGGTGACGATCGGCGCGGAGCCGGTCGCCTGGTTCGGTTCGCTGGCGGACGGCTCGCTGCACCGGCTGGATCTGGTCACGGGCGCCGGGCGGACGCTGGCGCCGGGGCCCGGCACCCCGGCCGCGGGGGTGCGGGCCGACGGCCGGGGACGGGTGTTCGTGGCGGGCGCGTTCGCCGGGGACGCCCGGGTGGTGGACGGTACGACGGGCGAGATCCTGGCGGCGTACCGGCTGGCGGACGGGGGGCCCACGCTGGTGGCGGACGTCGTCCTCACCCCGGACGCGGCCTGGTTCACCGACGCGCTGGCCCCCGTGCTGTACCGGCTGCCGCTGGGCGCGGACGGCGCGTTGCCCGGCCCCGGGGAGGTGCGGCGGGTGGAGCTGACCGGTGACCTGGTGTACACCGAGGGGCTCAATGTGATGGGCGCCGAGCGCACCCCGGACGGCACGGCGCTGCTGATCGTGCAGGCCAACGAGGGGCTGCTGTTCCGCGTCGATCCGGCGACGGGCGTGACGACGCGGGTCGGTCTCGGCGGCGAGACCGTGCGGGCGGACGGCCTCGCCCTGTGCGGGACGACGCTGTACGGGGCGGTCGGCATCGAGCACCATCTGGCCGAGGTCCGGCTGGACCCGGCCGGCACCCGGGGCGAGGTGGTCCGGCGGGTGCGGCACGAGCGGTTCGACGCCCCGTCGGCGGTGGCCGTGCACGGCGACCGGCTGTACGTCCCCAACTCGCGGATCAATATGACCGTGCCGACGCCGTCCACCCCGTACGAGGTCCTCGTCCTGCCCGTCCCCTGACCGGCGCGGCGGCCGTGGCGGCGGCCCGGGGCGGCGGGGCTCAGACGAAGGCGACGGACGGTGCGCCGGGCTCCGCCGCCGGCCGCTTGCCGCGCTTCGCCGGGGCGGCCCGGACGAAGTCGAGCACCCGCCACGCCTCCTGCTCCACCTCGGCGGCCTGCGCGCCGGTCAGCGGGCGGTAGGGCTCGATCTGCAGGGTGTGCTCCTTCAGCGCCCAGACGCCGTGGACGACCCCGTCGACCAGGAACACCGGCCGGACCTCGCTGCCGGTGACGACCCGCGCGCGGTCCTCGTCGCCGATCACCCGGGTGCGGTCGGCGTGGCCGAGGAGGAGGTTGTCGTAGGCGGGCAGGAACCGGACCGGGGCGGGCAGGTCGGGGTCGGCGAGCGGGGCGTCGGGGAGGTCCAGCAACTCCCTGCCGTCGGGGCCGCGCAGCACGCGCAGGCGGGAGCGCAGGGCCTCGACCGGCTCGCGCAGCCGGGTGAGTCCGGACCACGCCTGGAGGTCGGCGACGCTTGCGGGCCCGAACGCCGCCAGATAGCGCGGCACCAGGGTGTCGAGCCGGGCGCCGGTGTCCAGGGGGCGGCCGAGCCAGGTCTCGGCGAGCGTCAGCGGGGTGGCGCCGCGCTGGCCCCAGGTGCCGCTGGGCGGCGGGTGGATGTGCGCCACGAGGGACTGCACCACATAGGCGAGGGCGGTGGCGTCCCGGCCGGGGAAGCGCTCGGCGAGCAGCCGCCCCAGCCGGGGCCGGGTCAGCGGCTCACCGGCCAGCAATTCCCGCCCGGCGGACCGCAGTTCCTCCTCGGGGATGCCGGCCGCCGCGCGGCCGAAGGCGCCCTGCCGGGTCCGCCCCAGCACCGGTTCCAGCAGGGGCCACAGCCAGCGGAAGTCGTCGGCGGTGACCAGGTGCTGGGTGTTGCGGAGCAGCTTGGCGCGGACCAGGGAGCGGTCGTGCAGGAGCGAGGTCAGGCCGTCGTGCCGGAAGTCCGTGATCCGCGTCCACAGTCCGATGTACGGCGCGTCGGGTTCCTGGGCCTGGAGGGCGACCAGGTGGCCGGTCACGTCGAGGGGGGCGCGGGTGGTGCGTTCGGTGAGGAACTGGCGCTGGAGGAGCGTTCGGTTGAGCGTGCGCTGCGAGATCACGGACATGCGGTCATTGTCCCCGGCGGGGCTCGACCGGCGCTCGAGCGCGCGGGCGCAGCATTTCGGCCATGACTGCCGATGCCGAACGAGCCGCCGCGCCCGGGACGGACACCGCCGCGGCCGGTGCCGCCGTGGGCGGCCGTACGCCGGCCGGGACGTGGACGGCGCGGGTGGCCCGGCCGGGCGGGACGTACACCAGCGTGCTGCACTTCACCGTGGACGGCCGGGTGTTCCTGGACTCGGGGGGCGCCGGGACGTGGTGGGCGACGGCCGGCGAGGGGGCCTTCGCCTTCCGGATCGCCGAGCCGGTCCTCGACGGCGGTGCCTGCGCGGGCTGGGTGGACGTGGAGCAGCGGGCCGTGCTGAGCGGTGACGGCGGCGCGTTCGGCGGGGAGGGCACGTCGGTGGTGTACGGCGCCGACGGCGCGCGGCGGCGGGTGGCGCGGGTGGGCATCGCGGCCCGGGCGCGGCGTCCCGGTGTACCGCCGGCGTAGCTCCGCCCGGCCGCGTGGGTCCGGGTGCGGCCGGGCGGAGCGTGGGACTGCCGGGGACGGCGGGGTCAGGCGTGGGCGCCCACGGTGACCGTGCCGATGGTGAGTTCGGGCCGTCCTTCGAGGATGTGGCCCACCCGCTCGGCCTGTTCGTCCAGCTCGCGCAGCTGCCCCGGGGTGAGGGGGTTGAGCGGTTCGACGGTCAGGTGGATCTTCCGCCCGGAGCGCCGCTGGTGCCAGACCCCGGCGACCTCGCCGTCCACCAGGAGGACGGGGAAGTTGCCCGCCTGCCCGCCGGAGAGCGCCCGCTGCGCCGCGCGGCCCGGGAAGAGGGCTTCCCGGGGGTGGCAGCCGACGGTGAAGGCGTCGAAGTACGGCAGCAGCCGCACCCCGCTCGGCGGGCTGCCCGGCATCGCGGTGTCGCCGGTGACGAGCCAGGCCCGCTCCCCCAGGAAGTCCACGGGTTCGACGCGGCCCTCCGCCTCCAGGGACGCGAACAGCTCGGCGGCCCAGGGGCGGGGGGTGGCGGTCCACTGGGCGAACTGCTGGGCCGTGGCGGGCCCGTAGGACCGCAGGTACGCCTCCGCGAGCGCGGTCAGCGCGGCCGGCCCGTCCATCGGGCGGAAGCCGGGCACCAGGCGGTGCGGGTTGGTGTAGGTGACCTTGCGGCCGCGCTGGGGCCCGAAGCAGAGGGCGCCGCGGTTGGCGGCGACGTCCATGGCCTGGCGCCAGCGCGGCCACATGCCGCCGAACGCGGGCACGACGAGGTCGCCGGCCCAGCTCCCGGCCCGTTCGGCCACCGCGTCGCCGAGTTCGTCGGCGGTCAGCTCGGCGCCGGAGAGCGCGTCGCCGACGGCCTCGACGACCTGCTCGGTCTGTTCGGGGGTGAGGCGGACGCCGGGCGCGTGCAGGTTGCGCACGCCCGGCAGGGCGGAGAGGGCGCCCGTCCACATCGCCAGGTCGCGGGCGGGCAGGACGTGCACGGTGCCGCGCGGCCCGTACGTCTTGACGAGGGTGTGGCCGGTCCACAGCGCGTCCCGGACGTCCGCCCGGGTGGTGCCCTCCAGCCGCAGGCCGATGGAGAGTTCCGCCGCGGACATGAGCTGGGCGTGGGCCCCGCACATGGCGGCGACGGCGTCGGCGGGGCCGGCGTCCTTCGCGGGGGCGGCCAGCCCGTGCCGCTCCAGGCGCCGGGCCGCCGCCTGCGGCCACTGAACCGTGGTCACGTTCGTCATCACACCGTTTCCGCGCGCGTGGTCCGGCCGCCCGCCGGCTGCCCGGCAGCAGTCTCCACCGTGTCGCCCCGCTCCGCCACCTCCACCGGCCCGGCCGCGTCCCCGGACGGGCCGGCTTCCGTGCCGTCCGGCCGGGCCGCGGTGGCCGCGGTGGCCGACTTGGCCGTCTCGGCGGTCTCGTCGGCGTTCCTGGGGGTGACCTGCCGCAGCAGTCCGGCGACCAGGGCCGCCGCGAGCAGCACGAGCACCGCGGCGATCACGGTGTTGACGTGCAGCCCCTGGGTGAACGCCTGGCGGGCGGCGGCCAGCAGCTGCGGCCCGGCCGCACCGGGCAGCGCGGCCGCCGTCTCCAGGGCGCCGCCGAGCGTGTCCCGGGCGGCCTCGGCGGCCTCGGCGGGCACCCCGGCGGGCAGCGTGTCCTGGAGGGTGGAGCGGTAGACGGCGGTGCCGACGCTGCCGAGGACGGCCACGCCGATGGCCATGCCGAACTCCTGGTTGGTCTCGGAGATCGCGGAGGCGGCGCCCGCCCGCTCCGGCGGCGCGGCACCGACGATCATGTCGACGCCCATGATGGTCATGGGCCCGACGCCGATCGACAGGACGACCGACCCGGTGACCAGCAGCCACAGGTCGTCGGAGCCGTCGAGGCCGAGGAAGAGCAGGAAGCCGATCGCGCCGATGACGAGTCCGCCCGCCATGACATAGGCGGGGCGCACGCTCTGCACCAGCGCGGGCGTCAGCGCGGCGACCACGACCATGGCGCCGGCCTGGGGCAGGGTCCACAGCCCGGCCTGGAAGGGCGTGAGGCCCAGCACCATCTGCATGTACTGGGAGAGGAAGAAGAACACCCCGGACATGGCGAACAGGGTGAGGGTGAGCGTGCCGAGCGAGGCGCTGAAGGCCCGGTCGGAGAAGAGCTTCAGGTCCAGCATGGGGTCGGCGAGGCGGCGCTGCCTGCGGGCGAACACCACGCCGAGGGCGACGCCCAGGGCGAGCGCGGCGAACGGGACGGCTCCGGCGCCGTCCTTGGCGATCTCCTTGACGCCGTAGACGAACGCGATCGTGGCGACGATCGACAGCGCGGCGCTCACCAGGTCGAGCCGGCCGGGGGCCGGGTCGCGGTGCTCGGGGAGCAGGACCGGTCCGGCGACGAGCAGCAGGATCATCGGGGGCACGGCGAGCAGGAACACCGCGCCCCACCACCAGCGTTCGAGCACGGCGCCGCCGACCAGCGGGCCGAGGGTCATGCCCACGGTGAAACTGGTCATCCACACGGCGATGGCCGCGGTGCGCTGCCCGGGGTCGGGGAACATGCTGCGGATGAGCGCGAGCGTGGAGGGCATCAGGGTGGCCCCGGCCACGCCGAGCAGGGCGCGGGTGACGATGAGCAGCTCGGCGGTGTTGGACCAGGCGGCCAGCACGGAGGCGGTGCCGAAGGCGGCGGCGCCGATCAGCAGCAGGCGGCGGCGTCCGATGCGGTCGCCGATGGTCCCCATGGTGATCAGGCAGCCCGCGACGAGGAAGCCGTAGACGTCGAGGATCCAGAGCAGTTGGGAGCTGTCGGGCGCGAGGTCGGCGCTGAGCTGGGGCACCGCCAGATAGAGGACAGTCATGTCCATGGCGATGAGCATGGCGGGGAGGGCGAGGACGGCCAGGCCGATCCATTCCCGCCGGCCTGCCCTGCGGGGGGCGTCAGCGGGTGCGGCCGCTGCTGTCATGACGATTCCCATCTGTGTGAATGCCGAACGTGCCGGTGGCCCCCGGCGTCGCCGCGGGCCACCGGCGGGAACAGGTCAGAGGGCGACGGAGACGTTGCCCCGGTAGGCCCCGCGCAGAAGCGAGATCAGGGCCCCGGGGGCGGCCTCGATGCCGCCCTCGACCACGGTCTGGGGGAAGACGAACCGGCCCTCGCCCAGCCAGCCGGCGAAGTGCTGGATCCACGCCCCGATCTGCTTGGGGGTGTGGTAGCAGGCGAAGGGGCGCAGCTCCAGGTGGCGGGTGATGGCGGTCATCAGGTCCAGGCGCGGGAAGTCCGCCCGGCCCGCGCCGTTCTGCACCGACAGCGCGCCGCACAGGGCGAACCGCGCGTGCGGCCGGGCCGCTTGGAGCGCCGCCTCGAACTGCTCGCCGCCGACGTTGTCGAAGAAGACGTCGATGCCGTCGGGTGCCAGCTCCGCCAGCCGGTCGGCGACCGGGCCGTCGTGGTAGTCGAAGGCGGCGTCGAAGCCCAGCTCGTCCACCAGGTAGGCGACCTTCTCCTTGCTGCCCGCGCTGCCGATGACCCGGGCCGCCCCGCGGCACTTGGCGATCTGGCCGGCGAGCGAGCCGACGCCGCCGGCCGCGCCGGACACGAAGACCACGTCCCCCTCGCCCGCCCGCGCGATGTCGGCCATGCCGTAGTACGCGGTGGGCCCCTGGCACAGGAAGTAGGAGGTGCTGGGGAAGAGGCCGGGGGTGAGCCGGAAGAAGGACTCGGCGGGCCCGACGGCGTACTCGCACCACCCGGTCATGGACTGCACCAGGTCGCCGACCGCCAGGTCCGGGCTGTTGGACGCCACCACGGTGCCGGTCTCCCCGCCGCCGATCCGCCCGCCGACCCGGTACGGGGGCAGCGGCAGCTGGCAGTCGGTGCGCATCAGGTCCTGGTACGCGGCGGCGACACCGAGGTGGTCCATCCGGACGACGACCTCGCCCGGGCCGGGCTCCGGCACCTCCACGTCGACCAGCTCGAAGTGGTCCGGGGTCAGTTCCCCGTCGAGGTGCCTGGCCAGTCGTATCTCACGGGCCTTGGCCGGGATGGTGTACGGCGTTCCGGCTGCCATGGTCGTCCTCCGTTGCGGGCCGGTCGGGCGGGCGTGGTGGGGCGGGGGTGGGGCAGGGGTGGGACAGAGGTGGTGCGGGGCAAGTGTGCGGGCGGGCGCTCGCGCCGGGCTCGAACAGCGCTAGAGCCGTACCGCGCCGCTGGTCACCAGGGCCAGCAGGCTGCGCGCCTGGACATTCAGGTAGTGCCCGTGGCGGGCAAGCGCGGTCAACTGCGCCGGGGTGCACCACCGGTAGCCCGGTGGCGGGTCGAGCGGGGCGTCGGCCTCGACGACCATGTAGCGGATCTCGGCGTCCAGGAACCGGCCGCCCTCCTCCGAGTGGACGGCCGAGTAGCGCACGCGCGCGGGGTCGGCGCGCAGGACCGCGTCCAGGAACGGCTGGCCCTCCCGTACGAGATCCGGGTGGTGGTTCTCCGGGACGCACTGGACGGTGGGGGCGAGCTCCACGGTGTCGAGGAAGCCGCCCTCGACCCGGGCGTGCGCCAGCAGGTGCGGGACGCCGTCCACCGTACGGGTCAGGAAGGCCGCCACTCCCCTGCCCACCGGCGCGATCAGCGGCTGGGTCCAGCCGGTGACCTCGCGGCTGCCGGCCTCGACGGAGACGGCCACGACCGTGAAGAAGCGCCCCCGTTCGTGCGCGATCTCCCGGTCGTCCCGGCGCCAGCCGGCCACCCGGCCGAGCGGGATCAGCCGGGCGTCCACCTCGTGGCGGGCGCGCTCGGCGGTGAACCAGGACAGCAGCTCGGTGTCGGAGTGCAGCGCCCCGGACCCGGCCGGGCCGGGCACACCGGCGAGGACCGTACGGGTGTCCATGTTGACGACGTTGTCCAGCCGCAGCAGCTCGCCCAGCTGGCCGAGGGTCAGCCAGCGGAAGTCCTCGTGGGCGGGGACGTCCCCGGTGGTCTCGACGATCATGTTGCGGTTGCTCTTGCGGAAGAACCACGCCCCGTGCTCGGACTGGAGGCTGTCGGCCAGCACCCGGTCCCCGCCCCGCCCGGGGCGCAGGAAGTGGTCGAGGTGGCGGACGCCCGAACCGCCGTGCGCCTTGGTGTAGTTGCTCCGGGTGGCCTGCACGGTCGGCGACAGCTGGAGCAGGTTCGGGTTGCCCGGCTCCATCTTGGCCTGCATCAGGAAGTGCAGGACGCCGTCGAACTCCTTGGCAAGGATGCCGAGGATGCCCACCTCCGGCTGGTGGATCACGGGCTGCTGCCAGGACGGGTACGGCCCGGTGCCGGTGGTGACCGCCAGTCCCTCGACGGTGAAGAACCGTCCGCTGCGGTGCGCCAGGTTGCCGGTGCCGGGCGCGAAGGACCACCCCTCCAGCCCGGCGAACGGCACCCGCCGCACCGCGAACCGGTGGGCCCGGCGCCGCTCGTCCAGCCAGCCGGCGACGTCGGCGGTACGGGTCAGGGCGCCGGCCCCGGTGACCGCGGCCGAGCGCGCGAACCGGGCGGGCAGCCCGTGGTCCACGCGTTCCCGCAGGACGGGAAGGGTGGCGGTGGCCATCGGTCAGTCTCCCCAGACGACCGGCAGGCTGGTCAGGGTGTGGTTGATCTCCCCGCTGTGCCAGGGCAGTTCCGCGGCCGGCACGGCGAGCCGGAGGCCGGGGAAGCGGCGCACCAGTCCGTCGAGGGCGATCTCCATCTCCATCCGGCCGAGGTGCTTGCCGAGGCAGTGGTGCAGGCCGTGGCCGAAGGAGATGTGCGGGTTCTTCTCCCGGGCGAGGTCCAGCCGGTCGGCGTCGGGGAAGACGTCGCCGTCCCGGTTGGCGGAGGCGAGCGAGAGCAGCACGGCGTCGCCCTTGGCGATCGTCACCCCGCCGACCTCGATGTCGTCGGCCGCGATGCGCGGGAAGCCGGAGGTGTCGGTGGCGAACAGGTTGACGTGGCGCAGGAGTTCCTCGACCGCGACCGGGATGCGGGAGCGGTCCTCCACCAGCCACCGCCACTGGTCGCGGTGGTCCGCGATCAGTGCGAGCACCGAGTTGGCCAGCTGGTTGGCGGTGGTGTCGAAACCGGCGCCGATCAGGGTGAAGCCGAAGGTGACCAGCTCCTGCTCGCTGAGCCGGTCGTCGTTGTCCCGGGCGGCGATCAGCTCGGAGAGCATGTCGTCGGTGGGGTGGGCGCGCTTGTCCGCGACCAGCCCGACGATGTACTCACTGAGCTTGGCGAGCCCGTTCAGCGACTCCTCGCCGCCGGCCCGGTCGTCGACGGTCGCGAAGGCCCGCGCCCACTTCTCGAAGTCGCGCAGGTCCTGCGGCGGTACGCCGAGCAGCTCGCCGATGACGGTCAGCGGCAGCGGCACGGCGAGCTGCTGGACCAGGTCGACCGGGCCCTCCTGGGCGAGCATGTCGTCGAGCAGCTCGTCGGCGACCTTCTGGACGCCGGCCCGCATCCGCTCCACCCGGCGCAGGGTGAAGGCGCCGGCGACCAGCTTGCGCAGCCGGGAGTGCTCGGGCGAGTCCAGCGAGATGATCATCTCGGGGGTGGTGTGCATGGTCCCGCCGATGCGGGGGGCGCCCGGGCCGCAGGCCAGGGCCCGGCTCAGCCGGGGGTCGGCCGACAGGGCCCGGACGTCCTCGTAGCGGGTGACCAGCCAGGCGTCCACACCCCCCGCCGTGCGGACCTTGACCACCGGCTGCTCGGCGCGCAGCGCGGCGTACGGCGCGGCGGGGCCGCGGTAGGTCGAACCGGAGAAGGGGAAGACGTCGGCAGCGGGCGACACGGGGCGGGCGGACAAGGGGTACCTCCGCGGGGTGCGGGCTTCGGGTGGGTGGCGGAACGGGGGGCGGGACGCCGGCTCAGGAGGGGTTGTGGATCTTGTCGGCCCAGTTCGGGGTGTCGTGGGTGACCACCCGGGACCGGGTGTGCAGCACCCCGCCGACCCGCACCAGGACGTCCTCGACGGTGGTGGTCGGCTCGAAGCTGACCTTGCCCGACCGGTCGGTCATGCTGACGATCGCCTGGTAGCGGACGTGGAGGGTGTCGTCGTCGACGGGCTCGACGCGCATCCGGTCGAACCAGTAGCGGTAGACCAGGCCGTCGTAGTAGGCGACGTTCCTCTCCCGCGCCTCGCGGGCCGAGATCTCCCCGACGAGGGGCCGCTCGGCGTCGCCCCGCCGGGCGGTCATCTCCTTGAGCAGCTGCTCCCGCCCCTCCAGCTTCCAGCCGCCCGGGCGGTGCTCGATCGAGCCGTCCTCGGTGAGCGTCCCGAGGAACTCCTCGAGCCTGCGCTCCTCCAGCAGCGGCATCTGGCGCGCGTAGAACTGCTGCACCTCGACGTAGAGTTCGGCGCTCACCCGCCGGTCGGTCGACCGCGACGCTTCGGACACCCCGGCCCCCTTTCCATGGTCGGCTTCCGTTGTCGGCGCGCCGCCGTCGCGGGGCGCGCATCCACCGCCCACGGTGGCAACGCCGGCTGGACGCGTCCTGGAGAGGCACTACAACGCCCGTGCGGATGACGGACGTCCGTGTCCGTGTCCTGGCCCCGGCGCACACCGTTGGGCACGAAGCGCGGCGTACGGGACATACGGGAAGGACGGGGCCGCCGCGGCGCACGGTTCACGGGCGCGCGGCGCGTACAGGCGCGACGACGTACACGGCACGAGGTGGAGGAGGCGATCGGCATGCCGGTCATGGCGGTGGAGACGGGAACCGACGAGCGGGAGGCGCTGCTGGCCTGCTGGGAGAAGCAGCGCGAGGCGCTGCGCCGGGCGGCGGGCGGGCTCACCGACGAGCAGGCGCGCAGCACCCCGAGCGCGAGCGAACTGTCCCTGGCGGCGCTGCTCACCCACGCCGTGCGGGGCGAGCCGGCCTGGATCCCGGTGCTGCGGGGCGAGGGCGGGGACTGGACCGACCGGGACGGCGAGGCCGAGTTCCGGCCCCCGGCCGGGCAGAGCGTCGGGGACCTGCTGCGCGAGCACCGGCGGGTCGGCGAGCAGGTCGCCCGCGCCGTGCGCGAGCTGCCCGGCGGCCTCGACCGCGAGGTGCCCATGCCGGTGACCCCGTGGGGGCCGCCCGAGGAGCCGCGCAGCGTGCGGTGGATCCTGCTCCACCTGATCGCGGAGGCGGCGCGGCACGCGGGCCACGCCGACCTCGTACGGGAGTCGCTGGACGGGGCGACCGCACTGGAGCTGCGCGAGGAGGCCCGGGTCTGAGGCGGCGCCGGGCGGGTGGTCCGGGGGCCGGAGTGGTCCGGGGCGGGAACGGCCCGGGGCGGGCGGTCAGCCCTCCTCGGGCCCCAGCAGGACGGCCGAGTAGTTCTTGCGAGCGGCCGTGTCGTACTGGAGGGCGACATGGCTGGTCGCCGAGGTGATGTCGCGCCAGAACCGCTGGAGGGGGTGCGCCTCCCCGAGGCCCCCGGTGCCGGCGCCGCGGATCAGCAGGGCGGCGGCCTCCTGGAGCAGCTCGGCCGAGAAGGTGGCGTTGCGCTCGTTGCGCGCCATCAGCTCGGGGGTGAACCGCCGCTCGTCGATGACCGCCGCGTTCTGCTCGACCAGGTGGCGGGCCGCGTCGACGCGCCCCGAGGCGCGCACCACCAGCAGCTCGCCCGACGGGTTGCGGCGCCGGCCGGTCATCGTGCGCGCACAGGCCTCCAGGGCGCCGGCGGCGGCCCCCACGACGGGCGCGATGAAGGTGAGCCCGCCCACCGCCTGGAAGGGCACCCGGTGGCAGGGGGCGTCGGAGGTGGTGTTGTGCCCGGTCAGCATGTCCGCGCGGTCGAAGGACAGATGGCCGGGTACGAAGAGGTCCTCGACGACCACGGTGTGGCTCGCGGTCGCCCGCATGCCGATGCTGTCCCAGCTCTCGAGCACGGTCCAGCTGCCGCGCGGCAGCGCGAAGAACCGCAGCCGCGGCGGGCCGTCGCCCCCGGGCACGGCGGCGCACACCAGGGCCCAGTCGGCGAAGTCGATCCCGCTGACGTAGGACCACCGGCCGCCCAGCCGCCACCCGCCGTCCTCCTGGCGGGCCCGGCCCGCGGGCATCAGCGCGGTGGCGATCACCACGTCGGGGCTCTCGCCCCAGACCGCCCGGTGCCCCTCCTCGGGCAGGTGCGAGGCGAAGCGGGCGGAGTACGCGGCCAGCGACGCGCACCAGGCGGTGGCCGCACAGCCCTCCCCGACCGCGACGACGGCGTCCGTCAGCTCGCCGAACGTGCCCTCCGTACCGCCCCAGCGGGAGGAGACGAAGTGGCGGGCGAAGCCGGTCGTGCGGACCGCTTCCGTGACGTCGGGGGCGAGTCGCCGGGTGGTGTCCGCCTCGGCGGCGTGCTCGGCGGCGAGGGCGCGCAGCTTGACGGCGGCCTCGGCCAACCCCGTGTCCCCTGATATGGCGGCAGGCATCCTCGTGACCTCCTGTGGTGAACGCTTCGCGGTGCGCGGTCGTCCGGGCAGCGTGGCGGCCGTCCCTCGAACCGGGATGCACCCGCACTAGACGCCCTCCGGGCCCTCCCCCGGCCGCCGCGTGCTCATGCGGCGTGCGACCCGTGCTGTGCCGCCGCTCATGGCGCGGCGGGCACGGTGGGCCGCACCGCACGCCGAAGGGCGTGCCGTGCGCCCGGCCACTTCCGGCCGGGCGGCCGACATACGGAGGGTCCCATGGCTGCAACCGCGTCCGACCGTACGGAGCTCGCCGCCGAGCTGACCGTGCACATGACCGGCTTCCTGTACTCCGCGTCGCTGTACACGGCGGCCGAGGCCAAGATCGCCGACCACCTCGCGGACGGTCCCCGTACCCCCGCCGAGATCGGTGAGCTGACCGGCCTGCACGGCCCGTACGTCCGGCGTCTGCTGCGCTACCTGGCGACCCGGGAGGTCTTCCGCGAGGACGAGGACGGCCGCTTCCACCTGACGCCGATGGCGGACCTGCTGCGCACCGGCGTGCCGAACTCGGTGCGGGACAGCTTCCTGATGCTCGGCGGCGAGCTGTTCTGGAAGCCGATCGGCAAGCTCAACGAGACGGTCCGCAAGGGCAGCACGGTCTTCGACGACCTGTACGGCGCGCCGTTCTTCGAGTGGCTGGGCTCGCACCCCGAGGAGGCGACCGTCTTCAACGCCGGGACGGCGGCCTTCTCCGGCCAGTTCACCGACCTCGTCGCCGACACCTACCCCTTCCCGGAGGGCGCCCGGGTCGTGGACGTCGGCGGTGGCCGCGGCGGTCTGCTGCTGTCCATCCTCAGCAAGCACCCCACGGTGACCGGCACGCTGTACGACCAGGAGTCGGTGCTCCGCGAGAACCTGCTCGACGAGCCGCAGGTGGCCGGGCGCTGGAAGACCGAGCCGGGCAACTTCTTCGAGAGCGTGCCGGGCGGCGGGGACATCTACATCCTCAAGTCGATCCTGCACGACTGGAGCGACGAGAACGGCCTGCGCATCCTGAAGGCGACCCGCGAGGGCATGCCCACGGGGGCGAAGCTGCTGGTGGTCGACGCGGTGATCCCGGACGGCAACGACCCGCACGTCAGCAAGACCATCGACATGATGATGATGACGGTCTTCAACGGCAAGGAGCGCACCCTGCCGGAGTTCAAGGAGATCCTCGGTGCCGCCGGCTTCACGGTGACCGAGGTGCTGGAGACGGCCGACCCGGTCGTCTCGGTCATCGAGGCCGTCGCGGACTGACCCCGGGCGGTACGCGGACGACGGCTCAGGGCCCCGGTCGAGGTGACCGGGGCCCTGAGCCGTACGGGAAGAACCGCGAAGAGCGGGGTGCGGGTCAGAAGAGCTTGGCGAACCGCTCCAGGGTCTCGCCCGGGCTCGGCCCGTCGAGCGCCTGGAAGATCCGCCGCGCGCCCTCGCCGTGCTTGTGCAGCTTCACATGGGCGAGCTCCACCGTGGTGCCGCCGCCGGGGGCGGGAGTGAAGGTCACCTCGATCTCGCTGGCCCGCTCGTCGTCGGGGATGGACTGCCAGTTGCCGTCCAGCCGCCAGGTCATCACCAGCCGGCTGCCGGGCCGCCACTCCAGGATGCGGCCCCAGGTGATCTCGTTGCCCTCCACGTCCCACTCGTAGTAGCGCCCGCCGGCGCCGCCCTCGAAGGCGAGGCCGGCCCGCTCCTTCTTCAGCAGGACGTGCGACGGCGGCCACCAGTCCTTGGGGCGCTCGGTGAACACCCGGAAGCTCTCCTCGGGCGTGGCCGCCACGGTCACCGACTTCCGTACGTCCGGAATCGTCTGCTCGGACACGGACCCTCCTCGCTCATGTCACGTCGTTCGGACCCGTCCACCGTCGCGCCGGCGGCTCAACCCGCCGTCGACGGCGGCTCGAACGGGCGGTGTTCGAGGCGGAGTCCAGATCGGCGCAAGGAGGCGCGTTCACGGTCGACCCATGCGGACGACGAGCGACGGGAGAGCACGATGACAGCTACGGGGACGGGCGCGGAGCGGCGGCGGGTCGCCTTCGTCACGGGCGCGACCAGTGGTATCGGCCTGGCGGTGACCGAGCTCCTGGCCCGGCAGGGGCTCGCCGTGTTCGGGGTGGCGCGCGGCGAGGAGGACGTGCGCGCCCTGGTGAAGCGGCTGCGCGGCGAGGGGCTGGACGTCGCCGGCACGGTCTGCGACGTCACCTCGGCGGAGCAGATCCGGACGGCCGTGCGGGAGGCGGTGGAGACGTACGGCCGGATCGACGTGCTCGTCAACAACGCGGGGCGCGGCGGCGGCGGGGTCACCGCGGAGATCGAGGACGCCCTGTGGGACGACGTCATCGAGACCAACCTGAACGGCACCTTCCGGGTCACCCGCGAGGTGCTGAGCACCGGGCGGATGCGGGACGGCGACTGGGGCCGGATCGTCAACATCGCCTCCACGGGCGGCAAGCAGGGCGTGGAGCTGGCCGCGCCGTACTCCGCGTCCAAGCACGGAGTCATCGGCTTCACCAAGGCCGTCGGCAAGGAGCTGGCGAAGACGGGCATCACGGTGAACGCGGTGTGCCCCGGCTATGTCGAGACCCCGATGGCCCAGCGGGTGCGCCAGGGGTACGCCGGGCACTACGGCGTGTCTGAGCAGGAGATCCAGGAGAAGTTCAACGCCAAGATCCCGCTGGGCCGTTACTCCACCCCGGAGGAGGTGGCGGGGCTGGTCGGCTACCTCGTCTCCGACGTGGCGGCGTCGATCACCGCGCAGGCGCTCAACGTCTGCGGCGGGCTGGGCAATTACTGATGCGGACGGAGACGGACACCCCCATCATGAGCGAAGCAGCGACCACCGGCGCGGCGGCCACGGCCGTCCTCGTGCCCGGGACCCGCGTACCCGACGCCCTTGTGCCCGACACCGCCGCGTTCCGGGCGGCCATGGGCCGGTTCCCCACCGGGGTCACCCTGCTCACCCAGGGCAGTGACGAGGACACCGGTGTGATCACCCTCAACAGCCTCACCTCCGTGTCCCTGGACCCGCTCCTGATCCTGGTCTCGGTCAAGGCCGACGGCCGGATGCGCCCCCGCGTGGCCCGGGCCGGGAGCTTCACCGTCAATGTGCTGGGCCGTCACCAGCAGGACCTGGCCCAGGAGTTCTGCCGTCCGGACCGGCCGTCCGGGACGGCCGCCATGCGCCGGCTGGGCGCGGCGCGGGGCGTGCTGGGCAACGCCGTCGTCCCCTCCGCCGAGGCGTACTTCGAGTGCGTGCTGGACGCCGAGTACGCGGCCGGGGACCACACCCTGCTCGTCGGCCGGGTGGTGGCGCTCGCCTCCGGGGAGACCGGCCCCGACCCGCTCGTCTTCCACCGCGGCGGCTTCACCCGGCTGCCCCTGGACGCGGCGGCGCGGGCATGACCGCGGCCCTCGCCTCGCTGGAGCCGGTCGCCGAGGGCGTGTACGCGTTCGTGCAGCCCGACGGCGGCTGGTGCCTCAACAACGCGGGCCTGGTCACCGGCGGGGGCCGCGGCGTCCTCGTCGACACGGCCGCGACGGAGAAGCGCGCCCGCCGGCTCCGCGCGGAGGTGGAACGCCTCCTGCCGGGCGGGCCGGACTATGTGGTGAACACCCACTTCCACGGTGACCACACCTTCGGCAACGGCCAGTTCGCGGGTTCGGTGATCGTGGCCCACGAGGGGTGCCGCGCCGACACGGCGGAGGCGGGGCTGGGGCTGCGCGGGCTGTGGCCGGAGGTGGAGTGGGGCGACACCCCGCTCACCCTGCCCTCGCTCACCTTCCGTGAGGCGCTCACCGTGCACGCCGGGGACCTGAGGGTCGAGCTGCTCCATGTGGGGCCCGCCCACACCGCCAACGATGTCGTGGTGTGGGTGCCGGAGCGGTCCGTGCTCTTCACCGGCGACGTGGTGTGGTCGGGGGTCACACCGTACGTCCTGATGGGCTCGGTCACCGGGTCGCTCGACGCCCTGGCCCGGCTGCGGGCGCTGGGGCCCGCCACGGTCGTCCCGGGACACGGGCCGGTCGGCGGGCCGGAGCTGCTGGACGAGACCGAGGCGTACCTGCGGCTGCTCCAGGAGCTGGCGGAGGACGGGGTGCGCCGGGGGGTTCCGCCGCTGCGGGCCGCCCAGGAGGCGGACCTGGGCGCCTTCGCCAAGCTGGTGGACCCCGAGCGGCTGGTGGGCAATCTGCACCGGGCGTACGCGGAGCTGGAGGGGCTCGCGCCCGGCGCCCGCATCGACGTCCTGGCGTCCTTCCGGGAGATGGTCGCCTTCCACGGCGGGCTGCCCGCCTGCCACGCCTGAGATCCGGTACGGACACACGTACACGAACACGTACACGTACACGCACGGACGCACGCCGACCGAGAGGAGACGTCAATGGCGACGATCCTGCTGGACCGGCCCGCTCAGGAGCCGGTACGCACCCCTCCCGACCCCCCGCCGCAGTGGGTGCCGCTCCTGCTGGCGGGCGACCCCGACGACGACGGCAGCGAGCCGCACATCTGGCGGGGCATCGACTGACCGCCCGCCCGCGCACCGCGGCACCCCGCCCATGGACGACCCGTGGGCGGGGTGCCGCAGTGCGGGGGGAGCTTCAGGCGGCGGGCGGTCCGGCCGGGGCCGGGGTGTCGCGGTGGATGACCCGCGAGCGCGTCAGGAGCCGGCCGTCCCGGCGGACCAGCTCGTCCTCCACGGTGAAGGTCGGCTGGAAGTTCACCCTGCCCTCGCGGTCGGTCTGGGTGACGAGGGTGTAGTACGACACCTGGAGGCGGTCGGCGTCGGCCGGGTCCACCTCGATGATCAGGTGGCCGAACCAGTGCCGTACCGCGATGTCCCGGTAGCGGGGCAGGTTGGCCCGCATGCCCGCGACCATCTCCGCACGGCCGCGCTGCCGCTGGCCGCCGGCGTGCACGACCTCGCCGTCCTCGGTGAAGGTGTCGGCGAAGCCCTCGATGTCCAGGGCGTCGACCCGTCGCATCTGCCGGGCGTAGAAGGTCTGCACCTCGGCGTAGAGGTCCCCGGTGACCTGGTGGGGCAGGGTCCCGACCGGCTGAGACATGGATACTCCCTTCGCAACGGCCGGCCCGGTGGCCGCGCCGATCGGCCCCAGCCTGCCGCGCCGCGCTGCAGCGGCACTGGAGACCGGCTCGTCGGCGCCGCCCCGCCCCGGGGCACGGGAGCGGGCCGGCCGTCGCGAAGGCGGGTCAGGCGGCGCGCCGCTCGTACCCCACCAGGCGGACGCAGACGGCGAGGCCCCGGATCGCCTGCTCCAGCTCCGCGAGCCCCGGGTAGCTGGGCGCGATCCGGATGACCGTGTCGCCCGGGTCGTCGCCGTAGGGGTGGGTGGCCCCGGCCGGGGTCAGCTTGATGCCCGCGTCGCCGGCCCGGCGCACGACCTCCCGGGCACAGCCGTCCGGCACCCGCAGCGTCACGAAGTACCCGCCCTTGGGCGAGGTCCAGGTGGCGAGCCCCGTACCGCCCAGCTCGGCGTCCAGGATGCGCGCGACGGCCTCGAACTTGGGCTGCAGCAGGGCGCGCTGGCGCTCCATGTGGGCCCGCACGCCGTCGGCGTCCCGCAGGAACATCGCGTGCCGCAACTGGTTGACCTTGTCGGGGCCGATGGACCGCTTGGCGTTGTTGCCGAGCAGCCAGGCCACGTTCGCCTGGGACGAGCCGAAGAAGGCGACGCCCGCGCCGGCGGCGGTGATCTTGGAGGTGGAGCCGAAGACGAAGGCCCGGTCCGGGTTGCCCGCCTCCGCGCAGGCGGCGAGCAGGTCGGCGATCTCGACGGGCTCGTCGGTGAGGTGGTGGACGGCGTACGCGTTGTCCCAGAAGATCCGGAAGTCGGGCGCGGCGGTGGGCATCGCGGCGAGCCGCGCCACGGTCGCGTCGCTGTAGCAGACGCCGTCCGGGTTGCTGTACTTCGGGACGCACCAGATGCCCTTGACCGCCGGGTTCTCGGCGGCGAGCCGCTCCACGGCGTCCATGTCGGGGCCCTCGTCCGTCATGGGGACGGGGATCATGTCGATGCCGAACCGCTCGCAGAGCGCGAAGTGCCGGTCGTAGCCGGGGACGGGGCACAGGAACGCGATCCGCTCCTGGTCGGCCCACCGCGACTCGGCGCCCGGCAGGACGCTCAGCAGGGCGTGCACCAGGCAGTCGTGCATCAGCTCCAGGCTGGAGTTGCCGGCGGCGAGCAGCTGCGCGGCGGGCACCTGGAGGGCTTCGGCGAAGATCTCGCGGATCTCGGGCAGCCCGTGGAGGCCGCCGTAGTTGCGTACGTCGGTGCCGTCGGCGGCGGTGTACCGGCCGCCGGGCAGGCTGAGCAGCTCCTCGGAGAGGTCGAGCTGCTCCGGTGCGGGCTTACCCCGGGTGAGGTCGAGCGAGAGGCCGCGCCCCACGAGCTCCTGGTAGTCCTGGCGGGCACGCTCGAGGAGCCCGGTCAGCGCGTCGGGGCTCAGCTCGGTGGTCATGGTGTTTCCTCTCGCAGGGTGCGTCGCGCCTGCCGAGGATACAAAACGGGCCACACCGGCCCGCCGGCCGGAGTCACCCGGCGGCTCCGGTGGCGGCCGCCCCCGGGCGTACGTACCGGGAGGCGGGCGTCCCCGGGCGTACGTACCGGGAGGCGGACGCCACCGGGCCCGGCCGTCCCTCGCCGTCCCCCGCCGTCCCTCACCGTCCCTCACCGTCCCTCACCGTCCCTCACCGTCCCTCGGCCGGGTGGTGTAGAGGGGCGAACCGCGTCAAAACCCGGTGCGGCCGCCCACGGGCCGTGATCATGTGGGCCGTGAACCCCCTACTCCACGCCGCCCGCCGGCGCCGGGCACTCCTGGTGCCCGCGCTGGCCGCCGCCGGCCTCCTGCCCCTCCTGTCCCCGCCGCCCGCCGGCGCCCAGCCGGCGCCGCCCGCGCCCCGCCCCGCGGCCCCCGGGGCCCCGGCGCCGGCCACCCCGCGCACCGCCGCCGAGGCACGCACCGACGCCGTCCTGCAGCACCTGCGCCGGGACCCCCGGCTGCTGCGCGGCTTCTTCACCCGGATGCCCAAGGGAGGTGAGCTGCACAACCACCTCTCGGGCGCGGTGTCCACGGAGTACCTGATCCGGCTGGCCGGCGACGACGGGCTGTGCGTCGACACCGCGACCATGACGGCGGTCGCCCC
This sequence comes from Streptomyces sp. NPDC015131, assembly GCF_043079975.1. Taxonomy (NCBI): domain Bacteria; kingdom Bacillati; phylum Actinomycetota; class Actinomycetes; order Kitasatosporales; family Streptomycetaceae; genus Streptomyces; species Streptomyces sp. NPDC015131. The sequence continues at coordinate 1,004,851 of NZ_JBIBVB010000001.1, read as the reverse complement.
GCCCTGCGGCCCGGGCAGGCGCCCGGCGGCGGACGCGCGGACCGACCGGGCGTTCCACGACGCCCTGGTGAGGGCCTGGTCCATGCAGGACTTCCCGCCCGGCGGGAACGGCCACGACCACTTCTTCGCCACGTTCGGGAAGTTCGGCGAGGTCACCTGGCGCCACCCCGGCAAGCTGCTGGCGGAGGTGGCCGGCACGGCGGCGGCCCAGAACCAGTCCTATCTGGAGACGATGGCGACGCCCGCGTCGGAGGGCGCGAAGAAGCTGGCCGCCGAGGTGGGCTGGGACGCCGACCTGGCGCGGCTGCACCGCCGGCTGGCCGCCGGGGGCAGGCTGGACGCCCTGGTCGCCGAGGCGCGCGGGGAGGCGGACCGGACGGGTGCCGAGTTCCGCGCGGAGGCCCGCTGCGGTACGGACCGGCCGGGCGCCGCCTGTGGCATGACCGTGCGCTGGATCTCCCAGGTGTCGCGCGGCAGCGCCCCCGAGCGGGTCTTCACGCAGATGGCCCTGGGCATGCGGCTGGCCGAGCGCGACAGCCGGTTCGTGGCCGTGAACCTGGTCCAGCCGGAGGACGGGGAGCGCGCCCTGGCCGACTACCGGCTGCACATGCGGATGCTGAAGTACCTGCGCGGGGTGTACCCGAAGGCGCATGTCACCCTGCACGCGGGTGAGCTGTGGCCGGGCCTGGTCAAGCCCGCCGACCTGGCCTTCCACATCAAGGAGGCGGTCACGGTGGCGCGCGCCGAGCGGATCGGGCACGGTGTCGGCCTGCGCCACGAGAACGACTGGCGCGGCACGGCCCGGACGATGGCCGCCCGGGAGATCGCCGTCGAGGTGCCCTTCACCAGCAACGCCCAGATCCTCGGGGTGAAGGGCGACGACCACCCCTTCTCCGCCTACCGGGAGCACGGGGTGCCGGTGGTGCTGGCCACCGACGACCCGGGGGTCTCGCGCATCGACATCAGCCACGAATACCAGTACGCGGCCACCACCTACGGGCTGGGCTACCCGGCGCTGAAGGACCTGGCGCGCGCCTCCCTGGAGTACGCCTTCCTCCCGGGCCGCAGCCTGTGGCGGGGCAACCCCACCGCCGAGGGCTACCGCCCCGAGGCCGCCTGCCGGGACGCGCTGCCCGGCAGCGGCAGGCCGGCCGGCGCCGAGTGCCGCCGGCTGCTGGAGGCCAGCCCGAAGGCCGCCCTGCAGTGGCGGCAGGAAGCGGCCTTCGCCGCCTTCGAGCGGTCCTTCCCGGCACCGCGCTGACGGCGGGCGGGCCGGTGCCCGCCCGTCCCGGAGCCCCGGGGGCCGCGCCGCACGGACGCGGCGCGGCCCCCGGGCGTTCAGTGCTCGCAGAGGGAGAACTCCCGCTCGTAGAGCTGCTCGTTGTGCTCGTCCACGAAGAACTTGCGTTCCCTCATCAGCTCTTCGCGGTACTCCTTGGCCTGCTCCAGGGTCATGGTGGAGGTCTCGGCCCAGGGCTGCTGCGGGGGGACGTCGGAGGTGGAGACGATCCGCCGCGAGGGGTCGACCAGGAAGAACGCCAGGATCTTGCGGTGCCCGGGGCGGGTGGGGTCGGCGAGGCGGAACGATCCCACGCGGTGCTGGAGGACGTTCGGGAAGGCCAGGCAGCGGCCCGCCGGGGTCGCCACCGAGCCGAGCACCTGGTTGAGGGCGTCCTGATCCTCCAGGCCGTAGACCTCGCGCAGGCCGTTGTCGTCGTTCTGCTCGTACTGGGGGTCGTCCAGCGCCGCCCGGAAGCTCAGCCGGCTCTCGGTGATGTTCTCGCTGTCCCAGTAGTAGATGCCGGTCGAGACGATCCGCTCGTTCAGCATCCCTTCCACGTGCCAGGAGCCGCCCGCGTACTCGGGCTTGTCCGGGGTCAGCCGGATGGTGGCGAGCTTGACGATGACCTGGAGGCTCCGCCCGCGCAGGTGTACGCGATCGGCCTCGGCGGGCGGCTCGGGCGGGGTGAACTCCGGGGCGTCCGGGACGACCGGGCGGCGGTTGTCCCACCAGGCGTCGTGGGCCGGCTCCCACGCGCCGCGTGCGTCCGCGTAGGCCGCGTCGTCGGGGAAGTCGGCCCGGACCGGGCGCTCCGGCTCCGAGTCGTACCAGTCGTAGGGGTCGACCGTGATCCTCGGGGGCCGGGGGTGGCGCAGGTCGGTGAGCACGTTCTCCAGCAGCGGGAGCATGCGCCCGAACAACTCCGGCAGGACGGCGGCCAGTTCGCGGTGCGTCTCGGGGTGGACGTTGTTGATGTACGAGCGGAGCGCCACCCGGCCGTCGTCGCTGACGTCGACGTCCGCCGGCAGCCACTGGAACCGCTCGGAGAACTCGTGCTTCGAGTAGCGGTCGGTCGGGTTCTCCCACGCCCGGCCGGGGCCGCCGCTCACGTCCCTCACCAGGCAGAACAGGGACGGATGCACCAGGTCCAGCACCTGCCCGCCGGATCCGGGGTGCCAGTCCCGCGCCGCCTCCGGGACGTCCTCCAGCACCCGGACCGCCTCACGCAGCCGGGCGCGGAGCGTCTCGTCGACGAGGGCGTCCGACTGCCACACCCCGTCGACGGCGGACACCTCGGCACCGGTCCGCGCGTCCCGCAGCGCGGCGTAGTGGGCGAGTTCGGCGAGCACGAAGGCCACCTGTGCCTCGGTGAGGCCCTGGGCGACCGCTTCCCGCGTCCACCTGGCGGCTATCTCCGGGTCGTTGACCTTGTCGAACCATCCCGGCTTGGTCCGGATGTGCGCGCTGCACTCCATCATCTGGAGCTCCCGCAGGGTCCGGGGTGTGGCGAACGGCAGCGAGCGGGAGGCGTGGAAGGGCAGCGGGAAGGCGGACTGGCCGGTCAAGGTCGGTGATCCCTACAGTCGGTGTGCGGTGTGGCGGGCAGGATAACCGGGCCCTCTGACATCGGCGCCCCGCTCCCCGGCCGCCCGCCCGGGCGCGGGCACACCCACGATTTCCGGCCATCTTCACACGCCCCTCACACCCGGGGCGAGGTACGGCAACTGTTGCCGTCCGGCAGGTGCCTGAGCCCCGGCCCCTGCCCCCACCCTGCCGATCTTCGGCCGGTTCTCGTCCGTGTGTGCGAAAGGATCGCGGGCAGCCACCGGCCGCCGGAGAAGTGGCTGTGGCAGCGTGTGCGCCTCCGGTGGCCGATGGGGCCACTGTGAGATCTCTTCTCGTGGGGGGAAGTGCATGAGCTCGCGTGCGTCCGGCACGCCGATCCGGCGTGCCCGTATCACGGTAAGACACACCCTGACGGCGGCGATCGCGGCCCTGGCGCTGGCCGCGTCGGCGTCCCCGGCACTCGCCGGCCCACCGGCGGCCGACCCGGGCCCCGGCTCGGTGTGGGGCAAACCGGCGGCGCGCCTCGAGGTGCCTCCGGTGAAGGTGGGAGCGACGAAGCCGGTGGCCACGCGGCCCGAGGCGGCCCCGTCCGCGGCGGAGGCCGCGTGGCGTACCGCACAGAGCGAGCGCGCCGACGGGGCGGCCAAATCGCCCACCGGGGAACGGCGTTCACCCTCGCCCCGGGCGGGGACCGGCACGCTCGTCTACGTGCCGCGGGGGCAGGGTGAGGTGCCCTGGCACCGGATGTCGGAGTTCCGCATCACCGACTCCCTCGTGGCACGGATCAACCTGTCCAACGGCAACCTCATGCTGGCCGCGACCGACTTCGAGGTCGCCGGTGTCGGCAGGAAGCTGCGCCTGGCGCGCACCTACAACGCGCTGGTCGGGCCGTACGGCAAGGTGTCGAGCCGCTGGTGGCAGGAGTACGAGCGGTACCTGCACGTCTTCACCAACGCGGTCGTGGTCTACGACGCCACCGGCGACACGGTCCGGTTCGAGATCAACGCCGACGGCTCCTTCACCACCCCCAAGGGGTACTCGAAGGACCTGAAGAAGCAGGCGGACGGCACGTATCTGCTGACCGACCGCAAGTCGGGCGTCAAGGACACCTACGACGCGAACGGGACCCTGACGAAGGTCACCGACCGCAACAACGGGACGATCACGGTCGACCAGCACGACGAGACCGGCGAGCACAAGGGCTTCCGGCTGACCGAGACCCGCTCGGGCCGCTGGATCGACCTGCAGGAAGCGCACCCCGACCAGTGGCAGGCGAAGGACCACACCGGCCGCACCGCCGTGTTCCAGCTCGACGGCGACGGCAACCTCTCGCGGACGACCGACACCGAGGGCAAGACCACCCTCTACGCCTTCGACGCGGACGGGCGCATCACGAAGGTCACCACCCCCGAGGGGCGCGTCACCGCCTTCACCTACGACGCGCGGAACCGCGTCACGTCGATGCTGCGGGCGACCGAGACCGGCGGCTCCGGCCACACCGGCCCGACGTACCGGTACGCGTACAGCGGCGCGTACCCCTCCGATGCGGGCACGACGACCGTCACCGACCCCGAGCAGCACACCATGACGTACGAGCACGACGACGACGGCAAGGTCACCAAGGTGACCGACGCCCTCGGCCGCTCCCGCTCCACGACCTTCGACGCGAACAACAACGTCCAGACCGCGACGGACGCGATGGGGGTCGGCGGCACCGGCGGGAACGTCACCGCCTACGGCTGGGACACCCGCAACAACCTCACCTCGGCGAAGCTGCCCACCGGCGCCACCTCCGCCCTGAGCGGCTACCAGACCCTGTCCGGGGCGGACCTGCCCGGCAGCATGACCACGGCCGACGGCGAGAAGACGGAGTACACCTACGACACGGCCGGCAACACGAAGTCCGTCGCCGTCACCGGCACCGGCGGGGGCACCCAGTCCTTCGACCACAACCCCGCCACCCCCACCTGCGGCGGCTTCGAGGGCCAGCGCTGCAAGGTCACGACGAAGATGTCGTCGTCCAAGTCGGTCTCCACGTCCTTCACGTACGACGCCAAGGGCAATCTGACCAGGGTCACACCGCCCGCGCCGCTCGGGGTGACGACCTACACCTACGACGCCCTGGGCCGGCCCGCCTCCGTCCGGGACGGGCGCGGTGTCACCACGCTCTACACCTACGACCACCGCGACCGGATCACCAAGGTGGACACCTCCGGCTACGCCACCGTCACCTACTCCTACGACGGGGACGGCAACCTCACCCAGCGGTCGGACGGCACCGGCGTGATCACGTACGCCTTCGACCCGCTGTCCCGGGAGACCGTGCGCACCCTGCAGAACGGCTCGCAGACGCGTCTCACCTACACCCCGGCCGGCAACGTGGACACCTACGAGGACCCGGCGGGCCTCACCGACTACACCTGGAACGAGGTCAACAAGCTCACGCGGCTGAAGGACCCGACCGGCAAGGTCACCACGTACACGTACGACAACAACGACGTCCGTACGAAGACGACGTACCCCGGCGGCACCGCCCAGGAGGTCACCCTCGACAAGTCGAGCCGCCCGGAGCGGATCCGGGCGACGTCCCCCAAGGGCACCCTGGTCGACCTCGCCTACTCCTACGGCTACGACCACGACGCCAACGCCGGCACCCCCCTGAAGGACGGCGGGAAGGTCCGCACCCGGGACGACGCGGTCGCCGGGACGAAGACGACCTTCACGTACGACAGCGCCGGCCGGTTCTCCTACGCCAAGGAGGAGAAGGGGACCACCCTCAACGCCTCCTGGCAGTACTGCTACGACCTGGCGGGCAACCTCACCTCCCAGGGCGTCGACCCCGGTTGCCCCCGCGGCACCACCTACACCCTCAACGACGCCCAGCAGATCACCGCGAAGAACGGCTCCACGGCCAACTGGTCCTACGACAGGGCCGGGAACGAGACCGCCGGCGCCTCCACGCCCGAGGGCACCCGCACGGCCGGAACCTGGTCCGACCACTCCCAGCTGACGTCCCTCACGGTGGGCGGCAAGACCTACGCCGGCCAGTACGGCTCCACCGACCAGAGCGAGCGGATCAAGCTCGGCGACACCTTCTTCCACCACGGGCCGCTCGGCCTGTCCGCCCAGAGCACCGGCGGCGTGGACACCGGATTCAACCGTGAGCCCGGGGGCACCCTGAACTCCATGACCACCGGGGGCAAGACCTACTACTACCTCACCGACGCGCTCGGTTCGGTCGTGGCGCTCACCGACGAGGCCGGGACCAAGGTCAACAGCTACTCCTACAGCCCCCGGGGCGTCCGGCGCGCGGGCACCTCGGAGCAGGTCCCGCAGCCGTACCAGTTCGCCGGCGGCTACCACGACGCCACCGGCCTCTACCACTTCGCCGCCCGCTACTACGACCCCAACATCGGGCGCTTCACCCAGCCCGACCCCTCCGGCCGGGAGAAGAACCCCTACCTCTACGCCGAAGGCGACCCCGTCAACCGCATCGACCCCACCGGGCTCAACGCGGTCTCGAACCTCCTGCTCGCCAAGGACCTCCTGGAACTGGGCACCGACGCCTGGAACGGCGACGGGAAGGCGCTGGAGGGCGACCTCGTGGGAACCCTGGCCAGCCTCGGAACGGAGACCGCCTGCATGTTCGGCGCCGGGCTCGCCGGGGCGGCGACCGCCGGAGTCGGCGGCGCGATCGTCGCCGGCGGCTGCGCCCTGGTGGGCTCCTACGTCGGTGACAAGGCGAAAGACGCGTATGTGAACTGAGAAACGTCCCCGGCCGGCGGCCTCTCGCCGCCGGCCGGGCCGAGCACCCCGAAGACGACCGACCCTGGAGGTGTCCATGAGTGATCAGGCCGCGATCTGGTTTCCGAGCGGTACGGCGGGCATCGTGCTGCTGGCGGTGGCCATCGTCGCGATCATGGTGGGGATCGCGATGGGACGGTCCAGGCGCCGCTAGGCACCGGGCCCGGCGGCCCCGGCCCTCCCCCGGCGCCGCCCGCCACCAGAAATGACCGAGGGGCCGTTTCAGATCACTCTGAAACGGCCCCTCGGCCTACGACTCCGTCGAGTCGGGACGACAGGATTTGAACCTGCGACCCCTTGACCCCCAGTCAAGTGCGCTACCAAGCTGCGCCACGTCCCGGTGCCCGTCTGACCTGGGGTTTCCCCCGGCCCGGCGTGCACGGAAACCATACCGCACTCCTGCCGGTGATCACTAACCGCTTTGACCGCTTGACCTCAAGTCCGCTTGAGGTACCACCGTGATCCCATGACGAACACCTTCCTGACCGGCGGGACCGCCGGATCCACCACGGCCCCCGGGGCGGCCCCCGAGGCGGCCCGCGCGGAGCTGCACCGGCTGATGGCCCTGATGACCGGTGACGAGAAGCACGGGCCGGCCGCCACCTCCACGCTCGACGCGCTGTGGGTGCTGTACGACCGGGTCCTGCGGGTGTCGCCCGCCACCGCCGGCGCGCCGGACCGGGACCGGTTCCTGCTGTCGAAGGGGCACGGGCCCATGGCGTACTACGCCGTGCTGGCCGCCAAGGGCTTCCTGCCCGAGGCGCTGCTGCCGGGCTTCGGCGCCTACGACTCGCCGCTCGGCCACCACCCGGACCGGGTCCTGGTGCCGGGGGCCGAGATCGGCAGCGGCTCGCTGGGGCACGGCCTGCCGCTCGCGGTGGGGAGCGTGCTGGGCCTGCGGGCGCGGGGCCTCACCGACCCGCGGGTGTGGGTGCTGGTGGGCGACGCCGAGCTGGACGAGGGCAGCAACCACGAGGCTGTCGCCCACGCGGGCGCGACCGGCCTGGAGCAGCTGCACACCGTGGTGATCGACAACGCCTCGGCGAGCCACGCCCGGCCCGGCGGGATCGTCGCGCGCTTCGAGGCGGCCGGTTGGTCAGCCGAGACCGCCGACGGGCGGGACCACGAGGCCCTGTACGCCGCCTTCACCCGCCCCCACCCGGGGCGGCCCCGGGTGGTCGTCGCCCGGGTCGAACCCAAGAACACCTGACCGCACCAGTCGACCCGTACGAGGGGGACCCAGCCATGGACACCATGCGTGAACGATTCATCACCACCACGAGCCGGCTGCTGGACGAGGACCCGCGCCTGGCGCTCGTCCTGGCGGAGATCAGCCGGGACGGCTTCCGCCGGGCCGAGGAGCGGCACCCGGACCGGGTGATCAACGTGGGGATCAGGGAGCAGCTGCTGATCGGGGTGGGCGGGGGGCTGGCGCTCACCGGGATGCGGCCGGTGCTGCACACCTTCGCGAGTTTCCTGGTCGAGCGGCCGTTCGAGCAGGTCAAGCTGGACCTGGGCCACCAGGGCGTGGGCGGGGTGCTGGTGAGCGCCGGCGCCTCGTACGACTGGCCCGCCGGGGGCTTCACCCACATGGCGCCGGGCGATGTGGCCCTGCTGGACACGCTCGACGGCTGGACGGTCCACGTGCCGGGCCACCCGGACGAGGCGGAGACGCTGCTGCGGCACGCGGTGGCGGGCGACGACCGGGTGTACGTCCGGCTGTCGCTCCAGGAGAACGGGCGGGGGCGGCCGGTCACGGGCGGCGGCTTCCTCACCGTACGGGAGGGGCGCCGGGGCGTGGTGGTGGCGGTGGGGCCGATGCTGGACCCGGTGCTCGCCGCGACGGAGGGGCTCGATGTGACGGTGCTGTACGCCACGACCGTGCGCCCCTTCGACGACGGCGCGGTGCGGCGCGCCGTGGCCGCCGGGGGCGCCGCCGACGTGGTGCTGGTCGAGCCGTATCTGGCGGGCACGTCCACCGCCGCCGCGAACGACGCCCTCGCGGACGTCCCGCACCGGGTGCTGGGGCTGGGCGTCGCCCGGCGGGAGCTGCGCCGCTACGGCGGCATGGCCGAGCACCTGGCCGCGCACGGCCTGGACCCCCGGGGGCTGCGCGCCCGGATCACCGCGTTCCTGGGCGGTGCCGGCGCGGCCTAGTCGCGCGGCTCGCCCACCTCGGGGTGGGCGGCCAGGAGGCGGCGGGGCGCGGAGAGGCGCCAGGCGTCGGCGAGGACGGCGTACAGCTCGTCCTCGCCGTCCAGTGCCGCGAGCCGGAGCCGCAGCCAGGGGTAGCGGTCGTCGTGCCCCTCGCGCAGGAAGAACTTCGCGGGCTCCCCCGCGATCAGCTCCTGCCGCTCCTCCCGGGGGCAGCGGAAGCCCAGGGACGTGTCGTCCTCGTCCAGGGCGGCGAAGATCCTGCCCCCGGGGCCGTCCACGCGGAACGTGGGCATGCCCCAGGAGAGCTTCTCCACCGCCTGCGGCAGGGAGAGCGCGATTCTGCGGACGTCGTCGGCCGTGGCCATGCGACGACCGTACGCCGCCGCGCCGCCGCACGCCGGTCGGGCGGGGCGCCGGCGGGTGTGACGGTGATACGCCCCGGGCGGTCGTCCGCCCCGGTTGTCCGGCACGGCGGGAGGCGCTCGGGGCGGTTTCGCGCGCCCGGGCGCGCGCCGCGGGGCACGACCGCGCGCGGCTCGCCCCTCCCGGCGCACCGACGCGCCGCCCGTACCGAGGACTTCATCCCGCGCCCGGCGCGCACACGCCTCGCAGGGGGCGCATTTCCCGGTCCTGGAGGGAACTTTTTCGGTCGACATTCGTGCGGAATCGATCCGGCAGAACCGTACGCGTGGGACTCCTGTATATGCGTGGGGCGAAATTCCGGCTGCCCGCCGCCTCTGCGCACGAAAGCTTTGCCCTTGGCATGTGGCAGAAAGAAGCGCTGGGGGAATGCCCTTCGCAGCGGACCGGACAGGCTGATACCACGCGATCCATTGTTCCAATCAAACGTCAACGCTCTGGAAATCGGCCAGAGTTGAGGACCGTATTGAAGCGTTCCGGAATGATCAACACCATGAGGGGGCCGGCCTGTCCGGGACGGGACCACCACCGGTGCACCAGCTGCTCGCACAACCGGGCGAGCAGGCGTTTCGCAGAGGAGGGCTCGCATGGACGGGTACTTCGCCAGTCACCTCCATCACCAGCTGAGGGGGGACGTCCGGCGCTTCGCGGAAGAGGAGGTCAGGCCGCTGATACCGGCCATGGAGGCGGCCCGGTCGGTGCACCGCGAGCTGTCCCGGCTGATCGCCCGGCAGGGCTGGCTCGGCGCCACCATCGGCCGGGACCACGGCGGCATGGGCGTGGGCCACCTCGGCAAGACCATCATCATCGAGGAGCTGTCCCGGGTCAGCGGGGCCATGGGCGCCATGGTGCAGGCGTCCCAGCTCGGCGCCGCGAAGATCGTGCACTTCGGCAGTGACGAGCAGAAGAAGACCTGGCTGCCGGCCATCGCGGCCGGCGAGTGCCTGCCGACCATAGCGGTCACCGAACCGGACTCGGGCGGCCATGTCCTGGGCATGAGCGCCACCGCCGAGCGGGTGGGCGACGACTACGTCCTGAACGGCCGAAAGGTGTTCGTCGGCAACAGCCATGTCGGGGACCTGCACGGGGTGGTCGTCCGCACCGGACCCGGCTCGAAGGGGCTGACGGCCTTCCTGGTGGAGGCCGGGCGGCCGGGCGTCCGCGTCGGTGACCAGAAACCCACCATGGGGCTGCACGGCTTCAGTTTCGGCGAGCTGGTCTTCGACGACTGCCGGGTGCCCGCGGCCAACCGGCTCGGCGACGAGGGCGACGGCCTGGCCGTCGCGTACTCCTCCAGCGTGCTCTACGGCCGGGCCAACCTCACGGCCGTCTCCCTGGGGCTCCACCGGGCGATCCTGGAGGAGACCACCCGCTTCTGCGAGGAGCGGCACCGCTACGGCAAGCCCCTGCACGAACTGCCCTCGGTCAAACTCAAGCTGGGCCACATCCAGTCCCGGCTGATGACGGCACGGCTCGCCGCCTACCACGCCGTGCACCTGCTCGACGCGGGGCTGCCCTGCGACGCGGAGCTGATGAACGCCAAGCTCGTCAACGTCGAGTCGGCGCTGGACTCGGCGCGCACCGCCATGGAGATCCACGCCGCCGCCGGCCTCTTCACCGACCGGCCGATCGAACGGTACCTGCGCGACGCGCACCACATCTTCGCCCCGGCCGGCACCTCCGACATCCAGTTGCTGCGCCTCGCCGAGGTGGCGCTCGGCACCGCGAAGGGGCAGTGGTCCGAGCGGCTCGCCGACGCCGTACGGATGGAACCGGCGGCGCTCTGACCACACGGACGCGCCGCCCCCGGGCGGGCCGGGGCCCCCGGGGACGGCGCGTCAGGCGTCCGGGCGCGGCCGGACGGTCACAGCTGACGGTCAGAGCCGGACGGTCAGAGCCGGGCGTCCTCGCGGCGGTGGATCTGCTCCACCAGCTCGGCGGCCAGCGACTTGATGGTCTCCAGCCCGGGGCGCCCCCACGGGCGCGGCTCGGTGTCCACCACGCAGATGGTGCCGAGGGCCGTGCCCGTACGGTCGATGAGGGGCGCGCCCAGGTAGGAGCGGATGCCGATCTCGTCGACGACCGGGTTGCCGGCGAACCGCGGGTAGTCGCAGACGTCCTCCAGGACCAGGGCCTTGCGGCGGACGACGACGTGCGGGCAGTAGCCGTGGTCGCGGGCCATGTAGCGGCTCACCCCGCCGCCGGCCGCCGCCGTGGCGCCCAGCTCCTCGGTGGAGTGGTTGCCGTGCGGGGTGTGCAGCCCGGCGAAGAACTGCTGGTGCTCGTCGATGAAGTTGACCATCGAGTACGGTGCACCGGTCACCGTGGCGAGCCGCTCCGCGAACGCGTCGAAGTCGCGGTCGGGCCGGTCGCCGATGCCGAGTTCGCGCAGCCGCCGCACCCGCAGCGGGGCCTCCCGGTCGACGGGGGTGAGCAGCAGATGGCCGGTCGGGTCGTACGTCATGTCGGTACTCCGTAGCTCGGCGCCGGTGCCGGGGCCGGGTTGGTGTCCAGCAGGTGCTGGACGAGGGTGACCAGGGTCTGGATCCCGGAGCTGGCGAGCCGGGCGTCGCACAGGACGACCGGTACCTCCGGCTTGAGGTCGATCGCCGCCCGTACCTCCTCCGGTTCGTAGTGGTAGGAGCCGTCGAACTCGTTCACGGCGACCAGGAAGCGGATGCCGCGCCGCTCGAAGAAGTCGACCGCGGAGAACGACGCCTCCAGCCGCCGGGTGTCGGCGAGGACCACCGCTCCCAGCGCGCCCTCGGACAGCTCGTCCCACATGAACCAGAAGCGCTCCTGGCCGGGCGTGCCGAAGAGGTAGAGCACATGGCGGTCGTCCAGGCCGATGCGGCCGAAGTCCATGGCGACCGTGGTGGTCGTCTTGGACTCCACGCCCTCCAGGCTGTCCGTCGCGGCGCTCACCGTGGTGAGGATCTCCTCGGTGCTCAGCGGTTCGATCTCGCTGACCGCCCCCACGAAGGTGGTCTTCCCGACCCCGAAGCCGCCGGCGACCAGGATCTTCAGCGCGGTCGGGAAGACGTCGCGGTCCGCGGTCCGGTCCTCAGAGCCGTCGTCGTAGGCCATCGAGCACTGCCTCCAGGAGGGAACGGTCGGTGGGGGTGTCGTGGAGGCGGGGCGCCCGCGCGGTCAGCGCCCCGCAGTCCACGAGGTCGGAGAGCAGCACCTTGGTGACCACGGCGGGCAGCCGTAAGTGGGCCGAGATCTCGGCCACCGAGGTCGGCCCGTCGCACAGCCCGAGGGCCAGGGAGTGCTCGGGGCCGAGGTGCGGCTGCGGCGCCGCCCCGGTGGCCATGACCAGGGAGAGGAGGTCCAGTGCCGCGGTGGGCCGGGTGCGGCCGCCGCTGACGGTGTACGGGCGGATCAGCCGGCCGGCCGCGTCGTCGAGCCAGGGCCCGTCCTGTCGGCGCGGCACGGGTCAGCGTCCCGTGCCGCCCGGTGCCGCCGCCGCTTGTCTGGCCGGGGTGACCAGATACGGCCGTACGCTCTTGACCAGCATCGTCATCTCGTAGCCGAGGACCGCGGCGTCGGTCTCGCGGCCGGCGAGGACGGCCAGGCAGGTGCCGGAGCCGGCGGTGGAGACGAACAGCAGGGTGGAGTCCAGCTCGACCACCACCTGGCGGACCTCGCCGTCGTCGCCGAACCGGCTGCCCGCGCTGCGGCCCAGGGAGTACAGGCCGGAGGCGAGGGCCGCCATGTGGTCGGCGCTGTCGGGGTCGAGGCCGTGGACCGACTTCACCAGGCCGTCCGAGGAGAGCAGAACCGCGCTGCGGGTGTGCGGTACCCGCTGGACCAGGCCGCCGAGCAGCCAGTCGAGATCCGAGGAATGGCCGGTCGGCACATCGCTCGCCATGGTGCATCTACTCCTTGTGCGCTTCGTCGTGTCGTTGCGGTTCCGGGTGGGCCGGGTGCGCGGACTCGGCCAGGCCGATACCGCGCCGGAAGGCCGCCATCAGGCCGGGGTCGTGCAGGGTCTCGTCGTCGTTCCTCCGCGGGGCGGGGGCGTCGCGCAGCTGGGGCACCAAGTGCTCCTGGGCGCGGCGCCTGGGCAGTTGGGGCCGGCCGGGCGGTCCGGGGGGAGCGGCGGCCGGGTTGGGGCGGCCGGTCCGCTCGCCCCGTACGGGCAGCGGGGCGTTGCCGCCGTGCTGGTGCGGGAGCACGGGGGGCGGGGCGGCGGCGGGGGCGTGCGCCGGCGCGGGGTGCGCGGGCGGCCGTTCCTGGCGCCCGGGCTCGGCGCGGACCGGCGGCGGCTCGCGGTGCACCGGCTCGTGGTGCGGGGGCTCCGCGTGCCCGGGCCCCGCGTGCGCGGGCTCGGGGTGCACCGGCTCGTGGTGCACGGGCTCGTGGTGCACCGGCTCGGGGGCGGTGACCTCGGCCGGGGCGTGCGGGTGCGGCAGTTCGCGCACCGGGTCGTGGCCCGCCCGGTCGGCCAGGGGGTCGTGGCCGGCCTGGAGCCGGGCCTGCCGCTCGGCCGGGGTGAGCCCGTCGGGGTCGGGGCCCAGCAGGCCCTGGGGCAGGACCAGCACGGCCTGCACCCCGCCGTAGATGTTGGACTGGAGCCGGACCGCGATGCCGTGGCGGCGGGCGAGCGCCGAGACCACGAACAGCCCGATCCGGCCGTCCTGGAGCAGGTGCGCCACATTCACCTGGTCGGGGTCGGTGAGCAGGGCGTTCATCTTGTTCTGCTCGCTCAGGGACATCCCGAGCCCCCGGTCCTCGACCTCGACGGCGAGCCCGGCGGTCACGTACTGGGCGCGCAGCAGCACCGGGGTGTGCGGCGCCGAGAACAGGGTGGCGTTCTCCACGAGCTCGGCGAGCAGGTGGATCACGTCGGCGACGGCGTGCCCGCGCAGGGTGCCGTCGATCGGCGGGACGAGCTTGACCCTCGGGTAGTGCTCGACCTCCGCGATGGAGGAGCGGAGCACCTCGGTCATGGTGACCGGGTTGGACCACTGGCGGCGCGAGATGGCCCCGCCGAGGACGGCGAGGTTCTCGGCGTGCCGCCGGATGCGGGTCGCCAGGTGGTCGATGTGGAACAGGCCCTTGAGCAGCTCGGGGTCCTCGACCTCGTTCTCCAGCTCGTCGAGGAGCTGGATCTCGCGGTGGACCAGGGACTGCAGGCGGCGGGCGAGGTTGACGAAGACCTCGACCTTCTGTTCGTTGCCGACGCTGCTGGACAGGCGGGACGCCTGGACGACGGTGGTGACCGCCATCTCGTGGGCGCGGCCCAGCTCGTCGGTGAGCCGGTCGAACTCGTCGCCGCCCGGGCGTGCCGGGGGCGCGGGCCGGCGGGCGGGCGGGCGCTCGCCCCGGCGGAGCTGCTCGACCAGGGCGCGCAGTTCGTTCTGCCCGTGCGCGCTGCGGCGGCGCAGTGCGTCGCACCGGTCCAGCACGGCCGCCGCCGCGCGGTTGGCGGCGATCAGGGCCGCGGCCACGGCGGCGACGGCGAGCGCCGCGGCCGCCGTGAGCGCCGCCCACAGGGCGGGCGAGGGCCGGGCGTCGGTGGAGCGGATGGTGAAGAACACGGCCGCGGCGCCGCCGAGGGCCACCGCGACGGGCGGCAGCACGGCGACCCGCTGGAGTTGGGGTCGTATGCGGACGTCCGGGGAGGGCGACGAGGAGCGCGACCTCCCGGAGTACGACAGGGAACGGGCGCCTGGCCGGCCGTGCCGCCCGCCCTCACGGCGGTCCGGCCGCGCGGCGGGTGCGCGAAGTTGAGACATCAGCGTCCTTGGTACGTGGGGCCCCAGGAACAGGATTCGGCGTTCGGTCGATGCCGGCGGGCGGCGGGGGCGCCGGGCGCCACATGAGCCCGCCGTTGATCACCAGCAACCCACCGTAGTCACCAATTCATCATGAGCGATGCGCAGTTGACAAAGTTGCCCGCCCAGCGTCCCGCTCTGGTATGAGGGCTCGCACGGCCGCCCGATAATCCGCCCCGGCCGACACGCCGCGCGCGCCGGGGCCGGCGCGCGCGGGCCCGGGGGCGCTAGCAGGTGCGCAACCCCGGCTTCGGGTCGGCGCCGACCTCGACGTTTCCGCCCCAGGCCCACTTCTTGTAGTACTGGACGCCACCGAAGTAGACGTTCAGCCGGTACCAGACGTCCGTGGTGTAGCCGCCGGCGGTGACCCGCTCCCCGTACACGAAGCACTCCTCCAGTCCCGTGCCCCACTCCGCACCGGTGTTGGCCACCACTCCGTGGGCGGTGGAGGGGCCCCACCGGAGGTTACTGTTCGGCCGCAGGATCTGGCCGCCCGCGCGGGCATCCTCGGTCGCGGCCCGGGCCGGGACGGCGGGAGCGGCGGGCGAGAGGGCGAGGGCGGCGCCGAGGGCGAGACCGGCGGCGAGGAGGCGCGCTGCGCGTGGGGCCATGGTGACTCCTTGGTTCGGGTTCGGGTTGGGGCTTCGGGTGCGGTGCGGGCCGGGCCCGTGTGCTGCGGGTGGCTCCACCGGGGGGACCGGACGCGGCCGGGGTCCGTATGACGGCGGGATCCCGGCCGTGTGCTCGTACGGCCTCATACGACGCGGTGCGCGGCGCCGTCGAGACAGTGCGGCACCCAGTCGACTCCAGGAGGTACGACGTCCCATGACCCAGCACCGAGCATCCGGCGCGCGGCCGGCGAGGTTCCGGCGGTCCGCCGGGCGGACACGGCGGACGGGCCGCACGGCCGTCCTCCTCACGGCGCTCCTCTGCGCCGCCACGACGGCCGCTCCCGGGGCGGGCGCCGCACCGGGCGGCAAGGCCGGGCCGGGCGCCCCGGTGGCGCGGGCCGAGGTCCCGCCCGGCGTGACGGCCGGTGTCGCGGTGTTCGACCGGCGGACGGGCACCTTCACCGAGGAGCTGAACAGTTCCGGCCGGTTCCGCTCCGCCTCCGTGGTCAAACTGCTCATCGCGCTGGACCTGCTGTGGGGCCGGGCGCCCGCCGACCTGACAGCGTCCGACCGGGCCCGCCTGGACGTCATGCTGCGCAGCAGCGACGACGCGGCGGCCGGCCACTTCTGGACGGCCGGCGGCCAGGGGGCGGTCGTCGACCGGATGGTGGCCCGGCTCGGTCTCACGGACACCGCCCGACCGCCCGCGACCCATCCTGGGTACTGGGGCTACACGGCCCTGTCCGCGCGGGACACGGTGCGGATCTACCGCCATCTGCTGGACTCGGCCACCGCGCCAGTCCGGGACTTCATCCTGGGCGCGCTGCGGCAGTCGACCCGCTGCGGGACGGACGGCTTCGACCAGCACTTCGGCGTCGCGGGCGCGTTCGACCGCCCCTGGGCGGTGAAGCAGGGGTGGTCCGGCTTCACCTCGGGCGGCTGCACCGCGGCCGGGGCCACCGCGCGTGCCGCGTCGGGGGCCGCGGGGGCCTCGGCCGCCGCCGTGGACCTGGCCCGGCCGGCGCTGCACACCACGGGTGTGGTGGGCGCCGGCGACCGGTCCGTCGTGGCCGTCCTCACGCTGCACCCCGACGGCACGCCGTACGGCAAGGCGTACACGGACGTGGGCCGGCTGACCCGTTCGCTGAACGTCCCGGGAGCCGTGCGCGCCCAGGGCACCTGGGTCGGCACGTGGGGCAGTGGTGTGCGGATCCGCTCGGGTGCGACGACCGGCTCGACCGCGCTCACTACGCTGCCGGCCGGCGCGGAGGTGCTGGTCGGCTGCCAGAAGCGCGGCCAGCAGGTCAGCGTCCCGCCGTACACCAACGACTGGTGGGCGTATCTGCCCCAATACGGCGGCTACATGACCAACATCTACCTCAGCTCGCCCGGCAACCAGCTCCCGGGCGTCCCGGTCTGCTGAACCGCAGGACACGGCGGGGGAAGGCCCCGCCGACACCGACGAACACAGGGGAGACCATGAACGCACGACGCTCCGTCAAGGCGCTGCTGACCGCCGGCCTCGTGGCCGGCACGATGGCGGTGGCGGCGCCCGGCGTCACCGCCGCACCCGCGGCACCCGCCGCCGCGACCGCGACCACACCCGTCTACGTCTGGGCGAGCAACGTCAACGTCCGGCACGACCCGGCCGACGCCAACTGCTGGTTCCACCCGTCCCGCTCGTGCCCGGTCGTCGCCACCGTCTCGCGGGTGACCGTGCAGGCGCACTGCCAGCGGGCGGGCGAGACCGTCCACGACAGCGGCTACACCAACAAGTGGTGGTCGTACGTCCGGACCCCCGGTGGTCAGCTCGGCTTCATCAACAACATCTACCTCCAGGGTGGCGAGAAGATCGCCGGAGTGCCCGACTGCACACCCTGAGCCGTGCGGGAACACCTCGCCCCCGGATCCGCTCGGACCCGGGGGCGAGGTGTGTCCGTGTCAGCAGGGGTTGACGCCCGGCAGCCAGGAGGCCGGGTGGTCGATGTAGATGTTCGACACATAGCCGCCCAGCGCCGGGACGTAGGACCAGGCGTCGTTGCTGTAGCCCTCCGCGTGGACCATGTCGCCGCGCTTCTGGCACGTCACATTGACCCGGGTCGGGCCGGTCAGGGTGGTCACCACGGCCGCGTTGAGCCGGGCGTCGGCGCGGACACGCACGGACGTTCCCCAGGTGCTGAAGTTGGTTCCGGGCGTACCGCCGCCCCCGCCCGGAGTGCAGGGCAGGCCCACTCCGCGCTCGGCCAGGTAGGTGAAGGGGTTGACCCCGTGGGTGCTGGAGGTGGAGCTGTGCGCCTCGAAGTGCAGGTGGGGGCCGCTGGAGACGCCGCGGTTGCCCATGTACGCGATGAGCTGGCCGCCGCTCACCCGCTGGTTCACCGACACGACGAACGAATCCATGTGCCCGTACTCGGTGACCGTGCCGTCGTCGTGCCGGATGCGGACCCAGAGGCCGTAGCCGGTCGCCGGGCCGGCGGCGATGACCGTGCCCGGGCCGGTCGAGTAGATGGGCGTGCCCATGCTGTTGGCGATGTCGACGCCGTCGTGGTTGGCGGTGTACCCCTGGGTGATCGTGCCGGCCGTCGGGCACGACCCGGCGTAGCCGGAGGGTGCCGCCTGCGCCGGACCCGCGGTGAGCGGGACCAGGGCGGTCGCGGCGATCGCGGCGGCCAGCAGGCCGATGGAGCGGGTACTCCTGAGAGCGCGCATGGTGAACCTTTCCGTGGCGGTGAGGGGTGGTGGGGGCGGTGCGGTGGGACGGTGCCCCGCGTCGGCGGTGTTCCGCGTCAGCAGGGGGGTACGCCGGGCAGCCATGCCGCCGGGTCGGCGATGTAGATGTTGGAGATCCAGGCCCGGTACCGGGGCAGGTACGACCAGACGTCGTTGCTGTAGCCCTCGGCGTGGACCATCTGAGCCCGCTTCTGGCACAGGACGTCCACCGGGGTGGGGCCGGGCAGGTGGGCCACCGGGGTGGTGGAGGTGCGGGGTTCCGGCCGCAGGCTCACGCCGGTGCCCCAGGTCATGAACCTCTTGGTGTCCGCCGGCGGCTGCTCGCCACCGGTGATCCGCAGGGCGCCCGCGTACTGGGCGTTCAGCCGGACGTCGCCGACCATGACCGGGGTCCCCGACTCGCGGGCCTCCACCATCCGGCCGCCGCCGAGGTAGAGGGCGATGTGGTGGACGCTGCCGAGGTTGCCCGGGTCCGAGCCCCACAGCAGCAGGTCCCCGGGCTGGAGCGGGTCGAGCCCCTGGGCGGGGGTGAAGAGCGCGGTGGCTCCGGACCAGCGGGCCTGGTTCCAGGTGCCCTCGGGGAGGGCGATGCCCGCGCCCTGCCACGCCGCGTACTGCATCAGGTGGGAGCAGTCGAAGCCCTTCACCCTGCTGTCGTGGGCGCCGGGCCCGCCGCCGGGGTAGTCCTGGCCGTACGTCGGCCCGTGGATGGAGCCGCCGCCCCAGCTGTACGGCACGCCGATCTGGGAGCAGGCGGCCTCGACGACCGCCCGGGCCTGAGCGGTCGCGCTCGCCAGGGGACGGCACTCGGCGGTGGCGGACCCGCCGTCGGGGAGCGGCGCGGCCGAGGCCGTTCCGGTCCCGGCGGAGACGGCGAGCAGCAGTCCTCCTGCGGTCGCCAGGGCGCGGTTCACGCGGCGCATACGGGTTCCCCCTGATGGTCTCTGATGAGGTGGGTCGGTGCGGTGGTCGCGGTGGGCGTGGCCGGCGCGGGTGCGCGCCCGGGTTCGCCGGCGCCCGTCGACAGGACGGAGCCGGGCGGCGTCTCGTATGCGGCCAGTGCGTCGCGCAGTTTGGCGAGCCCCCGCATACGGTTGCGCTGGACGGTGCCGCGGTGGGTGCCGAGCCGCTCGCCCGCCCCGTCGTGCGTCAGCCCCTCGATGTCGACGAGGATCACCGCCGCCGCCTCCTTGGGTGACAGGGCGCGCAGCAGTGCTGTCGTCGCCACCGCGGCCTCGCGCGCCTCGAAGCCGCCGTCCCAGCTCCGTTCGGGCAGCCGGTCCGTGGCGTGCTCGCGCCGGGAGGGGCGCTGCCAGAAGTCGCGCAGCAGGTTGGACGCCGCCGCGCAGGTGTAGGCGTACGGGTGGTCCTGGCGGGCCAGGGTCCGGGCCCGGGCGCGGGAGGACAGCCGCACATAGGTTTCCTGGAGCAGGTCGTCGGCGTCGTGCGGGTTGCCGGTCATGGCCAGGAGCCGGTGGCGGAGCCTCGGCATCGCGGCGGTGAACGCGGCGTCGAACTCGGCCGCGGTCATGTGGTCCGCGGGCGGCGGGCCGCCCCTCGCCGGCGGGCGATCGGAGGTAGTCGGGCGATCGGTCGCGGTCGGGCGATCGGTCGCGGTCGGGCGATCGGTCGCGGTCGGGCGATCGGTCGGTGAATGCGGTGTGGTGCCGGTCGGTCGCACGGTGTTCCCCCGTTGAGGTCGGCTCGGATCAGGGTGTGTGCCTGGCGATGGGGCCGTACCGGGCGGCCGGCGCCCCGCTGAGGAGGGCCCAGTACCGGTCGCCGTAGGACCAGTGCCACCACTCGGTCGGGTAGTTGACGAAGCCCGCCGCGGTCAGGGCGCGACCCATCAGGGCACGGTTGGCCCTGGCTTCGGCGCCGATGCCGGGCGCGGCCGTGCGGCACCCGCCCGCGCTCTCTTCCGGGGTGGCGTTGACCTCGGTGCCGAGGGGCAGTTCCGCCCCGTCCCCGGTGCACAGCGTCAGGTCCACGGCGCCCCCGCTGACATGGGGGGCCACCTCCGGGGGCGAGATGTACGCGCTGGCCAGCTCGCGTATCCGCGCCGGGGACGCGCCGGGGTGGGCCCGGCGCATCGCGGCGGCGTACGTGGTGAAGTAGCCGGCCTGGAGCGCCGGGGGCCGCCACCCCTCCACGACCAGGAAGCGGACGTCCGCCGGGAGTTGGCGCTGGGCGGCCAGGAGGCGCCGGACCACGTCCGCCCGCAGGTGGGCCCAGGCGCCGCCGTCGTCGGCCTTGCGCGGGTCGACACGCAGCTCCGGTACGCCGCGGGTGTCGACCAGCGGTTCGCCGTCGTCCGCGACGGTGAGGGCGGCGACGCGTTCGTCGGAGAGCAGGATGATCTCTGTCTCGGTCACGTCTCCAGCGTCGACGCCACCTCTGCAGAAGCGCTGCACATCCTCTGCAGGGCGGATGCCATAACCCGGCAGGGCCGTAGGCGGGGCGGATGCCCTGACCCCGCGGGGCCGTGGCAGGGCGGCATCCGCGGCCCGGCGGGGCCGTGCCCGTAACGAGGCCGTGGCCCGTCCGGGACAGCGGCCGCGCCTCGTGCCCGGGCCCCGTGCGCGGCGCGTCTCAGCCGGAGGGGTCTCCGGCCCGTGACGCGGCGGCCGGGAACCCGGCCGCCCGGAGTTCCCCGGCCTCACGGCTGCCGTACTCGTCGAAGACGCGCAACGCCTCCTCCCACGCCGCCCGGGCCTCCGCCCGCTCCGGCCCGCCGCCGCCCGCCAGCGCGGTCGCGAGGTCGCGCAGCGTGCGGGCCCGCCACAGCGGCAGCCGCAGGACGTCCCAGAGGTCCAGCGCCCTCCGCAGCTCCCGGGCGGCACGCTCCCGGTCCCCGGCGGCCAGGTACCACTCGCCGAGGGTCCGGACCACCAGGGCCTCGCCGAAGGTGTCCTGGCGCTCCCGGGTGACCTCCAGGCAGCGGTCGAGCCGCTCGCGGGCCTCGGCCGGCCTGCCCCGGCGGAGGAGCACCTTGGCGAGGGCCTGCCCGGCGTACATGGTGCCGAAGGAGTCCGCGGTCGCCTCGAAGTCGCCGAGCGCGGCCCGCGACAGTTCCTCGGCCCGGCCCAGTTCACCCCGCGCCCGGTGCCACAGGGCGAGCGCGCGCAGGGCGAGCGCCCTGCCGTGCCGGTCGCCGGCCTCCTCGAACAGGCCCTGGGCGCGCGCGATTTCGGCGCGGGCCTCGGTGTAGTGGCCCCGGTCACGGTGGACGCATCCGATGCCGTAGTGCTGCCGGGCGGTGCCGGCGCCGTCCCCGAGGTCCCGGTACCCGGCGAGCGCGGCGGTCAGCAGCTCCAGGGCCTCGTCGAACCGCCCCTGTTCCCGGCGCGCCGTGCCCATCCCGGCCAGTGCGTCGGCCCGGCCGCGCACCGCGCCGGTCCGCTCGAACAGGGCCAGCGCGTCCGCGAAGTGGCGGTACGCCTCCTCGAACCGGTCCTGCTCCAGGCGCAGCCGGCCCAGCCCGTTGAGCAGCCACGCCTCCTCCGCGGTGTCGCCGCGGCGGCGGACGGCGTCGAGGGCCACGGTGTGCGAGCGCGTCCAGGCGTCGAACTGGTTGTACAGCGCGGCGGATCCGGCGCCGACGACGGCGGCCAGCTCACGCGCGGTACGGGTCAGGCCGTTCTCGGCACAGTGCGTCACGGCCGCCACCAGGCAGGGCTGTTCGGCCGCGAACCATGCCGCGAACCAGGTGGCCGCCTCGGCACCCGGCCCGCCGGGGCCCGCGGGGCCCGCCATGAGTTCTCGTACGGCCTCGTCGGCGAGACCGCCGTCGTGCGGTCCCGGTGGCAGCCCGGAGGCTCCGCCCGGCCCGCGCGAGGCCGCGATCGCGGCCATGGCCAGCCAGCGGTCGGCCAGCCGCAGCACGGCAGCCTCCCGGTCCTGGGCGCTCTCCTCCGCGAGGCACCGCTCGCGGGCGTACTCGCGTGCCAGGGCATGGACGCGGTAGCGGCTGCGGCCGGTCCCGTCGGTGCCGACCACACCGGCGAAGTGGCGGTCCACGAGCGCCTCGACGGCCTCCTCGGCCTCGTCGACCGTGATGTCCAGCAGGGGAGCCGCGATCCAGGAGGCGAAGTCGGGCAGGTCCATCAGCGCCAGCCGGCGCAGGGCCCGGCGCTCCTGCTCCCCGAGGTCGGCGTAGCCCAGGGCGAGGCTGGCCCGCACCTCCAGGTCGCCGGCGCGCAGCTCGTCGAGGCGGCGCCGCTCGTCGCGCAGGCGGGCCGCCAGGCGCGCCGGGGTCCAGTGCGGGCGGGCGGCGAGGCGGGCGCCGGCGATGCGGACGGCCAGGGGCAGCCGGCCGCAGAGGGTGACGATCTCGGAGGCGGCGGCCGGTTCGGCGGCCACCCGTCCGGGGCCGATGACCCGGGCCAGCAGGTCGAGCGCCTCCCCGTCGGGCGGGGCGGTGAGTTCCAGGTGCGCGGCGCCCTCCAGGGCGACCAGCCGGCGCCGGCTGGTGACGAGGACGGCCGAGCCGCCGCCGGGGGGCAGCAGGGGGCGCAGCCGGGACTCGTCGACGGCGTTGTCGAGGATGAGCAGGACCCGGCGCCGGGCGATGTGGGTGCGGTACAGGCCGAGGAGTTCCTCCTGGTCGGTGGGCAGTTCGTCGGGTACGGCGCCGAGGGCCCTGAGCAGGCGCGCCAGGGCGTCGGGGGTGGCGAGCGGGGTGGAGCCGGAGGCCCGCAGGTCGAGGAAGAGCCGGCCGTCCGGGAAGAGCGGCGCGACCCGGTGGCCGATGTGCACGGCCAGCGTGGTCTTGCCGACGCCGGGGCGCCCGGAGATCAGCCCGACGGGCGGGGCGGTGCGTCGGGGGTCGCCGGAGCCGTGCAGCAGGGCCGTGGCCCAGGCGATCTCGTCGGTACGTCCGACGAAGTCCGCGACGTCCGGCGGGACATGGGACGGTACGGGGCGGGCGGCGCGCGCGCCGGGGTCGCCCGCGGCCGGTGCCGCTGCCGCTGGGGGCTGTCCCGGTCCCCCGCCGGTGCGCGCGTGCGGTGGGCCGGTGGGGGACGGGGCTCCCAGCACCGCGGTGTCCTCGCGGAGCAGTGCCTGGTGCAACCCCCGGAGTTCGGGGCCGGGTTCGATGCCCAGCTGGTCCCGGAGCAGCGAGCGCCCTTCCTGGTAGGCCCGCAGCGCGTCCGGGAGCCGCCCCGTCCGGAACAGGGCGGTCATCAGCAGCCCCCGCAGCCGCTCGCGCAACGGGTTCGCCGCGACCTGCGCGTACAGCTCCGCCACCAGGCCGTCCCGGCAGCCCAGGCTCATCTCGGCGGCGAACCGCACCTCGTGGGCGTCCAGCCGCAGCTCCGCCAGGCGCGCGGCCTCGTTCCGCGCGAACGTCTGGCCGAGCCCCTCCAGCGCTTCCCTGCCGCGCCACAAATTGACCGTTTCGCGCAGCAGTTGGGCCGCCTCCGCCGCCCGGCCCTCGCCCGCGAGGCGCCTCCCCCGGCCGAGGGCCTCCTCGAAGAGGCGGGCGTCGACGCTCCACGGCGGCGAGGTCACGAGGTAGCCGGGAGAGCGGGTGGTGATCGCGGGCCCCTCCCCCGCCGCGCCCAGTGCCCGGCGGAGTCCGGAGACGTGCGAGGCGACCAGCGCTCTCGCCGTGGCGGGCGGGCGTTCCTCCCAGACGAGGTCGACCAGCCGGCCGGCCGAGAGCACCTCGCCGAGGTGGACGGCGAGGGCGGCGAGGATCGCCGTGGGCTTGGCACCGTGTAGCGGCAGCCGTGTGCCGCCGTCCCACACCTCGACGGGTCCGAGCAGGCGCAGCTCCATGATGTCCCCCCGACTGGCGTCCCCACGCTCGCGGCGACGATATCCAGCGGGCGCGTGTCCAGGCATGCCTTTCACCGGACTGTCGTCGTCTCGTGTCGCGCAGTCCGGTGGTACGGCCGGGTCGGGGCTCCGGGTCCTCCTTCCGTCCGGGATCGGGGCCGTGTACGGGACGGTGCGGCCGGCCCTGTCGTATGACCTCGGGCCGCCGGCTCATACGACGGGAGGGGCCGGTCCGTCACCACCGCGTGACCGACCGGGCGACCGCCCGCGAGACCGACGACCGAGGAGCCACCGTGCCCGAGCGCCCCGCCCGCCCCCGACGGACGTACCCGGCCCGCGCCGCCGCGGCGCTCGCGGGCGCGGTGGCGATGGTCCTGTCCACGCCCTCCCCCGCACCCGCGCACACCACCCACCGCCCCACGCCCGTGTTCGTATGGGCGACCGGGGTCAACCTGCGCACCTGCCCGTCCACCGGCTGCGCCGCCCACGCCTGGAAGCTGAGCACCGTGGAGGTCGAGGCCCACTGCCAGCGCCGGGGCGGCACGGTCCGGGACGGGGCCTACGCCAACGACTGGTGGGTCCAGGTCGACGCGGGCGGCCCGGTCGGCTGGGTCAGCGCGGTGTACGTCAGCGGCGGCGGCAACTGGGAACCGATCCCGGGGGTCTCCCAGGACTTCACCCACTGCGCCTGATCGCCGGGCCGGCACGGCGCCGCCCTTGTTCTCCCGGCCGGCGCGCGCGAGGATTCCGTACGCCCGGAAGGGCCGGGACGCGGGGGGCGGATGTGGACTGGGGAACACTCGTGGCGACGGTGAGCGGCGGCACGATCGCCATCTCGGGCACCGTCCTGGCCGAGTACCTGCGGCGGCGGCACGAGGACGACAGCGGGGTCGAGGCCCGCAGGCGCGCCACGTACACGGAGTTCATCGACGCCGCCGGGGTCTGCCACGCGCGTCTGCGGCAGCTCGCCCGCTCCCCCGGCGCCGCCGCGGCGGCCGATCTGGACGCGGCCGGGCGTGCGGCGCTGAGTGAGGCCGGGGTGTACGAGGCGCGCGAGCGGCTGTTCATCGACGCCACGCCGTCCGTCGCGGCGGCCGGCCAGGCGATGTTCGAGCGGCTCCGCGCGCTCCAGCGTGCCGTCGCCGCCGGGGCGGCGCTCTCCTCGCCGGCGTTCCACGACGCCTACCACCCGTATATCGACGCCGTCTGGCGCTACCGGGTGGCCGTCCGCGCGGAGGTCGAGGGCCGGTCGCTCGCCCCGGCCGACTTCGGCTGGGCCGACTGGGACGGCAGGGACCGCTGCACGCTCTGCGCCGGAACGTCCTGAGCGCCCCCGGCGGCGGTGACCTCCAAGGGTGCGGCGGTGATGATGGCGTCGAGCATCGCGCGGGACGCCCGGAGGTCCTCGATGGCGCGGGTGATCCGCTCGTTCTCCCGGCGCAGCCGGGCGAGCAGGTCGGGGCAGGTGGGTGCGAGGCGCTCGCCGTCGGACCGGACGCACGGCAGGACCTGGGCGATCACGGCGGTCGACAGGCCGGCGGCCAGCAGGCTGCGGACGCGGTGCACCGTCTCGACGTCCGCCTCCCGGTAGACGCGGTAGCCGCTGGGCAGCCGCTCGGGCGCGAGGAGCCCCTGCTGCTCGTAGTAGCGGAGGAGCCGTTCATGGACTCCGGTGCGCCGCACCATGTCCTTCATGCGCATGCCGCCACCCATCGCGTCCAGCCCCCGTTCCGCGCCTGCGACTTGACTCTGACACTGATGTCGGAGTTTAGCGTCGGGGACATGATCACTCATCAGTCGCCGTCCCTCCCCCGTCTCGACGTCCATGTGCAGGGGCGCGGTCCCGCGCTCCTGCTCGCCCATGGTGCCGGGGGCGGCATTCAAGGGAACTTCGGCCTGGTCCTGGACGATCTCGCCCGGGACCACACCCTCGTCGGTCCGCACTATCCGGGAGCGGGCGGCTCCCCCAGGGCGACCGGACCGCTGGAGCTGGACGATCTGGCCGACAGCCTGGTCGACGCCGCCGTCGCGGCCGGTCAGGAGACGTTCGCCGTGCTGGGCGAGTCCCTCGGCAGCGCGGTGGCGATACGCGTCGCCACCCGCCACCCCGCGCGGGTCCGCGCCCTGGTCCTCACCGCCGGCTTCGCCGTCGCCGACCCCGTCCTGGCGCTCGCCGGCCGGCTGATCACCTCGCTGACGGCCTCCGGTGACCGGGACGCCCTGGCCCGCTTCGCCACCCTGTCCTGCATGTCCCCGGCGGACCTGGCGGACCTCGCCCCGGCTGCCCTCGACGCGGCGACCGCCGGGACCCTGGCCTCGATGCCGCCGGGCCTGGTGGACCACTTCGACCTGGTGTCCCGCGTGGACGTCCGCGCCGACCTGGCGCGGGTGGCCGCGCCGACCCTGGTCGCGGTGCCGACCGGCGACCGGCTGGTGCTGCCCGGGAGCACCCGCCGCCTGGCCGCCGGCATCCCCGGCGCCCGGCTCCTCGAACTGCCCGGCGCCGCCCACATCCTGAGCCCGGCGGACCGGGAGATCTGGCTGCGCCACGTGCGCGAGTTCCTCGGCGCCGCCGTCCCGGCGCCGTCAGCCTGACCGGGCGCCCCCGGCCCGCCCGGCGCGGACGCTCCCCGCGAGCCCGCGCGCCGGGCGGGCGCGGAGGGCGTGGGCGGCGAGGACGGCCAGGAGGGCCGCCCCGTACATCGCGGTCCCGGCACCGGACCACTCGCGCGGGAGGAGGTAGGCCGCCGCGCCCGCGACGGCCACCCCCAGCCACTCCCACCGGCCGTCGAGGGCCACCAGCGCGACCAGGAGCAGGGCGTACCAGGAGTATCCGGGGGTGGTGAGGAGGAAGACGGCCCCGGTGACGAGGAGCGCCCCGGACCAGGGGCGTTCCGGGTCGCCGCGGCGGATCGCGTACAGGCCGGCGGCGGCCGTCCCGGCGAGGACCGCGGGCAGGGCCCAGGAGTCGGGCAGGATGAGGCGCAGCAGGGCGTAGCGGTTGCCGGAGGCCGCGTCCTGGTAGCCCTCCTCCTGGGCGTAACCGGCGAGGTAGCCCAGCACGGAGGCGTCGGAGAGCAGGACGTACGGCAGGTAGAGCACCGTGAGGACGGCGGCGGCCGGCAGCAGGACGGCGGCGGCGTCGCGGGCCCGCCGTACCCCGGACAGCGCGCCGGGGAGCAGCACCGCCGGCAGCAGTTTCGCGGCGATCGCCAGGCCGAGCAGGGCGCCGCCCGCCGCGCGACCGCGGGCCGTCAGGGTGAGCGCCGCGACGGACAGGAGGACGGCGAGCACGTCGGCGTGGGCGTTGTTGACCGCTTCGACGGCCACCGCGGGGCACCAGGCCCACCAGGCGGCGTGCCGCGGGTCGCCCCGGCGGCGCGCGAAGCGCAGCAGGACCAGGGTGGTGGCCAGGGCGAGCAGCGCGCCGCCGGCCTGGAACGCCTTGTGGCGGACGCCGTCCGGGGAGAGGCCGTGCACCAGGAGGAAGTACGCCTCGCCGGCGGGCGGGTAGACGGTGTGGACCAGGGGCCGGTTGATGCGGGTGCAGCCGCCGCCGGGCAGCGGCGAGACGCCGGGCACCCGGCCGCAGTCCGCGCCGGGCGGGAAGAGCCAGTCGTCGCGGAGCGCGGCGAGCGCGGGGTCCGCCGGGGCGTGGTCGTACGGGGAGACGCCGGCGGCCTGGACCCGGCCGTCCCACGCGTAGCGGAAGGAGTCGGTACTGGTACGGGGCGCGGCCACCAGTCCGGCCGCGGCGACCGCGACGCCCCCGGCGAGGACCAGCAGCGTGACGTGCCGTGCGGGCGCGCCCCGCAGCGTCCACGCCGCCGTGCCGAAGAGCGCCCAGCAGGTTGCGTACCGCCAGGAGAGCCCGGCCGGGTCGGCGCCGTACCCTCCGTGGCGGACGGTGAGGGCGAGCGCGGCGGCGAGGGCCGTCAGCAGGATGGCGGTGGCGACGGTGGCGCGGACCGTCCCGGGCCGCCCCCGGGGAGGGATGGGCGGGGCTGCCGGGACGGTGGACGGCGGGAGGCTTACCGGGGTGCTTCCCGGGGTGCTCTCCGGAGCGCTTGCCGAAGTGCTGTCCGGAGCGCTTGCCGAAGTGCTGTCCGGAGCGCTTCCCAGAGTGCGCCCGCGCGTGCCGGGGACGGGGTCGGGGCGGGCCGAGCGGGGGTGGGTCACGGGTCCAGCCTGGCAGTGGCCGGGCCGCCGACGCGCCCGGCGCGGGCGGCCGTTCGCGTTCCGTAAGGTGTCGGTCCCGCCGCCGGGGCCGTCCGAAGCGGTTGCATGAGGCCATGGACCATCGCCCCGGCCGCCGGCCTCCCCCCTTCGCACGGCTCCGTCCTCCCGCCCTCCGGCCGCCCTCGTTCTCGGGCCGGTTGCACGAACCGCGTACCGCGACGGCGGTGGGGCGGTGGCTGGGCGCGGCCCTGGCGGTGTGCTTCCTCACCGGTCTGGTGAGCCATTTTCTCCAGCACCCGCCGTCCTGGGCGGCCGGTCTCCTGCCGTCGCGGCCGGTGTGGGGCTACCGGCTCACCCAGGGGCTGCACGTCGCGGCGGGGCTGGCGGCCATGGTGCTGCTGTTCGCCAAACTCTGGGCGGTCTACCCGAGGTTGTTCCTGTGGCCGCCGGTCCGCTCGGTACGGCACGCCCTGGAGCGGCTGTCGGTGGCGCTCCTGGTGGCGGCGGCCGTGTTCCAGGTCCTGACGGGGCTGCTGAACATCGCCGAGTGGTACCCGTGGCCGTTCGCGTTCGTGCCGGTGCACTACACGGTGGCGTGGGTGGTGGCGGGCTCGGTCCTGCTGCACCTCGCGGTGAAGGCGCCGGTGATCCGCGCCCACTGGAGCCGCCGGTCCGCCGGGACGCTCGCCCTGCCCGGTGAGGAGCGGGACGTGCCCGACCGACGGGCCCTGCTGCTGGGGGTGGGCACGGCGGTGGGCGCGGTCACGGTGACCACGGTCGGACAGGCGTTCACCCCGCTGGCGCCCTTGGACCTGCTGGCGCCCCGCCACCCCGGGTACGGGCCGCAGGGGCTCCCGGTGAACCGGACCGCGGCGGCGGCACGGGTGACGCCGGCGGCCGTGCGCGGGTGGCGGCTGGAGGTCCGGGGGCCCGCCCCGTACCGGCTGGCCCTCGCCGAGCTGGCCGCTCTCCCGCAGCGCCGGGTCCGGTTGCCGATCGCCTGTGTGGAGGGCTGGAGCGCGGACGCCGAATGGGGTGGCGTACGGATCCGGGACCTGATGGACCGGGCCGGGGCGCCGCCCGGTGCCGGGCTGCGGGTGGTGTCGCTGGAGGCGGAGGGCGCGTACCGGATCATGGAGATGGGCCGGGAGTACGCGGAGGATCCACTGACCCTGCTGGCGCTGCGGCTGAACGGCGAGGTGCTGTCGGCCGACCACGGGTACCCGGCGCGGATCATCGCGCCGAACCGGCCCGGGGTGCTCCAGACCAAGTGGGTCGCGCGGCTGGAGGTCCGGTGACGTCCGCGGCCGGTGCCGGAGGGGAGCCGGGCGGAACGGGGCGGAAGGCCGGGGGCGGCCCGCGGGGATCCGGCGGTTCGGGGCGGAAGGCCGGGGGCGGCCCGCGGGAACCCGGCGGTACGGGGCGGAAGGACGGGGGCGCAGGGGGACCCGGCGGTACGGGACGGGAGCCGGGTGCCGTGCCGGTGTCGCTCGCGCGCCGGGCACTCGGGGTTCTGGGGCTGGTGCTGATCGGGGTCGGCGGGTGGCACCTCGCGGCGGAGCCCGATCCGTACGGTGTGCTGCTGTGGCTGGGCGGGGCGCTGGTTCTGCACGACGCGCTCATCGCGCCCCTGGTGTTGGCGGTGGGGGTGCTGGTGGCCGCCGTCCCGGCCCGGCCGGTGGTACGGGGGGCGCTGGTCACGGCGGGGGCGCTGGTGCTGGTCACCCTGCCGCTGCTGCTGCGCCCGGGGGCGCCGCCGAACCCGTCGGCGCTGCCGCTGCCGTACGCCCGCAACCTGGT
Organism: Streptomyces sp. NPDC015131; assembly: GCF_043079975.1. Classification (NCBI taxonomy): domain Bacteria; kingdom Bacillati; phylum Actinomycetota; class Actinomycetes; order Kitasatosporales; family Streptomycetaceae; genus Streptomyces; species Streptomyces sp. NPDC015131. The sequence goes on along the minus strand of NZ_JBIBVB010000001.1, from coordinate 974,735 downwards.
GCTGGTCCTGGCGGCCGTGGCCGTGGCCGCGGCGGTCCTGGTGCTGCTCGCCCGGTGGCGGCGGGTACGACCCCGGCGAGGGTCCGGGGCCACTGGAGGGGCACCCGGCGAGGGGTGAACCCGGGGGGTCAGCGGGCCAGTTCGGTGAAGCTCCGGCCGGCGAGCGTCCAGCTGTGCAAGGGCGTCCAGCCCGCCCGGCGGGCCTGGGCGCGCAGTGCCTCCGGCCCCACGCGGGCCCAGGGGAACGGGACGCCGAGGGGGCCGCGGCCGTCGTCGAGGCGGACCTCGCACCGCTCGTCCACCTCGACGGGGGCGGCCTCCGCCACCACCCGGCCGCCGGGACCGAGGAGTTCGGCGGCCCGGCCGAGGAGGGTGGCCGGGTCCCCGCCGATGCCGATGTTGCCGTCGACGAGGAGGACGGTGGTCCAGCGCCCCTCGCCGGGCAGCGGCCCGAACACCGACCGGCACAGGGCGGTCCCTCCGCGCCGTACGGTCCGGGTCACCGCCGCCGGGCTGACGTCCACGCCCAGGACCCGGTGGCCGCGCCCGGCCAGGGCGGCGACCAGCCGGCCGGGACCGCAGCCGACGTCGAGGACGGCTCCCCGGCACCGGGCGAGCACGCTCTCGTCCCCCGCGTCCGCGTCGGCGAGCCAGCGCTCCACCTCCAGCGGCATCAGCCAGCCGTCGGCACGGCGCAGGAAGAGCGGGCCCCGACCGGCGCGCAGGGCCCGGGCGTAGGGGTCGTCCCGCCAGGGGGCGCGTATCGCGGTCGGTGTGGCGGTACGGCCGTGGACGGCGGTCACCGTACGGCCTCCGGCGAGGCGGTCAGCCGGCCGTGCAGGGCGGCGAAGGCGCCGTGCGGCGCCGCGGCGGCCACCTCGCGGGCGTCGGCCGCCGTGTCCACGTCGCGCAGCTCGGGCAGCAGGCCCACCCGGAGTCCCGCCGCGCGCAGCCGGGCGTACTGCGCGGCGCCCGTTCCGGGCACCGACATCGGTACGCCTCGCAGCAGGGCCGGGTCGGGGGCGGCCAGGCCCAGGGCCCAGAAGCCGCCGTCGGCCGCCGGTCCGAACCAGGCGTCGTACCGCGTGAAGTCCAGGGCCGGGGAGAGGAGTCCGGGGGTGACCTGGGGGGTGTCCATGCCGATGAGCAGCGCCGGGCCGGCGCAGTCGGCGAAGGCGGCGGCGAGCCGGGCGTCCAGGGTTCCGGTGCTCTGCGGGCGGACCTCGACGCCGGGTGGCAGCCATGGCCCCGGGGAGCCGTCCAGGACCAGGACGTGCCGGGCGGCCGGGGTGGCGGTCGCGGCCCGGAGGGTGTCCGACAGCGCCGCCCCGGCCAGGGCCGCCGCCTCGCCGGGGGTGAAGGGCGGGGTCAGGCGGGTCTTGACCCGGCCGGGTACCGGTTCCTTGGCGATCACGAGCAGCGCGGTCACCGGACACCTCCGGCGGACGCCGACGGGACGGCGCGGGGCGGCTCCGCGAGCACGGCGCGCATGTCGCGCACCGCCTGCCAGGTGCCCCGCCAGGTGCCGGTGACCTTGGACCGGCCCGTCCGGGGCAGATAGGGCACGTCCTCCTCGCGGACCCGCCAGCCGGCGTCCGCGGCCCGGACGACCATCTGGAGCGGGTAGCCGGAGCGCCGGTCGGTCAGGTCCAGCGAGAGCAGGGCCATCCGCCGGGCGGCCCGCAGCGGCCCCAGGTCGCGAAGCCGGGTGCCGGTGCGGCGGCGCAGCATCCGGGACAGGGCGGCGTTGCCCACGCGCGCGTGCACGGGCCAGGTGCCAGGGCCGCTCGGCCGGCGGCGGCCCAGGACCAGGTCGGCCTCCCCGGCGGCGACCGCACGGACGAAGCCGGTCAGCAGCGCGGGGTCGAGAGAGGCGTCGCAGTCGCAAAAGCAGACGAACTCGGCCTCGGCGGCGAGCAGTCCGGCATGGCAGGCGGCCCCGAAGCCGCGCCGGGGCTCGGCCACGACGGTGGCGCCGAGGGAGCGGGCGATCTCCGCCGATCCGTCGGTGGAGCCGTTGTCGACGACCAGCGCCCGCCAGCCGGCGGGGACGCGGGAGAGCACCCAGGGCAGCGCCCCGGCCTCGTTCAGACAGGGAAGGACCACGTCCACGGTCGTGGCAGGGGGTTGATCGCGTTGGTCGGTCACGACTGTCACCGTAGGGAGCGGGTGCCTCCGGCGGGGCGTCCGACTCCTTACGAAACGCGGACGGCACAGCGGTGCGGGCGGGGGGAGGGGGACGGGCCGCGGGCCGTCGTACGACACTGGGCGCATGAGCACGCCAGCACTCCCCGCGCGCATCCTCGTCGTGGACGACGACCCGACCGTCGCGGAAGTCGTCACCGGGTACCTCCGCAGGGCGGGTCATACGGTCGGTCACGCCGCGGACGGTGTCGCCGCCCTCGAGACGGCCGCCCGTGACGAGCCCGACCTGGTGGTCCTCGATCTGATGCTGCCGGGGCTCGACGGGCTGGAGGTCTGCCGGCGGCTGCGCACCGACGACCGCCCGGTGCCGGTGATCATGCTCACCGCGCGCGGGGCGGAGGACGACCGGATCGCGGGGCTCGAACTGGGCGCCGACGACTATGTGACCAAGCCGTTCAGCCCGCGTGAGCTGGTCCTGCGGGTCGAGTCGGTGCTGCGGCGGAGCCGGTACGGCGCGGCGCGCGGCGGGGACGGGGAGGACGGCCGCGTTCCGCTGCGCGCGGCGGGGATCGTCGTGGACCCGGCGACGCGGCGGGCGTCGAAGGACGGGACCGAGCTGGCGCTCACGCTGCGCGAGTTCGACCTGCTGGCGCACTTCATGGCACGGCCGGGGCGGGCACACACCCGCGAGGAGCTGATGCGGGACGTGTGGGGCTGGGACTTCGGGGACCTGTCCACCGTGACCGTGCATGTGCGCCGGCTCCGCGCCAAGATCGAGGGCGACCCGGCCGCGCCCCGGCTCATCCAGACCGTCTGGGGCGTCGGGTACCGCTTCGAGGCGGCCGACGCCCCGCCCCCCGGCGCCGCGGCGCAGGCCCCGCCCGGTGCGCGACCGCGGGGCGGCCCCGAGCCCGGCAACCGTACGGCGCGGCCCGAGGGCGTCGCCGACGGGGATGGCATCACGGGGCGGCCCGGCGGCACATCCGGGTTCGGCGGCGTCGCCGACGGGGACGGCATCACGGCGCAGCCCGGCGGCACATCCGGGTTCGGCGGCGTCGCCGACGGGGACGGCACGGCGGCGCAGCCCGACGGCGTCGCCGATCCGGGCGGTATCGCCTCCGGCGGTATCGCCTCCGGCGGTCTCGCGGAGGATACGCGGGCGCTCCCCGCCCGGCGCCGGGGAGAACAGTCATGACGGACGTCCTGCTCATCGCCCTCTTCGCGCTCGGTGGCGCGGCGTGCGCCGGGGCGGCCGGGGCGGTGGCCCTGCGGCTGCTGCGGCAGCGGTCGGTCGCCGTCTCGCTGACGGTCGTCGCGGCCGTGGCCGTCACCGCGATGCTGGCGGGCACCCTGGCGGTGGCGCAGGCGATGTTCCTGTCGCCGCACGACCTGACGGTGGTCACCCTGGTCGTGGCGATGGCGGCCGTGGTGTCGTTGCTGACCGCCCTGCTGATGGGCCGCTGGGTGGTCGCCCGCAGCCGCGAACTCACGGTCGCGGCACGGGACTTCGGCGAGGCGGGGGACTTCGCGACACCCTCCGCCCCGGCCACGGCCGAACTGGCCTCGCTGGCCCGCGAGCTGGCGTCCACCAGCGCCAGGCTGGCCGCCTCCCGGGAGCGTGAGCGGGCCCTGGAGACCTCCCGCCGCGAGCTGGTCGCCTGGATCTCGCACGACCTGCGCACCCCGCTGGCCGGGATGCGGGCCATGGCCGAGGCGCTGGAGGACGGCGTGGCGGCCGACCCGGACCGGTACCACCGGCAGATCCGTGCCGAGGTGGAACGGCTCGACACCATGGTCGGTGACCTGTTCGAGCTGTCCCGCATCCACGCCGGGGCGCTCGCCCTGACGCCCAGCCGGATGTCGCTGCACGACCTGGCGGCGGACGCCCTGCTGGGCGCCGATCCGCTCGCCCGGGAGCACGGGGTGCGCCTGCTGGGCGAGGACATCGCGCACGTGCCCGTCGAGGTGGACGGCAAGGAGATGACCCGGGTGCTGGCGAACCTGCTGATGAACGCCATTCGGCACACGCCCGCCGACGGCACCGTCGCGGTCGCGGTCGCCCGCCGGGCGGAGTCGGCCGTGCTGTCGGTCACCGACGCGTGCGGCGGTATCGCCGAGGACGACCTGCCGCGCGTCTTCGACACCGGCTGGCGCGGCAACCCGGCGCGCACCCCGCCGTCCGGGGCGGGGCTGGGTCTGGCGATCGTCCGGGGGATCGTGGAGGCCCACGCCGGCCGGGCGGACGTCCGCAATGTCCCGGGCGGCTGCCGTTTCGAGGTGACCCTGCCCCTCGCCTGACACGACGGGTCGGCGCGCCCCGGGCACGGGTCAGAGTGCCCCGGACGACGCCCGCTGCTCCGTCCCGGCGAACTCCGCCATCCCCTCGGCGAAACCGACCCGCGGACGCCAGCCCAGCTCGCGCCGGGCGCGCGCGGAGTCGGCCGTGATGTGCCGGACGTCCCCGAGCCGGAACTCCCCCGTCACCACCGGCCCCGGCCCGCCGTGGGCCCGGGCGAGCTCCGCCGCCATCTCCCCCACGGTGTGGGGTTCCCCGCTGCCCACGTTGTACGCGGTGTGCCGCCCGTCCGCGCCCCCGTGGTCCTCGCCGGGGGCGGGCGGCGCGGTCAGGGCGGCCGCGTTGGCCCTGGCCACGTCCCGTACGTGCACGAAGTCCCGCCGCTGGCCGCCGTCCTCGAAGACCCGGGGCGCCTCGCCGCGCGCGAGGGCGGAGCGGAAGAAGGAGGCCACCCCGGCGTACGGCGTGTCCCGGGGCATGCCCGGCCCGTACACGTTGTGGTAGCGCAGCGACACCGCCGAGCCGCCGGTGGCCCTGGCCCAGGCCGCCGCCAGGTGCTCCTGCGCCAGCTTGGTGGTGGCGTAGACGTTGCGGGGGTCCGGCGGGGCGTCCTCCGCCACCAGCCCCGGCAGCAGTACGGCCCCGCAGCGCGGGCACCGCGGTTCGAACCGGCCCGCCCGCAGGTCCCTCACCGCGCGCGGGCCCGGCCGGACCGGGCCGTGGCCGCGACACTCGTACCGGCCCTCGCCGTACACCACCATCGACCCGGCCTGCACCAGTCGGCGCACCCCGGCCTCCGCCATGCCCGCCAGCAGTACGGCCGTCCCCAGGTCGTTGCACGCGACGTAGTCCGGCGCGTCGGCGAAGTCCTTTCCCAGCCCGACCATGGCCGCCTGGTGGCACACGGCGTCCACGCCGCGCAGGGCGTGGCGTACGGCGTCGGCGTCCCGTACGTCCCCGTGGTGGAACTCCGCCTCGGGGAGGGCGGGTCGCACCGGATGTGCGGCCGGCAGCAAGGCGTCGAGCACCACCGGCTCGTGCCCCTGCTCCCGCAGGACGTCCACCACATGTGCGCCGATGAACCCGGCGCCTCCCGTCACAAGTACGCGCATGCCCGCACGGTACGCACCCGGTGGGTCCGGCGGGGGCTGCCGCACTTCGCGGTAAGACTTCCGTCATGACCGCGGGGGCGGCGCGCATCCTCCGCTAGGCCGTGGCGAGTTGTGCCGCGCCGAAGGACACGTCGAACCGGTCGCACCAGATGGCCACGCTGGAGTAGTCGGCGAGGTTCACGTCGGCCGGGATCGGGTAGTTCTGGTCGCCCTTGTTCCCCTTGAGCCTGCCGAGGCTGACGTACCGCCCGTCGTCGAACACCCGCCATCCGGCCACGCCCTCCTTCACCGGCGCGTCGGTCAGCCACACCCGCAGGTCCGGGCCGTTGCTGGTGTCCAGCCCCTCCAGCCGCAGCACCTGGGAGCCGTCGGCCAGCCGCACGACCCTCGCCGTTCCCGCCGTGTCGTGCTCGTGGCTGATGAAGGCCCCTTCTGCCACGGTGCGCGGCCCCGCGGCCGGCGCGGACGCCCCGGACCCGGGCGCCGGGCCGGCGGCGGGCGAGGCGGCGGGCAGCGCTTCGCTCACGGTCTCGTCCTGCCACAGCTTCCACGGCTGGAACAGATACAGCCCCACCGCCACCACGGCCGTCACCACGACCACGACGACCCCCACCAGCGGCCCCCGCCGCCCCCGACCCAGCTTCATCTCCGCACTCCCTGCTACGCGCCCGCGTAGGGCGACGTCCTCAGCGTCCTCTGCGGCGCATTCAACGGCACACCGCCGCGACAAGCCATTACGCCGGTCTTACGAAGAGATCAGTCAGGCGCGGTGAGTGGCCGTTCTGGGAGGGAAACAACCACGGCGGGACCCACGTTTCTCGGGGCAGTCGCTCGTAAAGACGTCTGCGCGGCTACGGGTGAGGCTCAGCGCTCCTCCGAGGGTCGTCCGCCAGGACGAGGGCCGCGAGGTGCCGTACCTGCTCCTCCACGGGCCGATCGTGCGCGACCGCCAATGCGTAGGTGTAGAAGCGTGCGCGCTCCCCCGGTGCCGGGGCATGCCGGAACTCGACGTCGACCCCCTCGGCAGTGGTGAGCTGCTCGGGGAGATCGGGTTCTTCTCGTCGTGGCGAGACACCCGTGAGGACGCAGCTCCACCGCTCGAACCAGCCGCTGCCAGTGAGGGTCTGTTCGAGCAGCCGGGCAACGGTGTCCACCGGCTGTTCCCAGCTGTGATCCGCTGCGGCTCGTGCGAGTTCGGCGTCGTACTGGGAGGCATCGAAGCAGATGTCAGCGGGCAGGGCGGTGGCGTTACTGGTGTTCTCCCACGCATCCCAGATCACCCGGCAGCCCTCACGGCGGAGGGTGGCGTACAAGGCGCCGCAACAGCCGGCGGTGCAGGTCGGCTCAGTGATCACGACTCTGCGCGGCTCCTGTGTGACAGTCAGGGGCCAGCTCTCGGCCGGACCTCGCCAGTGCCGGCAACTGGGTGCCAGCCCTGCCGGATGGACTGCTTTCAGCACGTCCACACCGTCGACCAGGGGGCGCACCTCGGCCCATGGGTCCGCCGCCCAGTCGTCCGGGATCCTGTGCTGCAGGGTCAAAGTACTGATCGTCGGCAGGCCGGTCATGCTCCCATGATCGGCCGACGGCACACGGCAGCACACTCGTTTTTCACCGGCGTCACCGCTCGCCCGCGAGGTCCAGGTTCTCGCGGTTCGCCCCGGGCGCGGCCGGGGGGCGGCGCCATCCGGGGGTGAGGGGCCGGGAGACGTCGCGCCACCACGGCTCCGCCGGGAGCTTGCCCGCCGCTTCGAAGGGCTCGCCGGGGCGGGGGGCCGCCACCGCCTGGCCCGCCTGCCCGGCCGCGTCCCTGGTCCACTCGGCGGGCTCCGCCCAGGGGTGCGGGGCGAGGTTGAAGGTGCCCCAGTGGATGGGCAGCAGGACCCCGTGCGGGGCGCCGCCCTGGAGGTCGAGGTGCGCCCGTACCGCTTCGTCCGGGGTCATGTGAATGTCCGGCCAGAACTCGCTGTACGCACCGAGCTGGATCATGGTGGCGTCGAACGGGCCGTGCGCGGCGCCGATGTCGCGGAAGCCCTCGAAGTACCCGGTGTCGCCGCTGTGGTAGATCCGGTGCTCGGGACCGGCGACCGCCCAGGAGGCCCAGAGGGTGTGCTGCTGGTTGCGCAGGCCCCGGCCGCAGAAGTGCCGGGCCGGGGTGGCGGTGAGCCGCAGGCCGCCGGCCTCCGTCGACTCGTGCCAGTCCAGCTCGCGCAGCCGGGAGGCGGGCACGCCCCAGTGCTCCAGGTGCGCGCCGACGCCGAGCGGGACGGCGAAGACGGTGTCGGTGGAGGCGAGAGCGCGGATGGTGGGCAGGTCGAGGTGGTCGTAGTGGTCGTGGGAGATCACGACGGCGTCGACCCGTCCGAGCGCCGCGAGCGGCAGCGGGACGGGGTGGAGGCGCCTGGGACCGGCGAAGGGGAACGGGGAGCAGCGCTCGCCCCACACCGGGTCGAACAGGATGCGGGCGCCGTCCATCTCGGCCAGCACGCTGGAGTGGCCCAGCCAGGTGAGCCGCAGACCGGTGGCCGGGGGCCTGGCGAGGTCGGCGACGGTGGTGGGGTGCACCGGCACGGTGCCGGACGGCGCCCGGCGGGCCCGGGACTCCCGGTCGAAGTAGACCTTCGCGAAGTCGAGGGTCGAGCCGGACGGCCGGTGCCGGGTGCCCACCGGGTTCTGGAAGATCCCGTCCCCGAAGTTCGGCGAGCGGCGGATCCGCTCCATCCGCTCTCCGGTGGAGTCCGCGCCGAAGGCGGCGGACCTGAGGGAACGCAGTCGGGCTCGCAGCGGGTGCGGGGTTCCGGCGCCGGTCACGGGACCTCCAGGGGTATGGGTCCCTCCATTATGGGCGGCGGGTACGACACCACCGACGGCCACCCCCGTCCCCGTACCCGCGGCCCGTGCCGCGGATCGCCGCGAGCGCCCACGGTGGCGGCCCCGGCGCCCTAGGGTGGCCGGGTGGGCAGAGTGCGGTTGAGCGTGGCCGAGCGGCGCGAGGAACTGCTGCGGGCCGCCGTCGGGCAGATCGAGGCGCGGGGGGTGGCGGCGGTGCGGATCGCCGACGTGGCCTCCGCGCTGGGCGTGAGCAACGCGCTGGTCCTCTACCACTTCTCGACCAAGGAGAAGCTGGTCGCCGCCGCGTTCGCGTACGCCGCCGAGGGCGACCTGGCGCGGCTGCGGACGCTGCTGGGGCGCCGGACGGCGGCGACGAGCCGGCTGCGGGCGGCCGTCCGCTGGTACGCCCCGACCGGCCGGGCCGAGGGGTGGCGCCTGTGGATCGACGGGTGGGCGGCGTCCCTGCGCGAACCGGCGCTGCGGGAGGTGGCCCAGGACCTCGACCGTCGGTGGAAGGCGGCGCTGGCGGAGGTGATCGCCGAGGGCGCGGCGGCGGGCGAGTTCCGGTGCGAGGACCCGGTGGGCGCGGCCTGGCGGCTGACCGCGTTCCTGGACGGACTGGCCGTGCAGCTGACCGCCTACGCGGCGCCGCCCTTCAGCCGCGCCACGATGATGGCCTGGGCGGACGAGGCGCTGGCCCGTGAGCTGGGCCCGGCCACCGACCCGCGCCCGGCGGCGGAGGACCGCCGCACCGGGCAGCGCCCGGACGCGCCCGGCGGCCGGGAATCGTACCGCCCGCCCGGACGCGGGCCCGGCGCCGGGTGAGCGTCACAGCGGCAGCAGGTCGGGCCGCTTCGCGGAGATGTGGTCGCCGGACGACTCGCCCCGCAGCCGGCGGCCGATCCACGGGACGAGGTACTCGCGGGCCCACTGGATGTCGTCCCGGCGCACTTCGAGGGTGCCGCGCGGCGGCAGCGGCGGCCACGGCTGGTCGGGGTCGGCGGGGACGGCGTACCCCAGCACCTGCCCGGCCCGCAGGGCGACGCGGGTGTGGCCCTCCGGGGACAGGTGGAGCCGGTCGGCGTCCCAGGCGCGCCGGTCCTGCACGGTCCGCAGGGACCACAGGTCGAGCACGGGGCAGCCGTAGCGGTCGGCGACGGCGCGGACATGGCCGTTGTACGTGGCGATCTTGCCGCGCAGGCGGCGCAGCACCGGGACGGTGCGGGTGTCGAACCCGGTCGTCACCAGGACGGTGCCGACGGCGGACGTCAGGTCGGCGACGGCCCGTTCGAAGCGCTCGGCGACCTCGTCGGGGTCGCTGCCCGGCCGGATGATGTCGTTGCCGCCCGCGCAGAAGGTCACCAGGTCGGGCGCCAGCTGCTTGGCGCGGGGCACCTGTTCCGCCACGATCTGGTCGAGGAGGCGCCCGCGTACGGCGAGGTTGGCGTACCGGAACGCGTCCGGTTCCGGCAGCCGGTCCGCGAGGAGCACGGCGAGCCGGTCCGCCCAGCCGACGAACGTGCCGCCGGGGCCGGGGTCTCCGACGCCTTCGGTGAAGCTGTCACCGATCGCCGCGTACGACCCGAATACGTCACTGTCCCTGAATGCCGAATCGTCTGCCACGGGAGCACATCCTTCACCCCGGGATGTGACCTACGCGACCGTAAGGAGGGGTTGACGCGGGGTGATGTTTGCCACCGGTCAAAATTGTCCCAAGCCCGGAATACGCCGCGGCCCGGCACCGGGAAGGTGCCGGGCCGCGGAAGGACCGCGCAACGACAGCGGAAGGGCCGCGGAAGGACGGCGAAAGCAGGGCGAAAGCTCTGCCGACGGTGTGTCAGACGGAGACGCCGTGCTGGCGGAGGTAGGCCAGCGGGTCGATGTCCGCGCCGTAGCTCGGGCTGGTGCGGATCTCGAAGTGCAGGTGCGGGCCGGTGGAGTTGCCGGTGGAACCGGACAGGCCGATCTGCTGGCCGCCGCTCACCGTCTGGCCGGAGGAGACGGCCAGCGAGGAGAGGTGGGCGTACTGCGAGTAGTTGCCGTCCTCGTGCTTGATGACGACCTCGTTGCCGTACGAGCCGCTCCAGCCGGCCGAGACGACGGTGCCGGCGCCGACGGCCTTCACCGGGGTGCCCGAGGAGGCGGAGAAGTCGACACCCGTGTGGTAACCGGAGGACCAGCTGGAGCCGGAGGCCCGGTAGGGGGTGGTGACGCCGGCGTCGACCGGGGCGGTGAAGCCGGAGCCGCTGGTCTTCGGGGCGGCGGCCTGGGCGGGGGCCTCGGCACGGGCCTCCGAGCGGGAGGCGCGGGCCTCGGAGTCCTTGGTGTCCTCGGCCTTGGGCTTCGCCGGGGCGGCCGTGGACTTGGCGCCGAGGGTGAGCTTCATGCCCGGGAGGATCAGGGCCGGGTCCTCGCCGATGACCTGGCGGTTGTCCTCGTACAGCTTCTTCCAGCCGCCCTTGACGTTCTTGTCGTGGGCGATCTTGGAGAGGTGGTCGCCGGCGACCACGGTGTACGTGCGCGGCGCCGCCTTCTGCGCCGGGGCGGCGGACGTCGCGGCGGCGGTGACGGCCTGCGGAGCGGCGGCCGGGGCGGCGGTCTCGGCGGCGTGCGCGCCGGTGGCGCCGAACAGCGGGAGGGCGATGGCCGCGCCTCCGGTGCCGGCGGCGACGAAACCACGCGTGATGGTGCTGGACTTGGGACGGCGGTGCTTACCCTTCGCGGGCATGGCGATTTCCTCTCCGGCGCCTGCGAGGTGAGCTGTCGGGTTCGGACTGGAGTTGTCCGGCCGCGCCATGGGCGCGACTTCACCCCGAGCCGGTTCCGGAGTTGATCCGGTCCCGGCGTACTACCTGGGTCCCCCGCTCCTGCCACGCGTGGGTGGGTGCGAATTCCGGCCGGTGGCAGGACTCGGCGGTCCGGCCGGATTGCCGTGACCGTAAGCGAGCCGGGTCGGCGTGAACAAGCCGCCGAATTCGGCCGGGCATTCCGGGGGGTACGGCGGGGCCGGAACGGCGGTCACCCTCCGTAAATTACGGATCATGAATTCCGTTGCCGGGCACGGCATTTCGCCCTCGCCTTTCGCCACGGACCGTCACGGTTATGACGCTGCTCACGTGGCTCCCGCCATCTCCCGTACGACCGGGGCAGGTTATGCCTATTGCCCTGAAACGGACAGAAGCACCATTCAGCAACGAGAGCCCCTATACCCCCGCCCCGCGCGGGCGGGTGGAGGCAGCGGAGACACCGGGCGGCGGGCGGGAACATACGGCGCAAGCGGTACAGAGCGGACGTAAGGCATCACATCCTCCCCCGCGCCACCCTCGCGGCCGGGCGCCCCGCCACGCCCGCCGGGGCGCTGACCTCGGGAAGGGCAACGGATGTGCGACATGCGCCGGGATTGATTGCCCGACGCACCGATGTCGTATCGTCGGACCGCGACATCGTCGGCGGTGGACGCCGACCGCAGAGACGTCAAGGAGCCCCCGTGACGCAGCAGCCGCCGCAGGCCCCGCCGACCGAGCCCGAGCTGACAGGGGTGCGCAACTTCCGTGACGTCGGCGGGCTTCCGGCCGCGGACGGCCGACGGGTGCGCCACGGCAGGCTCTACCGCAGCGGGCACCTCGCCCACGCCACCGGCGAGGACGCCGCCTTCCTCGCCTCCCTGGGCCTGCACACGATCTTCGACTTCCGCAACGCGGCCGACCAGCGGCTGGAGGGCCCGGACGTCGAGCTGCCCGGCGTACGGAATGTGAACATCCCGCTGTCCGACCCGGCCGACGGGGCCGAGTTCTGGACCATGATCCGCGACGGCGACCTGGACCAGCTCCGCTCGATCCTGGCGGACGGCAAGGGCGCGGCCCGGATGACGGCCTCGTACCGCGAGATCATCACGCAGCGCACCGGGGAGCACAGCCGGGTCCTCCACGCGCTCGCCGAGGACAGCGTCCCGGTGCTGATGCACTGCGCGGCCGGAAAGGACCGGGCCGGGCTGTCCGTCGCGGTGACGCTGCTCGCCCTGGGCGTGGGGCGGGACGCCATCGAGGAGGACTACCTCAAGTCCAACGACCCGCACCGCCGCTACAAGGTGCGCCGCAGCGACACCTCCCCCGCCGGGATGTCGGCCGAGGTCCTGGAGCTGCTGAGCCCGCTGTTCGAGGCCCGTCTCGACTACCTCGACGCGGCCTTCGCGACCATCGACGAGACCTGGGGCTCGACCGAGCGCTATCTCACCGAGGGGCTGCGGATCTCCCCGGAGACCCGGGAGCGGCTGCGCGAGCGGCTGCTGGACGAGGGCTGACCACGCTCCTCCCGCACTCCTCTCCGTACTCCTCTCCGCCCTCCTTTTTGCCCTCGTGACTCACTCGGCCCCGAGGGCGAAGAGGAGGTAGAGGAAGGCCGCGAAGAGGTGGCCGGCCACCAGGTAGGCGAAGAGCCGGACGACGAGCCCTCGGGGGAACGAGCGTTCCTGGGACATGGCGGATCTCCGATCGGGGTCAGCGGCGGTGGCCGGGCGCGCCGAGGCACAGGTCGGCCGCGGCGCTCTGCATCAGGGTGTGGACGAACAGCAGCTCGGCGCCGCCGCGGGTGGCGGCGCCGATACGGTGCGGGGTGAGCGAGTCGAAGTGCGCGCTGTCCCCGGGGTCGAGGACGTGCACGGTCTCACCGAGGACCAGACGCACCCGCCCGGCGAGCACATACAGCCACTCCTCCCCCGGGTGGACGCGCACCAGGTCGGCGGGGGTGGCGTACGGCACCTCGACGCGCAGCGCCTGCATCGCCCGGCCGGGGCCGCCGGCCTGGTGGTACACCCACCCGTCGGCCTCGGCGGGCTCGGCCCGGCCGGCCCGGACGACGGGATCGTGCTCCGGCGGGATCTCGCCCAGCAGCTCGGAGACGGTCGTACCGTAGATACGGGCCAGCGCCAGCAGCATCGGCAGCGAGGGCTGGCGGCGGCCGGTCTCCAGGCGGGACAGGTGCGCCGGGGAGAGCCCGGCGCGGCGTGCGGCGGCCTCCAGGGTCAGCCCCCGGCGGCGCCGGAGCGCCCGCAGCTGCGGGGCCACGTCCGGCAGTCCCCCGGGCCCGGTCTCCGGCTCCCCCGGGAGGGCCGGACCGGACGGACCCGACGGACCCGACGGACCGGACGGCCCGGGTGGTGGCCCGGACGCACCCGACGGACCGGCGGCCCCGGACGACGCGTCGGCGGAAGTGCTCATGCGTCCATTGCGCCAGACCCTTTCCCCGGAGGCAAACAATTTGCCTCGGAGGCAAAAGCGGCTCAGCCGTTGGCGACCGCCTGCTTGACCAGGTTCCGGCCGAAGTCCCAGATCAGCCCGCCGCCGTTGTGCGCCTCGTCCATGACCTCGGTGAAGGCGTCCACGAACCGGTCGACCTCCCGCTCGCCGATGATCAGCGGCGGGATCAGCTTGATCACCTCCAGGCGGTCGCCGGACACCTGGGTGAGGATGCGGTGGCGCTGGAGCAGCGGCACCACGACCATCTGGGCGAACAGGCCCTTGCGGGCCGCCTGGAGCATCGTCCACCGGCCGCGCAGGCCCAGGGACGAGGGCCGGCCGAACTCGATGCCGATCATCAGCCCCCGGCCCCGCACCTCGTGCAGCATCTCGTAGCGGTCCACGAGCGCGGTGAGCCGCGACTTCAGCAGGTCGCCGGTGCGCCGGGCGTTGGCGACGATCTCCTCGTCCTCCAGGACGGACAGCACGGCCAGCCCCGCGGCCATGGCCTGGGCGTTCGATCCGAAGCTGGCCGAGTGGACGAGGACCCGGTCCAGCGAGGAGTACACCTTCTTGAAGATCCAGTCCTTGCCCAGGGTGGCGCCGACCGGGACGTACCCGCCCGAGAGCGCCTTGGCCACGCACACCAGGTCCGGCTCGACGCCCTCCTCGTGCTGGTGGGCGTAGAAGTCGCCGGTCCGGCCGAGGCCGGTCTGCACCTCGTCGGCGATCAGCAGGGCCTTGCGGCGGTGGAGCAGCTCCTGGGCGGCGCGCAGGAAGCCGGGGGGCGTCTCGTGCACGCCCTTGCCCTGGATGGGCTCCACCACGAGGGCGGCCACGTCGCCGCGCTTCAGCTCGCGCTCCAGGGCGGCCAGGTCGCCCAGGGGGATCGCGGTGTCGGGCAGCAGCGGGGCGAAGCCGTCGCGGAAGCACTTCTCGCCGTTGACGGAGAGCGAGCCGGCGGTCAGCCCGTGGAAGGCGTGGGTGCAGTACAGGACGCGGGGGCGGCCGGTGGCGCACCGGGCGAACTTGAGGGCGGTCTCCACCGCCTCCGTACCGCTGTTGGAGAAGAACACCCGGTCGAGGTGGGGCGAGTGGGTGAGGAGCTTCTCGGCGAGCAGGCCCGGCAGGGGCGGGCAGTCGAAGCGGGTGAGGTCGGGCAGTTCGGCGTCGAGGGCGTCGTGGACGGCCTTGCGGACGACGGGGTGGTGGCGGCCCAGGCCCATGACGCCGAATCCGGCGAGCATGTCGAGGTGCTCGTTGCCCTCGGCGTCCCAGAAGTAGGCGCCCTCGGCCCGCTCGTAGACCCGGTCGAAGCCGATCGTCCGCAGCATCCGGGGCAGTTGCGGGTTGAGGTGGCGGGCGTGCAGGTCGTAGCCGTCGCCGCCGCGCTCGGCGAGCAGCTCCGCCAGGTCGAACTTCTTGCTCATGCGTCGTTCTCCTTGCGTCCCAGCGCTCCGCTGATGCGGCCCGCGATCTCGACCGGGGTGAGCCCGACATCGGCCAGCACCTCACCGCGCCTGCCGTGGGCGAGGAACTGCCCGGGTACGCCGAAGGTCCGCAGGGGTACGTCGGTACCGGCGTCCCTCAGGGCCTGCCCGACCGCCCACCCGACGCCGCCGTCGCGGCTGTTGTCCTCGACGACGGCGACCAGCCGGTGCCGGGCGGCCAGCGGGGCGAGCGCCTCGTCGACCGGCTTGACCCAGCGGGGGTCGACGACCGTGCAGCGGACGCCGCGTTCCGTGAGCAGCCCGGCCGCCCCGAGGCAGACGGGGGCCATGGCGCCCACGGCGACCAGCAGCACCTCGGGGTCGCCGTCCCCGGCCCGGTGCAGGACGTCCATGCCGCCGACGCGCCCCACGGCGGGCACCTCGGGCCCGGTGGGGCCCTTGGGGAACCGCACCACGGTCGGCGCGTCGCTCACGTCCACCGCCTCGCGGAGCTGGTCGCGCAGCCGGACGGCGTCGCGCGGCGCGGCGATCCGCAGCCCGGGGACGACCTGGAGGACGGACAGGTCCCAGACGCCGTTGTGGGAGGCGCCGTCCTCGCCGGTGACCCCGGCGCGGTCCAGGACGAAGGTGACGCCGCACCGGTGCAGGGCGACGTCCATGAGCACCTGGTCGAGGGCGCGGTTGAGGAAGGTGGCGTAGACGGCGACGACCGGGTGCAGGCCGCCGGTGGCGAGCCCGGCGGCGCTGGTGACGGCGTGCTGTTCGGCGATGCCGACGTCCCAGACGCGTTGCGGGAACCGCTCGGCGAAGGCGGTCAGCCCCACCGGGTGGAGCATGGCGGCGGTGAGGGCGACGACGTCCGGCCGCTCGGCGCCGATCTCGGCGAGGGTCTCGCCGAAGACGGAGGTCCAGGACGGGCCGGCGGCGGGCGCGAGGGGTTCGCAGGTGAGCGGGTCCATGGCGGCGACGGCGTGGAAGCGGTCGGCGTCGTGCTCCAGGGCGGGTTCGTAGCCGCGGCCCTTCTGGGTGAGGCAGTGGACGAGGACGGGGCCGCGGAACCGTGCGGCGCGGCGCAGCGCCGCTTCGACGGCGGCGGTGTCGTGCCCGTCGACGGGGCCGATGTACTTCAGCCCGAGGTCCTCGAACATGCCCTGGGGGGCGACGAGGTCCTTGAATCCCTTCTTGGCGCCGTGGAGCGACCCGTACAGCGGTGGTCCGACGACGGGCGTGTGGCGCAGGACGTCCTTGCCGAGGGCGAGGAAGCGTTCGTAGCCGTCGGTGGTGCGCAGGGTGGCGAGGTGTCCGGCGAGGCCGCCGATGGTGGGCGCGTAGGAGCGTTCGTTGTCGTTGACGACGACGATCAGGGGGCGGCCGGGGGCGGCGGCGATGTTGTTGAGCGCCTCCCACGCCATGCCGCCGGTGAGCGCGCCGTCGCCGGTGACGGCGACGACGTGCCCGGTCCCGCCGCGCAGGTCGCGTGCCTTGGCCAGGCCGTCGGCCCAGCCCAGGGCGGTGGAGGCGTGGGAGTTCTCGACGATGTCGTGGGCGGACTCCTCGCGGGAGGGGTATCCGGAGAGGCCGCCCTTGCCGCGCAGCTTGGAGAAGTCCTGCCGGCCGGTGAGCAGCTTGTGGACGTACGACTGGTGGCCGGTGTCCCAGACGATGCGGTCGGCGGGCGAGTCGAAGACCCGGTGGAGGGCGAGGGTGAGTTCCACGACGCCCAGGTTGGGGCCGAGGTGGCCGCCGGTGCGGGTGACGGCGTGGATCAGGAACCGCCGGATCTCCCCGGCGAGGTCCCCGAGGTGCGCGGCGTCGAGGGCCTGGAGGTCGCGCGGGCCCCGGACGGTGTCGAGGATCGTCACGCCCGCCCCCTCACCCCCGGCCGCCGGAGACCGTCTCGCGGGCGGCGCGCAGGGACTCCTTGAGCGAACCCATGGTGGCGAGGACGGCGGTGGGCTCGTACCCGCAGTGCGCCATGCAGTTGGCGCAGCGGTCGTCCTTGCCGCGGCCGTACTTGTCCCAGTCGGTCTCCTCGACGAGCTGCCGGTAGGTGGGGACGTAGCCGTCCGCCATCAGGTAGCAGGGCCGCTGCCAGCCGAAGAGCGAGTAGTTGGGGATCGCCCAGGCGGTGCAGGGGAAGTCGGCCTTGCCCTCCAGGAAGTCGAGGAAGAGCGGGGAGTGGTTGAGCCGCCAGCGCCGCCGGTTGCCGCCGGCGAAGGCCTTGCGGAACAGTTCGCGGGTCTGCTCGACGCCGAGGAAGTGCTCCTGGTCGGGCGCCTTCTCGTAGGCGTACGCGGGCGAGATCATCATCTCGTCGACCTTCAGGTCGTCGTTGAGGTAGTTGAGCACCTCGATGACGGTCTGGGGGGTGTCGGTGTTGAAGAAGGTCGAGTTGGTGGTGACGCGGAAGCCGCGCTTCTTGGCCTCCTTGATGGCCTCCACGGCCTCGTCGAAGACGCCTTCCTTGGCGACGGACTCGTCGTGCCGTTCGCGCAGGCCGTCGATGTGGACGGCGAAGGCGAAGTAGGGCGAGGGGGTGAACTTGTCCATCTTCTTGCGCATGAGCAGGGCGTTGGTGCAGAGGAAGACGTACTTCCTCTTCGCCGTGAGCTGGCGCACGATCTCGTCGATCTGCGGGTGCATCAGGGGTTCGCCGCCGGCGATGGACACCATCGGGGCGCCGGACTCCATGACGGCTCCGACGGCCTGGGCGACCGGCATGCGCTGCTTCAGGACCCCGGCGGGGTGCTGGATCTTGCCGCAGCCCTCACAGGCGAGGTTGCAGGCGTAGAGCGGCTCCAGTTCGACGATGAGCGGGAACTTCTCACGCTTGCGCAGCTTCTGTTCGAAGAGATACGTCCCTACCCGGATGGTCTGGCGAAGCGGCATGGCCATCTGGCTCACCTCCTGGGGAGCAGCAAAGAACGGTGCCATTCAAAGAAAGCGGGCAATACAGAACGAAGAACGCAGAAAGCTGATATTCCCCCGCGTACCGTGCCAATTCTCACCAGCTCATGCTCCGGAGCGTCCACGACCACCCGGACGGCCGCAACCGGGCGGGACCGCACCCCGGTGCTGAGCGCGCTGCGCAGGGTGGCGGCGGACTCCATGTCCACCGCCACGGCACCTGTGCCGCGCAGCCGCGCCCGCTCCTGCCCGCGCACCACGTGGTCGGAGCCGCTGAGCGGGCCGGTGTGCACCGTGCGGCCCGGAAGGGCCCGGGTGAGCGCCTCGACCAGCGCCTCGGTGCCGGTGCAGGGCGTGGAGCCGCCGGGGCCCCGGGTCTCGTCGGCGACCACCAGGTCACCGGGGTGCATGCCCGGCTCCAGGCCGGCGCAGAACCCGGAGGCGATCACCGCGGCGCCCCGCAGCTCCCCGCCCTCCAGCGCCCGGGCGACGGCCCGCTGCGCGTTGGCCGGGCCCATGCCGGTACGGAGCACAGTCACCGGCCCGGGTGCCGCCGCGCCGTGCCGGCGCCGGCCGCTGCGCAGCGCGAGCTGCTCGATGCCGAGCGCGCAGGCGATCAGCAGGGGCGCCGCGACGGGCGCGCCGGGCGCCCTGGCGGTGCCGGAGGTCTCCGGCGCCGCCCCCATCAGGCCCCCTTGCCGAGCCGGCCGACGACCGGTTCGCCGTGGACGTACCGGCCCAGCGCGGTGAGCGGGAAGACCTGCCGGTAGAGGTGGTAGTTGATGGAGAAGTCCCAGGGGAAGCCGGTGCCGGTGAAGTGCGGCTCGTCCCAGGAGCCGTCCGGGCGCTGGGTCGCGGCCAGCCACTCGATCCCGCGCCGCACCGCCTCGGACTCCCGCTCCCCCGCCGCCAGCAGGGCCAGCAGCGCCCACGCCGTCTGGGAGGCGGTGGAGGCGCCGCGGCCGACCCACTCCGCCTCCCGGTACGAGCGCAGGTCCTCGCCCCAGCCGCCGTCGGGGTTCTGCACCGACACCAGCCACGCGGCGGCCCGCCGGATCGCGGGGTGCGAGACGGGCAGCCCCGCCGCGGTGAGCGCGGGCACCACCGAGCCGGTGCCGTAGACGTGGTTGACGCCCCAGCGGCCGAACCAGGAGCCGCCGGGCTCCTGCGCGGCCAGCAGCCACGCCACACCGCGCCGGGCGCGCGGGTGATGGGCCTTGCCCTCGTGCGCCAGCATCTCCACCACATGGGCGGTGACGTCGGCGGACGGCGGGTCGATGACCTCGCCGAAGTCGCAGAACGGCAGCTGGTTGGGGAAGGGGCTGGTGTTGTCGGCGTCGAAGGCGGCCCAGCCGCCGTCGCGGGACTGCATCCCGGCGGTCCAGTTGGCGCCGCGCCGGACGGCCGCCTCGACCTGCTCCGGGTGCGGGTGCCGGACGCGGCGCAGCGCCAGGATGACCTCGGCGGTGTCGTCGATGTCGGGGTAGTTGTCGTTGTGGAACTCGAACGCCCAGCCGCCGGGGGTGAGCCCGGGGCGGCGCACGGTCCAGTCGCCGGGGCGGACGATCTCCTCGCCCAGCATCCAGTCGGCGGCCTTCACCAGGGCGGGGTGGTCGGGGCGGAGCCCCGCGTCGGCGAGCGCGATGGTGGCCAGGCAGGTGTCCCAGACGGGCGACTGGCACGCCTCGATCATGCGGGCGCCGTCGTCGCTCCAGACCGCGAACCGGTCGAGCGACTCCAGCCCGGCGCGCATCACCGGGTGTTCCAGGTCGTAGCCGAGCAGTCGCAGCGCGATGAGCGAGTAGACGGCGGGGGGCTGGATGCCTCCCCAGCAGCCGTCGTTCTCCTGCCGCTCCACGATCCACCGGGCGGCGGCCTTCATCGCGGTGCCGCGCAGCCACGAGGGGGCGACGCGGCGGTAGGCGCGCAGGGCGCGGTCGATCCGCTGGAAGGCCCCCTCCCAGGTGGTGGCGGGGGCGAGGGGCAGGGGCGGCGCGGGCCGGGCGGGGTCGGCGTGCAGCTCGTCCAGCCGGAAGGGGGCGGGGCGCACGGGCCGCTTCGCGGACACGACGGTGAGCGGCACGATGGTCTGCCGCGCCCAGCAGCCGAAGGAGTAGATGCTGAGCGGGAACCACTTCGGCAGCAGCACCATCTCGGGCGGGATCTCGGGGAGGTCGTCCCACTTCCACCAGCCGAACAGGGCCAGCCAGATGCGGGTGAAGACCCGGGCGGAGGCGATGCCGCCCCGGCCGCGGATCCAGGCGGCGGCGCGGGCCATGTGCGGTTCGTCGGGGGCGTCGCCGGCCAGGCGCAGGGCGACGTACGCCTCGATGGTGGCGGACAGTTCGCCCGGCCCGCCGTAGAAGGTGGCCCAGGTGCCGTCCTCGCGCTGCGCGCCGCGGATGTGCAGGGCGGCGGCGGTGACGAGGGCCTCGTCCCGTACGCCCAGGAACTCCCGGAGCAGGAGGTCCTCGGCGTCCATGGTGACGTTGGTCTCCAGGTCGCCCTTCCACCAGCCCTCGTCGTGCTGGCGGGAGAGGAGGTGCTCGACGGAGCGCTGGGCGGCGCGGGCGGCGAGGTCCCGGACGCCGTCCGCGGCCGGGGCCGCGGGGGTGGTCGTGGTGGTGGTCGTTCCGGTGTCCGAGGGTGCGCGGGAGCCGAGGTCCCCGGTGCTTCCGTCGGTCGTCGCTGTCATGGCTTCCCCTAACGTGCAGTTGGCGTCCTGCTGCTGCGGGTGAGCCGTCGGCCGGTGCCCGTGGCACCGGCCGGCGACCAGCGATTCATATGGTGCGGATCGACGCACTCCTGGGGGTGGTCATCGCTTGCGTACGACGACGAAGTCGGCGAGCGCGGTCAGCCGGTCGCGGACCCGGCCGGGCATGTCGACGCGGTGCAGCGCCTCGATGGCGACGGTGTGCTGGCGGCGGGCCTCCTCGGAGGTCCACTCCCGGCCGCCCGCCTCCTCGATGAGGGCCGCCCGCATGGCGAACTCCTCCTCGGAGAAGCTGTCGAGGTCGGGGTTCTTGGCGTCGGCGGCGAGCAGTTCCCCGAGCCGCTCGGAGGCCGGGCCGCCGGCGGCGAGCGCGGCGACGACCGGCAGGGACTTCTTGCGCTGGCGCAGGTCGCTCCAGGTCTGCTTGCCGGTGGCCTCCGGGTCGCCCCAGATGCCGAGCAGGTCGTCGACGGCCTGGAAGGCGAGGCCGAGGTGGTGGCCGTACGCCTCCAGGGTGTCGGCGGTGCGGTCGTCGGCGCCGCCGAGGACGGCGCCGATGGAGGAGGCGCAGGCGAGCAGGGCGCCCGTCTTGTTGCCCTCCATCGTCAGGCACTCCTCGACGGTGACCCGCTCGCGGTGCTCGTAGGAGATGTCCTGGGCCTGGCCGTCGATGAGCTTGCGGCTGGCGGTGGTCAGGCGGCGGGTGGCGCGGCCCGCCTCGACGGTGCCCAGCTCCAGCAGCAGCTCGTTGGCGAGGGCGAACAGGGCGTCGCCGACCAGGATCGCCTGGGCCGGGCCGTGCACCTTCCACACCGTGTCGCGGTGGCGGCGCTGCTCGTCGCCGTCCATCAGGTCGTCGTGCAGCAGCGAGAAGTTGTGCACCAGCTCCACGGCGACCGCGCCGGGGACGCCCACCTCGGGTGCCGCGCCGGCCGCCTCGGCGGACAGCAGGGCCAGCGCGGGGCGCACGGCCTTGCCGCTGTCGCCGTCGGCGGGCCGGCCGTGGGCGTCGATCCAGCCGAAGTGGTAGGCGGCGACGGTGTCCATGGGCGGCGCCAGTCTCTTCACGGCCTCGCGCATCACGGGGGTGGACATCGTCCGTCCCCGCTCCAGCAGCGCGGTGACGTCCGCGGTGTCGACGGCCGGGTTCACCGGGGGCACAGTCGGCACGGTCTCTCCTCTGGTTCCAGTACTCAGGCTCATGCCGCCTCCTCGAGCGGATGTGCGTGGGGGCGGCCGAGGGCCGTGAGGGCGGCGTCCGCGGCGGTGAAGCCGCTGCGCACGGCGCCCTCCATGGTCGCGGGCCAGCCGGTGGCGGTCCACGCCCCGGCCAGCAGCAGGCCGGGCGCGCGGGTGCGGGCGCCGGGCCGCAGCCGCCCGACGCCGGGGGCGGGGGCGAACGTCGCTGTCCGCTCCCGGGTGACGAAGAAGTCCCGGACCTTGGCGCCGCGCGCCGCGGGCAGCAGCCGCTCCAGTTCGGGCAGGTAGCGCTCGCGGAGTACGGAGACGGGCTCGTCGATCTCCGCCTCGGCGGCCGACTGGGACAGGGCCAGGTACTGGCCGTCGGTGTACCCGGAGGCGTCGGTGCGGTCGAAGACCCACTGGACCGGGGTGCCGAGCGCGGCGAAGAACGGGCGGCGCAGCACCGTGCGGTCGTACAGGACGTGGACGTTGAGGATGGGGGCGGTGCCGATGTCGAGCAGCTTGCCGGGGTCGTCCAGCGCGCCCGGGGGCAGCAGGTCGTGCGCCTCGCGCTGCGGTACGGCGAGGACGACGGTGTCCGCCGCCAGCCGCTCGCCGGGTACGTCGACGGTCCAGCCGCCGTCCGGGGCGGGGAGGATCGCGCCGGCCCGGGTGCGCAGCGCGGTGCGGACGCCGGCGGCGTCGAGGGCGGCGCGGGCGCGGGTGTGGTGCAGCTCGCCCAGCGGGACGTGCGCCCAGCCGATGTCGGCGGCGCCGGGGTCGGTGAGCAGGGCGGTCTTGAAGACCATCGCGGCCAGGGCCATCGAGGAGTGCGGGGCGACGGCGTTGAGGGTGGCGACGCCGATCAGGTCCCAGAGGGCTTCGACGGCCCGCTTCGACTGGCCGCGGTGGGTGAGCCAGGTGGCGAAGTCGATGCCGTCGAGGGCCGGGTCGGCGGGGTCGAGCCGCTGGAGCGCGAGGGCGGCGCGGCCCACGGCGGCGCGTTCGGCGAGCGAGAGGTGCGGGTAGCGGGCGAGGCTCGCGCCGAGGTGGAACGGGACGGGCAGCGCGGTGCGGCGCAGCCGGCCGAGGCGGGGGCCGCGCGGGTGGGCGACGTCGAGGACGGGGACGTCGAGGCGGGGCTGGAGGGGGGCGAGGTTGGTGCCGCCGACGCGGTCGAGGAACCAGCGGTAGGCGGTGCAGCAGCGGAGGTAGACGTGCTGGCCGTTGTCGACGGTGAGGTCGCCGCGCTTGAAGGAGAACGCGAGGCCGCCGAGGCGGGGCCGGCCCTCCAGGAGGGTGACGCGCAGTCCGGCGTCGGCCAGGCGCAGCGCGGCGGTGATGCCGGCGAGGCCGCCGCCGACGACCACGGCGCTGCCGGGTGCGGCGCGGCCCGGGGTCAGGACGTCGTCGCTCATGCGGTCTCCCGTCGGGTCGTCGCAGTCGGTGACGCGAGGCGGTGGTGCGGGGTTGCGCGCCGATTGTGCCGGTTCACCGGGCCGGTCCCGGGCATCGTCGTCATCTAGGCGCGCCGCCTGACGAGCCGGCGGGAGACGGTGCGGGTGTCCAGGCCGGAGAGGCCGCGGACCGCGACGTACGCCTTCTCGGGGCCGGGGAGCGAGACCCGGCCGCGGAGCACGGCCCCGGGGTCGCGCTCGATGCGGTCCAGGAGGCGGCGGTAGATGCCGGCCATGGCGGCGACGCAGGCGCCGCTGCGCCGGTCGAGCAGGGGCAGCAGCCGGTAGCCCTCGGCGAACAGGGCGCGGGCGCGGGCCACTTCGTACTGGAAGAGCCCGGCGAAGTCGGCTCCGGGGGCCGGGGTGGCGGCGCGGAACCCTTCGGAGCAGCCGAACTTGGCGAGGTCCTCGGCGGGCAGGTAGGTGCGGCCGGTTCCGGCGTCCTCGCGGACGTCGCGCAGGATGTTGGTCAGCTGGAGGGCGAGACCGAGGGTGTCGGCGTACTCGGGGGCGCGTTCGGCTCCGTGCGCGCCGGGCACGGTGCCGAAGATGGCGAGCGAGAGGCGGCCGATGGCGCCTGCCACGCACCGGCAGTAGACCTTGAGGTCGTCCCAGGTCTCGTAGGTCTCGCCGCGTACGTCCATCTGGACGCCGTCGATGAGTTCGTCGAGGCCGCCGAGCGGCAGCGGGAAGCGCCGGGCGGTGTCGGCCAGGGCGACGGCGACCGGGTCGGTGTCGTCCTCGTCGACGGCGCCGTCGCGGATGCGGCCGAGCAGCTCGCGGGTGGCCCGGAGCCGGTCGGTCTTGGCGTCGGGCGCGAGGGGGCCGTCGCCGATGTCGTCGACCCGCCGGGAGAACGCGTACAGCGCCGACATGGCCTGCCGCTTCTCGGTGGGCAGCAGCCGGATGCCGTAGGCGAAGTTGCGGGCCTGCTGTCCGGTGACGGCCTCGCAGTAGCTGTAGGCGGCCGCCACCGGCGCGGACGCCGGGGTCTGTGTCTCCACGGTCCCGCTCACCCCTCTCCACGTGCTCTGCGCAACACGGTTCCCACCGCGCGCATCAGGTTCGGTCTGGTGGCTCTGGGCGGTCCGGGGAGTACGTCGTGTCCGGCGGCCGTGATGGCGTCGAGCGCGGCGTGCCCGCCGCCGGCGAAGCCGGCGAGCAGCAGCCGGAGCCGGCCGCGGACGCTGCCCACCAGGGGGGCGCCGTCGTGCAGCAGGCGGCGGGCGCGTTCGGCCTCGTGGGCGACGAGGGCGCGCACCGGGCCGGTGGCGTTGGGCCGGGCGAGGTCGGCCTCGGTGACGCCGAACCGTTTCATGTCGTCGGCCGGGAGGTAGACGCGGTCGCGGGCGTAGTCCTCGGCGACGTCCTGGAGGTGTTCGACGATCTGGAGCGCGGTGCAGATGGCGTCGGAGTGGCGGAGGCGTTCGGGGCTGGTGGTGCCGGTGATGCCGAGGACGAGGCGGCCGACGGGGTTGGCGGACAGCTCGCAGTAGGCGGCGAGCTGATCGTAGGTCTGGTAGCGCCGGACGAGCTGGTCCTGGCGGTTGGCCTCGATCAGGCCGAGGAACGGCTCGGGGGTGAGCGTGTGGCGCCGCACGGTGGGCTGCAGGGCGCGCATCAGCGGGTGGCGGGGGGTTCCGTCGAAGACGCGCCGCAGGTCGGTCTCGAAGGCGTCGAGGAGGGTGAGCCGGTCGGTCTCGCCCTCGGCGCCGAGGTGGCGGGCGTCGGCGCCGCCGGGGGCCAGATCGCCGTCGCCGATGTCGTCGACCAGGCGGGCGTAGCCGTAGACGGCCATGAGGTCGGCGCGCCAGGCGCGGGGCAGGAAGAAGGGGGCCACGGGGAAGTTCTCGCGGGCGGCCTTGTCGAGCGTGCCGCGCGCGGCGGGGTCGGGTGTCACCCGTGCGGTGGTGGTCACCGCGGACTGCCCGGCGTGCGGACGGCGGGACCCTTGCGGAGGCGGGGCTGGGGATTCTCCGTCATTGCCGTCACGTCTCCCGTTCTACACTGCCGATCCAAAACATCCTATTTCGGACACGCCGCCGGTCCCGCGACGCCGCGCCACCCCGGCGCGGCGGAGACTCCCGCCGGAGGCCGGCCGGACCGATCCGGGTGAATCGCGCAGGTTTGACCCGACTTGCCACGAATGACACCGGTACAGCTTACGTTGTACAACGCCGGGGACCGCGCCCGGGGCTCCCCCGGGCCCCGCCACCCGCACACGCGACGGCAACCACCCCGTACGGCAGGGGACTTGGCCGGCCGGAACACGCGGAAGCGCGCCGCACCCGGCCGGCCCAGCGCGAGGCCCCCGCCCGGGCGGGCGGGGGCCGTCACCGATCCGTACGCTCCGGGCCGCTAGCGGCCGGTCTCCTTCTCGTACGCCCGCAGCACCTCGTTGGTGGGGCCGTCCATCAGCAGCTCGCCCTTCTCCAGCCACAGGACGCGGTCGCAGGTGTCCCGGATGGACTTGTTGCTGTGGCTGACCAGGAAGACCGTGCCGGCCTCCTTGCGCAGCTCCCGGATGCGCTCCTCCGAGCGGATCTGGAACTTCCGGTCACCCGTCGCCAGCGCCTCGTCGATCATCAGGACGTCGTGGTTCTTCGCGGCGGCGATGGCGAACCGCAGCCGCGCGCCCATGCCGGACGAGTAGGTCCGCATCGGCAGGGTGATGAAGTCGCCCTTCTCGTTGATGCCGGAGAAGTCGACGATGTCCTGGTAGCGCTCCTTGATCTCCTCGCGGGACATGCCCATGGCCAGGCCGCCGAGGATCACATTGCGCTCACCGGTCAGGTCGCCCATCAGGGCCGCGTTCACGCCCAGCAGCGAGGGCTGGCCGTCGGTGTAGACCTTGCCCCGCTCGGTGGGCAGCAGGCCCGCGATGGCCCGCAGCAGGGTCGACTTCCCGGAGCCGTTGGTGCCGATGAGGCCGATGGCCTCGCCCCGGTACGCGGTGAAGGACACCCCGCGCACGGCGTGCACCTTGCGCACGCCCCGCGACTCCGGCTTGTCGCGGCGCAGTATCCGGCTGAGCGCCGCGGTGGCGCTGCCCTTGCCGCCCCCGCCGCCGTTGACCCGGTACACGATGTGCACGTCGTCGGCGATGACGGTGGGGATGCGGGCGCCGTCGGCGACGGCGGCCTGGGTCTGGTCGTCGATGTCGTCAGCCACGGCCGTACCGCTCCTCCGCCTTCCAGAAGTACACGAACCCGGCCACGCCGGCGAGGACCGCCCACAGCAGGGCGGCGAACCACACGTGGGACGGCAGGTTCTCGGAGCCGTAGCCGTCGATCAGCGCGAACCGGATGAGGTCCATGTAGATGGCCGCCGGGTTGTACATCAGCACGTCCGCGATCCAGGCGGGCTTGCCCTGGAGCATGATCGGGATGGAGAACATCACGCCCGACCCGTACATCCAGGTCCGCATCACGAACGGCATCAGCTGCGCGAGGTCCGGGGTCTTGCTGCCGAGCCGGGCCATGATCAGCGACAGGCCCACGTTGAACACGAACTGCAGCGCCAGCGCCGGGACGATCAGCAGCCAGCTCAGCGACGGGTAGCTGCCGAACGCCGCCGCGATCACGAACAGCACGATCATGGAGAACATCAGCTGCTGGAGCTGCTGCAGCGCGAACGACACGGGCAGCGAGGCGCGCGGGAAGTGCAGCGCCCGCACCAGCCCCAGGTTCCCGGAGATCGCCCGCACCCCGGACATGACGGACGTCTGCGTGAACATGAAGACGAAGACGCCGGTCACCAGGAAGGGGATGTAGACCTCCTTCTCCATGCCGCGGCCCGCGTTCAGGATCAGGCCGAAGATGAGGAAGTAGACCGCCGCGTTCAGCAGCGGTGTCGCCACCTGCCAGAGCTGCCCGAGCTTGGCCTGGCTGTACTGGGCCGTGAGCTTCGCCTGGGAGAACGCCAGGATGAAGTGGCGGCGGCCCCACAGCTGCCGGACGTACTCGGCCAGACCGGGCCGGGCGCCGCTGACCGACAGTCCGTACTTGGCGGCGAGCTCCGCCGGGGACAGACCCTCGTCCGGGGATGGCGGAGCGGTCACGGCGATCGCTCCGTCATGGGTTGTCTCACTCACTGGGGGAAACTTTCGTCTTCGGATGCGCGGCGGATGAGGGCGGGCGGGGCAGGTGGCGGCCGGGCCCCGCCGCCCGTGCTGGTGGTGTCGGGCCCGCCGCTCCGGGCGTGCCGGGCGGGCGGGCCTGTCGGATTCCGAGCTTCTCAGATGACGGGCGGGCGGCCCAGTCTCGTCAGGCGCCACACCGTACGCCACCTCATGGGCCGGCGCGGGCCGCACGGGGAGGTCCAGCCCTCCCGGAACCCGCCGAACCACGCCTTGAGCGCCGGTACGGACGGGCGCCTGGCCAGGGTCAGCAGCAGCCACACGCCGAGGTACAGCGGCACCAGGGGCGCGGGCAGGTTGCGGCGGGCCAGCCAGACCCGGTTGCGGGCGATCATCCGGTGGTAGACCGCGTGCCGGGAGGGCGCGGTAGTCGGGTGGAAGAGCACCATGTCGGCGCGGTAGTCGATCATCCAGCCGGCGTCGAGCGCCCGCCAGGCGAGGTCGGTCTCCTCGTGCGCGTAGAAGAACGCGTCCGGCAGGCCGCCCACCTCGGCCAGCACCTTCGTCCGTACGGCGTTGGCGCCGCCGAGGAAGGTCGTCACCCGCGAGGAGCGCAGCGGGTCGGAGGCGCGCAGCCGCGGCACGTGCCGCCGCTGGGTGGCGCCGGTGTCCGGGTCGGCGATCCGGAAGCTGATGATCCCCAGCTCCGGGTCGTCGGTGAACGCCCGGCGGACCAGCTCGGCGGTGTCGGTCTGCGCCAGCAGCCCGTCGTCGTCCAGGAACAGCAGGGCGTCGACGTCCGTGCCGCCGGGGCCGAACGCCTCGATCCCGGCGTTGCGCCCGCCCGGGATGCCCAGGTTCTCCGGGAGGTCGACCGTGCGGACGCCGTCGGGCACGCCCGTGACGGGGGCGCCGTTGCCGACGACGACGACCTCGACCGGGTCGCCGTCCTGCTTGCGGACGGACTCGATCAGCGCGCGCAGGTCGTCGGGGCGGTTGCCCATGGTGATGATGACGGCGCCCAGCTTCATCGGCGTACTCACAGGCCCCTCACTTCAGCCTGCTGGAGGCGAGGATCGACACCAGGTGCAGCACCGTCTGGAGCAGGGCGATGCCCGCCAGGACGGCGACACCGAGGCGGGAGAAGAACAGGTCGCCGCGGACCGTGTCCAGGATCGCCAGCACCACGATGAGCAGCGACGCCTCGATGCCGAGGACGAGCCGGTGGAACTTCAGCGCGGCCGCCGCCCTGCGGGCCAGCGCCATGCCCGACGAGCGGGGCTCGGCGGCCGACTCCTGGACCGGCGGCAGGCCGCCCTGGTGGCGGGCCACGCCGACCAGGTCGGTCTCGGCCTTGATCAGGATGGCCCCCAGCGCGGCAAGGGTGCCGAGGAACGCCCACAGCCAGTCGATCCGGCCGCTGCCCCACAGGTCGGCGGCGCGCAGGCCGAAACCGGTCAGCACCGCCGCGTCGCACAGGTAGGCGCCGACCCGGTCCAGGTACACCCCGCCCAGCGAGAACTGCTTCTTCCAGCGGGCCACCTCGCCGTCGACGCAGTCGAGCAGCAGGTAGAGCTGGACCATGAGCGCGCCGAGGAGCGCCCCGGGGATGCCCGGGATCAGCAGCGCCGGGGCGGCGAGGACGCCCGCGAGCGTCATCACGTACGTCAGCTGGTTCGGGGTGACCCGCGTGGTGACCAGGAGCCGGGTGATGCGCAGGGAGATCTCGCGCATGTAGAGGCGGCCGCCCCAGTGCTCCCCGCTGCGGCGGTCCTTCACTCCGGCCGGGTGGACGACCGGGCGGAGTTCAGCTACGGATGGTCTTGGCATAGTCGGCGTACGCGTCCCTGATCTGGTCGGTGGACAGGTCGAGGTGCTCGAGGATGGTGAACCGCCCGGGGCGGGTCTGCGGCGCGTACTCCACGGCCCGGACGAACTCGTCCGGGGAGAAGCCGATCTCCTCGGGCAGCACGGGCAGGCCGTGCCGGCGGAGCACCTCGGCGAAGAGCCCGGACTGCTCGTGAGCACCGCGCAGGTGCATCGCGAAGGCGGCGCCGAGCCCGACCTGCTCGCCGTGGAGCGCCGAGCGCGCCGGGTGGAGCAGGTCGAAGGCGTGGGAGATCTCGTGGCAGGCGCCGGACGCGGGCCGGGTGTCACCGCTGATCGACATGGCGATTCCGGTGAGGACCAGCGCCTCGGCCAGCACGATGAGGAACTCGTCGTCGGCGACGGTGCCCGGGTGGCGCAGCACCGACTCCCCCGCCGTACGGGCCATGGCGGCGGCGAGGCCGTCGACCTGCTCGCCGGTGTGCCGGTGCGACAGCTCCCAGTCGGCGATCGACGAGATGTTGGAGATCGCGTCCCCGATGCCGGAGCGGACGAACCGGGAGGGCGCCTCGCGGATCACGTCGAGGTCGATGACCATGGCGATCGGCGAGGGGACCCCGTAGGAGCCGCGTCCGTTGTCGTTGTCGAGCGTGGAGACCGGCGAGCAGATGCCGTCGTGCGAGAGGTTCGTCGCCACGGACACCATGGGCACGCCGACGCGCGCGGCGGCGTACTTCGCCACGTCGATGATCTTGCCGCCGCCGAGGCCGACCACGGCGTCGTACCGCCTGCCCTTGATGGCGTCGGCGAGGCGCACGGCGGAGTCGATGCTGCCGTCCTCGACCGGGTACCAGTCGGCGTCGGGCAGGACCGGCGCGAGCTTCTCGCGCAGGGTCTGGCCCGAGCCGTTGCTGATCGCCACGGCGAGCTTGCCGGAGGCGGAGATCCGCTGGTCGGCGAGGAGGCCGGCCAGGTCGTCCATCGCCCCGCAGCTGATGTCGACGACGACCGGCGAGGGGATGAGCCGGGTCAGTACAGGCACGCGATCTCACGGCCCTTCGCGAGGTCGTCGTGGTTGTCGATCTCCACCCACCTGACGTCGCCGATGGGTGCCACGTCGATCCGGAAGCCGCGGTTCACCAGCTCCTGGTAGCCGTCCTCGTAGTAGAGGTCCGGGTCGCGCTCGAAGGTGGCCTTCAGGGCGTCGGCGAGGTCGGCCGCGGCCTCGGGCTCGATGAGCGTGACGCCGATGTACTCGCCGGTGGCGGTGGCCGGGTCCATCAGCTTGGTGATGCGGCGCACGCCCTGGCCGTCGGCGGTGATGACCTTCATCTCCTCGTCGGCGAGGTGCTTCACCGTGTCGAGGGCGAGGATGATGCGGCGGCCCTCACCGCGGGCGGCGAGCAGGGTCTCCTCGACGGAGACCGGGTGCACGGTGTCGCCGTTGGCGAGGATGACGCCCTCCTTCAGGACGTCACGCGCGCACCACAGGGAGTAGGCGTTGTTCCACTCCTCGGCCTTGTCGTTGTCGATCAGGGTGAGCTTCAGGCCGTACGTGGCCTCCAGCTCCTCCTTGCGGGCGTAGACCGCTTCCTTGCGGTAGCCCACGACGATCGCGGCCTCGGTCAGGCCGACGGCGGCGAAGTTGGCGAGGGTGAGGTCCAGCACGGTCTTCTCACCGGTACCGGCGGGGTCGACCGGCACGAGGGCCTTCGGGAGCGTGTCGGTGTAGGGGCGCAGACGCCGTCCGGCACCGGCTGCCAGTACGAGGCCGATCATGCGGGTTCTCCTTCGTCGTGTACGGCGGGTGCTCCGGAGGACACCCAGAAGCGGATGGACTCCACGAGCACCACCAGCGCGACGGCCACGGCGAGGACGGTGAGCGCGAGCGTGAAGCCGCTCCCGGTCGCCAGGACCGTGGCGAGGACCGCCACCACCAGCGTGCGGCCCTCGTGGCCGCCGATCGTCCGCACCAGCCACGCGGGCGGCGCGCCGGTGCCGCCGCGGATGCGGTAGACCGTGTCGTAGTGATGGTAGGCGACGGCCGCGACCAGGCCGAATGCGGCGGGAAGCGCCTGCGGGGCCTCCGCGCGGGCGGCCAGGACCAGGATCGTGAGGTACTCCGCGGCGCGGAGGACGGGCGGGACGAGCCAGTCCAGCGCGCCCTTCAGCGGGCGGGCGACGGCCACGCCGGACGTCACGGCGTAGGCGAGGGCGGCGAGCGCCGGCCAGGGGCCGTCGAGGGGGGCGAGCGCCGCGGTGGCGACCACGGCGGCGGCGCCCACGAGGGCGGTGACGGGCGCCAGGGTCCGGGGCGCGGAGCGGAACGCCCCGGCGACGGCCTGGGCGAGCGGGCCGGAGTCGGCGAGGTCGGCCAGGGCGCGGGCGGCCCGGTCGGTGCGGCGGGCCTTGCGGGTGAGCGACCGCAGGAGGCGGCCGGCGGTGGTGTAGCAGGCGGCGAAGGCGCAGCCGATCAGCAGGGCCCAGAAGACGACGCGGGGGGTGGTGACCGCCGTGAGGACGGCGATCATGGCCCAGCGTTCGCCGATGGGCAGGACTATCATCCGGCGCGCCCAGACCGTCCAGCCCTTGGCGTCGAGCTTGTCGGAGAGCGCGGCGGTGGGGCTGGTGTTGGCGGTGGCGTCGTGGTTGGCCTCGTTGAAGGAGAAGTCCACGACATGGCGGCAGGTCTGGAGGACCATCGCGCCCAGGGCCAGGGCCCAGACGTCGTCCCCGCCGCGGGCGGCGCCGAGCGCGAGGCCCGCGTAGTAGGCGTACTCCTTGGCCCGGTCGAAGGTCGCGTCGAGCCAGGCGCCCATCGTCGAGTACTGGAGCGAGTAGCGGGCGAGCTGGCCGTCGGTGCAGTCCAGGACGAAGGAGAAGAGGAGCAGCACTCCGGCGGCGACGTACCCGCCGCGCGTCCCGGTGGCCGCGCAGCCGGCCGCGACGAGCGCGGTGACCAGCGAGGCGGTGGTGACCTGGTTGGGCGTGAGGCCCCGGCGGGCGCACCAGCGGGCGAGGTAGCGGGAGTAGGGGCTGATGAAGAAGGTGGTGAAGAACCCGTCGCGGGCCTTCACGGCGGAGCGGAGCCGTACGGCCTCGTCGTCGACGGCCTCGACGGCGTCGCGGGTCTCCTTGCGGCTCTGCGGGTCGGCGGGCACGGCGGCGACCAGCGACCCGAGGTCGGGCCGGTGGACGGCGACCCCGTCGGCGCCGAGGGCGTCCGCGAGCAGGTCGGGCAGGGTGGCCGGCCCGGCACCGGCGCCCGGGGCGGGCGCGGTGGCGGGCGCTCCGGCCGTGGTGGTCGCGGGCGCGGTGGCCGGCGCTCCGGCCGCGGTCGTCGCGGGCCCGGTGGCCGGCGCTCCGGCCGTGGTGGTCGCGGGCCCGGTGGCCGGCGCTCCGGCCGTGGTGGTGGCGGGGGCCGTGACGCTCCGTTCCGTGACCGGCGTCACGGCCGTGAGCGCGCGGGTGAGCGCGGCGCGGGCCTCCGGCTGGGCGGTGAGCGCGCCGGGGGCGGCGGCGGCCGGGAAGCGGGGGTCCGTCAGGGCGAGGCGCAGTGCGTGGACGTGGCCCACGAAGCGCGGGTCGACGACCGCGACCCGCTCGGCGGCCGGGACGGCGGCGAGCAGCGCGGCGGTCTCCCGCGCGTCGGCGGCGGTCCGGACGTCGAAGCCCAGCGACCGCAGATCGCCCTCGAGCGGCGATCCGGGTACCGGCGGACCGGTGAGGATGGCGGTCGACAGACGAACTCACTCCTTGGGCCTGAACGGGGCTGGTGCGCGGCGGCTCGGCCCGGTCGCGGGCGGCGGCACGTCGGCAGAGGCTATCGGATGAACGGAAGCCGGACTTCACCGAGGTTTCCCGGCCTCCGGCGGCCGTCCGCCCGTACGCGATCATCATCCTCGATCGGTGGCTCGCCCCACAAACCGCGGCCGGGACGGCCCGCGGAGGAACCGTCCGCCGACCGTCCCCGGCGACCTCCCGGGCGCATCGCCCACGGCCCTGACCAGGAGGCATAACCGCAGGTCAGGGCAGATGACAACCGTGTTCAATGCCAGCTTGCGGATACCCCCCACCCGTAGTTCACTGGCCGGTGTCGTCGATCAACGGGAGGCGCTTTCCATGGGGGCTGGGCACGACCACGGGCACGGGCACGCGCACGGCGGTCCGCCGCCGACCGGCACCGCCGCCGCCGCGTACCGGGGGCGGTTGCGGATCGCGCTCGCGATCACGGTGGCGGTCATGGTGGCCGAGATCGTGGGCGGTGTGGTCGCCGACTCGCTCGCCCTGATCGCCGACGCCGCCCACATGGCGACCGACGCCGTGGGCCTCGCCATGGCGCTGCTGGCGATCCACTTCGCCGGGCGCCCCGCCGACCAGCGGCGCACCTACGGCTTCGCGCGGGCGGAGATACTGGCGGCGCTCGCCAACTGCCTGCTGCTGCTCGGGGTGGGCGGCTTCCTGCTGTTCGAGGCGGTGCAGCGGTTCATCACGCCGGCCGAGACCAAGGGCGGGGTGGCGATCGCGTTCGCCCTGTTCGGCCTGGTCGCCAACATGGTCTCGCTGTCCCTGCTGGTACGGGGGCAGAAGGAGAGCCTGAACGTGCGGGGCGCCTATCTGGAGGTGCTGGCGGACGCGCTCGGCTCGGTGACGGTGCTGATCTCGGCCGGGATCATCCTGGCCACCGGCTGGCAGGCGGCCGACCCGATCGCCTCGCTGGTCATCGGCCTGATGATCGTCCCGCGCACCCTGAAGCTGCTGCGCGAGACGCTGGACGTGCTGCTGGAGTCCGCCCCGAAGGGCGTGGACATGGCCGAGGTACGGGCGCACATAGTGGCCCTTCCCGGGGTGCTGGACGTGCACGACCTGCACGCCTGGACGATCACCTCCGGGATGCCGGTGCTGTCGGCGCACGTGGTGGTGCACCAGGAGGCGCTGGACTCGGTGGGGCACGAGAAGCTGCTGCACGAGCTGCAGGGATGCCTGGGCGACCACTTCGACGTCGAGCACTGCACGTTCCAGCTGGAGCCGAGGGGTCACGCGGAGCACGAGGCACGGCTCTGTCACTGACCGCCGTGAGGCTGCAAGGGGTTCCCATGTTGTCCGGCCACACCACGCACGACGCCTTCTTCGCCCTGCGCCACGGTCTGCCGCGGCAGGGCCCCGGCTCCGACGCCACCACGCGCCGGCTCCTCTCGGAGATCGCGATGCGCCGGGAGCACGGCGCGGAGTACGGGTACGCCGGGTTCGTGCTGCGCCCGGCCGATCCCCGCTGGCGCACCCGGCCGGAGACGGACGCGGACGTGGCGGCCGTGCGGGCGGTGAACACCGCCGCGTTCGGCACGGGGGCCGAGGCCGCGCTGGTCGACCGGCTGCGCGCGGACCGGTCCGCGTGGCTGCCGGGCCTGTCGTACGTGGCCGAGGCACCGGACGGCACGGTCGCCGCCCACGCGCTGGTCACCCGCTGCCGGGTGGGTGACGCCCCCGCCGCGGCCTTGGCGCCGGTGGCGGTGGCGCCCGGGCACCAGGGGCGGGGCGCCGGGCAGGCGGTGGTGCGGGCGGTGCTGGACGCGGCCCGGCTGCGCGGGGAGCGGCTGGTCCTGGTGCTCGGTCATCCGGAGTACTACCCGAGGTTCGGTTTCACGCCCGCTTCGCGGTACGGGATCAGGGCGCCGTTCGAGGTGCCGGACGACGCCATGATGGCGCTCGACCTGGAGGGTTCCGGGCGTCTGCCGGTGGGCACGATCCACTACCCACCGGCGTTCGGTGTCTGATCCGACATGTCGGGCGGGGACGGTCGTGTGCCGACAAGCAGCTCTTTGTACGGCACACTAAGGCGTGCCCAACGGGCCGAGAACCGAAGCGAAGGATGGTTATGCCGACCACACCAGCCACCGCGGCGAACAGCTCGTCGAACGGGACCGCGCCGTCGATCATGCTCGAACTGGTCGACGAGAACGGCACCACCATCGGCACCGCGGAGAAGCTGGCCGCCCACCAGGCGCCCGGGCAGCTGCACCGGGCGTTCTCGGTGTTCCTCTTCGACGAGGAGGGGCGGCTGCTGCTCCAGCGGCGGGCGCTGGGGAAGTACCACTCCCCCGGCGTCTGGTCGAACACCTGTTGCGGGCATCCGTATCCGGGTGAGGCGCCGTTCGCGGCGGCGGCCCGGCGGGTCCACGAGGAGCTGGGCGTCTCGCCGTCGCTGCTCGCCGAGGCCGGCACGGTCCGCTACAACCACCCGGACCCCGCCTCGGGGCTGGTGGAGCAGGAGTACAACCACCTTTTCGTGGGAATGGTGCAGGCTCCGCTCCGGCCGGACCCGGAGGAGATCGAGGAGACCGCCTTCGTGACGGCGCGTGAGCTGGCCGAGCGGCACGAGGCCGGGCCGTTCTCCGCGTGGTTCATGACGGTGCTGGACGCGGCGCGTCCGGCGATCAAGGAGCTGACAGGGGAGACCGGCGGCTGGTGACGCCCGCCCCGTCCTCCGCGGCCGGTCCCCCGTGCGACGGGGGGCCGGCCGCTGCCGTCGGCAGGGACGGCGGCGGTGGCGCGGGGGCCGCGGACGGCACGGCCGGGGTGACGGGGGCCGCGGACGGCACGGCGGGGGTGACGGGGTCTGCGGGCGGCGCGGCCGGGGTGACGGGGGCGGTGGGCACAGCCGGGGGGAGCGGCCCGGGGCCGGGCGGCGGTACGGCGGACGGGACCCGCGCCGCGGGGGCGCGTCCGCCCGCCCCGGGTCTCATCGGCAGCGCCGCCCAGATGATCTTGCCGCCGCTCGCGGTGTGCTCGACGTCGCACTCCCCGCCCGCCTCGCCGGTGATCTCCCGCACCAGCAGCAGCCCGCGTCCGCCGGTGCGGCCGTAGTCGGTCTCCAGCGCCTTGGGCCGGTACGGGTGGCTGTCCTCCACCGACACCCGGATCCACTCCGCCCCGATGGCCACCTCGACGGCCAGCTCGGGCGACAGCAGGGCCGCGTGCCGCACGGCGTTGGTCACCAGTTCCGAGACGATCAGCAGCAGGCCGTGGACGACATCGTCGTGCGCCGGCACGCATTGACGTTTCAGCAGATCCCGTACGGCACGCCTGGCCTGCGGTACGGAGACGTCGACGGCGGGAGCGGTGAATCGCCATACCCCTTCGTAGGAGGGAGGCCGGACGGGGACGCTCCCGGGGTTCTCCATGGTCCGGTTTCCACCCTCGTGCTCGATTGTCGCCACGCATCGAGTGTTGGCCCCTCATGGCCGGAACAGGGCTACTGACCAGAAGTCAGCGGCTATTCGACGGACGGCGACCGCGGATGTACGACCGGATCGCGGCTTCGACCACTCCTGCCCTTGTCTGATCGGGCGTGCGGGAGCGGCCCGATAGCATCCGGCCCATGGAACAGCCGCAGCTGGAGCACTCCGTCACCGACGGGGTCGCCACCGTCGTGATCAGCAACCCCGCCAAGCGCAACGCCATGACGGCCGGCATGTGGCGCGCGCTGCCCGGGCTGCTCGACCGCCTGGCCGCGGACCGGGACGTACGGGTCCTGGTGCTGACCGGCGCGGGCGGCACCTTCTGCGCCGGGGCCGACATCGCGTCGCTGGGCGAGCCGGGCGACGAGCAGCAGTCCCTCGCGGTACGCGCCGAGGAGGCGCTCGCCGCCTTCCCCAAGCCCTCGCTGGCCGCCGTCCGGGGCTACTGCGTGGGCGGCGGCAGCCAGCTCGCCGCCGCCTGCGACCTGCGGTTCGCCGAGGAGGGCAGCCTCTTCGGCATCACCCCGGCGAAGCTCGGGATCGTCTACCCCGCCTCCTCCACCCGGCGGCTGGTGGCCCTGGTGGGCCCCTCCGCCGCGAAGTACCTGCTGTTCTCGGGCGAGCTGGTCGACACCGGCCGGGCGCTGCGCACCGGGCTGGTGGACGAGGTGCTCCCGCCCGGCGAACTGGACCGCCGGGTGCGGGAGTTCACCGCGGTCCTGGCGTCCCGGTCGCTGCTGACCCAGGCGTCGGCCAAGGAGTTCGCGGCGGGCCGCACCGACCGCGACGCCCACTGGGCGGAGCAGGCGCGCGGCAGCGGCGACACCGCGGAGGGCGTCGCCGCCTTCCTGGCCCGGCGTGCCCCGCGCTTCACGTACACGCTCTGAGCCGCCGGGCGCAGCTCCGGTGCGGTCAGGTGGTGCGGCGCATCTCCTCGCGCCAGAAGGCGACGATCTCGGCCGGGGCCTTGTCCGGGGAGCCCGCGTCGTACGGGGGCTGCGGGTCGTACTCGGTGAGGAGCTGGACGCTCTGGGCGTGCCGGTCGCCGGCGATGCGGCCCACCAGGCTCAGGCCCATGTCGATGCCGGAGGAGACCCCGGCGGCCGTGACGTACTTGCCGTCGGTGACGACCCGCTCCCCGGTCGGTTCGGCCCCGTACTCCTTGAGCAGGTCCAGCGCGAGCCAGTGGCTGGTGGCGCGGCGGCCCCGGAGGAGGCCGGCGGCGGCGAGGATCAGCGAGCCGGTGCACACCGAGGTGGTCCAGGTGCTGGTGGCGTCGGCGGCACGGAGCCAGTCGAGGGTCTCCCGGTCGCGCAGGACCGGCTCCCAGTCGCCGGTGCCCGGGACGACGACGATGTCCGGGTCGGTCACCTCGGTGAGGGGCCGGTCGGCGACCAGGGCGAGGTTGCCCTGATCGTTGCGGACCGGGCCGGCCTCCTTGGCGGTGAACACCGTCTCGGCGCCGGGCAGCCGGCTGATGATCTCGTACGGGCCGGTGGCGTCCAGGGTGGTGAAGCCGGGGTACAGCAGGATGGCGATGCGCATGGGTACCGGTGTCCTCTCGGAGTGCGGGGTGCGGGGTCAGTGGGCGGGGGCGGGGGCGGGGGCGGGGTGCGGCGGGGCGTGGAAGCGGCGCCGGTACTCGGCGGGCGGGGTCCCGAGCGCCTTGACGAAGGCCCGGCGCATCGCCTCGGGGGTGCCGTAGCCCGCCGCGCGGGCGACCTCCTGGACGCCGCCGCCGGCGTCCTCCAGCAGGCGCCGCGCGTGTTCGAGGCGTACGCGGTCGACGTAGCGGCCCGGTGTGGTGCCGGTCTCCGCCCGGAAGGCGCGGGCGAAGTGGCGCGGGGAGAGCCGGGCGCGGGCGGCCAGGGCGTCCACGGACAGGTCGGCGTCCGGGTGCTCGGTGATGAACCGCTGGACCTCGCGCAGGGGTGCGCGCCGGGCGGTCTGGGCGGAGAGCTGGGCGCTGAACTGGGACTGGTTGCCGGGGCGGCGCAGGAAGACCACCAGGTGGCGGGCGACGACGAGCGCCGCGTCCCGCCCGAGGTCCTCCTCGACCAGGGCGAGGGCCAGGTCGATGCCCGCGGTGACGCCCGCCGAGGTGGCGATCCGGCCGTCCCGTACGAAGATCGGGTCCGGGTCCACCTCGACCTCCGGGTGGCCCGCGGCGAGGGTCTCGCAGAACGCCCAGTGGGTGGTGGCGCGCCGGCCGTCCAGCAGGCCGGCCCGGGCCAGGAGCAGCGCGCCCGTGCAGACCGAGACCAGGCGCTCGGCGCGCGGCGCATGGACGCGCAGCCAGTCGACCAGGCGCGGGTCGGGGTCGAGGCTGCCCTCGCCGCCCGGCACCAGCAGGGTGTGGGCCGGTCCGGCCCCGGCGAGGGAGGTGTCGGCGGCCAGGCTCAGCCCGCTCTGGGTGCGCACCGGCCCGCCGTCGAGCGAGGCGGTACGGATCGGATAGGCGTCCGCGGCGATGTGGCAGGCGCCCGCGAACACCTCCACCGGTCCGGTGACGTCCAGGCTCTGCACGCCGTCGAAGAGGACGACGAGGACGGGTCGTTGCGTCATGCCCCTCATCCTTCGGGGCCCGCCGCCATGGCCGCAATGACGAGGATCCCGCCTTTCCTGCCATCCGGTCCGGCCCGGGGGCGGCGGGCCTCACGGCGCCCCGGCCTTCCAGGGCGTACCAACCAGTCGGTAACCTGCGGCGCATGACGACTCTCCCGCCGCGCGCAGGCCGCCGCTGCCACAACGCCGTGAACCCGCTCCACTCGACGGTGTACTTCTCGCCCGACTTCGCCCGGGAGATGGCCGGCCTCGGGGTCACCGACTCCAGCGCCGCGTACTTCGCCGGCCGCGCCGCCGCGATGGGCGCCGTGGGGCCCGGCGTGGTCACCGCGGCGTTCTACAACTTCAACCACGAACTGGTCGCCCGCCATCTGCCGGCCGTCTGGGACACCGCGTCGCCCGCCGCGGTACTCGCCGCCCGGCTGCGCGCCGCCGACACCACGCTGCGCCGGCTGCTCGGCGACGAGGCGGTGGAGTCCGAGACGATGGCGGAGGCCGCCCGGCTCGCCCTGCGCGCCGCCGAGGGCTGCACCCGGCACGCCCGCCCGCTGTACGCCGCCCACGCCGACCTGCCCGTCCCCGAGGCGCCGCACCTGGCGTACTGGCACGCGGCCACCCTGCTGCGCGAGCACCGGGGCGACGCGCACCTGATCGCCCTGCTGGACGCGGGCCTCGACCCGCTGGAGGCGCTCGTGAGCCACACGGCCACCGGGAAGGGCATGGCGCCCCGCTGGATCCTGGCCACCCGCGGCTGGCGGCGCGCCGACTGGGACGCGGCGGCCGAGCGGCTGCGCGGGCGGGGCCTGCTGGACGCGGCCGGCGAGCTGACCGAGGCGGGCACCGGGCTGCGCGCGGCGGTCGAGGACCACACCGACCGCCTGGACGCCGCCCCGTACGAGCACCTCGGCGCGG
Source organism: Streptomyces sp. NPDC015131 (assembly GCF_043079975.1). Taxonomy (NCBI): domain Bacteria; kingdom Bacillati; phylum Actinomycetota; class Actinomycetes; order Kitasatosporales; family Streptomycetaceae; genus Streptomyces; species Streptomyces sp. NPDC015131. Next base: position 934,786 of record NZ_JBIBVB010000001.1, on the reverse strand, counting down.
CGGACGTGGAGCGCCTCACCGACCTGGCCCGCGGCTTCCTGGGCACGGCGGTCGCGGCGGGCGCCTTCCCGGCGGACCTGGTGGGCCGGGGCTGAACCACGCCGGGGCGGCACGTTTCGCCGGGGTGACGGCGGCAACCCGCAGGGGGCAACCGACAGCACATGGAGGTGCCCCGTGCGTACCATCGCCGACTTCTTCCGCATGATCGGCTCGGCCGTCGCCACCGTCGTCACCCTGCCGTTCCGGCTCCTGGCCCGGCTCTTCGGCGGGGCGTCGCGGGGCGGAGGCCGGGCGCGCCGCGCCTGACGACGGGGCAGACGGACACGCCGCACGGTGACCCGGCAGAATGCAGGCTCAAGCTGACAGGCACGAGAAGGCGAGTCGGGACACCGTGACGACGTCCATCGAAGGCAGGATCGCCGAGGAGCTCGGCGTACGCGAGCGACAGGTGAGGGCGGCCGTCGAGCTGCTCGACGGCGGGTCGACCGTGCCGTTCATCGCGCGCTACCGCAAGGAAGCGACCGAGATGCTCGACGACGCGCAGCTGCGCACGCTCGAGGAGCGGTTGCGGTACCTGCGGGAGCTGGAGGACCGGCGGGCCGCCGTCCTCGCGTCCGTACGCGAACAGGGCAGGCTCACCGAGGACGTCGAGGCCCGCATCCTCGCCGCCGACACCAAGGCGCGGCTGGAGGACGTCTACCTGCCGTTCAAGCCGAAGCGGCGCACCAAGGCGCAGATCGCCCGCGAGGCCGGGCTGGAGCCGCTCGCGGACGGGCTCCTCGGCGACCCGTCCGTGGAGCCGCTCGCCGCCGCCGCCGCGTTCGTCGACGCGGACAAGGGCGTCGCGGACCCGGCGGCGGCTCTGGAGGGCGCGCGCGCCATCCTCACCGAGCGGTTCTCCGAGGACGCCGACCTGATCGGCGAGCTGCGTGAGCGGATGTGGACCCGCGGGCGGCTGGCGGCGAAGGTCCGGGACGGCAAGGAGGAGGCGGGGGCGAAGTTCGCCGACTACTTCGACTTCGCCGAGCCCTTCACCGAGCTGCCCTCGCACCGGGTGCTCGCGATGCTGCGCGGCGAGAAGGAGGAGGTCCTCGACCTGGTCCTGGAGCCGGAGGAGCCCGTCGAGGGCCCGTCGTCGTACGAGGGGATCGTCGCCTCCCGCTTCGGGATCGCGCAGCGGGGCCGGCCGGGCGACGCCTGGCTCGGCGAGACGGTCCGCTGGGCCTGGCGCACCCGCATCCTGGTCCACCTCGGCATCGACCTGCGGCTGCGGCTGCGGACGGCGGCCGAGGACGAGGCGGTACGGGTCTTCGCCGCCAACCTGCGCGACCTGCTGCTCGCGGCACCGGCCGGGACGCGCGCGACGCTCGGGCTCGACCCCGGTTTCCGTACCGGCGTGAAGGTCGCCGTCGTGGACGCGACCGGCAAGGTCGTCGCCACGGACACGATCTACCCGCACGTCCCGGCCAACAAGTGGGACCAGTCGCTGGCGACGCTGGCCCGGCTGGCGAAGGAGCACGCGGTCGAGCTGGTCGCCATCGGCAACGGCACCGCCTCGCGGGAGACCGACAAGCTGGCCGCCGACCTGATCGCCCGCCACCCGGAGCTGAAGCTCACCAAGGTCATGGTGTCCGAGGCGGGTGCCTCGGTGTACTCGGCCTCCGCCTTCGCCTCGCAGGAGCTGCCGGAGCTGGACGTCTCGCTGCGCGGCGCCGTGTCGATCGCGCGCCGCCTCCAGGACCCGCTGGCCGAGCTGGTCAAGATCGACCCCAAGTCGATCGGCGTCGGCCAGTACCAGCACGACCTGTCCGAGGTGAAGCTGTCCCGGTCGCTGGACGCCGTCGTCGAGGACTGTGTGAACGGCGTCGGGGTCGACGTCAACACCGCCTCGGCGCCGCTGCTTTCGCGGGTGTCCGGCATCGGGGCGGGCCTCGCCGAGAACATCGTCGCCCACCGCGACGCCAACGGCCCCTTCCGGTCGCGGCGGGCGCTCAAGGACGTGGCGCGGCTGGGCCCGAAGGCGTACGAGCAGTGCGCGGGCTTCCTGCGGATCCGGGGCGGTGACGACCCGCTGGACGGGTCCAGCGTGCACCCCGAGGCGTACCCGGTGGTGCGGCGGATGGTGAAGACGACGGGCGCCGAGGTCGCCTCCCTGATCGGCAACACCTCGGTGCTGCGGTCGCTGCGGGCGGACGACTTCGTGGACGAGACCTTCGGCCTGCCGACCGTCACCGACATCCTGCGCGAGCTGGAGAAGCCGGGGCGCGACCCGCGGCCGGCCTTCCGGACGGCCACCTTCAAGGAGGGCGTCGAGAAGATCGGCGACCTGGAGCCGGGCATGGTGCTGGAGGGCGTCGTCACCAATGTGGCCGCCTTCGGTGCCTTCGTGGACATCGGTGTGCACCAGGACGGGCTGGTCCATGTGTCGGCGATGTCGCGGACCTTCGTCAAGGACCCGCGCGAGGTGGCCAAGCCGGGTGACGTGGTGAAGGTGAAGGTGCTGGACGTCGACATCCCGCGCAAGCGGATCTCGCTGACCCTGCGCCTGGACGACGAGCCCGGCGGCTCGGGCTCCTCCGACGCGCCCCGGCGCGAGCGGGGCGGCCGCCCGCCGCAGCAGCGCCAGGGCGGCAGCGGTGGCGGTGACCGGCGCGGTGGCGGCGGTCGCGGCGACCGGCGCGCCGGGAACGGCGGCGGTGGTGCCAGCGGTGCGCGGGGCGGCGGGAACGGCGGCGGTGCGCGGGGCGGCGCGGGTGGCCGTCAGGCCCCGGCGCCCGCCAACAGCGCGATGGCCGACGCCCTCCGCAAGGCGGGCCTGCTGGGCGGCGGCGACGGCGCCAAGGGCCGCCGCTGAGGCGAGGCGGTCGGCCCGGTCCCGGGGGTGTGGACGTGGCCCCCGGGGCCGGGCGGCGGGCGCCGGTGGGCGGCTCGTGCCGCCGGGCGGCGGGCTTCGCGTTGTGTCGGGCCACCGACCCCGGCTCGGCCGTTACGCGTCCGGGGGCGTGTCCGGGCGGCGGGCGCCGGTGGTCGGCCCGTGCCGCCGGGCGCCGGGCCTGGCGTTGTGTCGGGCCACCGATACCGGCCCGGCCGTCACGCGTCCGGGGGCGCCGGGAGGAAGCGCAGGGCCCACTCCGCGCGGACCGCGACGGCGGCGTCCGGGTCGCGGGTGAGCGGGACCAGCAGCGCGCGGGCCGTGACCGGGTCGGTGAGCGCCACGTCGACGATCTCCGTGGCCAGGCCGTCCTGGTCGGCCTCCCCCATGTCCACGGCGGAGGCGCGCAGCAGCACGGGCAGCACCGGGGCGCCGCCGAGCTGCCCGAGGACCCCGCCCAGTACCTCACGGGCGTAGGGGTTGCGGTCGCGGACGGCGCGGTCGAGTTCCGCCTCCAGCAGCGGCAGCGGCCCCCGGTCGCCGGACGCGGCGATCTCGTCGGCCAGCCGGATGGTGGCGTCCACGTCCGAGTCGGGGTCGTCCAGCAGGGCGACCAGCCGGCGGACGGCGTTCTCGGCCGTCACAGCTCGGTCACCTTGCCGTCGGCCACCTCGATGCGGCGGGTGGTGCGGACCGCGTCGAGCATCCGCCGGTCGTGGGTGACGAGGAGCAGCGTGCCGGAGTACGTGTCGAGGGCCGACTCCAGCTGTTCGATGGCCGGCAGGTCGAGGTGGTTGGTCGGCTCGTCCAGCACCAGCAGGTTCACGCCCCGGCCCTGGAGCAGGGCGAGGGCGGCCCGGGTGCGCTCGCCGGGCGAGAGGGAGGTCGCCGAGCGGGTGACGTGGTGGGCCTTGAGCCCGAACTTGGCCAGCAGGGTGCGTACGTCGGCCTGTTCGGTGTCGGGCACCGCCGTGCAGAACGCCTCGAGCAGCGTCTCCTCGCCGTGGAAGAGGCGGCGCGCCTGGTCGACCTCGCCGACGACGACGCCGGGGCCGAGGGCGGCGTGGCCGGCGTCGAGCGGGAGGCGGCCGAGGAGCGCGGCGAGCAGGGTGGACTTGCCGGCGCCGTTGGCCCCGGTGATGGCCATCCGGTCGGCCCAGTCGACCTGGAGCGAGACGGGGCCGAGGCGGAAGCCGCCGCGGGCGGCCTCGGCGTCGCGCAGGGTGGCGACGACCGCGCCGGAGCGCGGCGCGGCGGCGATCTCCATGCGCAGCTCCCACTCCTTGCGGGGCTCCTCGACCGTGTCGAGCCGCTCGATCATGCGCTGGGTCTGGCGGGCCTTGGCCGCCTGCTTCTCGCTCGCCTCGCTGCGGAACTTGCGGCCGAGCTTGTCGTTGTCGGCGCCCGCCTTGCGCCGGGCGTTCTTGACGCCCTTGTCCATCCAGGAGCGCTGCATCTGGGCGCGGCCCTCCAGCGCGGCCTTCTTGTCGGCGTACTCCTCGTAGTCCTCGCGGGCGTGCCGGCGGGCGGTCTCCCGCTCCTCCAGGTACGCCTCGTAGCCGCCTCCGTAGAGCCGGATCTGCTGCTGGGCCAGGTCCAGTTCCAGGACCTTGGTGACGGTACGGGCGAGGAACTCGCGGTCGTGGCTGATGACGACCGTCCCGGCGCGCAGGCCCTGGACGAATCCTTCCAGCCGTTCGAGGCCGTCGAGGTCGAGGTCGTTGGTCGGCTCGTCGAGCAGGAAGACGTCGTAGCGGGACAGGAGGAGCGAGGCGAGGCCGGCGCGGGCTGCCTGGCCGCCGGAGAGGGATGTCATGGGCCGGTCGAGGCCGACGGTCAGGCCGAGCGTGCCGGCGACCTCCTCGGCGCGCTCGTCGAGGTCGGCGCCGCCGAGGTTCAGCCAGCGCTCCAGGGCGGTGGCGTAGGCGTCGTCGGCGCCGGGGGTGCCGTCGACGAGGCCCTGGGTGGCGGTGTCCATGGCGGCCTGGGCGGCGGCGACGCCGGTACGGCGGGCCAGGAAGTCCCGTACGGTCTCCCCCGCGCGCCGCTCCGGCTCCTGCGGCAGGTGGCCGACGGTCGCGGCCGGCGGGGACAGGCGCAGCTCCCCGTGCTCGGGCCGGTCGAGCCCGGCGAGCAGCCGGAGCAGGGTCGACTTCCCGGCGCCGTTGACGCCGACGAGGCCGATCACGTCGCCGGGGGCGACGACGAGGTCGAGGCCGGAGAAGAGGGTGCGTTCGCCGTGGCCGGCGGCGAGGTCCTTGGCGACGAGGGTTGCTGTCATCAGGGGATCGATTTTAGGGCCTCTCCCCGGACCGGGCCCGATCGGGAGCGCCCGTCCGGAAGCGCGGGCGCGCGCGCCGCGGCCAGGCTACCGTCCCGGCATGGGCGGTGACGTGATCGTGGTGGGCGGCGGGGTCGTGGGGCTGACGACGGCGGTCACGCTGGCCGAGCGGGGGATGCGGGTGCGGGTGTGGAGCCGGGACGCGCCGGGCGCCACCACCTCCGCGGTGGCGGGTGCGCTGTGGTGGCCGTACCGCATCGAACCGGTGGAGCGGGTGGGCGCGTGGGCGCTGGCGTCGCTGGAGGTGTACGAGCGGCTGGCGGCCGACCCGGTGGCGACGGGCGTGCGGAGGGTGGCGGGGGTGCAGGCGGCCACGGAGCTGGGCGCGCTCGGGCCGTGGGCGCGTGAGGTGGCGGCGCTGCGGCAGTTGCCGTCGGGTGATCTGGCGGCCGTGCTGCCGCTGGTGGACATGCCGGTGCACCTGGCGTGGCTGGTCGCGCGGCTGGAGGCGGCGGGCGGGTGCGTGGAGCGGCGGGCGGTGGCATCGCTGGATGAGGCTCGGGCTCCGGTGGTGGTGAACTGCACCGGGCTGGGCGCGCGGGACCTCGTACCGGACCCGGCGCTGCGGCCGGTGCGGGGGCAGTTGGTGCTGGTGGACAACCCGGGCGTGGAGGAGTGGTTCGTCGCGCCCGACACCTCGACCGGTTCGGCGACGTACTTCTTCCCGCAGCCCGGGCGGCTGGTGCTGGGCGGGACGGCGGAGGAGGACGACTGGCGCACGGAGCCGGACGCCGGGACGGCCGCCGCGATCGTCGCGCGGTGCGCCCGGCTGCGCCCGGAGATCGGCCGCGCCCGGGTGCTGGGGCACCGGGTGGGCCTGCGGCCGGTGCGTACGGGCGGCGTACGGCTGGTGGCCGAACGGGTGGGGCCGGGCGGGGGGCTCCTGGTGCACAACTACGGCCACGGCGGCGCGGGCGTCACCGTGGCCTGGGGCTGCGCCCGGGAGGTGGCCCGGCTGGTGGCGGGTGCCTGAGACGCGCCCGCCGCCCGCCGAAGGGTCGGCGGGCGGCGGTGCGGCGGTGCGGCGGCGGTCAGGGGGCGGACGCGGGCGGCGGGCCCGGGTCCCTGCGGTCGCGCTCCGCCTCCGTCTCCTCGTCCTGGGCCGGGCCGATCCGGATCTCGAACTCGCCCGCGTACTTCTCGTGGCCCGCGATCACCGCCTCCTCCACGGCCTCCTCGGCCAGTTCGCCGCGCACGATCAGCGGGTCGCGGCGCAGGTCGCGCATCAGCGCCCAGCACATGCCGATCATCACCAGGACGAAGGGCGCGGCGACCAGGATGGTGAGGTGCTGGAGCCCCGCGAGCGCGTCGCCCTTGCCCTCGCCGACGAGCAGCATCACGGCCGCCACGGCGCCGGTGACGACGCCCCAGAAGATCACGACGAACCGGGCGGGCTCGAAGGTGCCCTTCTGGGAGAGGGTGCCCATGACGATCGAGGCGGCGTCGGCGCCGGAGATGAAGAAGATGCCGACCAGGATCATCACCAGGAGGCTCATCACTCCGGCGATGGGGAACTCCTGGAGGACTCCGAACAGCTGCGCCTCGGGGGTGGTGGCGTCGCCAAGGTCGCCCTGCTCCTTCAGCCGCATGGCCGTACCGCCGAAGACGGCGAACCAGATGAGGCTGACGGTGCTGGGCACCAGGATGACGCCGCCGACGAACTGGCGGATCGTGCGGCCGCGGCTGATGCGGGCGATGAACATGCCGACGAAGGGCGTCCAGGAGATCCACCAGGCCCAGTAGAAGACCGTCCAGCTGCTCAGCCAGTCGGCGACGTCACCGCCGCCGGTGGACGCCTCGGTGCGGCCCATCAGCTGCGGCAGCTCGTCGAAGTACGCCGCCAGGGAGGTGGGGATGAGGTCGAGGACCAGGATGGTGGGGCCGACGACGAAGACGAAGACGGCCAGGACGACGGCCAGCACCATGTTGGTGTTGGACAGCCACTGGATGCCCCGCTCCACACCGGAGACCGCGGAGAAGACGAAGCAGACGGTGAGGACGCCGATGATGGCGACCAGCAGCCCGGTGCCCGCCTCGTCCAGCCAGCCGACCTCGTTCATGCCGCTGCCGATCTGCAGCGCGCCGAGGCCCAGCGAGGTGGCGGAGCCGAACAGCGTGGCGAAGATCGCCAGGATGTCGATGATCCGTCCGGGGGTGCCCTCGGCGCGCTTCTTGCCGAGGAGCGGCACGAACACGGCGCTGATGGTCTGCCGCCTGCGGCGCCGGAAGGTGCTGTACGCGATGGCGAGGCCGACCACCGCGTAGATGGCCCAGGGGTGCAGGGTCCAGTGGAAGAGGGTGGTGGCCAGCGCGGTCTGCATGCGGTCCGCCGAGTCGGCGGGGTCGGTGCCCGGCGGCGGGGTGGTGTAGTGGGCGAGCGGTTCGCTGACGCCGTAGAACATCAGGCCGATGCCCATGCCGGCGCTGAACATCATGGCGACCCACGACACCGTGCTGAACTCGGGCTCCTCGTGCTCCTGGCCCAGCTCGATCCGCCCGTACCGGCTGACGGCGAGCCAGAGCGCGAAGACGACGAAGCCCGAGGCGGCCAGGACGAAGGCCCAGCCGCCGTTGTGCATCAGGCCGTTCAGCAGGGTGTCGGAGACGCTCTCCAGCGCTCCGGTGGCCGTGGCGCCCCAGACGACGAAGACCAGGGTGAGGACGGCCGTCACCCCGAAGACCACCCGGTCGGTGACGGGTGCCTTGTCCTCGTGCGGGTGGCGGCCGGGAAGGGCCGCCTTCACCGGCAGGCGCATCCGCTGCCCCGGTTTGCGTTGCTCCTGAGACACAGGCGGTACCTTTCGCGATCATGGCCTGAATTCGCTCCTGATACCCCCTACCACGCGTTTCACACCTGTCCCGGTATCAACAGGCGTCCACCGGGCGTCCTTCTGTGAGGTGATGGGCCGCACGGGTGTCGAGGAGCAGCGGCACCAGGGCGCGGTACGGCTGGCGCAGCGGGACGAACGCGCCGTCGCGGTCCGGCAGGGCCAGCACCCCGTGCAGCGCCAGCTCGTCCGCGACTCCGGCGTACTGGCCCGGGGTCAGGCGGTACCCGCAGGGCGGGTCCTGGAGCGTCTCGCCGGGCTCGGGCGGGTCGTTGTCGGCGCCGCCCAGGTGGACCGGGCCCCGGTCGCGCAGGCCCGCCAGGCGCGCGGCGGCGGTGGCCCGCTCGATGGCGGTCCGCCGGTCGGCCACATGGGCGAAGAGGCCGTCCAGGGCCGCCAGCTGGCCGTCCACCCGGCGGCGGTTGTTGTGGGCCGGGTCGGCCTTCTCCTCGTCGGTGAGCGGGTCGACCCGGGTCTCGACGAGCAGGCCGACGGCGTGCTTGATGCCGGCGGTGTTGCGCAGGATGCGTTCCTGGCCGTCGCCCGCGACCTGCTTGGCGGGCTCCCCGGTGACGGGGTCGGTCCAGATGCCGTAGACGCCGTGGGTGTGGCCGGCCCGTCCGGCGGCGGGGCGGACGTACGACTCGGAGAGGGTGTGCGCCTCGTCGTGGACCCCCGCGGCGGTGTTGGGGTTGCGCGGCCAGAGCGCCAGGAGGTCCTTGTCGTAGTACGGCGGGGTGGCGCCGTACTCGTGCAGGTCGTACACCACGTCGGGGCGGTGGTCGCGGATCACGGCGGCCACGGCGCGGGCCTCGGCGGTGGCCAGGGTGATGTGGTCGCGGTTGACGTCGACGCCGTCGGCGTTGCCCCGGGTGCCGGCGGCGCGGCCGTCGGGGTTGGCGGAGGGGACGACGAGGACGGTGGTACGGGAGAGGAAGCGGCGGGTGCCGGCGTCCCGGGCGTACGCGAGGTCGCGGACGGTCGACAGGCAGGCCTCCCGGCCCGACGGCTCGTCACCGTGCTGGCTGCACAGCAGGAGCACGGTGCTGGCGCTGGGCGCGGTGGAGATCCGGACGAGCTGGAGCGGGCGGCCCTGGCGCGTGGTGCCGATGCGCGTGAGGGACACGCGGTCGCTCCCCCGGTCGACGTCGGCGAGGAAGCGCTGTTCCTCCGCCTGGGAGGTCCAGCGGGCGCCGTCGCTGGTCTCGAAGCCGGTGCGGGGCGGGCCGCCGTGACCGGTGCCGGCCGACCCGGCGGAGGCACTGGCCGCGACCGGTGCCGACGCGGCGGAGGCTCTGGCCGCTGCCGGTGCCGACGCGGCGGAGGCTCCGGCCGCGGCCGGTGCGTCGAGGACCGCGGGGCTCGCCTGTGCGGCGGGGGTGACGAGCGGGAGGGCCAGCGCGGTGGCGCCGAGGGCCGCGGCGAGGGCGCGCGGAAGGCGGTTCATCGGGTGCTGCCTCCGGGGATCGGCGGTGCGGGGCGCGGCGCGGTGACCCCGGCCGGCGGGCGGGCGGTGCGCGGGTGGGCGGCGGCGGGTGGCACGGCGCCGGCGGTGGCGGTGGCGAACGCCGGTGCGCCGCCGACCAGGGGCAGTGTGGCGGAGGTGCGCCGCAGGTCGAGCGTCAGGGCCGGGCGGGAGGGCGGCGGGTCGATGAGGTGCCGGTCGGTGCCGCCGACGAGGAGGGCCAGGCGGTGGCCGGCCGGGACGACGTGGTCGGCGGCGGCGAGGTCCACCGTGAGGGTGTGCGGCCTGCCGGGCGTGAGCGGGCGGCCCTCGCGGGGGTCGGCCCAGGTGCCGAGGTCGGCCCAGCCGCGGCTGACCACCGTGGCGGTGACGTCCGTGGTGTCGGGCGCGGTCTCCTTGTAGCAGGCGCTGTCGCCGGGGGTGCTCGCGCCCCAGCAGGTGCGGGCGGCCAGGGTGGTGATGCCTTCGCCGGGCGCGCCGTAGTCGCGGATGGTGGCGGGCCCGAGGTCGACCAGCACGGCCGTGAGGTGGGCGCTGGTGGTGGTCGGGGTGACCGTGACGGTGACCGTGGAGGAGCCGGAGAGCCGCAGGTCGCGGGCGAGCGGCCGGGTGAGGAAGCCCGCCTTGGCCGGGGTGGGCTCATCGGCCCGCGCCGCCCAGTCCAGTTCGCCGAGCGCGGGGTCGTCGGTGAACGTCTCCGTGGCGCCCGGCCGGGCCGGGGCGAGGCCCAGCGTGCCGACGCCGGGGGCGGCGCCCGTCCGGGGGCGGAGCGTGGTCGGGGTGGCGGCGCGGGGCGGCCAGACGCGGTCGGTGCTCCACTCGCCGGGGGCGCGCTCGATGTCGGCCATCGGCTCGCGGTCGACGCCGTTGTCGATGCCGAGCAGGTGGTGGTCGAACCAGCGGTGCAGGGTGCGCACCCACTCGGCGCGGCGGAAGTCGAAGGGGTCGACGTGCCCGGCCGACGAGAGCCAGATCTTCCGCTCGACGCCGTGCCGGGCGAGCGCGTCCCACCACTGGCCGGCGTGGTTGGCGCGGACGTTGAGGTCCTGCTGCCCGTGCACGGCGAAGACGCTGGCCCGCACCTTGCGGGCGTCCTTGACGTGGTCGCGCTCCTGCCACAGCGGCGTCCAGTCGCCGCTGCGGGGCGCGCCCTCGGCGAGCCGCCGCTGGACGTGGGCGCAGCGGGCGCGGGCGTCGGGGCTGTTGACGTACGCGGAGAGCCGCTCGGGTCCGGAGTCGTAGAGCGGCGCGCCCTGGGCGAAGTAGTAGTCGTACCAGGAGGAGATGGCGCCGATCGGGACGATGGTCCGCAGCCCCTCGACGCCGGTGGCGGCGACGCCGTTGGCGACGGTGCCGTCCCAGCTCTTGCCGATCATGCCGGTGTCGCCGGTGGACCAGCCGGTGGCGCGGGCGCGTTCGGGGCCGGTGCGGGTGGTGTAGCCGCGGGCGCGGCCGTTCAGCCAGTCGACGACGGCCTTGGCGGACTGGACGTCGGAGCGTCCGCCGACGTCGTCGCACCCGTCGGACCGGCTGGTTCCGGCCAGGTCGACGGCGGCGACGGCGTATCCGCGCGGTACGAAGTAGTTGTCGTAGTACAGCGGGATGTGGACCGGGTCGCCGTTCGTGTCGTACGTCTTGCGCTGGCTCTCGTTGCCGCGTCCGCAGCAGGAGTAGTAGGGGCTGGCGTCCATGATGACCGGGACCCGGTAGCCGTCCCGGCCGGAGGCGCGGGGCCGGACGATGTCGACCGCGACCCGGTCGGTGCGGCCGTCCGCGTCGCCGTCGAGGCCGGTGTCGACCCAGACGGACTCCCGGACGGCGTCGGCGTACGAGTGGACGGGTCTCGACTCCCGTACGGGCGGCGGGGCCGCCTGGGCCCCCGGGGGCGGGACGAGGACGGACAGCAGGGCGGCGGTGGCCGCGGCCGTCGCCACCGCGTTCGGCAGCGGGATCTTCCGCGCACGTATCGGCATGGGCGGACGGTACACGCGTCAACTCCCGTGTGACAGAGGGCAGTACGGGGACGAACACGACAGAGGGGGAGGTCGCGGCGGTGGTGTTCCATGTCGGCCGAATGGCGATCATGTGTCGTTTGCGGCCATGGACATGACGGAGACACACGGTGCTGAATAGCCTGCGAGAGATCTTCCGTCCACACGACTTGGAGAGCTTGACGTGCACCGCAGACTGATCGTCCCGAGCGCTCTGGCGGCCTCCCTCCTGCTGGCGATCCCGGCGTCGGCCGCCGACTACGCGCCGGGCGCCCCGGGTATCGGCGACCCCTACTACCCGGCCAGCGGCAACGGCGGCTACGACGTGTCGCACTACGACCTGCGCCTGACCTACCAGCCGAAGACGGACCTGCTGGAGGGCACGGCGACGATCCTCGCCACCACCACCCAGAACCTGTCCCGCTTCAACCTCGACCTCGGCCTCTCGGTCAGCGAGGTGCGGGTGAACGGCAAGAAGGCGCGGTTCACCGCCACCGGCGACCACGAGCTGGAGGTCACCCCGGCGTCACCACTGCCGAAGAACCGGGCGATATCCGTCGTCGTACGGTACGCGGGCAAGCCGTCCGAGCTGAAGATCGGCGGCTGGACCGCGTGGCACCGCACCCCCGACGGCGGGGTCGCCGCCCAGGAGCCGGACTCCGCCGTCTGGTGGTTCCCGTCCAACGACCACCCGCTGGACAAGGCGACCTTCGACGTCTCGGTCGCCGTGCCGGACGGGACGCAGGCCATCAGCAACGGCGTCCTGACGTCGCAGTCCTCCCGCCTCGGCTGGACGCGCTTCAACTGGCGCTCCGACAAGCCGCAGGCCACGTACCTGGCCACGCTGGCCGTCGGCAAGTTCGACATCACCACCGACAAGACCGACAAGGGCCTGCCCGTCCTCAACGCCTACAGCAAGGACCTCGGCGCCCACGCGGGCGCGGCGCGCGCCAGCATCGAGCGCACGGCGGAGGTCGCGGAGTGGCTGGAGGAGGTCTTCGGCCCGTACCCCTTCAACGCGCTCGGCGGCTACGTCCCCAACGTGCCCAGCGGTTACGCCCTGGAGACGCAGACGCGGCCCTTCTACAGCCCGCGCCAGTTCGCCAACGGGTCCAATGTGTCGGTGGTCGTGCACGAGCTGGCGCACCAGTGGTACGGCGACAGCGTGTCGGTGCACGGCTGGAAGGACATCTGGGTCAACGAGGGCTTCGCTCGCTACAGCCAGTGGCTGTGGTCGGAGAAGGAGGGTGAGGGCACGGCCCAGGAGCTGGCGGACTACGTGTACGCGCAGCACCCGGCCGACGACCCCTTCTGGACGGTCGCGCCCGGCGACCCGGGCCCGGACAAGCAGTTCGACCTCGCCGTGTACGACCGTGGCGCGCTGGCCCTCCAGGCGCTGCGCAACGCCATCGGTGACGAGGACTTCTTCACCCTCCTCAAGGGCTGGCCGGCGGAGCGGGCGTACGGCAACGCCAAGGTGTCCGACTTCGTGAAGTACGCCGAGCGCGTCTCGGGCAAGCCGCTGGCGGAGCTGTTCGACACCTGGCTGTACGAGCCCGCGAAGCCGGCGGCCCCGGCGGCGGCGTCGCCCGCCGCGCGCTCCCGGGCGGCGGCGCCCGCGGCGAAGCCGGCGCAGCCGAAGTCGTGGAAGAAGATCGCCGCGACGAACACGGTCCACGACCACGGCGACCGGGGCCACCACGGCCACTGACCGCGCCCCGCGGGTGCCGCCGGGCCGGGGCGGCACCCGCGTCATACCAACGGATCCCACCGGCAGAGAGCGCTCTCAGAAGATCGGCCGACCGGCTACCCTGCTGCTGTCCGCAGTGTCGCCGCGCCTCCGAGGAGCGCCCTTGTCCCCCATGCCCGAGCCGGCATCCGGCTCCCGTCCCACCCTGGAAGCCGTCGCGGCCCGCGCCGGGGTGTCCCGGGCGACGGTCTCCCGTGTGGTCAACGGGGGCGCCGGGGTCCGCCGGCCCCTCGCCGACAAGGTGCGCCGCGCGGTCGAGGAGCTGGGCTACATACCGAACCAGGCGGCCCGCACGCTGGTGACCCGGCGCACCGGCGCGGTGGCCGTGATCATCGCCGAGCCGGAGTTCCGGGTGTTCTCCGACCCCTTCTTCGAGAAGCAGGTGCGGGGCATCAGCCGGGAGCTGACCGCGCACGACGCGCAGCTCGTGCTGCTGTGGGTCGAGGGGCCCGGCGACCACGAGCGGATCGGGCGCTACCTGGGCGGCGGCCATGTCGACGGCGCGCTCGCCTTCTCGGTGCACAACGACGACGCGCTGCCCTCCGTCATCCGGCGCGCCCATGTGCCGACGGTGTTCGGCGGGCGGCCCGGCTGGCCGGGGGCCGGGGCCCCGGGCGCGCCGGCCGTGCCGTATGTGGACGCGGACAACCGGGGCGGGGCGCGGGCGGCCGTGCGGCACCTGCTGTCGCTGGGGCGCGAGCGCGTCGCGCACATCGCGGGCCCGCCCGACCAGACCTCCGCGATGGACCGGCTCGACGGCTACCGCGACGTCCTGCTGGACGCCGACCCCGGGCTGATCGCGCAGGGTGACTTCACGGAGCGCAGCGGGGCGCGGGCGATGGCCGAACTGCTGGAGCGGCGGCCCGGCCTGGACGCCGTGTTCACGGCCAACGACCTGATGGCGTCGGGCGCGCTGCGGGTGCTGCGGGAGCGGGGGCTGCGGGTGCCCGAGGACGTGGCGCTGGTCGGCTTCGACGACATGACCTCGATCGCGGAGGCCACCGATCCGCCGCTGACCACGGTCCGTCAGGACATCGAGGGCATGGGCCGGCTGATGGTCCGGCTGCTGATGCGGGTGCTGGGCGGTCAGGAGGCCGAGCCCGGGGCGGGCGGCGCCCCGGGCTCGGTGATCACTCCGACGGAACTGGTGCGGCGGGCTTCGGCGTAGGGCCTACGCCTCGGGGGCGCCGCTCAGTGGTACGGGACGACCAGGACCGACCGGTCGGTGCCGGTCTGGAGCCTGGCCGTGCCGGTGCCGATGGCGTGCCACACCTCCAGGCGCACGGTGCCGCCCCTCAGGTCGCCGAGGGTGCCGGTCGCGGCCTTGAGCCCGCGCCCGTGGCCGTACTCCTCCCAGCCGGTCACCGGGTCGGTGGCGAAGTAGTGGTACGTCTCCGTCCGGTCGAAGGTGCCGTCGCCGGTGAGGTCGTAGCTCACCCGGGCCTGCTGGCCGAGGCCCACGGTGGTGCCCGCGTCGACCTGGAGGCGGAAGGCGGTGGCGGCGCCGGGCGTGAGCGTCCCGGTGACGTTCCTCGCCTCGTACACCAGGGGCTGGTGCGGGGTGCCGTCGTGGTTGGCCCCGCCCGCGGAGGCGACGGTGTCGCTGCCCGCCGCCGCGCCGGTCGCGGTGGTGAGGGTGCCGCCGGTGCGGAGCTGGAAGGTGTTTCCGGTGGACGGCCCCGGGTCGCCGGGGTCGCCCGGGTCGGTGCCCGTTCCCGTCCCGGTGGCCGTCGAGCGGGCCGGGACGGTGAGCCTCGCACCGTCGGAGAAGGTGACCGTGCGGGCGGTGGAGCCGTGGTTGTGGGCGGCGTAGGTGCGTACCGCGCCCTTGGTGAAGACGGCCGAGGTGGGGATGTCCCCGGTCACGGTGGCGTCCGGCGCGCCGAGCGCGTCGAGGGTGGTGATCCAGTGGTAGGTGTGCGCCTTCGACTCGCCCGCCTCCGGGGTGTACGCGGCGTGCCCGGCGTCCCACGCGGCCCGGGCGGCGGCGGGGTCGGCGAAGGACCGGAACTCCCAGAGGATGTCGCGCCATTCGGCGGCCGGGCCGCCGTTCTCGCGCTCCATCTCGGCGAGGTTGCGGCGAATCGCCGCCTTGTGCCCGCCCAGGTGCAGGGAACCGCCGGTCACCGGCAGGACGTTGATGCCGTGGATCTCCTCCGGGTTGGCGGTCCACCAGGTGGCGTAGGCGGCGCCGCTCCCCCACACCATCCCGGCGGTGTCGTGCCCGAAGGAGGCCGGGAAGACCTGCTGGTCGGCGTCGAACCAGTACTGGGCGATCGCCTCGGACTCGGTGGTCAGGAGGTAGGCGCCGAGGTCCCGCAGGGCGGTGTCGCCGGTGGCGGCGCCCCACAGGACGAGCCCGGCGCTGAGGTTGGTGGACTCGGACGACGACTCCTGGTTGTTGCCGGCGGCGAAGCCCTGGTGGCCGGAGGCCCAGCTGTGGCCGGCGTACACGTCGAAGCCCCGCAGGAACGGGAAGGCGGTGTCGGTGCGGCTGGGGTTGGCGGCGTCGCGGACGAGGGTCCTGACCATGCCGCCCCACGCGGAGCCGGCGGCCCAGGCCGGGTCGTACTGGGCGACGATCGCGGCGGCGTACACGTAGTAGGAGTAGTGGAAGTGATGGTCGTTCAGTTCGGTGTCGCTGCCGTACGAGGCGGGGTAGCCGGTCAGGGTCTTCCAGGTCCGGTCGTACGAGAACTCGTTGGCGCCGCCCGCGGTGAACCAGTCCTGGAGCCGCCCCTTGATCAGGCCGAGCAGCTTGTCGCGGGTCGCGGTCTCGCCGATCTGCTCGGCCACGGGTACGAGTTGGGCGAGGCGGCCGAGGGCCTTGCCCGTCCAGTAGGTGTCGGTGGCGCCCTGGAAGGGGTCGGCGGCGTTCGCTGCTTCGTTCAGGTATCCGCGCAGCCGGGCGGCGTCGACGCCGGACGACTTCGGCAGCCCGGGCAGGACGGCGGCGGACCGCTGGCTGGTGGTGAAGGTGGTGGACGCCCGGACCTTCATGGTGCCGCGCGGCGAGACATAGGTGTACGGGGTCAGGGCGTCCGTGGTGTGGAGCCACTGGTGCCGGTAGAGGGCCTGAAGGGTGCCGGTCTGGGTGCCCTCCTGGGGCTGGGTGGTGAGCGTGTACGTGGCCCGTACCGTACCGGCGTTGAGGCTCCAGTCGACCCGGGAGCCGGTGACGAAGCTGTACGCGTAGGTCCGGTAGGTGGCCAGCGCGTCTTGTGACGGCAGGACCGCCACCGAGAAGTAGTCCTTGCCGCCGAGGCCGGCCGTCAGGGTGGAGCCGGAGACCGTCCAGTCGGTGCCGGTGGGGGCGAAGAGGGCGTAGTGGTGCCCGGCGACGGTGATGCCGAGGACGTTGCCCTGGTCGGCGAAGAGGGTGGGGGCCGTGGCCGTGGTGATCCGGGCGTCGCCGCCGGTGCCCTTGGCGTACACGAAGGGCGAGCCGTGGCCGATGGTGGTGCGCAGGGTGCGGGCGCCGTCCGACCAGTAGGGGGTGACGGTCCAGTCGGACCAGGCGTCGGCCTTGGTGTCGGGTGAGTTGAGGCCGGTGAGGCCCAGGGTGAGGTCGCGCCGGTGGGCGTACTCGTACTGCCGTCCGTCGCCCGTGATCACGGGGATGGTCGGGTAGCCGATGTCGAGGCCCGAGGCGGTGGCCTGGTAGGTGAGGGGGTGGCCGTACATGGGGGTGGACCAGGGGTTGTCGCCGTAGCGCTGGAAGGCGAGGGAGGACCACCAGTCGTTGGTGGGCACCGGCCGGCCCTGGGCGGCGGGGGTGAGCTTGGGGGTGACGGGTGTGCCGGTGTGGGTGGTGGGGCCGGAGGTGCCGGGCGGGCGGGTGTCGGAGTAACTCCCGGCGCCCACCGGGACGGTGGCGGCCTCGGCGGGGGTGGCGGCGGTCGCGGTGAGGCCGAACGCGGCCAGGGCGGTGACGAGGAGGAGGGCGGCGGGGCGGGAAGCTCTTCGGGGGGTGGGCCGGGTGCGGGGGGATGGCATGGCGGCACCTCGTGGGAGGGGTGGAGGAGCGTTCGGAGAGCGCTCTCAGATGCCCTGGAACGTAAAACTCCTGAAACGAGGCTGTCAATACGCCGTCAATACAGAGCGCGTGGGCGGAAGTTGCCTCCCGGAGCCGTTGTTATGCGTTCGAGTCTTGACGGGGCCGAGCAGGTCGGGCACGCTCCAGGCACCTCGTTCTGAGAGCGCTCTCACTCCGTACCGCTTCAGCTCCTCGATCGCCCTATCGCATTGATCTTCTTCAGCTCCTTCAGCTCCTTCAGCTCCTTCATCCGCTTGAGCCAGCCGGCCCCGCTCGTCCCGTTCGCTGCCGGGGCGCCGGTCCGATGCCCAGGGAGGCCCCCATGCCCTACGTCAGAGCCGCCACCGTCCGGAGGGCGTTCACCCGGAGGACGTCCGGCCGCGGGGCCACCGTCCGGCTCGGTGCGCTCGCGCTCGCCGGCGCCCTGCTCGCCGGCTGCGGCTCCGGCCCCTCCGACGGGGCGTCCGGCGGCGGCGTCACCCTGACCGTGGACCTCTTCGGCTCGTTCGGCTACAAGGAGGCGGGGCTGTACGCCGAGTACGAGAAGCTGCACCCGGGCGTCACCATCAAGCAGACGGACACCGAGGACGAGCAGGACTACTGGAAGTCCCTCCAGACCCGGCTCGCCGGCGGGGGCGGACTCGCCGACGTCCAGGCCATCGAGGTCGGGCGCATCGCGTCGGTCACCCAGCGGCAGGCGGACAAGTTCGAGGACCTGACGCGGTACGGCGCGGATGCGCTGAAGGGCGAGTTCGCCGAGGCCAAGTGGTCGGCGGCCACCACCGGGGACGGCCGGGTGCTGGGGCTCGGCACCGACGTCGGCCCCGAGGCGATGTGCTACCGCACGGACCTGCTGCGGCAGGCGGGCCTGCCGACCGACCGCGAGGTCCTGGCCCGCACGTGGGCCACCTGGGACGGCTATCTGGAGCTGGGCAAGCAGTACAAGGCCAAGGCCCCCGCCAAGAGCGCCTGGCTGGACAGCGTGGGCAGCCTGTTCACCATCATGATCGGGCAGGAGGAGGAGCGGTACTACGACGCCTCGGGCACGCTGATCTACGACTCCAACCCCGCCGTCGAGAACGCCTGGAACGCCTCGACCGAGGCCGCCGCCGCGGGCCTGAGCGCCAAGCTGGACCAGTGGTCCCCGCAGTGGAACCAGGCGTTCGCCGCCGGGTCGTTCGCCACAATCCCCTGCCCCGCCTGGATGCTCGGCTACATCAAGGGCCAGGCCGGGGACGCCGGCAAGGGCAAGTGGGACATCGCCAGGCTGCCGGGCGGCGCCGGGAACTGGGGCGGCTCGTACCTGAGCGTCCCCCGCGCGGCGAAGCACAAGAAGGAGGCGTACGAGCTGATCAAGTGGCTCACGGCGCCGGAGCAGCAGGCCCGGCTCTTCGAGAAGCAGGGCAACTTCCCCTCCTCCACGGGCGCCATCGCCAAGGTGGCCGGCGCCAAGGACCCGTACTTCTCCGGCGCCCCCATCGGCCGGATCTTCGGTGACGCCGCCAAGGCGGCCCCGGTGCAGGTGCTGGGCGTCCACGACAAGAACGTGGCGGATCAGATCACCAACGCGCTGAGCGAGGTGGAGCGGAAGGGGACGGCGCCGGACAAGGCGTGGTCCAACGCGAGGAAGGGCGTGGAGAACGTCACGGGCTGACGTTCCCCGGCCTCCACCCTCCCACCCTCGCCCTGGCTCTCGTTCATCCGTCCAACGACCCCTGAAGGGCCGCACCGTGACCCTCACCGCTCCGGCCGGGACGGCGGCGCGCCGCGCGTGGCGGGCCGCCTCGCCGTACGCGTTCCTGGCCCCGTTCTTCACGCTGTTCGCCGCGTTCGGCCTCTTCCCGCTGCTCTACACGGCGTTCGTGTCGCTCTACCGTGTCGAGCTCCAGACCCCGGGCGACATGGAGTGGCGCGGCCTCGGCAACTACGCCGCGCTGTTCACCGACGAGTACTTCTGGATCTCGTTGCGCAACACCTTCACCATCGGGGTCCTCTCGACGGTGCCGCAGCTGGTGATGGCTCTCGGGCTGGCGCACCTGCTGAACTACCGGCTGCGCGGGCGGACCTTCTTCCGGACGGCGATGCTGTTGCCGTACGCGACCTCGGTGGCCGCCGCGACGCTGGTCTTCGCGCAGCTCTTCGGCCGGGACTTCGGGCTGGTGAACTACGTGCTGGGGCTGGCCGGCGTCGGGCCGGTGGACTGGCAGACCAACACCGTCGCCTCGCAGATCGCCGTGTCGACGATCGTCGTCTGGCGGTGGACCGGCTACAACGCGCTGATCTATCTGGCGGGGATGCAGTCCATCCCGGGCGAGCTCTACGAGGCGGCCGAGATGGACGGCGCGTCGCGGTGGCGGCAGTTCCTGCACGTCACGCTGCCCGGGCTGCGGCCCACGATCGTCTTCACGGCCGTGGTGTCCACGATCGGCGCCACCCAGCTGTTCGGCGAGCCGCTGCTGTTCGAGGGGTCGATCTCGGGCGGGATCTCGCACCAGTACCAGACGCTGGGGCTGTACCTGTACGAGCAGGGCTGGGGCTTCTTCCACCTGGGGCGGGCCGCCGCCATCGCCTGGGTGATGTTCCTGCTGATCCTGGTGCTGGTGGGGGTCAACGCCCTGATCGCGCGCCGCCGTACGCGGAAGGAGGCGGGCCGATGAGCGCGCGCCGCGCCGGGGGCACCCTGCACGGGGGCCGGGTCGCGTACGCGATCCTCGTCGTCGCCGTGCTGGTGTCGGCCTTCCCGTTCTACTGGACCCTTGTCGCCGCGAGCCGCTCGAACGCGGAGCTGGCGAAGGTGCCGCCGTCGCTCCTGCCGGGGCCGAACCTGCTCCGGAACATCGAGGCGGTGGTGGAGGAGGCCGACATCGGGACGGCCCTGCTGAACTCGCTGATCGTGTCGGGGTCGATCACCGTCGGCACGGTGCTGTGCTGCACGCTCGCCGGGTTCGCCTTCGCCAAGCTGCGCTTCCGGGGCCGGGGGGCGCTGCTGGCGGTGACGGTGGGGACGATGATGATCCCGCCGCAGCTCGGGGTGATCCCGCTGTTCATGCTGATCGCCGAGCTGGAGTGGGTGAACCAGCTGCAGTCGGTGATCCTGCCGGGTCTGGTGTCGGCGTTCGGGGTGTTCTTCATGCGGCAGTTCCTGGTCCAGGCGCTGCCGGACGAGCTGATCGAGGCGGCGCGGGTGGACGGCGCGTCCCCGGCGCGGATCTTCTGGTCGGTGGTGGTGCCGATCGCCCGGCCCGGTATGGCGGTGCTGGGGCTGCTGACCTTCATGGCGGCGTGGAACGACTTCTTCTGGCCCATCGTCGCGCTGTCCTCGCAGAATCCCACGGTGCAGGTGGCACTGCGCCAGTTGGGCGGTGGTTACGTCCACGACCAGTCGGTGATCATGGCGGGCACCCTGCTGGGGACGCTGCCCGTGCTATTGGTGTTCGGACTGCTCGGGCGGCAGATCGTCGGCGGCATCATGCAGGGCGCGGTCAAGGGCTGACGGCACGCGCCCCCTGTCCACCGGGGCCGCGGGGTCTCCGGGGCTCGTGGAGCCTCGGGTCCTCGTGGGTCCACGGGGCCTGCGGGGCTTCCCGCTCTCACAGGCCCCTTCCCGGGCTCCGGGCCCTCGCGCCCCGGAATTCTCCAGGTCCTGATCCTCTTCGCGTTGGGAGTCTCCCGCTCATGACCGAGCTCATCTTCCCGGCCGGTTTCCGCTGGGGTACGGCGACGGCCGCGTACCAGATCGAGGGTGCCGCGGGCGAGGACGGCCGGACGCCGTCCGTCTGGGACACGTTCAGCCGGGCGCCGGGCCGGGTCCGCAACGGCGACACCGGTGACATCGCCGCCGACCACTACCACCGCATGGCCGACGACGTCGCGCTGATGAAGGACCTGGGGGTGACGGACTACCGGTTCTCGGTGGCGTGGCCGCGGGTGCAGCCGGGCGGGCGGGGGCCGGCCAACCAGAAGGGGCTGGACTTCTACCGGCGGCTCGTCGACGAGCTGCGGGCCGCCGACATCCGGCCGGTCGCCACCCTCTACCACTGGGACCTGCCGCAGGAGCTGGAGGAGGCGGGCGGCTGGCCGCACCGGGACACCGCCGGGCGGTTCGCGGAGTACGCGGGCCTGGTCGCCGGGGCGCTGGGCGACCGGGTGGCCACCTGGACGACGCTGAACGAGCCGTGGTGCGTGGCGTTCCTCGGGTACGCGGCGGGGGTCCACGCCCCGGGCCGTACGGACGCCGCCGCGGCGCTGCGGGCGGCGCACCATCTGAACCTGGCGCACGGGCGGGCCGTGGCGGTGCTGCGCGGGGCGGTGCCGGCGTCGGCGGAGGTGTCGCTGACGCTGAACACCCACGCGGTACGCCCGCTGTCGGCGGACCAGGCGGACCGGGAGGCGGCGCGGCGGGTGGACGCGATGGGGAACCGGATCTTCCTGGACCCGGTGTTCCACGGCCGGCTTCCGGCGGATCTGGTGGCGGACACGGCGGCGCTGACGGACTGGTCGTTCGTCCGGGACGGGGACCTGGAGGCGATCGCCGCGCCGGTGGACTCGCTGGGGGTCAACTACTACTCCCCCACGGTGGTCGCGGCGGGGTCCTGCGAGGCCCCGTCGCCGTGGCCGGGCGCCGAGCCCCATGTGCGTTTCGTGCCGGCGCCGGGGCCGCGCACCGCGATGGACTGGCCGGTGGACGCGGACGGGCTGTACGAGGTGCTGACCCGGCTGCGGGACGACCTGCCGGGGGTGCCGCTGATGGTGACCGAGAACGGCGCGGCGTACGACGACTACGCCGACCCCTCGGGCGAGGTGCACGACCCGGAGCGGGTGGCCTACCTGCACGCCCATGTGACGGCGGTGCACCGGGCGCTCACCGACGGGGCGGACGTGCGGGGCTACTTCCTGTGGTCGCTGCTGGACAACTTCGAGTGGGCGTACGGCTACGGGAAGCGGTTCGGCATCGTGCACGTGGACTTCGCCTCGCAGCGCCGTACGCCGAAGGACAGTGCGCGCTGGTACGCGGACGTCATCGCCCGGGGCGGGCCGCGCGGGTGAGCCGGAGCTGCTCCCGGTGCCGGCGGCGGGCCCGGCGGGCGAGCGGGAGGTAGCGCAGCCGCTCGGGGAGGGCGGGTACGACGAGCCGTACGACCCGCCCGAAGCGCCGCAGGCGGCGTTCCTGCGCGTCGGTCCACTCCAGCCCGATGGCCTCGCGCGCGTCCGGGGGCATCAGCCCGACGGTGAGGAAGCGGCGCACCCGGGCGAAGGCCGGGACCACCACCGGCCACAGGGCCCGCAGCAGGAGCCGCGCGGGCAGCGGGCCCCGGTCGAACGGGGGCAGCGGGCCGTCGGCCGCGACCAGCTCGCGGGCGACCGCCGTGGCCTCGACCTCCTCGGCGAGCATCCGGCGGTAGTAGGGCCAGAACTCCTCGATCGTCGGGGGCATGTCCCGGTCGCGTATCCCGAGGATGCGGCCGACCTGGAGCCACTCCGCGTACAGCTGCCGCTCCTGGGCCTCAGTGAGGGGGCGGATCAGGTAGCGCGCGGCGTGGTGGTAGACGGGGAAGCCGGTGGCGTGGACCCAGGCGTAGTGGGCGGGGGTGAGCGCGTGGTAGCGGCGGCCCCGGGTGTCGGTGCCGCTGATGGTGGCGTGCAGGGCGCGCAGCCGGCGCCCTTCCGCGGCGGCGGCCTCGCCTCCGTACACCCAGAGCTGGACCGAGCGCAGGGAGCGCTCGCCGCGGCCCCAGGGGTCGGTGCGGAACACGGAGTGTTCGTCGACGCCGGCGCCGACGGCGGGGTGGGCGACCTGGAGGGTGAAGGCGGCGGGCAGCATCATCAGGCCCCGGATGTCTCCGGCGAGGGTCCAGAGCACGCCGCCGGGCGGGGGCGGTGCGGGATCCCGCGGGGTGCGGTCGTGCGGCGCGTGATCGTGCGGCACGTCGTGCGGCGCGTGGTCGTGCGGCGCGTGATCGTGGTGGGCGGGCCGCTTGCTGCTCATGATCCCATTATCCGCCCCCGGAGGTGGTGGTCGGCGAGGGTGCCCGGCGGCGGATTTCGCTTCGCCCAATGGCTACCGGGAGGTAACCCCGGGCTGCTTGGATGTGCGGCGCCAAGGCCCGATCCCCGCTCTCCTCTGGAGTCTCCGTGCCGCGATCCCCCCAGCGCACTCTGCTGTCCGCAGCCCTGTCGGCCGTACTGGCCGCCGGTGCCACGGCGGTGGCCGTCCCGTCCGCGTCGGCCGCGCCGCAGGCCGCCCCCGCCGCGGCCGCGACGCCCGCGCTCAAGGTGCTGTCGTACAACGCGTTCCTCTTCAGCAAGACGCTCTACCCGAACTGGGGCCAGGACCACCGGGCGAAGCAGATAGCGGCGGCGCCCTTCTTCCGGGGCCAGGACGTCGTGGTCCTCCAGGAGGCGTTCGACAACGGCGCGTCGGACACCCTGATGCGGGACGCCGCCGCCCAGTACCCGTACCAGACGCCGGTGATGGGCCGGAGCAAGAGCGGGTGGGACGCCACCGGCGGCTCCTACTCGGCGACCACCCCGGAGGACGGGGGCGTCACGGTGCTCAGCAAGTGGCCCATCGTCCGCAAGGAGCAGTACGTCTACAAGGACGCGTGCGGCGCCGACTGGTACTCCAACAAGGGCTTCGTCTATGCCGTGCTGAACGTGAACGGCGCCCGGGTGCACGTCGTCGGTACGCACGCCCAGTCGACCGACCCCGGCTGCGGCAGCGGGGAGGCGGCCCAGATGCGCAGCCGCCAGTTCCGTGCGATGGACGCCTTCCTGGACGCCAAGAAGATCCCGGCGTCGGAGCAGGTGATCGTGGCGGGCGACTTCAACGTGGACTCGCACAGCGGCGAGTACGCCTCGATGCTGTCGGACGCGGGCCTGGCGGGCGCGGACGCGCGCACCGGCCACCCGTACTCCTTCGACACCGAGCTGAACTCGATCGCCTCCGAGCGCTACCCCGACGACCCCCGCGAGGACCTCGACTATGTCCTCCACCGGGCGGGCCACGCGAAGCCGGCCGGCTGGACGAATGACGTGATCAAGGAGCAGAGCGCGCCCTGGACGGTGTCCAGCTGGGGCAAGCAGTACACGTACACCAACCTGTCCGACCACTACCCGGTGACGGGGTACGCGAAGTAGCGGGCGGGGCGGTGGGCGCGCCCCCTCCCGGCCGGCGGGCCGGGAGGGGGCGGCTTCGTCATTTCCCTGTCACCGGCAGGGAGTAGCGTGCGGAGTGTCGAGCTGCGCAGAGAAAGGCAAGGCCATGCCATCTGATGCTACGCCGGACCCGTTCACCGATCCCCTGGTCTTCGGCCAGAGGATGCAGATCCTCCGTGAGCGCCGCGGCATGAGCCGTGTCGTCCTCGCCGGCCTCCTCGGGCGGTCACCCGCCTGGGTTAAGCAGGTGGAAAAGGGGCAGATCCAGGCGCCCGGCGTCGAGACCGTCCTTCGGATCGCGGAGGCGCTGCGCGTGCGCGACCTCGCCGACCTCACCGGACTGCCCGTGCGCATCGACCTGTTCGCCGGGCCGGGGCACCCGCGGCTCGCGGCCGTGCGCGCGGCCGTCGACGCCCTGCCCCTGACGACTGCCCTGCAGGCTCCGCCGGTTGAGCACCTGCGGGCCCGTCTGGCGCGGGCATGGTCGGCGCGGCACTCCTCGCCCCACCACCGTGAGGTGGTCGGGGCGCTGCTGCCGGACCTGATCCGGGACGCTCTGCTCGCCGTGCGGCAGGCGGAGCGGCCGGCCGATTGGCGCGCCGCGCAGGCGGTTCTCAGCGAGGTGTACTCGCTGGCCCAGTTCTTCGTCGCCTACCAGCCGGACGCCGCGCTGCTGTGGCGGATCGCCGAGCGGAGCATGGTCGCCGCGCAGCAGTCCGACGACCCGCACACCGTGGGCATCGCCGCCTGGCTCCTCGCCCAGGCGCACCGCGACTCCGGTCCGGCGCACTACGACCCGGCCGACGCCGTCACCCGTGAGGCGCTCGCCTACCTCACCCCGCTGCTGCCGGACGCCGGGGACGACGTGCTCGCCATCGCCGGGGCGCTCGAGTTCGAGGCGGGATACACGGCGGCTCGCCGGGGGGAGACGGGCGCGGCGTGGCGGCACTGGGACACCGCCCGGCAGATGGCCGACCGCCTGCCCGCCGGCTACTTCCACCCGGTGACGTCGTTCTCCCGCGCCATCATGGGCGCGCACGCGGTGACCGTGGCGGTGGAGCTGCACCAGGGCGGGGAGTCGGTGCGGCAGGCCGCGCGCGCGGACGCGGCGACGATCCCGTCCCGCCCGCGCCGAGCGCGTCACCGTATCGAGGAGGCGCGCGGCTTCCGGCTCGACGGGCAGCCGGACGTGGCGCTGGCGACGCTGGCGCAGGCGCACGAGGCGGCCCCGGAGACGGTCCGCTACAACGGGTACGCGCGCAGCATCATCCTGGAGGAGACCCAAGCGCCCGCCGCCGGGCGTCGCCGCCGCGCCGCGGAGCTGGCGGAGAAGGTCGGCCTCCTGGCCGCGTGAGCAGGGGTATGGATTCCTGACCCCTCCCCCAACGGCCCGCACCTACGGTCAGTGTGCACCGAGTCACTGAACGAAAGGAGCGGGCCGTGCGTGTGTGCGCCTACTGCCCCGAGCCGGGCGCGGACGTCTGCGTCCGGTCGCTGCCCAGCAACAGCGGTCCCGACCACCCGGTGTACGCGCACCGCGCGTGCGCCCGGGCGCGGGGCGAGCAGACGCTGTACGAGGTGCTGCCGGACCGGGAGCCCGCCCAGTGACGGGCCGGTGCGCCCACTGCGGCTCCGGGGAGCACGTACGCGTCGTCGCCGTACGCGAGGGCCAGGACGTGTGGGCGTGCCGCGCGCACGCGCGCCAACTGGCCGCGCCCGCCGACGACATGCTCGCCGCCCTGGCCTACTACCAGAGCCGCCGCCGCACCCGCTGAGGGCTCCACCACCACAGGAGGTTCCAGATGAGCGACACCATGAACGACGGCGGCAAGCACGGCGGCGAGCCGTCGGACAAGCCGTGGACGCCACCGGCCCCGCCGTCCCCCGACGGTTCCGGCCCCGGCACGCACACCGAGACGGACGGGAGCTGAGGTGACGGCGACCGAACCGGGCGGGCACGCCGCGCTCGTGGAGCACCTCTACGCGCGCGGTCTGCTCGACGAGACCTGGCGGGCCGTCTGGCACGCCGTCCCCCGCGAACCGTTCATCCCCCAACAGGCCTGGCGCCAGAGGCCGACCGCGTGCGAGCCGCTCACCACCGCGGCCGAGCGCCTGGCACTGATCCACTCCGACGAGCCGGTCGTCATCCAGCTCGACGACGGCGAGCCCGGCGGCCCCGGCATCGCCACCTCGTCCAACTCCCAGCCCCGTATGGTCGCCCGGATGCTGCGCCTGCTCAGCATCGACGGCGACAACGGGCACCGGGTGCTGGAGATCGGCACCGCGTCCGGGTACGTCACCGCGCTCCTCTCCCGCCGGCTCGGCGACTCCGCCGTGTACAGCGTCGAGATCGACCCGGGCCTCGCGCACCGCGCGGTCACCACGCTGCGCGCGGCCGGCTGCACGCCGAACCTCGCGGTGGCGGACGGCGAGTGGGGGTGGCCGGACGAGGCGCCGTTCGACCGGGTCCTGGCCACCTGCGCGCTCCGGCACGTCCCGTACGCCCTGGTGCGGCAGCTCCGGCCGGGAGGAGTCCTGGTCGCGCCGATGGCCCGCGACTTCTGGAGCGGTGCCGTCGTGCGGCTCACCGCCGACGGCGAGGGGACGGCCCGCGGCCGGTTCCGCGGCGGGGCGTCGTACATGCCGATGCGCGCACACCGTACGGGCGCCCCGGCGCCGGTCGACACCGCCACATGCCGGACGGTGCCCACCCGGACCGACCCGCGCGAGCTGCTGACGCTGGGCTTCGCGCTGTACGCCGGCACGCGCCTGCCGGGCGTGCGGATGGTCCACGCCGACGGGGCCGACGGCGCGCAGGTGTGGCTCCAGGACGAGGACGGCTGCGCGGCCACGGCGATCACCGGCGAGGACGCGTACGAGTACGGGGCGCGCGACCTGTGGCAGGAGGTGGAGCGCGTACACGAGGAGTACGTCGCTCTGGGATCGCCCGGGGGCGGCGACTTCGGGCTCACGGTGACCGCCCGGGGTCAGCGGGTGTGGCTGGAGCACCCGGAGCGGATCATCGAGCCCGCACCGGTACGCGAGCCCGCTCGGTGAGCGGCCGCCCCGGCCGGCCCGCCGCCGCGCCGGCCGGGGCTCGCCGTAGGAGTGCCGTGCCGGCCGACCGTGCTCTACCCGCCTCCGGCTTTCACAGCGATGGTGCGACAGCAATACTGTTGTACGGACCGCAGCGCACCCGTCGGAAGTGAGGCCCGCATGGCGACCGAGGCGACCGAGGCCACCGGGGCGGCGGCGTCCGGGTCCGGGGAGGACCGGCCGACGCTGACCGTGGACGAGCTGGCCGCGCGGGCGGGTGTCACCGTACGCACCATCCGGTTCTACGGGACCCGGGGGCTGCTGCCGCCGCCGGTGATCGGTCCGCGTCGGGTGGGGCACTACGGGCCGGAGCACCTCTCGCGGCTCGCGCTCATCGAGGAGCTCCAGCACCAGGGCATGACGCTCGCGGCGATCGAACGGTACCTGGAGCAGCTCCCCGCCGATCTGAGCGCCCACGACCTGGCCATCCACCGGGCGCTGGTGGCGACCTGGGCGCCGGACGCGCCCGAGGAGATGACCCGGGCGGAGCTGGAGCGGCGCGCCGGGCGGGCGCTGCGGGACGAGGACCTGGACCGGCTGGCCGCGATGGACGTGCTGGCCCGCACGGAGGCGGAGGACGCCTACCGGGTGGACCCGGGCCTGCTGCGGCTGGGGATGCGGCTGCTGGACGTCCCCATCGCGCACGAGACGATCCTGGCGTCCCGCACGGTCCTGGTGGAGCACACCCGGGCGGCCGCGCAGGAGCTGACGCGGCTCTTCCGCGACGAGGTGTGGGGCCCCTACCGGGAGCGGGAGTCGGACCCGGAGCACGTCGCGGCGATGAAGTCGCTCTCCGCCCATGTGCAGCCCCTGGTGGTACAGGCGCTGGTCACGGCGTTCCAGCGGTCACTGAAGGAGGAGCTGGGGGCCGCGTTCCGCGCGCAGTGACACGGGGCGGGCGGTGGGTGGGCGTTCAGAAGGCATACAGGACGGTCCAGCTTCACCGGGACGATGGTGACGATGCCCAGTGCCCTCGCCGTCCCCGGTCGGCACACTCCGGGGACGGAAGCCGCCGGCCTACCTGCGGCGCCTGCGCGAGCGTCGCAGACTGATCGCGCACCGGATGCGCCACCGGCGCGACCAGCGACCACTACCCGGCGATACACGCCATCACCCGCGCCCACGGCGTGAGTGCCGCCCACATCCGGCTGGCGTGGACACCCCACCAGGGCCCACTTTCTGGCCACCCCTGGGGGCCGGCGGGTTCGGCTGCTGGGCAGTCACACAGCCGCACGCGGCACTGGCACAGCTGGGCAGGCGGCACTCGGGTGGAAACGTCGAGTCAGCGGTGAGGCGCGCTCATCCTTCGGGAGTGAAGTGCCGGGTCAATTGAGGTGCTGGTCGATGTGGACGGTGAGGGCATGGACGCTGGAGGCCTTGTACATGGCGGTGACGGGGATGTCGATGCCAAGGCCGGTTTGCAGGCGTCGGCGTAGGCGGATGGTGTGGAGGGAGTCCATGCCGAGAGCGACGAGGGAGGTGTGGAGGTCGATGCGGGCCGGGTCGGTGTGCAGGACGTCGGCGGCCAGGTCGCGGATGTGTGCGGCCAGGAGCCGGATCCGGGCATGCGTGTCGGTGGTGGCCTGGAGTTCGGCGAGGACACCCTCCGATGGTTCCTGGGGCTGGTCCGGCTGGCCTGGCGTGCCTGTGCGCAGAAGCGGCGAGAGGTAGGCGGAGGCTGCTGCATCGGGGTAGGGCTGCAGCCAGGCGGTGACATCGAGGTCGATGCAGCCAGTGGTGGGGCGGGAATGTGCCAGGAGACGTTCGAGGACGCGAAGGGCTTGTGCGGGGGCGATGGTGGCGAATCCGCGGGTGCCGATGGTGCGGGCACCGATGCCCCGCTCTCCCCAGGGGCCCCAGTTGATGCCGAGCGCGGGCAGCCCCTGAGCATGGCGCTGGGTGATCAGTGCGTCGAGCCAAGCACTGGCCGAGGCGTATGGGCCTTGGCCCGGAGAACCGATCTGAGAGACGAAGGAGGAGAAGGCGACCCACCAGTCCACCGGGTGGGAGAGGGTCGCCTGGTGCAGCAGCCAGGCCCCGAGGGCTTTGGGGCGCCAGACCCGTTCGATGAGTTCGGGTTCGGTGCGGGTGACGGTGGCGTCGTCGACGACCGCGGCGGCGTGGATGATGCCGCGCAGGGACAGGTCTGTCCGGGTGGCGAGGTCGACGAGGCGTTCGGCGGTGCCGGGTTCGGCGAGGTCGGCGTTGAGGACGTCGATGCGCGCCCCTGTCTCTCGGAGGTGGCGTATCTCGGCGAGGGTCTCGGGGCCGGGGGTGGAGCGGCTGTTGAGGATGATGCGGCCGGCACCGCGCTCGGCCAGCCATCGGCACAGGATCAGGCCGAGGCCGCCGAGGCCGCCAGTGATGATGTAGCCGCCGTCATCGTGGACGGTGCGCAGGCCGGCGGGCGGGATGTACGCGGCGATCGGGGTGCGGGGCCAGGTGTAGGCCACGCTGCTGTTCGGCCCTGAGGGGGGTGGGGTGGCGGTGGTGAGGTCGGCGAGGGGGAGGCGGCTGATCGGTAGGAGGGGCAAGGTCCCTTCGGCCAGGGCGTGCGCTGTCCGGCTCAGGTGCTCGGCGGCCTGCTCGGGTGTCGCCAGGACGGCGGCCAGGTCGGGGTGTGCAGTCAGCGTGCCCGGGCG
The DNA here is from genome assembly GCF_043079975.1 of Streptomyces sp. NPDC015131. Taxonomy (NCBI): domain Bacteria; kingdom Bacillati; phylum Actinomycetota; class Actinomycetes; order Kitasatosporales; family Streptomycetaceae; genus Streptomyces; species Streptomyces sp. NPDC015131. The sequence goes on along the minus strand of NZ_JBIBVB010000001.1, from coordinate 904,610 downwards.
CGCGAGCCGGGAGGTGGGGGTGGATGTGGTGATCCAGCGGGCGCCGGGTTTGAGCGGGGGCAGGGCGTGGGGGTCGGGGTGGTTTGTGGCGTCGATGACGACGTCGTAGGCGAGGCCTTCGTCTGCACGGTGGGGGTGTACGTGTTCGGGCATCGGGACGTCCGGTCCGCTCGTGGCGGAGTGGGTGTGGGCGCCCGCTGCACAGGCCACGTGGGCTGCTGCCAGCAAGGTGGCGGTGTTCGTGCCCAGCAGCAGAACCCGCTCGTGCCGGGTGAGGCGGGCAAGGTCGTGGAGGATGTGGTGGGCGGTGAGGTAGGGCAGCAAGCTGCCGGCGAAAGCGGCCGGGTCCAAGTGGCTGGGTACGGTCACCGTCGACCGCGCATCCACGGTGACCCGGCTGTCCAGGCCAGGGGCAGGAATCAGGGCTGCCACCGGGTGGCCGGTGTTCGACTCGCCGGCGCCGGGCAGGGTGCGTCCGGCGCAGGCCCGTACCGGCAGTTGCGTGTCGCTGTCGCAGCGGCAGGTGTGTGTCACCGCGATGCGTAGGCGGTCCTGAGTGCGGGCCGAATCGTCGGTGTCGGTGTCGGGGCAGAGGGTGTAGGTGAGATGGCCGGGCACTGCTGCGGGTTCGGCGGTGACGGCGTGGTCCCCCGGTGTGAGAGTGCGTGTTCGGCGTTCGTCGGGTCGCAGGGGGGCGGGGGTGAGGCGGGCGGCATTTCGGCGGCCCGCGCGCCACGCCACCTCGTCGTTTCCGTCCGGCTCGGCGAGGAGTTCGGTCGCGAGGTGCCCGGCCGGGGTCACGATGTCAGTGTCGATCAGGCGGGCGCGCAATTCCGGGTGCTCGTAGGCGAGGCTGCGCAGCAGGCCGCGCAGGCCGGCGTTCTCCAGTGCTACGTCTTCACCGTCCAGGACGGGCTGCCCGTGGTGGGTCACCACCTGCAAGCGGGGTGGGGCCGCGTCCGTTTCGGCCAGGGCTCGGGCCAGGAGGGTCAGGCGGGTGGTGCGGGCACAGGCGGCGTGCGGTGCCCATGGCCCTGGTGCGTCGCCGGTGGGTGGCGGGGTCAACTGCAGGACGTCGGTGAACGGCTGGGGGGCGGCATCCAGGGCTCGCCTCAGACGCTGTGGGAGGCCCGCAATGTCGTCCGTGGCGGTGGCCAGTGGTGTCGTGGTCAGGGTGAGGGCGGCGCCGTGGGTGCGCAGCGCATCGAGCAGGGCGCTTTCCCACGAGCCGGGTTGCTGTTCAAGGAGAACCAGCCACCGCCCTGCGCTGTGCCGGAGGGTCGGGGCGCAGGCTTGCTCGAACCGGTGCTGGTAGAGGCGGCCTTCGTCCGGGTCCCCGGCGTGTGCCTCGTGGGCGAAGCGGATGTCGTCGGCGGTCAGCAGCGGCAGGCCGTCCTCGTCGAGCAGTTCCAGCGATCCGGTAATGCGCGTGGCCGAGACCTTGTCGGCCCGTGCGCGGCAAAGCACCGTACGTCGGGTGTCGCCGAGGAGGTGCAGCCGTCCGATGCCGATGGGGTGAGCGCGTCCGGCAGGTAGGTCGGCGTACAGGGTCCACAGGGCCAGCAGCGTCTGCAGGGCGCCGTCCAGCAGTACCGGGTGGCAGGTGAAGGATCCTGCGTGGGGCCGCGCTTCATCGGGGATGCGCAGCCGCGCCACGGCCTGGGCGCCTGCAGTGCCCTCGAGGCGCACCCACATCAGGGACCTGAAAGCAGGCCCGTATTCCAGGCGCAGGGTGTGGCGCCAGCGGTCGTACAACTCGGCAGACGGCACCAGGCGCGGGTAGCGCTCTTCGAGTCCGCTCACGTCCAGGGGCGCCGGCCTGGGCGAGTCCTCGGCTCGCAAGAGCGTGGCGGTGCTGTGCGTGATCGTCCGCGCGTCGCTCGCCGGGGCACCGGCCTGCCAGCGCGCTGATGAGTCATGGGGGCTGTAGGTGGCGGCGCACAGGGTGGTGACGGGATCGGGGTCGGTGTCGAGCGGGAAGTAGGAGTCGAAGGTGACATCGCGCAGGTGCACGTCCCCTTCGCCGGGCGGCAGGATGTGCTCGGCGGCAGCCAGTGCCATGTCGCAGAATCCCGCTCCGGGCATGACGGCCACGCCGGCGATGCGGTGGTCTCGCAGCCAGGCGGTCAGGGAATCGGGGAGCGGGTGTTGCCATACGCGGCGGTGACCGTCGTCTGGGTCCGTGGCCGGTGTGCCCAGCAAAGGGTGGGGTGAGGAGGCGGGGGTGGTCAGGGCGCTGGGTTTGGTCAGGTACTCGCCCGTCTCCCAGCTGGTGGCCGGTGGTTCGCTGAGAGCGCCTCGTGCGTACCACCGTTGCCACGGCACCGGTCCGCCGGCGCAGTGCAGGGCTGCCAGCGCCGTGGCGAATGCGACGTGCTCGTCCTGCTCGCGGTGGAGGGTGGGCAGCACAGCTGTCTGTCCGGGCAGGTCCTGCTCCAGTGTGGCGCTGATCGCTCCTGACACCAGAGGGTGCGGACTGATCTCGACGAAGTGGCGGTGGCCGTCGCGTGCCGCGGCCGCGACGGCGTCGGCGAAGCGGACCGGGTGGCGAAGGTTGTCGGCCCAGTAGCCCGCGTCCAGGATCACCTCGGCACGTGGATCCTCCCGGACCGTGGTGTAGAAGGTGCAGCGCGCCGGCCTCGGCCGGATGTCCGACAGCGCGGTGCGGATGCGGGGTGTCAGCGGGTCCATGTACGAAGAATGGGAGGCGTAGTCGACGGGCACTTTGGAGGCCGCGACGTCTCGGCCGAGCCAGTGGTCGACCATGCGGTCGATCGCGGCGGTGTCTCCGGCGACCACGGTGTTCCGGGGGCCGGCCAGGACAGCGATCTCCACGCCCGTTTCCCCGGCTTCGCGCAGGTCGCGCTCGACCCGGTCGCCGGATACGTTGACGGCCGCCATCGTGCCCTGACCGATGACGCGAGTCAGCAGCCGGGCCCGGCGGCACACCACCCGTGCCCCGTCGGCGGCCGACAGGGCGCCGCAGGCGACAGCGGCGGCGATCTCACCCATCGAGTGGCCTATGACCGCCTCCGGTTCGATGCCGTGGGAGCGCCACATCGCCGTCAATGCGACCTGGAGGGCGTAGAGCACCGGCTGAACCCGCTCTGAGCCGGTGACGACGTCCTCGGCATCCAGCACCTGCCGTACGGAGAACCCGCCCTCCGCCAGGATCACCGTCTCCAACTCCTCCATGGCACGCGTGAATGCCCGATTACGACCCCACAGGCGCCCGCCCATCCGAGCCCACTGCGAGCCGTGACCGGAGTAGACGAACACCGGCCCCCGCCCGGGCGGAAGGACCCGACCAGTCACCATTCCCTGCGCGGCCTGCCCGTCCGCGCACACCTGGAGCCCGGCTGCTAGCGCCTGCCTGTCATCGGCGACGACCGCGGCACGGTGGCTCGCATGGGAGCGGCGCACCGCCAGCGTGTGCGCGAGATCCGCCAGCGGCACCTCCTTGCCCTCCGTCTCCAGCCAGCGCCCCACCCGCGCCGCCGACTCGCGCAGTGCCGCCGGGGAGCCGGCGCTCAGCAAAAAGGTCTTCGTTCGGGGCTGCCTGCGGCCGGGACGAGGCCGTGCCGCGGGGGCCTGCTCGACGATGGCATGGGCATTGATGCCGCTCACCCCGTAGGAGGACAGGGCCGCCACCCTGGGCCCGCGCTCCACCGGCCACGACATCGTTTCGGTGGGGACGAACAGCCGGCAGTCGTCAGCCTCGATCTGCGGGTTCCACCGGCGGAAGTGGAGCGTCGCCGGCACGGTGGCATGCCGCAGACTGAGCAGCACCTTCAGCAGACCGACGAGACCGGACGCCGGTTCGGTGTGTCCCACGTTCGTCTTCACCGACCCCAGCGCGCACCGGGCGCCGCCGGCGCCGTACACCTTCTTCAGCGCCGCAAACTCCAGAGGATCACCGACAGGCGTCCCGGTCCCATGCGCCTCGACCATGCCCACCCTGCCGGCATCCAGCCCAGCCCGCCGCAGCGCCTGAGCAAACACCGCCGCCTGCGCTTCGGAGGAAGGAGCCGTCAACCGCACCGACCGGCCGTCCTGGTTGACTGCCGAACCGCGCACCACCCCCAGGATCCGGTCACCGTCCCGCTGCGCGTCGGACAGCAACTTGAGCACGACAACGACGCAGCCCTCCGAACGCACGAAGCCGTCCGCGTCCGCGTCGAAGGCCCGGATGTGCCCAGTGGGCGAGAACATCTCCCAACGGGCCTCGGCCACAGTGATCTCAGGTCCCAACCCCGCCGACACACCTCCCACCAGCGCCAGCGGGCACTCACGCGCTCGCAGCGCCTGGCAGGCCAGATGAAGAGCGACCAACGAGGACGAGCAAGACGTGTCCACCGCCATGCACGGCCCATGCAGGTCCAGGAAGAACGACAACCGACCCACGCCGACACCGTGCATCCCCCCGGTCGTCCAATAGGGGGACACCTCCTCCGCCCGGCGGTGACCCCGGAGAAAGTGGTCCATGGTGTACATGCCGCTGTACACGCCCGCCGCACTGCCCCGCACGCTCTCGACGGGGATACCGGCGTGCTCGAACGCCTCCCACGCCACCATCATCAACAACCGGTGCTGCGGGTCCAGCCACCGTGCTTCTTCGCCGCTGATCCCGAAGAACGCAGCATCGAAGCGAAGGGATCGTTCCGGCAGGTAGCCGCCATGGACGATCTGCCGACCCACCCCACCGGCCAAGCCCGCCGCCACTGCGGAGGCGTCCCATCGGTCGACCGGTACGGGCCCGACCACCTCCTGCCGCTGCTGCAGCAGCCGCCACAAGGCCGCCGGGGAATCGATATTGCCCGGCAACCGGCACGCTGCCCCTACCACCGCCACCGGCTCGACCGGGGTCCGGCTCGTCGACTTGCCCATCTGCGGTTCCCTTTCGACCGATGTAGACGAAAGCGGCGGCTACCGGGCCCGTCCGACCACCGACTTGGTACCCACACCGGGTGGGGCGAGGTAGGCGGGAGGCGACGTCCGGTTCGCCCGTGATCCTGCCTGCACGGGGTGGACGACTGGAGCGCCATCCCCCCGGCCGTCCCGCTCCAGCCTGTGGACTTGCTCAGCTGAACAAGTACCAGACGTGAGTGACCCTCCCGTCGGCTTCCATCCGGGCGGTGCCCACGATGGCCTTGCCGTTCAGGTCGACGAACCGGCCTCGCGTGGCCCGGGCCACGAAGAAGCCCTCGTACGACACCGCGCCGCCGTCCTGCAAAGTACCGGCGGCCATCCCGGTGAGGACCAGCTGGTCCGGGCACCCTTCTGCGTTCAGGACGAACTGGGCCGTCGCCGTCTCCGTGCCGTCGGGATAGCGTTTGGAGACATGCGTCGCCACGCCCTGCACCGCGTGCCCGTCGACGGTACCGGCCGCTTTGGCGGAGAACTCCAAGGTGATCACATCATTCTCGGTGCTCACCACGCGGGTTGCATTGATCTTGGTGCGCAATTCGGCGATCCGATTTCCGGTCATTCCGCTCCCCTTCGAGAAAACGTTCCCTGTTCATTGATATACAGCTCAAAAACAGAGAGGAGGAATGCGCAATCCGCCAAATCCGAACAACAGGTGATCGCACACCTAAGTTGACGGAAGCCTGTCTCACCAGCACACCCAGCGCCGAGGCACCCCTTTCACAACATCAGGGAAGGGAACTGGCTTTCGAAGGCGATGCGGTTGAGCCAGCCGGCACCAGCGTGGTGCACGTGCACGACCGGTTTTCACGCCGCGCGCGCACTGCACATTCGGAGCGCGAAGTAGAAAGACTTCTGGCGCCGGAGCGTAAAAGGGTGGCGATCGGGAGGTCCAACGACCTCCAGTGCAGTCCAGGCTTGCCCACAGGAGTGTCGTCGAGGCGCATGGCGATAGAAGCCATGCCCTTGGAGAGACGAACCAGGTCGGCCGCGTGCGCGGCTCGCTCCGGTTGATGGTCTGCGATGCTGCTTGGCTACGCCCGCCAGACCGGCCGGGCTGGGAGTCAGGGTGCAGGCCTGCGAAAATCGCTGTTCAGTTCCCGCCGCCAGTGATACAAGACCCGGGTGACCAAAACCCTGGAATTCCCCGAGCTGCTGCGCCTGATCGATGAGCGGTCGGCCGCCTTCGGGGCCGTGATCGCCTCCGCGCCCAGCCTTGAAGTGCAGGTGCCGACCTGTCCCGAGTGGACGCTGCTCGACCTGGTGCACCATCTGGGCGAGGGGCGTCGCGCCTGGGCGGCCACGGTCGCGGCTGGGCCGGACGCCTCGGGCAAGTTGGCGGGCGAGGGCTGGCCGCACCGCAGGAGCGCGAGGCCTTGCTCGCTTGGCTGGCCGAATCGACGCAGCAGATGCTGAACGCGTTGCGGGAGGCTGGCCCGCAGCGCGGTTGCTGGACGTGGTGGGGCTCGTCGCAGTCGCCGCGGACCTGCGGCGCCGTCGCCCGGCACCAGCTCCAGGAGATCGCGATGCACACCTATGACGCCCAGCTCACCGTGGGCGCCCCGGAGCCGCTGCCGGAGGAAGTGGCGCTCGATGGTGTCGAGGAGTTCCTGTTCACCTGCTGCACCACGACGGTCGCCTGGCCGCACAAGCCCGCCGTCATCGACTACCACGTCACTGAGGGCGGCTCCTGGCGCCAATCGGTCTCCGCCGAAGGCTCGCGGGCCTTCCGTCTGCCCGCATCAGGCGGTGTGCCCGCCGCCGGCGGGGACTCGGAGTCGGTCGACGTCTCTGCCCGGGGCACGGCGAGTGACCTGGTGCTGGCCTTCTACGGTCGCATCCCGCTGGACTCTCTGAAGCTCGAAGGAGATCGGCATCTCTTCGATCTTCTGGAGGAGTGGGACATGGAGTAGGACCGTCCGGAGGGCCGGTCTTTGGACGTCCGCCCAGCGCCGACCTTCAGATTGAGCAGCCGTTCGACGGTGCCGGAACCGAGTGCTCGCCGGGGGGAAAATTGCGGTGCGCGCTCACAGCACTGTGGTCAGACTCGCGGTCATGACTGTGAAGATCACCCGTATCAACCCCGAGCAGCTGCATGAGACGCCCGGCTATCACCACATCACCGTGGTCGAGAGCGGCCGCACCGCCTATCTGGCCGGGCAGTGCCCGCTTGATCAGAGCGGTGACCTCGTTGGGGCCGGTTCTTTAGAGATGCAAGTCGACCAGGTTGTCGCGAACGCACTTGCTGCCCTGGCGGCGGTGAGTGCTCAGCCGCACCACGTGGTGCGGTCGGTGATCTACGTGCGGAGCGACGACAGAGATGTTCTGGGAGCCGCGTGGCTTCGGCTCACCGACTCTGCCCTCGGGCCGGCGTTCACCACCGCCAGCACGCTGTTGGGCGTCGCACAGTTGGGCTTCTCAGGCCAGCTTGTCGAGGTGGATCTCACCGTGGCACTGCCGGACTGAGTCTCCGCAACTGCGGCTTCGAACGCGTCTCGCTTCGTTGCCCCGGCTGCCAAAGCGGGCTCGCCGCGCGCGTCGCACCCGCGGTCTGGTGCAGGTCGGACAAACGCCCAGCAGAGCCCCGGGCGGCGGCCGTGCCGATTGGTTGACGGCCGCCGCCCATGGGTGGGCGGGTTCAGTCGCGGAACGGCTCGCCCCGCTCGGCCTTCTCCAGCAGCAGCGCCGGGGGCTCGAAGCGGGGGCCGTAGCGCTCCGCCAGTTCGCGGGCCCGGGTGGCGAAGCCGGACGGGCCGCCCTCGTAGCCGTTGATGTACTGGAGGACACCGCCGGTCCACGCGGGGAAGCCGATGCCCATGATGGAGCCGATGTTGGCGTCGGCGACCGAGGTGAGCACGCCCTCCTCCAGGCAGCGCACCGTGTCGAGGGCCTCGGCGAAGAGCATCCGCTCCTTCATGTCCTCGAACGGGACGGCCGTGTCCTCGCGGGTGAAGTGCTCGCGCAGCCCCGGCCACAGGCCCTGCCGGGCGCCGGACTCGTCGTACTCGTAGAAGCCCGCCCCGCCGCTGCGGCCGGGGCGGCCGAACTCGTCGACCATCCGGTCGATCACCGCGTCGGCCGGGTGGCCGGGCCAGGTGCCGCCCGCCTCCTCGACGGCGCGGCGCGTCTCGTCGCGGATGCGGCGCGGCAGGGTCAGGGTCAGCTCGTCCATCAGGGACAGCACCTTGGCCGGGTAGCCGGCCTGGGCCGCCGCCTGTTCGACGGACGCGGGCTCCACGCCCTCGCCGACCATGGCCACGCCCTCGTTGATGAACTGGCCGATGACACGCGAGGTGAAGAAGCCCCGGGAGTCGTTGACGACGATCGGCGTCTTGTTGATCTGCCGTACGAGGTCGAAGGCGCGGGCGAGCGCCTCGTTCCCGGTCCGTTCGCCCTTGATGATCTCGACCAGGGGCATCTTGTCGACCGGGGAGAAGAAGTGCAGCCCGATGAAGTCGGCCGGCCGCTCGACGCCCTCGGCGAGGACGGTGATGGGCAGGGTGGAGGTGTTGGAGCACAGCAGCGCGTCGGGCTCGACGACGTCCTGGATCTCCTGGAACACCTTGTGCTTGAGCGCGGTGTCCTCGAAGACGGCCTCGATCACGGCGTCGCAGCCCGCGAGGTCGGTTGGGTCGGCGGTCGGGGTGATCCGGGCCAGCAGGGCGTCGCGCTGCGCCTCGGTGGTCCGGCCCCGGGAGAGCGCCTTGTCGAGCAGCTTGGCGGAGTACGCCTTGCCCTTCTCGGCGGCCTCGGCCGACACGTCCTTGAGGACCACCTCGATGCCGGCCCTGGCGCAGGCGTAGGCGATGCCTGCGCCCATCATCCCGGCGCCCAGGACGGCGGCCTTGCGGACCGGGCGCGGCTCGATGCCCCGGGGGCGGTTGGCGCCGGAGTTGACGGCCTGGAGGTCGAAGAAGAACGCCTGGATCATGTTCTTCGCGGTCCGGCCGGTGACCAGCTCGGTGAAGTACCGCGTCTCGATGGTCTGGGCGGTCTCGAAGTCGACCTGGGAGCCCTCGACGGCGGCGGCCAGGATGTTGCGGGGGGCCGGGTAGGGCGCGCCGCCGAGCTGCTTCTTGAGGTTGGCGGGGAAGGCCGGCAGGTTGGCGGCGAACTTGGGGTGCGCCGGGGTGCCGCCGGGGATCTTGTAGCCGGGGGCGTCCCAGGGCTGCTGGGACTCGGGGTGGGCGTCGATGAACGCCCGGGCCTTGGCGATCATCTCGGTGTGGTCGGCGGCCAGTTCGTGGACGAGGCCGTTGTCCAGGGCGCGCCGGGGCGAGTACTGGGTGCCCTGGAGGAGCACCTTGAGCAGGGCGTCGGCGATGCCCATCAGGCGGACGGTGCGGGTGACGCCGCCGCCTCCGGGGAGGAGGCCGAGGGTGACCTCGGGCAGGCCGATCTTCGAGCCGGGCGCGTCGAGGGCGACGCGGTGGTGCGAGGCGAGGGCGATCTCGTAACCGCCGCCGAGCGCGGCGCCGTTGATCGCCGCGACGACCGGCTTGCCGAGGGTCTCGATGCGGCGCAGGGCGCGCTTCATCTCCAGGGAGGCGTCGCGGATCTGCCGGGCGTCGGCGGGCCCGGCCTTCATCATGTCCTTGAGGTCGCCGCCCGCGAAGAAGGTCTTCTTGGCGGAGGTGTAGATGATGCCCCGGATGGAGTCCTTCTCCGCCTCGGCGCGGTCGGCGACGGCCGCGATCGAGGCCCTGAACGCCTGGTTCATGGTGTTGGCGGACTGGTCGGGGTCGTCGAGGACGAGGGTGACGACGCCGGTCTCGTCCTGTTCCCAGCGGATGGTGGTGGACTGGCTCATGGTGTGGCTGCTCCGTTAGGCCGTACGGGAAAGGACGGGGTCAGACGCGCTCGACGACGGTGGCGATGCCCATGCCTCCGCCGACGCAGAGCGTGGCGAGGCCGTAGCGCTTGTCCTGGCGCTCCAGTTCGTCGACGAGGGTGCCGAGGATCATCGCGCCGGTGGCGCCGAGGGGGTGCCCCATGGCGATGGCGCCGCCGTTGACGTTGACCTTGTCCAGCGACAGGCCCATGTCCTGGACGAAGCGCAGCACGACGGCGGCGAACGCCTCGTTGATCTCGACCAGGTCGATGTCGTCGATGGTCAGGCCGGCCTTGGCGAGCGCCTTGTGGGAGGCGGGTGCCGGGCCGGTGAGCATGATGGTGGGTTCGGAGCCGGAGACGGCGGCGGAGACGATCCGGGCGCGGGGCGTCAGCCCGTACCGCTCGCCGACCTCCTTGGAGCCGATGGCGACGAGCGCGGCGCCGTCGACGATGCCGGAGGAGTTGCCCGCGTGGTGGACGTGGTCGATCTTCTCGACCCAGTGGTACTTCTGGAGGGCCACGGCGTCGAAGCCGCCCATGTCGCCGATGGTGGCGAAGGACGGCTTCAGCGAGGCGAGCGAGTCGGCGGTGGTGCCGGGGCGCATGTGCTCGTCGTGGTCGAGGACGACCAGGCCGGCACGGTCCCTGACGGGGACGACGGAGCGGTCGAAGCGGCCGTCCTTCCAGGCGGCGGCGGCCCGCTCCTGGGAGAGCGCGGCGTACTCGTCGACGTCGCGCCGGGTGTGGCCGCCGAGGGTCGCGATCAGGTCGGCGCCGATGCCCTGGGGGACGAAGTTGGTGTCGAAGTTGGTCATCGGGTCGGCGAACCAGGCGCCGCCGTCGGAGGCCATGGGGACGCGGGACATCGACTCGACACCGCCGGCGAGGACGAGGTCCTCCCAGCCGGAGCGGACCTTCATGGCCGCCATGTTGACGGCTTCGAGGCCGGAGGCACAGAAGCGGTTCTCCTGGACTCCGGCGACGGTGTCGGGCAGCCCTGCGGCGATCGCGGCGATCCGTGCGATGTCGGAGCCCTGGTCGCCGACGGGGCCGACGACGCCGAGGACGATGTCGTCGATCGCGGCGGGGTCGAGTCCGGGGAACCGGCCGCGCAGCTCGTGGATGAGGCCGACGACCAGGTCGATCGGCTTGGTGCCGTGCAGGGCCCCATTGGCCTTTCCGCGCCCGCGCGGGGTGCGGATCGCGTCGTACACATACGCTTCGGTGCTCACTGGTCAAGCCTTTCGAGGAGGGGTCGGCGTGGTCGGCGTGGTCGGCTCGGGCAGTGGGGCCGGTCCGGGCGGCGGGGGCCGGCGGAGGGTCAGCCGAGGAGGGAGCGGCCGATGATCTCCTTCATGATCTCGGTGGTGCCGCCGTAGATGGTCTGGATCCGGCCGTCGGTGAAGGCCCTGGCGACCGGGTACTCGGCCATGTAGCCGTAGCCGCCGTGCAGTTGCAGGCAGCGGTCGGCGACCTTCTTCTGCAGTTCGGTGGCCCACCACTTGGCCATGGAGGCGTGGACGGCGTCGAGCCCGCCGGCCGCGTGGTCGGTGATGCAGCGGTCGAGGAAGGCGCGGGTGACGGCGCACTCGGTGGCCATCTCGGCGATCTCGAAGCGGATGTGCTGGAGCCGGGCCAGGGGGCGGCCGAACGCCTCGCGCTCCTTGACGTACGCGGTGGTGATCTCCAGCAGGTGCTCGGCGGCGGCGATCCCGGCGACGGCGATGTTCAGCCGCTCCTGGGCGAGGTTGGTCATCAGGTGGACGAACGCGCCGTTGAGCTCGCCGAGGAGGTTCTCCTTGGGGACGTGGACGTCGTGGAAGAACAGCTCGGCGGTGTCCTGGGACTTCTGGCCGATCTTGTCGAGGTTGCGGCCCCGTTCGAAGCCCTCGGCGCCGCGCTCGACGACCAGGAGGGACAGGCCGTGCGCGCCGCCCTCCGGGGTGGTGCGGGCGACGACGATCACCAGGTCGGCGAGGATGCCGTTGGAGATGAACGTCTTGGAGCCGTTGAGCAGCCAGTGGTCGCCCTTGTCCTCGGCGGTGGTGCGGATGCCCTGGAGGTCGGAGCCGGCGCCGGGCTCGGTCATGGCGATGGCGGTGATGGTCTCGCCGGAGCAGAAGCCCGGCAGCCAGCGCCGTTTCTGCTCGTCGGTGCCGAGCGAGGTGAGGTAGGGGCCGATGATGTCGTTGTGCAGCCCGATGGCGAGTCCGGGGGCGCCGGCGCGGGTGAACTCCTCGGCGAGGACGGCGCTGTAGCGGAAGTCCGGGTTGCCCCCGCCGCCGTACTCCTCCGGGACGGCGAGGCCGAGGAGGCCCTGGCGGCCGGCCGCGAGCCAGGCGTCCCGCGAGACGATGCCGTCCTTCTCCCACTGCTCGTAGTGCGGGAGGACCTCCTTGGCGAGGAAGGCGCGGACGGTCGCGCGGAAGGCGTCGTGCTCGGCCTCGAAGATCAGGCGCTTCACCTGGTCCCCCTGTCGTCGTGGTCGGTGCGGATGCTCGGTACGTCCCAGTCGCGGGCGACCTCGCCGGTGTCCGCGCCCGGCCGGGCGGGGGGCCGGGTCACGGCACCGGGGGTGGCGGAGAAGCGGGGCGCGGGGGCGGGCTGGGTGATCCCGCCGTGCTCGGTGAAGGTGGCGCGGGCGGCGAGGTGGGGGTGGGCGGGGGCCTCGCGCAGGGAGAGGACGGGTGCGACGCAGGCGTCGGAGCCCTCGAAGACGGCCGTCCAGTCGGCGCGGGTGCGCTCCTTGAAGCGGGCGGCGACGGCGGCGCGCAGCTCGTCCCAGCGGTCGAAGTCCTTGCGGGCGGGGACGGTGTCCGAGATGCCGAGGAGGGTGATGAACTCGTCGTAGAACCGCTGTTCCAGGGCGCCGACCGCCATGTACTGGCCGTCGGCGGTCTCATAGGTGCCGTAGAACGGGCAGCCGCCGTCCAGCAGGTTGGCGCCGCGCCGGTCCTGCCAGCCGCCGGCGGCCATCATGCCGTGGATCATCGTGGCGAGATGGGCGGAGCCGTCGGTGATCGCGGCGTCGACGACCTGTCCGGCGCCGCCCTCCGCGCGCGCGTGGTGCAGCGCGGCGAGCACACCGACGACGAGGTACAGCGAGCCGCCCGCGTAGTCCCCCACCAGGTTGGCGGGGACGACCGGGGGTTCACCGGCCTTGCCGATCATGGAGAGGGTGCCGGTGACGGCGATGTACGCGATGTCGTGCCCGGCGCTGTCGGCGAGCGGGCCCTCCTGTCCCCAGCCGGTCATCCGGCCGTACACCAGCCTGGGATTGCGGGCGAGGCACTCCTCGGGGCCGATCCCGAGCCGCTCGGCGACTCCGGGGCGGTACCCCTCGATCAGGATGTCGGCGCGCTCCACCAGGTCGAGGACGCGCTCCGGGCCGCCGTCGGCCTTGAGGTCGAGGAGGACCGAGCGCTTGTTGCGGTTGGTCAGGTCGTACGCCGGGTCGATGCCGAGGCCCGCGCCGCCCGGCCGGTCGACCCGGACGACGTCGGCGCCCAGGTCGCCCAGGAGCATGGCGGCGAACGGGCCGGGGCCGATGCCCGCCAGCTCGACCACGCGCACCCCGGCCAGTGGGCCCTTGCCTGTCGCCGCCATGTGACCCCCAGCCTTGTGACACAACTGCTGTAACAGTGATGATGCTAAGAACGTGTTCCACTCCGCACAAGCCCTGTGGACAAGCGGCCGCTCAGCGGGGCCCCGGACGCTCGATCCCCGCTTCGCACGCTAGCCTCTGCCTCCGACAACGGCGCGGACGGCGGAGGTCTGAATGGACGGTCGGGACGGACGAGACGGACGAGACGGACGAGACCGCGGGGAACGGGCGTACGACGTCGTGCTCTTCGGGGCCACCGGCTTCGTCGGCGAGCTGACCGCCCAGTACCTCGCGGAGTACGCCCCCGCGGACTGCCGGTGGGCGGTCGCCGGGCGCAGCCGGGGCAAGCTGGAGGCGCTGCGCGACCGGCTGGCCGCCGCACACCCCCGGTGCGCGGAGCTGCCCCTCGTCACGGCCGACGCCGCGGACCCGGACGCGATGCGGGCGCTCGCCGCCTCCGCCCGGGTGGTGGCCACCACGGTGGGGCCCTACGTCTGGTACGGCGAGGCGCTGGTCGCGGCGTGCGCCGAGGCCGGCACCGACTACGTGGACCTGACCGGCGAGCCGGAGTTCGTGGACCTGATGTACGTCCGCCACGACGCCCGGGCCCGTGAGACGGGGGCGCGCCTCGTGCACGCCTGCGGCTTCGACTCGGTCCCGCACGACCTGGGCGTGTACTACACGGTGTCGCAGCTGCCGGAGGGCGTCCCGCTGGCCGTGGACGGCTTCGTCCGCTCCAACGCCTTCTTCTCCGGCGGTACGTTCGCCTCGGCGCTCACCGCCATGGGGCGCGGCCCGCAGACGCTGCGCGCGGCCCGGGAGCGGCGGCTGCACGAACCGCGGCTGGTGGGGCGCCGGGCGCGGGCCCCGCTGGGGACACCGCGCTTCAGCCGGGAGACCGGGACGTGGGCGCTGCCGCTGCCGACGCTGGACGCGAGCGTGGTGGCCCGGTCCGCGGCCGCGCTGCCCCGCTACGGCCCGGACTTCCGCTACCGGCACTACGCGGCGGTCAAGACCCTGCCCATGGCCCTGGGCGGCAGCGCCGCCGTGGGCGCCCTGGCCGCGCTGGCCCAGGTGCCGCCCGCCCGGCGGTGGCTGATGAACCGTTACGAGGCGGGCCAGGGTCCGGACGAGGAGCGCCGCGCCCGCAGCTGGTTCACGGTGCGGTTCGTCGGCGAGGGCGGCGGGCGGCGGGTCTTCACCGAGGTGTCGGGCGGTGACCCCGGCTACGGCGAGACGGCGAAGATGCTCGCCGAGTCGGCGCTGTGCCTCGCCCTCGACGAGCTGCCCGCGGCGGCCGGACAGCTCACCACCGCCGTGGCGATGGGCGACGCGCTGCTGGAGCGGCTGAGCAAGGCGGGCATCCGCTTCCGGGTGGCCGACTCCCGCTGAGGCCGGGCCGCGGGGAGCACCGGGACGGTGCGGCGGCGGGAGTCAGGCTCCCGCCTGCACCTTCAGGGCGGCGGGCGGCGGGGGTCAGGCTCCCGCCGCCTCCTTCAGGACGGTGGGCGGCGCGGTCAGGCTCCCGCCGCCTCCTTCAGGGCGCGCCGGCACAGGGCGTCGGCGCGCCGGGTGGTCTCCGGCACCCGGAAGTCGGGCGTCAGGCGCAGGGTGTGGGCGCAGGCGTTGTCCAGGGTCACCCGGTGGCCGGCCGACACGAAGACCGGTTTGACACCGGTACGGGTACGCAGCGCCCGGCCGACCTCCTCCCCGTCGGCGAGCAGCGGGCTGGACGCCCCCCGTTCGGGCGCCGGTTCCTCGTAGGTGAACGTGAACGGGTTCTTGGCGACGCCCATCACCGGGAGGCCGGTCAGGACGCCCAGATGGGCGGCGAGGCCGAAGCGGCGCGGGTGCGCCCGCCCGTACCCGTCGCAGACCACCAGGCCCGGGTCGCCGTCCAGGGCGCCCAGCGCGGCCAGCACGGTCGGCATCTCCCGGAAGGCCAGCAGGCCGGGCACGTACGGGAAGGAGACGCGGCCCACGGCGGTGGCCTCCTCGACCACCGCGAGGGTGGCGGCGTCCAGGACGACCGCCGCGGCGGCGACCAGGTCCCGTTCGTCGTCGTAGGCCACGTCGACGCCGGTGACCCGGCCGGTGCCGGGCGGCGGGCCCGGTTCGTCCAGGACGACCCGGCCGCGCAGTTCGTCCTGCACGGCCAGCGCCTCCTGCTCGTCGGCGGGCCAGTCGGCGGGCGTGTCGATGATCCTCATGGTGACCGCCACCCTATGCCCGGCGCCCCCGGGGCCCGCCCGCCCGGTCAGCGTTCCCCGGCCTCCAGGCGGGCCACCCGGCCCTTCTCGCCCGCCGCCCAGCAGCCGGGCACGCGCGCGTGGCGGCCCGTACCGGCGGCCGCGCAGTCGACCGTGTCGTACGAACCGGTGTCCACCGTCCGCCAGGTGCGCCCGCCGTCGGTGGTGAGGTCCGTGCCGGTGGGGCCGACCGCGAGGGCGGCCGCCCGGGTGCCGGGGAGCCACGCCACGCCCGACCGGTAGGCGGGCGGCGCGGTGGTGGCCTCCCGCCAGGTGCGGCCGGCGTTCCGGGTGGTGGCGGCGGCGCGGGGCGACGGCTCCCCGGTGCGGTAGTCGCCGCCCACGGCGATGCCGTGCGCCCGGTCGCGGAAGGCCAGGGCGAAGACCCCCCGTGCCGGGTCGCCCGCCGGGAGGGGCGTGGTCGCGGCCGTCCAGGTGCGGCCCCGGTCGGCGGAGTGCAGCACGCGCGCGTGGGCCCCGCCTCCGGTGGCCAGCCACACGTCCCGGCGCCCGGCGGTCACCAGGCACTGGCCGCTCGCCGCGAACCCGGCCTCTCCGGGCAGCGCGGCCGGCATGCCGGTGTCCGGCAGCACCGTCCAGCTCCGGCCGCCGTCCCGGGTGGACAGGATGCGGAACTTCCCGTCGACCGGGTCGCTCATGGCCAGGCCGTTCCGGTGGTCGAAGAAGGCCACGCAGTCGTAGAAGGCGCGCGGGTCGGTGTTGCGGAAGGACTCGGTCCAGCTCGCGCCGCCGTCGTCGGTGCGCAGCACGCGGGACGCCTCGCCCTCGCCGATGGCCAGGACGACGGCGCGCCGGTCGTCGAACGCCTCGATGTCGCGCAGTTCCAGCGCCGCCGCGCCCGCAGGCGAGACGTCGCGCCAGGTGCGCCCGCCGTCCGCGGTGCGCAGCACGGTGCCGGCGGAGCCCGCCACCCACGCGCTGGTGCGGCTGACGGCCGCGAGGCCCCGGAAACGCGCCTGGGAGCCAGTCCCCTTCAGCCGCCACCCGGGGGCCCCTGCGGTAACGCCCCGCCCGGGGGCCGCCGCGGAAACGACCCGCCCAGGGGCGGCCGCGGAAACGCCCCGCTCCGGGGCCAGGGCCTTCCCGGGGGATGCCTGGGCCGGGGCCGTCCCCGGGGCGGCCTGGGCCGGGGCGCCGGTGAGCACCGCCGCCAGCGCCGCCCCGCACAGTCCCGCCGCCACCGCTCGTCTCGTCTTCCCCTTGGACGTCATGGCGCGGGAAGGTAGCCCACCCCGGCGGGGGCGTCCAGGGCGCCTCGGTGACGGGAGTCACACCCGGCCGCAATGCACGCGACGACGGATTCCGTCGTCCTTCCAGGTGTCCGAGTCGTACCGCCCGCAGCCGTGTGAGGGAGCTGGCCTTGTCCACCGTCATCGAGCAGGCCGTACAGGTCCGCCTGGTCGCCTCCGCTCCCCGTACGGACGACGTCGCCGCGACCCTGCGCTACGACCGCCGCAATCCGTACGCCGTCCAGATGGCCTTCCCCGCGCGGGCCACGCTGGAGGGGGTCGACGTGGCGTGGGAGTTCGCACGGGAGCTGCTGGCGGCGGGCGTCGACGAGCCGGCCGGGCTCGGCGACGTCCGCGTACGGCCCTATGGCTACGACCGGACGGTGGTGGAGTTCCACGCCCTGGAGGGGGTGGCGGTGGTGCATGTGCGCACCAGCGAGGTGCGCCGCTTCCTCCGGCGGGCCCTGCACCTGGTGCCGGAGGGGCGCGAGCACGAGTTCCTGGACCTGGACCAGGATCTGACGGAGCTTCTGCGCGACGCCCGCTGACCACGCGCTGACCGCCCGCTGACCACGCACGGATCACCCCGAACCGCCCGCCCTCACGCGCGCGTGCGGGTGCCCGCGTGCCGGTGGCGGACGGTGGCCGTTCGGCGGCCGTTCGAACGGTCCGGACGGACGGCCGGAAATAAATGCGTTGCTCCCGGACAGCGGCGTGCGTAGCGTCGTCACTGGCCCTGTTGTCGTCGAATGGAGCGGGACGTTGCTCGTCTGAGGTCTCGAGACACCGTGTCGCACAGCCGCTGTCCGCGCTGTGCGCCTTGTGGTGTGCGACCTCGGCCGTATGAGCCGTCCCCGGTGTCTCACCCGTTGCCCTTTTCTCTTCTCATCGCAACCGGGAGACCCCCATGTCTACCTTCCCCACCAGTGTCACCTGCACCGACCTGTCGTTCGCGTGGCCGGACGGCACCGTCGTGCTGGACGGCTTCCAGCTCGCGGTGGGTCCCGGCAGGACCGGCCTGATCGGTCTCAACGGCTCCGGCAAGTCCACCCTGCTGAAGCTGATCGCGGGCGAACTGAGCCCCACCGACGGGACCGTCCGCACCTCGGGCGAGGTCGGGTACCTGCCGCAGAACGCCACACTGGACACCGCCCTCCGGGTCGACCAGGCCCTGGGGATCGCCGCCACGCGCGCGGCGCTGCTCGCGATCGAGGGCGGTGACGCGAGCGAGGAGCACTTCACGGCGGTCGGCGACGACTGGGACGTGGAGGAACGCGCGCGTGCCACCCTCGATCAGCTCGGCCTCGGCCACATCGGCCTGGACCGGACCATCGGCGAGGTGTCGGGCGGCGAGTGCGTGCTGCTGCGGCTGGCCGCCCTGCTGCTGGCCCGCCCCGATGTGCTGCTGCTCGACGAGCCGACCAACAACCTCGACCTGCACGCCCGCCGGCGGCTGTACGCGGCCGTGGAGGCGTGGTCCGGCGTCCTGGTCGTGGTCAGCCACGACCGCGAACTGCTGGAGCGCGTCGACCAGGTCGCCGACCTGCGGGACGGCGAGGTGGCCTGGTACGGCGGCGCCTACTCGGCGTACGAGGAGGCGCTCGCGGCCGAACAGGAGGCGGCCGAGCGCATGGTGCGGGTCGCCGAGGCCGATGTCCAGCGGCAGAAGCGCGAACTGGCCGACGCGCAGGTGAAACTGGCACGGCGCAAGCGGTACGGCCAGAAGATGTACGACAGCAAGCGCGAACCGAAGATCGTGATGAACGCCCGCAAGCGGGCCGCGCAGGAGTCGGCCGGCAAGCACCGCATCATGCACTCCCAGAAGCTCGCCGAGGCGAGGGAGCGGCTGGACGAGGCCGTCGAGGCGGTACGGGACGACGACGAGATCCGCGTGGAGCTGCCGTACACCAGCGTCCCGCCCGGCCGGGGCGTGCTGCGCCTGAAGGAGCTGGAGCTGCGGTACGGGGCGCGGGTCGGCGGCGAGTGGGAGCTGCGCGGCCCCGAGCGGGTCGCGCTCGTGGGGCGCAACGGGTCCGGCAAGACGACGCTGCTGCGCACGGTGGCGGGCGAGCTGGAGCCGGTCGCGGGCGAGGTGGAGCGGCATGTCCCGCTGCGCTTCCTGCCGCAGCGGCTGGACGTGCTCGACGACTCCCTGAGCGTGGTGGAGAACGTCGCGCGGTACGCGCCCCGGGCGACCAACAACATGATCCGGGCGCGGCTGGCCCGGTTCCTGTTCCGGGGCGCCCGGGCGGACCAGCCGGCCGGCACGCTGTCCGGCGGGGAGCGGTTCCGGGCCGCGCTGGCCGCGCTGCTGCTGGCCGAGCCGGCACCGCAGCTGCTGATGCTGGACGAGCCGACGAACAACCTCGACATGGCGAGCGTACGGAAGCTGACGGCCGCGCTCGACGCCTACGAGGGGGCGTTGATCGTGGCCAGCCACGACGTGCCGTTCCTGGAGTCGCTCGGCATCACGCGGTGGCTGCTGCTGGAGGACGGCGAGCTGCGCCCCACGTCGGCGGAGGAGGTGCTCGCCGACCGGTGATCCCAGGGCGGACACCGGCGCCTGTGATTCCGGGGCGGACACCGGCGCCGGTGGTCCCCCGGCGGATGCCCGCGCCGGTGATCCCGGGGCGGATACCCGACAGGAGCTGTCGGGTATCCGCCCTAGCGTCCGTCGTATGGCATCGAACATCGTCATCGCGGGCGCCCGCGAGAACAACCTCCGGGACGTCTCCCTCACCCTGCCCAAGGGCCGTATCACCGTCTTCACCGGGGTGTCCGGCTCGGGGAAGTCGTCGGTCGTCTTCGACACCATCGCCGTGGAGTCGCAGCGGCAGCTCAACGAGACCTTCACCTGGTTCATCAGGAACCGGCTGCCGAAGTACGAGCGGCCGCACGTGGACGTGATCGACGACCTGTCGGTGGCGATCGTGGTCGACCAGCGGCCCATCGGCGGGAACGTCCGGTCGACGGTCGGCACCATGACGGACATCCACGCGGTGCTGCGGGTGCTGTTCTCCCGGTACGGGACACCGTCCGCCGGGCCGGCGACCGCGTACTCGTTCAACGACCCGGCCGGGATGTGCCCGGTCTGCGACGGGGTGGGGCGCACGGTGCGGCTGGACCTGGACAAGGCCATCGACTGGTCGAAGTCCCTCAACGAGGGCGCGCTGCGGCTCCCGGGGACGTCCGTCGGCGGGTGGCAGTGGAAGCTGTACGCCGACTCGGGGTTCTTCGACCCGGACAAGCCGCTCGGCCGCTACACGGAGGCGGAGCGCGCGACCCTGCTGTACGGGACGGGCGCGGGCGCCGGGGCGAAGGTGCGGCTGACGATGAAGTCCGGCACGGCGGACGTCCGGTTCGAGGGGCTGGTGGACCGCTTCGACCGGCTGTACCTGAAGCGGGACACGGCGGGGCTTTCCGACGCGTACAAGGAGACCGTCGGCGAGGTCACCGCGCAGGGGACCTGCGAGGCGTGCGGAGGGGCGCGGCTGAACGAGGCGGCGCTCGCGACCCGGATCGACGGGCTGAACATCGCCGACCACGCGCGCATGGAGGTCGCCGACCTGGTCGGTGTGCTGGCGCGGATCGACGACCCGGTCGCCACGCCCGTCGCGGCGGCGGCACGGGAGCGACTGGAGCGGCTGGTGGGGATCGGGCTGGGCTATCTGAGCCTGGACCGGGAGACCACCACCCTGTCGGGCGGCGAGGGGCAGCGGCTGAAGATGGTGCGGCACCTGGGCAGCTCGCTGACGGGGCTCACCTTCGTCTTCGACGAGCCGAGCGTGGGACTGCACCCGCGTGACGTGGGGCGGCTCAACGACCTGCTGGTGCGGCTGCGGGACAAGGGCAACACGGTGCTGGTGGTGGAACACGACCCGGACGTCATGGCGGTCGCGGACCATGTGGTGGACATGGGGCCGCAGGCCGGCACCGGCGGCGGGCGGGTGGTGTACGCGGGGCCGTACGCGGCGCTGCGGGACGCGGACACCCTCACCGGGCGGTGCCTGCGCCGGCGTACGCCGCTGAAGGAGACCTTCCGCTCCCCCACCGGGTGGCTGCCGGTGACCGGGGCGGACCTGCACAATCTGAAGGGCGTCGACGTCCGCTTCCCCACCGGGGTGCTGACGGCGGTGACCGGGGTGGCGGGTTCGGGCAAGTCCACGCTGGTGTCGGAGGTCTTCACCGCCACGTACCCCGAGGCCGTCGTGATCGACCAGGGGGCGATCACCGCCTCGTCGCGGTCGACCCCCGCCTCGTACCTCGGAGTCATGGACGCCATCCGGAAGGTCTTCGCCAAGGCGAACGGTGTCCCGGCGTCCCTGTTCAGTTTCAACTCGGCGGGGGCGTGCGCGGTGTGCGCGGGCCGGGGTGTGATCCACACGGATCTGGCGTTCATGGACCCGGTCACCACGACCTGCGAGGCGTGCGGGGGGCGGCGGTTCCACGAGGACGTGCTGAAGCACACGGTGCGGGGCAGGTCCGTGGCCGACGTGCTGGAGATGACGGCGGAGGACGCGATCGCGTTCTTCGGCGACCCCGCCACGGCCCGGCCGCTGCGGGCGCTCCACGACGTGGGGCTCACCTACCTCACCCTCGGGCAGCCGCTCAGCTCGCTGTCGGGCGGCGAGCGGCAGCGGATCAAGCTGGCGACGCAACTGCACAGGTCGGGCAGTGTGTATGTGCTGGACGAGCCGACGACCGGGCTGCACATGGCGGACGTGGACACGCTGGTGGCGCTGCTGGACCGGCTGGTCGACGCGGGCAACACGGTGGTGTGCGTGGAGCACGACCTGGACGTGGTGAAGCGGGCGGACTGGGTGATCGACCTGGGCCCGGACGGCGGCAAGCACGGCGGCGAACTGGTCTTCGAGGGGACCCCGGCGGGGCTGCTGGAACACCGCACCTCGGTGACCGCCGCGTACCTCCGCCGGGACCTGGGCGTGGCGGAGCCGGCGGCGGTGTGACGCGGGGGGCGTGACGGCGTTCCGCTGTCGTACGCGGATGCAAAGAGCCGTACGGGAGCGGGGAAGCCGCCCCTGCGGCGGCCGGGGGCGGCACCTCCGGGGCCCGGCGCGGCGGCGCCCGCGCGGGCCCGGGGGCGGCTCCTCCGGATGCGCGGCGCGGGCCGGACGTGATGTGCCTCATAGCCGGCCCCGGCTCGCGCCGCGCACGGCGCCCGGTGCGGGCGGATACGCACCCCCGCGACCTCCCGGCATGACGCAGGGTGAGCGGCCGTCCACCGGACCCGGGCTTGGCGGAGCCTTACCCCGCCCTTAACCTACGGTTTCGTAACCTACGAGCCCGTAGGTAAAACTCCCGTCCCCAGGAGAACCCGTATGACCCTCACCTCTCCCCATCTCGGCAGTTCGGAAGCGTGGACCGACGCCCGGCTGCTGTACGCCCTGGAGGAGGTGGTCGAGAAGGAGCTCAACCGCCATCTCAAGGTCGTCAAGGACTGGATGCCGCACGAGTACGTACCGTGGTCGGACAGCCGCAACTTCCCCGGCTTCTTCGAGGACGGAGAAGCGTGGGAGCCCCAGCAGTCCAAGGTCACCGACATCGGCCGGATCGCCCTCGTGGTCAACCTGCTGACCGAGGACAACCTGCCCAGCTACCACCACGAGATCGCCACGCTCTTCGGGCGGGACGGCGCGTGGGGCACCTGGGTGCACCGCTGGACCGCCGAGGAGGGCAGGCACGGCATCGTGATGCGCGACTACCTGCTCGCGTCGCGCGCCGTGGACCCGGACAAGCTGGAGCAGTTCCGGATGGCCCACATGAGCGAGGGCTTCGAGTCGGACAACCGGCACTCGATGCTGCACTCGGTCGCGTACGTCGCCTTCCAGGAGCTGGCGACCCGCATCTCGCACCGCAACACCGGCCACCAGTCGGGCGACCCCGTCTGCGACCGGATGCTGGCGCGGATCGCCACCGACGAGAACCTGCACATGGTCTTCTACCGGAACCTCCTGGGCGCGGCCTTCGAGATCGCCCCGGACCTGACCATGCAGGCCGTGCGCGACGTCGTCGTGAACTTCCGGATGCCGGGGCACGGCATGCCGGGCTTCGAGCGGGCGGCGGCGCAGATGGCCATCGGTGAGATCTACAACCTGCGCATCCACCACGACGACGTCCTCCAGCCGGTGCTGCGCTTCCTCAAGGTCCTGGAGATCGACGGGCTCGGCCCGGAGGGCCTGAAGGCGCAGGAGGAGCTCGGCCTGTACATGGGCGGGCTGGACGCCGAGGCGGCCAAGTTCGACGAGCGGCTGGCGGCCCGGAAGGCCCGCCTGGCGGCCCGCGGCCGCTGAGCCGCCCCCGGGCCACTGACGCTGCTCTAGGGCCGCTGACGCCGCTCCCGGGCGGTACGCGCCCGGGAGCGGTACGTGCCGGGCGGTACGTCCGCAGGCGGTATGCGCGCGGGGCCGGGCCCGCCGGCGTGCGTACGCCGAGCCCGGGGCGCCCCGCCCCCGCCGTCGGCCCCCGCCCCGCACTGCCGGGAGCGGGGGCCTACCGCTGGAGGGCGGGGCTCCGCTTGGGCCGGGGGCGAACGGCGCACAGGGCGCGCACAGGGAGCGCGCAGGCGCGTCGTACGCTGTGGCGCGTGAAGCCTGTGACCCGCTTTTTCCTGATCGGTGCCCCGATAGCCGTCGCCGCCGCCGTCGTGTTCGGCGGAGGGGACGGTTCCGTACGCCCCGCCGACGCCGCCGACGAGTCCCCGGCACCCTCGGTGACCGGGGCCGTGAACCCGCTCAAGGCGGGCACCATGGACGAGCAGAAGGCCCTGGAGGAGCGCATCGCGAAGATGCCGCCCGGCCTCGCCGCACCCGGCATGAAGGAGCTGGCGGCCCAGCTGGTGGCCAGCGCGGACAACTCCACCCTCGACTGGCGCGGCGAGTACGACGACATCGAGGACATCGGCGACGGGAACGGCTACACCGCCGGGGTCATCGGCTTCTGCTCCGGCACCAACGACATGCTCCAGCTCGTCGAGCACTACACCAAGGAGCACCCGGGCAACCCGCTGGCCGAGTACCTCCCGGCCCTGCGCGCCGTCGACGGCACCGACTCGCACGAGGGCCTCGACCCGGGCTTCACCGACGCCTGGAAGACGGCGGCGAAGGACCCCGCCTTCCGCCGCGCCCAGGACGAGATCCGGGACCGGATCTACTTCGACCCGGCGGTGCGGCTGGCCAAGATGGACGGGCTGTCCACCCTCGGCCAGTTCATCTACTACGACGCGATGGTGCTGCACGGGCCGGGTGTGGACCCGAACGCCTTCTACGGCATCCGCACCACGGCGCTGAAGGGGACCAAGACCCCGGCGGCGGGCGGCGACGAGGAGGCGTACCTGAACACCTTCCTCGACGCCAGCCGCGCCGTGATGAAGGGGCAGAAGACCGAGCGGGAGCGCGACACCTCGCGGATCGACACCGCCCAGCGGGTCTTCCTGCGGGCCGGGAACATGGACCTGAAGGTGCCGCTGACGTGGAAGACGTATGGCGAGACCTACTCGGTCACCACGCAGCCGGCCGGTAGTCCTTGAGGAAGACCCCGCTGTACGGCTCGCCCGCCTCGCCCCGGACGATCGGGTCGTAGAGGCGGGCGGCGCCGTCCACCACGTCCAGCGGGGTACGGGTGCCGGCGGCGGCGATCCGCGCCTTGCGGGGCGCGGGGTTCTCGTCGGTGATCCAGCCCGTGTCGACGCTGCACATGTGGACGCCCCGCTCGGCGAGCGGGCCGGCGCTGGTGCGGGTGAGCATGTTGAGCGCGGCCTTGGCCATGTTGGTGTGCGGGTGCCCGGGCGTCTTGTTGCGGACGGTGAACCGCCCCTCCACCGCGCTGACGTTGACGATGTAGCGGCGCGGGCGCGGGGACGCCAGCAGCAGGGGCAGCAGGCGGTCGCAGAGCAGGGCGGGCGCCAGGGCGTTGACGAGCTGGGTCTCCAGCAGCTCCGCCGGGTCCAGCTCGCCCAGCTGGACGGACCAGGAGTTGCGCGGCGCCGGGTCGGGCAGCAGCCCGGCCTCGTCCGGGCGCGGACTCAGTGCGAGGGCGTCGCCGTCCTCCTCGTCCAGTACGAGGGCGAGGGCGCCGTTCCCGGCCACCGGGAGCTCCGGGGCGAAGCCGGGCGCGGTGACGACCCGCGCGGGCAGTTCGCCCCGCTCCCCCGCGCGGAGCGCGGCGTACGACTCGGGTGGGCGGCGTATCGTCTGCGCGGCGTTGTTGACCAGGATGTCCAGCGGCCGTCCCTCGGCCAGGAGCCGGTCGCACAGGCCGAGCACCTGGCGCGGGTCGCGCAGGTCCACGGCGACGACGGTGAGCCGGTCCAGCCACTGCTCACTGCCCGGGGCGGCGCCGAACCGGCGCAGGGTGTCCTGGGGGAAGCGGCTGGTGACGAGCAGTTCGGCGCCGTCCCGCAGCATCATCAGGGCGAGCTGGAAACCTATCTTGACCCGCCCTCCGGTGAGCAGCACGCGCCGCCCGGTGAGGTCGGTGGTCAGGGCGCGGCGGGCGGTGTTGTCGGCCGCGCAGCCGGGGCACAGGCGGTGGTAGAACGCGTCGGCCCGCTGGTACAGCGCCTTGCAGACGTAGCAGTGGCGGGGCTTGAGGAAGGTGCCGACGGTACCGTGCCGGGTGGTCAGCGGGGCGTCCTCGCGGCGGTCGAGCGCGCCGGTGGCGGTGGCGGCGGTCAGCACGGCGTCGGCATCGGAGCGGGCCCGCCGCCGTGCCTTGCGGCGGTTGTTGCGGCTCTCGCGCGCGAAGGAGGCGGCGATCTCCTCGCCCCGCATCCGCTGGGGGTCCTCCAGCGGCAGCGCCCGCAGGCGCCCCACCATGCGGCCGAAGGCCGCCAACTCGTCGTCCGTCACCGGGTCGTACTGCTGCTCCATGCGCATGTGATCCTACGGGGCGCGTCGGGGGGACGGCATCCGGATATCCCCGGGGGCCCGCCGCCGGGCCTCCGGGGCCGCCGGGGCTCCCCAGCCACGCGCGCGTGCGGCCCCGTGCGGGCCCCCTGAATGGCTGGGCGTCCTCGCCCCGTACATTCGTCCCGTCGAGCAACACCCGTGTGCCGCCGCCCCCGAGGAGCCTCCATGGCCCACCGTCCCCGCACCTCCCGTGCGTCGCGCTCGCCCCTGCTGCTGGCCGGTCTGATGGCGGCGGCGGGGGTGGCGCACTTCGCCGCCCCCAGGTCGTTCGACGCGATCGTGCCGCGTGCCCTGCCGGGCAGCCCCCGGGCATGGACACGGGCGAGCGGCGCTGTGGAACTGGCGCTGGCGGCGGGGCTGGCCGTGCCCCGTACGCGGCGGCTCAGCGCCCGGGCCACCGCGCTCTTCTTCGTGGGCGTGTTCCCCGCGAACGTCAAGATGGCCCACGACTGGCGGGACCGGTCCGTCCCGGCACGGGCGGTGGCCTACGGCCGGCTGCCGCTCCAGGTGCCGCTCTACCTGTGGGCCCGCGCGGCGGCCCGTTCGGCGGACGCCCCGTCAGGCGCCTCGCCGGCCGGCTGACGCACGCGCGCGTGGGGCGGGCTCGGCGTCGGCGGCGGGCGCGACGGCGCGGCGCGGCTGACGCACGCGCGCGTGGGGCGGGCGTCAGTCGCGGGCGGCGCTCCGGCTGTCGCGCCGCCGCAGCGCGTACCGCTCCTTCTCCGACAGGCCGCCCCAGACGCCGAAGCGCTCGTCGTTGGCCAGGGCGTACTCCAGGCAGGCCGCGCGGCCCTCGCAGGCGGCGCACAGGCGCTTGGCGTCACGGGTGGAGGAGCCCGGGTCGGGGAAGAAGAAGTCGGCGCCCGTCTGAGCGCACAGGGCGGTTTCCTGCCAGGCGAGTTCGTGGTCGGCGGGGGCGGTGCGGTTGATCGGCATGCCGGACAGGCTGCCCCGCCGCGATAAACGGGGCCTCAACGAACCATCAACGTCCGCGCGCACGGTCAGGGGCGCGGCCGCCGGCTCCGCCGCCCCGTCTCGGCGGTGCCGGGCTCCGCGCCCCTCCCGTGTCCTGTCCACGGCCGTGGCCGCGCGACACCGAGGATGCCCCGGCCCGGAGCGCCCGGCTTGGCACCGCGTCCACACCTCCTTGGCACCGCGTCCACACCGCCCCGCCCCACCCCTGCGACCGGCATCTACCACCGGGCTCCGGAGAGGGCGCGCAGGCGGTGTTCGCGGGGCGGGATGCCGTACGCCGCGCGGAACGCGCGCGTGAAGTCGGACGCCCGGGGGATGCCCCAGCGGGCCGCGACGGCGTGGATGGGGGTGCCGGCGAGGGACGGGTTCTCCAGGTCCCGGCGGGCGCTCTCCAGCCGTTGGGCGCGGATCCAGGCCGCGACGGTCTCGCCCCGCGACTGCTGCTCGAAGATCCGGTGCAGGTAGCTGAGCGAGATGTGGTGCGCGGCGGCGACCACGGGCGGCGACAGCTCGGGGTCGTGCAGGTTCTGCCGGATGAACGCCTTGACCCGGCGGGCCAGGGCCTCCTGGCGTGTCTCGGGCGGCAGAGCGTCCTCCGCGTCCAGCACCTGGGCGACACAGGCGGAGACCAGGTCGAGCACGACCGTACCCAGCCGCGGGGCGTCGGACGGGCGGAGCACGCCGGCCTGCCCCTCCAGCCCGGTGAGGAACTGGGCCAGCAGGGCGCCCGTGCCCTCGCGTCCGGACAGCCGCCGCCCGAGCACGTCACCCACCCGGTGCGGGGGCAGGGGCAGCAGCGCCTTGGGGAAGTCGACGCCGATGCCCCGGACGACCTCGCCGTCCCGGGCGTTGGCGGGCGCCAGGTCGTACGGCCGGTCACGGACCACGTCGTACGGCCGGAGGTCGAACGACTGGGCGTCGTCCACGAGATGCAGGTCACCGGGGCCGAACGTGTCGGTGCGGCCCGCGTGGTGGAGGCCCAGCCCGCCCTCCAGCAGCAGCGTCAGGTGGTACCGCTCGGCGTCGGAGCGGCGCGCCGCCCGGGAGCCGCGCCAGTAGCGGGTCGGCGAGAAGGTCGTCGGCCACACGGTGACCGGGCCCAGCTCCATCAGGCGCATCTCGGCGCGGAAATCGGCCAGGTGCGCGCTGTTCATGTCGCTGGAGCGGTTCCTGCCGACCAGTTCGCGCCAGAAGTCGAACCGGTCGGGCGCGGGCACGTCCTCGCTGCGGAACACGGTCCCGATCATCGTTGTACTCCTCGTCCACCCCGCCGCGCGGCGCTGCCGGCGGTCTCGCGTCGGGCTCTTCCCTCCCCCGTCGCCCGCAGCGAGGGTAGCGAAGGCACGCGCGCGTGCCGGAGGCGGAGGCTCCGGTATGGGTCCTCCGCCTCCGGCAAGGGTCCGGGGCCGCGTCCCGCCCCCTCAGTGGGCGCCGCCGTGGTGCGGGTCGTGGCCGGGTACCGTGCCGTCCGGCTTGGCCACCAGGAACAGGCCGGCCATCCCCATGTCCGAGTGGCTCTGCACATGGCAGTGGTACATCCAGGCCCCGGCGCCCACGCCCTCGCCCGCGACGATCTGGAAGCCGAAGGAGTCGGCCGGGCCGGTGATCTTGTTGTCGATGACCTGGCTGGGGTCGTCGGGGCCGGTGAGCATGCCGGTGCGGTTGTCCGCCCAGCGGTGACCGTGCATGTGGAAGGTGTGGTAGTACTCGCCGTGGGTGATCATGATGATCTCCACCCGGTCGCCCACGGTGGCCCGGAAGTCCGGACTCTGGTGCCCCGGGCGGTTGTTGATGGTCATGTCGTTGAAGACGATGGTGAACTGCTTGTCCGGCAGGACGTCTCCCTGGCGCCGGACGACCACCGGCCCGTACAGCCCCTTGCGGATGCCTCCGGTGCCGTGGTCGGTGCCCACGACATGGTCGTGGTAGTGCCAGTACCCGGCGCTGCCGGCCCGCCAGGTGCCGTCCTTGCGGCGGCCGGGGGCGTGGGTGCGCCAGGTGTACGTACGGGTGGCGCCCGGCTCGACGTGGCTGCGGTTCATCCGGGTGCCGTCACTGGCCGTGTCGTAGTCCACCCCGTGGACGTGCAGGCTGCACGGGACGTCCATGGTGTTCTCGAACTCGATGTGCAGGGTGTCGCCCTCGTTGAGTTCGATCAGGGGCCCGGGGATGGTCGCCCGGCCCTTCTCCAGGCCGTATCCCATCTGACCGTCCGGCAGCTTCTCGGCGTACAGCTTGAGATGCCGTACCTGTCCGCCGGCCGGGGCGGTGGGCGGCGGGGTCCCGGCCGCGACGGCGCGCGGCACCGAGGAGTGCGACAACGATGTCACCGTGGTGGCGGCCACCGCTCCCCCGGCCAGCAGCCGCCGGTGAAAACTCCGTCTGTCCATGCCGAACTCCCCAGTGCGGTGCGGAGGATGACGGGCCGGGCGGCCCCGGGAACGGGCACACCGTAACCGGGGCCACCCGTGTTCATCCACAGCCAGGACAAAGTTCGCCCAATTCGTGCCAGGCTATTGGCGAGTCGCGGAATCGGGTCTAGCTTCGTCGTCGTTTGCTGTGACCACAGAGGGGTGGGTGACCACATGCACCACGCACCACGTCAGCGGTCAAGAACCCGCCGCCGGGGGGTGGTCGCACTCGCCGCCGGCGCCCTGGCGGCCTCCCTGCTCGGCGGTACGGCGGCGACCGCCGAGCCCAATCCCGGGGAGCCCCGGCCGGGCTCTCGGACAACGTTGTCCATCGCTGCGCCGCCCGGCGGGGCCGACGTCCGGGTGCTGGTCTTCCACGCCTCGGCGGCCCCCGAGTCGCCCACCGTGGACGCGGGCATCGCGGCGGTCGAGGCGATCGGCCTGTCCGGTCCGGCCGCCCAGCGGTTCCGTACCGAGGCGACCGACGACGCCACCGTCTTCACCGACGGGCGCAGGCTCGGCCGGTACAACGCCGTGGTGTTCCTGACCGGCGCGGGCGATGTGCTCGACCCCGAGCAGGAGGCGGGCCTGGAGGCGTACATGGAGGCGGGCGGCGGCTTCCTCGGCGTCCACGACGCGGCGCGCACCGAGCCGTACTCCGACTGGTTCACCGGCCTGGTCGGTGCGCGCCCCGCGCCGGGCGCCGCCCCCGCCGTCCAGCGGGCCACCGTCGAGGTCGGCGACCGCCGCCATCCGGCCACGGAGAAGCTCCCGCTCACCTGGAAGCGCCCGGACCGGTGGCTCAACTGGGCGGTCAACCCGTCCGGGACCGTGCACACGGTGGCCCGGGTCCGGGAGAGCACCTACCGGCCGGGGCCCGGCGCCAACGGGTGGGACCACCCCGTCTCCTGGTGCCGCGACTACGACGGGGGCCGCTCCTTCTACACCGGGATGGGCGGCACGCCCGCGTCGTACGCCGAGACCGACTTCCGGGAGCACTTGCGGGGCGCCCTGCTGTGGACGACCCGGCTCTCCCGCGCGGACTGCACGGCCACCATCGCCGCCCACTACACGGCGGAGCGGGTGACCCGCCCCAACCAGCCCGGCCAGAACGACCAGATCGGTGAGCCGCACGGCCTGGTGGTGGCCCCGGACGGCCGGGTCCTCTACATCGGGCGCGGCGGCGCCGACTCCTCCCGGCCCGTGGTCACCGACTGGGACGACCCGGAGGTCGGCAAGGGGCGGGGCGAGATCCACGTCTACGACCCCGGCACCGGGAAGGTCCGGCTGGCCGGCGCGCTCGCGGTCTTCGGCAACAAGGGCGGCGGTGACGAGCTGACCAAGAACGAGGAGGGGCTGCTCGGCATCGAGCTGGACCCGGACTTCATGACCAACGGCTGGGTCTACCTGCACTACACCCCGCACGCACGGATCGACCGGGCGACGCGCATGGCCGAGCGGTACGTCTCCCGGTTCACCCTCGACCTGGCGACGAACACCCTCGACCCGGCGAGCGAGAAGGTGCTGCTGAAGTGGCCGGTACAGATCCACAGTTGCTGCCACGCGGGCGGCGGGATGGCGTGGGACTCGAAGGGGAACCTCTACATCGCCACCGGTGACAACAACTCCAGCGGCTTCAGCTCGGGCTACTCGGGCAACAACCCGGAGCCGGATTTCCGGGGCGTGTCGTTCGCCGACGCCCGCCGCACGGCGGGCAACACCAACAACCTCAACGGCAAGATCCTGCGCATCCACCCGGAGGACGACGGGACGTACACGCTCCCGGAGGGCAACCTGTTCACCGGCGACGAGCCGGACGAGGGCGGCGGCAAGACCCGGGGCGAGATCTATGTGATGGGCGTGCGCAACCCGGCGCGGATCTTCGTCGACAAGTCGACCGACATCCTGTACGCGGGGTGGGTCGGCCCCGACGCGGGCGCCCCGTCCACGACCTGGGGTCCGGCCAAGTACGACACCTTCGCCGCGATCACCCGGGCGGGCAACCACGGCTGGCCGTACTGCATGGGCAACAACCAGCCCTATCGGGACCGCAATCTGCCGGACCCGGCCGAGCCGCTGGGCTGGTACGACTGCGCCCGCCCGAAGAACGAGTCGCCGAACAACGACGGCCTGGTGAACCTGCCCCCGGTCACGCCCAACACCATCTGGTACTCGCCGCAGGGCGGCGGGGTGGACTACCCGCGCGACGCCAACGGCGTGCCCAGCTACAAGCCCGAGGAGCAGACGCTGCTGCTGCCGTGGCTGAAGGGCGGCGGCCAGGCGACCATGAACGGGCCGGTGTACCGCTACGACGCGGCGAGCGGCAGCACGGTGAAGTGGCCGGCGTACTGGGACGGCAAGTGGTTCGTCGGCGACTTCTACGACGGCGACCAGCCGCGCCACGCGGTGCTGACCGACCCGAGGACGGTCGGGAAGGGCGGGCTGCCGGTGCACGCCGAGTCCCTGAAGAAGATCATTCCGGTGGGGGCGAACGGCATCCGGAACCTGATGGACTGGAAGTTCGCTCCGGACGGCTCCCTCTACGTCCTGGACTACGGGCGCGGGTTCTTCACCTCCGACTCCGCGTCCGCGCTGTGGCGCGTGACCTACAAGGGCGGTGGGCCGACGCCCGCCGCCGACGGCCTCGCCAGGAAGGCGGCCGGACAGTGAGGGACCGTACCGTGATGAGCCGCCCGTTCCGGCTGTGGACGGCTCTGCTCGCATCCGTGCTGATGGTCCTCGGGCTGACGTCGACCGCCGCTCACGGCCGGCCCGACAACGGCCCCGAGGGGGCGGCGGAACAGGTGCTGACCTGGACCGCCGGCGACCCCATCGACCGCTATCTCACCTTCCCCA
Organism: Streptomyces sp. NPDC015131; assembly: GCF_043079975.1. Classification (NCBI taxonomy): domain Bacteria; kingdom Bacillati; phylum Actinomycetota; class Actinomycetes; order Kitasatosporales; family Streptomycetaceae; genus Streptomyces; species Streptomyces sp. NPDC015131. The sequence continues at coordinate 872,579 of NZ_JBIBVB010000001.1, read as the reverse complement.
CCACGGCGACCGCCGGCCCGGCGACGATCGTCTTCGAGAACAGCGCGGCCACCGGGAACACCACCGGGATGCCGCACACCCTGACGTTCGACGTGTCGGACCCGGAGTTCAATAACGACGTCCGGCTGAACATCCTCGCCAACCCCTCCGACGACCAGGGCGGCAGGCACACCGCGCAGGTGACCCTGACCCCCGGGCGCTACCGCTTCCACTGCACGATCCCCGGCCACGGGGCGATGCAGGGCATCCTGACCGTGACCGAGGGCGGCGGCGGGGAGGACACCACCGCGCCCGAGACCTCCGCGAAGGTGGAGGGCGAGCGGAATACGGACGGCGCGTACGTCGGGCACGCCGCCGTCACCGTGTCGGCCACCGACGCGGGCGGCTCGGGCGTCGACCGGATCGAGTACGCGCTCGGCGCGGACGGCCCCTGGCAGCCGTACACCGCGCCGGTGATGGTCCACCAGGTGGGCGCCCACACGCTCCGCCACCGGGCCACCGACAAGGCGGGCAACACCTCGGCGGCGAAGTCGGTGGACTTCACGGTCGTGGCACCGCCCGGCGACGACACGACCCCGCCGGACACCTCGGCGACGGTCACCGGCGAGAAGAACCCGCAGGGCGAGTACGTGGACATGGCGACGGTCACGGTCACCGCGTCGGACGCCGGCTCGGGCGTCAACACCGTGGAGTACGCGCTCGGGGCGGACGGCGCCTGGCAGCCGTACACCGCGCCGGTGATGGTGCACCGGGCGGGCGACCACACCGTCCGCTACCGGGCCACCGACCGGGCGGGGAACACGGCGGCGGAGAAGTCGGTCCGCTTCACCGTGGTCGTCCCGCCCGCCGAGGACACCACCCCGCCCACCACCTCGGCCTCCGTCACCGGGGTGAGGAACTCCGACGGGGCGTACGTGGGGAGCGCCACGGTCACCGTGAGCGCGGCCGACACCGGCGGGTCGGGGGTGGACCGGGTGGAGTACTCCCTGGACGGCGGGCCGTACCTGGCGTACACCGCCCCGGTGGTGCTGGACCGGGTGGGCCACCACACGCTGCTGCACCGGGCCACCGACAAGGCGGGCAACACCTCCGGGGCCGGGCGGGTGAGCCTGGACGTCGCCGAGGGCGGCGGTGTGCCCGCGCCCGGCTGCCCCGAGTACGACGAGCGGCTCACGGTCATCGTCGGCACGGTGGACAGCGGCGTACCGAACCGGATGACGCGCGGCCGGTGCACGGTCAACGAGCTGATCGAGGACGAGAAGGACTGGTCCTCGCACGCCCTGTTCCTGAAGCACGTGGACACGGTCCTGGACCGGCTGCTCGCCGAGGGCGTGCTCGACGCGCGGGAGCACCGGGTGGTGTACCGCGCGGCGAAGCAGTCCGGGATCGGCAGGCCCGGCCAGAACACCGGGTACCGGGACCTGTTCGACGGTTCGGCGGCGTCCTTCGCCCGGTGGCAGCACGTCGGCGGCGGGCGGTTCGGGCTGAACGGCGACGGCTCGATGACCAGCGATGCCACGGTTCCGGGGATGGGCATGCTGTGGTTCCCGCAGCGCCAGTACGGGGACTTCTCGCTGAAGCTCCGCTGGCGGGACGACGCCCCGGGCACGGGCAACGCCAACTCCGGCGTCTTCGTGCGCTTCCCGGGGGTGCACGACCACCCGGAGGAGTCCCGGCCCGAGTGGGTCGCCATCAAATACGGCCACGAGGTGCAGATCCTGGACCGGCCGGACGGCGACCTGTACAAGACCGGCTCGGTGTACGGCTTCGACCGGGTGGGCCTCGGCGGCGCGGGCGTCACCCCGAAGGGCACCTGGAACGACTACGAGATCCGGGTGGTGGGCCAGCGGTACTCGGTCTTCCGCAACGGCGTCCTGATCAACGAGTTCGACAACACCGGCGGCCAGGAGTTCTCACCGCCGCGCGCGGACGACCCGGGCACCGACGGCCGGCGGTACGCCACCGGTCACCTCGGTCTCCAGGTGCACGGCACGACGGATGTGATCTCGTACCGCGACATCCGGATCAAGGAGCTGTGAGGTGCCCCGTTGCCCCGGGACCCGTCCTGAGGCCGGTCGGCCTCTCCTGAGGCCAGTCGGCCCGTCCTGAGGTCAGTCGGCCTCTCCTGAGGCCAGTCGGCCCGTCCTGAGGTCAGTCGGCCTTCTTGGCCCGGCTCGGCTGTACCCGCTTGGGCTCGCCCGGCATCTTCGGGTAGTCCGGCGGGTACGGCAGGTCGGCCAGGCCGTGGTCGCGCTCGTCCTTGGCGGCCAGCTCCAGGAGGCTGTCCAGCGAGAAGGCGTGGTCGTCCATGTCCGCGTGGATGTCGCCGTGGTCGGCGAACCGCACGGGCATGGTCGCCAGGTCGAAGTCCCGGGGGTCGATGTCGTCCAGCTCGTCCCAGCGCAGGGGCGCGGAGACGGGGGCGTGCGGCCGGGGGCGGATCGAGTAGGCGGAGGCGATGGTCCGGTCGCGGGCGGTCTGGTTGTAGTCGACGAAGATCCGCTCGCCGCGCTCCTCCTTCCACCAGGCGGTGGTGACCCGGCCGGGCATGCGCCGCTCCAGCTCGCGGCCCACGGCGATGGCGGCGCGGCGCACGCGGGTGAAGTCCCAGCGCGGCTCGATCGGTACGAAGACGTGGAGGCCGCGCCCGCCCGAGGTCTTGGGCCAGCCGCGCAGCCCGTGCTCCCCGAGCAGGGCGTGCAGCTCGTGGGCGGCGGCCACCGCCTCGGCGAAACCGGTGCCGGGCTGCGGGTCGAGGTCGATGCGCAGCTCGTCGGGGTGGTCGGTGTCGTCGCCGCGCACGGGCCAGGGGTGGAAGGTGAGCGTGCCGAGGTTGGCGGCCCACAGGACGGCGGCGGGCTCGGTGGGGCGGATCTCGTCGGCGAAGCGGCCGCTGGGGAAGGTGATGTGGGCGGTGGGGATCCAGTCGGGGAGGTTCTTGGGGGCGCGTTTCTGGAAGAAGGACTCGCCCTCCACGCCGTCCACGAAGCGTTCGAGGGTGGTGGGCCGGTCGCGCAGCGCGCGGGTGATGCCCTCGCCCACGGCGAGGAAGTAGCGCGCCACGTCCAGCTTCGTGAAGCCGCGCTCCGGGAAGTAGACCTTGTCCGGGTTGGACAGGCGTACGGTCCGCCCGCCGGCCTCCAGCTCCACCGCGTTTCCCATGGGCGTCACAGTAGAGCCCTCGGACAGCCCTCGCATATCGGGCATATCACCGGGCTGTCCGGCAGAATCGAGCCATGGACCTGCCGGTGATGCCCCCCGTGAAGCCGATGCTGGCCAAGTCCGTGAAGAAGATCCCGCCCGGGATGCAGTACGAGGCCAAGTGGGACGGCTTCCGGGCCGTCGTCCACCGCGACGGGCCCGAGCTGGTGATCGGCAGCCGTACCGGCAAGCCCCTCACCCGCTACTTCCCCGAGCTGGCCGCCGCCCTGCCGCCCCGGCTCCCGGAGCGGTGCGTGGTCGACGGCGAGATCGTGATCGCCCACGAGGGGCGGCTGGACTTCGACCGGCTCACCGAGCGCATCCACCCGGCCGCCTCGCGCGTGGCGATGCTCTCCGAGCGCACCCCCGCCCGCTTCATCGCCTTCGACCTGCTCGCCCTCGGCGACGCCTCGCTGCTGGACACCCCGCTGGTGGAGCGCCGGGCGGCCCTGGAGGAGGCGCTCCGGGGCGTCGACGCGCCGGTCCACCTGGCACCGGCCACCCGGGACGTCGAGGAGGCGCGGGGCTGGTTCGACCAGTACGAGGGCGCCGGTCTCGACGGGGTGATCGCCAAGCCGCTGGACCTGCGCTACCGGCCCGACGCACGCCTGATGTACAAGATCAAGCACGAGCGGACCGCCGATGTCGTGGTGGCGGGCTACCGCTTCCACAAGAGCGGCCCGGTGGTGGGTTCCCTGCTGCTCGGCCTGTACGACGACGGGGGCGCCCTCCAGCACGTCGGCGTGTGCGCGGCGTTCACCGCCCGGCGGCGCGCGGAGCTGATCGAGGAGCTGGAGCCGCTGCGCATGGAGACGCCCGGTGGCCACCCGTGGGCCGCGTGGGCGGACGAGGCCGCGCACGAGACCGCCCGGCTGCCCGGCGCGCCGAGCCGCTGGACCGGCAAGAAGGACCTGTCGTGGGTGGCGCTGCGGCCCGAGCGGGTGTGCGAGGTCGGGTACGACCACATGGAGGGCAGCCGGTTCCGGCACACGGCCCAGTTCCGCAGGTGGCGGCCGGACCGTACGCCGGAGAGCTGCGGCTACGCCCAGCTGGAGGAGCCCGTCTCGTACGACCTCGGTGAGGTGCTGTCAGGAGGGGCGGCCGGCGGCGGGTGAGCACGGCTCGCCGCCGCCCGTTCCGGGGGCGGTGGGGGTCGGGGTGGGGGTGGGGGACGGGGACGGGCAGGTCGGGGTCGGTGTGGGGGTCGGCGTCGGGGACGGCGTGGGGGTCGGGGTGGGTGTCGGGGTCGGGGTGGGCGTGGGGGTCGGCGTGGGGGTGGGGGTGGGCGTGGGTGTCGGGGTGGGCGTGGGCTTGGGTGTGGGGGCGGGCGGTGAGGGGCGCGGGGTGGTGGGCGGGGCGGGCGGACGCGTCGGCGGGCGGGGAGGCGGCGTCGGGCGGGCGGTCGGCCCCGGGCCCACCACGAGGCCGCCGCCCGGCTTCGTGGCCGGGGGCCGGGCGGGCCCGGTGCCCCCGGCCGGGCCGCCGCCACCGCCCCGGCCGGCCCCCGGGCTCGCCGGGAGCACACCCGTGCGGTCGGGCACCGGGTGCGCGCCGTGCCGGTAGAAGGCCAGCCACGACAGGACCGTCCGCAGGTAGGCGCCCGAGTGGTTGTAGCTGAGCACCGCCCGGTCCAGGTCGGCCCGCACGGTCAGGGTCCGCTCCCCCGCGCACAGGTAGCGCCCGGCGGCGAGGGCGGCGTCGAAGATGTTGCCCGGGTCGGCGCGGCCGTCGCCGTTGCCGTCGGCCCGCCAGCGCGCCCAGGTCGAGGGGATGAACTGCATGGGCCCGACGGCCCGGTCGTACACCGTGTGGCCGTCGTACGCGCCGCCGTCGGTGTCCGTGATCCTGGCGAACCCGGCCCCGTCCAGCACCGGCCCGAGGATCGGCTCCAGCGTGGTGCCGCGCGCGTCGACCCGCCCGCCGCGCGCCTGCCCGGACTCGACCCGGCCGATGGCGGCGAGCAGCTGCCACGGCAGCCGGCAGCCCGGGTCGGTACGGGCGACGGCGGCCTCGGCGCGCCGGTACGCGGCGAGGACGGTGGCGGGGATCCCGGCCTGCACGGCGGCCGCGCTCGGAGGCGGGCCGACCGGCGCCGCGTTCAGGGGCGCCGGGCCGGTGACCGGGCGGGGCGGCGCGAGGGCGGCGGGCGGGCCGAGCGGCGGCAGCTCGGTGTGGTAGACGCCGTCGTACGGGAGCGGTGGCGCGAACGCCCCGGCGCCGCCGCCGTCGGCCGCCCGCTGCTGCGCGGCCGTCGTGGGCGGGGGCAGCAGGCCGGGCGCCTGGGAGGCGGTCAGCGCGGCCATCGCGGTGACCGCCGCCGCCGTGCCGGTGAGGCCCCGGCGCGTCCTGGCCCGCCTCCACCGCCGCTGCGTACCGCGCTCCGTCATGAGCCCGCTCCCAGGGTGTCGATGGCGGAGATGCGCCAGGTGCCGTCGCCGCGCACGGCCTCCACGGCGAACATGGCGGCACCGTGGGTCGTCTCCGGCTTCTTCGCCGCCGTACGGGTGTTGCTCTGGTCTGCGTAGATCAGCACCCGGGCGCGGTCGCCGTCGATGCGCTCCACGCCGCTCTCGGTGACGGTGGTGGTGAGGACGAGCTTCTGCTTCGCCCCCTGCGCCCGGACCGGGGCCAGCATGGCGCGGTGCTGGGCGACGGCCCGGCCGGTCAGCCGGTCCCGCACGGCCCGGTCGGCACGGGCGGGCGCGGTGTAGTCGTACGAGAACAGCTCATTGACCGCCTTGGTGACCTGGCCCTTGACCTCGCTGGTGCGGGCGATGTCGGTGAGGGCGGTGTTACGGGCGGCGGGCGCGTCGCGCAGGGCCGCCGCCTCCCCGCCGGCCCAGGCGGCGAAACCGCCCAGGAGGACGGTGAGGACACCCAGGGCGGCGGGCAGGCGGCGCCCGGCGGTGCGGCGGGGTGCCGGGGCCGGCTCGTCCCGCCGGGCGCCGGCGGTCCGGCCCGGGCGGTCGCGGGGGCGGTCCTCGCGGTCACGCGGGTCTTGGCGGTCACGCGGGTCCTTGCGGTCCCGCCGGTCCTTGCGGTTCCGCCGGTCCTTGCCTTCCCGGGAGACCGGGTGCTCCCGGGAGTCCGGGCGCTGCCGGGAGTCCGGGCGCTCCCGGGAGTCCGGGCGTTCCCGGGCGCCGGGGGGCCGGGGCTCGGCGGGGCGGGGGGTCTGCGTGCTCGCCAGCCGGCGCTGCCGGTTGACGAGGTGACGGGTCGTCGGCATGGTCCGGTCCTCTCAGTCGGCGGCGGGCGCGGTGCCGCCGACCGGTGCCTGGCCGAGGGCGCTGAGCTTCCAGCCCTCGGCGGTGCGGGTCAGCTCGCCGAGCATCCGGCTCTCCTTGGCGGCGGGTTTGCCCTCGGGCGGGGTCACCGTGATGCGGAGGGCGACCATCACGCTCGCCCGGCCGGCCCGGGTGTCCAGTTCGGTCACCGCGCCGGACAGCACCTTCGCGCTGGTGACCGTCCTCGCCTGCTGGATCTGCCGCTCGAACTGCGGGCGGCCGTCGCGGAGCTGGGCCAGCAGGTCGCCGGTGGCGGACTGCTGCCAGGTGTCCAGCCCGCGCCGCAGGTCGCGGTGGTCCAGCGTGTTCATGTTCTGCACGGCCTGCTCGCCGGCGGCGAGGACCTCGTCGCGGGTGCCGGCGTACGCGGCGGACTCGTCGTGCGCCGCCGCGTACCAGGACCAGCCGCCCCAGCCGGCGCCTCCGGCCGCGAGCAGGGCCAGCGCGGCCGCCGCCGTCAGGAGCGGGTTGCCTCTCATGGTGCGGGCCATCGGTGCGGGTGCCCCCTATCGCGATCGGATGTCGGTGATCCGCCAGGTGCCGTCCTGCCGTTCGGCGACGACCGACAGCTGGGCGGCGACCGTGGTGGCGGGTGTGCCGGCGCGCTGGGCGACCTGGTCGAGGAAGACCAGGAGGTGCGCGCCGCGTGCGTCGAGCCGGGTCACCCCGGCGCGTACGACATGGGTGGTGAGGGTGAGCCGCTGCCGCGCGGCCCGCTGCTCGACCTGGCCGAACAGGGCCGCGTACTGCCGGGCCGCCTTGCCCGCGAGGAGCCGCCCGGCGGCCTGCCGGGTGGCGGCGGTGTCGCCGGGCGCGTACGAGAAGACCTGGGTGAGCGCCCCGGTGACGTCCCGGATCACACGGTCGGTGGCGCCGGTGTCGGTCAGTGCGTGGTTGCGCAGCGCGGGCGCGCCGGTGAGCTGCTGGGTGCGGTGCAGCAGTCCGGCGCCGCAGGCGAGCAGGACCAGGACGAGGGTGAGCGCGGCCCAGGGCCGGGGGGCCCGGGGCGGGTCGCCGGGCCCGGGGGCCGGGGTCGTCGGCGCGTCGGGGCTCGTCATGGTCCGCCCACCGGGAGGGCGGTGAGGGCGCTGACCTTCCAGCCGCCTGCGGTGCGGGTGAGCGTCGCGGCGAGCCGGGTGCGGTCGGCGGCGGCGGGCCCGCCCCGGGGCGGTGTGGTGTCCACCCGTACGGTGGCGATGAGTTCGGCCGTGCCGGCCCGGTCGTCCAGGGCGGTGAGCGCGGCGTCGGTGACGGTCGCGCGCGTGGAGGCGCCTTTGGTGTCCGGGCGGGGCGGGTCGTCGCGCAGCTCCTGGTGGAGGTCCCCGGCGGTGGCGTCGAGCCACTCCCGCCGGGCCTCCTCCGGGTGTGCGGCGTCGACGCTGCTGAGCCGGGCGAGGTGGCCGCGGCCGGCGGCGAGGGCGGCGTCCCGCGCCTCGGCGTACGCGCGCGTGCCGTCGCCCGCGGCCCGGGCGTACGCCCAGCCGGCGAGCCCGCAGAGCAGCGCCGCCACCGCGACGGCGGCCCAGGCGGTCGACCGCGGCACCGCGCGGGGCCTCACCGGCCCTCCGGGGCGCCGGGGGCGGTCGCCGGGGGCGGGAGCGGGCCGCCGCCGGGGGCGTTGGCGGAGCCGCGGACGTTGATCCCGCTGGACGGCGGGGAGGCGCACCGGGCGCGGGTGTTGAGGCCGGGCGGGGCGCCGAGGTCGAGGCCGTTGCGGTACGCCGTACCGCCGTACCCCGCCGTACAGGGCAGCGGCTGGAAGAAGGTCACCGACATCCCGAGGTTGACGCCCTGGGGGGTGACGGCGGTCGCCCCGGCGGCGACGAGGGCGGGCATGGTGACCAGGAACTCCTCGATGCCGCGCTGCCGGGTGACGGCGACCTCCGAGGTGGTGAGCAGGTTGGCGAGGACCACGCCGAACGCCGGGTCGAGGTCCTTCAGCAGGGCGCTGACCTGTCCGGCGGCGGCCGGGGTGGCGGCGATCAGGGTGCGCAGGTCGGCGTCGGAGTCCGCGAGCCGGGCGGCGAGTTCCCGGGCGCCGGTGGCGAAGGAGGCGAGGGCCTCGCCCTCCTCGGCCTGGGTGCGCAGCACGGTCTCCGCGTCGGTGATCAGGCGGGTGGTGGCGGGCAGTGCCTCGTCGGCGGCGCGGACGAAGTCGTCGCCGCTGTCCAGCAGCGCCTGGAGGTCGTCGCCCCGGCCGTCGAGCGCGGTGCCGAACTCGTCGACGACGGTGCGCAGGGCCTCCAGGTCGACGGAGGACGCCAGGTCGCTCACGCCGGTCAGCACGCTGGTGACGGGCGCGGGGACGCGGGTGTCGGAGCGGGCGACGACCGAGCCGTCGCGCAGGTACGGGCCGCCGCCGGACGCGGGGCGGAGGTCGATGTACTGCTCGCCGACGGCGGACAGGTTGGCGACGACGGCTTCGAGGTCGGCGGGGATGGGGGGCGCCGAGTCCTCGATGCGCAGCTCCGCCTCCACTCCGTCGTCGGTGAGCCGGATGGGGCCGACCCGGCCGACGGACACCCCGCGGTAGGTGACGTCGGAGTGGGTGAACAGGCCGCCGGTGGAGTCGAGGCGGACGCGGACGGTGTAGTGGTCGCGCAGGCCGACGAGGTGGCCGAGGTCGGCGTACCGGACGCCGACGAGTCCGACGACGAGGGCGCCGACGAGGAGGAAGGCGAGGTTCTTGAGCCGGGTGGCGCGGGTGAGCATCAGTTCCTCCCGGCGGACGGCAGGGGCAGGGGCAGTCCAGCGGCAGCGGTGGTCCCGGCGGTGGTCCCGGCGGGGGGCGTGGGGCCGTCGCCCGGCGGGGTGAGGGCGGGGACGATCTGGGTGCCGGGCGCGGCGGTGACGTCGAGGTAGACGTTGAGGTAGTCGCCCTTGACGCCGCGCAGCACCTCGTCGGTGAACGGGTAGGTGAGCAGCGCCTGGAGGGAGTCGGGCAGGGCCTTGCCGGAGTCGGCGAGGGCGTCGAGCACCGGGGCGAGGGCCTTGAGGTCGGCGATCAGGTCGGCCTTGCTGCGGTCGACGGTGTCGACGGCCACCGCGGACAGGGTGTCGAGCGCGCGGAGCATGGTCAGCAGTGAGGCGCGCTGCTTCTCCAGGACCTTCAGGCCGGGGCTGAGGCCGGTGAGGACGGTGTCCACGTCCTTGTCGCGGGCGGCGAGGGTGGCGGAGAGGCGGTTGACGCCGTCGAGGGCGGCGGTGATGGCGGTCTTGTTGCCGTCCAGGGTGCCGACCAGGGTGTCGAGGCGTTTCAGCAGGGATCGGATCTCGGGTTCGTTGCCGCGCAGCGCGGTGCCCAGCTCGGCCGTGATGGTCCTCAGCTGCTGGATGCCGCCGCCGTTGAGGAGCAGCGACAGGGCGCCGAAGACCTCTTCGACCTCGGGGTTGCGGTTGGTGCGGCTCATCGGGATGCGGGCGCCGTCGCGGAGGGTGCCGGTGGCCCTGGCGGGCGGGGCGAGCTGGATGTACTTCTCGCCGAGCAGGCTGGACTGTTCGAGGCGGGCGTAGGCGTTGGCGGGGAGTTTCACCTCGCCGTTGACGCGCATGGTGACGGTGGCGGACCAGTCGCCGGGGTCGAGCGTGATGCGGGTGACCCGGCCGACGGCGACGTCGTTCACCTTGACCGCGGACTGCGGGACGAGGCTGAGGACGTCGGCGAACTCGGCGGTGATCTCGTACGGGTGGTCCCCGAGGTCGGCGCCGCCGGGCAGCGGCAGTTGCTCGACCCCGGACAGGCCGGTGGCGCCGGGCGGGACGTCGCAGCCGGTCGCGGTGGCCGGGAGGGCGACGGCCAGGGCGAGGGCGGCCGTGCGGAGGGCGGTGCGGGTGGGCCGGTTCACCGCGCGCCTCCCTTCCCGTGCGGGGAGCCGCCGGGCGTGGAACCGCCGGGTGTTGTGGATCCGCCGGTCGGGGAGCCGCCGGCTGGGGTGCCTGGCGTGCCGTAGACGGTGCCGACGGCGGGCAGGGGTAGGGGCGGGAGCGCCTGGCGGCGGGCGGTGTCCAGCGGGGTGAGCCCGGCGGGGGCGGCGGGGTCCGGGACGGTGCCGGATGCCGCGCCGGGTGCCGTCGCCGGCGTACGGGCGGAGGCGCCGGCGCCCGCGCCCGCGACCGCCCCGGGGCCGAAGCTGAGTTCGTTGATGTTGGCGCGGCCGTTGAGGGTGCGGTGGACCGGGTCGTACGCCGCGAGGGCGTTGCCGGCGGCGAGGGGCGCGGTGTCGAGCGCCTCGGCGAGCGAGGCGCGCTGGTCGACGAGGGTGCGGGTGAGCGGGAGGAGCTGGTCGACGTTCTTCTTCAGGCTGCCGCGGTTGTCCTGGACGAAGGTCTTGACCTGGGTGAGGGCGGTGCCCAGTTCCCGGAGCGCTGCGGCCAGGTTCTCCTTGTCCTCGGCGAGGAAGCCGGTGACGGCGGCGAGCCGCCGCTCGGCGGTGCGGACCTCGGTGTCGTTGTCCTTGAGCATGCTGGTGAAGGACTGGAGGTGGGCGAGGGTGCCGAAGAGGTCGTCGCTGCTCCGGTCGAGGGTCCGGGCCGCCTTGCCGAACTGCTCGACGGAGTCGCCGATGGCCTTGCCGTTGCCGTCGAGGTTGGCGGCGCCGGTGGCGACGAGCCCGGCCAGGGCGCCGTCCGCGTTGGCGCCGCGCGGTCCGAGGGCCTCGGTGAGTTCGGTGAGGGAGGCGTACAGCTGGTCGACCTCCAGGGGGGCGGCGTTGCGGGCGGCGGGGAGGACGGCTCCGTCCCGGATCTCGGGTCCGCCGGTGTACGCGGGGGCGAGCTGGACGTAGCGGTCGGCGACGACGCTGGGCGCGACGATCACGGCGTGGGCGGCGGCCGGGACGCGGACGCCCTCGTCGATCAGCAGGGTCACCTCGACCTCCCGGCCCCGGGGGCGCACGGTGCCGACGGTGCCGACCCGCACCCCGAGGACGCGCAGGTCGGACCCTTCGTACACGCCGGTGGCGCGGTCGAAGCGGGCGGTGATCCGGGTGGTGCCGGAGTCGTCCAGGGCGGTGGTGCCGAAGACTCCGGCGACGGCCACGAGGGCCAGCGCGGTGGTGATGCCGAGGGCGCGTCGGGGGGTCACCGGGCACCGCCTCCGGTGGGTTTGGGCGGCATGCATCCGGTGGCCGGGGGCGTGCCGGGGGGCAGGTAGGTCTTGGGGACGAGTCCGCAGACGTAGGTGTCGAACCAGCGGCCGTTGCCGAGGGTGTTGCCGACGAGCCGGTAGTAGGGGCCGGCCAGGGCGAGGGTCCGGTCGAGGCTGTCGCGGTTGCGCACCAGGACGCCGGTGACCCGGGCGAGCGCGGCCAGGGTCGGTCCGAGCTGCCGCCGGTTGTCCTGGACGAGGCCGGTGAGCTGGGTGCCGAGGTTCCGGGCGCCGGTGAGCAGCTGGTGGATGGCGTCGCGGCGGGCCTGGAGTTCGCCGAGGAGCAGGCCGCCGTCCTCCAGGAGGGTGGCGATGCTGCTGTTCTTGCCCTCCAGGGTCTTCGTCAGCCGCTTGCTGCCCTTGAGGAGTTCGGCGAGCTGCGCGTCGCGCGAGGAGACCGAGCGGGACAGCGCGGACAGGCCGGTGGCGGCGCTGCGTACGTGGGGCGGGGAGTCGGCGAAGGTGGCGGAGATGGTGCGGAAGCTCTCGGCGAGGGCGCGGGTGTCGAGGGCGTCCAGCCGTTCGCCGAGGCCGGTGAGGGCCTGGGTGACGTCGTAGGGCGAGGTGGTGCGGGTGGCGGGGATGCGGGTGCCGGGGTCCTGGGGCCGGGTGCCGAGCGGGTCGACGGCCAGGTACTTCTCGCCGAGGAGGGTCTTGATGGCGATGGCGGCGGTACTGGAGTCGCCGATCCAGGTGGTGTCGCCGACCTCGAAGGTGACCTTGACCTTGGGCCCGTCGAGTCCGATTCCGGTGACCTCGCCGACCTTGACTCCGGCGATGCGGACCTCGTCGCCGGTGTCGAGCCCGGCGGCCTCGCTGAAGTCGGCGGTGTAGGTGGTGGTGGAGCCGGTGAGCGCGTCGGCCCGGAACGCGGCAAGGGCGACGAGCGCGAGGAGGATCAGGCCGACGACTCCGACGACGGCGGGGTCCCGTTCCCGCACGGGTGTGAAGGCGGGCCGTTTCCGGCCGGTCGCGGCGGGCCGCCGGGCGGTGCCGTCGGGGGCCCGCCGCGACCGGGGGCGCGGGAGAGCCGGGAGGGTGAGGCGGGGGCGTCTCATGCGCGGCACCTCGGTTCGGTGATCGCGATGCCGGTGGGCGGCCGGGAGCCGTCGTCGGTGGTGACACCGGTGACCGTGGCCTCGCAGAGGTAGAGGTTGAGCCACGATCCGTACGAGGCGAGGCGTCCGACGGCCTGCATCTTGGCGGGGGTGGTGCGCAGGAAGGTCTCGATCCGGTCGCTGCTGTCGGCGAGCTGGCCGGAGAGCCGGCCGAGGTGGCGGATGTCCTCCTTGAGCGGGGCGCGCCCGTCCTTCAGGAGCCCGGCGGTGGCGGTGCTCAGCGAGCCCATGGCGGCGATGGCCTCGCCGAGGGGTTCGCGGTCGCCCGCGAAGCCGCTGACGAGCTTCTGGAGGGTGACGACGAGGTCGTTGAAGCCGGCCTCGCGCGCGTTGACGGTGGTGAGCACCGTGGTGAGGTTGCTGATCACTTCTCCGATCACCTTGTCCTTGGCGGCCACGGTGGTGGTGAGCGACCCGATGTGGGCGAGGAGGGAGTCGACGGTGCCGCCCTCGCCCTGGAGCACCTGGACGATGGACCCGGCCAGGCTGTTGATCTCGTCCGGGGCGAGGCCCTGGAAGAGCGGCCGGAAGCCGTTGAACAGCTGGGTGAGGTCGAGGGCGGGGGTGGTGCGCTCCAGCGGGATGACCGCGCCGGCGGGCAGGGTGCGGCCGACGGGGCCGGGGCCCCGGTCGAGGTCGACGTACCGCCGCCCGACCATGTTGAGGTACTTGATCGAGGCGGTGGCCGACGCGGGCAGCGCCCGGTCCTTCCGTACGGCGAAGGCGACTTCGGCGACCCGGCGGTCGGCGACCCGGACGGACTCGACCTGACCGACCTTCACCCCGGCGATCCGGACGCCGTCGCCCTCCACCAGGCCGGTGGCGTCGGTGAAGCGGGCCTTGTACGTGACGGTGTCGCCGACGCCCGTGTCGGCGACGGAGAACGCGAGGACGGTGGTGGCGAGGACGGTCACCACGACGAAGGCGAGCGACTTGAGGAGCGGCCCGGCCAGGGAGCGGCGCTTCACTTGAGGGTCACCTCCGCCCCGCGGAAGAGGGGCCCGGTCAGCACGGTGCTCCAGTCGGGCAGCGCCTGGGGCGACGTGGTGAGGGCGGGTGCGATCAGTTCGTTGACGAGCTGGTTCTCCTGCGGCGAGTTGGGCAGGCCGAGGCCCTTGTCGCCGGCCCTGGGGACGACGGCGGGCCTGCCGGTGTAGGGGACGGCGTAGCAGTGCGCGCCGCCGGTCGCGTCGTACACGGGGCGGTCCTTGCCGGGGGTGTAGGCGCCGAGGGAGGGCACGGTGCGGACGTTGACGTGGAGGCCGGGTTCGCCGGTGCCCTTGCCGAGCGCCTTGTCCATGGCGGGGACGAAGCCCGCGAGGGTGCGCAGGGTGCAGGGGAAGGACGAGGAGTGGCGGGCGAGGCTCTCCAGGGTGGGGCGGGACGCCGCGGAGAGGCGGATGATGTTGTGCCGGTTGTCCCGGAGGAACGCGGTGAGGTCCCGGGAGGCCGTGGTGGTGGCGCCGTACAGGTCGGCGAGCCGGGCCTGCTGGTCGGCGAGGGTGCCGCTGGTGGTGGTGAAGTCGGTGAGCGCGTCGAGGACGTCGGGGGCGGCGTCGGCGTACACCCGGCTGACCTCGACGAGGTGGGTGATGTCGCGGTTGAGCGCGGGCAGGTGGGGGTTGAGCCGTTTCAGGTGCGCTTCGAGGGTGACGAGGGTGCGGCCGAGCTGTGCGCCCCGCCCGTCGAGGGCCTGGGCGACGGCGGTGAGGGTGGCGGACAGCTTCTCGGGTTTGACGGCGGTCAGCAGCGGGAGCAGCTGGTCGAGGACCTGTTCCAGTTCGATGGCGTTGCGGGAGCGGTCCTGCGTGATGGTGGCCCCGGCGGCGAGCGCGTGCGGGGAGGGGTTGCGGGCGGGCGGTACGAGGGCGACGAACCGTTCGCCGAAGAGGGTGGTCGGCAGCATCTGGGCGGTGACGTCGGCGGGTATCCGGCCGAGGTGCCCGGGGTCGACGGCGAGGGTGAGGCGGGCGCCGGTGCCGTCGGCGCGGATGTCGCGCACCTCGCCGACGACGACGCCGCGCAGCTTGACCTCCGCGCCCCGGTGCATCTCGTTGCCCACGCTGCCGGTGAGGACGGTGACGGTGGCGTCGCGGCTGAACTCCTTGTCGTACACGGCGAGTGACAGCCGTACGAGGAGGACGGGGACGAGCAGGAACGCGACCCCGGCGAGGCGTCTGCGGAGCGTGCGCGCGGTCATCCGGCCACCTTCACGGTCGTGGTCGCGCCCCACAGCGCGAGCGAGAGGAAGAAGTCGGTCACGCTGATCAGCACGATGGCGTTGCGTACGGAGCGGCCGACGGCGACGCCGACACCGGCGGGCCCGCCGGTGGCCCGGAAGCCGTAGTAGCAGTGGGCCAGGATCACCATGACGCTGAAGACCAGCACCTTGAGGATGGAGAGCAGCACGTCGTCCGGGGAGAGGAACAGGCCGAAGTAGTGGTCGTACGTGCCCGCCGACTGGCCGTTGAAGACGACGGTGACCGTGCGGGACGCCACGTACGAGGAGAGCAGCCCGATCGCGTAGAGCGGGACGATCGCGACGACGCCCGCGATGATGCGGGTGGTGACGAGGTACGGCATGGAGCGCACGCCCATCGCCTCCAGGGCGTCGACCTCCTCGTTGATGCGCATGGCGCCGAGCTGGGCGGTGAAGCCGGCGCCGACGGTGGCGGAGAGCGCGAGGCCGGCGACGAGCGGGGCGATCTCGCGGGTGTTGAAGTACGCGGAGATGAAGCCGGTGAAGGCGGACGTGCCGATCTGGTTGAGCGCGGCGTGGCCCTGGAGCCCGACGACGGTGCCGGTGAACAGGGTCATGGCGATCATCACGCCGATGGTGCCGCCGATCACCCCGAGTCCGCCGCTGCCGAAGGCGACTTCGGCGAGCAGCCGCTGGACCTCGCGGAAGTAGCGGCGCAGGGTGCGCGGGATCCAGGCGAGCGCCTTGAGGTAGAAGACGAGGTGGTCGCCGGAGCGGTCGAGCCAGGCGAGCGGGGAGGCCATGGTCACGCCCCCTTCGCGGGGACGACCTGGAGATAGATCGCGGTGAGGACCATGTTGACGAAGAAGAGCAGGAGGAAGGTGATGACGACGGACTGGTTGACGGCGTCGCCGACCCCCTTGGGCCCGCCGCGCGGGTTGAGGCCCCGGTGGGCGGCGACGATGCCGGCCAGGAAGCCGAAGATCAGTGCCTTGATCTCGCTGATCCAGAGGTCGGGGAGCTGGGCGAGGGCGGAGAAGCCGGAGAGGTAGGCGCCGGGGGTGCCGTCCTGCATGATCACGTTGAAGAAGTAGCCGCCGAGGGTGCCGACGACGGAGACCATGCCGTTGAGGAGGACGGCCACGCACATGGTGGCCAGCACCCGGGGCACGACGAGCCGCTGGACCGGTGAGACGCCCATGACCTCCATGGCGTCCAGCTCCTCGCGGATGGTGCGCGAGCCGAGGTCGGCGCAGATGGCGGAGCCGGCGGCGCCGGAGATCAGCAGGGCCACGATCAGCGGGCTGGCCTGCTGGATCACGGCCAGCACGCTGGCCCCGCCGGTGAACGACTGGGCGCCCAGCTGCTGGGTGAGCGAGCCGACCTGGAGGGCGATCACCGCGCCGAACGGGATGGAGACCAGGGCGGCGGGCAGGATGGTGACGCTGGCGACGAACCAGAACTGCTCGGTGAACTCGCGGAACTGGAACGGGCGGCGGAAGGTGTCGCGGGTGACGGTGGCGGCGAGGGCGAACAGCCGCCCGGTCTCCCGCAGGGGCGCGAGGGCCCGTGACGGTGCCCGGCCGGCGGGGGCGGCGGTGGCGCCCGGCGGGGGCGCGGCCCCGGCGCCGGTGGTGGGGGCGGGCTCGTGCGGCGGGGCCGGGGTGCGGTCCGGGGTCATGAGGCGGCTCCGCCGACCGGGCCCGCGGGGCTGTAGCTGCGCAGGATCGCGGTCCTGGCCGCCTCGGGGAGGCGGGGCAGCATGCCGAGGACCCGTTCGCGGCGGCGCGCGACGGCCGCGCGGGGCGGCAGGCCGGGCGAGGGTTCCAGCTGCGGGGCGAGCACCCGGGGCGCGGCGGCCTGCGGGGTGCGCCGCTCCCGCGCCAGGGTGGCCGCGTCCTTCTCCTCCGACATCCCGATGGGCCCCTCGCGCCGCCCGCCGAGGAACTGCGCCACGACCGGCTCGTCGCTGGTGAGGAGCACCTCGCGGGGCCCGAAGGTGACGAGATTGCGCCGGAACAGCATGCCCATGTTGTCGGGGACCGTGGACGCGATGTCGAGGTTGTGGGTGACGATCAGCATGGTGGCGTCGATCTGGGCGTTCAGGTCGATCAGCAGTTGCGAGAGGTAGGCGGTGCGGACCGGGTCGAGGCCCGAGTCGGGCTCGTCGCACAGGATGATCCGCGGGTCGAGGACCAGGGCGCGGGCCAGCCCGGCGCGTTTGCGCATGCCGCCGGATATCTCCCCGGGGAGTTTCCCCTCGGCTCCGACGAGCCCGACCATGTCCATCCGTTCCATCACGACACGGCGGATCTCCGACTCCTTCTTGCGGGTGTGCTCGCGCAGCGGAAAGGCGATGTTGTCGAAGAGGGACATCGAGCCGAAGAGCGCCCCGTCCTGGAACATGAGCCCGAAGAGTTTCCGGGCCTCGTAGATGTCGCGTTCGGGGCTGTTCACCATGTCGACGCCGTCCACGAGGACGCGTCCGCGCTCCGGTTTCAGCAGCCCGATGAGGGATTTCAGGAAGACGGTCTTCCCGGTTCCGGAGGGGCCGAGCATCACGCTCACCTCTCCGGCGGGCAGGGTGAGGGTCACGTCCTGCCAGATGTTCTGTTTGCCGAAGGATTTGGTGAGTCCTTCGACGACCACTTCTGTTCCCACCACAACTCCCGGGTCCCGCTCTTGCTGAGGAAGTGACAAAAGTGCGTCGGGGAGCGCACGTTACGGTCGCGTGAAGCCTCCCGACAAGCGGTGCGGCGGCATGAATCACCGGTGACCGGACGGTTTGTCACCGCGTGACAAACGGCGCCGGGATTCTTGTCGCCCGGTGCGTACGGGACGGACGCCTCACCTCTCCGGCCGGGGTTTCGGCGGGTCGGGGCAGAACTCCGGCTGGCCCGGTGAGCACAGCACGCCCTGGGTCATCCGGGTGTAGTTGCCGGAGCCGGACAGGGACGCCGTGAACAGCCGGTCCAGGTCCTCCGTGACCCCGCAGCCCCGGAACGCGGGGAGGGTCGCGGTGCCGGTCAGCGGGCCGCCGGTGACCACCGTGTACCCCTGGGGCCGGCCCTCGGCGTCGTACGAGCCCCGGCCGGTGAGGGTCAGCTCCATGGGCCGCGCGGTGCGGCAGGCCGGACCGACGTCCAGCGGGGTGCCGTTGACCTCCACGTCACGCAGCCGCACCCACAGCCTGGCGGTCGCCCGGGTCACCTCCGAGAACTGCCCGTCGGGCGAGAAATAGCTCCCCGTGGCGATCTCCATCGGCCCGTCGAGGGTGAATTCGGCGGTGGCGGTCGTCGGCATGAAACCGAACGTGAGGAAAGTCGAGCGGGCGGGCGGCAATTGCGGTTTCCCCCGGTACTCGAAGGTGGCGTCGCTGTACATGGTGAAAATCAGCCCGTCGTCGCGGGGGCACTGGTAGAGCTGGGTGGCCTTGGCCATGTCGACCCGCATGAGGCCGGGGTCCTTGAGGAACATGGCGGAGCCCAGCTTGGCCACGTTGGCGTACCCGGCGATGTAGCCGTGGCTGGGTACCGGTTCCTGGGGCACCGGCGGGTTCTCCACGCACTCGTCGGCCGCCCCGGGCCCCTGGCCCCGCCCCGCGCCGGGGACCGGCCGCCCGCCCGCCGGCGCTCCCGGCCCGGCGGGTGCGGGTTCGTCCACGGCCGGGGGCCGGCCGCCCGCGCCGGGGACCGCGAGGACGGCGACCGTCCCGATGGTCAGGTCCTGGTCCGGCTCGGGTGCGCAGGTCACGGAGCGGCCGGGCGGCACCGTGGGCGTGTTGCCGGCGGTCCGGAGCAGCAGGTCCAGGGTGACGCGCCCGGTGGTGAAGGTGAGCCGCCCGCCGGAGGACGGGGTCACCGTGGGCACCCCGCCGGCGCCCTCGGCGGTGTACGGCCCGGTCGCGGGCAGTGCCCCGTCCGGGACGGCCAGCCGGTCCCACGGCAGGGCGGCGGTGTGGTCGCCCTGCGCCACCCGCCCGTCCAGGCGCAGCGCCCCGCTCGCGGACGCCGCGCCGAGGGCGGTGAGGCGGGCCACCGCCTCCGGGGGCAGTTCTACGGCGACCCGGACGCCGGTGGGGCGCACGGGGCGGCCGGCCGCGGCCTGCCGGGGCAGGGCGGCCGTCACGCGCACCCGGGCCGGGAAGCGGACCTCGGGCGGTGGGGACGGTTCGGTCTCCCGGGGCGGGGCCGGGGACCCGGCACCGCCCTCGGCGCCCTCGCTGCCCGGCACATCCGGCCCGCCGGACGCCCCGGACCCGCCAGACGCACCAGACCCGCCTGGCCCGTCCGATCCGCCAGGCTTGTCCGACCCACCCGACCCACCCGACCCACCCGACCCACCAGATCCACCCGACCCACCAGATCCGTCCGGCGCGCCGCCACCACCCGGAGCCCCGCCCTCCGCCGGCGGGCCGCCCGGAGGCGGGCCGCCCGGCACGGTGCACCGGTAGGCGAAGTCCGCCTCGATCGCCCGGGTGCCCTCGTCCACGGCCACACCGGTGCCGGTCCCGGGGACGAGCCCCGCCACCAGGACGGCCGCCCCCACCGACGCGGTGCGCGCCCAGGTGCGCCGGCGTCCGTGCCCACCGCTCGTACTGCTGCCCAATCGGTCCACCCCACCTCGCCCGTCGCCGTCCGCCCCGCCGAGTGTCCCCGCGCGCGAGCGTGCGGCCGGTGTCCGCCGGCCGCACGACCCGCCGCGGGGATCGCCCGCGCCGCGGTTACGGGCTGGTGACCGTGATGACCGGCGCGACCTTGTACTTCGCGCCGAACTTCGCCTTGTTGCCGGTGTTGATCAGACCGGCGCAGGAGCCGGACGCGCTGGTGACCGTGAGCGCCGGTGTGGTGTCGGGCACGATCTCCAGGACACCGGAGGAGTTGGTGTACGTACCGGTGTTCGCCGAGCCCTCGATGGTCGCGTTGCAGGTGCCCAGCAGGCTGGTGCCGGTGAGGTTCACCTTGACGCCGGTGAGGGTGCCCTTGGTGACGCCGCCGCTGTAGGAGACGCCGTTGAGCTTCATGGGCTGGGCGGACGAGGAGACCCACTTGGACCCGAGGGGCCCGTTGCACTTGGTGGCGGCCGTGCCGAAGGTGGCGCTCGCGAGGGTGGCGAGCCCGGTGCCGCTGCTGTAGACCCCGTCCACGGCGGTGCCGTTGGCGGCGTAGACGGTGCAGGTGATGGTGGCGCCGGTGGTCACGTTGGTGAGCACGGCGGTGACGCCCGGGACGTTCGTGGCGCTGAAGGCGTCGCTGGCGGCCGGGTTGCTGACGGTCCACTGGGCCTGGGGGGCGGCCGACGCGGTCGTCGCGGAGATTCCGGCGGCGGCGAGTAATGCGGCGGCGGAAATGGCGGAAATTCTGGTGATGCGTCGCACGGATTTTCCTCCTGAGGGGACGTGGCGTACCTGACGTCCGCTCATCACCGGCGCGTATGCGGCTCGTACGCGCCGGGGAGAGCGAGGGCGGCTCATTGCACGGAACGCGGATTCACGGAGCCCGTGGCCCAATTCCTTCGGCCACCGGGTGGAGCACCTTGCGCGATTGACGCTACGAGCGAGTAACCGGGCCGCGCAATACTCGCCCGTAAGTTTTCCCGGGTCCTCTTACCGGCGGGTATTTTCTTGTCCACCGGGCCACAGATCGCCAAGAGTTCTTGTCGGGAAGTGAGCAAGGACGCCGCCCTCCCGCCCCTCGGGCCGCCCCCGCCGGGGCGCGACGGTCGCGGTTCGGCCAGATCGGTCCACGAGGCGCCCGGCAAAGGTCCGGACCGGTGCGCACGGGACGGCTCCTGGTCTATGTTCGGCACTCACGAAGTGCTCAACTCCCCCGTACGTGGGAGCGCTTCCCCCCACACGCGCTCCCGCCCCACTCCCGCCCCGCTCCCCCACCGGTCCGTCCGGAGAGACCTCCGCGGACGGGTCGCCGCGGACCCAGCAGACGATCCGGAGAAGGAGAGGCCATCCGCCATGGCGCGATCCATCACCCAGCCGTCGGAGGCGGGCGAGCCACTGGGGCCGCTGCCCCAGGAGTTCGCCGCCATCATCCGGCCCGAACTGCCGAGCCTCATCCAGGAGATCGGCATCGAGGTCACCCGGGCCTATCCGGAGTACGCCCGCCTGCTCAACGGCCCGTACGGGCAGGCGATCCGGCTCGGCGTGGAGCAGAGCATCTCCGCCTTCGCCGACCTGGTCGCCTCGCCCTCGGCGCCCACCACCCTGCGCGACGAGATGTGCCGGCGGTTCGGCCGCTTCGAGGCGTACGAGGGGCGCAGCCTGGAGACCCTGCAGGGCGCCTACCGGCTGGGCGCGCGGGTCGCGCTGCGGCGGGCGAAGAAGGTGGGCCGGCGCTACAACCTCTCCCCCACCCTGATGCTGAGCTTCGCCGACGCGCTGTTCGCCTATGTCGACGAGCTGGAGGCGCTGTCCCGCGAGGGGTACCTCCAGGTGCGGGCGGAGACGGTGGAGCAGGCGGAGTCGTTACGAAGACGGCTGCTGCACCTGGTCCTCGCCGGGCCGCCGGTGCCGCGCGCCGCCGTCGCCGAGCTGGCCGAGCAGACCGGGTGGCCGCTGCCCGACCGGGTGACGCTCGTCGCGCTGCGCCCGCCGGCCCGGGTCTCCCGGTCCGGGAAACTGGACAACGATGTCCTGGTCGACCTGAGCGACCCTCAGCCGCATCTGCTCCTGCCCGGCCCGCTGGACGAGGCGCGCCGGGAGGCGCTGGAGGCCGCGCTGCCCTCGGCCCGGGCCGCCGCGGGGCTCACCGTGCCGCTCGCCTCCGCCGCCGACTCGCTCCGCTGGGCGCGCCGGGTGCTGGAGCTGATCGACACCGGGGTCGTCGAGGACGCCCCGCTCACCCTGTGCGCCGACCATCTGATCACCCTCTGGCTGCTGGCCGACCCGGCCCTGGTGGACCAGCTCGCCGAGCGGGAGCTGGCCCCGCTCGCCGGGCTCACCCCGACGCGCCGCGACCGGCTGGTGGAGACCCTGCGCATCTGGCTGGACACCCATGGGACCGCCGCACAGATGGGGGAGTTGCTGGACGTCCATCCCCAGACGGTGCGCTACCGGATGCGGAATCTGGAGGCCCGCTTCGGCGGCCGGCTCGCGGAGCCGAGGTCCCGGTTCGCCACCGAGGCGGTGCTGCGGGCGCTGCACCTGCGGGCGGCGGGGAGCGGCGGGCGCCGCGCCGGGCGCTGAACTCGCCACCGTACAACGCCGAGCCGGACCCGGTGGCGAGTCCGGCAGAACCGTAAGACAGCGGTCTCATGGGTAAACGGTTGCAGCACAGATACAAACCCTTGGGGAAAACGCGAACCTGATGCTGTACCCATGGAGGGAGCACAGCAAACGGACTGCTGCCACCAGCAGCGCACAGCAGTGAAGGACACCACGTGACCGCGTCCCCCCTCGTCCCCGTCCCGATCCCCGACCGGGTCGCCGCCCTCATCGGGGCGTGCATGCCGATCGGCATCCTTCAGGCGGAGGTCGACGCCGAGTGCGCGGCGCGTGAGGTCTACCGGTTCCGCGGCCCGCTGTGCCCGGAGGACCAGGCGGACCGGGAGCACGCGCTGGCGGCGCTGGCCCGCGCCAACAAGGTGCTGGGCGCGTACAACCCGGGGCTGCTGCTGCGGCCGGGCGCCGCCTGGCGCTGAGCACGCCCCGGCCGGCCGCGGCGGGACGGCGGGGCGGCGGCACGAGGCCGGCCGCGGCGGCACGGCACGACGGCGGCACGAACCGGCCGCCCCGGGCGGTGGCGGCGGTAGGCGGGTCCCGGCCCGGGGTACATCAGTCGGTGAAGGTCCCGTCCACGTACACCCATGCCCCGTCGGCCCGCTCGAACCGGCTGTGTTCGCGCAGGGCGCCCGGCTCGCCCCGGTGGGTGTAGCCGGCGGCGAAGGTGACGGTGCCGGTGGTGTGGAACGGGGTGCCCTCGGTGGTGGCGGTGATCTCCAGGCCGGTCCAGCGCATGTCCGGGTCGAAGTCCACGGTCCGGGGGCGGGTGGCCGGCGCCCAGGTGCGCAGCAGGTACGAGGCGTCACGGACGACGAAGGCGCTGTAGCGGGACCGCATCAGCAGCTCGGCGGTCGGAGCGAGGGCTTCACCGGTGTGAAAACGGCCACAACAGGCCGCGTACGGGGAGGGCAGTCCGCACGGGCAGGGGCTGTCCGGGCCGACTGCGGAGGCGGTTCGTCCGGATCCCTCGGGACGGGCGTTACGGGAGGTCGGACGGGGGGAGGCACGGCGGGCGGGGCTGCGTCGGGACATGGTTCCCATTCTGCCGGGCGCCGGCGGGGGCGCGGACCGGTGGCGGGACCGCCACGGAGCGTAATGAGATCACCGCACTTCGAACGCGTACCGTCACAATGACCGAAGTTGACGAGTGATGGAGGGGATCATGCAGCCGTTCGCGTGCAGCTACGCGCGTCCGCAGAAGGCTTCGGAGGACGTCAGCGCGCTCTACCACTACGACCCGGCGCTCCAGCTCAACGTCCTGGCCGACGGCCGCCCGGCGATCAGCGACCGCGCCCTGCTGCTGGCCGCCGGTACGACCACGTCCACCGCCGGCTCGCAGACGCACTTCGACGACTGAGCGACCCGGCCGGGCACACGCTGATGACCGTTCTCATCCTGACGAGCGCTCAGGACGTCACGGCCGACATGGTGGTGGCGGAGCTGCACGAGCGGGGCGTGCCGCTCGTCCGGCTCGATCCCGCCGATCTGCCCGGTGGGGCGGACCTGTCGGCCGAGTACGTCTCGGGGGACTTCCACTGCTACCTCTCCTCCGAGGGGCGGATGGCGGGCTCGGGGGCCCTGCGCTCGGTGTGGGTGCGCCGCCCCGGGGAGCCGGCCGCGCACGCGCCGGAGGCGTCGGCGTGGCTGACCGCCGAGACGGCGCAGGCGCTCTACGGCGTGCTGTACGCGACCACGGCGCGCTGGATGAACCATCCCCGGGAGGCGGCGCGCGCCCGGCTGAAGCCCTGGCAGCTGCGGGTGGCGCACCACAGCGGCTTCGCCGTGCCGCCCACGCTGGTGACGACCTTCCCGCGGGTGGCGGAGGAGTTCGCGGCCCGGCACGGGCCGGTGGTGGTGAAGTCCCTGTCGGGGCCGCCGCGGACCGACCCGCCGGTGGCGCTGCCCACCACGCTGGTGGAGCCCGGCACCGACTTCTCCGGGGTGGCGGCGGGTCCGACGCTGCTCCAGCGCCTGGTGGCCAAGCGGGCGGACGTCCGGCTCACCTGTGTCGGCGGGCGGATGTTCGCCGCCCGCAAGGCCGCCGCCGAGGACCAGGTGGACGGGCGCTTCGGGGAGACGGGGCACCGCTGGGAACCGGTGGCGGTGCCCGACCGGGTCGCCCGGCCGGTGCGGGAGTACATGGACCTGGCCGGACTGGCGTACGCGGCGTTCGACTTCGCCGAGGACGCCGAGGGGGTGTGGTGGTTCCTGGAGTGCAACCAGGGGGGCCAGTTCGGCTTCGTGGAGCTGGAGACCGGGCTGCCGATCGCGGCCTCGGTGGCGGAGTGGCTGGGGGCTCCTCCGGGGGCGGGCGCGCTCGCCCGGTGACCGCCGGGGGCCCTCCCGTTGCGGCCCGCGTCGCCCGACGACCCGTCAGTAATGCGCCATAACCGGGTGGTTGGCATCCGCAGTGCTATCGGGCCGGGCGGGGCGGCCCTATGCTCCTGCGTCCGACGTGACCGTTACCGCGGGTAAAGCGGGGACAGGGGTGGGTGGGGCATGCACCGTACGGGTACGACGCGACGCACCTTCATGGCGGGCGCCACCGCCGTCACCGGGGCGGCCGGGGTGGGCGCCCTGTCCACCGCGCCCGCCCGCGCGGCGGCGGCGCGGCGGGCCGCACCGGGCCGTTCCGTCGCGGTGTTCGGCGGCGGGGTGGCCGGGCTCACCGCCGCGCACGAGCTGGCGGAACGGGGCTTCTCCGTGACCGTCTACGAGCGGCGGGCGCTCGGCGGCAAGGCCCGCAGCATGGACGTGCCCGGCAGCGCGAGGGGCGGGCGCAGACCGCTGCCCGCGGAGCACGGGTTCCGGTTCATCCCGGGCATCTACCACAACCTGCCGGACACGATGCGGCGCATCCCCTTCCCCGGCAACCCCGACGGCGTCTTCGGCAACCTCGTCGCACCGCCCGAGATGATGTTCGCCCGCACGGGCCGCGAGGACCTGCGCATGCCCATCCCGTGGCCGGGCCACCAGCCCGCCCGGCTGACGCTGGAGGACATCCGCCGGGCGCTCACCGCCCTCGTCGAGACGGCCACCGGGCTGCCCCTCCACGAGGCCGTGTACTTCGTCAACCGCGCCCTGGTGTTCCTCACCAGCTGCGACGAGCGGCGCGACGAGGTGTGGGAGCGCACCCCGTGGTGGGAGTTCACCCGGGCGGCGCGGATGTCGGAGACGTACCAGCGGATCCTGGCGATCGGCGTCACCCGCAACATCGTGGCGACCAGGGCCGAGGAGGCCAGCACCCGGACGGTCGGCACCCTGGGCGAGGCGTTCGTCTTCAACGCGCTGGGGCGCGGCGCGGACGGCCCGCCCGACCGGATCCTCGACGCCCCGACGAACGAGGCGTGGATCGACCCGTGGGAGGCCCATCTGCGGTCGCTGGGCGTGGAGTTCAGGATCGGGTGGACCCTGCGGGAGGTGCGGTACGGGGAGGGGCGGGTCACCGGCGCGCTGGTGGAGGACCCCGGGGGCGTCCGCTCCACGGTGACCGCCGACCACTACGTCAGCGCCCTGCCGGTGGAGCACGCCCGGCGCACCTGGGGCACGGCGCTGCGGGCGGCGGACCCCCGGCTGGCGCGGTGCGACCTGCTGCGGACGGACTGGATGACGGGCATCCAGTTCTATCTGACCGAGCGCCCGCCGATGGTGCACGGCCATGTGAACTGCGTGGACTCGCCCTGGTCGCTGACGGGTATCGCACAGGCCGGGCACTGGCCCGGGCGGGACTTCCCGGCCGACTACGGCGACGGGACCGTGGTGGACTGCCTGTCCGTCGACATCTCGGAGTGGGACAAGCCGGGGATCCTGTACGGGAAACCGGCCAGGCAGTGCACCCGCGAGCAGGTGGCGCGGGAGGTGTGGGCGCAGCTGAAGGCGGCCCTCAACGACACGGGCCGGACCGTGCTCAAGGACGGGGCGCTGCACTCCTGGTTCCTCGATCCGGGGGTGGACGGTCTCGGCACCCCGAACCCCACCAACGAGGACGAGCTGCTGATCCACCCGGTGGGCTCCTTCCACCTGCGCCCGCCCGCGGCGACGGCGGTGCCCAACTTCTTCCTGGCCGGCGACTACGTGGCGGTCGACATCGACCTGGCGACGATGGAGGGTGCCAACGCCGCCGCCCGCCAGGCGGTCAACGCGCTGCTGGACCGGGCCGGTTCGGACGCGCCCCGGTGCGTGGTGAAGCCGCTGTTCCGCGCGCCGGAGATCGAGGCGCTGAAGCGGCACGACCTCATCCGCTACCGGCTGGGGCTGCGCAACGCGCTCGACCTGGGCTGACCGGCCCGGGGCCGCCGAGTAGCGTGACCGGTATGAAGCTGACGATTCTGGGCGGTGGCGGATTCCGGGTGCCGCTGGTGTACCGGGCGCTGCTGGCCGACCGGGCCGAGGGGCGGGTCACCCGGGTCACGCTGCACGACGTGGACCCGGGCCGGCTCGCGGCGATCGGCGGGGTGCTGGCCGAGCAGGCGCGGGGCGTGCCGGACGCGCCGGAGGTGACGGCCACCACCGATCTCGACGAGGCGCTGCGGGGCGCCGCCTTCGTGTTCTCGGCGATCCGGGTCGGCGGGCTGGCCGGGCGGGCGGCGGACGAGCGGGTGGCGCTGGCCGAGGGGGTGCTGGGACAGGAGACGGTCGGGGCGGGCGGCATCGCGTACGGGCTGCGGACGGTACCGGTGGCGGTGGCGATCGCCCGCCGGGTCGCCGCGGTCGCCCCGGACGCCTGGGTCATCAACTTCACCAATCCGGCGGGCCTGGTGACGGAGGCGATGTCCCGGGTGCTGGGCGACCGGGTGATCGGCATCTGCGACTCGCCGGTGGGGCTGGGGCGGCGGGTGGCGCGGCTGCTGGGCGCCGATCCGGACGAGGCGTTCCTCGACTACGCGGGCCTCAACCACCTGGGCTGGCTCCGGGGCGTGCGGGTGGACGGGCGGGACCGGCTGCCCCTGCTGCTGGCGGACCCGGAGGCGCTGGGCTCCTTCGAGGAGGGGAAGCTGTTCGGCGCCGACTGGCTGCGGTCGCTGGGCGCGATCCCCAACGAGTACCTGCACTACTACTACTTCAACCGGGAGGCGGTGGCCGCCTACCGGGAGGCCCGCCTCACCCGCGGCGCCTACCTGAGCGAGCAGCAGGCCGGGTTCTACGGCCGGCCGTCCCTCACCACCTGGCGGACGGCCCTGGCCGAGCGGGAGGCGACCTACATGGCCGCCAACCGGGACGCGGCGGGCGCCGGGGAGCGGGCCGGGGAGGACCTGGAGCCGGGCGGGTACGAGAAGGTGGCGCTGGCCCTGATGCGGGCCGTCGCCCGGGACGAGCGCGCCACGCTGATCCTGAACGTCCGCAACCGGGGGACCCTTCCGGTGCTGGACGAGGACGCCGTGGTGGAGGTGCCGTGCGCGGTGGACGCGGGCGGCGCCCGCCCGCTGGCGGTGACACCGCTGCCGTACCACGCGGTGGGGCTGGTGACCTCGGTCAAGGCCGCCGAGCGCGAGGTGCTGGCGGCGGCCGGGACCGGGTCGCGCGCGGCGGCGGTACGGGCCTTCGCGCTGCACCCGCTGGTGGACTCGGTGGCGGTGGCGCGGCGGCTGCTGGACGCGTACACCCGGGAGCACCCGGGCCTGTCGTACCTGGCGTGAAAGCGGCCACGGGCGGCCAACACCGTGTCTTTACGGTCCATTGGGCGCACCGTACGCTCCGGCCCCATGGTTGCCCCTCGCCCCGGACGTGTCGCCGCGCTCACCGGCGCGGCTTGCCTCCTCACCACCGCCCTGGTGGGTCCCGCCCCGGCCACCGCCGGGGAGCGCCCGCCCGGCCCCGGCGTCACCGCCGGCGCCACCGTCGTCCCCGTGCAGACCACCGGCCCCGCCGACCGGCGGTTCAACCTGGTGCTGCTCGGGGACGGCTACACCGCCGGCCAGCTCCCCGAGTTCCGCGCGGACGTCGAGAAGCACCTCGGCGTGCTGTGGAGCATCGAGCCGTTCGCCTCGTACCGCTCGTACGTCAACGTCTGGGCGGTGGAGGTGCCGTCGCCCGAGTCGGGGGTGGACTGCGACCCGGGGCTGGACGCGCCGCGCCGCGACACCCCGCTGGGGATGGGCTTCTGGGGCGGCTGCGACCCGGGGAGCGTGGGGCGGCTGCTGACCGTCGACAGCGGCGCGGCGACCGCGCTGGCCGACCTGGTGCCCGGCACCACCCCCGGCAACCGGCAGATCGTCGCGCTCGCCAACAGCGACACCTACGGCGGCGCGGGCGGCACCTACGCCACCGCGTCCGGCGGCAACGCCCTGTCGTCGCTGATCACCCCGCACGAGATCGGCCACTCCCTGGGCGGGCTCCAGGACGAGTACGACTACTACCGGCGAGGCATACCCGGCGGCGCCCACGAGGGCGGCGAGCCGGACTCCGCCCACCACACCGTGCTCACCGAGCGGCAGATGCGGGAGCGGAAGGCCAAGTGGTGGCGCTGGCTCGGCGAGGAGAGCGAGTCCGGCGGGGTGATCGGGCGGTACGAGGGCGGCCTGTACAGCACCACGGGCGTGGCCCGCCCCAGCCGGCACTCCCTGATGAAGACCCTCGGGTACGCCTTCGACCAGGTGTCCCGCGAAGTGATGGTCCGGGCCGTCTCCGCGAAGGTGAACCTGGTGCAGGGCCACACCCCGAACACCGCACCGGTGGGGGCCGACCGCACGGTGTGGGTCGAGACCCTGCACCCGCTGGGCGGCGAACTGGACGTCACCTGGACCCTGGACGGCCGGCCCGTGCCGCGGACGGCGGGCGCCCGCACGGTCGACCTGCGGCGGCTGGGCGTGGCCCCCGGCCGGCACACCCTGACGGCCACGGTGACCGACCCGACACCGTTCGTGCGGGACCCGGCGGTGCGCGGGTCGGCGGCGCTGACGCGCAGGGTGTCGTGGACCGTCGACACCTCGGTCACCACCCGCCCGGAGCCGGTGGCCGCCCGGTTCACCGGGCACACGCCGACCGGCGCGCCGGTGGGCGCCCGTCAGGTGGTGTACGCCGACACCACCCACCCGGACGACCGCACCCTCGCCGTCCACTGGCGGCTGGACGGCCGCCCGCTGGCCAACCCCGGCAACGACCGCGACCTGGACCTGGCGGCGCTGCGGCTGCGGCCCGGCACCCCGCACACCCTGACGGCCCGGATCGCGGGCACCGGACGGGAGCTGCGCTGGGCGGTGGACGCGACTCCGGCCAGGGCCGCGTACGAGCTGTCGGAACCCCTGCGCACGGTCCGGCGTCCCGGACGGCCCGTGGAGTACGTCTACGACGGCCCGTTCACCCTGCGGCTCACCGCGCGGGACGACCGGGGCGGCCCGGTGGTGTGCCGGTTCCGGGTGGACGGCGACGGCTGGTACACGTACTACGGCTGGCCCACCGACGCCTCCGCGCCGTTCCGGTTCACCCCGGGCGGCACGGAGATCGACGGCCTGGTGTACGGCAGGCTGGGCACGCCCCGGGCGGTGCCGTGGGACGACGCCACCCCCGAGTACGGCACGCACACCGTGGAGTACCGGACGATCGACGCGGCCGGTAACACCGGCCCGGCGAAGAGGTTCCTCGTCACGCTGGTGCGCCCGGCTGCCACCCGCTAGGGCTTGCGCGCCACGCCCGCGTACCCCGGGATCGGCGCGTCGCCGGCGACCGGGACGGCCTCGCCCAGCTCGGGGTGCCAGTCCGCGGTGAGGCTCACCCCGGGCTCGACCAGCTCCAGCCCCTCGAAGAAGCGGGTGAACTCCTCGCGGGAGCGGGGCCGCAGGGTCAGGCCCCGCTCCCGGTACATCGCACGCGCCTTCTCGGCCCCCGCCGGGTCGAAGTCGCCGGTGACGTGCGACAGGACCAGGTAGCTGCCGGACGGCAGCTGCTCGACGAGCCGGCGGAGCAGCTCGTAGGCGCCGTCCTCGTCGTCCACGAAGTGCAGCAGGGCGAGGAGCGAGAGGGCGACGGGCCGGGTGAAGTCCAGTATGGTCCCGGCCCGTTCGAGGATGCCCTCCGGTTCGCGGGCGTCGGCCTGGATGTACTCGGTGGCCCCCTCGGGCGTCGAGCGCAGCAGCGCCTCGGCGTGGGCGAGGACGATCGGGTCGTTGTCGCAGTAGACGACCCGGGACTCGGGGGCGACCTGCTGGGCGATCTGGTGGAGGTTGGGCTCGGTGGGGATGCCGGAGCCGATGTCCAGGTACTGGCGGACGCCGCCCGCACCGAGCCAGCGGGTGGCCCGGTGCATGAACGCGCGGTTGACCCGGGCCATGTCCCGGCCGCGGGAGTCGAGCGTGAGGAGCTGCTTGGCCATCTCCTCGTCGACCGGGTAGTTGTCCTTGCCGCCGAGGAACCAGTCGTACATGCGGGCCGGGTGCGGCTTGCTGGTGTCGATCCGGGTCATACGGGCGCTCCCCCTGGTTGCTGCGGACACTGGTCGGTGCGGATGGTGCTCGGCGGGTGGTGGCGGGGCACGTGCGGGCCGGCCGGCGGCGCCGTCAGGTGAGGAGGAAGTCGGCCTTGCCGGACTTGGCCCCCTGGATGAAGGCGGCGATCTCGCCGTGGGTGTAGATCAGCGCGGGCCCGTCGGGGTCGGCGGACTGGCGGACCGCGACCCGGCCGTCGGCGAGCTTCATCGCCTCGACGCAGTTGCCCCCGTTCCCCCCGCTCCACGGCTTGTGCCACCCCTCCGCCCCGAGTTCGGCGGCGGGCATGCCGTTGTATATGCGCTTCGCGCTATCCATTCACAGCTCCTTGCGGAAACCCCGGAGGATTTCCTTCGTGCGTTGTGCCGTGGCGGCCTGGGCCGCCATGCGGTCCATGACCTCCAGGTGCGAGGCCACCTCGGGGCGCGCGTCGAGATAGACGGCGCCGGTCAGGTACTCGCTGTAGACCATGTCCGGGAGCTCCGGCATCGCGAAGCGGAAGAGGACGAAGGGTCCGTAGGTGCCGGGGTGGTGGCCGGTGGCGAACTCGGCCAGCTGGAGGGTGACATTGGGCAGTTCGGCCGCCTCCAGCAGCCGGTCGATCTGCGCCCGCATGACGGCGGGGCCGCTGCCCACGGGTCGGCGCAGCACCGTCTCGTCCATGATCACCCACAGTTTGGGGGCGTCGGGGCGGGTGAGCAGCGACTGGCGTTCCATCCGGAGGGCGACATGGCGCTCGATGTCGTCCTGCCCGACCTGCCCGAGGGCCCCGCCGCGCAGGATGGCGCGCGCGTAGTCCTCGGTCTGGACGAGGCCGGGGACGAACTGCGGCTCGTAGGCCCGGATGACGCTGGCGGCGCCCTCCAGGCTCACGTACATGCTGAACCAGCCGGGCAGGACGTCGTGGAAGCGCTGCCACCAGCCGGGTCTGTTGGCGTCCTCGGCCAGCCGGACGAAGCCCTCCGCCTCGTCGGCGGGCACCCCGTACGCCTGCAGCAGCAGCTGCACGTACGGGATCTTCAGCGCGACTTCCGCGGTCTCCATCCTGCGGATCGTGGCCGGGGCCACGCGGAGCACCTTCGCGGCCTCCTCACGCTTGAGGCCCGCGCGCTCCCGCAGATCCTGCAGACGCTTGCCGAGTACGACCTGTCCCACGGTGGGGGCGGACCGCGGCTCGCTCACTGGTGACCTCCCCACGCTGTTTCCCCGAGTGTGCCATGCGACGGGCAGAGAGAACACCGCACTCTGCAATTTTCAGAGTGCCACTTGCCAAGTGTCCGAGTCGGGAGGAAAGTATTCCGGTGAACCAGTTGGTGAACCAGTTCACTCGGTCGCCGCAACCGCCATGGAGAGGCGGGGCGGCACCGCTCCCCCACTGTGAGGAATCGGTCGTGGCTCCTGGTAACGCGCTCACCCCCCGGCTCATGGCCCCACGACCGCCGATCTCCGCCGACGTCCGCCGCTTCTCCTTCGAGCTTCCCGCACTCGCCCGGTCCGCGGCCAGAGCGCGGCACCTGGTCGAGGAACGCCTGCTGCTCTGGGACGTCGACGCCACCGTGAGCGACGCCGTGACCCTGGTGGTCTCCGAGCTGGTCACCAACGCCGTGGTGCACACGGCCAGCCACCGGGTGGTGTGCGAACTGCGCGACTGCGGCGAGCGGTTGCGGGTCACCGTGCAGGACGAGGGGTGCCCGGCGGCGGCGCCGCGGCTGCGGCGCGGCTCCCCGGAGGAGGGCGGCCGGGGCCTGCTGCTGGTGGACGCGGTCAGCAGCGCGTGGGGCGCCCACGACGCGCGGCACGGAGCGGGACGCGTGGTCTGGGCGGAGCTGGCGCACGGCTCGGACCTGGGGGGCACGTGCTGAGGACGATGGCCACGCTGCTGTCGGCGCGTGGCCGTCCGGGACCGGTCCGGCAGGACGCGCCCGAGGGCGAGATACGCCTGTCCCTGCCCGCCTCCCTCCCCGCGGCCCTGGGCTGCGACGCCGTCGGTGTGCCGGCGCGCCACGGCTTCCGGCTGATGTCCCGGCTGCCCGGCAACGGCTGCGTCTTCGCCGACACGGACTGGTGGTGGTGGATCGTCCCGGCGGGCTCGGACGCCGATCTGCGCTGGCCGCTGCCCGCCTGTTACGCGGTGGAGGCGCGCGTCCCGGACCGGCGCCCGCGGCTCATCCACCGGCCCGACACGACGTCGCCGTACACCCCGCCGATCCCGCTGTACCTCATGATCTGCCAGCTCACCGGGGTCGCCCCCGCCTGGTCCGTCCCGGGCGTCGGCACCCCCCTCTGACCCACCTCACCGCCGCGGCCCTCCGCCAGGGCCCGCGGCGGCCGGGGGGCGCGGGCCCCCCGGGGGGGGGGGGGGGGGCGCGGCCCCGGGGGGCCCCCCCCGGGCCCCGGGGGGGGGCGGGGGGGCCGCCCGGGGCCCCCCCCCGCCATGGGCCCCCCCCCCCCGCCGCGCCCCCCCCCCCGGGCCCGGGGCGCCCGGCTCGCGCGGCCCCGGCTGGGGGGCGGGGCCGCGCGAGCCGCGGGTGCCCCCTCGCGGGCCCGGGGGATCGAGCGGGTTCCGCTCCGGGGCCCCAGCCGGGTGGGTTCCGCTCCGGAGCCCCGGGCCGGGCGGGCGACACGGGGCGCCCGCCCGTACTCCCGTCCGTACTCCCGTCACGTACGCACTCCGTCACCGTGCCGTTCCGTCCGGTGAACCGCTCCCCCGCGCCCGCCCGGCCGTCGTGACGCCCCCTCCCCCGCCCCTCGGGGGGTGACAAGGGTTTTCCCCGTATCGGGTCCGCCGCGGGTTTCCCTACTGTCTGCCGCACCGGGGGTTCCCGTGCACCTGGATGTCAGGTGCATGTAAAGGGAGCCGCCGGTGACGGTCCCGCCCCAGGGGCCGTCGCGCCGGCGGCGGCGCGAGGGGCATACCCGGCCCGGTACCGCGACGTGCCACCCCCACGGCACCACCCGCGGCCACCACGCGCCCGCCGCCCGTCGCGTCCCGCACCGTCAGCCGCTCCGGGAGTCGCCGGAGCTGCCCTGAAAGGGAACACCTTGAACGGTTCCAGGCGGAGACTCATATCCGTCGTGGCGGCGAGCGCCACGATCCTCGGCGTGACCGCCACCTCCGCGGTGGCCCTCGCCACGGAGGCCACCCCCACCCCCAAGCCGGTCGCCCCGGCCTCGCAGGCCATGTCCGCGACCACGCCGCCGAGCGCCCCCGTGGACAAGGTCATCGTCACCTACAAGTCCCGCACCGCCGAGGCCACCTCCAACACCGCGGCGAAGACCGACGCCACGGCAAAGGGCGCGGCGACGGGCGAGACGCTCAGCTTCGAACGCCGCCTCGCGGGCGGCGGCGCCCTGGTCGACCTGGGCGACGCGACCGGGCAGGACGTCTCCGAGGTGATGGCCGCCTTCCGCGCCGACCCCCAGGTGGCGTCCGTGGAGGCCGACCTCCGCGCGTACCCGATGGCCGTCGCCCCCAACGACACCGAGTACGCCAAGCAGTGGGACCTCTTCGAGCCGACCGGCGGCATGAACGTGCCCGGCGCCTGGGACAAGTCCACCGGCAGCGGCGTCACCGTCGCCGTCATCGACACCGGCTACGCCGCCCACGGCGACCTGAGCGGCAACACGGTCTCCGGCTACGACTTCATCTCCGCCTCCGCCGACGCCCGCGACGGCAACGGCCGCGACGCGAACCCGGCCGACGAGGGCGACTGGAACGCCACCGACGGCGAGTGCGGGCCCGGTTCCAAGGCGAGCGACTCCTCCTGGCACGGCACCCATGTCGCGGGCACCATCGCGGCGACCACCCACAACGCCAAGGGCGTCGCGGGCATCGCGTACGGCGCGAAGGTCCAGCACGTCCGGGTGCTCGGCAAGTGCGGCGGCGCGTCCTCGGACATCGCCGACGCCATCACCTGGGCCTCCGGCGGCAGCGTCCCGGGCGTCCCGGCGAACCCCACGCCCGCCAAGGTCATCAACATGAGCCTGGGCGGCCCCAGTTCGTCCTGCCCCAGCGTCTACCGCAACGCCATCGACGGAGCCGTCTCCCGCGGCACCACCGTCGTCGTCGCGGCGGGCAACAGCAACGCCAACGCCTCCGGTTCCACCCCCGCCAACTGCGCGAACGTCATCAACGTGGCGTCCACCAGCCGTGAGGGCAACCGGTCCTTCTACTCCAACTTCGGCTCCTCCGTGGACGTCTCGGCGCCCGGCGGCGAGACCCGGCGCGGCACCGACACGCCCGGCACCGTCACCACGCCCGAGAACGGCATCCTCTCCACGCTGAACTCCGGCACCACCACCCGGTCGGCGGAGAACTACAAGCCCTACCAGGGCACGTCGATGGCCGCCCCGCACATCGCCGGCCTCGCCGCGCTGATGGAGTCGGCCAAGCCCGCCCTGACCCCGGCCGAGATCGAGTCCGCGATCAAGGCCAACGCCCGCCCGCTGCCCGGCACCTGCACGGGCGGCTGCGGAACCGGCATCGCCGATGCCACCAAGACCGTGAACGCCGTGACCGGTGCTACCACCCCCGGCACCGGAGCGGCGTTCACGAACTCCACGGACGTGGCGATCGCGGACAACGCCACCGTCACCTCCCCGCTCGCGGTCTCCGGCCGCACCGGCAGCGCCCCGGCCGCCCTGAAGGTCGCCGTGGACATCAAGCACACCTGGCGCGGCGACCTGGTCGTCGACCTGGTGGCGCCCGACGGCACCGCGTACCGGCTGAAGAACTCCAGCGGCAACGACTCGGCCGACAACGTCCAGACCACCTACACGGTCGACGCGTCGAGCGAGGCGGCCAACGGCACCTGGAAGCTCCAGGTGCGGGACGTGGCGACGGGTGACACCGGCTACATCGACTCCTGGGGCCTGACCTTCTGATCCCCCCGGAGGACCGGCATCCGCACAGGTCAGGGGCGTGCCCGCGGCGATCCGCCGCAGGCACGCCCGCTTGTGTGTTCGTCCACATACCGGACAGCACACCTGGACTCCGGCGGCCGAGTTCGTATGCTGCGCTCCCGAGGGAGATCGCGGCGCGGGCAGGGGATCCGTGCGCCGGAGGGTGGTGGTCGCAGGTGAGGTCGACGCCGTACCCCGCCACGCCGTCCGCCGCGGCCACGCCGTACGGCGCCGGCCGGCAGCCCGGCCGGGCCGCGCCCGTGGGACGGGCCGACCTCCTCGCCCGTCTCGACCGGGTCCTCGCGGGCCGCGGCCGGGCCCTGCTCACCGGCCCGCCCGGCGCCGGCAAGACGGAGGTCGCCCGGGCGGCGGCCGACCGGGCCGCGGCGCGCGGCGAGACCGTGGTGTGGCTCGCCCCCCAGCCGGCCGACCAGGCCATGGCCGGGGCTGCGGCGGCGGCCCTCGTCGCCTCGGTGCCCGCCTTCGCGCTGGACGGTCTGCCCGGCCCGCAGCGGGAGGCCGTCGCGGTGCTGTGCCGCGAGTCCGCCGCCCTCGACGGCGCCCGCGACCCGATCGCGCTGCGGCTGGCCGTCGCCGGGATGCTGCGGACGCTGGCCGAGCGGGCGCCGGTCCTCCTGGTGGTGGACGACGCCCAGCGCATCGACCCCGACAGCGCCGACCTGCTGCGCTTCGCCCTCCATCTCGCGCCGCCCGCGCTGCGGGTGGTCGCCGTGGAGACCCCCGCGCCGTACGCCGGGGGCGGCGCCGACAGCGGGGGCGCGCCCCTGCCGCTGTGGGTGGCCCCGGAGGCCGACGTCCTGCTGGTGCCGCCGCTGCACGCCGACGAGATGGCCGAGCTGCTCGTCCACCACCGGCTGCCCTCCCGGCTGGCCGGGCGGATCCACCGTGCGAGCGGCGGCAACCCCCGGCTCGCGCTCGCCGTGGGCCGCTCGCTGGCCGACGCCACCGCGCCCGTGCACCACGCCGAGGCGCTGCCGCTGTCCGGGCGGGCCCGCGACGTGGCGCGCCGGATGCTTGCGCCGGTCTCCGCCCCCGTACGGGCGACGCTGCTGCTCGCGGCGCTGGCGCTGCGCCCGACGACCGCGCTGCTGCGGCGCGCGGGACGGCCCACGGCCGAGGCGGAGCTGGCGGCGGCGGAGCGGGCCGGGCTGATCTCGCTGACCGAGGACGGCACGGTGGCGTTCACCGCCGGGCTGCTGCCGACCACGCTGGTGCACGACACCTGCTGGACCGAGCGGAGCCGGGGGCACGCCGCGCTCGCCCGGGTCGCCGACGACCCGGTGGAGGCGGTCCGGCACCGGGCGCTGGCCAATGACGTGCCCGACGAGGAGCTGGCCGCCGAGGTCGCCGCGGCGGCCGACACCGCGCGGCGCCGCGGCAACAGCACGCTCGCCGCCGAACTGGCCCTGCTGGCCGCCGAGACCACCCCCGCGGGGCTGGGCCGCCGCCGGCTGGACCGGCTGGTGGACGCCGCCGAGGAGGCGGCGCGGGCGGCGCGCGCGGACCTGGCGATGCGTGCGGCGGCGGACCTGCTGGCCCGGGACGCGTCGCCCGCCGACCGGGTCAGGGCGCGGCTCGCGGTGCTGGACACGGCGGGCCAGGGCCTCACCGACCTGGACGAGATCTATGTGCACGCCATGGAGGACTCCGAGGGCGAACCCGCCCTGCGGGCCGCCGTCCTGCTGCGGCTGGCGGTCAAGTACGTGGTGGCGGACGGCGATCCGGTGCGCTCCCGCACGGCGGCGGTCGAATCGGCGGCCCTGGCGCGGTCGGTGGGCGACCGGCACACCGCCGCGCAGGCGCTGACCCAGCAGGCCAGGATGGACCGGGTGCTGGGGTCGCCGGGCGCCGAGCGGACCCTGGCCGAGGCGCGCGCGCTGGAGATGACCGACCGGCCGCTGGGCGTGCGCAACGCCGCCCAGATCCTGACGATCCGTCACGCGCTGTTCGACGACCGGCTGGCGGAGGCCCGCGACCAGCTGTACGCGCTGCTGCCGCTGGTGGAGCGGCGCGGTCCCGTCGAGGACGCGATCGAGCTGTTCCGCACCCTCGCCGAGGTGGAGACCCGGCGCGGCCAGTGCGCGGCGGCCCTGGCGCACGCCGGGCGGTCGCTCGCGCTGACGCTGGAGGCCGGGCTGTCGCCGGGGCCCGCGTGGTACGCGCTGGCGCTCGCCGAGACCGCCGGGGGCAGCTTCGCCCGGGCGGCGGGGTACGCGCTGCGCAGCGTACGGGCGTCGGAGGAGGAGGGCGACCATGTCTTCCTGTCCCGGAGCCTGTACGCGCTGGGGCGCGTCCAGCTGGTCACCGGGGACGTGACCGGGGCGCTGGAGTCGCTGCGGCGGGTGCGCGACGGGGAGGGCACCCAGTGCGCGGTGGACCCCTCCATGCTGCGCTGGCACGAGGAGCTGGCGGAGGCGCTGCTGGCGGCCGACGCCCCGGACGAGGCGCAGGCGCTGCTCGCCGACGTGGGCCCGGTCGCCGAGCGGCTGGGCCGTACCACCGTGCTGCTGGGCTGCGACCGGGTGTACGCGCTGTGCCTGGCGGCGGGCGGGAAGACGGACGAGGCGGTGGACCTGCTGGTGGAGACGGCGGACCGGTTCGCCGGGCACGGGCTGGTGCTGGAGCAGGGGCGCTGTCTGGTGGCCCTCGCGCGGGTGGAGCGGCGGCGGCGAAGACGGTCGGCGGCGCAGGCGGCGATGCAGGCGGCGGCGGGGGTCTTCGAGCGGGCGGGCGCCGTGCCGTGGCTGGGGCTGACCGCGGAGGCCCCCTCCGCCGGTGACCGCGCCCCGGCGCCGGCGGCGGGCAGCGCGTTGTCCCGGCTGACGGAGGCGGAGCTGCGCCTCGCGCGGCTGGTCGGGGAGGGCGCCAGCAACCAGGAGGCCGCCGCGCGGCTGTACCTGAGCGTGAAGACGGTGGAGGCCCGGCTGACGCGCATCTACCAGAAGCTCGACGTGCGGTCCCGCGCCCAGCTGGCGACGGCGCTCAACGGGTCCGGCGCCACGGCGCGGTGACCTCCCGGTCCGGGTCCGCCGGGCTTCTGCCGGAGGTGCCCGGGCGGCATAGGCTGAAAGGAGCGCAGTCGTTCCCGACGGCGGGAGGCGTCATGACATTCGTCCAGATCATCGACTGCAAGACGGACCGGGTCGACGAGATGAACCAGCTGCTCGACAGCTGGGCCGAGGCGACCCGCGGCAAGCGGACGGCGACCCACGCGATGATGGGCCGGGACCGCTCCGACTCCACCCATGTGCTGGAGATCGTGGAATTCCCCTCGTACGAGGAGGCGATGGAGAACTCGAAGCTGCCGGAGACCGACCGGATCTTCCGGGAGATGACGGCGCTGTGCGACGGTGAGCCGACCTTCACCGACCTGGACGTCGTCCGGGACGAGCAGCTCAACAAGCTGGTCGTGCGCAGCTTCGTGGAAGAAGTGATCAACAACGGCGACCCGTCGGCGGCCGACCGGCTGTGCACCGGCGACTACCGGGAGCACGACCCGTCCCTGTCGTCCTACGACGTGGACCTGGCCACCGCGAAGGCGGAGAACCAGGAGCTGTTCGACGCGTTCGCCCCGCACTGCGTGATCGAGTCCCTGGTGGCCGAGGGTGACACGGTGTGCATGCGCATGTCGTACCGGGGCCACCACCGGGCCGCGTACAAGGGCATCGAGGCCACCGGCCGCGACCTCTCGGGGACCGGGCAGGCGACCTTCCGCTGCGAGGGCGGGAAGATCGCGGAGAGCTGGTGGAACGTGGACGACCTCGGCCTGATGCGGCAGCTGGGCGTGGTGACCCAGGAGTAGCCGTACGCGGCCGGGGACCGGCCGGTCACGGTGCCGCGCCCGTGCCGGCCGGTCCGCCGGTGCCGTTCCCGGGGGGCGCCGGCCTCGGCAGGGGGCGTCAGCAGGGGGCCGTCAGCAGCGAGTCGTCCTCCGGCCGGGCGCCCGGCAGACGGTGGCGGGCGGCTATCAGGGCCGTGTCGACGTCCGCCGTACCGGTGGCGACGCACAGGGTGCGGGCGAGTTCGTCCATCCGCTCCCGGACCGCGGGGGCGCCCTCCTCGGCGTGCAGCAGCCGGAGCGTCTCGTACTGCTCGACCAGGTTGTTCAGGACCGCGGGGTGAGCCATCAGCACGGCCGGTCTCCTTCCTGCGACGCCAGGCGCCGGTTGTCTCGTGCGGCCCTGCTACCCGGTGATCCGTTCCGCATACCCGCCGACCATGGTTGGCTCCGTCCCATGACCAGCGCCCCCGTTCCCGGCTTCGCCGAGGCCCTGACCTCGCCGGACGCCCCTCTGGTGCTCGACGGCGGACTGACCGTGCCGCTGGAGGCGGTCGGCCACGACCTGACCGGCGCCCTGTGGTCGGCCCGGCTCCTCGCCGACCGTCCCGACGCGGTCGTGGCGGCGCACCTCGCCTACTTCCGGGCGGGCGCGCGCGTGGCGACGACCGCCACCTACCAGGCGACCTTCGAGGGGTTCGCCCGCCGCGGCATCGGCCACGACCGGGCGGCCGGACTGCTGGCGCTCGGGGTCGAGCTGGGCCGGGAGGCGGCCCGGCGCGCCGGGGCTCGGGCGCCCGGCCGGCCCCTGTGGGTGGCCGCCTCGGCGGGGCCGTACGGGGCGATGCTCGCGGACGGCTCGGAGTACCGGGGCCGGTACGGGCTGGGCGTGGCCGAGCTGGAGCGGTTCCACCGGCCCCGGCTGGAGGTGCTCGCCGCCGCCCGCCCTGACGTCCTGGCCCTGGAGACGGTGCCGGACGCGGTGGAGGCGCGGGCCCTGGTGCGGGCGGTGCGCGGGCTGGGCGTGCCGGCGTGGCTGTCGTACAGCGTGGCGGGCGGCGCCACGCGCGCGGGGCAGCCGCTGGAGGAGGCGTTCGCGGTGGTGGCCGGGTCGGAGGAGATCGTCGCGGTCGGGGTGAACTGCTGCGCCCCGGCGGACGCCGACCGGGCGGTGGCGGTGGCCGCGCGGGTGACGGGCAAGCCGGTGGTGGTGTACCCGAACAGCGGCGAGGCGTGGGACGCCGGTACGCGCGCGTGGCGCGGGAGCCCGGCGTTCACGGCCGCCCGGGTGGACGGCTGGGTCCGGGCGGGCGCCCGGCTGGTGGGCGGCTGCTGCCGGGTCGGGCCGGACCGGATCGGTGAGGTGGCACGGCTGGTGGAGGGGCGGGGGCCGGATCGTTGACCCGGCCGCCTTGACCCGTCTTCGTCGGGCGGTGATCCTGCCGGGGTGGACGCCCGCCTCCGACTGCCGCCGGACGACCGGGAGATGAGCCCGTGCACCGGGTTCACCCGGGCGCACTGGGAGGCGGTGGCCGACGGGCTGGTGCGGGCCGCCTGGCGGTGGGCGACGCCGGGCGGGGCGCTGCTGGACCTGCCGGGGCGGCCGTCGGTCTCCGGGGTGCGGTCCGACGGGCTGGAGGGGTACGCGCGGACGTTCCTGGCCGCCGCGTTCCGGGTCGCCGGGGCGGGCGGCGAGGACCCGTACGGGCTGCTGGAGCGGTACGCGGAGGGGCTCGCGGCGGGGACGCGCACCCCGGGCCGGGACGACACCGAGTCGTGGCCGCCGGTCCGCGACCACCACGCCGGGGGCCAGCCGATGGTCGAGGCCGCGTCGGTGGCGCTGGGGCTGCGGCTGACCCGGCCGTGGCTGTGGGACCGGCTCGGCGAGGGGACGCGGGACCGCGCCGAGGAGTGGCTGC
This sequence comes from Streptomyces sp. NPDC015131, assembly GCF_043079975.1. Classification (NCBI taxonomy): domain Bacteria; kingdom Bacillati; phylum Actinomycetota; class Actinomycetes; order Kitasatosporales; family Streptomycetaceae; genus Streptomyces; species Streptomyces sp. NPDC015131. The sequence goes on along the minus strand of NZ_JBIBVB010000001.1, from coordinate 831,356 downwards.
GCGGGGCGCTGCGGCACACGCCGGCGCCCAACAACTGGTACCTCTTCCCGCTGACCGTCGCCGGGTTCCTCCGGTCGGTGGGGCGCGGGGACGCGGAGACGGACCGGGCGGTGGAGCGGGGCCTGGGGCTGCTGGAGGGCTGGTACCGGGGCGGCGGCTGGTACGCGGACGGCGACGGGCGGGCCTTCGACCACTACAACGGCTGGGCCCTGCACCTGTATCCGGTGCTGCACGCCCATCTGTCGGGCGACGATGCCCTGCTGGGGGTGTACGGGCCGAGGCTGCGGGAGCATCTGGAGGGGTTCTCGCTGCTGTTCGGCGGGGACGGGGCGCCGGTGTACTTCGGGCGGTCGCTGACCTACCGGTTCGCCGCGGGGGCGGCGGTGGGGCTGGGCGCGCTGACCGGGCACACGCCGCTCGCGCCGGGGGCCTCCCGGCGGCTGCTGAGCGGCTGCCTGCGGTACTTCCTGGACCGAGGCGCGGTGGACGCGCGGGACGGGCTGCTGACGCCGGGCTGGCACGGACCGCACGCGGCGACGCTCCAGCCGTACTCGGGCCCGGCCTCGCCGTACTGGGCGTCCAAGGCGTTCGTGGCGCTGCTCGTGCCGGCGGGCGATCCGCTGTGGACGGCGCGGGAGGAGCCGGGGCCCGCCGAGGCCGGCGGCGACCGGGTGCGGGCGCTGCCGGCGCCGGGGCTGCTGGTGCAGACGACGGCGGCGGACGGGATCGCCCGGCTGCACAACCACGGCAGCGACCACGTCCACCCGGCCGGGGGCGACACGGCGGAGGGCGGGGACGCGCTGTACGGGCGGTTCGCCTATTCGACCCGTACCGGCCCCACGTCCGCGGCGAACCCGGCCGACAACCATCTGTCCGTCGAGGTCGGCGGGGTGGCCTCGGTGCGCTGCCGCATCCGGCCGCTGGGCGCCGGGCAGGGCGACGGGTGGGGCTGGGCGGCCTCCTGGCACCGGCCGGTGTTCCCCTCGGGGCCGGCGGTGGTGCCGGGGCTGCGGGTGGAGAGCGTGACGGTGGTGCGCGGCCGGTACGAGCTGCGCGTCCACCGGGCGGTCCGCCTGCCGCCCGGGGCGCGGGTGCGGCTGACCGGCTGGGCGGCCGGCCCGGGGGAGCCGCTGGTGTCGCAGCTGCGCGGCCTGTACGGGTGGGAGGCCCCGGAGCCCGGCGAGGTGCGCGCCCCGCAGGGCACGGCGTTCACCCGCTGGGCGGTGCTGCCCCGGCTGACGGCGCGGGCGCCGGGCGGCGGTACGGCCCTGCTGGTGGCGCTGGCCTCGCTGACGGGCGAGCCGTCCCCGGAGCCGCCGGAGGGCGTGGCGGCGGTGGAGCGGGTGGCGGGCGGGGCGGACGAGGTGGTGGTGCGGTGGGCGGGCGACGGGGCGCGCACCCGGGTCGCGTTCGGCGGCCCGGCGCCGGTGGTGGCGCACGGGCCCTGACGAGGGTCGCGGGCCCTACCGTGCGAGGGCTTCCCCGGCCCGGGAGGGTGCCGGGGGTGTGCGGTCGGCGGCCCGGAAGGTGCGGCGGTAGGCGAGCGGGGAGACGCCGATCGCGGCGTGCAGGTGCTGCCGCAGGGAGGTGGCCGTCGCGAACCCCACCTCCCCGGCGACGCGGTCCACCGGCAGGTCGGTGGACTCCAGGAGCTGGCGGGCGCGGGCGACCCGCTGCCGGGTGAGCCACCGTCCGGGGCTCATACCGGTCTCCTCGCCGAAGCGGCGGGCGAAGGTACGGCTGCTCATCCGGGCGTGCCGGGCGAGGTCGGCGAGCGTCAGCGGCAGGTGCAGGTTCTCCAGGGCCCAGTGGCGGGTGGCGCCGGTGCCGCTGTCGGAGGTCTCGGGGACGGGCTGCTCGATGTACTGGGCCTGGCCGCCGTCCCGCCAGGGCGGCACCACGCATGCGCGGGCGACCTGGTTGGCCACCTCGCTGCCGTGGTCCTCGCGGACGATGTGCAGGCAGACGTCCACCCCGGAGCCGGCGCCCGCCGAGGTGAGGACGTCCCCGCCGTCGATGAACAGCACGTCCGGGTCGAGCCGTACGTGCGGGTACAGCCGGCGGAACAGCGGCACCAGGGACCAGTGGGTGGTGGCGGTGCGCCCGTCGAGCAGGCCGGCCGCCGCCAGCAGGAACGCCCCGGTGCAGATGGACACGATCCGGGTGCCGGGGCGGATCCGCGCGAGCGCGTCGGCGACCGGCCCGGGCAGCTCCCCGGCGGTGGCCATCGTCATGTCGTACGGCGGGATCACCACCGTGCCGGCCGTGGCCAGCGCCTCCGGGCCGTGCTCGACGGTGATGGAGAAGTCGGATCCGGTGCGCACCGGCCCGCCGTCGACGGAGCAGGTGAGCACCTCGTACCGCCCGTCGGCCCAGCCGAAGACGCGGTTGGGGATGCCGAGTTCGAAGGGATACACGCCGTCGAGGGCGAGGACGACCACACGATGCATGGCACGATTCTATCGGACATTGGCAATCGTGCCATTTTTTGGCCGCCTCTCCCCCGGCAGGGTGGAGCGCATGACAACGACAGAGACCATGCGCGCGATCAGCCAGGACGCCCACGGGGGCCCCGAGGTACTCAAGGAGGTACGGCTCGCACGGCCCGAGCCGGGCCCCAGCCAGGTGCTGGTCCGGGTGCACGCGGCCGGCGTCAACCCGACCGACTGGAAGCACCGCGGGGGCCGGATGTTCCTCGGCGACCCGCCCCACGTCCTCGGCTGGGACGTCTCCGGGACGGTGGAGGCCGTCGGGATGGGCGTCACCCTGTTCCAGCCCGGCGACGAGGTCTTCGGCATGCTGCCCTACCCGTACGGGGTCGGCTCCCACGCCGAGTACGTCGCCGGCCCGGCGCGCGCCTTCGCCCGCAAGCCCGCCGGGCTCGACCACGTCCAGGCGGGCGCCCTGCCGCTGGCCGCACTCACCGCGTGGCAGGCGCTGGTGGACACCGCGCGCGTGGAGGCCGGGCAGCGGGTGCTGATCCACGCCGCCGCCGGCGGTGTCGGCCACCTCGCCGTGCAGATCGCCAAGGCGCGCGGCGCGTATGTGATCGGCACGGCGAGCGCCGGGAAGCACGACTTCCTGCGCGAGCTGGGCGCCGACGAGGTGATCGACTACCGGTCGGTCGACTTCGCCGAGGCGGTGAGCGACGTGGACGTCGTCCTGGACACCATCGGCGACGACGACTACCGCGCCCGTTCACTGCGGACGCTGCGCCGGGGCGGCCTGCTGGTGTCGATCCTGCCCATGGGCGGCGAGGAGCTGGCCGCCCGGGCGGAGCCGCTCGGGGTGCGGACCGCGCTGATGCTGGTCGAGGCCGACCACGCGGGCATGAACGCGATCGCCCGGCTCGCCGAGGAGGGCCGGCTGCGGGCCGCCATCGCGGGCACCTTCCCCCTCGCGGACGCCGCCAAGGCCCATGAGCTGGGCGAGACGGGGCGCACGGCGGGCAAGCTGGTCCTCACCGTCGCCTGACGCCGGCGCACGCCCCGCCCCGCTCCCCGCTCCCCGGGGCGGGGCGTGACACCCTCGGCGCCCGTGCGTTGTGCGGGGCATGAAGCGCACGAACAGTGAAGAGAAACGGTTCTCGGGCGGCCCTGCCGGGCGGACGCCGGTGGTGGGCGTGGTCGTCGCACGGACGGGCCGGCTGGCGCGGCTCGGGGACCCGCTGGCGTACGTCATGGACCTGCTGGCCCCGAAGCTGCGCGGGCGGCTGCGCCTGGTGGGGCGGGACAGCCGCTCCACGGCGGACGGCGCGCGGCGGGCGGTGCGGGAGCTGGTGGAGGCCGAGGGGGCGCGGATCGTGCTGACCCTGGCCGGTACGGAGGTGCTGCCCGCGGTCGCCGATGCCTGCGAGGAGGCAGGGGTACCGTGCCTGTCGAGCACCTTCCCCTGGCAGGTCTACCACTACGGCGGCGGGCCCCGGCGGTGGACGTTCCACTTCTGCTGGGGCCTCGACGACATCGCGGAGACCTTCGCCGGCCTGTGGGAGGCGGCGGCCGGCCCGGAGCGCACCGTGGGGTGCCTGTGGAACGACGGCCCGCAGGGCGGCTGGTCGCGCCACCCCGAGCACGGGTTCGCGCCCGCCGCACGCGCGCGTGGACACCGGCTGGTGGACCCCTCCCCCGGCTACCGGGAGCCGGCGGCGACGATGGCGGACCAGGTGGCCGCGTTCCGGGCGGCGGGGGCCGACGTGGTCACCAGCGCCGCGACCGGGGCGGACCTCGGGCTGTTCCGCCGGGAGGCCGCCCGCCAGGGGCTGCGGCCCCGGATCCTGACCTGCTCCCGCTGGCTCGCCTACCCGCCCGCCCCCGGGGACGGCTCCGCGGCGTCCGTGGCGAACGTGGCGACGCTCGTCTACTGGACCCCCGCCCACCCCTACCGCTCGTCCCTCGACGGCACGACCGCCGCCGAGCTGGCCGACGCCTACGAGCGGGCCACCGGCCGGCAGTGGCTCCAGCCCCTGGGGCTGGCCCACGCCCTGATCGAGGTGGCGGCGCACGCCCTGGCCACGGCCGCCGACCCCGCCTCCCCCGAGTCGCTCGCCGGGGCGATCCGCGCGACCCGGCTCGCCACCGTCGCGGGCCCGCTGGACTGGACGGCCGGCCCGGTCCCCGGCATCGCCACCGTCACCCTGGCGGGCGGCCAGTGGCAGCGGGGCCGCGAGCACCCCTGGGAACTGGTGGTCGTCGACAACCGGAAGGTGGCGGGCCTCCCGGTGACCGGCGCGCTGCTGCCGCCGGAAGCGCCGTAGGGGCCCGGCACGGGCGGGGCGGCGGGCGGCGCGTATCGTGCGGGACGTGACGGTCACCTATGTGCTGGACGGCAGCGGGATCAGGTCCCTGGACGACTTCTGGCGGGCCGTCGGGGAGGCCGTGAACGGTCCGGGCGGCTACTTCGGCCGAAACCTCGACTCCTTCGCCGACTGCCTGGGCGGAGGGTTCGGCACGCCCGGCGACGGCGACTACACCGTCGAGTGGCGGGACCACCGGATCTCCGCCGAACACCTCGGCCACGCCGAGACGGCCCGCCGGCTGGAGTCCCTCCTGACGCGCGGTCACCCGTCCCACCGGGCCGGGGTCCGCGCCCGGCTGGAGGACGCCCGCGCCGGGCGCGGGCCCACCCTGTTCGACGAGCTGGTGGAGATCTTCGAGGAGCGCGTCCCGGGCGTCCTGCGGCTCATGTAGGCCGTGCCCACCGGCTCTTGCCGCTCCCGGCGGGCCGGGGGGTGCCCGGGCCGGGCTGCGGCAGCTCGGCGGGTGCGCGGCCGGCCGGTCGGGAGAAGTAATCCCTGGGCATTGTCAGTGGGTCTCCCTACGATGGTCACCAATTCCGAGTCCTCCTCGGTGACCTGCGCGGATGCCCGTGCGGGCCGCCGGGTCAGGGCCGGGCCCATCGCGATTCGTGAGGGGGGGACCCCGCGATCGCCCGACCCGCGCCCACGGCGGCCGTCAGGTGCCGTGCGGTGGCTCCCCGTACCCATGAACCTTTCCGCGTCCGACTCCTCGGTGAACACCTTCCAGGTGGACCTCCGGGGCCTGGTCGACCTGCTGTCCCACCACCTCTACTCCAGCCCGCGCGTCTATGTGCGCGAGCTCCTCCAGAACGCGGTGGACGCCGTCACCGCGCGCCTCGCCCACGACCCCGCCGCCCCCGTGGCCATCCGGCTCTCGGCCACCGGGGACGCCGTCGTCATGGAGGACAGCGGCATCGGCCTCACCTCCGAGGAGGTGCACAGCCTCCTCGCCACCATCGGCCGCAGCTCCAAGCGCGACGGACTGGAGAGCGCCCGGCGCGAGTTCCTCGGCCAGTTCGGCATCGGGCTGCTCGCCTGCTTCGTCGTCGCCCGGCAGATCCGGGTGGTGTCGCGCTCGGCGCGCCGGCCCGAGGAGCCGCCCGTCGAGTGGGTGGCGAGCGACGACGGCTCGTACACGGTCCGGACGCTGCCGCACGACGCCCGTACCGAACCGGGCACCACCGTCCGGCTGGAGCCGAGGCCCGGCGCCGAGGAGTGGACCGACCCGGAGCGGGTCCGCGCACTGGCCCGGGACTTCGGGTCGCTGCTCCCCCACGACGTGACCTTCACCGGTCCCGACGACGCCGCCCGCCCGCTCACCGAGCGTCCGGCGGTCTGGGACCGCCCGTACCCCACCCCCACCGCCCGCCGGGTCGCCCTCGCCGGGCACTGCGCCCAGGTCTTCGGCTTCACCCCGCTCGACTCCATCGACCTGGACATCCCGCTCGCCGGCGTCCGGGGCGTGGCCTACGTCCTTCCGTCCGCCACCAGCCCGGCCGGCCGGGCCGCCCACCGGGTGTACCTCAAGGGCATGCTGCTCACCGAGCGGGCCGACAACCTGCTGCCCGACTGGGCGTTCTTCGTCCGCGTCGTGCTCGACACCGACACCCTGCGGCCCACCGCCTCCCGGGAGCACCTCTACGACGACGAGACCCTGGCGGCCGTCCGGGACGCCCTGGGCACCCGCATCCGGGCCTGGCTCGGCGACCTGGCGGCCGGCGACCCCGAGCGGCTGGCGGCGTTCCTCGCCGTCCACCACCTGGGCGTGAAGTCGCTGGCCCGGCACGACGCGGAGCTGTTCTCGCTGATGCTGTCCTGGCTGCCCTTCGAGACCAGCGACGGCAGGGTCACGCTCGACGAGTTCACCCGCGCCCATCCTCGGGTGCACTTCACCCGGACCGTCGAGGAGTTCCGGCAGGTCGCCCCGATCGCCGCCGCGCACGGCCTCGGCGTCGTCAACGGCGGATACACCTACGACTCCGACCTCGTCGCCCTGCTCCCCCGGGTGCGGGACGGCGTCACCGTCGCCGAGCTGGACGCGGGCGCCGTCACGGCCCACCTCGACCCGGTCGGCCCCGCCGAGGAGCTGGCTCTCGCCGCCTTCCTCGCCACCGCCCGCACCCGGCTGGACCCGCTGGGGTGCGACGTGGCGCTGCGCGCCTTCCAGCCCGTGAGCGTGCCCGCGCTGTTCCTCGACGACCGGGAGGCCCGCCACGAGCGGGACCGCGCCGAGGCCGAGGAGGGGGCCGACGGGCTGTGGAGCGACATCCTCGGCGCGCTGCGCGGCTCGGCGCCACGCGCCCGCCTCGTCCTCAACCACAACAACCCGCTGGTGCGCAGGATCGCGGGCATCACCGACACCGACCTGGCCGGGACGGCGGTGGAGTCGCTGTACGGGCAGGCTCTGCTGATGGCCCAGCGCCCGTTGCGGCCCGCCGACACCTCCCTGCTCAACCGGGCGTTCCTCGGGCTCCTCGAATGGGCCACGCACCCCACCACCGCGCCTTCGGAGGGCGACCAGTGACCACCATCCCCGCGAACTCCCCCGACCGCACCCCGGAGGCGATCCGGCGCGCCCTGTGGGAGAACGAGTCCGCGCCCAACGGCCTCCTGCGCAACGCGCGCGCCGAGGAGCTGACGGCCGCCGCCGAGGCGACCGGCGACCGCGACCTGCTGCGGCAGGCGCTGTTCGGGCTCGTCAAGGCGTACGAGTTCAGTTCCGAGGCCGGCAAGCTGCTGGTGCCGTTCGCCCGGCTGATGCAGGAGTGGGACCGGGACCCGTCGGCCTTCGACCGGCAGGACAGCCATGCCTTCCACTGGATGTTCAAGTGGGCCAGTTCCGGGATGCTGGGGCTGCCCGACGTCCCGCTCGCCTCCATGGAACGGTGGCTGGCCGAGATGGAGTACCGCTACCGGGTGGCCGGCTACTCGGAACGGGCCGTGCGGCAGAGCGAGTTCCACCTCGCCGACGACACCGGCGACACCGAGCGGGCGGACCGGGCGTTCGCCGCGTGGACGGCGGCCGACCGGGACGCGATGGCCAACTGCCACGCCTGCGAGATCAACGCGCAGGGCGCGTACTGGGCGGACCGGGGACAGGACGAGGAGGCGCTGCGCGTCTGGGAGCCGGTCCTCGAAGGCGGTGCGAGCTGCATGGAGGAGCCGCACCGGGTGCTCGCCAAGTCACTGCTGCCGCTGGTGCGGACCGGGCGGGTGGACCAGGCGCGCGCCCACCACCTGCGCGGGTACCGGATGGCGCGGGGGAACGAGAGCCTGCTGCCGACGGTCGCCCGCCACATCGAGTTCTGCGCCCTCACCGGGAACGAGGCCCGGGGCCTCGAGCTGCTCTCCGACCACGCCGCGCACCTGTCGTCCGGCGGGGACCCGGGCTCCCGGCTGGACCTGCTCGGTGGGACGCTGGTGCTGCTGCGGCGGCTGCTCGTCCTCGGCCACGGGGACCGGCCCGCCATCGCCCACGAGGGGCGGCGGCACACGGTCCGGGAGCTGCACGACACGCTCGACGCGGAGGCGCGGGCCATCGCGGAGCGTTTCGACGAGCGGAACGGCAACACTTACGAGTCCGGCCGGCTGCGGGCCAGGCTGGAGCGGGAGCCCCTGCTGGAGAGCCTTCCGCTGGGGGTACGGACGGACCGGACGGCCTGGGAGCCCTCCGCCCCCGCCGCCCCCGTCCCCGCGCCCGGGGCCGCCGCCGGCGGTGACGCGCTGCCGGAGCTGGTCGCCGAGGCGAGGGAGCTGCGCGCCCAGGGGCACCCGAGGGCGGCCGCCGCGTGGGAGCGCGTCGAGCAGCTGGTGGCCCGCTCGGGTGAGGCGCCCGACGAGCGGCTCGCCGCCGACCTGCTGGACGCGCGGGCGGTCCGGGCCGGGCACGCCGACGAGGACGGCGCGCGGGAGCTGTTCGAGCGGGTGGCATCGGCCCACCGGAGCGTGGGCGAGCCGGGGCGGGCCGTGCTGGCCGAGCTGCGGCTGGTGATCGCGGCCGTCCGCTCCGGAGCGGCCCCGGACGAGGTACGGCGCCTGCTCGCGTCGGCCTCGGCGTCGGCGGAGGCGCTGGACCCGGACGACCCCAGCAGGGCGCGGCGGATCGCCACGGCCGCCCTGACACGGGTCAAGCTGAGCCCGCTCCTGACGGACCACCCGGCGCAGGACGACGGGCCGGAGAGCGAAGGGGCCGGTGAGCCGGAGAGCGAAGGAGCAGGCGAGCCGGAGGGGCACGACCGGCACGTCGACGCCGAACTGGCCGCGTTCGTCGAGGAGTTCTCGGCGGTGTCCGGAGGGTCGACCGTCGAGGACCTGCTCGCCGAGGCGGAGTCGATGCGCGCCGCCCTCGCCTGGCGCGCCGGTGCCGTGGAGCGGGCGGAGGCGCTGCTGGCCTCCGCCGCGCGCCGGTGCGCCGACGCGGGCCGCCCGTGGGAGGCGGCCGACCCCGGGATGCGGCTCGCCCGGCTGCTGATGGACACCGGGCGCCTCGGGGCCGCCGAGGACGCGGCGCGCACGGCGCTCGCCCACGGCTCCGAGATCGTGGCGCCGGAGGAGCAGGGCGCGCTGCGGCTGACCCTGGCCGAGGCGCTGTACCGGCAGGACGGCAAGGAGGCGGAGGCGGCCGACCACGCGCTCCGGGCCGCCCACTGGTTCGACGCCGCCGGGGACTCGGCGGGCGGCGGGGCGTACGCCCGGCTGGTCCTGGCGCAGTCCCTCGGCGAGACCGGCCGCGCCGCCGAGGCCGCCGAGGTGCTGGAGTCCGCGCTGCCGGAGCTGCTGGAGCACGGCGAGGAGCGGGCGGTACGGGCGCGGGACACCCTCGCCCGGAGCCTGCGGGCGCTCGGTGACCACCGGGCGGCGGCCGAGCAGTACGTGCTGGCCGCCGAGGTCGCCAAGGGCTGGGACGACCCCGGGGCGCACGCCCACTTCGCGTCGCTGGCCGCCGAGTGCCTCTCGGCGGCGGGTCTGCGGGCGGAGGCCGTCGCGGCGTACCGCCGGGTCGTGGAGCTGTGGCAGGAGGCCGGCGCCCAGGTCTCCCTCGCGCGGGCGCTGCGTTCCCTGGCGTGGCTGGAGGCGGAGGGCGGCGACAGGGGCACGGCGCGCGAGCTGATGGCGCGGGCGCTGGACGCCGTGCGCGGCGACGCGCCCGAGCTGCTGCTGGAGCGCGCACGGACCTGGGCGCAGACGGCCGAGCTGCTGCTCGACGAGCTGTACGAGGACGACGATGACGATGACAACGGCGACGATCACGACGACGCCACAGGCGTCACGGTCGCCGGGGAGGACGCCGACGCGAAGGACGAAGAGGGCGTCCGGCGTGAGGTGGTGGCCCTCCTCGAACGGGCGGAGGAGGCGTTCGCCGCGCTCGGCCCGGACGTCCTGGAGGAGCGGGTGCGGTGTGTCGCCCGGCTGGCGTGGACCCTGCGGGACCTGGGCGCCGGCGCCGAACCGGCCGCTCCGGTCCGGGCGCTGATCGCCGAGGTGTCCGCGCTGGACTCGGAGGAGGCCCGGGCGTTCCTGCCGCGCCTGGAGTCGCTGGTGGGCCAGGTGACCAGGAACCACGTGGCCGGGTGACCGGGCCGGCCACGCGACCGGGCCGGCCACGTGACCGGTTGACCGGGCCGGCCGCCGGGTCCGGCCGGGTGTCCGGTCGCCGGGGCTCGCCGCCGTACGGCGGGCCCCGGCACCGGGCCGCCGCCACGCCCTATCCTCGACGGACGCCCGCCCCGGCCGGGAGCGGGCGAGGGCAGGAGAGGGAAGGAAGGAGCCGCGATGCGGGTCGCGTTGTTCGTCACCTGCGTCAACGACGCGGTGTGTCCGGAGACCGGGATCGCCACCGTCCGGCTCCTCGAACGGCTCGGCGTCGAGGTGGACTTCCCGGCCGCCCAGACCTGCTGCGGGCAGCCCCAGTACAACACCGGGTACCGGCCGCAGGCCGCCACCCTGGCCCGCCGCACGGCCCGCGCCTTCGCGGGGTACAGCCATGTGGTCACCCCGTCCGGCTCCTGCGCGGCCATGGTGCGCGATCAGTACGCCGGGCTGGGCGCGCCGGGCCTCGGGCCCCGGACGTACGAGCTGACGGAGTTCCTGGTCGACGTGCTGGGCGTGACGGACGTGGGCGCGTACTTCCCGCACCGGGTGACGTACCACCCGTCCTGCCACGGGCTGCGGCTGCTGGGCCTGGGCGACCGGCCGCGCCGGCTGCTGGAGGCGGTCAGGGGGCTGGAGCTGGTGGACCTGCCCGGCGCGGAGGAGTGCTGCGGTTTCGGCGGCACGTTCGCGGTGAAGAACCCGGCGGTGTCAGTGGCGATGGGCCGGGACAAGGTGCGCGCCGCCGTGGGCACCGGGGCGGAGGTGCTGTGCGGGGCGGACAACTCCTGCCTGCTGCACCTGAACGGTGTGCTGCGGCGGGCGGGCGAGCCGGTCCGTACCGTGCACATCGCCGAGATCCTGGCGAGTACGGAGGAGGAGCCGCTGCGGTGAGCGGAACGTTCCTGGGCATGCCGTCCTTCCCCCGGGCCGCCGAGGCGGCGGTCGCCGACCCGGTGCTCCGGGCGAACCTGCGGCACGCCACGCACACCATCCGCGACAAGCGGGCCCGTGCGGTGGCCGAGCTGGACGACTGGGCGCAGCTGCGGGAGGCGGGCCGGCGCATCAAGGACCGGACGCTGCGCCACCTGGACACGTACCTGGTCCGGCTGGAGGAGGCGGTGACGGCGGCCGGCGGCACGGTGCACTGGGCCGAGGACGCCGACGAGGCCAACCGGATCGTGACCGGGCTGGTCCGGGCGACCGGTGAGCGGGAGGTCGTCAAGGTCAAGTCGATGGCCACGCAGGAGACGGGGCTCAACGAGGCGCTGGAGGCGGCGGGGATCGACGCCTACGAGACGGATCTCGCCGAGCTGATCGTGCAGTTGGGCGAGGACCGGCCGTCCCACATCCTCGTCCCGGCGATCCACCGCAACCGCGCGGAGATCCGGGACGTCTTCCGGGCGCGGATGGCCGCCTGGGGCAGGCCGGCGCCCGACGACCTGACGGACGAGCCGGCCGACCTGGCGGAGGCGGCCCGGCTGCACCTGCGGGAGAAGTTCCTGCGGGCGAAGGTCGGGATCTCGGGGGCCAACTTCATGGTGGCCGAGACCGGGACGCTGGTGGTGGTCGAGTCGGAGGGCAACGGGCGGATGTGCCTGACGCTTCCGGAGACCCTGATCTCGGTGGTGGGCATCGAGAAGGTGGTGCCGACCTGGCGCGATCTGGAGGTGTTCCTCCAGACGCTGCCGCGCTCGTCGACCGCCGAGCGCATGAATCCGTACACCAGCATGTGGACGGGGACCACGGACGCCGACGGGCCGCGCGCCTTCCATCTGGTCCTGCTGGACAACGGCCGGACCGCCGCGCTCGCCGACGAGGTGGGCCGGCAGGCGCTGCGTTGCATCCGCTGTTCGGCGTGCCTCAATGTGTGCCCGGTGTACGAGCGGGCCGGCGGCCATGCGTACGGGTCGGTCTACCCGGGCCCGATCGGCGCGATCCTCACTCCCCAACTGCGCGGTACGGCGAGCGAGATCGACGCCTCCCTGCCGTACGCGTCGACGCTGTGCGGGGCCTGCTACGAGGTGTGCCCGGTCGCCATCGACATCCCCGAGGTGCTGGTCCATCTGCGCGGCGAGGTGGCCGGGCGGGGCGGGCGGAGGCACCGGGCGGAGCGGGCCGCGGTCCGGGCGGCGACCTGGCTGCTGGACCACCCGGCGGCCCTGGCGGCGGGCGAGCGCCTGGCGTCGGCGGCCCGCGGGGTGGTCCCGGCCCGCCCGCCGGGCGCGGGGGCGTGGACCGGCGGCCGTGACCTGCCGGAGCTTCCGGAGCGTCCATTCCGCGACTGGTGGAGGAGGAACCGCGGATGAGCGGCGAGAGCCCCGCGGGCGAGGGCGCCCGCGACCGGATCCTGGGCCGGGTCCGGGCGGCCGTGTCCGGCGCGCCGGACGCCCCCGAGCCGGTCCGCGACTACCGGGTGAGCCACTCCCCCGGCGATCCGGGCGCCCTGCTGGACCTGCTGGACCGCAATCTGACGGAGTACCGGGCCCGGGTCCACCGCGCGGCGGAGGGCGAACTGCCGTCGCTGATCGCCCGGTTGCTCGCCGAACGGGGCGCGGCGTCGGTCGTGGTCCCGCCGGGGCTGCCCGGCGCGTGGCTGGCGGACACGGCCGCCGAGCTGCGCCACGACGCGCCGGGCCGCCCGCTGTCCCCGTACGCACTGGACGGCACGGACGCCGTCGTCACCGGGTGCGCGCTGGCGATCGCCGAGACGGGCACGATCGTGCTGGACGGGTCGGCGGGCCAGGGGCGGCGCGCTCTCACTCTCGTACCGGATCTGCATGTGTGCGTGGTGCGGGCGCCGGGGCAGGTGGTGGCGTCGGTGCCGCTGGCTCTGCCGCGGCTGGACCCGGGGCGCCCGCTGACGTGGATCTCCGGGCCGTCGGCCACCAGTGACATCGAGCTGGACCGGGTGGAGGGGGTGCACGGTCCGCGCACGCTGGACGTGGTCCTGGTGGCCGCGCCCTCCTGAGCGGCGGCGTGACCGGAGCGTCGGCCTCCGCCGGGCGCCCCGCGAGCGCCCCGTGCGCGCCCCCGCCGGGATCCGGCGAGTGAACGTTTCGCCGCTTCTGCAAGGGGTGTTGGGGCCCGCCGGGGCGGTGCGGCGCGACACGCGGGGAGGCGCGCCAATCCCCACTCACTGTCCGTCACGCCGATTCACTAAGCGTGACGACACCTGGCGATGCCCATGCCCCGACCGCTGGTCCGCCAGGTGGATCACCCGACGAAAGGGAACACCCCCGCCATGGCAGTGAAGACCCGCCCCGCGCCCGCCGAGCCGCAGATCCAGACGCAGGAGCACATCCAGCTCAGCCTGAGCACGCGGGCGGCGCGCAACCTCGCGACGACCACCAAGTCCGAACCGCAGATGCGGGAGATCAGCTCGCGCTGGCTGCTGCGCAAGCTGCCGTGGGTCCATGTGCCCGGTGGCGCCTACCGGGTCAACCGGCGGCTGTCGTACGCCGTGGGCGACGGCCGGGTGACCTTTGTGCAGACCGGCGCCAAGGTGCAGGTCGTCCCGGCCGAGCTGGGCGAGCTGCCGCTGCTGCGCGGCTTCGCCGACCCCACCGCGCTGGCGGCGCTGGCGGACAAGTTCACACAGAAGGAGTTCGAGCCGGGCCAGCTCCTCGCCGAGCGCGGCCGCAAGGCCGACCAGGTCTTCCTGATCGCGCACGGCAAGGTCGAGAAGATCGGCACCGGGAAGTACGACGACGCCGAGACACGGCTGGGCATGATGGCCGACGGCGACTCCTTCGGCGGGCGGATGATGGCCGGGGACACCGGCGCGACGTGGGAGTGCACCGTCCGCGCCACCACCCGGACCACCGCGCTGGTGCTCACGCAGGCGGCGTACAAGCAGGTGGCGAGCCAGTACCCGACCCTCCGCGACCATGTGCAGGGGCTCACCTCCAACGGGCACCGGGCGACGAACAAGTACGGCGAGGCGGAGATCAGCTTCCTCTCCGGGCACGAGGGCGAGCCGGACCTGCCGACCACCTTCGTCGACTACGAGGTCGAGCCGCGCGAGTACGAGCTGAGCGTGGCGCAGACGGTGCTCAAGGTGCACAGCCGGGTCGCCGACCTCTACAACCAGCCGATGAACCAGACGGAGCAGCAGCTCAAGCTGACCATCCAGGCGCTGCGCGAGCGCCAGGAGCACGAGCTGGTCAACAACCGGGACTTCGGCCTGCTGCACAACACCGACTACGACCAGCGCATTCAGGCCCACGCCGGTGCGCCCACCCCGGACGACCTCGACGACCTGATCAGCATGCGCCGCAACACGCAGTACCTGTTCGCGCACCCGCGCACGATCGCCGCGTTCGGCAAGGAGTGCAACAAGCGGGGCCTCTACATCGGCAGCGTCGACGTCGGCGGGCACCAGATCCCGGCCTGGCGGGGCATCCCGATCCTGCCGTGCGGCAAGATCCCGATCACCGACCACCACACGTCGTCGATCATCGCGATGCGTACCGGCGAGGACAACGAGGGCGTCGTCGGCCTCTACCAGACGGGCCTCCCGGACGAGTACGAGCCCGGCCTGAACGTCCGCTTCATGGGCATCGACGAGAAGGCGATCATCTCGTACCTGGTCAGCACCTACTACTCGGCCGCGATCCTCGTCCCGGACGCGATCGGCATTCTGGAGAACGTCGAGGTGCGCCCCCGCGCCGAGTAGCCGGGCGGGTGCTCCCTAGCCTCGGCGCGCCCGGGTGCCCGGGCGCGCCGAGGCGTACGGTGGGCTGGGTAGGCAGCCCACCGTCGCGCACCCGGAAGGGACGGTGCCTCCCATGCCTTCGAGCCCGCCTCCCAGCCCACACAGCCCTCCCGGCCCAGCCGGCCCGCCGGGCGGCGCCCCTGCCGCGCCCGGGCGGTCGCCGCTGCTGGAGTCCACCGCCGGGGCCCCCGCGCACGGGCCGTGCCGCGGCGACATCGGCCGGCGCGTCGCGGCCCGCCGGGAGCAGCTCGGCCTGACCCGCGAGGAGGTCGCGGTCCGGGCCGGTTCGGCGCCCGGATACCTCCAGTACCTGGAGGAACAGCCGGCCACGCCCGGGATCGGCTTCCTGCTGCGGCTCGCGGACGCGCTGGAGACCAGCGTGGTGGAGCTGACCGGCGGCCTCGCCGACCTGCCGCCGGGCACCGGCCACCCGCCGTCCCGCCCCGAGCTGGTCGATCTCGACCTGGAGCAGTGCCGCACCCTGCTCGGCAGCCATGGCGTCGGGCACGTGGCCGTGACCACGCCCGACGGGCCGGCGATCCTGCCGGTGAACTATCTGGTCACCGAGGGTGAGGTGGCGTTCCGGGTGGCGCCCGGCACCCTCGCGCCGCTCGCCGGCGACAGCCGGATGGCGTTCGAGGTCGACCACATCGACGACGCCCTGTGCCGGGGCTGGAGCGTCCTGGTCGTCGGCGCGCCCCACGAGGTCACCGACCCGGACACGGTGCGGCGGCTGGACGACCAGGCGTACGGCATGCCGTGGCGGGGCGGCGCGGACGCCGGCTGGGTGGCCGTGACGCCGGCGCGGGTCACCGGGCGCCGGGTGGACGCGCCGTACGCCCACACCTGAGCACCGCCGCGGGCCCCGGCGGCGGATCAGCAGCCGGGCAGCGGCAGCTCGCGGACCTCGCCCGGCTCGACCAGGACGGCCGGCCCGTCGGCGGGCTCCACGGTGATCGGCTCGCTGCCCGAGCCCGGTACGGCGATGCGCAGCAGGCCCGGTGACATCCGCAGCCGGACGCCCCAGTGGCCCCGGTAGCGGAGGGTGAAGTCGTACTCGGACAGCTCCGGCAGCGGCACCGGGTCCACGCGCAGGGTGCCGCCGCGGGTCTCCAGCCCGGTCAGGCCGCGCTGGACGAGGTCGAGTGTGCCCGCCATGGCGCCCAGGTGGATGCCCTCGCCGGTGGTGCCGCCCTGGAGGTCGGCGATGTCCCCCTCCAGCGCCTCCTGGCAGAAGCGCCACGCCTCGGCGCGCCGCACCCGGGCCAGCACCCAGCCGTGGACCAGGCCGCTCAGCGTCGAGCCGTGACTGGTGCGGCGCAGGTAGTAGTCGACGGTGCGGTGCCAGCCGTCGTCGTCCAGGTCGTGGCCCAGGCGGCGCAGCAGCGCGCGCAGCTCGGCGGGCGAGAAGAGGTAGCCGAGCATCAGCACGTCGGCCTGCTTGGACGCCTGGTAGCGGTTGGCGGAGTCGCCCTCGGCCTCCAGGATGCGGTCGAGCCTGCGGATGTCGCCGTACCGGCTCCGCATGCCCTCCCAGTCGAGTTCCGCCAGGTCGCCGAAGCCCTCGAACTGGCTGATCACGCCTTGGTGGTACGGGACGTGGAGCCGGCGGGAGACGTCCTCCCACCGCTCCAGCTCGCCGTGGTCCAGCTCCGTCCGCTCGGCGAGTTCGCGGCGGCGCGGGTCGGGCAGGTCGCGCAGCAGCTCCAGGGTGCGGGCCAGCACCCAGGCGGCCGTGACGTTGGTGTAGGCGTTGTCGTCGAGGCCGGGCCGGTCGGCGTCCGGGTAGGCGTCGTGGTACTCGTCGGGGCCGACCACGCCCCGGAGGCGGTAGCGGCGCAGGCCGTCGTCCCAGGTGGCGCGGGAGGCCCAGAAGCGGGCGATCTGGAGCAGCATCTCCGCGCCGCGGGTGTGCAGGAACTCGGTGTCGCCGCTGGCCTCGCAGTACTGCCACACGTTGTACGCGACGGCCGAGCCGACGTGCTGCTGGAGGTGGGAGTGGTCGGGCAGCCAGCGTCCGGAGCGCGGGTTGAGGTGGAGGCGCTGGGTCTCCTCGCGGCCGTCGCTGCCGCTCTGCCAGGGGTACATGGCCCCGGCCGCGCCCGCGTCCCGGGCGGCGGCGCGGGCGCGCTCCAGCCGCCGGTGGCGGTAGGTGAGCAGGGACCGGGAGACCTCGGGGAAGTGCAGGTTGAGGTAGGGCAGGACGAACAGCTCGTCCCAGAAGATGTGGCCGCGGTACGCCTCGCCGTGCAGGCCGCGCGCCGGGACGCCCGCGTCCAGCTCGGCGGTGTGCGGGGAGAGGGTCTGCAGGACGTGGAAAAGGTGCAGGCGCAGGATGCGGCCCGCCTGGTTCGGCACCTCCAGCGCCGCCCGGCGCCACAGCTGCCGCCAGGCGGTGCGGTGCGAGGCCAGCAGGTCCTCGAAGCCCGGCGCGCGGGTCACCCGGTCGACGGCGGCGCTCAGCGGGTCGCTGATGGCCGCGTCCCGCGAGGTGTGCAGGGCGACGGTCTTCACCACCACGACGGGGCTGCCGGGCCGCAGGTCCAGCCGCAGGCGCTGGGCGGCCCTCCGGTGCCCGTGCCGGACCGTGCGGGTGGTCCCCTCGGCGCCGGTGGCGGTCGTCCGGGCGGCCAGCCCGACCCGGATGTCGGAGGTACGGGTGCGGCAGCGCAGCCACACGGTGTCGTGCCCGGCGTCACCGGTCTCCACATGGGTGAGGTGGCGTGAGGCGAGCTGCCGGTAGCGGGCCACCCCGGAGTTGGTGACGTCGCCGTCGATACGGGCCTCGACCTCCAGGGTGCCCGCCCAGTTCTCCGCCGTGAACTCGGTGCGGAGGGCGGCCAGGTGCGGGGACGCCATGTGCACCAGACGGGTCTGGCGCACCGCCAGGCGCCTGCCGTCGTCGTCCTCGTACCGGATCAGGCGCTCCAGGGTGCCGGCGCGCAGGTCGAGGGTCTGGCGGTGGTCGGTCAGCTCCACCCCGTCGGGGGTCAGCCAGGGGCCGGGCGGGTCGGTGTCGTCGACGCGGTAGCGCAGGGGCAGCCAGTTCGGGAGGTTGACCATGTCCTCGTTCTCGACGGTGCGCCCGGCGATGTCGGAGGTCAGGCGGTTGTAGCAGCCGGCGGCGTACGTGCCGGGGTAGTGGACGTCGTCGACGGTGCACTCGGGGGCGGCGCCACGGGTGGCGAAGTAGCCGTTGCCGAGCGTGCACAGCGCCTCGCGCAGGCTCTCCCGGGCCGGGGTGTACCCCTCGTACTCCCAGGTCCAGTCGGTCACGACGGCACCCCGGCGGTGAGGGCCGCGAGCAGCTCGGCCGGGTCGCGCACGACGACGTCGGCGCCCGCCCGGCGCAGCGCGTCCGCCGTATCGGGTCCCGCCGTGCGGTCGACCCCGGCGACCAGGCCGAATCCGCCGCGCCGGCCCGCCTCGACGCCCGCGAGGGCGTCCTCGACCACCGCGCAGGCGGCGGGCGGCACCCCGAGCCGCCGGGCGGCCTCCAGGAAGAGCGCGGGATCGGGTTTGCCGGGCAGGCCCAGCCGGGCGGCCTCGGTGCCGTCCACGCACGCGTGGAACAGGTCCAGCACCCCGGCGGCGGCGAGGACCTCGCGCGCGTGCCGGGACGCGGAGACCACGGCGATCGGGGTTCCGGCGCCGCGCAGGGCGTGCAGCAGGCGTACGGCCCCGGGCAGGGCGGTGGCGCCCCGCTCCCGCAGCTCCTGGGTGAACAGGCGTTCCTTCGCGGCGGCGACCGCCTCCACCTCGGCCGCGGAGGGGCGCAGTCCCCGGGCGGTGAGGAAGGCCGCCGCGCCGTCGAGGCGGGACTTCCCGTCGACGTACCGCAGGTAGTCCTCGGTGGGGTCGAACGGGCGGACGCGCCCCGCGTGCGGCCCGGTGCCCAGATGGGCGTCGAACGCGGCCTTCCAGGCGGTGGCGTGCGTCGTCGCGGTGTCGGTGATCACGCCGTCGGTGTCGAACACCGCGGCCCGCACCGGCCGCGGCCGGCGGGCGGGGGCCTGTGGGGTCATGGCCGGTCCTCCTGGGTCGGTGCCCCGGACCCCGGCGAGTTCCCTGCCACGGGCGCGGTACGCGGAGAAAGGGCGGCCCTTCTGGCGGGGGCGCGCCGGGCCGGGGACGCGGTGGGTGTGGGCGCGCCGGGCCGGGGCGCGGGGGCCGGGGGCGCGGGGGCCGGGGGCGCCTTTCTGCGCGCCGGAAGCTCTGGCCCCTGGGCGGGCGCCGTCCCTCTCCCGTACCACCGTCCGACCGGTGCCGTACGTCTCCGGTACGACCGCCGTCATCCCGAAGTCGTGACGTCACCCGAAAGGGGAACCCCTCCCCGCTCCTTGATCCTCTTCCTCCGCGTAGCGCGCGCAGCGGTCCACGGGGACCCACCCGACGAGAGAGAAGAGAAGGCACGCATGTTCAGCAAGGCTCTCGCGCCCGAGTACCAGGGGGCGCTCAGCGCGCTGTCGGTGAACTCCTCGCTCACGGACGTGCTCAGCACCGCGACCGAGCAGCTCGCCGCCGCCCGGGAGGCGGGCGACGCCCACGAGACGGCCCGCGCCGCGCTCGCGGTGGCGGAGGCGCACCGCAGGCTGGGGCACGTCGAGGCGGCGGACCGGGCGTGGAAGGACAGTTACCGCACGGCACGGTCGGCCAGGGACGTCCCGGCGATGGCGTGGGCGCTGTGGAGCGGCGGCACGCTGGCCCGGCAGCGGGGCGCGCTCGCGCTGGCGTTCCGGCTGCTGCGGTACGCGGCCGACACCGGCCGGCGCGGCGGGGACGTGGTGGCGCACGGCTACTCGCTCGCCGGGCTCGCCGAGACGGGCCGCATCCAGGGCGATTACGAGGCGGTCGGGGCGCTGCACGACGAGCTGCTCGCGGCGGCGCGCGAGCGGGGCGAGGCGCGGCACACCGTGTGGGCGCTGGAGGGCATCGCCCAGATGCACCGCAACAGCGGCCGGTACGACACGGCGTACGCGCTCTTCGAGGAGGCCGCCGGGATAGCCGCCGCCGCGGACGACCGGCGCGGCCACGCCTGGGCGCTGCGCGGGCTCGCCGACATCGTCTCGGTGCGCGACGGGGACACCGGCCGCGCGCTGGAGCTGCTCTCCCGGGCCGAGGAGGGGTGCCGGGAGATGGACCTGTCCAGCGCGCTGGCCTACAACCACAAGATGCGCGCCAATGTGCTGTACCGCGCGGGGCGGTACGCGGAGGCGCTGGAGACGTACGAGCGGTCGCTGGCCGAGTTCCGGGCGATGGACGAGCCGCGGGGGACGGCGCTGTCCCGGCTGGGCGCGGTGAAGGCGCGGGCCCGCCTCGGGGCCGATCCGCACCGCACGGCCGCCGAACTGGCCGAGCTGCGGGGCGTGCTGGACCGCATGGGCCTGCGGCACGCGCGCGCGATGGTCGACAAGGCGCACGCGGAGCTGGGCCTGCCCGCCGGGGAGCCGCGCCGATGAGCGCGCCGCACGCGGTGGGCCGGCCCGCATCCGGCCCGGCCGGCCCGGAGGGCGACCGGCACATGGCCGAGGACCGGCACGGGGACAGGGACCGGCACATGGCCGAGGACCGGCACGGGGACAAGGACCGGCATGGGGACAGGGACCGGCACGACGACGACCGGCACATGGCCGAGGACCGGCACCGGCATGGGGACAGGGACCGGCGCGACGACGACCGGCGCGCGGAGGTGCGGCACGCGGTGGACCCCGCCGCGCTGAGCCCCGGGGTGGTGGACGAGCTGGCGCGGTGCCGTGCCCTGGTGGAGCCCGAGCTGCGGGCGCGGGTGGCGGGGATGCACGCGTGGCCCGCCGAGATGGCCGCGTACTCCTTCGGGTGGCGCGAACGCGACGGGAGCCCCCGCGCCGGGTCGTCCGGGAAGGGGGTGCGGCAGGCGGTGGCCGTGCTGTGCGCCGAGGCGGCGGGGGCCTCGGCCCGGAGCGCGGTCGACGCGGCCGTGGTGGTGGAGCTGGTGCACACCTTCTCCCTGCTGCACGACGACATCATGGACGGCGACGAGACGCGCAGGCGGCGCCCGGCGGCGTGGAAGGCGTACGGGACGGGGCCCGCCGTGCTGGCCGGTGACGCGCTGTTCGCGCTGGCCTTCGAGGTGCTCGCCTCCTCGCCGGGCCCGCACGGCGGGGCCGCGGTGCGGCGGCTGTCCCGGGACCTGGCGGACCTGGTGGGCGGTCAGGCGGAGGACCTGCTGTTCGAGGGGCGGCCGTGGGCGGGCGCCGGTGCCGTGCCGGCCGGGGCGTATCTGCGGATGGCCGAGCACAAGACGGGGGCGCTGCTGGGCTGCGCGGCGGCGCTGGGCGCGGTGCTGGCGGGCGCGCCGGCCGCGACGGTGGACGCCCTGTCCGCGGCGGGCCGGCACCTGGGGGTGGCCTTCCAGGCCGTCGACGACGTCCTGGGGCTGTGGGGCGACCCGGCGGCGACGGGCAAGCCGGTCCACGGCGATCTGCGGCGGCGCAAGAAGACCCTGCCGGTGCTGGCCGCGCTCGCGTCGGACACACCCGCGTCGCGGCGGCTCGCCGCCCTGCTGGCGGTGCCGGGGCCGCTGGACGGGACCGCGCTGCGGCGGGCGGCGGCGCTCGTGGAGGAGGCGGGCGGCCGGCGGGCGGCCCTGGCGGAGGCGCGGAACCGGCTGGACCGGGCGCGGGCCGCGGTGGCCGGCGTACCGCTGGCGGAGGAGCCCGCCGGGCGGCTGCTGGCCCTGATGCCCCTCGTCGTGGGCCGGGTGAGGTGACCGCCCGGTGCGTACGGCGGTGCGTCCCCGGCCGGGTGGGCCGGGGACGCACCGGCAAAGCCGGTCAACACCGGGAAACCGGCTGATTCACCGCCTGGCGGGCAGATCCGTTATGGGGCTTTGCCAGCGAATCTGCACACCGAATGTACAGGCGTCACACCGCCTCCCGGGGCCCGTCATGACGGGCCCCGGGCTCTCCCGCTCTTGGTACCGGAATGTCCCGTTCCGAAACACCGGCCGCGCGTGTCCGGGAAAGGCGCACCAGCCCAGGTGTGAAGAAGCTGCCACCAAGCGATGAACGGACCTGCACAGCAACGTAATCCGGCACCACGGAAAGGGCTTCGGCAACGCGCACGGGATTGGCTGAGCAACGCGCCCCCGTGCTTTGATCCTTCGCACTGCGGCAGTCACACAAAGGCTTGCTCCGTAGTCATTTCGAGTTATTCGCGCGAAGGGAACAACATGAACCCCCAGATCCAGACCCAGGAAATCTCCGACGCCGACCTGGACGCCGTGTCCGGTGGCCTCCAGAGCGCCGTCGCCAGCGGTGTCGTGGGCAGCGCGACCGCCACGCTGGACTCGGTCGCCCCGGTTTCCACCGTCGCCACCTCGGCCGTCGGCGCCGTCGAGTCCTTCGCGGGCCTCAACACCTCGGCCGTCACCGGCCTGGTCGCCGGTCTCTGAGACGGCGTGGACGAGCCCCGGGACACACGGTTCCGGGGCTCTCTCCGCTGTCCGTCCTCCCCGTTTCCTTCCCCTCCGTCCGCCCCTCCCGGTGGGGCGGCGCGTGCAGTTGAGGAAAGTCTGACGTGCAGTTCCGCCAAAAGGCCCTTTCCAAGCTGCAATCCCCCGAGGAAATCGACCTGCCGGTGCGATTCGCCCGCCCGCAGGGTCTTCTCGTGCTGGCCGTCACCATCGTCGCCATGGCCGCCGCCTCCGTCTGGGCCGTCACCGGAACGGTGACCTCCACGCTCACGGCACCCGGAATTCTCACCCACGGCCACGGCAGTTATGTGCTCCAGAGCCCCGTCGCCGGACAGGTCACCAAGGTGTACGCCGACGAGGGCGACCACCTCCCCGCCGGGGCCCCGCTGCTGAACGTCCGTACCGCCGAGGGGACCTCGGCCGTGCGCACCCTCGCCGCCGGGCGGGTGACCGCGCTCGCCACGGCGATCGGCTCCATCGTCACCACCGGCTCCGACGTGGCCGCCGTCGAGCGCGTCGAGAGCGGCGACGCGCCCCTGACGGCGACGGTGTACGTCCCCGCCGACCGCGGCGCGACCGTGCCCGTGGGCGCCGCCGTGGACCTCTCCGTCCAGTCCGTGCCCTCGCGGACGTACGGCGTGCTGCGCGGCACCGTGAAGTCCGTCGGCAGGACCGCGCAGTCGAGCCGGCGCATCGGCGCCTTCCTGGGCAGCGGCCAGCTCGGCGAGCAGTTCTCGCGCGGCGGGCCGCCCGTGGCGGTCACCGTCGAGCTGCAGCGCTCCGCCACGACCCGTACCGGCTACGCCTGGTCGACCTCCGGCGGCCCCGGACACCCCCTGGACTCCATGACCCCCGTGAACGCCTCGGTGCGCCTGGCCTCCCAGCACCCCGTCGACTGGCTGCTGCCGTGAGCGCCCCCGCCGGCCGCCGCCGCGCCCAGCCGTCCCCCGGAGCCAGGACCCGCGCCCGCGGGACGGCGCCCCGGTCCGCCCGGCCCCGGACCGCCCGTACGCCGACCGTCCTCCAGATGGAGGCCGTGGAGTGCGGCGCCGCCTGCCTGGCGATGGTGCTGGCCCACCACGGCCGGCACGTCCCGCTGGAGGAGCTGCGCATCGCCTGCGGGGTCTCCCGGGACGGCTCACGCGCCAGCAACCTCCTGAAGGCGGCCCGCACCTACGGCCTGACGGCCAAGGGCATGCAGATGGAACCCGCCGCGCTCGCCGAGGTGCGGGGCCCGGCCATCCTGTTCTGGGAGTTCAACCACTACGTGGTGTACGAGGGGACGGGGCGCCGTCTCGGCCGCCGGGGCGTGCACGTCAACGACCCGGACAAGGGCCGCCGTTTCGTCTCCCCCGAGGAGTTCGACACCAGCTTCACCGGGGTGGCCCTGGTCTTCGAGCGGGGGCCGGACTTCACCCGGGGCGGGCGCAGGCCGGGCGTGCTCGGCGCCCTGCCCGCCCGGCTGCGCGGGACGACGGGCACCCTGCTGGCCGCGCTGCTGGCGAGCCTGCTGCTGGTGGTGGTCGGCGCGGCCGTGCCCGCGCTGAGCCGGACGTACATCGACGCGTTCCTGATCGGGCACGAGACGTCGGTGCTGGGCCCGCTGTTCGCGGCGATGGCCGCCACGGTCGTCCTGACCGCCCTGCTCACCGGACTCCAGCAGGCGAACCTGCTGCGCGGGCGGATCATCGCCTCCACCCTGGGCAGCGCCCGCTTCCTGCGGCACCTGATGCGGCTGCCGGTCACCTTCTTCGCCCAGCGCAGCCCGGCGGACCTGGTGCAGCGGCTCCAGTCCAACGACGCGGTCGCCGAGACCCTGGCACGGGACCTGGCCGCCGCCGGGGTGGACGGTGTGGTGGTCGTGCTGTACGCGGTGCTCCTGTGGACGTACGACCCGCAACTCACCGTCGTCGGGGTGCTCATGGCGCTGCTGAACATCGTCGCCATGCGGGTGGTGATCCGCCTGCGGGCGACGCACACCCAGAAGCTGCGCGCCGACAGCGCCCGGCTCACCACCACCTCGTACACCGGCCTCCAGCTCATCGAGACCATGAAGGCGACCGGCGGCGAGAACGGCTACTTCCGGCGCTGGGCGGGGCAGCACGCGGCGACCCTGGAGGTGCAGCAGCGGCTCGGAGTGCCGAGCGCGGCGCTGGCCGTCGTCGCCCCCACCCTGGCGACGCTCAACAGCGCCCTGATCCTGTGGATCGGCGGACTGCGGGCCGTCGAGGGCCATCTGTCGATCGGCCTGCTCGTCGCCTTCCAGGCGCTGGTCACCCGGTTCACGGCGCCCATCACCCGGCTGAACGGGGTGGCGGGGCGCATCCAGGACTTCGCCGCCGACGTGGCCCGGCTGAAGGACGTGGAGAACTTCCCGGCGGACCCGCTCCACGCGCGCGTGGACCCGGGCACGAGCACCCGCCGGCTGACCGGGCATGTGGAGCTGGAGGACATCACCTTCGGCTACAGCCCACTGGACGAGCCCCTGCTGAGCGGGTTCTCGCTGACCGTGGGCCCCGGGCAGCAGGTGGCACTGGTCGGCGGTTCGGGCAGTGGCAAGTCCACCGTCTCCCGGCTGATCTCGGGCCTGTACGCCCCCTGGGAGGGCACCGTCCGGATCGACGGGCGGCGCCTGGAGGACATCCCGCGCGGGGCGCTCGCCGCCTCCGTGTCGTTCGTCGACCAGGACGTGTTCCTGTTCGAGGGGACGGTCCGGGACAACGTCGCCCTGTGGGACCCGTCCATCCCCGACGAGGCCGTCGTCGCGGCGCTGCGGGACGCCGCCGTGTACGACGACGTCGTGGCGCGCCGGCCCGGCGGCATCCACAGCGCGGTGGAGCAGGACGGGCGGAACTTCTCCGGCGGCCAGCGCCAGCGGCTGGAGATCGCCCGCGCGCTGGTGCGGCGGCCGAGCGTCCTGGTGCTGGACGAGGTGACCAGCGCGCTGGACGCCCGCACCGAGCAGGTCATCATCGACAACCTCCGGCGGCGCGGCTGCGCGTGCGTGGTCATCGCCCACCGGCTCTCCACGGTCCGTGACAGCGACGAGATCGTGGTGCTGGACCGCGGCACCGTGGTGGAGCGGGGCAGGCACGAGGACCTGCTCGCCGCCCGGGGGGCGTACGCCCGGCTGGTCGAGGAGCGCTGACATGTCCGTCCACCCGCAGCAGGTCCCCGTGGCGGCCGGGCCCGCCGACCCGGTGCTGCACGCCCTCGGCGCCCTGGGCACCCCCGTCGGCGGCGCCGGGCTGCGCACCGTACCGCTGGAGGGCCCGCACGTGCTGTGGCTCGTCGTTACGGGCGGGCTCGACCTGTTCGCCGTCGACGCCGCCCGGCAGGGGCACTGGCACTTCCTGGGGCGGCTGGAGACCGGGAGCCTGCTCCTCGGCCCCGTCGAGGGCCCCCGGCACACCCTGGTGGGCCGCCCCACGCAGGACTGCGTGCTGCGCCGGATCGCCCTGCGCGAGTGGCACGCCGGGTACGAGGCGTACGACGCGTACGCCGGTGCCGCCCCGTACGACGGATCACCGCTCGAACACGCCGTCGCCCTGGGCACGGCCCGCAGCCTGGGCGTGCTCTTCGAGGCACCGCTCGGCGAGGGGCGCGGCCCGGCCGAGGACGCCGTCACCGACGAGGACATGCTGTGGATGCCGGTGCCGCCCGGCAGCGTGCGCCTCGGCGCCGCGCACCCGGCCGCCTACGGCCCCGACGCGGCCGGCGACCTGCTGATCGACGGCGCGCTGTGGCAGCGAATGCTCAACCAGCAGTACCGGCTGCTGTCCGCCGTGGACCGCTGGATCGAGCAGTCGGAGCGCGCCCACGAGGACCGCGCGGCGGCGGGCATCCGGGCGGGCGAGGCGGTACGCGCGCGTGCCGACCAGGCGCTGCTGGCGTCGATCGGCCGGCCGGACCGCTCGGGCGGGCGCGGCAGGGGCTCGGCGGCCGACGACGACGCCACCTACGCGGTGTGCCGAAGGGTCGCCCGCGCGGCGGGCATCACCCTCGCCGAGCCGTCGGCGGGCGGGCCCGCGGACGAGCGGACCGGCGCGGTGGAGCGGATCGCCGTGGCCTCCCGGGTGCGCACCCGGACGGTCCGGCTGGAGGGCGCCTGGTGGCGCACCGACTCCGGACCGCTGGTGGGGCACTGGGCGAAGTCCGGCGCGCCGGTGGCGCTGCTGTGGCGGCGCGGCCGGTACGAGGCGGTGAACCCGGCCTCGGGCCTGCGGCTGCGGATCGGCGCGGAGAAGGCGGCGGAGCTGGAGCAGCGGGCGGTGATGTTCTACCGCCCGCTGCCGGACCGGCCGCCGGGCCCGGCGCGGCTGATGCTGTTCGGGCTGCGCGGCGCCGGGGCCGACGCCCGCAGGCTGGCCCTGGCCGGTCTGGTGACGGTGGGTCTGGGCGCGCTGGTTCCGGTCGCCACGGGGCGCGTCCTCGGCGAGTACGTCCCGGCGGCGCAGACGGGCGCGATCCGGCAGATGGCGCTCGCCGTGATGATCGCGGGCGTGGTGTCGGCGGCGTACATGCTGATGCAGAACCTGACGGTGCTGCGGATGGAGGGGCGCGTCGAGAGCATCCTCCAGCCGGCCGTCTGGGACCGGCTGCTGCGGCTGCCGACGCGCTTCTTCGCGGGGCGCTCCACCGGGGAGCTGGCCAGTGCGGCCATGGGGATCAGCGCGATCCGCCGGGTGCTCACCGGGGTGGGGCCGGTGGCGGTGCAGGCGGGCACGGTCGGCGCCGTGAACGTGGTGCTGCTGCTCTGCTACAGCGTGCCGCTCGCGCTGGCGGCGATGGCGATGCTGCTGGTCATCGCGGTGGTGTTCCTCGGGCTCGGGCTGTGGCAGGTGCGCTGGCAGCGGCGGCTGGTCGAGCTGACGAACAAGCTGAACAACCAGGCGTTCCAGACGTTGCGCGGACTGCCCAAGCTGCGGGTCGCGGCGGCGGAGAGCTTCGCCTACGCCGCGTGGGCGCGGGAGTTCGCCCGGTCCCGGGAGCTCCAGCAGCGCGCGGGGCGGATCCGCAATGTGACCACCGTGCTGGACGCGGTCTACCTGCCGCTCTGCTCGCTGATCATGTTCATGCTGCTGGCGGGCCCGGCGCGCGGCTCCATGACGGCGGGTGAGTTCCTGACGTTCAGCACCTCGGTGACGATGCTGCTGACGTCCGTCACCCAGGTCACCGGGGCGCTGGTGTCCGCCGCGGCGGCGCTGCCGCTGTACGAGCAGATCAAGCCGGTGCTGGAGGAGGCCCCCGAGGTGGCCGGCTCCACCACCGCGCCCGGTGTCCTGTCCGGCGCCCTGGAGGCCCGGGACCTGTCCTTCCGGTACTCCGACGACGCCCCGCTCGTCCTCGACGGCGTGTCGCTGCGCGTCGAGCCCGGTGAGTTCGTCGCGGTGGTCGGCCCCAGCGGCTGCGGCAAGTCGACGCTGCTGCGCCTGCTCATCGGCTTCGACCGGCCGTCCTCCGGCAGCGTCCTGTACGACGGCCAGGACCTGGCCGCGCTCGACCGGGCGGCGGTGCGCCGCCAGTGCGGGGTGGTCCTGCAGAACGCCCAGCCGCTCACCGGGTCGATCCTGGACTGCATCAGCGGGGCCGAGTCCTTCTCGCAGGAGGAGGTGTGGGCCGCGGCGGAGATGGCGGGCCTGGCGGAGGACGTCCGGCGGATGCCGATGGGCCTGCACACGATGATCGCGGGCGGCGGGGCGATCTCCGGCGGCCAGCGGCAGCGGCTGATGATCGCCCAGGCGCTGATCCGCCGGCCGCGGATCCTCTTCCTCGACGAGGCGACGAGCGCGCTGGACAACGAGGCGCAGCGCATCGTGATCGACTCCACGCGCCGTCTCGACGCCACCCGGCTGGTGATCGCCCACCGGCTGTCGACGGTGATGGACGCCGACAGGGTGATCGTGATGTCGGCGGGCCGGATCGTGGAGCAGGGCGCCCCGGCCGCGCTCCTCGCCGACCCGGGCGGGCACCTGTACGAGCTGGTACGCCGCCAAATGCGCTGAGCGGGCACCCCTCGAAAGGGTGGGATCCGCCCCGGGGGGCGCGCCGGTCCCGGGAAACGCGGGAACCCCTCCCCATGAACCCCGCCCGGACGGACCGGGTGGCGCGTCCACGGAGGAACACATGCTCAGGAAGGCTCTCGCCTGCACGGCCCTCGTCGCCGCCGCCATGGCGGTCGGCACCGCCCCCGCCGCCGCCTTCGGCGGTGGAGACGACGACCACGGCAGCTTCCACGCCGTCGAGTGGAGCAAGGGCAAGTTCGCCGCCCTGGAGTCGGCGGGCGGCTCGAAGATCGCCGCCGGCGGGTTCAGCGAGGGCGGGGCCATCGGCGCCGAGTGGTAGCCGATCCCGTACGAACGCGGAATGCCGGTCGGGGCGAACCCGACCGGCATTCCGTGTGTGGTGTCCGAGGGGGGACTTGAACCCCCACGCCCGATAAAGGGCACTAGCACCTCAAGCTAGCGCGTCTGCCATTCCGCCACCCGGACAAGGTGTCTGTCGCTCGCGCGGTGCTCCCCGCGGCGACATGGACAACTCTACCAGGGGTTCGGAGTGCCCTTCACCCGTATATCCCGTGGTCAGACGGCCGGACCGGAGGCCCGGGACGGGACGGGCGGGCGACACACACGCGCTGCCCCCGGGTGCGTACGGAACGTGTCGGTAGCGTGCGGGCGTGCCCTCTCCCTCGCTCCCTCACCGGTCCTCGTCCCCGCCCTCGTCTGCGCCCTCTTTCTTCGCGTCGTCCCTGGTGTACCGCAGGCCCCGGGCGCTCTCCCCGCTGCGCGAGCACCTGCGGGACACCTTCTGGTTCGCCCCCACGGCGGGGCTGGTGCTGGTGGTCGCCCTGTGGGTGGGCGCGACGGCCCTCGACGCGGCGATCGTCGACGGGCTGCGGGAGGCGGGGGCGTACGCGGAGATCCGTACCCTCACCTCGATCGCCGACGACGCCAAGACGATCGTCACCACGGTCAGCCAGGCGATGATGACCTTCATCGGTGTCGTCTTCAGCATCTCGCTGGTGGCGGTGCAGATGGCCGCCGGGCAGCTCACCCCGCGCGTGGTGCGGATCTTCGTGCGCAGCCGGATCAGCAAGCTGACGCTGACCGTGTTCCTGTCGACGTTCCTGTTCTCGCTGCTGGTGATGACGGCGTACGAGAGCGAGACCTCACCGGAGCGGATCACTTCCGTGCCGCTGGTGCAGTCGGTGCTGACCCTGGTGCTGGTGGGGCTGAGCCTGCTGCTGTTCATCGCGTACGTCACGACGACACTGCGGCTGATGCAGGTGGGGCCGGTGGTGGACCGGATCGCCCGGGAGGCGTTGGGAGTGCTCGTACGGCTGCCGCCCGGCGGGGCGGGGCCGGAGCTGCCGCCCGAGACCGGGCGGGTGGCGCACCGGGGGCGGGCGGGAGTGCTGCGGGACGTGCCGGTGGCGCGGCTGGTGCGGCGGGCGCGGCGGCGGGGCGTGGTGCTGCGGCTGATCCCGCGCATCGGTGACCATGTGGTGCCGGGGACGCCGGTGCTGGCGGTGCACGGCGGCGCTCCGGACGGGCGGGCGGCGCCGGGCGGGTGGGACCGGGCGCTGTCGGTGGGGGTGGAGCGGACGTTCCACCAGGACGTGGGGTTCGGGCTGCGGCAGCTGGTGGACATCGCGCTGCGGGCCCTGTCGCCGGCGGTGAACGACCCGACGACGGCGGTGCAGTGCCTGGACCGGATCGTGCAGTTCCTGGCCGTGGTCGCGGGCCGTCCGCTGGGCGCCGTGGCGCACCGCGACCGGCGGGGCGTGGTGCGGCTGGTGCAGGACGTGCCGGGCTGGGACGAGCTGGTGGACCTCGGCCTCACCGAGCTGCGGGTCTGCTCGGCGCTGAGCCCCCAGGTGACCCGGCGGATGCTGGCGGGCATCGACGACCTGCTGCGGCTGGTGCCGCCGGACCGGTGCGGGGTACTGCAGCGCCACCGCGCGCTCCTGGTCGAGGGTGTGGAGCGCGCGGTGGCGCAGGCCGCGGACCGGGCGTTCGGGCTGGTGCCGGACCGGCAGGGCATCGGCTGACGGGCCCGTTGGGTCACCGTGGCCCCAGGGGGCGCGGTGGTCACGGGGCCCGGGGGTCACGGGAGCGTCCGCGGGGCGCCCGGGGCGCTGTCGGCAGTCGCCTCGGCCGTCGTCTCAGCAGATGTCTCAGCAGTCGTCCTCGCGCAGGCCGTGCAGGTGGGCGCTCGACTTGCGGGCGAAGGCGAGGGAGTCGGCGGGGTTGTCGTGCTCGGCCTGCCAGTGGTGGTCGCGCCGGCCGCCGTGGGTGCGGCTGACGGCGGAGATGAACCGCTGGTAGTCGATGTCCCCGTCGCCGACGTCCACCATGCGGTAGCCGTCGGTGGTGGTGTCGTCGCGTACGCCGTCCTTGACGTGGAACAGGGGGTAGCGGTCGGGCTGCCGCAGGACGTAGTCGAGCGGGTCGAAGGGCGCGGGGGTGCCGTCGGGGCGCCGGCTGTAGCGGTGGCGTCCGGCGTACGCCCAGTAGATGTCCATCTCCAGGGCGACGAGGCGGGGGTCGGTCTCGGCCAGCAGGACGTCGTAGAGCCGGACGCCGGGCCGGTCGGTGGCGAAGGAGAACTCCTCGGCGTGGTTGTGCTGGTAGAAGGTCATGCCGCGTTTGCGCGCCTCGGCGCCGTAGTGGTTGAACTCCTCGGCGCAGCGCTTCCAGCCGTCGACGGTGGCGCCGTAGCGCCAGGGGCCGGAGGCCGTGCCGATGTGCTTGAGGCCGAGGGCATCGGCGTCGTCCAGGACCTTGGTGAGGTTCTGGGCGAAGGTGTAGGCGCCGGGGTCGGTGGAGTAGTAACCGACGTGGCTGCCGATGGCGCGCAGGCCGTGGTCGCGGGTGAGGCGCCTGAGCCGGGCGAGGCTGATGGGGCCGGCGGAGCCCTGGGTGTAGCCGGCGTACTCGACCTCGTCGTAGCCGAAGCGCCTCAGCTCCTCGAAGACCGTGGCGAAGCCGAGGGTGGAGACCTTGTCGCGCAGGGAGTAGAGCTGGATGCCGAGGCGGCCCGGGGGCAGGACCGGGCGGCCCCGTCCCCGGCCGGTGCGGCCGGCCGTGGCGGGGGCGGGGGTGGTGGCGGCCGCCGCGGGGGTGGTGGCCGCGGCCCCGAAGAGGGCGGCGGCGGTGGTGCCGGCGGCGACGCCGAGCATGTGACGCCTGGTGAGCCGGTGGGCGAGTTCGGGGTCGGTGGGCCTGGGGATGCGGGGCATGTGGACAACTCCTCGTTGTCGGTGGTGTCTGCTTCACTGGAAGTCGCTGGGAATCAGTGCAGACCGGCGAGTTGGAGCAGCAGGGCTTTCACATCGGTGGCCGCGACGCGGTCCGGTACGGCGCGGGGGGTGGAGCACACGATGAGCGGACCGTCGTCGTCGCTCGCGGGGAGGCGGCCGTGGCTGCCGCGGACGGGAGAGGGGTCGAGGGGGACGACCGCGAGGCGGTAGCGCATGCCGAGCTTCTTGCGGGCGATCGCCGTGGCCGCCCGGACCCGGACGTAGGGGTCCAGGGGGTCCATGAAGAGTTCGGCCGGGTCGTAGCCGGGTTTGCGGTGGATCTCGACGAGCCGGGCGAAGTCCGGCGCGCGGGCGTCGTCCAGCCAGTAGTAGTACGTGAACCAGGCGTCGGGCTCGGCGAGGGCGACGAGTTCGCCGGAGCGGGGGTGGTCCAGGCCGTGGGCCTTCTTCCCCGCGTCGTCCAGGAGGCACTCCACGCCCGGTAGTTGGGCGAGGGCTTCCCGGGCGGCGGCCAGGTTCGCGGGGTTCTCGGGGTGGCGGACGTAGACGTGGGCGATCTGGTGGTCGGCCACGGCGAAGGCCCGGGAGGCCATCGGGTCGAGGTACTCCATGCCGTCCTGGCTGTGGACTTCCAGCAGGCCGGCGCGGCGCAGGGCGCGGTTGATGTCGACGGGCCGGTCGACGGGGGTGATGCCGTACTCGGAGAGGACGACGACGGTGCGGCCCTCGGCGCGGGCGTCGTCGAGGAGCGGGGCGAGGACGGTGTCGAGTTCGGCGGCGGCCCGGTGGGAGCGGGGGTCGTGAGGGCCGTACCGCTGGAGGTCGTAGTCGAGGTGCGGGAGGTAGCTGAGGGCGAGGTCGGGGGCGCGGGTGCGCAGGACGTGGCGGGTGGCGCCGGTGATCCACCGGCTGGAGGCGATGCCGGCGCCGGGGCCCCAGAAGTGGAAGAGGGGGAAGGTGCCGTAGGCGGCGGTGAGTTCGTCGTGCAGGGCGGGGGGCCGGGTGTAGCAGTCGGGTTCCTTGCGGCCGTCGGCGTAGTAGACGGGGCGGGGGGTGACGGTGATGTCGGTGTCGGCGCCCATGGCGTACCACCAGCAGATGTTGGCGACGGTGTAGCCGGGGTGGGCGCGGCGGGCGGCGTCCCAGAGTTTGTCGCCGGCGACGAGGCCGTTGTGCTGGCGCCACAGCAGGACGTCGCCGAGTTCGCGGAAGTACCAGCCGTTGCCGACGATGCCGTGTTCGGAGGGGAGGGTGCCGGTGAGGAAGGTGGACTGGGCGGCGCAGGTGACGGCGGGCAGGACGGTGCCGAGCGGGGCGCGGGAGCCGGTGTCGGCGAGCTGCCGCAGGTGGGGCATGTGGTCGAGGAGGCGGGGGGTGAGGCCGACGACGTCCAGGACCAGGAGGGGGGTGGGCCGGTTCATGGGAGTTCCTTGAGGCCGAGGTCGGTCAGGAGGTCGCGGGCGAGGGTGAGTTCGGCGGCGATGCCGTCGGCGAGGCGGGCCCGGGTGCGGGGCCGCAGGGCCGGTGGGAGGGCCTGCCAGGTGTAGGTCTCGACCTCGAGGTGGCGGGTGTGCGGGACGGGGCCGCCGACGAGCCGGGCCAGGGCAGCGCGGAGCACGGGGAGGGTGGAGGTGAGCGGCGGGGCGGGCGGGCGGTGCAGGGGGACGTGGAAGTGGGCCCGCCAGGGGGCGCCGTCGGGGAGCGCGTGACCGGCGAGGGCTTCGGGGAGGTCGTCGGTGCCGCGCAGGCCGGCGGCGGTGCTGGTGCGGGTCTGATGGAGGAAGCGCGGTTCGGCGAAGGCCGCCAGCGCCTCGCGGACCTCGGGGAGATGGGGGTGTTCGGCGTGGAGGGCGGCGGAGAGCTGGGCCTTGGGGATCGGTACGCGGGCGGCGAGCAGGGCGTCCACGGCGGTGTCCGGGTCCTCGAAGGAGGTGGCGAGGTGGCAGGTGTCGACACAGACGCCGATGCGGGGGCTGCCGATGCGCAGGAGGGGCGCGATGGCGTCCGCGGTGGTCTCGACGGCGCAGCCGGGTTCGGGTTCGAGGGCGACGCGGACGGACCTGCCGGTGAGGTCCTCCAGCGCCTCGAGGCGCTCGGCGAGGGTGGTCAGGGCGGTGTGGGCGCGGCGGGCCCCGGTGGTGTCGTAGGCGGTGCGCCAGGCGAGGGGCAGGGTGGAGACGGAGCCCTCGGTGACGTCGTCGGGGAGGAGCGCGGCGAGCAGGCGGGCGAGGTCGGTGGTGTGGGCGAGGCGTTCGGGCCGGGTCCAGTCCGGCTGATAGACGCGGTGTTTGACCTCGTCGGCGCCGAAGCCCTGGTAGGGGAAGCCGTTGAGGGTGACGACCTCCAGGCCGCGGCGGTCGAGTTCGGCGCGCAGGGTGCGCAGGGCGGCGGGGTCGGCGGTCAGGGCGTGCGCGGCGTCCCGGGCGAGCCAGAGGCCGATGCCGAGGCGGTCGCGGCCGAGGCGCTTGCGGACGGGTTCGCAGTGGTCGCGGAGCTGGGCGACGACTCCGGGGAGGGTCTCGGCGGGGTGGACGTTGGTGCAGTAGGCGAGGTGGACGGTGGAGCCGTCGGGGTGGCGGAAGCGCATGGCCGGCTCCGTCTCATTCCCCGCCGCGGAGGACGGAGTTGCCCTCGTGGAGAGGGCCGGGCGAGGGGAGGTCGAGGTGGAGGCGTCCGCTGAGGCCGTAGAAGGCGACGGGGTTGCGCCACAGCACCTGGTCGACGTCGTCGTCGGTGAACCCGGCGGCGAGCATGGCGTCCCCGACGGCGCGGGTCTTGAGGGGGTCGCTGTTGCCCCAGTCGGCCGCCGAGTTGACCAGGACGCGGTCGGTGCCGTGCCGTTCGAGGACGGCGACCATGCGGTCCTCGTCCATCTTGGTGTCGGGGTAGATGGAGAAGCCGAGCCAGGCGCCGCTGTCGGCGGCCTCCTTGACAGTGGTCTCGTTGAGGTGGTCGAGCAGCACCCGTTCCGGAGGGAGGGCGGACTCGCGGATCACGTCGAGGGTGCGGCGCAGCCCGGCGAGCTTGTCGCGGTGCGGGGTGTGGACGAGGGCGGGCAGGCCGTGGTCGGCGGCCAGCTGGAGCTGGGCGGCCAGGGCGGTGTCCTCGGCGGGCGTCATGGAGTCGTAGCCGATCTCGCCGACGGCGACGACGGAGTCCTTGACGAGATAGCGGGGCAGGGCGTCGAGGACGGGGGTGCAGCGGGGGTCGTTGGCCTCCTTGGGGTTGAGGGCCAGGGTGCAGTGGTGGGCGATGCCGTACTGGGCGGCGCGGAAGGGTTCCCAGCCGAGCAGCGCGTCGAAGTAGTCGTAGAAGCTGTGGGGGGAGGTGCGGGGCTGGCCGAGCCAGAAGGACGGTTCGACCAGGGCGCGGACCCCGGCGTCGTACATCGCCCGGTAGTCGTCCGTGGTGCGGGAGGTCATGTGGATGTGCGGATCGAAGATGCGCATCAGGACTCCTGCGGGGTGGTGGTCAGGGCGAGGGCGCGGGAGAGGTCGGCGGGGACGTCGCGGCCGGCGGCGGTGCGTTCGGCGGCGTGGTCGGCGAGCATCCGGGCGAGTTCCGTGTCCCCGTGGGCGCGCCGGGGCAGGTCGGCGACGGCGTCGAGGGGGACGCCGGTGAAGAGGCACTTCAGGACGGCGTGGCGCCAGGCGTGCGGGGGGAGGTGGGTGGCGGCGTAGGGGCCGACCGCCGCGGCGACGAGCCGGGTGTCGTGGGTGCGCAGGGCGTCCTCGACCAGGGGCAGGGCCTGCGGGCCGGGGACGAGGGCGGGGAGGGCGAGCAGGACGGCGCGGCGTTCGGCGGCGGTGCCGTGCCGGTACAGGCGGGTGAGGGTGCCGGTGCCGGCCCGGACCTCGTGGAGGAGGAGGGTGCGGACGGCGTCGGCGTGCTCGTGGCCGCAGTGGCGGCCGGCGGAGGCGAAGCGCAGCTCCCAGGACGCGGACAGGTAGGGGCTCGCGGGCCCGGGTGGGGTGTCGGCGGCCTGTGCCGCCTCGGTGAGGGCCTCGTCCAGCCAGGCGCGGGCGGGCGCGCTCAGCCGCTTCTCCAGCTCCTCGCGGGTGGTGGTCACGGTGCCGGTGTTCCCTTCGTGCCGGTCCGGCGGAGGAAGTCGAGGGAGGTGCGGGCGAGTTCGGGGCCCGCGTGGGAGTGGCGGGGCAGTTCGACGACCGTCAGTCCCCGGTAGCCGCTGGCGGCGAGGGCGGAGAGGACGGGCGGGAAGTCGATCTCGCCGTCGCCGAGGGGGAGGTGTTCGTGCACGCCGCGCCGCATGTCCTCGATCTGGACGTGGTGCAGCCAGGGGGCGGCGTCCCTGACGCAGTCGGCCGGGGGTGCCGGTTCCAGGCACTGGCAGTGGCCGATGTCCAGGGTGAGGCCGAGGAGGGAGGGGTCGGGGTCGCCGAGGAGGGCGCGCAGCCGGTGGAAGTCGGCGAGGGTGGCGAGGAGGTGGCCGGGTTCGGGTTCGACGGCGAGCGGGACGCGGGCGGCCGCGGCGGCGTCCAGGACGGGGGTGAGGGACTCTTCGAGGCGCTGCCACGCCGTGGTGGTGTCGCTGGGCGGGAGGTCGGCGGGGGCGGTCCCGCTGAAGCAGTGCACGGCGTGGGCGCCGAGGTCGGCGGCGACCCGTACGGCGTCGGCGAGGAGGCGGGTGCGGGCGGCGCGGGCCCCCGGGTCGGGGTCGAGGAGGGAGGGGCCGTGCTTGCGGCGCGGGTCGAGCACATAGCGGGCGCCGGTCTCGACGGTGACGCCGAGGCCCAGGGCGGTGAGCCGGCGGGCGACCCGCGCGGTGCGGGCGGCGAGGTCCGGGGCGAACGGGTCGAGGTGCATGTGGTCGAGGGTCAGGCCGACGCCGTCGTAGCCGAGGTCGGCGAGCAGGGCGAGGGCGTCGTCGAGCCGGAGGTCGGTGAGGCCGTTGGTGCCGTAGCCGAACCGGAGGGGGGCGGCGGTCATGTGGGGCTCACCTTCCGGGCGAGGGCGCGGGCGAGGGGCGCGAGGCCCAGCAGGGCGAGGCCGGTGCCGGGGGCCCCGGCGCGGGCGGCGAGCGCGGCCTGGAGGGGGATCATGGCGCGGATGCCGCCGCCGACCGCGCGCCGGGTGAGGGGTGCGGAGGGGTTGAGCGCGGCGTGCAGCAGGGGTGGGCCGGCGGTACGGAGGTAGGCGGCGGCGCCCAGGGCGGCGGCGGGCGCCCGGTGGCCGGTTCCCGCCCCGGGTGGCCGGCCCGGCGCCCCTGCGGGCCGGTGGGGGCGGGCGGCGCGGGCGCCGAGGGCGGCGGTGACCGCGAGGGCGGTGAGCGGCGCGGCCGTCGAGCCGCCGTGCGCCTCGTGCCGGGACACGGCGGTGACCGCCCAGGTGTGCGCCCCGAGCACCCCGGCGGCGGCGAGCGCCCGCGCGGCCGGGGCGCCCTGCAGGCCCGCGCCGGGCGGTGCCGTGGCGGGTGGTGCCGTGGCGGTGGCGCCGAGGAGGAGGTCCAGGGCGCGGGCGGCGGCCATGGCGGCGGGGCCCGCGGGGGTGTGCTTGAGGCGCAGGTCGTACGCCCAGACGGTGGCGGCCAGCGCGGTGGCCACGGCCAGCGGGGCGCGGCCCGCGCGGGCGGCGAACGCGAGGCCCCCGGCCGTCAGGGCGGCCGACGCGGCGAGGGCGGCGCCCGGTGCGACGCGGCCCGACGGGAGGGGGCGGTGCGGGCGGTCGACGGCGTCCTCGGCGCGGTCGGCCCAGTCGTTGAGGGCCATGCCCGCCTCGTACAGGCACAGGGAAGCGCCGATGGCCAGCGCGGTGCCCCGGCCGGGCCGGGCACCGACCGCGGCGGCCCCCGCCAGCGCGTCGCCCGGCACGGAGAACAGGGCGGACACGCGCAGCAGTTCGGCCCAGGCCCGGACGCGGGCCCCCCGGCGCGGCGCCCCGGGCCGGGCGGGCCCAGTGGCAGCAGGCACGCCTCCCCCAGGCACCGCGCCCCCCGCCGTCACCGCGAGCCCCGTCGCCGCCGGAAGCCCCCCAGGCACCGCACCCCCCACCGCCACCGGACGCCCCCCGGGCACCGGGCGTCCCCCGGACACCGGACCTCCCCCAGGCACCGCACCCCCCACCGGCCCCCCACCCACCCCGCCTCCCGCCGTCATCGGGCGTCCCGCAGGCGCTCGGCGAGGGCCAGGAGCGCGGCGTACTGGTCGGCGAGGGCCGCCGGTCCGCCGTCGGGGTCCTTGAAGTAGAAGCCGAGCCCGGGCAGGGGCCCGGTGTGACCGGTCTCGTGGGCGCGGGCCGCCAGCCGGGCCAGGTCCAGGACGAGGGGCGCGGCGAGCGCCGAGTCGCAGCCCTGCCAGATGGTCTGGAGCACCATGCGGGAGCCGAGGAAGCCGTCGAAGGCGATGTGGTCCCAGGCGGTCTTCCAGTCGCCGAGGGAGGGGACGTCGTCGATGTGGACGGCTCCCTCGGGGACGGCGCCGAGGGTGTCGGCGAGGACCCGTTCCTTGCCGGCGTTCTTCGCGGCGGCGGCGGCCGGGTCGGCGAGGGCGGCGCCGTCGCCGCCGCCCAGCAGGTTGGTGCCGGACCAGGCGCGGACGGCCAGGGCGCGCTGGGCGAACATCGGGGCGAGGACGGACCGCAGCAGGGTCTGGCCGGTCTTCCCGTCGCGGCCCGCGTGCGGCAGGGCGGAGGCGGCGGCCCGCGGGGCGAGGGCGGGGTGGCGCAGCCCGGTGGAGGGCGTGAAGTTGACGTAGGGGCAGCCGGCGTCCAGGGCGGCGGCCGCGTAGAGGGAGCCGGCCGGCAGCCGGGTGTCCGCCGGGTCCGGGGCCGGTTCGGTGGAGGCGACGTTGACCACGACCGTACGGGCGAGGCCGTGGCGGCGGGAGAAGCCGGTGATGTCGGCGGCGAAGGCGGCGATCAGCTCCTCGTCGGTGCGGGTGTCGCCGGGGGTGGGGCCGCCGGGGCGGATCTCCTCGTCAGCGGCGGCCAGTTCGGCGTGCACGGCGGCGGCCAGGCCGTACGGGAGGACACCGGCCGCCGTGAGTTCCTCGGCCCGTTTGGGCAGCGGGCAGGCCGCCGTGTCGTGGCCGCCGAAGACCAGGGAGGCGAGGGCGGGCAGTCCGCACGCGGGGAAGGGCGGTGTCTCGGTGACCATGCCGGTCGGAGGGTGCAGCCCGGCGGCGACGGCCGCGCAGCCGGCCACGGCGGTGGTGGCGACGGAGCCGCGGGCCCCGACCAGCCAGACGCCGGTCCTGGGGGCGTCTCCGGTGCGACGGGATCCTTGGGACATGCCTGCCTCCCTGGGTGTGGTGCGGTGGAGACGGCGGGCGGGGGGTACGGCGCCTCCCCGCCCGCCGCCGGCTGGTGCGGCTGCCGGGCCGGGGCCCTCAGGGTGCCGGGGACAGCTCCTTGAGCTGGATGTTCCGGAAGGAGACCTGGTCGTCCGCCCCGTGGTTCTGGAGGCCGATGTGGCCGTCCGCGAGGCTGCGGGCCGGGTCGGTGTTGGTGAAGTCGTTGATCTTCACCCCGTTGAGGAGGACCTGGAGCCGTTCACCCCGGACCCTGATCTCGTAGCTGTTCCACTGGCCCGGCGGGCGCAGCGCCCGGTCGCGGGCCCTGAGGTCGGCGGACTTGAAGCCGTAGACGGCGCCAGTGGTGCGGTCGGGGGCGTCGGTGGCGTCGATCTGGATCTCGTAGCCGTGGTTCACGGCCGACCAGGGGTCGTCGGAGGCGGGGAAGCCGAGGAAGACACCGGAGTTGTCGTCACCGGCGGTCTTCCAGTCGAGCTTCAGGGAGTACGACGCGAACGGCTTCGCCCCGTACCACAGCAGTCCCATGCCGCCCTCGGTGCGCAGCTCGCCGTCCGCGACGGTGAACCTCCCGGGTCCGGCCTGCTTCCAGCCGTCGAGGGTGTGGCCGTTGAACAGCGGGCGGTGGCCGGTCTGTGGGGTGCAGTCGGCGCGCACCTGGCCGGTGGCGTAGCGCAGGCCGCCCAGCAGGTGCTGCCGGAAGGCGGGTTCGCCGTACGAGGCGGCGGTGTGGCCGCCCCCGGTGTAGAAGGCGCGCCCGCCCCGGTAGGTCTGGCACCAGGCGATGGGGTGGTCGCCCTTCATGGTGCCGCCCTCGTAGGTGGTCTCGTCGAGGGTGGCGAGGATCCGGGCCGTTCCGCGCGGGTTGGTGCGGTAGTCGTACCACTCGTCGGTGCGCTCCCAGGCCGCGTCCAGGTGGCTGGTCGCCGGGTGCGTCCGGTCCTCGACGCGGACGGTGGCGGGCTGGATGTGCGGGTGGGAGGCGAAGCGGGCGCCGACGAGGCCGCCGTAGAAGTCCCAGTCGTACTCGGTGTCGGCGGCGGCGTGGATGCCGGCGTATCCGCCGCCGTGGGCGATGTACTGCTCGAACGCCTTCTGCTGCGTGTCGTCGAGGACGTCGCCGGTGGTGGAGAGGAAGACCACGGCGTCGTAGCGGGCGAGGTTGGCGGTGGTGAACTGGGCGGCGGTCTCGGTGGCGTCGACGGTGATGTCGCTGGACGCCCCGAGTTCCTTCAGGGCGGCGATGCCCGCCGGGATGGAGTCGTGGCGGAAGCCGGTGGTCCTGGAGAAGACGAGGACGCGTTTGGCGGTGCGGTCCACCGGGGTGGTGGACAGGGTGAAGTCGTCGAGGTCGTACAGGGCGCCGGTGCCGCCCTTGAAGACCAGGAAGAGCTGGGTGGTGGTGGCCGGGGCGCCCCGCAGCGGGACGTCGACGTCCTGGAAGGTCTCCCAGCCGCCGGTCACCGGGACCGGGGCGGAGCCGAGCAGTCGGCCGGTGGCCGATCCGGCGCGTACCTCCAGGAAGCCGCCCGCGCCGGCGGAGGAGATCCGGGCGGTGAGCTTCGTCGTGCCGGTGAGGCGGTAGGGCGTGAAGGAGATCCAGTCGCCGTCGTGGATGTCGCCGACGGTCTTTCCGCCGTGGGCGGTCGTCTTGTCGTACGTGCGGATGCCGGACTGGGCGGAGAAGTGCTCGGCCTGCCGGTGGCGCGGCTGGAGCTTGGCCTGGTCGTGGCCGGTCAGTGCGGCCTGGCCGCCGCCTCCGCCGTCGGTGTACTCGGCGTCGAAGACGCCGAAGATGTCGGCGTTGGGGTCGTGGCCGCCGTCGGAGGTGGTCTTGATGGTGCCGGTGCAGCCGTGCGCGGAGGTGACGGGGTGGCCGTGGCTGTCGTGGCCGAGGATGTAGGTGACCTTCACCTTGGCGCAGTCGATGGTGCCGTCCTCGGGGTCGGTGACGGTCACCTTGAACGGGACCTCGTCGCCGAAGCCGAACAGGGCTCCGTCCGCCGGGAGTTGCAGCGTCACCGTGGGGGCGGTGTTGCCGACGACGACGCGGACGCTGGCGGAGCCGGTGCGGCCGGAGGGGTCGCGGGCGGTGACGGTGGCGGTGTAGGTGCCGTTCTTGCGGTAGACGTGGGTGGGGTGGGCGGCCGTGGAGGTGGCGGTGCCGTCGCCGAAGTCCCACTGGTACGTGAGGGGGTCGCCGTCGGCGTCCTCGGTGCCGGCCGAGGAGAAGGCGACGCGCAGCGGTGCCTTCCCGGACGTCTTGCCGGCCGCGGCCTCGGCGACCGGGGAGCGGCCCCCGGTGGCGTTCTCGATGCGGTAGAGGCCGGAGTTCTCGTCGCCGCCGAACCAGGCGGTGCCGTAGTCGAGGACGTACAGCGCCCCGTCGGGGCCGAAGGCCATGTCCATGATCTGGGTGCCGGTCCAGGGCACGGGGTTGATGGACCGTACGGTTCCGTCGGCGTCGTGCTCGACGCGCTTGATCCAGCGCCGGCCGAACTCGCCGGCGAAGAAGTCCCCGTCGTACGCCTCGGGGAACTTGACCGGTGAGGGGTTGGCGGGGTCGTAGCGGTAGACGGGCCCGCCCATCGGTGACTCGGATCCGGAGCCGAACTCGGGGACGGAGGCGTCGTCGTAGGGGATCCAGGCGGGCTGGGCGGGCGGGAGGTCGACGAGGCCGGTGTTGTGCCAGGAGTGGTTCTTCGGCGCGGCGCAGTCGAAGGGCGCGCCGGAGGTCCCGGTGGCGAAGTTGTAGGCGGTGTACGGGTCGTTGTCGCCGGTGCAGAAGGGCCAGCCGAAGTTGCCGGGCCCGGTCACCCGGGCGAACTCGACCTGTCCGGCGGGGCCGCGCGCCGGGTCGGCGGCGCCCGCGTCGGGGCCGTAGTCGCCGACGTACAGGGCGCCGGTCTTCTTGTCGACGCTGAAGCGGAAGGGGTTGCGGAAGCCCATGGCGTAGATCTCGGGCCGGGTCTTCGCGGTGCCGGGGGTGAAGAGGTTGCCGTCGGGGACGGTGTAGGAGCCGTCGTCGGCGACCTTGATGCGGAGGATCTTGCCGCGCAGGTCGTTGGTGTTGCCGGAGGTGCGGCGGGCG
This sequence comes from Streptomyces sp. NPDC015131, assembly GCF_043079975.1. Lineage (NCBI taxonomy): Bacteria > Bacillati > Actinomycetota > Actinomycetes > Kitasatosporales > Streptomycetaceae > Streptomyces > Streptomyces sp. NPDC015131. The sequence goes on along the minus strand of NZ_JBIBVB010000001.1, from coordinate 789,184 downwards.
TCGTAGGCGGGGTTGCGCGAGGGGCGGTCGTCGATGGGGGTGAAGCCGTCGGAGGCGAAGGGGTTGGAGTCGTCGCCGGTGGAGAGGTACAGGTTCCCCTGGGCGTCGAAGTCGATGTCGCCGCCGACGTGGCAGCAGATGCCGCGGGTCGCCGGGATGTCGAGGACCTTCTTCTCGCTGGCGTTGTCGAGGGTGCCGTCGGCTTTGAGGGTGAAGCGCGAGAGGCGGTTGACACCGTCGTACGGCGCGAAGTCGGCGGCCGTGTCGTCGCTGGGGGCGTCCCCGGCGGGGGTGTCGAGCGGGGGCGCGTAGTACAGGTAGATCGCGCGGTTGGTGGCGAAGCCCGGGTCGAGGGCGATGCCCTGGAGGCCCTCCTCGTCGTGGGAGTAGACGGGGACGGTGCCGATGACCGTGGTGGTGCCGGCGGCGTCGGTGCGCCGCAGCTCGCCGCCGCGCGAGGTGTGCAGCACGCTGCGGTCGGGCAGGACGGCGAGCGACATCGGCTCGCCGACCTCCTCGGCGCCCTTGGCGAGGGTGACCTGCTGGAACTGTTCCTCGGCGGCCGGCGGCGCGGCGGGGTGGTCCGCCGCGGCCGGCGGGGCTCCCAGCGTGAACGACGTCACGGTGAGAAGGCCGCCGGTGAGGAGTGCGAGCGCCTTGCGCGCCCCGGTCCGTTTTCTGCGCACGAGTGTCCTCCGGGAAGGCCGTACTGCGGGTGCGCCCGGCCCCGCTCGGGGGGCGTGGGCGGAGCTGGCTCGTTCGGGCGGGGCCCGGCGGGCGGGGGTGCCCGCGCGGTGGGTCCGCGCCGGGAGGTTCCGGGACCGGCGTGCGCCGTCACGCCGGTCGTCGGTGCGGTCGGGACACCGGCCCGGGTGTGCCGGGGGTGCCGGAACACCCCACGGGGGTGTCCTGTACACCTCAATGGCCGTGTCAGGGAGGGACGTTAGCCGGGTTGGTCCCCGGCGAGAAGCCCTTGCGCGGGAGTTGGACCGTACTTTTTCCCGCACCGGGACAAAGCGCCGCCGGGCAGGCCGGACCGCCCGGCGGCGGCCACCGCCGCCGGGCCCCCGACCGGCCCCGACACCTACGCGGAGCCCCCGGAGGTGCCCCCGGAGACGTCCCGCGAGGCGCCTTCGAAGGCGGCGTCGAAGGAGGCCGCCGGCGGGTCGAAGTCGTACCGCTTCAGCGTGGCCAGCGCCTCCGGGGCACCGGTCAGCCGGTCCATCCCGGCGTCCTCCCACTCCACCGACACCGGCCCGTCGTAGCCGATCGAGCGCAGCATCCGGAAGACGTCCTCCCACGGCACGTCCCCGTGCCCGGCCGACACGAAGTCCCAGCCGCGCCGGGGGTCGCCCCACGGCAGGTGGGAGCCGAGCCGTCCGTTGCGGCCGTCGAGCCGCCGCCGCGCGTCCTTGCAGTCCACGTGGTAGATCCGGTCGCGGAAGTCGTAGAGGAAGCCGACCGGGTCCAGGTCCTGCCACACGAAGTGGCTGGGGTCGAAGTTCAGCCCGAAGGCGGGGCGCCGGTCCACCGCCTCCAGGGCCCGCCGGGTGGTCCAGTAGTCGTAGGCGATCTCGCTGGGGTGCACCTCGTGGGCGAACCGCACGCCCTCGGCGTCGAAGACGTCCAGGATCGGGTTCCAGCGGGCGGCGAAGTCCTCGTACCCCCGCTCCACCATCGCCTCCGGCACCGGCGGGAACATCGCCACCAGGTGCCAGATCGACGAGCCGGTGAAGCCCACGACCGTCCGCACCCCGAAGGCGGCGGCGGCCCGCGCGGTGTCGGCCAGCTCGCGCGCCGCCCGGCGCCGTACGCCCTCGGGCTCCCCGTCGCCCCAGATCCGGGCCGGCACGATGGCGCGGTGGCGCTCGTCGATGGGGTCGTCGCACACGGCCTGCCCCACCAGGTGGTTGGAGACCGCCCAGCACGTCAGGCCGTGGGCGTCGAGCAGTTCACGCCGCCCTTTCAGATAGGACGGGTCGGCCAGCGCCTTGTCGACCTCGAAGTGGTCGCCCCAGCAGGCGAGTTCCAGGCCGTCGTAGCCGAAGTCGCGGGCGAGGCGGCAGACCTCCTCCAGCGGAAGGTCGGCCCACTGGCCGGTGAAGAGGGTGAAGGGACGGGGCACGGCGGACCTCCTACTGCGGTACGGGGGTGTAGACGGCGTTCTTCGCGGCGCTCTCCTCCACGGCGGCGAGCACCCGCTGCACCCGCAGCCCGTCCGCGAAGGACGGCTCCGGAGCGGTGCCCGAGGCGATGGCGTGCACCAGGTCGCGGGCCTGGTGGGCGAAGGTGTGCTCATAGCCGAGGGCGTGGCCGGGCGGCCACCACGCCTCCAGGTACGGGTGGTCGGGCTCGGTGACCAGGATGCGCCGGAAGCCGGCCGACTCCGCCGGGTCGCCGCCGTCGTAGAACAGCAGCTCGTTGAGGCGTTCCAGGTCGAAGGCGAGCGAGCCCCGCTCGCCGTTGAGCTCCAGCCGCAGCGCGTTCTTGCGGCCCGCGGCCATCCGGGTCGCCTCGCACGACACCAGGGCGCCCGACGCCAGCCTGCCGGTGAACACCGCCGCGTCGTCCACCGTCACCTCCCCGCGCCCGGAGCCCCCGGACCCGCCGCCGGGCGCCGTGAGTCCGGCCGCCGCCCCGGCCGGCAGCGGCCGCTCACGGACGAAGGTCTCGGTGAGCGCCGAGACGCCCACCAGCGGCTCCCCCGCCAGGTACTGCGCGAGGTCCACCACATGCGCGCCGAGGTCGCCGAGCGCGCCCGACCCGGCGTGCTTCCGCTCCAGCCGCCAGGTGAGCGGGAAGTCCGGGTCGACCAGCCAGTCCTGGAGGTAGGTGATCCGGACGTGGCGCAGCGCCCCGAGCCGGCCGCCGGCGACGAGCCCCCGCGCGTACGCCATGGCGGGCACCCGCCGGTAGTTGAAGCCCACCATGGCCACCCGGCCGCGGGCGCGGGCCCGTTCGGCGGCGGCCACCATCGCCTCCGCCTCGGCCACGGTGTTGGCCAGCGGCTTCTCGCACAGCACGTGCTTGCCCGCCTCCAGCGCGGCGACGGCGATCTCGGCGTGGCTGTCGCCGGGGGTGCAGATGTCCACCACGTCCACGTCGTCGCGTACGACGAGGGCCCGCCAGTCGGTCTCGGCGGCGGCCCAGCCGTGCCGGTCGGCCGCCGCCCGCACGGCCGCCGCGTCCCGGCCGCAGACCGCGGCGAGGCGGGGGCGCAGCGGCAGGTCGAAGACGCGCCCGACAGTGCGCCAGCCCTGCGAGTGGGCGGCGCCCATGAACGCGTACCCAACCATGCCGATGCCGAGGGTCCGCTCCCGCCGGGACTCCGGCGCGTGCCGTACGTCCGCTTCCTCCTGCCGTACGTCCGCCGGCCGCGCCGTCCGTGGCCGCCGTGCCGCCGGCCGTTCCTCCTGCGCCATACGGGTTCCTCCTCGTCGGTTGCTCGGTGGGGGCGGGCGGGCCGGTTCAGCTGAAGCCCGTCGGCAGGTACTCGTCGACGTTCTCCTTGGTCACCACCGCGGAGTAGAGGGTGATGGAGGCCGGGATCTCCAGCTCCGCCATCCCTCCGACGCCCTTCTTCTGGCCCAGCGCGCGGGCCAGGTCGATGGCGGAGGCGGCCATGGTCGGCGGGTAGAGGACGGTCGCCTTCAGCACACCGCTGTCCGCCTTGATGGCGTCCATCGCCGACTTGGCGCCGGCCCCGCCCACCATCAGGAAGTCGTCCCGCCCGGCCTGCTGGATGGCGCGCAGCGCGCCCACGCCCTGGTCGTCGTCGTGGTTCCACAGGGCGTCGAACCGCTGCTGCGCCTGGAGCAGCTGGGCCATCCTGGCCTGGCCGGACTCGACGGTGAACTCGGCGGCCTGGCGCGCCACCTTGGTGATGTTGGGGTAGTTCTTCAGGGCGTCGTCGAAACCCTGGGTGCGCTGCTTGGTCAGCTCCAGGTTGTCGAGACCGGCCAGTTCGACGACCTTGGCATCCGGCTTGTCCTTGAGCCGTTCGCCGATGTAGCGGCCGGCGTTGAGGCCCATGCCGTAGTTGTCGCCGCCGATCCAGCAGCGGTACGCCTGCGGGGAGGCGAAGACCCGGTCGAGGTTGATCACCGGGATGCCGGCCTTCATCGCCTGGAGCCCGACCTGGGTGAGGGCCTTGCCGTCGGCCGGCAGCACCACCAGGACGTCGACCTTCTTGTTGATGAGGGTCTGGATCTGGCCGATCTGGGCGGCGGTGTCGTTGGAGCCCTCGGTGATCTCCAGCGTCACCTCGGAGTACTTCTCCGCCCGGCGCTTGGCGTTGTCGTTGATGGCGTTGAGCCAGCCGTGGTCGGCCTGCGGCCCGGCGAAGCCGATGGTGACGGGGGTGCCGGGCTTGTCGTCGGCGGCGGGGGCGCCCCCGGTGGCGGGGGCGGCGTTCTTGGGCTCGTTGCTGGTGCAGGCGGTCAGCAGGGCGCCGGCGGAGACGGCGGCGGTGCCGAAGAGCAGGTTTCTGCGGCTGGTCCGTGGCATGGCGGGGGAACCCTTCCGGTCGGGACGCTCGGGGGGGCGGAGGTGACTGGGCGTCAGAGGTCGCCGGAGCCGCGTGCGGTGCGGCGCTGGACGAGGACGGCGGCGACGATGATGGCGCCCTTGGCGATCTGCTGGACGTCGCTCTGGAGGTTGTTGAGGGCGAAGATGTTGGTGATCGTGGTGAAGACGAGGACCCCGAGGACGGAGCCGACGATGGTGCCGCGGCCCCCGCTGAGCAGGGTGCCGCCGATGATCGCGGCGGCGATCGCGTCGAGTTCGTACAGATTGCCGTTGGTGTTCTGGCCGGAGCCCGCGAGGACGATCAGCAGGAAGGCCGCGATCCCGCAGCACAGCCCGGACAGCAGATAGAGGGCGAGGCGCTGGCGGCGGACGTCGATCCCGGCGAGCCGGGCGGCCTCCGCGTTGCCGCCCACGGCCACCGTGCGGCGCCCGAAGGTGGTCCGGTTGAGCAGCAGCCAGCCGGCGGCGGTGACCGCGGCGAAGACCAGGACGAGCGGCGGGACGCCGAGGACGTACGCGTCGGGCACGCCGAGGTCGAGGACGGACGGCACGGTGACGATCTGGGTCCGGCCCTCGGTGATCTGGAGGGCGAGGCCGCGCGCGGAGGCGAGCATGGCGAGGGTGGCGATGAACGGGACCATCCCGCCGTACGCGATGAGCACGCCGTTCACCAGGCCGCAGCCGAGGCCCACCACCACGGCCGTGAAGAGGATGCCGGCGAAGCCGTACTCCTGGGTGGCGACGGTGGTCGCCCACACCGAGGCGAGGGCGACGATGGCGCCGACCGACAGGTCGATCCCCCCGCCGGTGATGACGAAGGTCATCCCGACGGTCACGACCCCGATGACGGACGCCTGGGTGAGCACCAGTTGCAGGTTGGAGGTGGCGAGGAACTGGTCGGGCCGGGTGATGCCGCCGACCGCGATCAGCACGGCGAGGACCCCGAGGAGGGAGAGGTTGCGGACGTCGGCCCGCAGTCCCAGGGGCGTCCGGCCGCCGGTGCCGGCGGCGGGTGGTGCGTCGGTGGTGACCGGGGCGGGCTGCGTCATGACGCCGGGCTCCCTTCCATCACGAGGTCGAGTACGCGGTGCTCGTCGAGGTCGCGGGCGGGCGCCGTGTGCACCACGCGGCCCTCCCGCAGGACGAGCACCCGGTCGGCGAGGCCCAGCACTTCGGGGACCTCGCTGGAGACGAGCAGCACGGCCAGCCCCTCGTCGGCGAGCCGGCGGATCACGGCGTACAGCTCGGCGCGGGCGCCGACGTCGACCCCGCGGGTGGGTTCGTCGAGCAGGAGGACGCGGCAGCCGCGCAGCAGCCACCGGGCGAGCACGGCCTTCTGCTGGTTGCCCCCGGACAGGGTGCGGACCGGGGCGTCGGGGCGGTCGGGGCGCAGGGACAGCGCGCGGGTGGCGGCGCGGGCGGCGGACCGTTCGGCGGCGCGGTCGATCCAGCCGGCGCGCGCGAAGCGGGACAGGGACGACACGGAGACGTTGCGGGTGACGGATTCGAGCATCAGCAGGCCCTGCGCCTTGCGCTCCTCGGGCGCCAGGCCGATCCCGGCGCGGACGGCGGCGGGGACGCTGCCGGGGCGCAGCGGGCGGCCGTCGACGAGGACGCGTCCGGCGGTGGGGCGCCGGGCGCCGTAGACGGTCTCCAGGATCTCGGAGCGCCCCGACCCGACGAGTCCGGCGAGGCCGACGATCTCCCCGGCCCTCACCCGGAGGTCGACCGGCGCGAACTCGCCGTCCCGGGCGAGCCCTTCGACCGCGAGGACCGGCGGCGCGGCGGAGGTGCCCCCCGTGGTGCCGGTGGTGTCCGGCGGCGGGGCGGGGCGCTCGGGGAAGACGTATGCGACATTCCGGCCGGTCATCATGGCAACGATGTCAGCGGTGGGGGTGTCCCGGGCGGACAGCCCGACGGCGACGGCCCGCCCGTCCTTGAGGACGGTCACCCGGTCGCCGATGCGGCGGATCTCCTCCAGCCGGTGGGAGATGTACACGACGGCCACCCCGGCGGCGGTGAGCTCCTCGACGATCCGGAAGAGGTTGGCGGTCTCGTCGGGGTCGAGCGCGGCGGACGGCTCGTCCATGACGATGAGGCGTACGTCGTGGGAGAGCGCGCGGGCCATGGAGACGATCTGCCGCTGGGCGGCGGACAGTTCGCCGACGGCCCGCGCGGGGTCGATCTCCGGGTGGCCGAGGCGGCGCAGCAGCGTGCGGGTGGCGGTGCGGGCGGCCCGGGCGCGGACGACGAACCGGGCGGTGGTGGGTTCATGGCCCAGGAAGACGTTCTCGGCGACGGACAGCCCCTCCACCAGGTCGAGTTCCTGGTAGATGGTGGCCACGCCGAGCCGCATGGCCGCGCTGGGCGAGCCCAGGGCGACCTGTTCGCCGCGCCAGGTGATCGTGCCGCCGTCGGGCTGGTGGGCGCCGGCGAGGACCTTGATGAGGGTGGACTTGCCGGCGCCGTTCTGGCCGAGGAGGCAGTGCACTTCGCCGGGCCGGACCTCCAGGTCCACGCCGTCGAGGGCGCGGACGCCGGGGAACGACTTGGTGATGCCGGACATGGTGAGCAGGGGTGGTTCCGGTGGTGCCATGACGAATCCCCTCGGCGGATGCGGTACGGAGAGGTACGAGGAGGTGCGGAGAGGTACAGGGCGTACGGAGAGGTACGGGGCGTACGGGGTGTACGGCGGGGCGCGCGGGCAGGGCGGGGCGGCCGGTGGGCGTGGTCACTCACCGGGACGTGCGGGGTGCAACGGGACGTGCGGGACGTGCGGGACGTGCGGGTACGCGGTGGTGCGCCACCGGCCCGTGCGTACGGGTCAGGCCGGCGAGAACAGGTGGTCGCTGATGAGCCGGGCCGCGCCGGTCACCCCGGCGGCGGCGCCCAACTCGCCCAGCACGATGGGGAGGTTGCCGGTGGCCAGCGGCAGCGAGGTGCGGTAGACCTGGGTGCGGACGGCGGCGAGCAGGTTGTGGCCAAGGCCGGTCACCCCGCCGCCGATCACCACCAGGCCCGGGTTGAAGAAGCTGACGAGCGCGGCGATGACCTGGCCGACCCGGTCACCGCCCTCGCGGATCAGGGCGAGCGAGGTGGCGTCCCCGGCGGCCGCCCCGGCGGCGACGTCCGCGCCGGTGAGCCGCCCGGCCGCCGCCAGCCGCCCGGCCAGCTCCTCGGAGTGGCCCGCCCGTGCGGCGTCCTCGGCGTCCCGGGCGAGCGCGGCGCCGCTGAAGTGGGCCTCCAGGCAGCCCCGGTTGCCGCACGCGCACGCCCGGCCGTCCGGGACGACCTGGATGTGCCCGATGTCGCCGGCGCTGCCCGTCGTACCGCGGTAGACCTCCCCGCCGACGACGATGCCGCAGCCGATCCCGGTGCCGATCTTGACGCAGAGGAAGTCCGCCACCGAGCGGGCGACGCCCGCGTGCTGCTCCCCCATCGCCATGAGGTTCACGTCGTTGTCCACCATGACCGGGCAGCCGAGCTCCTGGCTGAGCGCCTCCCGTACGGGGAAGCCGTCCCAGCCGGGCATGATCGGCGGAGCCACGGGGACGCCCTCGGGGAAGCGGACCGGCCCGGGGACGCCGATCCCGGCGCCGTCGAACCCGTCCGCGAGGCCGGACGAGGTGAGCTTGGCCGCCATGGCGAGCACCTGCTCGAACACGGCGACCGGCCCCTCGCGCACGTCCATGGGGTGGTTGAGGTGCCCCAGGACCTCCAGCTCGGCGTTGGTGACGGCCACGTCCACGGAGGTGGCGCCGATGTCGACGCCCAGGAAGCGGAGCCCGGGCGCCAGCCGGATGTTGTGCGACCGCCGCCCGCCGCGCGAGGCGGCCAGACCGTCGGCCACCACGAGCCCGGTCTCCAGCAGCCGGTCCACCTCGACGGCCAGCTTGGAGCGGGACAGGTCGACCTGGTCGCCCAGCTGGGCACGGGAGTTGGGCCCGCCGTCGCGCAACAGCCGCAACAGCCGGGCCTGGTGCGCGTTGGCGGGTCGAGCCGTCATACGTCTCACGCGCCCCTCCCCGCCGTCGTGTCCGGCCTCGGTGTGCTGCTTGCGAGGGAACGTAGCAGCGCTTCGCCGCGGGGGGAAGAAGTTGCGCACCGATCCATGCTTACTTTCTCCACGGCCAGGACAAAGCCCGGCGGCGGAGGCCCGGCCGTGCGGTGGCCGCCCTCCGTGGGGCGGTCACCGGCCGCGGTCAGGACATCGGGGCATCAGGGCACGCGGACGACCTGTCCGGCGTACGAGAGGTTCCCGCCGAAGCCGAAGAGGAGGGCGGGCGCGCCCGAGGGGACCTCGCCGCGCTCGACCAGCTTGCTGAGCGCCATCGGGATGGAGGCGGCCGAGGTGTTGCCGGACTCGGTGACATCGCGGGCCACCACCGCGTTGACCGCGCCGATCCGCTGCGCCACCGGCTCGATGATCCGCAGGTTCGCCTGGTGCAGCACCACCGCCGCCAGGTCCTCGGGCGCGACGCCCGCCCGCTCGCACACCCGGCGCGCGATGGGCGGCAGCTGGGTGGTGGCCCAGCGGTAGACGGTCTGGCCCTCCTGGGCGAAGCGCGGCGGGGTGCCCTCGATCCGGACGGCGTGGCCCATCTCCGGGACGGAGCCCCACAGCACCGGTCCGATGCCCGCGTCGGGCGCGGCCTCGACGACCGCGGCGCCCGCGCCGTCGCCGACCAGGACGCAGGTGGTCCGGTCGGTCCAGTCGGTGATGGCGGTCATCTTGTCGGCGCCGATCACCAGCGCGCGGGCGGCGGACCCGGCCCGTACCGCGTGGTCGGCGGTGGCCAGCGCGTGGGTGAACCCGGCGCAGACGACGTTGAGGTCCATGGTCGCGGGCGCGCCCATGCCGAGCCGGGCCGCGACGCGGGCGGCGGTGTTCGGGGAGCGGTCGATCGCGGTGGAGGTCGCCACCAGCACCAGGTCGACGTCGGCCGGGGTGAGCCCGGCGGCGGCGAGGGCCTTGGCGCCCGCGTGGGCGGCCATCTCGTCGACGGGCTCGTCCGGCCCGGCGACGTGGCGGGTCCTGATGCCGACCCTGCTGGTGATCCACTCGTCGCTGGTGTCGACGAGGTCGGCCAGGTCGGCGTTGGTCAGGACCTTGGCGGGCTGGTAGTGCCCGAGCGCGGCGATACGAGTGCCCGTCATGCCCGGGACCCCCTTGGCTGGCGATGTGCAGGAGCCTCCCAGTCTCGCCAGCGACTGATGAGTAACCGGTCGGGCGAATCGACAGGATTCCCGCCCGCCTCTTGGAGAGTCCGCAACATCGCCCGTCCCGGCCGGTGAACGGGGGCAAGGCTGTACGGAACCGGGGCAAGGCCGTACGGAACCGGCGGGGCCCCGCCGCGGCGGGCCCGCGGGCGGTGGCGGCTCGCGGCCGGAGGACAATGAGGTGGTCAGGGCCGCCGTACGAGGGAACGGGATCGATCAGCATGGGACGGGTCACCGAACGCCGCCGCGTCGTCCGCGTCCGGGACGGAGCCGTCTCGACCCGCCCCGACACCCTGGTCGCCGAGGAACCGCTGGAGATCCGGCTCGACGGGAAGCCCCTCGCCATCACCATGCGCACCCCGGGGGACGACTTCGCGCTGGCGGCCGGCTTCCTGGTCAGCGAGGGCGTGCTGGGATCGGCCGCCGACGTGCGCTCCATCGTGTACTGCGCGGGCGCCCGGGACGACGGGTCGAACACCTACAACGTGGTGGACGTGCGGCTGGCGCCCGGGGTGGCCCTCCCCGACATCTCGCTGGAGCGGAACGTCTACACCACCTCGTCGTGCGGCCTGTGCGGCAAGGCCAGTCTGGACGCGGTGCGCACCAGGACCCGGTTCCCGGTCGCCGACACTCCCCCGCTGCGGGTCGGGTCCGGGGTGCTGGCGGCCCTCCCGGACCGGCTGCGCCGGGAGCAGCGGGTCTTCGCGTCGACCGGCGGGCTGCACGCGGCGGCGCTGTTCTCGGAGGACGGCGAGCTGCTCGACGTGCGGGAGGACGTGGGGCGGCACAACGCGGTGGACAAGCTGGTCGGCCGGGCGCTGCGGGAGGACCTGCTGCCGCTGGACCGGGCGATCCTGCTGGTGTCCGGGCGGGCGTCGTTCGAGCTGGCCCAGAAGGCGGTGATGGCGGGCATCCCGATGCTCGCGGCGGTGTCGGCGCCGTCGTCGCTCGCCGTGGACCTGGCCGCCGAGACGGGCCTGACGCTGGTCGGCTTCCTGCGGGGCCCGGACATGAACGTGTACGCGGGCGAGCACCGGATCGTCCTGCCGGACGCCCGGGCCTGACCGCGCCCGGCCGCCGGACCGCGACCGGCCGCGCCGGCCCCGCCCCGTGACGGCCGCCGGCCCCGTCCCCCCGGCCGCCCGGCGGTCAGCGGGGTGCGGCGGGGGCGGCCGGGTCCGCCGTACGGCCGGGCTCCCCCGACGGGTCCGGCTCGCCCGCCCGGTCCGGGTCGCCCGCCCGGCGCCGGGCGATCACCGCGCACACCATCAGCTGCATCTGGTGGAACAGCATCAGCGGCAGCACCGCGAGGGACGCGTGCGCGCCGAACAGCACGCTCGCCATCGGCAGCCCCGCCGCGAGGCTCTTCTTCGACCCGGCGAACTGGATGGCGATCCGGTCCTCCCGGCCGAAGCCCAGCCGCCCGGCCCCGTACCAGGTGAGCGCCAGCATCACGGCGAGCAGCACCGCCTCGACGCCCAGGAGCGCGGCCAGCCGGCCGGGGGTCACCCGGTGCCAGACGCCGCTCACCATGCCCTCGCTGAACGCGGCGTACACCACGAGCAGGATCGAGCCCCGGTCGGCGTACCCCAGGACCTTGCGGTGCCGGGCGAGGAACCCGCCGATCCAGCGGCGCAGCGCCTGGCCGGCGAGGAAGGGCACCAGCAGCTGCAGGACGATCCGCACCAGCGCGTCGGCGGAGAGGCCGCCGCCGGAGCCGGGCAGCAGGAGGGCGGCGAGCAGCGGGGTGAGGACGATCCCGGCGAGCGACGAGAAGGAGCCGGCGCAGATCGCGGCGGGGACGTTGCCGCGCGCGAGGGAGGTGAAGGCGATCGACGACTGGATCGTGGACGGCACCAGGCACAGGAAGAGCAGCCCGCCGTAGAGCGCGGGTGTGAGGACCGCCGGGACGAGCGGGGCGGCGGCCAGCCCCAGCAGCGGGAAGACGACGAAGGTCGCGGCCAGCACGGTGACGTGCAGCCGCCAGTGGCGCAGTCCGTCCAGCGCCTCGCGGGTGGACAGCCGCGCCCCGTACAGGAAGAACAGCAGGGCGACGGCGCCGGTGGACAGGCCGCCGGTGACCTCGGCGGCGGTGCCCGAGGCGGGGAGGAGGGCCGCGAGGGCCACCGTGCCGAGCAGCGCCAGTATGTACGGGTCGATCGGCGGCCGGGACAGGGTTGGGCGGCTCATGTGCTCCACGCGCTCTCGGTTCGGGTCGGGCCCGGTCCATCGTCCACCGGGCGCCGCCGATCGGGAAACCCGTACACCGCTCTGACTGCCATCACGGATCACGATGACCGCGCGCTAGCGTGGGGAGGGTGTACGAGCCGACGCAGCTGCGGACCTTCCTGGCCGTGGCGCAGACCCTGAGCTTCACGCGGGCCGCCCGGCGTCTCGGGCTGCGCCAGTCGACCGTCAGCCAGCATGTGCGGCGACTGGAGGAGGCGGCGGGGCGGGCGCTGTTCACCCGGGACACCCACAGTGTGGCGCTCACCGAGGACGGCGAGGCGATGCTCGGCTTCGCCCGGACGATCCTCGCGGCGCACGAGCGGGCGGCGGCCTTCTTCGCCGGGACGCGGCTGCGCGGGCGGTTGCGGTTCGGGGTGTCGGAGGACTTCGTGCTGACCCGGCTGCCCGAGGTGCTGGAGTCGTTCCGGCGCGAGCACCCCGAGGTGGACCTGGAGCTGACGGTCGGTCTGTCCGGGACCCTGCACGAGAAGCTGGCCGCCGGGCGGCTGGACCTGGTGCTGGCCAAGCGGCGGGGCGGTGACGCGCCCGGCCGGCTGGTCTGGCACTCGACGCTGACCTGGATCGGCGCGCCCCGGCTGCGGCTGGACCCGGACCGCCCGGTGCCGCTGATCGTCTTCCCGCCGCCCGGGATCACCCGGGCCCGCGCGCTGGAGGCGCTGGAGGCGCACGGGCGGCCCTGGCGGATCGTGTGCACCAGTTCGAGCCTGAGCGGGCTGATCGCCGCCGCGCGTGCCGGGCTGGGCGTGATGGCCCACACCCGGGGGCTGATCCCGCCCGGTCTGGTGCCGGTGCCCGCGCGGGCGGGCCTGCCGGAGCTGGGCGACGTCGACTTCGTCCTGCTGCACGGCCGCCCGCGCGGGTCCGCCCAGGAGGCGGCGGACGCGCTGTCGGCGGCGCTGCTCGCGGGCGGCGACCGGCTGCACACCACGCCCCCGTCCCGGTGACACGGCCGCTCCCCACGCCCCCGTCCCGGTGACGCCCCGGGCGGGGCGGTGTCGGCCCGCCCGGGGCGGCGGTGAGCGGGGCGTGCAGATGCGGTGGGTTTTCGTGGAGATTCCCCCACCCACTACTTACCCGGCGGTCAGTAGTCTCGGCGCCCCCGCGCCTCTGGCCGGGCACGAGGCGTCTGACCTGTGGCGATGGGGTAGGCGCGGGGTTCGTGAAGCCCCTCCCGCACGGGTCCGGCGTGGGGTACCGTCACCCTCCGCCGTGCGGAGCGCCACCCCGAGGAGCAGCCCCTTGCGTGAGTTCACTGTCCCGCCCCTGGCGACGGCTCCCCCGGTCGGCGGGCTGGCCGACGCCGTGTTCACGCACGCGGAGGACGATCCGGACCGGGTGGTGCTGGGCCGCAAGGGCGCGGACGGCCGGTGGACCGATGTGACCTCGGCCCGCTTCCGGGACGAGGTGCTGGCGCTCGCCAAGGGCCTCCTCGCGGACGGGGTCCGCTTCGGCGACCGGGTCGCCATCATGGCGCGCACCCGCTACGAGTGGACGCTGTTCGACTTCGCCCTGTGGACGGTGGGCGCGCAGTCCGTGCCGGTCTATCCGACCTCCTCCGCCGACCAGGTCCACTGGATGCTGCACGACGCCGAGGTGACGGCGTGCGTGGTGGAGCACGAGGACCACGCCATGACCGTCGGGTCGGTGATCGACCGGCTGCCGCACCTGAAGCGGCTGTGGCAGCTGGACGCCGGCGCGGTCGCCGAGCTGGTGGCCGCCGGGGAGCGCATCGACGAGGAGGTCGTGCAGCGGCACCGGCGGGCGGTGACACCCGAGTCGGTCGCCACCGTGATCTACACCTCCGGGACGACGGGCCGCCCCAAGGGGTGCGTGCTGACCCACGCGAACTTCATGTTCGAGGCGGACACCCTGGTCGGCCGCTGGGAGCAGGTCTTCCGCTCCCGGCCGGGCGACGAGGCGTCGACGCTGCTGTTCCTGCCGCTGGCGCACGTCTTCGGGCGGATGGTGGAGGTCGCGGCGGTCCGCAAGCGGGTCAAGTTCGGCCACCAGCCGGAGCTGGCGGCCGGTCCGCTGCTGGCGGACCTCGCGGCGTTCCGGCCGACGTTCGTGCTGGCCGTCCCGTACATCTTCGAGAAGATCTTCCAGGCGGCGCGGCGCCGGGCGGAGGCCGACGGCCGGGTGGGCCCCTTCGACAAGGCCGTCGAGGTGGCGGTGCGGTACGCGGAGGCGCTGGAGAACAAGGCGTTCGGGATGGGGCCGGGCCCGTCGGCGGCGCTGCGCGTGCAGCACCAGTTCTTCGACAAGGTGGTGTACGGCCGGGTCCGTGACGCGCTGGGCGGCCGGATGCGGCACGCCATGTCCGGCGGCTCGGGGATGGCCCGGCGGCTGGGGCTGTTCTTCGCGGGCGCGGGCGTCACCGTGTACGAGGGGTACGGGCTGACCGAGTCGGCCGCGGCGGCCACCGCCAACCCGCCGGAGCGCACCCGGTACGGCACGGTCGGCCCGCCCATCCCCGGCACGACCGTGCGGATCGCCGAGGACGGCGAGGTGTGGCTGCGGGGCCCGCACGTCTTCTCGGGGTACCTGGGGGACCCGGCCGCGACCGCCGCCGTGCTCCGCGACGGCTGGCTGGCCACCGGCGACCTGGGCGCGCTGGACGAGGACGGCTATCTGACCATCACCGGCCGCAAGAAGGAGGTCCTGGTGACGTCGGGCGGCAAGAGCGTGCCGCCCGGCGGGCTGGAGGAGCGGGTGCGGTCCCACCCGCTGGTGGCGCAGTGCATCGTCGTCGGCAACGACCGCCCGTACATCGCGGCGCTGGTGACCCTCGACCAGGAGGCGGTCGAGCACTGGCTGGCGATGCAGAACAGACCGCCGCTGCCGCCCGCCGAGCTGGTGCGCGACCCGGCGCTGGAGACCGAGATCCGGCGGGCGGTGGTCGCCGCGAACACCCTGGTGTCCCAGGCCGAGTCGATCCGCACGTTCCGGATCCTGGCGCACCCCTTCACCGAGGAGCACGGGCTGCTGACGCCGTCGCTGAAGCTGAAGCGGAAGGCGATCGAGGCGGCGTACGCGGCGGAGGTCGAGGCGCTGTACCGGTGACGGACCGGGCGCCGCCGACGCGACCGGACACGACCGGGTGCCGCGGGAACAGGTGCGCGGCTGTGATCGTTGATGCTGGGAGTACCAACCGACGACGCAAAGGATCGACCGCTCGTGAGCAAGGTCCCCTCCATCACCCTCAACAACGGCGTCACCATGCCGCAGCTCGGCTTCGGTGTCTGGCAGGTGCCCGACGACGAGGCGGCGAAGGCGGTGGGCACGGCCCTGGAGGCCGGATACCGCAGCATCGACACCGCAGCGATCTACGAGAACGAGAAGGGCACCGGCGAGGCCCTGCGCGCCTCCGGGATCGCCCGCGAGGAGCTGTTCGTCACCACCAAGCTGTGGAACGCGGAGCAGGGTCATGACGCGACCCTGCGCGCGTTCGACGCGTCGCTGGACCGCCTCGGCCTGGACTACGTCGACCTGTACCTGATCCACTGGCCGGTGCCCTCGAAGGACCTGTACGTCGAGACGTACAAGGCGTTCGAGAAGATCCACGCGGACGGCCGCGCCAAGGCGATCGGTGTGTCGAACTTCCTGCCCGAGCACCTGGAGCGGCTGCTCGGCGAGACCTCCGTGGTGCCGGTGCTCAACCAGATCGAGCTGCACCCCCAGCTCCAGCAGGCCGAGGCGCGGGCCTTCCACGCCCGGCACGACATCCGCACCGAGGCGTGGTCGCCGCTCGGCCAGGGCCGGGGCCTGCTGGAGGTGCCGACGATCGTGGCGATCGGCCGCAAGCACGGCAGGACGCCCGCGCAGGTCGTGCTCCGCTGGCACCTCCAGCTGGGGAACGTGGTGATCCCCAAGTCGGTGACGCCGTCGCGGATCGCGGAGAACATCGACGTGTTCGGCTTCGAGCTGGACGCCGACGACCTGGCGGCCCTCGCCGCGCTCGACGAGGGCAAGCGGCTGGGCCCGGACCCGGCCACCTTCGCCGCGGCCTGACAGCCCGGCGCCCGCCCGGCGCCCGTCCGGCGCCCGCTCCCGTCGCGTACGGGGGCGGGCGCCGCGCCATGTGGGCCCCGGGGTTATTCCGCGCCGTGCGCGGGCGCGATCTCCTCGACCCGGGCGGCGAGCCCGAAGTCCTTCTCGGTGACGGCGCCGCCCGCGTCATGGGTGTTCACGGTGATGTTGACGGTGTTGTAGCCGAGCGTCAGGTCGGAGTGGTGGTTCAGCTCCTCCTGGATGCGCGCGACGTGGACGACCATGGCGGCGGCGGCGAAGTGCGTGCCGAGCCGGTAGGTGCGGGCGATCCGGTCGCCCTCCTGGGACCAGCCGGGGAGTTCGCGCAGCCGGTCCTCGATCTCCTTCTGCGACAGCGGCTCAGTGGGCATGTCCGGTGCTCCCTCCGGTACGGGGCGGGCGTTGACGACGTGACCGTGACGATACGGTCCGCCGCCCCGCGCCCGTGGTCAACACGTGGGTTACGGTCTGCGGTATGACAACTGCCGTGACCGGTACCGGAGTAGGGCCCCTGCTGCGCGGCTGGCGCGAGCGGCGGCGGCTGAGCCAGCTGGAGCTGGCGCTGCGCGCCGACTCGTCCGCCCGGCACATCTCCTTCGTGGAGACCGGCCGGTCGCGGCCCAGCGAGGAGATGGTCCTGCGGCTGGCCGAGCACCTGGAGGTGCCGGTGCGCGAGCGGAACGCCCTGCTGCTGGCGGCGGGCTACGCCCCCCGCTACTCCGAGACGTCGCTGGACGACCCGTCCCTGGGCACACTGCGGGCGGGCATCGAGCAGCTGCTGACCGGGTACGAGCCGTACCCGGCGGTCGTCGTCGACGCCACGTACACCGTGCTGGCGGCGAACCGGGGCGTCACCCTGCTGATGGACGGGCTGCCCGCGCATCTGCTGACGCCGCCGCTGAACGTCATGCGCCTCACCCTGCACCCGGAGGGCCTCGCCCCGAGGATCCGCAACCTGCGGGAGTGGCGCGGGCACCTGCTGGCGCAGATGGAACGGCAGATCGCCCTGGTCCGCTCCGAGCCGCTGCGGCGGCTGTACGAGGAGGTCGCCGCCTACCCGCTGCCCGCGGCCGCCGGCCCGGACGACCGGGAGGACCCGCATCCGTACCCGTACTTCGCGCTGCCGCTGCGGATCGAGCACGACGGGCGGCTGCTGTCCTTCGTGTCGTCGATCTCGACGTTCAACACGCCGATGGACGTGACCGTCGCCGAGCTGGCCATCGAGACGCTGCTCCCGGCCGACCCGGCGACGGTTGCGTACCTCCGGTCGCTCTAGCCCTCCGCCGCCCGCAGGGCGGACCACTGCAGCACGGCGAACCCCGCCACGGTCGCGGCCTGCATCGGGATCCACACGGCCCCGGCGGTGCTGGGCGTCAGCCAGGCGACGAGCGCGACGACGCTGGTCACCGCCCACAGCGCGTTGGCGTCGACGACCAGCTTGACCGGCGCGGCGGGCGGCTGCGGCCGGGAGGCGAGGTAGCCGACCCCGGCGGCGAACGCGGTCAGGAACAGGCCGAGTGCGAGCAGGAGCGTCGCGTCGACCCCGAGGAGCCGCCCGAGCGGCCCGGCGGCGACCGCGTAGGCCAGCCCGTTGGCCCCGGTGACGACGGCGTCGAGGGCGAGGAAGCGGCGCAGCATGGTCCGCGGCTCGGTGGTGCGGGAGATGCCGGCGAGCAGGGCGTGGGACATGGTGGAGCCTCCGTCGGGGTTCGTACGGCCGGGTGCGGGCCCGGATCCCGGCCGGAGTGCGCCGGCCGGGTTCCGGTGACCGCAACGATGCCCGCGCCGCCGGGGGCCGGTCGATTACCCGCGAGGTCATGCGGGCGCCGCGGCCGGGGGTCAGGCGGCGATCAGGTCCAGGACCAGGCGGGGCGTCCAGTGGCCGGCGGCGCCCGGCCGCGATGCCAGGTAGCCGGCGATCTCGTCCGCCGTCCAGGCGCCCGTCGCCATGAGGCCGGCGGCCAGGTGCCGGAGGTAGCCGGCGGCCGGGGCGTTCCACTCGACGTCGTCCATGCGCCAGGGGGCGGTGAAGGTGAGCATCGGCAGCCCGTCGAGGGTGCCGGGGCGGACCAGGGTCTCGTACCGTCCGCCGCCCAGCACCGCCCTGCCCTCGCGCAGCACCTCCGTGAGGTCGAGGTCGGTGTCCGGCCCGGGCTCGCGGTACATCTCCTGGGCCGCGATGTCGGAGAACTGCCCGGCCGTGACCCGGTGCGCCCGGGCCAGGACGCGGCCGGGCGCGTCCGGGTCGTAGAAGGCGCGCCCGCCGGTCCATACCGCGGACTCGGTGGCGAAGTACAGCGCGCCCGGCAGCTCCACCGGCACGGAGGCGGCCGGCATGCGGCGGTCGCGGCACCCGGGGCAGGCGCGGGCGCCGCCCGGGGGCGCCCCGCCGAGGATGTAATGGGCCAGCCGGTCGACATGGGTGTTGGAGCCGTAGGACGTGTACCAGACCTCCGCCGTCATGCGTCGAACGTAACGGGCGTGGCGCGTGAAGCTCCGCTGTTGACCCGCTTAAGAAAACCTCGATGGACGCGGCGGGCGCGGGTGGGCAGATTGGTGCGGGTTCGAAGATCTCCCTCTCCCCCGGCTGGAGCCGCACCGATGAAGGCACTTGTCAAGCAGAAGGCCGAGCCCGGTCTCTGGCTCATGGACGTGCCCGAGCCCGAGACCGGGCCCGGCGACGTGCTGATCCGGGTGCTGCGCACCGGCATCTGCGGCACGGACCTGCACATCCGGTCGTGGGACGGGTGGGCGCAGCAGGCGGTGTCGGCGCCGCTGGTGCTGGGGCACGAGTTCGTGGGCGAGGTGGCGCGGGTCGGCGCCGACGTGGCGGACATCGCGGTGGGCGACCTGGTCAGCGGCGAGGGCCACCTGGTGTGCGGCAAGTGCCGGAACTGCCTGGCGGGCCGCCGCCACCTGTGCCGCGCCACCGTCGGCCTGGGCGTCGGGCGGGACGGTGCGTTCGCCGAGTATGTGGCGCTGCCCGCGTCGAACGTGTGGGTGCACCGGACGAAGGTGGACCTGGACGTGGCCGCGATCTTCGACCCGTTCGGCAACGCCGTGCACACCGCGCTGTCGTTCCCGCTGGTCGGCGAGGACGTCCTGATCACGGGCGCGGGCCCGATCGGCATCATGGCGGCGGCGGTCGCCCGCCACGCGGGTGCGCGCAATGTGGTGATCACCGATGTGAGCGAGTCGCGGCTGGAGCTGGCCCGCAAGGTGGGCGCGACGCTGGCGGTGAACGTGGCCGGCACGACCATCGAGGCGGCGCAGCGGCAGCTGGGGCTCAAGGAGGGCTTCGACGTCGGCCTGGAGATGTCCGGCCGGCCCGAGGCGATGCGGGACATGGTCGCCAACATGACCCACGGCGGCCGGATCGCGATGCTGGGCCTGCCGGCGGAGGAGTTCGCCGTCGACTGGTCGAAGATCGTCACCTCGATGATCACGGTGAAGGGCATCTACGGCCGGGAGATGTTCGAGACGTGGTACGCGATGACCGTCCTGCTGGAGGGCGGCCTCGATCTGACGCCCGTGATCACCGGAAGCTACGGCTACCGGGACTTCGACGCCGCGTTCGACGAGGCGGCGACGGCCCGCAGCGGCAAGATCATCCTCGACTGGACCGCCTGATTTCGGCTCACTCGCCGAGCCCCCTCCCCCTCACCACCCCCGCAAGGAGCATTCCTCATGTACGCGTCCGTCCGTGACGAGCTGCGCGCCACCCTCGGCGAGATCCGCGACGCCGGGCTCTACAAGCCGGAGCGGGTCATCGGCACCCCGCAGAGCGCGACCGTGTCCGTGCCCTCCGGCGACGTGCTGAACTTCTGCGCCAACAACTACCTGGGCCTCGCCGACCACCCCGAGGTGGTCGCCGCCGCGAAGGAGGCGCTGGACCGCTGGGGCTACGGCATGGCGTCCGTGCGCTTCATCTGCGGCACCCAGGAGATCCACAAGGAGCTGGAGCAGCGGCTGTCGGCGTTCCTGGGGCAGGAGGACACGATCCTGTACTCCTCCTGCTTCGACGCCAACGGCGGTGTCTTCGAGACCCTGCTCGGCCCCGAGGACGCCGTGATCTCCGACGCCCTCAACCACGCGTCGATCATCGACGGCATCCGGCTGTCCAAGGCGCGCCGCCACCGCTACGCCAACCGCGACATGGCGGACCTGGAGAAGCAGCTCAAGGAGACGCAGGACGCGCGCCGGCGCCTGATCGTCACCGACGGCGTGTTCTCGATGGACGGCTATGTCGCGCCGCTGCCGGAGATCTGCGACCTCGCCGACCGGTACGACGCCATGGTGATGGTGGACGACTCGCACGCGGTGGGCTTCACCGGACCGGGCGGGCGCGGGACGCCCGAGCTGCACGGGGTGATGGACCGGGTGGACATCATCACGGGCACGCTGGGCAAGGCGCTGGGCGGCGCGTCCGGCGGGTACGTGGCGGCGCGGGCGGAGATCGTCGAGCTGCTGCGCCAGCGTTCGCGCCCGTACCTCTTCTCCAACTCGCTGGCGCCGGTGATCGCCGCCGCGTCGCTGAAGGTGCTGGACCTGCTGGAGTCGGCCGGTGACCTGCGGGAGAAGCTGGAGGCCAACACCAAGCTGTTCCGTACGAGCATGACGGAGGCGGGCTTCGAGATCCTGCCGGGCGACCACGCCATCGCGCCGGTGATGATCGGTGACGCGGCCGAGGCGGCGCGGATGGCGGAGCTGCTGCTGGAGCGCGGGGTGTACGTGATCGGCTTCTCGTACCCGGTGGTGCCGATGGGCCAGGCCCGGATCCGGGTGCAGCTGTCGGCGGCGCACTCGACGCGGGACGTGGAGCGGGCGGTGGCGGCGTTCGTGGACGCGCGGGCCGCGATGGCCGGCTGACGGCTGGGGGACAATGGCGGGGTGATCGACCCCCGGCGACTGCGTGTGCTGCGGGCCGCGGCGGACCACCGTACGGTGACCGCCGCGGCCGCGGCGCTGTATCTGACCCCGTCCGCCGTGTCGCAGCAGCTCGCCGCGCTGGAGCAGGAGACCGGGCATGTGCTGCTGACCCGCAGCGGCAAGGGCGTACGGCTCACGGCGGCCGGCGAGATCCTGCTGGAGCACGCCAACGAGGTGCTGGCGCAGCTGGAGCGGGCGGAGGCGGAGCTGGCGGCGTACGCGGGCGGCCGTGCGGGTGAGGTGACGGTCGCCGCGTTCGCGACCGGGATCGCCGAGGTACTGGCCCCGGCGATCGGGCGGCTCGCCGCGACGCGGCCAGGCATCCGGGTGCGGGTGCGGGACGCGGAGGGCGACGAGTCGCTGCCGCTGGTCCTGGACGGCGAGGCGGACGTGGCGCTCGCGGTGGAGTACCGGGGCGCGCCGCGCGAGGGTGACCGGCGGCTGGCGCGGGTGCCGCTGTACGCGGAGCCGTTCGACGCCGTGCTGCACGCGGGGCATCCGCTGGGCCAGGAGCCGGAGGTGGCCCTGGACGCGCTGGCGGGCGCCGACTGGATCGCGCCCTACCCGGGCAATCCGTGCCACGACATGGTGCTGCTGGCGTGCGAGCTGGCCGGTTTCGAGCCGCGGCTGGTGCACTCGTCGGACGACTTCCGGGCGGCGGTGGCCCTGGCGGGCGCGGGCGCCGGGGTGGCGCTGGTGCCGCGGTCGGCGCTGCGGGGCATCGAGCTGAAGGACGTGGTGGTCCGCCCGGTGGCGGGCCCGGCGGCGTTCCGGCGGGTGTTCGCGGCGGTGCGGCGGGGCGCGGAGGAGCATCCGCTGATCCGGCCGGTGCTGGACGCGCTGGCGGGTGCGGCGCGGGGGCTGCCGGCGGCGGACGGCTGAGGCGCGGGCCGGGGCGCGGACCGGCCGGTCCGCGCCCCGGCCGTGGGCGCTACTTCTCGTCGGGTTCGGGCGGCTGGGCCGGGTCGGTGTCGGTGCCGGCGGGTGCCGGTTCGGAGTCGGCGGTACGGGTGGCCTCGGCGCGGATCAGGGCGTTGAGGGCCGCGAAGGGGTCGATGGGCATGGCGGAGTGCCTCCTGCTCGGGTGACGTGGTGGGGGCTGATGTGCGGCGGGGTGCCGCTCAGCAGCGCAGGACCACGCACCGGAGGGCGCGCTCCCCGGGCCGGCTCGCGGGGAGGGGCGCGGCGGGGGGCCGCGGGGCGGCCGGGGGCCGTGCGCGGCGTGGCCCCCGGGGGCGGACGGCCCTCCGGTGGCGCCGCCCGTCGCGGCGGGGCGCCGCCGCCTCCGCCTCGGTGAGGTCGGGGTCGGGCGCGGCGGAGGCGGCGGGCCGGGGCTCGGCGCCCGTGACGGCCGCGGTGCCCCCGGCCACCCCGAGCAGCGCGGCCAGCACCAGCAGCGCGACCAGCACGGCCCGGCGCGTGGCGACGGCGAACCCGAGCGTGCTGGTCATGGGCGTTCCTTTGCCCGCACCCGCCCCCGTTGTGCCGCTCCGCCCCGAGAACCCCCCGATCGGCGGAGCGGGCCGTCAGCCGCGCTGCTTGCGGGCCGCCATCCAGGCGTAGACCAGGACCCCGGCGAAGAGGAACAGGACGCCCTGGTAGACGGCGGCGTAGCCGGAGCCGGCGACCAGCCACATGGAGAAGGCGAAGGCGATCAGGGCCAGCGCGGCGTCGCGGACGAGGCGCGGGCGGTGCACGCGGTCGGTGCGGCCGGTGGCGAGGAAGTAGATCTGGGCCGCCGTGGACAGCAGGTAGGGGACGGTGGCGGTGAAGGTGGTGACGAGCACCAGGATCTCGAACACCCGCTGTGAGCCCGCCGTGTAGTTGTAGACCGTCAGCAGCGAGGCGAGGACGACGGTGACGAGGACGCCGTAGGTGGGCACGCCCCGGCGCTTGTGGGTGAACACCTGGGGGAAGAGGCCGTCCTTGGCCGCGGCGTAGGGGGTCTGGGCGCTGAGCAGGGTCCAGCCGTTGAGGGCGCCGACCATGGAGACCAGGGCCATGCAGGCGACGGCGGTGCCGCCCCAGGAGCCGCCGAACATGGTGTTGACGGCGGCGGAGAAGGGCGCGGTGGACTCGACGAGCCGGTCGTGGGCGACGAGGCCGAAGACGGAGAGGGTGCCCAGCAGGTAGATGACGGCGGCGCCGAGGGTGCCGAGGATGGTGGCCCGGCCGACGTTGCGCTCCGGGTCGCGGACCTCGCCGGCGCTGACCGCCGCGGACTCCACGCCGAGGTAGCTGAAGAGGAGGATGGCGGCGGAGGCGGAGATCGCGCCGACGGCGCCGGAGTCGCCGGCCTGGAAGGGGCCCAGGTTGGCGGAGTCGAAGAAGAACAGTCCGCCGACGGCCACCAGGAGCAGCGGGACGAACTTGAGGACCGTCGCGACGAGCTGGACGGCGCCGACGTACCGGGTGCCGGCGAGGTTGGCGAGGGCGGGGAGCCACTGGAGGACCAGGGCCGCCGCGATGGTGGCGGCCGTGGAGTCCTGGACGGGCAGCAGGACGTCGAGGTAGCCGACGGCGGCGACCGCGAGGGCCGCGTTGGAGACCCAGGTGGTGATCCAGTACGACCAGGCGGCGAGGAAGCCGGCGAAGTCGCCGAACGCCTCGCGCGCGTACACATAGGGGCCGCCGGTGAGGGGGTGGCGCCGGGCGAGGCGGCCGAAGACCAGGGCGAGGGCGATGGCGCCGGCGGTGAGGACCGCGAACGCGACGAGGCTGATGGTGCCATAGGGGGCGACCGAGGCGGGGAGCAGGAAGATCCCGCCGCCGATGATGTTGCCCATGACCAGGGCGGTGGCGATCGGCAGTCCGAAGCTGCGGGCGTGCGGGGACTTCTCGTCGGGGGTGGGGTCGGTGATGGGGGGAGTGCTGGTCATGGGGGGTGGTGCGCCTTTCGCCGTGCAAACCTGAACATGGTCGGGGACGGCGAACGCTGCACCAAATCAGCAGTGTTTGTCCGGCACGACGCGGCCGGCGACCGGAAATGCTTCGTCCGGCAGAGGGCGTGACGGGACTTCCTGAAGGGGCACCTGGGGTCCCTGGCTCTCCCTCAGCCAGCGCCGCAGCACCCGGTGCACCTCCTCGGCGCCCACCAGTTCCGCGCCGTCACCGGCGGGCGGGGACACGGTGCACGGGTACAGCAGGAACGCCTCCGACTGCTCGCCGCCGAGGCCGCCGTGCGAGCCGATCTGCTCCTCGAAGGCGTGCACGGTCCCGGTGGCGGGGTCGTAGCGGGAGTTGACCATGATGTCCGCGACGTGCGGGAAGGAGTCGGTGCGCCGGACGGCGTCGGCCGTGCCGGGGCCGAACGGCGCGAGCGGGCCGTCGTCGTCGGTGAGGTCGTCGACCGGGGCCTCGAAGCCGCCCGGGCCGAGCACCACCGAGCCGTGCCGCTCGCTGCGCACCAGCAGGAAGCCGATGCCGGGGTGGTCGGCGAGGGTGCGCAGCAGGGCCGGGTGGCGGCGCTCGATCTCCTCCCGGGACAGCCGGTACGTCACGTCCGGGAAGGACACCAGGCCCAGGTTCCCGGAGGCCAGCACGATCGGGTCGGAGGTGCGGGGGGCCCGTTCCTCGCGGCCCTCCTCCACCGGCAGGCGCACCGCGCTGCGCAGCGCGCCCCGGGCCTCGGCGCCGCCGGGGGTGTGCCGGGCGCCGCGCGGGACGGGCAGTCCGCAGCCGGAGCGGACCAGGTCGCGCAGGGTGAGCCCGTACGCCGACGCGAACGTCTCGCCGGGGCTCTGGCCGTGGTCGGAGAGCAGCACGATGCGGTACGGGCGGGGCGCGTGCTCGGCGGCCTCGGCGATCAGCGCCAGGGAGCGGTCGAGGCGGCGCAGTACGTGCGCGGCGTCGCGGCTGTGCGGTCCGGAGTGGTGGGCGACCTCGTCGTACGCGACGAGGTCGGCGTACACGGCGGTGCGGCCGGCGAGGACGTCGCCCATGACGGCGGCGACGACGACGTCCCGCTCCACGACGGTGGCGAAGGCCCGGATGAAGGGGTAGAGCCCGCCGCGGCCGACCCGGGGCGTCTCCTTGCGGAGGCGGGAGCGGGTGGACTGGCCGATCTCGCGGCCCACCTCGGCGACGAAGGAGACGGCGGTGCGCACGGCGTTGGCCGGGTCGCGGAAGTAGGCGACGTAGCCGGCGCGGGAGCGGTTTCGGCGGCCGCGGCGGGCGGAGACGGACAGCACCAGGGCGAGCTGGTCGGCTCCGCCGCTGAAGAGGTTGCCGCGGCTGGCGCCGTCGAGGGTGAGCAGGCCGCCGTCGCCGGTGCGCTCTATGGCGCGGCGCTGGAGTTCGACGGCGCTGGCGGGCCGGTTGCTGACCATGAGCCGGCCGGTGTCCTTCTCGTACCAGCGGAAGGCCGGGACGTCGTGGTTGGTGCCGTGCAGGATGGCGAGCTGGCTGGCGCCGGTCTGGCTGGACCAGTCGGTGCGCCAGGACGTGAGGCGGTGGGTGGTGCCCAGCCAGGCGGCGACGGTGGGCATCGTCCCGGTGGCGGCGGCGTCCCGCAGGACCCGGTGCCCGACGCCGTCGAGCTGGAGGAACACGGTGCCGGGCGGGCTGTCCGGGCCGAGTTCCGGCGGCCGGGTCCTGCGCCGGCCGGCGAGCCGGTAGAGGCGGCGGCGGTAGGCGTCGTCGTCGCGTACGGCGAGCGCGGTGGAGGTGGCGGAGGCGACGGCCGACATCACGGCGGCGACCGCCACCGCGTTCTGCGGGTCGGCCTCGCCGCGCCCGTCGGGGACGAGCCAGAGCGCGAACAGCAGCAGCGAGCCGTTGAGGAAGAAGACGAGCAGCCCCAGCACCAGGGCGGGCACCAGCAGCAGGGCCCGGACGACCAGCGGCCACACCAGTGCGCCGAGCAGGCCGAACACCCCGGCGGCCCAGGCGGCGGTGCCGGCGGTGCGGGTGATGGCCTCGCCGTCGTGGGACTGGAGCTGGAAGTCGGGCAGCAGCCCGGCGAGCGCGAGCATGGTGAGGGTGGAGACCGCCCACACCACGACCACGCGCAGCAGGGCACCGCTCGCCGTACGCCATCGTGCCTTTCTCACGCCGTTCGCTCCGCCCGCTCAGCAGCCGTCGTAGCCCGCGGTCGGCATCGAGAGCCGGCGGTGGACGTGGGCCTTCATCGCGGCGTCGTACGCCGGCTCGTCCAGGCCCGCCGTCTCCAGCCGTACGCCCCGGCGGGCGCACTCCGCGGTGAAGTCGCGCGCGGAGGTGAGGGCGCGGTCGAGGACACGGGCGTTGGGCGCGACGAACAGGTCGACGGCGCCGGACTCCACGTCGGCCCACAGCACCCGGTGGTCGGGCCGCATGTCGTAGAGGAGCAGTTCGCGGCGGACGACGTAGCCCCGGCCGGCGGCCCACCGCTCGCACATGGCGTGCTGGCTGCGGGTGTCGACCAGGAAGGGGTCGAGGTCGAGCTCCTCGAGCGGCGTCAGGCTCGCGATCGCCGCCACGCGTACGTCGTTCATGCCGCCGACACTACTCCGAACGTGTCCGGGGTAGGAGGCGCGCATCTACGCTCGTAGGAGCGTGGACGGGCGGTGCGGGAGCGAGGAGGGCGGGCGGTGGCGGTGGAGGTCACGTGGTGGGGTCATGCCACCTGTACGGTGCGGGACTCGGGGGTGCGGGTGCTGACCGACCCGCTGTTCGCGCGCCGGCTGGCGCACCTGAGGCGGCGGCGCGGGGCCCTGCCGCCCCCGGAGGCGGCGCGGGCGGCGGCCGTGCTGGTGTCGCACCTGCACTCCGACCATCTGCACCTGCCGTCCCTGGCCCGGCTCGCCCCGGGGACCCGGCTGGTCGTGCCGCGCGGGGCGACCGCCGCGGTGCCGGGGCTGCGGCGGCTGGCGGCGGCCCGCGGGCTGCCGGTCACGGAGGTGGTGGCCGGGGACGAGGTGAAGGTCGAGGAGCTGGTGGTACGGGCGGTGCCGGCCCGCCACGACGGGCGGCGCCTGCCGGTGGGGCCGCACCGCTCCCCCGCGCTCGGGTATGTGATCCGCGGGACGGCCCGGACGTACTTCGCCGGTGACACGGGGCTGTTCGACGGGATGGCCGCGGCCGTGGGCGAGGTGGACGTGGCGCTGCTGCCGGTGGGCGGCTGGGGGCCGTTCCTGGGGCCGGGGCACCTGAACGCGCACCGGGCGGCCGAGGCGCTGGCGGCCCTGTCGCCCCGGGTGGCGGTCCCGGTGCACTACGGCACGTACTGGCCGATCGGCATGGACGGGGTGCGCCCGCACGAGTTCCACTCCCCCGGTGACGAGTTCGCGCGCCACGCGGCGCGGCTCGCGCCGGAGGTGGCCGTGCTCCGACCGGGGCACGGCGAGACGGTACGGCCGGAGGTGTCCGGGTGATCGAGTCCCTGGTGGGCGCGGTGCCCTCCGAGTCGACCCAGCAGGCGGTGGCCTATCCGGCGCTGTTCCTGCTGGTGGTCGTGGGCGCGCTGGTCCCGGTGGTGCCGACGGGGGCGGTGGTCAGTTCGGCCGCGGTGGTGGCGTTCCACCAGTCGGCGCCCGCGGTGTCGCTGCTGGTGGTGTTCCTGCTGGCGTCGGGGGCGGCGTTCGCGGGGGACGTGGCGCTGTACTGGCTGGGGCGGCGCGGGGCGCACTCCCGGATCGGTTCGCGCCGGCTGGCGAAGCTGCGTGAGCGGGCCGCGCCGGACCGGCTGGAGCAGGCGCAGGCGCGGCTCGCGGAGCACCGGGTCTCCGTGCTGGTGCTGTCGCGGCTGGTGCCGGCCGGGCGGATACCGGTGATGCTGGCGTGCCTGCTGGCGGAGATGCCACTGAGCCGGTTCGTGCGCGGCAACCTGCCGGCGTGCCTGGCGTGGGCGGCGACGTACCAGCTCATCGGGGTCCTCGGCGGCTCGCTGTTCCCCCACCCGTGGCAGGGGGTGCTGGCGGCGGTCGTGCTGACGGTGGTCGTGGCCACGGCGCCGTCGGCCTGGCGGCGGGTGCGGGCGCCGGCCTGAGGGTCGCGGCCCGGGGCTCAGCCGAGCACGGCGGAGCCGCCGACCGGCAGGTCCCAGAGGCGGTCGCGGGGCAGGCCCGCCCTCTCCCAGGCGGCGCGGACGCGCAGGAGCGGTTCGAGGACCGGCTCGGAGGAGAGGACGAAGGTGGCCCAGTGCATGGGGGCCATGGTGCGGGCGCCGAGGTCCTGGAACGCCTGGACGGCCTCCTCGGGGTCGGTGTGGACGTCGCGGAGCCACCAGCGGGGGGCATACGCGCCGATGGGCAGGAGCGCGAGGTCGATGCCGGGGTGGCGGCGGCCGATCTCGCGGAACCAGTGGCCGTAGCCGGTGTCCCCGGCGAAGTACACGCGGTGCCCGCCCGGGTCGCGCAGCACCCAGCCGCCCCACAGGGTGCGGCAGGTGTCCGTGAGGGTCCGCTTGGACCAGTGGTGGGCCGGGACGAAGTCGAAGCGGACGCCGCCCACCTCGGTGCTCTCCCACCAGTCGAGTTCGGTGACGCGGGTGAAGCGGCGGCGGCGGAACCAGCGGCCGAGGCCGGCGGGGACCAGGACCGGGGTGTCGCGGGGCAGCCGGCGGACGGTGGGCGCGTCGAGGTGGTCGTAGTGGTTGTGGCTGATGACGACGGCGTCGACGGGCGGGAGGTCCTCCCACGGGACGCCGACGGGGGTGACACGGGCGGGCGTGCCGAGGATGCGGCGGGACCAGACGGGGTCGGTGAGGACGGTGAGCCCGCCGATGCGGACGACCCAGCTGGCGTGCCCGGCCCAGGTGACGGCGACCGTGCCGGGGCCGGCGGCGGGCAGCGGCCCGGGGGCGTACGGGAGGTGCGGGATGTCGCGGAGCCCCTCGGCGGTGGGGCGCAGGGTGCCCTCCCGGGCGAGCCGGGCCATGGCGCGGACGCCGGGGAGCGGGGCGGTGAGCCGGTCGGCGAAGGTCCGGGGCCAGGGGCGGTCGCGGGCGGGCAGGTGGGGGTCGGTGGCGCGGGGGCGGCCGGGGTCGTCGGCGGTGCCGGGCCGGTCCGCGCGGGGCTGCTCGCCGGTGGGTGCCGTCTGTTCCGTCATCTGCCAGCTCCGTTCACCGTGGGTCGTGCGGGTCGAGCAGTGCCGCACCGATGCCGTCCAGCGCCCGGGCCACGTGCGCCGGTGCGAGCGGGTCGGCGGCGGCGAGGGTCTCGGCGCGCTCCTCGGGCGTCGCGCCCAGCAGGGGGCCGGTGGCCAGGCGTACCCGCAGGGCGCCGAGTTCGTCGCCGAACCGGTGGCCGCCGGGGGCGGGGACGCCCAGCAGGTCGGCGAGCCAGGTCTCCAGCTCCATGGAGTCGGTGACGCCCCGGGCGGCGAGCCGGCCGCGCAGCGGGTTCAGGTCGGCGTAGAGGTGGCGTCCCGCGCGGGGCGGGAGGGCCAGGGCGCCGGCGTCCAGGACGGTGCGGTGCAGGGCGGCGGCGACCCGGGCGTGCAGGGCGGCGCCGGCGGCGGTGCGGGCGGTGACGGGGCCGGGTTCGCCCAGGGCGTGGGCGGCGGCCGCGGCGACGGGGGCGGCCACCTGGGCGCCGATGGCGGTGAGCCGGTCGAGGGTGCGGGCCGTCCGGGCGCGGCCGGGCGCGCCGGGCGGGAAGCGGGCCACGGCGACGGGCCAGGCGGCGGGGGTGAGCGCGCCGGCGAGGTCGTGCAGGACGGTGACGTCCTCGGGGCACATCTCGGCGGGGCTGACGAACATGGTGTCGTGGGGGTCGTGCAGGGTGTCGCGCCAGGTCTCGTCGCTGATGATGTGCAGGCCCTCGGCGACGGCGGCCTCGCACGTCTCGCGGACCACCTCGGGCGGGGCGACGGTGGCGGTGGGGTCGTCGGCCACCGAGAGCAGCAGGACCGCCGGGTGGCCGCCCTCGGCGCGGACGCGCCGTACGGTCTCCAGGAGCGCGAACGGGTCGGGCACTCCGCCGCACTCGGCGGGCGTCGGCACGTGGTAGGCGGGCAGCCCCAGGAGCCGGGCCTGCGGGGTCCACCAGGCGGGGCAGGGCCGGGGCATCAGGACGTCGCCGCCGTGCGCGGCCATCAGGGCGGACAGCAGCGGCTGGGCGCCGGGGGCGGCGGCGAGGTCCTCGGGGTGGCAGCGCAGTCCGCGGCGCCACCAGTAGCCGCAGGCGGCGTCGCGCAGGACGGGGCCGCCGCCGGGCGGTTCGGGTTCGGTGCGGTGGGCGGCCCGGGCGAGCACGCCGGCCAGTTCGGGCAGGACGGGGAGCCCGGTGCCGGGTGCGGGCGGTCCGTACCGGACGGGTCCGCGTCCTCGCGTGTCCGGCTGCCGCATGTGCTCACCTCCGCCGCCGTGGAGCCGTGCCGCTGGTGGTCCGCTGGTGGTCCGGGGCGGGGGCAGGTGCCCGGCCCCACGGCCCTTTATACGGAGGTTCCGCGCGGCGCGCCGCTCCAGAGCGTGCCGCCCCCGCGGTGGCGGGGGCGGCGGGCTCCTCAGGCGGCGACGTCCCGCATGATGTCCTCCCGCATCTGGGTGCAGCAGCGGCTGATCAGGCGGGAGACGTGCATCTGGGAGATGCCGAGGTCCTCGGCGATCCTGCTCTGCGTCATGTCGCGGAAGAACCGCATGTAGAGGATCTTCTGCTCGCGCTCCGGCAGGCTGCGCAGGCGCGGTTTGACCGACTCGCGGTCGATGACGACGTCGAGGGCGGGGTCGGGTCCGCCGAGGGCGTCGACGAGGGTGTAGCCGTCCTCGGTGCCGGGGAGTTCGGCGTCCAGGGAGAGGGCGGTGAAGCTGTCGAGGGCTTCGAGCCCGGCCATCGCCTCCTCCTCCGTCATGCCGGCCTTCTTGGCGATCTCGGACACGGTGGGAGCGCGGCCTCCGACCGTGTGCGAGAGCTCCTGGTAGGCGGCGCGGACGCGGCCGCGCAGGTCCTGGACGCGGCGCGGGACGTGGAGGGTCCACATGTGGTCGCGGAAGTGGCGCTTGATCTCGCCGGTGATGGTGGGGACGGCGAAGCTCTCGAAGGCGGCGCCGCGTTCGGGGTCGTACCGGTCGACGGCCTTGACCAGCCCGAGGGCGGCGACCTGCCGGAGGTCCTCCAGGGACTCGCCCCGGTTGCGGAACCGGCCGGCGAGCCGGTCGGCCATGGGGAGCCAGGCACGGACGATGTCCTGCCGGACGGCTTCCCGCTCCTCGCCCTCGGGCAGGGTCGCCAGGCGCTGGAAGGCCGCGGCGGTGTCCGGGGCGTCGTCGTGCGGATGCTTCGTGTGAGCGAGAGTACGCATGATGCTTTTCAGCTCCCTGAACGGCGCTGACGGTTGACTGTCACCCCGAGGAGAGCTCCTTTCCCCGGGCACAGGACACGCCCGGAACGGTTCGCCGCTCCCACGGACGTGCCTCCGGTCCGAAGCACGAGGTGCGCCTGCCCTGGGCGGTCCCGGGCAAACTCCGTGCTTCCATGCTGGCCGCGATCGGGCGTTTCCGCCCCTCGGGGGCGCGGTACCCGGGCTGGTACTGCTCCGGCGCATTGCCGTTACCGACGAGTAGTTCCGTGCGCGGATTTCCGCGCGGACACCACCGTGAGGCCCGGGAGGACCGCAGATGAGCAAGGACGTCGCCGACCAGATCCTCGAACGGCTGCGCGAGTGGGACGTGGAGTACGTGTTCGGCTATCCGGGCGACGGCATCAACGGGCTCATCGCCGCCTGGGGCCGCGCGGAGAACCGGCCCCGCTTCGTCCAGGCCCGGCACGAGGAGATGGCCGCCTTCCAGGCGGTCGGGTACGCGAAGTTCGCCCACCGCCTCGGGGTGTGCGTGGCGACCTCCGGGCCGGGCGCGATCCATCTGCTGAACGGGCTGTACGACGCCAAGCTGGACCACGTCCCGGTCGTCGCGATCGTCGGCCAGACCGCGCGCAGCGCGATGGGCGGCTCGTACCAGCAGGAGGTCGACCTGCACTCCCTGTTCAAGGACGTCGCGTCGGACTTCATCGCCACGGTCAACGTGCCCGAGCAGCTGCCCAACGTCCTCGACCGGGCCGTCCGCACCGCCTACGCGCGCCGCTGCCCCACCGTGGTGATCGTCCCGGGCGATGTGCAGGAGCTCGAATACACCCCGCCCACCCACGAGTTCAAGATGGTGCCGTCCAGCCTGGACCGCAGCGCGTGGACCGCGGTGCCCTCCGACGACGCCCTGGAGCGGGCCGCCGAGGTGCTCAACTCCGGGGAGAAGCCCGCCCTCCTGATCGGGCAGGGCGCCGCGACGGCGCGCGCGGAGGTCGAGGAGGTCGCCGACCTGCTGGGCGCGGGCGTCGCCAAGGCGCTGCTCGGCAAGGACGCCCTCTCCGACGAACTGCCCTATGTCACCGGGTCGATCGGGCTGCTGGGCACCCGGCCGTCGTGGGAGCTGATGCAGGGCTGCGACACCCTGCTGACGGTCGGCTCCAGCTTCCCGTACAGCCAGTTCCTGCCGGAGTACGGGCAGGCGCGTGCGGTGCAGATCGACATCGACCCGCACATGGCCGGGATGCGCTACCCGTACGAGGTGAACCTGATCGGCGACGCGCGCGCCACGCTGCGCCGGCTGATCCCGCTGCTGCGGCGCAACCGGAAGCGCGGCTGGCGGGAGAAAACCGAGAAGTCGGTGCGCCGCTGGGCGGAGGTCATGGACCGGCGGGCGGCGGTGAGCAGCGAGCTGATCAACCCGGAGTACGTGGCGCGGACGCTGTCGCCGCTGCTGCCGGACCGGGCGCTGCTGACCTGCGACTCCGGCTCGGTGGCGAACTGGTACGCGCGGCACGTCACGATGCGCGGCGACATGCGCGGTTCGCTGTCCGGCACGCTCGCCACCATGGGCTGCGGGGTGCCGTACGCGATCGGCGCCAAGTTCGCCCATCCCGACCGGCCCGTGGTGGCCCTGGTCGGCGACGGGGCGATGCAGATGAACGGGCTGGCCGAGCTGATCACCGCGGCGAAGTACCGGCACCAGTGGGACGATCCGCGCCTGGTGATCGGCGTGTGGAACAACCGGGACCTCAACCAGGTGACCTGGGAGCTGCGCGCGATGGGCGACTCCCCGTCGTTCCTGCCCTCGCAGGAGCTGCCGGACGTCCCGTACGCGCTGTTCGCGGAGTCCGTCGGGCTGATGGGCCTGCGGGTGGAGAAGGCGGACGAGGTGGAGAGCGCCTGGCGGACGGCGCTGGCGGCGGACCGCCCGGCGGTCGTCGAGTTCGTCACCGACCCGTCCGTACCGCCGATCCCGCCGCACGCCACCTGGCAGCAGATGGAGTCGACCGTCGCGGCCCTGGTGAAGGGCGACGCCGACCGGGGCGCGGTGGTGAAGCAGGGACTGAAGGCGAAGGTCCAGGAGTTCCTGCCGGGCCGCAGGACGTGACCGATCCGGGCGGGTCCACCCGGGTTTGCGGCCGTCCCGCCGGGTACCCGCCGGGCGACCGCACACGGAAGATCGTGGAGGGCCCCCCATGCAGCGAGGCAGCGACCGGCTCAGCCGCCGCCAGGACGACGAGATGAAGCACCAGCTCAAGGGGCTGCTCAGGTCCGGGCACCCGACGCGGACCGAGGAGTGGCACGACCCGGAGCCGGTTGCCGAGGACGACCCGGAGCTGGCACCGCCCCGGGCCCACACCGACCGGTTCGAGGCGCTGCGCCTGGAGCTGGGCCGGCACCTGGCCCGGACGCCGTTCCCCGCCCACCGCGGCGACCTGCTGCGGATGCTGCGGGAGCGGCACGCGCCCGACCCGCTCGTGGAGCGGGTGGCGGCGCTGTCCGGCGACCGCACCTACCGGAGCGTCCAGGACGTGGCGGTGGCCCTGGAGCGGCCGCCGCACCCGGCCTGACCGGCCGGACATGCCGACGGCCGGTACGGGTACCCGTACCGGCCCGACAGCCAGAAAGGAACCACTGTGCAGATCGCGTTTCTCGTGGCGCCCGAAGGCGTCGAACAGGTGGAGCTCACCGACCCCTGGCAGGCGGTGAAGGACGCCGGACATACCCCCGTCCTCGTCTCGACCGACGACGGTGAGATCCAGGCGTTCCACCACCTGGACAAGGCGGACACCTTCCCGGTCGACCGCACCGTCGCGGACACCTCGGCCGCGGACTACGGCGGCCTGGTGCTGCCCGGCGGTGTCGCCAACCCGGACTTCCTGCGGATGGACGACAAGGCCGTCGCCTTCGTCCGGGACTTCTTCGAGGCGGGGAAGCCGGTGGCGGCCATCTGCCACGCGCCCTGGACCCTCGTGGAGGCCGACGTGGTGCGCGGCCGGACGCTCACCTCGTGGCCGAGCCTGCGCACCGACATCCGCAACGCCGGCGGCGAGTGGGTGGACGAGCAGGTGAAGGTGTGCGAGGCGCGGCCGGGCACGCTCATCACCAGCCGCAAGCCGGACGACCTGAAGGCGTTCTGCGAGGCGTTCACGGCGGAGTTCGCGAAGGTCTCGGACGGCTGAGGCCCCGGGACTCCCCCGGACCGGCTCCTCGTCCCGCGCGGCGGACGAGGAGCCTCGTCGTGTACGGACCCCCGCCGGACCGCCCCGCCGGCCGGCCCGGCCGGCGTGCGGTCAGACCCGGCGGCCCACCAGGGCGAGCAGCTTCGTCTGGTCGTCGGCGTCCGGCGGCGGGGTGAGCCGCGGGGCGAACAGCCCGCTCCCGGCCAGGCTGTCCGCGTACGGCGAGACCTCCCGCAGGGTGAACGCCACCAGGTCGTGCGGGAGCCGCTCGTCCGCGCCGATGGCCCGCGACAGGTCCCAGGCGTGGACGACCAGGTCGGCCACCATCTGGGCGCAGTACGCGGTGGCCGGGGCCTGGCCCGACGAGAGGTGCACCGTGCGGTCCAGGGCGCCCTTCTCCAGGAAGACGTCCCGGGACTCGGCGGCGGCCCGGTCCCACACGCCGACCGGGTCGTCGCCCAGGACGTCCCCGTCGAAGGCGTCGCCGACCTGCTCCATCGTGCGGTGCTCCCGGACCATGGGCGCCACCCACAGCTGCTCGGCGGTGAGGTGGTTGACCAGGTCCCGCACCGACCAGTCCGTGCAGGGGGTCGGCCTGTCCCACTGGTCCTGCCGTACGGCGTGCACCCGCGCGCCGAACAGGTCGAGAGCCTCGCCGTGCCGGGCGAGGAGCGTGCTGGGCACATGGGGGTTCGGCACCGCTGGTCACCTCCGTCGTTCCGCTGCTGTCACCCGGTCCACTCTTCCCGGCACCGCCGCCCCGCGCCACGCGGGGGACCTGTGCGGCGGACGGACGCCGTACCGCCCTCCTCCGGTGTGATCTTCGTCGCCAGGGCGGGGCGGTACGCGTGGGCGGTGGGGCGAGTGGGTACGCGCCGGGCATGTCCGACACCTCTGCCCCGCAGCCGGCCGACTCCGTCCGCGACCGGGTGACCGCCCGGCTCGGCGACTGGGACCGGGAGGTCTTCCACCGGGTCGCCACCCGGCACTGGCCGGGTGGCGACCTGGTGCTGCCCCGGCTGAGCCACGCCGCCAACCACGGGCTGCTGTGGTTCGGCGCCGCCGCCGGGATGGCCGTCCTCGGCCGGGGTGCCCGGTCCCGCCGGGCCGCGGTGCGCGGGGTGGCGTCCCTGGCCCTGGCGTCGGCGGCCATCAACACGGTCGGCAAGCGTTCGGTGCGCCGCGCCCGGCCGGTGCGGGACGCCGTGCCGATGGTGCGGCAGCTGAAGAAGCAGCCGTTCACCACGTCGTTCCCGTCCGGGCACTCCGCCTCGGCCGCCGCCTTCGCGACCGGTGTGCTGCTGGAGTCCCGGGGCTGGGGCGCGGCGGTGGTGCCGGTCGCCGCCGCGGTGGCGCTGTCCCGCGTCTACACGGGCGTGCACTACCCGGGCGACGTACTCGCCGGCGCGGCCCTCGGGGTCGGCGCCGCCTTCGCCGTACGCGGCATCGTGCCCACCCGGTCGCAGCTGCCCGCGCCGGGCCGTCCGCACGCCGACGCGCCCGCCCTGCCCGGTGGCGAGGAGCTGGTGGTCGTCGTCAACCGGGCTTCCGGCTCCGCCGACCAGGCCGCCCTGGTCCGGGACGCGCTGCCGCGCGCCGAGGTGCTGGAGTGCGCGCCCGAGGACATGCCGCAGGCGATGGAGAAGGCCGCCGCGTCCGGGCGGTGCCGGGCGCTGGGCGTGCTGGGCGGCGACGGCACCGTCAACCGGGCGGCGGCGCTGGCCGCCCGGTACGGCCTGCCGCTCGCGGTGTTCCCGGGCGGCACGCTCAACCACTTCGCGTACGACCTGGGCATCGAGACGGTCCACGACACCTGCCGCGCGCTGGCCGGGGGCGACGCGGTCCGGGTGGACCTGGGGCGCTTCACCCCGGGCCCGGAGGGCGCCGCGCACGGCTACTTCGTCAACACCTTCAGCCTGGGTGTCTACCCGGAGCTGGTACGGCTCCGGGAGCGCTGGGCACCCCGGGTGGGCGGCTGGCCCGCCGGGGTGCTGGCGGCGCTGCGGGTGCTGCGCGGCGAGCACCCGCTGGAGGCGGAGGTGCACGGGCGGCGGCGCCCGCTGTGGCTGCTGTTCGCCGGGAACTGCGCCTACCGGCGGATGGGCCCGACCCCGGGCCGGCGCCACGACCTGGCGGACGGGGTGCTGGACGTGCGGGTGGTGCACGGCGGCCGGCTGCCGGGGCTGCGGCTGCTGGCGGCGGCGCTGGCGGGCCCGCTCAGCCGCTCGCCGGTGCACGCGGCGGAGCACCTGCGGCGGCTGCGCGTGACGGGCCTGGCGCCGGGGACGCCCCTGGCGTACGACGGCGAGGTGACCCGGGCGCCGCGGGAGCTGCTGATCGACAAGGCGGACGAGGCGCTGACGGTCTACCGCCCGCGCACCGGCTCCTGAAGCTCCTGAAGGCGCGTCAGCGGCCGAGGGTCCCGGTGTCGCCCATGACGATGACGGGCTCCTTGGCCGGGTCGAGGGCGAGCAGCAGCCGGCGCATGTCGTCGCGCCGCAGGGAGACGCACGCCCGGGTGGGCCCGCCGTGGTCGACGTGGATCCAGACGCCGCCGCCCTTGGCGGCGCCGAGGGGGCGGACCTTGTTCAGTGGCGAGGTGCCGGGGACGCGGTTGTAGTCGATCGCCACCACATGGTCGAAGGAGCCCTCCAGCGGTTCGCCGAGGAAGCCCGTGCCGGGCATGTTGAACTCCTCGCTGCGATCGTAGGGCAGCTTGGTCCCGGGGTCGGGCAGGCGTCCGCCGGCGTCACCGAGGGCGAACACCCCGATCGGCGAGCGCAGGTCCCCGGCGCGGTGGTCGGCGGTCCAGCCGCGCAGCGCGTTGTGCGCGGGCCAGGGCTGGCTGACGGCCTTCCAGCCGGTCGCGGGGTCCCTTTCGTACAGCACGGCGGTCGACTGGTGCGCGTGGGGGCCGTCGCCCTTGACGACCAGGGCCTGGGAGCTGGAGCCGGGGATGCGGGCGCGGGTGGCGGGGCCGATGCCGGGGATCTCGGCGGGCGCGGTGAGCGCGGGGGCTCCGGGCGCCGGGGCGCTGGCCGCCGGAGTGCGGCCCCCGGCGGGCCGCTGCCCGGCCTGGGGGCCGGCGCACCCGGCGAGGAGGAGCCCGGCGCAGGCCGCGCCGATGAGCGCGCGGCGTCCCGCGCGGGTGACGACGGGCGTGTCGACGGGCGAATCGGCGGGCATGTCGGAGCCTTTCCCTCATCTGCCGGCGGCCGTGCGGCGCGGACTGGCGACCACGGGTCCGATGATCGGCTGATCCGGCCGCCGGAGCACGGCGGTGGCGGGGCGACGCGCGGCAAGTTCCCCCGGTCCCCGTAGCGGCCCGGGGCTCCGCCCGCGCCCCGCCCGGCCCGGCTAGAGGAGGGGGCCGAGCGGGCCGAGGTCGAGGTTGAGGTCCTCCGGTTCGAGTCCGAAGCGGGTGCGGAGCAGCTCCATGCGGTCCTCCAGCAGCATGAGCGTGGTCCCGATCCGCTCCTCCTGCTCCTCGGTGAGGTCGCCGCCCTCGACCCGGCGCAGGGCCTGGCGCTCCATGAGCTGGCGGAGCAGCTCGATGACGGTGAGGACGAGCCGGGCGAGGTCGCGTTCGACGGTGTCGGGGTCCAGCTCCACCCGGCGGCGTGACGTGGTCATGGGCGCACCTCCCAGGGCTGCTGCCGCCCGGGCTCCTCGTCGGCCGCGTCCCCCCAGGGCGAGGGGACGTTCTCGTTGACCGAGCTGATGAGGGCCTTGAGGTCGACGCGTACGAGGTCGACGTCGGCGATCCGGAGGGTGAGGTCCCCCGCGAGGACCACGCCGCCGGCCAGCAGCCGGTCGAGGAGGTCGACCAAGGCGATGCGCCGTTCGGCGAGGGGCTCGGGGACAGTGGGGGCCGGGACGGTCATCGGCCCGCCTCCTGCGGCGCGGGGCCGCCGTGCGGTGCGGGGGCCTCCTCGGCGATCCCGGCGAAGGAGTACGGGGCCCAGGGCCCGGTCAGCTCCACCCGTACGCCCGGCTCGGCGACCGCCTCGACCAGCTCGACGAACCGCTCGCTGTGGTCGCGGTCCACCAGATAGGCGGCGTTCAGCACATTGACGCCGGCCGCGCCGGACAGGCGGGTGTCCTGCGGGCGGTGGACGGTGGCGGCCTCGGCGCGCCCGGCCAGCTCCTGGTGCAGCCGGCGGCACACGGCGTCCGCGCGCTGCCAGTCGCCGTCACGGCTGCGGCGCTCCTGGAGCCGGCGGCGCAGGTAGTCGCGCCCGCTCGCCCCGGCGGCCGGCGCGTCCGGCTGCCCGGCCTCCGGCGCGGCGGGCGCGCCGGGCTCCGCGTACACCTTGACGCCCCACTCGACCCGGCCGTCCAGCCGCTCCAGCGCCCGGACGAACCGCTCCTCGCCGTCCTCCAGCAGGCGCCGCACCCCGCTGTCGTCCCGGCAGACGGTCGCGAGCCGCAGTGGCAGCGGGCACGTCACCGTGGACAGGGCGGCGACGACCGCGTCGTGGGCGCGCGCGGTGGCGGCGAGCCAGTCGAGGTCCTCCAGCCGGGCGCGCAGGGGCGCCTCGTCGAAGTCCTCGGCGGGCACGGCGCCCACCACGGCCACCAGGTCGCCGTGGCGCAGCAGCCGGGGCGGTTCGCCGCCGATGCCGTGGGCGCCCTCGGGCAGGACGCCGTCGAAGGGGCGGGTGACGGCGTAGACGTAACGCAGCCGGTCGGTGCTCATGCGGTGCGTTCCTCCAGTTCGGCGATGCGGCGCTGGAGATCGGCGTTCTCCCGGGCGAGTTCGCTGCTCCGGGCGCGGGTGGAGAGGGCGGGGTCGCTCTCCCACCAGTCGATGCCCATCTCCTTGGCCCGGTCGACGGAGGCGACGACGAGGCGCAGCTTGATGGTGAGCAGCTCGATGTCCAGCAGGTTGATCTTGATGTCGCCGGCGATGACGACGCCCTTGTCCAGGACGCGTTCGAGGATGTCGGCCAGGTTGGCGCTGCTGCCCTCGGAGGCGTACGGGCTGGGCAGTCCGCCGGGGCGGGGGGTGGTCATGGCTGTCTCGGGCCCTTCTCCAGGCGGTCGAGCAGCTCGTCCTCCCGGCGGTCGAATTCCTCTTCGTCGATCTCGCCCGCCTCGAGGAGCTGGTTGAGGCGGGCGAGTTCGCGCTGCACGGCGGCGGGGTCGTAGTACTGCCGCTCCGCCTCCGCCACCACCTGGCGCAGCACCCAGGCGGTGCCGCGCAGGGGGGCGGCGGGCAGGAGCAGCAGCTCACCCAGCAGGCCCATGCTCGGTCCTTCCGGTCGTCGCTCCGGTGAGCGCGCCCGGCGGGGTCGGCCCCCGCGGGCTCACTCCACGAAGCTGTAGGGCGGCAGCGGTCCGTTCACCTGGAGCACGAGGTGGGTGTGCGTCTTCTGGAACGAGTCGATCGCGGCGACGAAGGAGTCGGCGCGCTCACGGTCCACCAGGAACGAGATGTTCGCCAGCCAGCCGCCGCTCTCGGGTCCCGGCCGCAGGTCGGCCGCCTCGGTCTCCAGCGTCTGCTGGATGAGCACGGCGTCGCCGGACTCGCGCTGCTGCACGGCGGCGGCGACGCGCTCGCCGAGGGCGATCTTCTGCTCGTAGGTGCCGCCGCCCGCGGCGCGGTTGGCCTCGCTGAGCTTGCGCAGCTCGGGGTTGTCGGCGAGCACGCGGTGGAGGACGGCCTCCTCGTCGTGGCTGGCCTTGACGTTGTACTCGACCTTGTCGTCGAGGGCGCGCAGCCGTTCGAGGTAGTGCTCCTCGCGCTCCGAGAGGACGGTGAGGACCGCGTCGTCGTCGGGCGAGACGCCGCCGAAGCGCATGGGCAGGACGGCACCGCCCGCGCCCGCCTCGGCGAGCACGTTCTGATGGGCCATCAGGTCACGGCGCTTGGGCCGCAGGTCGTCGGGGGCGTCGCTGACGAGCGCGGCCAGCGCGCCGTGCTTGAGCACCCGGACGGGCTGCGCCGGGTCGCCGATGCCGCCCATCTTCTCGGGGAGTCCGGGGTGTGAGCTCCGCGCGATTCCGTAGACGTACGTGCTCACTCCTGCTCCTCCTTCTTGCGGGACGTCGAGCGGCTGGACGAGCTGCCGCCGGTGGACGACCCCTTCAGTGCGTCAGAGATGGTCTCGGCGGCGCCGGACAGCGCCCCCTTGGACTTCCCGCGGGCGCCGGACTCGGTCATCTCGCCGACCAGGTCGGGGAGTCCGGGGTTCTTGCGGGGGCCGGCCTCCAGGTCGAGGCGGTTGCACGCCTCGGCGAAGCGGAGGTAGGTGTCGACGCTGGCGACGACGACCCGCACGTCGATCTTCAGGATCTCGATGCCGACCAGCGACACCCGGACGAACGCGTCGATCACGAGTCCCCGGTCGAGGACGAGTTCGAGGACGTCGTACAGGCCGCTGCTGCCGCCGCCGCTCTGCTGTGCCGGGACTACGGTCATGGTGGAGTGCCTCCCTC
Source organism: Streptomyces sp. NPDC015131 (assembly GCF_043079975.1). Classification (NCBI taxonomy): domain Bacteria; kingdom Bacillati; phylum Actinomycetota; class Actinomycetes; order Kitasatosporales; family Streptomycetaceae; genus Streptomyces; species Streptomyces sp. NPDC015131. The sequence goes on along the minus strand of NZ_JBIBVB010000001.1, from coordinate 748,385 downwards.
CCTAGGAACGGTCCGACCTGCCGCGCTCGTAGCGGCGGACACGCCGGTAGCCACTGAGTTCGCCGTTTTCGTCGAGTTCGACCTCGTAGGAGGCGAGCAGGCTCATCGTGTCGGGGACACGGGCCAGTTCGAGCACCTCGACGTTCAGGCTCCAGCCGTCGTCGGTGCGTTCGAACGACGACACCGACTCGGCTTCCATGCCGGTGAGTTCGGCGAGCTGGGCGCATGCGCCGCGCAGCACCTGCATGGGGCTCGGCGGTCGTTCCTCGGGCTGTTGTTGTGCCCGGGCGCTTTTCGCCCGGGCGCTGGTGGTCTTCCGTGTGCCGCTCCTCGATGTGCCGGAGGAGCCGCTCCCGGATTTCTGGGTGTCTGGGGTGTCTTGGGTGTCTTCGGATGTGTTCGCCATGGTTGCCTCGCTCTTCTGGTTGCCGTGACTCGGGTCCGCAAACCCTTGGCCTGTGGTTGGTGCGGTTCAGCGCAGCGCGTCGAGGCGCCGGCGGGCCGGGCCGAGGGCGCGCGGCCGGGTCGCGGCGCCCTCCCACGGGGTGCTGCGGGCCTGTTCGAGCACCGTCGCGACGGTCCAGCGGCGGGCGTGGGTGGCGGGGTCGTCCAGCTGGTCCCAGCGCAGCGGGGTGGCCACCGGCGCGCCGGGCCGCGCCCGTACGGAGTAGGGGGCGACGGCGGTCTGGGCGTAGCCGTTGCGCTGGACGTCCAGGTAGAGGCGGTCGCCTCGGGCCTTCTTGCGCGGGGCGGTGGTGAGTTCGTCCGGGTGGGCGGCGGCGAGGGTCTCGGCGACGTCGTGCGCGAAGGCGCGGACGTCGTCGAAGTCGCCGCGTCCGTCCAGCGGGACGATGACGTGCAGCCCCTTGGAGCCGGTCGTCATCAGCGCCGAGGGCAGCCGGATCGCGTCGAGGAGTTCGCCGAGCCGGTGGGCCGCGCGCCGTACGGCCTCGAAGTCGTCCTCGGGCGGGTCGAGGTCGAAGACCATCCGGTCGGGCCGGTGCGGCGTCGCGGCGCGGGACTGCCAGCGGTGCAGGGTGACGCACGCCTGGTCGGCGAGGTGGACCAGGGTGGCGGTGTCGTCGCACACGGTGTGGGTGACGGTGCCGCCCTCCTTGGGCAGCTCCACGCGGTGGACCCAGTCCGGGTAGTGGTCGGGCGTGTCCTTCTGCATGAAGCGGGGCCCGTCGATGCCGTCCGGGTGCCGCTCCAGCATCAGGGGCCTGCCGCGCAGCTGCGGGAGCATGAAGGGCGCGACGGAGCGGTAGTAGTCGGCGAGGTCCGCCTTGGTGATCCCGTCCTCGGGGAAGAGGACCTTGTCGGGACGGTGGACGTCGACGGTCCGGCGGCCGGCTCGCACGGCCCTGGCGCTGCTCGTCCTCATCGTCTGCGCGTACCCGGGCGGACCGGGCGCACACGCCGCAATCCCGTTGCGCGGCCCGGGGGCGGGGGCGTAGGGATCGGGGCATGGACGTCTTCCTGGAAACGGCCCGGCTGCGGCTGCGCACGGTCGCGGAGAGCGACTTGGACGAGGTGGTGGCGCTGGACGGCGACCCCGAGGTGATGCGGTATCTGAACGGCGGGCGGCCGGTGACGCGCGAGGAGGTGCGGACGGGGTCGCTGCGGCGGCTCATGGGGCCCGGCTTCTGGGCGGCGGAGGACCGCGCCACGCGCGCGTGGCTGGGCTGGTTCGCCCTGGAGCCGGTCGAGCCGGGGGTGGTGGAGCTGGGGTACCGGCTGCGGCGGTCGGCCTGGGGCCGGGGGTACGCGACCGAGGGCGCGCGCGCCCTGGTCGGCGCGGCGTTCCGCGACCCGGCCGTCCGGCGGGTGACCGCGACCACGATGACGGTGAACGCCGGGTCGCGGCGCGTCATGGAGAAGTGCGGGCTGCGCCACGTGCGGACGTTCTTCGAGGAGTGGCCCGAGGTGATCGAGGGCTCCGAGCACGGGGACGTGGAGTACGCGCTGACCCGCGAGGAGTGGCTGCGCGCACGCCCCTGACAGGCCCCCGCGCCCCGGCCCCGCCGACTGCGGGACCGGGGCGCGGGGCGCGGGGCTCCTGTGCTCGGGGCTCACGTGCCCGGGGCGGGGGGCTCCTGTGCCCGGGGCTCGGGCTCCGGTGCGGAGGCAGGGCCGGGGCGGGCCGCTGCTAGGGCGCGATCACCCGGTCGACCAGCAGCCGCACGGCCGCCACGATCGACTCGGCGTCGATGCCCGCCTTGCCGAGCTGCTCCTCGGGGGTCGCCGACGCCGGCATGTCGCGCACCGCGAGGCGGGCCAGCCGGGGCACGGGGCGGCCGTCGGAGAAGGCTTCGGCCACCGCGTCGCCGAGGCCGCCCTCCGGGTGGTGGTCCTCCACGGTGAGCAGGCACCCGGTGTCCCCGGCGGCGGCCTCCAGCGCCTCGGTGTCCACCGGCTTGACCGAGTACAGGTCGATCACGCGGACCGGGATGCCGTACTCCTCCAGCAGGTCGGCCGCCTGGAGCGCCTCGTGGACGGTGACCCCGGCCGCGACGACCGTCGCCTTGTCGTCGGCGCCGTGGGTGCGCAGCACCTTGCTGCCGCCCACCGGGAACGTCTCGTCGGGCCCGTACAGGACGGGCATGTCGCCCCGGGAGGTGCGCAGATAGCGGACGCCGTCCAGGTCGGCCATGGTGGCGACCAGCCGGGCGGTCTGGTTGGCGTCGCAGGGGTACAGCACGGTGCTGCCGTGCACCGCGCGCATCATGGCGAGGTCCTCCAGGCCCATCTGCGACGGCCCGTCCTGGCCGATGGCGACGCCCGCGTGCGACCCGACGAGGTTGATCCCGGCCCGGCTGACGGCGGCCATCCGGACGAAGTCGTACGCCCGGGTCAGGAAGGCCGCGAAGGTCGACGCGTACGGCACGTAGCCGCGCGTCTGGAGGCCGACGGCGGCCGCCACGAGCTGCTGCTCGGCGATGTAGCACTCGAAGTACCGGTCGGGGTGCGCCTTGGCGAAGAACTCGGTGCGGGTGGAGTCGCTGACCTCCGCGTCCAGCGCGACGACGTCCGCGCGCGCCGAGCCGAGCGCTTCGAGGGCGTGCCCGTAGGCGGTACGGGTGGCGACGGTGTCGCCGACGTCGAAGCGCGGCAGCTCGGCCCGGGGCGGCTCGCCGTCGCCGTCGACGGCCGGCTTGCGGCCGGGCGCCTCGGGCGGGGCCTGCACCTCGACCCGGATCGAGCGCGGGCCGCCCAGCTCGTCGATCGCGGCGGCCGCGTCCTTGATCGGCTTGCCGTGGAAGCCCTCCAGGTCCTCGACGGCGGCCACGCCGCGCCCCTTGCGGGTGGCGGCGAGGATCGCGGTGGGCTGCCGGATCGTGGAGCGCGCCTCGGCGAACGCCCGGTCCAGCGCCTCCACGTCGTGGCCGTCGACCTCGATGGTGTGCCAGCCGAAGGCGTGCAGCCGCCGCTCGTAGGCGGCGAGGTCGTGCTCGTGCCGGGTGGGGCCGCGCTGGCCGAGCCGGTTGACGTCCACGATCAGGGTCAGGTTGTCGAGGTGGTTGTACGCGGCGTGCTCGGCGGCCTCCCAGACGGAGCCCTCCGCCATCTCGCTGTCGCCGGACAGGACGTAAACGTGGTAGGGCACCTCGTCCAGGCGCTTCCCGGCGAGCGCGATGCCCACGCCGACGGGCAGGCCCTGGCCGAGGGAGCCGGTGGCGACGTCCACCCAGGGCAGCCGGGGCGTGGGGTGCCCCTCGAGGCGGCTGCCCAGGGTGCGGAAGGTGAGCAGTTCGTCGTCGTCGACGGCTCCGGCGGCCTTGTACAGGGCGTAGAGGAGCGGGGACGCGTGCCCCTTGGAGAGCACCAGCCGGTCGTTGCCGGGGCGCTCGGGGTGGGCGAAGTCGAAGCGCAGGTGGTGGGCGAGGAGGACGGCGGCGCTGTCGGCCGCCGACATGGACGAGGTGGGGTGGCCGGAGCCGGCGGCGTCGGCGGCGCGTACGGCGTCGACCCGCAACTGCTGTCCGAGGGTGGCCAGTTCGTCGTTCCGCATGTCACTCCTTGCCGGTGCTGGTGCCGGTGCCGCCGCCGGGGCCCGCGGGGGTGCGGACCAGTTCGGGCGAGGCGGTGTCGAGGGGCACCTGCCAGGAACGCAGCAGGCCGAGCTGGACGGCCTGGCGCGGCAGGGCGGCGTCCAGCAGCCAGTCGGCGGCGACGCGGACCCGGTTGCCGGGCATGGCGGCCAGGTGGTAGCCGCGCGTCACGGCGCCGGCGACCGGGCCGGACAGCTTGACGCCCATCGGGTTGGCCGCCGCCTTGACCCCGCCGAGGTCCACGGCGAAGCCCATGTCGTGGTGCCGGTACGGGGCGGGCTCGCCGTATCCGAGGGAGGCGGCGACGTTGCGGGCCGCGACCTTGCCCTGGCGGGAGGCGTGCTGGGCGGTCATGGGCGTGTACTCGCCGGGCCGGGTGAGGTCGGGTACGGCGGCGGCGTCGCCGCACGCGAAGACGTCCGGGTGGCCGGGCACCCCGAGCTGCGGGGTCACCACGAGCCGGCCGCGCTCGACGGGCAGGCCCAGTTCGGAGACGAGCGGGTCGGGGCGTACGCCGACGCACCAGATCAGCGACCGGGTCTCCACGAACTCGCCGTCGTCCAGCAGGACTCCGTCGGCGGTGGACTCCTTCACGGACGTCTTGACGCGTACGTCGACCCCGCGGGCGCGCAGCACCTCGTCGGCGGTGCGGGAGAGCTTCTCGTCCAGTCCGGGCAGGACGCGGTCGGCGACGTCGAGGAGCAGCCACCGGGGCCGTACACCGGCCGGCCAGGCGGGCTGCCTGCGGACCAGGGCATCGGTGAACATCTTGCCGTGCGCGGCCAGTTCGGTCCCGGTGTAGCCGGCGCCGACGACCACGAAGGTGCAGCGCGAGGTGCACTCGGCGGGGTTGCCGGAGGCGGAGGCCAGCTCGATCTGGCGGGTGATGTGGTCGCGCAGGTACAGCGCCTCGGGCAGACCGCGGAAGCCGGTGGCGTTCTCGGCGACACCCGGGATCGGCAGCAGCTTGCTGACGCTGCCGACGGCCAGCACGAGCCGGTCGTAGGTGAGCGTCCCCTCGGTGCCCTCGGGGTCGGTGTAGTGGACGGCGCGCGCGTCGAGGTCGACGTGGTCGGCCTGGCCGAGGACGAGGCGTACGTGGCGGAGGGTGCCGGGCAGCGAGACCGTGATCCGCCGGGGCTCCAGCACACCGGCGGTGACCTGCGGCAGCAGCGGCAGGTACAGGAAGTAGTCGGTGGGGTTCAGCAGCACGATCTCGGCGCGGCCCCGCAGGGTGCGGGACAGGTGCCGGGCGGTCTGGTAACCGGCGAAGCCGGCTCCGACGATCACGACGCGCGGCAGGGCGCGGGAGCCGCCGGGCCGGCCGGCGCGGCCGGAGGGGCCCGGGAAGGGGCCGGACGGGCTGACGGACGGGGTCACAGGGCCTCCAGCGTCATGTCTGCGGGCACGGCACGGCCGCGTGAAGCGGACGGACCTTCCCGGTGCCCCCGACCCCGCCTCCCAAACGCGGCATACCGGTCCGGGACCGGCGCGGGGAACTCATCCGCCGTCTTGACATCCGAGATGCGCGTATCACCATGCGGTCCGGGCGGCGTACGGTGGGGCCACCACCCACCTTCCACCCCGAGGGGGCACGGCGATGGCCGACGCTGTCTACACGCATGGGCACCACGAGTCGGTACTGCGCTCGCACCGCTGGCGCACGGCCGCCAACTCCGCGGCGTACCTCGTCGGAGAGCTGCGCCCCGGGCTGGACGTCCTGGACGTGGGCTGCGGCCCCGGCACCATCACCGCCGACCTGGCCGCGCTCGTCGCCCCGGGCGGGAGCGTGACGGCGGTCGACGCGGCGCCCGGCGTACTGGAGGGGGCGCGGGAGGTGGCCCGCGAACGGGGCCTGGACCAGGTGCGGTTCACGGTCGCCGACGCCGGGGCGCTGCCCTTCCCGGACGCCTCCTTCGACGTGGTCCACGCCCACCAGGTGCTCCAGCACGTGGGCGATCCGGTGCGCGTGCTCGCCGAGATGCGGCGGGTGTGCCGCCCCGGGGGCCTGGTGGCCGCGCGGGACAGCGACTACGCGGCGTTCGCCTGGTACCCGGAGGTCCCGGAGCTGGACACCTGGCTGGCGCTGTACCGGCGGGTGGCCCGGGGGTGCGGCGGCGAGCCGGACGCGGGCCGCCGCCTGGCGTCCTGGGCCCGGCGGGCCGGTTTCACGGACGTGACGGCCGGCGCCGGCGTCTGGTGCTTCGCCTCGCCGGAGGAGCGGGCCTGGTGGAGCGGGCTGTGGGCGGACCGTACGACGTCCTCGGACTACGCGACCCGCGCGGTCGACGGCGGCCACGCCACCCGGGCCGGACTGGCCGCGATCGCGGAGGGCTGGCGCGCGTGGGGGCGGCGGGAGGACGGCTGGTTCCTGGTCCCGCACGGCGAGGTGCTCTGCCGGGTGTGACACCGCGGTCGACGGCGGAACGGGCCGGGGCCGGGCGGGGCGGGGCGGGGCGGCAACAGGCCGCCCCCGGAACCGATCTCATGCCCACGCGCCGTCAACTACCCTCACCGTCATGGAGATCCTCGGCACCACGCTGCGCGTCTGCGTCGACGACCTGGAGACCTCGGTGGTCTTCTACGAACGCCTCACCGGCAGCCCCGCGCTGCGCTTCGAGCGCGGCGGTGTGTCGGTGGCGGCCGTCGGCTGCTTCCTGCTGATGAGCGGCCCGGAGGCGGAGCTGGAGATCCTACGCAAGGTGGCGGCGACGATCGCGGTCGAGGACGTGGACGCCGCCCACGCCACGCTCACCGACGCGGGCGCGCGGGTGCTGGCGGGCCCGGTGCCGACGCCCGCGGGGCGCAATCTCATCGCGGTGCACCCCGACGGGTCGGTCTTCGAATACGTCGACCAGCGCCGCTGAGCGCACCCGGCCCTCCGCCCCCGCTCCCCTGCCACTCACCCCCGTCACGCGCCCCCGTCACCCACCCCTCTTGTCCGATATGCTGATGAAGATGGGTAATAGGCCCCTATGTCTGTTGTGACACTGGGTGAGTGACTGTGATGCCTTCGGAACGACACGGTGACGGACCTCCGCCGCGCAGAAGCCGCGGCCACGGGGAGGGCCGCCCTCGCCGGGTGTCGGCGCCGAAGGCCATGCGCTCCGCCGCCGAGCAACTCCACGAGCTGCTGGGCAGGTCACCGGAGTCGGTTTCCGCGATCCGGCCCACCGACGACGGGTGGGAGGCCGAGGTGGAAGTGCTGGAGCTGGAGCGGATCCCCGAGACGACCAGCGTGCTGGCCAGCTACCGGGTGACGCTCGACACGGAGGGCGAGCTCATGGCGTACGAACGGATCCGCCGCTACACGCGCGGCCAGATCGACCGGCGCGCCTGAGGCACCGGACCGGGCCGCACACCGGGCGGCCCGTGGAAGGAGGCACCATGACGGTGGTGCCGCAGGGAGGCGGAGGCCCCGTCGCACAGGGTGGGGGCGGCGGCGGGTCGTCGCTGTACGACGTACTCGAACTGATTCTGGACCGCGGACTCGTCATCGACGTGTTCGTGCGGGTGTCCCTGGTGGGCATCGAGATCCTCAAGATCGACGCCCGTGTGGTGGTCGCCAGCGTGGACACGTATCTGCGGTTCGCGGAGGCGTGCAACCGGCTCGACCTCGAGAGCGGGCGCAAGGCTCCCACCCAGCTGCCCGAGCTGGTCGGCGAGATGACCGAGGGCGGGGCCCGGGGCAAGAGCAAGGGCGCGCTCAGCGGCGCGGTCGAGGCCGTCTCCGACGCCTTCGGCAAGGGCCGCGACGACGCGGACGAGGAAGAGGAAGAGGAGCCCGAGCCGGTACGGGAGCGGGAGAGGTCACGGCCGCGCCGGCCGTCCCGCCGCCGGGAGAGCCGGGACGACCGGGAGGACTGAGCCATGCCGGTCTACGTGTACGCCATCGCCCCCACCAGCCATCCTCTCCACCTGGACGGGATGACCGGCGTGGGAGAGCCCGCCGAGGAGCTGAGCCTGGTGACCGAGGGCGACCTGGCCGCGGTGGTCAGTGACGCCCCGGAGGGGCTGCGCGCCAAGCGCCGGGACGTCCTGGCCCACCAGGAGGTGCTCGCCGGACTCCAGGAGCAGGGCGGTGTGCTGCCGCTGCGGTTCGGCGCCCTCGCCCCGGACACCGACGCGGTGCGCTCGGCGCTCGGCGAGCGGGCCGGCGCCTATCAGGAGCGGCTCGCGGCGCTGGACGGCTGCGCGGAGTACCACCTGAAGGCGTCCTGCGAGGAGGACGTCCTGCTGCGGGACGTGCTGACCGAGTCGGAGGACGCCCGGCGGATGAACGAAGAGATACGCGGCGGACACGGCGGCCAGCAGCTGAAGATGGCCCTCGGCGAGCTGGTGTCGGCCGAGGTCACCGCCCGCCGCGAGGCCCTGGGCTCCGCCGTCGTCTCGGCCCTGCGGCCGCTGGCGCGGGAGCTGCGGATGTCGGACGCCGCCGGCGACGACTTCGTGAGCGTCTCCTTCCTCGTCGAACGCGCCCGGCAGAGCGCCTTCCTCGAACGCCATGGCGAGATCGCCGCCGAGTACGGGGACGAGTTCTCCTTCCGGCTGCACGGCCCCCTGCCGCCGTACAGCTTCGTCGAGGGGGAGTGAGCGGGCCATGGGTCTCTTCACACAGCTGGTCACCCTCCCGCTCGCGCCCGTGCGGGGCTTCGGATGGGTGATCCAGCGGGTCACCGAGGCCGCCGAGGAGGAGTACTACGACGCGCGGCCGGTAGTGGCGGCACTGGCGGAGCTGGAGAAGCAACTGACATCCGGAGAGATCGACCAGGAGACCTTCGACCGGCGCGAGGACGAGCTGCTTGACCGGCTCGAGGAGATCCAGCGCTTCTGGGAAGGCCGCGGACCATGACGTGCGAGGAGGACTTCCCGCGATGAACAACGCCACCACCGGCGCGGCCCTGTTGAGCGGCTATGTGCTGGGACGGACCAAGAAGGGCAAGCTCGCCATCGCCGTGGCGACCTGGATGCTCCGCAAGAAGATCAACCCCAAGGACGTCGCCTCGGCCGTGACCGGGTCGCCGGCGTTCGACGCCCTCGGCGACCGGGTGCGCAACGACCTCCTCGCGGCCGGGAAGCAGGCCGCGGCCACCGCCGTCGCCGCCCGGGCCGACCGGCTGGCCGACTCCCTGCACGACCGCACCCGGGGGCTGCGCGACCTCCCGGCGGCGGGCTCCGACGAGGACGAGGACGAGGACCAGTACGAGGACGAACGGGACGAACGGGACGACGAGTTCGACGAGCGGGACGACGACCACGAGGAGCACGACGAGTCCGACGAGTCCGACGAGCACGACGAGGACGAGGAGCGCGAGGAGCACGAGGAGGAGCGCGGCGGTCGCGGAACCGGAACCAAGTCCCTTACCGGCGGGGCCGGAAGCGCGAAGTCCACCGGAACCGGGACCGGCCGAGCGAAGCCCGCGGCGAAGAAGGCCCCCGCGAAGAAGTCCACCGGATCGAGGTCGGGCAGCGGCACGGGGAGCGGCACGAAGTCCACCGGCACGGCCGCCCGGAAGAAGACGGCGAGCGCGGGCTCCGCGGCCAAGTCCACCGCCGGCAGGACGGCGAGCAAGTCCACCAGCAAGAAGACCGGCACGTCCGCCTCGGCGCGAGGTGAGGGCCGTGGCGGCGGTACGGCGAGGAGGTCCCGGACATGACCGCCGACAAGGGCGACAACGGCGACAGGGCCACGGACGCGGTCGCCGGCGCGGGCGACCGGCTCAAGGACGAGCTGCGCCAGTACCTGGAGGCCCGCGCCGAGCGGGCGGTCGGCACCATGGGCGAGCGCCTGGGCGAGGCCACCAAGCAGCTCGGCGACCCGGGCAACTCCCTCGGCAATGTGCTCGGCACCCTCTCCAAGGGCGGCGAGGCCCTCGGCAAGGGCAAGTCGCCGGGCGGCGCCGCCGCGTCGATGGCGCTGTCCCATGTGGCGGGCGGCGTCAAGGACAAGGTGTCCGGGCTGGTCGGCAAGCTCACCGGCAAGAGCGGCAAGGGCGAGACCCGCGGGAAGAGCGTCGTCGTCATCGAGGACATCGACGTGGGGGTGCCCGTACGCCAGGCGTACGGGCAGTGGACGCAGTTCCAGGAGTTCGGGCGCTTCGCCAAGGGCGTGGTGAACGTCGAGCAGTCCGACGAGGTCACCACCAACTGGCAGGCCAAGGTCGCCAAGTCCAACCGGAGCTGGCAGGCCAAGACCCTTGAACAGATCCCGGACGAGCGGATCGTGTGGAGCTCGGAGGGCGCCAAGGGCACCACCAAGGGCGCGGTGACCTTCCATCCCCTGGGCGACAACCTCACCAAGGTGCTGCTGGTCCTGGAGTACTTCCCCAAGGGGCTGTTCGAGAAGACCGGCAACATCTGGCGGGCCCAGGGCCGGCGCGCCCGGCTGGACCTGAAGCTGTTCCGCAAGTTCGTCACCATGCAGGGCGAGCCCGCCGAGGGCTGGCGCGGTGAGATCCGCGACGGCGAGGTCGTCCGCGACCACGACGAGGCCGTGGCGGACGAGGAGCGGGACGGCGAGGACTCCGGCGAGGACTCCGGCGGGGCGGCGGACGAGCACGACGACCAGGACGGCTACGACGAGGACGACGGTTACGACGAGGAGGAGGACGGCGAGTACCGCGACGAGGACGAGGACGAAGCGTACGAGCGCGATCCGCGGGAGGAGGACGAGGACTGGGAGGAGGACGACGAGGACGCCCCGCGGGACGACGACGAGGAGTGGGACGAGGAGGAGGACGAGGAGCCATTCGAAGAGGACCGCCCACGCCGCCGGGCCGGAACCCGGCGCTGACCGACTCCGACGCCGAATCGAGGTCGACCGGCCGTGACAGAACCCGTCCCCAGCAATCTCGGCTCCTATCCGTCGCGGGCGGCGCCCGCCTACGGGCAGGGCTCGTCCGCCAACCTCGCCGACATCCTGGAACGCGTCCTCGACAAGGGCATCGTCATCGCGGGCGACATCCAGATCAACCTCCTCGACATCGAACTGCTCACCATCAAGCTGCGGTTGCTCGTCGCCTCGGTCGACAAGGCGAAGGAGATGGGCATCGACTGGTGGGAGCACGACCCGTCGCTCTCGTCGCGCGCCGACGACCGCCCCAGCCTCGCCGAGGAGAACCGGCGGCTGCGGGAGGAGATCGAGGCGCTGCGCGACGAGCGGGCGCCGCTCGACCGCGCTCCCTCCGCCCGCCGCCGCTCCGTGGAGGGCCGCTCCGCCGAGGGCCGGCGCACCGAGGACCGCCCGGCCCGCGGACGGACGGAAGGACGGCGCGCGGAGCCCCGGCGCACGGAGCCGCGGCGCACCGAGAACGGGCGCGGTGCGAACGGGCGCGGTGAGCGCGGACGCGCCGAGGGCCGGCGGCGGACCGGTGGCCCCGAGGCGGACGAGTCATGACCGGCGGGTCCGGCGAGGTCACGTATCTCTACGCCGTCGCGGACGACGCGCCCGCCCTGCGCGAGACGGTGCGGGACCTCCGGGGCGTCGGGGGCGCGCCGGTGCGCGTCCTGTCCGGCGAGGGCGTCGCGGCCGTGGTGAGCGGGGTGCCGGCCGCCGAGTTCGAGGAACGGCCGCTGGCCGCCCACCTGGAGGACCTGACCTGGCTGGAGGCCGTGGCACGGGCCCACCACGGGGTGGTCGACGCGGTCGCCGCGCGGGTCACCGTGCTCCCGCTGCGGCTGGCCACCATCTACCGGGACGACGCGGGGGTCGGGGCCCTGCTGGACGCCTCGGGCGCCGCGTTCCGCTCCCGCCTCGCACGGCTCGCCGGCCATGTCGAGTGGGGCGTGAAGCTGTACCTGGACGCCCCGCCGGCCGGGGGCGCCACGGAGGACGAGGGCGGCGGGAGCGGCGGGGCGCCGGGGCTGAGCCCGGGGCGGGCGTACCTGCGCAGCCGCCGTAACGAACGTACCGCCCGGGACGAGGCCCACCGCGCCGCCGCCGACGCCGCGCGGCGCGTCGACGAGGCCGCGCTGGCGTACGCCGTCGACCATGTGCGCCACCGGGTCCAGCAGGGCCCGCTGGCCGGGGGCCCGGCGGAGAACGTCGGCAATGACGCCTACCTCGTGCCGTCCGGCCGCGCCGACGCCTTCCTGGCGGCCGTGCGGGAGGCGGCCGGGAGCGGTTCGCCGGTACGGGCGGAGATCACCGGGCCCTGGGCTCCGTACTCCTTCGCGGCGGACGTGCCGGAGGCCGGGGTGCCCGGGTCCGGCGGGACGGACCGGGAGGAGGCGGCTCCCCGATGACCCTGGACGACCGGGCGTCCGGCTCCGCGCCCCTCCCCCAGCGCCAGGTCGCGCTGATCGACCTGCTGGACCGGCTGCTGACCGGCGGGGTGGTGGTGACGGGGGACGTCGTCCTGTCGATCGCCGACATCGACCTCGTCCGGGTGTCGCTGCGCGCGCTGATCGTCTCCATCAGCGCCGAGACGCCGAGCCCCTTCGACCGGGCCCTCCCCCGCGATGCCCTCCCCGGTGGTGGCGGCGGGGACGGCGGGGCGCGGGAGCGGCATGCCGCCTGACCCGGACCGCTACCAGGAGGTCGCCGACGCGGCGGGCCGCGCCTTCCGGCTGCTGCCGGCCGCTCCGGGCGAGCTGCCCCGGCCGGCCGGGGAGCGGCCGGCGCATCCGGCCCGGCGGATCAACGCCGACCCGGACACCGTGGAGCGGGACCTGATGAAGCTGGTGCTGACCCTGGTGGAGCTGTTGCGGCAGCTGATGGAGCGGCAGGCCCTGCACCGGGTGGACGCGGGCGACCTCAGCGAGGAGGAGGAAGAGCGCCTCGGGTCGACGCTGATGGTGCTGTACGACCGGATGACCGGCCTGTGCGCGCAGTACGGGCTGACGATGGACGACCTGAACCTGGACCTGGGCCCGCTGGGCACCCTGCTGCCGCCGGCCGATCAGCCCTGACCGCTCCCGACCGCGCTCACCACCGGGAAATTTGTACGATTTGCCCGCTTCACCGGGTGACCGACGGGTAGGAGGCCCCGTGGGGCGTGTTCCGCACCGGCGCCCCGCCGTTGCGAGCGACCGCCCGGGAGGTGACGCACATGGCCACGGGCAAGAAGGCCAAGAATGTGGCGCGGACCGCCAAGGGCAAGGCCAAGGAGGCCACCGGCAGGGCGGTCGGCAACGAGAGCCTGGAGGCGAAGGGCCGGGCCGAGCAGGCCAAGGGTGACGCCGGACAGGCGGTGGAGAAGACCAAGGACGCGTTCAGGCACTGACCGCGGGAGTACGGGCCGGCGGCCGGCGGGTGCGACCTCACCCGCCGGCCGCCGGCACCTCACCGGCGGTGATCGCCCAGCGCTCGTGGTCCCGCCACGCCCCGTCGACCAGGATGAACGCCGGGGAGAACCCCTCCAGCCGGAAAGCGGCGCGGCGCACCAGCGCCCGGGAGGGCTCGTTGCCGGGCTGGATGTTCGCCTCCAGCCGGTGCAGCCCGAGCGGGCCGAAGGCGTGGCGGAGGACGAGCCCGAGCCCCTCCCCCATCAGACCGCGCCCGGCCGCGTGCGCGAAGGCGCCGTAGCCGAGGGTGCCGTTGAGGAAGCCGCCGCGGACGATGTTGTTGATGCTGATGTACCCGGCGATGGCGCCGTCCGCGTCGCGCTCGCAGACCAGCAGCGGCTCGGCGTCCGGGCTCTCGATGCGGGCGCGCGCGTAGGCCGCGTACGCCTGCGCGGTGTCCGGCGGGAACAGCCACGGCCGGTGCAGCGCACGGCTCTCGCGCGCGCGGGCGGTGAACTCGTCGGCGTCCTCGTGCCGGAAGGGCCGGATGCCGACGCGCCCGCCTTCGGCGACGTACGGGGGACGGGGTGCCTTCATGGACATCCGGTCAGGGTAGTGACGGGGCCGGGCCGGCGACGGCAGCGGCGCGTGCCGGGTGCTGCACGACTGCCGCCCCCGGCGACCAGGATCGGTGGATCCCGGTCGCCGGGGGCGGTGTGAGGGGCCGTACGGATGAGCGGCGGCGGCCTCAGTGGTGGGCGACGACCAGCCGCTGCTCGCCGTCCTCGGCGGTGTCCGCCGGGTCGGGGCGCTGGATGAGCAGCGCGGTGACGACGCCGATGCCGAGCAGGGCGAGGGCGGCGTACATCGCGTGCTGGTACCCGGCCTCGGTGACTCCCCGGGCGTCGCTGCCCGCGCTGATCATGGCGGAGGCGAGGGCGATGCCGAGGGAGGCGCCGATGCCGAAGCAGGCGCCGTTCAGGCCGGACAGCGACCCGGGCTTGTCCTTGGGCGCGGTGGTGACGGCGAGGCCGTTGAGGCCGGTGAGCATGAAGCCGCCGTAGGTGACACCCAGCGCCGCCAGCGCGGCGACCAGGATCCACTCGCTGTGCAGGAACACCGTCGCGAAGACGAAGATCACGAAGTTGGCGACGGCTCCGGCGACCACGACCTTCCGCCAGCCGATCCGGGGACCGAGGCGGCCGGTCAGCGGGGCGGAGATCACTCCGATCAGCTGGATCGGGGTGAGGAAGAGGACCGCCGCGGTGACGGCGCTCAGACCCAGGCCGACCCGGGCGTCCTGCGAGAACAGCGGGATGGTCAGCGCGATCGCGCCGAAGGCGCCACCGAGGGTGCAGACGGTGGTGAGCAGCAGCGGCCAGGCGCGCCGCGAGGCGAGGACGTCGAGGTCGATGACCGGGTTGGGGGCGCTCTTCTGCGAGACGACGAAGAAGACCAGGGAGGCGAGACCGCCGAGCAGGAAGCCGAGGGTGAGGGCCGAGGTCCAGCCCCAGGCGCCGCCCTGGGCGAGGCCGACGAGGACGCCGGTGAGGCCGAGGGCGAGGGCGGCGATGCCGCGCGAGTCGAAGCGGGCGCCGGCGTCTGCGGTGGGCGGGACGTCGGGGACGTACCGGCGGACCCCGATCAGGCCGGCGACGGCGATCAGGGTGGAGCAGACGAAGATGCCGCGGAAGCCGATGGTGTCGGCGATCTGGCCGCCCGCGATGGCGTCGACCCCGGCGAGGCCGCCGTTGACGGCGGTGATGATTCCGGCGGCCTTGCCGAAGCCGGCCGGGGTGAGGAGCTGGTTCAGGGTGAGGAAGGCCAGGGTGAACATCGCCGCCGAGACGCCCTGGAGGACGCGGCCGGCGATGAAGATCTCGATGTTCGGGGCGAAGACGCAGAGCAGGTTGCCCGCGATCAGGACGACCGCGCAGACGACCATCATCGGCTTGCGGCCGCGCTGGTCGCTGAGGCGGGCGATCGTCACCTGGCCGATGGCGGCCATCAGGAAGAACAGGGTCTGCGACAGTCCGGCGGCGGCCGTGGTGGTGCCGAGGCGCTCGATGACATCGGGCAGTGCGGGGCTGAGCATGGTGGCGTTGATCTGGTAGCCGAGTACGGCCAGGACCATCGCCAGCAGCATCGGGCCGCGGCCCGCGAGGTCGGAGTCGGCTCCGGAACGTGTCCGGCCGAGCGAGATGGACATGTCGGCCCCTTTGCCTCTGATGTCATGTCGGGTGCGGTGCCGGGAACGGCGAAACCGCGCACAGCGGCACATGCCGATCTCTTGTCAGACAAGTACCGCTGAGTCACTCTGAGATCTACGCGCGTAAACGTCAATACCTCCCGGAGAACTTTTCGGATTTCGTCGTCGCCGGGACGGCTCACCGGCACCGTCACCGCAGCTCAGCGGCGCCGTTCCGGCAGCTCAGGCCCGGCGCTCAGGGCCCGGTCCACGCGGCCGAATCGAGACCTCGGGGTCATTGCCCGCCCCCTCGCCGGGGGCTTAGCTTGCAGACAAGTGAACCGAGGAGGGGCAGTGGTGGTCAGCAGCGCGGAGCGGCGCAGACCGGTGGTGGTGCTGTACGAGCGGATCGTGGACGCCATCCACGCCGGCACCTACCCGCCCGGGTCCACCCTTCCGTCCGAGCCCCGGCTCGCCGCGGAGCTGGGCGTCAGCCGGCCCGCGCTGCGCGAGGCGCTGCTGCTCCTCCAGGAGGACGGGCTGCTGTCCGTGCGCCGGGGCGTCGGCCGGACGGTCGCCGACCGGCCCCCGCGGCGGGGCTTCGAGCACATCCAGCCGCTGGAGGAGCTGATCGGCGCCGGGGCCCCGGTCCGCGTACGGGCCCTGCTGCGGGCCGTCGAGGAGCCCACCGACTTCACCACCCAGCACCTGCTCGCCGCCGCCCGCGCCGGGCTGCGGTTCTGGGAGTCGCTGCTGGCGGCGGACGGCACCGCCGCCGCGCTCAGCCAGGAGTGGGCGGCGGCCGGGGACGTGCTGGAGCGGGCGCACCCCGCCTTCGCCCGGGCGCTGGACGCGGTGGCGGCCACCCCGGACGCCGGGCGGACGTCGATGCTCGCGGTGCTCGCCGGGGCTTCGCGCGGGGTGTCCCTGAGCGCGCACAGCAGTGTGACCGCGACCCTGGTGGGCCAGCGGCGCGGGGAGCAGCTCGGCCGGCCCGCCGACACCCCGGCGGTGCTGATCACGCAGGTCGTACGGGTCGGCGAGACCCCCGTCCTGGCGGCCAAGCACATGCTCCCGACGGGCGCGGCGGCCCTCCCGGTCCTGCAGTCCAACTGACGCGGCGGCGGGGCGGCGAGGCGCTGTCGGCTGCGTCACGGCGCCACCGCCGGGGGTGCCGTACACTCCCGCAGCATGCACTTGTCTGACAACGTCGCTGCCGACGCTCCTTCCGCCGACTGGATCCGCCGCGCCCCCAAGGCGGTCCTCCACGACCACCTGGACGGCGGCCTGCGCCCCGCCACGATCATCGAGCTGGCCCGCGCGTGCGGTTACACCGGCCTGCCCACCGAGGACCCGGACGCCCTGGGCGTCTGGTTCCGGGACGCCGCCGACTCCGGCTCCCTGGAGCGCTACCTGGAGACGTTCGCCCACACCTGTGCGGTGATGCAGACCCGCGAGGCGCTGTTCCGGATCGCGGCCGAGTGCGCCGAGGACCTGGCGGCCGACGGTGTCGTCTACGCCGAGGTGCGGTACGCCCCCGAGCAGCACCTGGAGGGCGGGCTGACCCTCGACGAGGTCGTCGAGGCCGTGAACGAGGGCTTCCGCGAGGGCGAGCGCCGCGCCGGCGGCCGGATCACCGTCGGCACCCTGCTGACCGGGATGCGCCACACGGACCGGTCGCTGGAGATAGCCGAGCTGACTGTCGCCCACCGCGAGCGCGGGGTGGCGGGCTTCGACATCGCGGGCGGCGAGATCGGCAACCCGCCCTCGCGCCACCTCCCGGCCTTCCAGCACCTCAAGCGGCACAACTGCCACTTCACCATCCACGCCGGCGAAGCCGTGGGCGCCGAGTCGATCCACGAGGCCGTGCAGGTGTGCGGCGCCGAGCGGATCGGCCACGGGGTGCGGATCACCGACGACATCCAGGTCGCCGAGGACGGCACGGCCACCCTGGGCCACCTGGCCGCGTACGTCCGGGACAACCGCATCGCCCTGGAGGTCTGCCCGACCTCCAACCTCCAGACCGGCGCCGCCAAGGACTACGCGACGCACCCCATCGACCTGCTGCGCCGCCTGGGCTTCCGCGTCACCCTGAACACCGACAACCGGCTGGTGTCCGGCACCACCATGAGCCAGGAGTTCCGGCACATGGCGGACGCCTTCGGGTACGGCCCCGAGGTGTTCGAGGAGTTCACCGTCGCGGCGGTGGAGTCGGCCTTCCTGCCGCTCCCGGAGCGCCGCCGGATCATCGACGAGGTGATCCGCCCGGGGTACGCCGCGCTCTGAGCCGCCCGGGGCCGGGCACGGCCCCGGTCCCTCGCGCGGTTCCCGCTCCTCGCGCGGTTCTCGTCTCCTCGCGCGGTTCTCGTCTCCTCGCGCGTCGCGCGGCCCCGGTTCACGACCGGCGCCCGGGCCCGCCGCCCCCTCGGGGGTGGCGGGCCCGTGTGGCATCCGCGCCGGCCGGGGCGCCCGGCCGGGCGAACGTCCGCCCGGGCGCGTGGCGGGCGCGCCCCGGGGTGGTACCTCGCTGGGCATGGAGCCCCAGGTGTCACCGTTCCTCCGCTCGGCCGCGGCCCACGCGTGGCGCCTTCTGGTGGTCGGCGTGGCCGTCTACGCCGTGTTCGCCGTGCTCGGCAGGTTCCACGAGATCGGGGTGGCCCTCTTCCTCGCCCTGGTGATCACGGCGGTGCTGCGGCCGGTCGCCGACCTCGTGGCGCGCCGGCTGCCCCGGGGGCTCGCCGTGGCCGTGACGCTGATCGCGGGGATCGCGCTGGTCCTCGGGGTGCTGGCGGGGGTCGGCGAGGCGGTCGCGGGCGAGACGACGACCCTGGTGCGGGAGTTCCGCGAGGGCATCGACCGGATCGAGGAGTGGCTGGAGAAGCCGCCGTTCCGGCTGAACCCCGATGTGCTGTCCGATCTGCACGGCCGGGTCACCCAGTGGCTCTCCGCCCATCGCTCCACGCTCCTGAGCAAGGCGGTGAGCGGGGCGAGCGAGGCGGTGCACGTGCTGACGGCCCTCGCGCTCGGCCTGTTCGCCTCGGTGTTCTTCATCCACTCGGGCGACCGGCAGTGGGACTGGTTCACCGGCCAGCTCCCGGAGCGGGTACGGGAGCGGTGGGCGATCGCGGGCCGGGCGGCGTGGCACACCTTCACCGGCTACACGCGCGGGATCGTGCTCGTCGCCGCGACCAACGCGATCCTGGTCGGCGTGGCGCTGTACTTCCTGGGGGTGCCGCTGGCCGTGCCGCTGGCGCTGCTGGAGTTCGTGGCCGCGTTCGTCCCCCTGATCGGGTCGCCGGTCGCGCTGGCGGTGGCGGCGGTGGTGGCCCTGGCGGCGAAGGGGCCGCTGACGGCCGCCATCGTGATCGCGCTGATCGTGATCATCGGCCAGATCGAGGGGCATCTGCTGCATCCGCTGGTGATGAGCTGGGCGGTCCGGCTCCATCCGCTGGTGGTGGCGGTCTCGGTGATCGGGGGCGCCATCGCGGCGGGGGTGGTGGGCGCGGTGGTCGCGGTGCCGCTGGTGTCGGTGGTCTGGTCGGTCTTCACCGCGCTGCGCGACCACCGCCGCGCGGGCCCGAGCCCGGTGGCGGACACGCCCTGAGCCCCGCGCGCCCGGTGCGGCCCGGGGGGCGCGGGTCAGCGCAGTGCGGGCACCTCCAGCGTGAGCGTGGCCGCGTCCGCGTCCAGGACGGCGGGGACGCCCAGGGGGACGGTCAGACCGACCGGGCCGTGGCCGAACCCCAGCTCCTCCACCACCGGCACGCCGAGCGGGGCGAGCCGGTCCAGCAGGGTGGCGCGGATCTCGGCGTAGGGGCCGCACTCCTCCCAGGAGCCGAGGGCGATGCCCGCGACCCCGTCGAGCAGTCCGGAGCGCAGCAGCTGGGTCAGGATGCGGTCGACGCGGTACGCCTCCTCCCCGACGTCCTCCAGCAGGAGCAGCCCGCCCGTCAGGGAGCGGCGGGCGTGCGGGGTGGCGAGGTCCGCGGCGAGCAGGGCGAGGCAGCCGCCGAGGGTGACGCCCCGGGCCCGGCCGGGCACCATGGTGCGGGCCCCGGGCAGGCCCAGGGTGCGGACCGTCTCGGGCTCGAACAGGGTGGCGCGCAGGGACTCCCGGGTGGTGGCGTCCTTGAGGAAGGTGACCGCGCCGGCCATCGGCCCGTGCAGGGTGGCGAGGCCCATGCGGGTGGCGAACGCCTCGTGCAGCGCGGTCACATCGCTGTAGCCGACGAAGACCTTGTGGCCGGCGGCGCGCATGGCCGGCCAGTCGAGCAGGTCCACCATGCGCTGGGCGCCGTAGCCGCCGCGGGCGCAGATCACGGCGGCCACGGACGGGTCGCACCAGGCGTCGGTGAGGTCGCGGGCCCGGTCCTGGTCCGTGCCGGCGAGGTAGGGCAGCTCCGGGTGGACGTCCAGGGCGTGCGGCATCACCACCGGGTCGAGCCCCCAGCCGCGCAGCACGGCGGCGCCCTCCCGGACGCGGTCCTCGGGCACCGGCCCGCTGGGCGAGACGAGGGCGACCCGGTCGCCGGGGCGCAGCCGCCGCGGCCTGGCCAGTTCGGCCGGCGTCATTTCCGCAGCTCCAGCGGGGGGACGTCGAGCCGGTTGATGCCGAACACCCGGGCGTACAGCGCCAGTTCCGCCTCCAGGGCGCGGGTCACGGTGTCGGCCCGCCGGAAGCCGTGGCCCTCCCCCTCGAAGGCGATGAAGGCGTGCGGGATGCCCCGCCCGGCCATCGCCGCCAGGAACCGCCGGCTCTGGGCGGGCGGGCAGATCACGTCGTCCAGCCCCTGGAGCAGCAGGAACGGCCGGTCGATCCGCTCGACCTGGGCGAGCGGGGCGCGCTCCCGGTAGCGGCCGGGAACCTCGGCGGGCGGTCCGATCAGCGACTCCAGGTAGCGGGATTCAAAGTCGTGTGTCTCGTCCGCCCATGCGGTGAGGTCGAGGACGGGGTAGATCAGGGTGCCGCAGGCGTAGACGCCGGTGGCGGCGAGCGAGGCCGCGGCGGTCCAGCCGCCGGCGCTGCCGCCCCGGATCGCGAGGCGGCCGGGGTCGGCGGTGCCCTCGGCGGTCAGCGCCTCGGCGACGGCGGCGCAGTCCTCGACGTCGACGACGCCCCACTGCTCCCGCAGCCGCTCGCGGTAGGAGCGGCCGTAGCCGGTGGAGCCGCCGTAGTTGACCTCGGCGACGCCGATGCCGCGGGAGGTGAAGTAGGCGATCGCCAGGTCGAGGACGAGCGGCGCGTGCCCGGTGGGGCCGCCGTGGGCCCAGACCACGTAGGGCGGCAGTTCGTCGTCGGGGGCGATCCGGTCGGGGTTGTGCGGCGGGTAGATGTGGGCGTGGATCTCGCGGGCGTCCGGGCCGGTGAAGGTGCGGATCTGCGGCTCCGGGTAGTACGCGGGGTCCACGGCGTCGTGGTGGGCGGCGCCGACGACCCGGGTGCGTCCGGTGCGGGTGTCCAGCTCCACGACCTCGTAGCCGCTGCGGGGGCTGGCGGCCACGCCGACGACGCGGGAGCCCTGGCCGGCGAGGGTGGCGGCCCACTCGGTCCAGGGGCCCGCGGCGTCGACGACCTCGCCGGTCTCGGGGTCGAGTATGCCGAGGGCGGTGGCGCCCCGGCCGTGGATGACGGCGATGGTCCCGTCGTCCAGCGGCTGGAACCACTTCATCCCGATCTTCCACAGGGGCCCGCCGAACTCCTCGGCCCGGCCCGGGCACAGCGGGGCGGGCTCCCGGCCCGGCGCGACCCGGTAGGGCTCCCACCATCCGCCGGCGTCGGAGACGTACAGCAGGGAGCCGTCCGGTGCCCAGTCGGCCTGGCAGACGGCCTCCTCGGGTCCCCCGGCGACGGCCCGCACTTCGGCGAACGGGCCGCCGTCGGTCACCTCGCCGGTCATCACGACCGTGCCGTCCCACGGCATCCGGGGGTGGTCCCAGGCGAGCCAGACGGCCCGCCGGCCGTCGGGCGAGAGGCGCGGCCCGGTGACGAACCGGTGGTGTCCGTGGGTCAGTTCCCGTACGGCGGCCCGGTCGGCGGCCGCCGACCCGTCGAGGGGGACGGCGGCGGCGACCCGCCGGACGTCACCGGGCCCGGGGCCGGTGAACTCCTCCAGTACGCACCAGACCTCGCCCCGGTCGAGGTGGACGACGGGGTCCACCCAGCGCAGCCCGCCGCCCACGGGTGACACCGGGGTGAGCGGCACCGGCCCGGTGCCGCCGCCGGGGTTGTCGGGCTCGTAGGCGTACAGCCGCTGGTCGGGGAAGTGGCTGAAGACGACCAGCGGGCCGCCGGCGCCCGGACCCTCCTCCCGGACGGCTCCGGCCCAGGGCGTCCCGCCGTACTCGACGACCCTGCTGCGGACGTTCCACGGCGCCGGCAGGACCGGTTCCTCGGTGCCGTCGGCGCGCCGGCGCACCAGGGTGCGTCTGCCTCCCTCGGCGGGGCGCGGCTCGGTCCACCACACCTCGTCGCCGACGACTCCGACGTACTCGGGACGTCCGTCGTGCGCGGCGGCGAGACGCGCGTCGATCGGTGACGGCCAGGTTCCGTAAGCCCCCGTGGGCACCATGCCGGGTTTCCCCCCTAGGCGGTCTGCAGATAGTGGTCGAGTACGCGGATGCCGAAGTGCAGGGCCTCGATCGGGACCCGCTCGTCGACGCCGTGGAACAGCGCCTGGTAGTCGAAGCCGACGGGCAGCCGCAGGGGTGCGAAGCCGTAGCCGGTGATGCCGAGCCGGGCGAAGTGCTTGGCGTCGGTGCCGCCCGACATGCAGAACGGCACCACGTGCGCGTCCGGCTCGAAGTGCTTGAGCGCGGCGCGGAGTTTGGCGAAGGTCGGCGAGTCGACCGGTGCCTGGAGGGCGATCTCCTGGTGCTGGAACTCCCACTGGACGTCCGGCCCGGTGAGCATGTCCATGGTCTCGGCGAACTCGATGTCCGCTCCGGGCAGCACCCGCCCGTCGACATGGGCGCTGGCACTGTCCGGGATCACGTTGACCTTGTAACCGGCGTGCAGCATGGTCGGGTTGGAGCTGTTGCGGATGGTCGGCTCGACGAGGGCGGCGGCGCGGCCGAGCTTGGCGAGCAGGGCGTCGGCGTCGAAGTCCTCGGCGTCGAGGTCCGGTTCGAGGCCGTGGAGCGCGGCCAGTTCGGTGAGGGCGGCGCGCACGGTCGGTGTGAGCCGCACCGGCCACTCGTGCTGCCCGATCCGGGAGACGGCGTCGGCGAGGCGGCTGACCGCGTTCTCCCGGTTGACCTTCGATCCGTGGCCGGCCCGGCCCTCCGCCGTCAGCCGCAGCCAGGCGGTGCCCCGCTCCCCCGCCCCGACGGGGTAGATCTCCAGGTCGGGTCCGGCGTGGAAGGTGTACGCGCCGGACTCGCCGATGCCCTCGGTGCAGCCCTCGAACAGCTCGCGGTGCTGCCGGACGAGGAATCCGGCGCCGTCGGCGGCGCTGGCCTCCTCGTCGGCGGTGTAGGCGATGACGATGTCGCGGCGCGGCCGGATGCCGTGGCGGGCCCATTCGCGGACCACCGACAGGACCATCGCGTCCATGTTCTTCATGTCGACGGCGCCCCGGCCCCAGACCAGCCCGTCGCGGATCTCCCCGGAGAAGGGGTGGACCTGCCAGGCGGCGGCGTCGGCCGGGACCACGTCCAGGTGTCCGTGGACGAGCAGCGCGTCGGCGGACGGGTCGGTGCCCTCGATGCGGGCGACCACGTTGGTGCGGCCCGGGGTGCGCTCCAGCATCACCGGTTCCAGCCCGGCGTCGGCGAGCCGCTCGGCCACGTACTCGGCGGCGGGCCTCTCCCGGCAGTCGCCGCTGCCGTGGTTGGTGGTGTCGATGCGGATCAGCTCGGAGGTGAAGGTCACCACCTCGTCGAGCGCCTGGGAATCCGTGTCGAAAGGTGCCGTCACGTCAGCCATACTGCTCCTCCACTGCGGCCGAGACGATCGTGGTGACCGCCTTGAAGGTGCGGATGGCCTCGTACATCGTCTCGCTGGTGTACGCGACGCGCCGCTCCCCTCCGGCCACGACGCCCGGGACGACGGTGGCCGCCGCCGCGAGGTGCGCCGCGTCGAACTCCAGCTCCACGGTGAACGGTCCGCCGCGCACCGGTTCGTACCGTACGGCGAGAGCGGTCGCCTCCTTGGCTGCGGCGCGGATGTCGGCGGCCGTCCGGGTGGGGGTGCGGCACACCGCCGCGTACCGCGACACATGGTCCTTGACCGCGACCTTGCGTGCCTCGGGGGCGTATCCGAGGGCGTCCTCGCAGGTGAGGTCGTCGCCGGTGACGAGGATGACGGGCACTCCGTACTCGGCGACGACATGGGCGTTGAGCAGGCCCTCGCTGGCGCGCACACCGTTGAGCCAGACGCCGGTGACGGAGTTGGCGAGGTAGGTGTGGGCGAGGACCCCTTCGGCGCCGGCCCCGGTGTGGTACCCGACGAAGGCGACCCCGTCCACGTCGCCGTACTGCACGCCCTCCACCATCGACAGGGACTTGTGCCGGCCGGTGAGCATCTCCGCCCGCTCGTCCAGCCGCTCCAGCAGCAGATTGCGCATCGTCCAGTGCGCCTCATTGATGAGGACCTCGTCGGCACCGCCGTCGAAGAATCCCCGCACCGCCGCGTCCACGTCGGACGTGAACATCGGTCTGCACCGCTCCCACTGGGGGGAGCCGGGCAGCACGTCGGCCGGCCAGGTCACTCCGGTGGCGCCTTCCATGTCGGCGCTGACAAGGATCTTCATGCCTCGAAACCGTACGCGGTCGCGCCGCGTCTGCCCAGGTCTGTGGATAACCGCCGGCCGCGCCCCGCGGACGGGGCCGGGGAACCCGTGGTGGCGCGCCGGATGCGCTCGCGCGGCGGACACCGGACCATGGGGCCATGGACGATGTGGCCGAAGACCCGAGCACGGCACCCGCCTCCCCCGTCGCCGGCGCCCACCGGGCGCTGCTGTCGGAGGGCGCGTATGTGATGCCGCCGGCCGCCCTGTCGGCGTGCCTCGGCGTGGACGAGCACGACTGGGCGGCCTTCGCCGCCCACTGGGAGGACCTGGCGCCGGACGCGTACGCGGCGGAGCGGGGCACCCGCCGGCTGCGGCGCTACGGGCACTTCCTGCTGACCCGCGGCGGGGAGCTGACCGCGCAGCCGCACATCGCGTTCGTCCAGCCGGAGGACACCAATCCGCTGTACGTGGACAGGGACCGGCACTTCGAGCCCCTGACCGAGGCGTTCCTGGCCGATCCGCTGCTGACCCCGCTGCTGAGGATGCTGGGCGACGTGGCGGCCTGCCTCGACGACGCGGCCGAGTGGAGCGTGAAGGTGCACCCCTTCCGGGTCGTCGCCTCCTCCGGCGCGGAGGGCGCGCCCACTCCGGAGGGCAGGCACCGCGACGGTGTCACCCTGGTGACGTCGCTGCTGATCGGCCGGGAGAACGCGGCCGGCGGCGAGAGCACCGTGTACGACCCGGACGGCCGCGAGGTGCTCACCACCACCCTCGCGGAGCGGGGCACCCTGATGCTGGGCGACGACCGGGCCACCCTGCACGGGGTGTCGCCGATCCGGCCGGCCGACCCGGCCCGGCCCGCCCACCGGGACGTCCTGGTCACCACCCTCACGGCCCGCTGACCCGTTCGGTGGCGGCCACCAGGGCGTCCACCACCCCGGCCGGGCCCGTCTCGCGGGCCCGGGCGCGCTGCCGCTCGGCGCCGCTCCCCCGCTCCGCGAGGCGCCGCAGGAACGCCGTCACCTCGTCCAGGTCGCCGTACGCCTCCAGCACCGGCCGCACATGCCGTACCAGCCGCTCCGCCTGCTCCGGCGCCGGCAGGACGCGGCCGGAGAGCGCGTCCACACCGCCGCCGGCCCAGCCGTCGCGGGCAGCCCTCCAGTAGGCGGCGCGCAGCAGTTCGGCGCCCACCGGGGGGCCGGGGTCGCCGCGCACGACCCGTTCGGCCGCCGTCACCACCAGCGCCCGGACCAGCACCGCCAGGGCCACGGTGTCGTCGATGCCGGGGAGGACGTCCATGGAGCGCACTTCGAGCGTGGGCAGGCGCGGGTTGGGGCGGAGGTCCCAGAACGGCATGCCCGGCTCCAGCATCGCCTCCGTCCCGGCGATCGCCACTGCCAGCCGCTCGTGGTGGTCGAGGGACTCGGCGTACGGCGGGGGCCCCAGGCAGGGGAAGCGCCCCCGGATGACGGCCCGCCAGCTGGCGTACCCGGTGTCGGTGCCCTCGTGGAACGGCGAGTTGGCGCTCAGGGCCACCAGGAGCGGCAACCAGGGCCGCAGGTGGTTGCCGGCGAGGACGGCCAGCTCCTTGTCCGGGACGTGCACATGGACGTGGAGGGCGCCGATGGCGAAGTCGTCCAGCATGGCCCGGTACTGGTCGGCACCGGCACGGTAGCGGGGGTGGTCGCCCAGCCCGTCGCGGGACGAGGCGGGGCCGGGGGCGCCCAGGACGGGCGTGCCCGAGGCGTACAGCCGCAGTCCTTCGGCGCGGGCCGCCGACACGGCCGCCGCCCGCACCCGGCGCAGCTCCTCCCTGAGGTCCCCGGCGCCCGCGCAGGGCGGGGTCCTGCCCTCGATCTGGTACGCGGTGAACTCGCCCGTGACGAGGTCGCCGACGGTGGCGGAGGCGCGCGCGAGCACGCGGGGCGCCGCCGGTTCCAGCTGACGGGTCGTGGGGTGGACGAGGAAGTACTCCTCCTCGACGCCGATGGTGGGCGGGGAGGGCGGGGTGGCCGGGGTACTCGCGGTGTTCGGGGGACTCGGGGTGCTCGGGGGACCGTTCACCGCTTCAGCATCACGCCTCCGGGCGGCGGTGTCTCGGGGAAGGCTCCCGACCTTCCCCCGAGACACCGCCGCCCGACCGCCCGTCAGTCCCCGTGGCTCAGGCGGAGGTCGCGTTCGGTGCGTCCGCCGGCCGCCACCCGCAGCACGGTGGCGGCGGGCGGGTAGCCGGCCGCCAGCACGGTGTACTCGCCGGAGGGGAGGTCCACGAAGCGGAACGCCCCGTCCGGGCCGGTGGTGAGCGTGCCGACGACGTCGCCCGCCGCGTCGAGCAGCGTCACGCGCGCGTCCCCCACGACCCGCCCGTCGGGCGCCCGGACCGTCCCGCGCAGCATCGCGCCGCCCGCCAGCTCGACGTCCTGCCGGGTCTCCCGGGACGCCTGGACGCTCACCGGCAGGGCGGCCGGACGGCAGCCGGGCGCGCTGGCCGCGAGCGTGTACTCGCCCGCGACCAGCGCGGTCAGGGCGTACCCGCCGTCCGGTCCGCTGCGGGTGCCGGCGACGACCTCCCCGTGGACGTCGGTGAGGGTGACCACGGCCTGGCCCAGCGGGGTGCCCCCGGCGGTGCGGACGGTGCCGGCGAGGCGGCCCGCGCCGCCCAGCACCACGTCGACCTCGACGGGCCCCTCGCCCACCGCGACGGGCACCGCCTGCGGCTGGTGGCCGCCCGCCGCCGCGATCAGCAGGTACGGGCCGGTGCCGGGCGCGCTCAGCGCGTACCGCCCGTCCTCGCCGCTGGTCCCGCGCCCGGCCTGCCGGCCCCGGGCGTCGACGAGGGTGAGGGCGGCGCCGGGCACGCGCGTGCCGTCGTGGTGCCGGACGGTGCCGCGGACCGGGACGGCGGGGGCGGGTGTGGGAGTGGGAGTGGGGCCGGGGGCGGGGGTGGGGGTGGGGGTGGTGTCGTGGGTCATCAGCGGTTGTTCCCTGAGGAGGAAGGCGACGAGCAGGCCCAGGCCGAGGAGCGGCACCAGATGGAGGAAGGTCCGGGGAAGGGTCTCGGCGTACGCCTCGGTGTACGCGTCCCGTACGGCCGGGGGCAGCGCCTCCAGGAGCGCCGGGGTGACGCCCCAGGGGCCGGGCGGGGCGGTGCCGTCCGGGAGCGTCGCGCCGAGCGCGCGGGCCAGGCGGTGGTCGAGGTGGGCGCCGACGGCCGAGGCGCCCGCCAGGCCGGCCGTCCAGCGCAGCAGGGTGTGCGCGCCGGTGGCGGCGCCGGCCGTGCCGGGCGGCGCGGTGTTCTGGACGGCGAGGACCAGCGCGGGCAGGACGAGACCGGCACCGGCGCCGAGCAGGGCCTGCCACACCCCGTGGGTGAGGTACGGGGTGCCGGGCTCCAGCCGGGACAGCAGCCAGGCGCCGACCACCGCCATCGCGCCGCCGAGCACCGGGGGGACCGTCCAGCGGCCGGTCCGGCCGATGAGGTGCCCCGACAGCAGGGAGCCGGCCACCGCGCCGCCCGCCAGCGGCAGCAGCGACAGTGCGGCCCCGGTGGCGCTCGCCCCGCCGGTGAGCCGGAGGTAGGCCGGCAGGCAGTCGGCGACGACGAACAGGGCGGTACCGGCGGTGGCGGCGGCGACGCCCCCGGCCAGGAACGTCGCGTCGCGCAGCAGGCGGGGCGGGACGACCGGTTCGGGCGCGAGGTTCTCCACGACGACGAACAGCAGGAGCGTGCCCGCCGCGCCGCAGGCGAGCCCCAGCGTGGTGCGGGAGTCCCAGGCGTGGCCGTCCCCCGCGCGGCCGGCCAGCAGCACCAGGAAGGCGGTGGCGGCGCCCAGCAGGAGCGCGCCCAGGACGTCGGGCCGTCCGCGGGCGGGCGCCGGGCGCGCGGCGAGCGGGCGCAGCGCGGCACCGGTGAGGAGCAGCGCGGCGAGGCCGGGCGGGACGGCGCCCCAGAAGCACCAGCGCCAGGAGACGTGCTCGGTGACGAGCCCGCCGAGGAGCGGCCCGGCGACGCAGGCGAGGCCCAGGGCGGCGCACATGGCGCCGAGGAGCGGGCCGCGCCGCCGGGCGGGGGCGAGGTCGGCGGTGAGCGCCTGAGCGCCCACCAGCAGCCCGCCGGCCCCGGCGCCCTGGACGGCGCGGAAGGCGACGAGCTGGTCCATGGTGCTCGCCCAGCCGGCCAGTACCGATCCGGCGAGGAAGGTCAGCAGGGCGAAGCGCAGGGGCCTCACGCGCCCGTGCAGGTCGCCGAGTTTGGCGTACACCGGGAGGGTCACGGCGGCGGCGAGGAGGTAGGCGGTCGTCACCCACGCCGCCCGGCCCGCTCCCGGGAGGTCGCCGGTGATCGCGGGGAGGGCGGTGGTGGTGACCGGGTGCTCCAGCACCGCGAGCGCCAGGGCGAGGGCCGGCCCGAGGGCGGCGAGGCGCGTACGGCGCGGACCGAGGGGCGGTCCGTCGGCGGGCCGTGCGGCGGGGTCCGCGGGGGGCGGGTCCGTGTGCGGCGGGGTCACCGCCTCCGTAACGGTCGTCGCCGTCCCGCCCGAGAGGTCCACCGCCTCCCCCGCGAAAGGTCCGGGCCCCGGCGAAGCCCCGGGGCCGGGACCGCAAGGCGGAGAAGACCCGGGGCCGGCGCTCCGGCCCGCAAGGAACCCGGCGGAACCGGTAGCGGGGCCCGGACCCGCACCCGGAAGAAACCCGCCGGCACCGGAGTCCGGCGAAGGCCCGGGACCGGGGTCGCGGGCCGCGCCGGTGGCCGCTCCTCTGGGCGCCGGTACGCCGTGCGCCGCCCACCCGGCCGTCTCCGGCGCCTGGGGGCGGGCCCGGGGCTCGCCGGGCGGAAGCGGGTGCCCGGTCGCGGGCGCGCCGCCGCGCCCGGGTGCGGGCGGTGTCCGGCCCTCGTTCGCCGGCGTGCTCCCACCCACGTGACCGCTCCCCTCAGTCGTACCGACACGGCGGCGTCATTCTTCGCTTCGCGCGCCGTCGGGGAGCGACGGGGAGCCGGGGGTCGCGGCGCGGGCCGGGGAGGGGCCGTCCGCCGTGCGTCCGGGGCCTCACCAGGCGCTTTTCCCCGGTCCCCGCGCGGGGACCGGGGAGCGTCAGGGGCCGGGGGCGGACGGGAAGACCACCCGACCGGGTGACCGTGTCGCTACTTCTCGACCTCGGTGGCGAGCCTGGCGAGCACCTGGTCGTAGATACGGCCGAAGCCCTTGGGGGCGAAGGTCTTCTCGAAGAACCCGCCGATGCCGCCGGCGCCGTTCCAGACGGTGGTCACGACGACCTTCGCCCGGCCCTCGCCGGCCGGGGTGACGGTCCAGGTGGTGACCATCGAGGAGTTGCGGTCCTTCTCGACCAGCCGGCCGTCGGAGGGCTCGGTGACCTCCAGCAGGCAGTCGCGGATGCGCTTGCTGGTGGCCTGGAGCTTCCAGTGGACGAGGGTGCCCTCGCCGTCGCCGCCCTCGCGCACCTCGTACTCGCTGAAGTGCTCGGGGAGCAGCTTCTCGCGGGTCTCCTTGTAGTCGGCCAGAGCATCGAACACCGTCTCCGCGTCCGCCGCGACGACCCGCTCCGTGGTGGCTTCGACCTGCGCCATGCCTCGTCCTCCAGCACTCGTTCCTCAGGGGAGCACCAGCCAACCACCTGCGCGGTTGCCGCCCAAATCCTGGGCCCGGCGGGCAGAGGCGATCATGCGAACAGATGTTCTATTGTGGGGGCCAGTGCTATCGAGGAGGCGTCATGCGCTGGGACAACCTGAGCGACCACCCCACCGCCGCCACCGGGGACGCCGCGCTGTTCGGCGCGGAGGCCGTGACCACGCGTACGTTCGACACGCCCGAGTTCCGCGGGATCACCTTCCACGAGGTGCGGGCCCGTTCGATCCTCAACCGGGTGCCCGGCGCCTCGCGCATGCCGTTCGAATGGACGGTCAACCCGTACCGGGGCTGCACGCACGCGTGCGTGTACTGCTTCGCCCGCAAGACGCACAGCTACCTGGACCTCGACACCGGGCTGGGCTTCGACAGCCAGATCGTGGTGAAGACCAACGCCCCGGAGCTGCTGCGCAAGCAGCTCGCCTCGCCCCGCTGGCACGGCGCGCACATCGCCATGGGCACCAATGTCGACTGCTACCAGCGCGCCGAGGGCCGCTACCGGCTGATGCCCGGCATCATCGACGCCCTCCGCGACCGCGCGAACCCCTTCTCGATCCTCACCAAGGGGACGCTGATCCTGCGCGACCTCGACCTGCTGGTGCGGGCCGCCGAGGTGACCGACGTGGGGATCTCCGTCTCCGTCGGCTTCACCGACACCGAGCTGTGGCGGACCGTCGAGCCGGGCACCCCCTCCCCCGAGCGCCGGCTGGACGTCGTACGGACGCTCGGCGAGCACGGCATCGGCTGCGGGGTCCTGATGGCGCCCGTGGTGCCGTTCCTCGGCGACCGCCCGGAGCAGCTGCGCGCCACCGTGCGGGCGATCGCCGCCTCCGGGGCCACCTCCGTCACCCCGCTCGTCCTGCATCTGCGGCCGGGGGCCCGCGAGTGGTTCATGGCGTGGCTGGAGCGCACCCATCCGCTCCTGGTGCCGCGCTACCGGCGGCTGTACGCGGACGGCGCCTACGCCCCGAAGTGGTACCAGCGCCGGATCACCCGTCAGGTGCACGAACTGGCGGCCGAGTTCGGCATGGGCCCGGCCCGGCCGGGCGCGTCGCGGCGCGTGACCCCGGCGCGCGGGGAGGACGCCGGGACCGCGGGCACACAACTCACCCTCCTCTGATCGGGTCAAGTCTGCGGCGGGCGGGCCCGCGAGGGCCCGGATGGGGGGACGATCCGCCGAGGGCCGCACGCCCTCGCCGCTTTCGTTCCGCTCGTCCGGGAGGCCCGTATGCAGAAACGCGCTGGAGTGCTGATCGCCGCCGGAGCGCTGGTGGCGGGGGCCGTCACGGCCGCCCCGTCGGCGGCGGAACCGGCCGCCGCCGCCGGACAGGAGCGGGGCGCCACGCTCGCGTGGCAGGCGTGCGCCACCAAGCAGTACCCGCGGCTCCAGTGCGCGACGGTCCGGGCCCCGCTGGACCACGCCGACCCGGACGGCGCGCGGGTCACCCTGGCGCTGTCCCGGATCCCGCACACCGCGAAGACCTTCCAGGGCCCCCTGCTCGTCAACCCGGGCGGCCCCGGGGCGTCGGGGCGGTCGATGGCCGGGTTCGTGGCGGCGTCGCTGCCCGCCCGGGTCGCGGCGCAGTACGACGTGATCGGCTTCGACCCCCGGGGCGTCGGCGCGAGCCGGCCGGCGCTGGACTGCAAGCCGGGGTACTTCGCGCCCGTACGGCCGGACTCGGTGCCGCGCGACCAGCGGGACGAGCGGGTCAACCTGGCGCGGGCGGCGTCGTTCGCCCGGGCGTGCGGGGAGCGGCACGGGAGCCTGCTGGCCCACATGGGCACGGTGGACGCGGCCCGGGACCTGGAGGTGATCCGGCGGGCGCTCGGCGCGGAGCGGATCAACTACTTCGGGTACTCGTACGGCACGTACCTGGGCACGGTGTACGCCAAGCTGTTCCCGCAGCGGGTACGGCGGATGGTGCTGGACTCGGTGGTCGACCCGCGCGGGGTCTGGTACCGCCTCAACCTGGCCCAGGACGTGGCCTTCGACGCCCGCCACAAGGCGTTCATGGCCTGGGTGGCCAAGCACCACGGGACGTACCGGCTGGGCACCGACCCGGCGAAGGTGGAGGCCCGCTGGTACGCGATGCGGGAGGCGCTGCGCCGGAAGCCCGCCGGGCGGAAGGTGGGCCCGGCGGAGCTGGAGGACACCTTCCTGCCGGGCGGGTACTTCAACGGCTTCTGGCCGATGCTCGCCGGGGCCTTCTCCGCGTACGCCAACGACAAGGACGCCGAGCCGCTCGTGGCGGCCCACCGGACGCTGGCGGCCTCCGACGCGTCGGACGACAACAGCTACTCGGTCTACACGGCCGTCCAGTGCCGGGACGCGCGGTGGCCCCGGGACTGGGGCGTCTGGCACCGGGACAACTGGTCCGTGTACGGCAAGGCGCCCTTCTCCACCTGGAACAACGCCTGGTACAACGCGCCGTGCGCGTTCTGGCCGGTGCCGGGCGGGGAACCGATGGCGGTGACGAACGACGCCCTGCCGCCGGTCCTGCTGTTCCAGGCGACGGAGGACGCCGCCACCCCGTACGAGGGCGGTGTCGCCGTCCGCCGGGCGCTGCGCGGCTCGCGCCTGGTGGTCGAGCGCGGCGGCGGCAACCACGCGGTGACGCTGGGCGGCAACACCTGCCTGGACCGGCACCTGGTGCGGTACCTGGAGGCGGGCGCGCTTCCCCCGGCGGCCGGGACCGGCGCGGCGGCGGACGCGACCTGCGCGGCGCTCCCCGACCCGCTCCCGGACGACACGGCACGCGCCGCCGGCACGCCGAAGGCGCCGGGCTCGGCGGGCAGAACCGGCGGCGCGGTCCTGCACGGCCTCCTGGGCCACGGCGGCCACCGCGCCTGACCGCCCCGGAGGGCGTCACCGTGGCGGAGGTGCGTTACGTCCGGGGGCCGGCCGGGTGAGGGGGCAGGCGGCGGAGGGCGGCCGCTGCCGCTGCGGCGAGCCGGGGGCGGGCGCGGGCGGCTTCGAGGACCGGGCGGGCGCGGGGGTCGCCCAGGGCGCCCAGGCCCTCGGCGCAGGCCACGCCGACGCGCCAGTGCGGGTCGCCGAGGGCCAGCCGGCGTTCCAGGACGGTGATCAGCGCCGGTACGGACTCCGGTGCGCGCAGGTCGGCCAGGAGCCGTACCGGTAACAGGGCGTAGGCGACGCGGAGTTCATTGGTGGCGAGCGCCGCCGCGGCCCTCGGGGTGCGCGGGTCGCCGAGCCGGGTGAGGGCGTAGGCGGCGGAGACACAGCGGTCGGGGTCGCGGTGGTTGAGGAGCAGGACGAGCGCCTCGAAGGCGCGCCGGTCGCCGGCGAGGCCGAGCCGGAAGGCGGCCATCTCCCGGGCCCACAGCGGCTCGCCGGGCCGGGTGAGCACGGCCGCCAGTTCGTCGGGGTCGCGGGCGGCGGCCAGCCGGGCGAAGGCGGGCGCCCCGGCCGCCTCCGGCGCCAGGCGGTGCGTGAGCGACCGGAACTCCTCGTCCATGGCGTCCATGGGTGCCAGTATCCGGCGCGGGCGGGTTCGCCATCACCGTTTTCGGGCCGGTTCCCGGGTCTGGCGCGGACGTTACCCGCCGGTTAAGCTCGCGGGAGCGGGTATCCCCCGCGTCCTCGCCGGCGGCCTGGTGACGCAGCCGCCGCGAGTACCCAGTCGGTTCGGCACGTGGTACGGCGGGACTCCGGGACAGAGCCCGCCGCCTTCTCCCACCGCGACAGCGGCCCGCCCCCGGGCGGCCCGCGCCCTCCTCCGCGGCATTCCGGTACGTACGCCCTCCGTGGCCGTACCGCCGCGCGCGCCACCCGTACCGCGCACCCCTCATCAGTCGTCACTCATCCCTGGAGTCCCCTGATGGACATCCCTCTCTCCACCGTCGCCGTCGTCGGCCTCGGCACGATGGGCGCCGGAATCGCCGAGGTCCTCGCCCGGGCCGGACGCGAGGTCGTCGGCATCGACACCGCCGAGGGCGCCGCCGCCCGCGCCACCGCCGCCCTGGAGGCGTCCACCGCCCGGTCGGTGGCGCGCGGGCGGATCACCGGGGAGGAGCGCCGCGGCGCCCTCGCCCGCTTCCGCACGTACACCGACATCCACGCGGCGGCCGGCGCCGACCTGGTGATCGAGGTCGTGCCGGAGTCGTACGAGGTGAAGCAGCAGGTCTTCCGGGCGCTCGACGCCGTCGTCCGCCCGGACACAATCCTCGCCACCGGGACCAACGCCCTGTCGGTGACCCGGCTGGCGGCCGGTTCGGCGCGCCCCGAACGGGTGCTGGGCCTGCACTTCTTCAACCCGGCGCCGGCGATGAGGCTGGTCGAGGTGGTCTCCTCGGTGCTGACCGCTCCCCGGGCCGTCGCCGCCGTCACCGAGCTGGCCCGGCTGCTCGGCAAGGAGCCGGTCGCGGTCGGCGACCGCCCCGGTTTCGTGGCGGACGGCCTGCTGTTCGGCTATCTCAACCAGGCCGCCGCGATGTACGAGTCCCGGTACGCCTCGCGGGAGGACATCGACGCCGCGATGCGGCTGGGCTGCGGGCTGCCGATGGGCCCGCTGGCCCTGCTGGACCTGATCGGCATCGACGTCGCCCGTACGGTCCTGGAGGCCATGTACGCCGAGTCGCACGACCGGCTGCACGCGCCCGCGCCGATCCTGGGGCAGCTCGGCGAGGCGGGCCTGGCCGGGCGGAAGACGGGACGGGGCTTCTACACCTACGAGGCGCCGGGCAGCGGTGCGGTGGTGCGGGACGCGCTGACCCCGCCGGCGGTGACCGGCCCGGTGGCCGGGGCGCGCGAGGTCCGGTCGGTGGGGGTCGCCGGCTCGGGCGTGATGGCGGCCGGCATCGCGGAGGTGTGCGCCGGGGCCGGATACGGGGTGGTGCTGGCCGCCCGGTCGCCGGAGCGGGCGGCGGCGGCGCGGGACCGGGTCGCCGCGTCCCTCGGCCGCGCGGTCGCCCGGGGGCGGATGGCGTCCGGCGCCCGGGACGAGGTCCTGGCCCGGATCGTCCCGGCGGGGTCGCCCGACGCGCTGGGCGGCGCGGACCTGGTGGTGGAGGCGGTCGCGGAGGACCTGGCGGTCAAGCGGGAGCTGTTCGGGATCCTGGACAAGGTCTGCCGGCCGGGCGCGGTGCTGGCCACCACCACCTCGTCCCTCCCGGTCGTCGCCTGCGCCCGTGCCACCTCGCGCCCGCAGGACGTGGTCGGGATGCACTTCTTCAACCCCGCCCCGGCGATGGGGCTGGTGGAGATCGTGCGCACGGTGCTGACCGCCGACGACGTCCGCGCCACCGCCCGCGCGGTCGCCACCCGGGCCGGAAAGCACCCGGTGGACTGCGGCGACCGGGCCGGTTTCATCGTGAACGCGCTGCTGTTCCCGTACCTGAACAACGCGATCAAGATGGTCGGGCAGCACTACGCGTCGCCCGACGACATCGACACGGCCATGAAGCTGGGCGGCGGCTACCCGATGGGCCCCTTCGAGCTGCTGGACGTGGTCGGGCTGGACGTCTCGCTGGCGATCGAGCGCGGGCTGCACCGCGAGTTCCGCGACCCGGGCCTCGCCCCGGCGCCCCTCCTGGAGCACCTGGTGGCCGCGGGGTGCCTGGGCCGCAAAACGGGACGCGGCTTCCGTGAGCATGCCCGGCGCTGAACCGGGCGGCCGGCGGGGCGGGCCACCAGGGCGGCCGTCCGGTCACCGGAGCGGGCCACCAGGGCCGCCTCCCGGGCCGCGCGGCGGGCCGTCCGGGCGGGCCCCGGGGCCGGTGGGCGGCCCGGCCCCACGGGCGCGGTCCTGCACAAATGCAGTACGTTCAGGTCATGTCCCAGCCCGCTGACGCCGCCCGCCGACCCGCCCGTACCCTCTCTCCGCCCGACGCCCCGGAGAGCGCCGCGGGCAACCGTGCCGCCGCCCAGCGGCTCAAGATGCGCCGTGAACTGGCCGCCGCCGCCATGGAGCTGTTCGCGACCAAGGGGTACGAGGCGACGACGGTGGACGAGATCGCCGCCGCCGCCGGCGTGGCCCGCCGTACGTTCTTCCGCCACTTCCGCTCCAAGGAGGAGGCGATCTTCCCGGACCACGACGACACGCTGGTGCGGGCCGAGGCCGTCCTGCACGCCGCCCCCGCGCACGAGCATCCGCTCGACACGGTGTGCCGCGGCATCAAGGAGGTCATGAAGATGTACGCGGCCTCCCCGGCGGTGTCGGTGGAGCGCTACCGCCTCACCCGGGAGGTGCCCACCCTCCGGGAGCGGGAGATCGCGTCGGTGGCCCGCTACGAGCGGCTGTTCACCCGGTATCTGCTGGGTCACTTCGACGAGCGGGACCACCACGACGGCAACGACGACCCGCTGCTGGCGGAGGTGGCCGCGTCGGCGGTCGTCACGGCGCACAACCATGTGCTGCGGCGCTGGCTGCGGGCGGGCGGCCAGGGGGACCTGGAGACCCAGCTCGACCACGCCTTCGCCATCGTCCGGGACACCTTCGGCACGGGCATAGGCGCGGGGCGCACGGCCGGCGCGAGCGCCCCGGCCAAGCCCCCCACCGCGACGGCGAGCACCTCGGGCGACGTCCTGGTGACGGTGGCGCGCACGGACACCCCGCTGGCCGAGATCATGCGCACCATCGAGCAGACGCTCAAGACCCCCTGACGTCACCCCCTGACGGCACTCCCCCGACGGCCGGACCCCCGGCCCCCGCCCCCGCTTCCACGGCCCGTCCGGCCCGGCGACCTCCGCCGGGACGGTCGGGCCGTCCGCGTACCCGGGCCCCACCCGCTCGATCATCGCTCATCCGTGATCGGCAGATGACATCTGAGAGAAATTGTTGGCACTGAGTGTCTTGTCGCCTGACACCCGGTGTCATACGTTGAGGGTGTCCGGGCGGCCGGCCCGCGGACACCTCCGTACGCCGGCTGTCCCCGCGGGAGCCACCGCGCCCCGCGCGCCCGGACGCCTGCGTCACAGGCACCCTCCCGCCCCGCCCCGCCGGACCGACGGCACCCCTCCCCCGCGGCCCCGCCCGCCCCTCAAGACGTTCCTCACCGGAGGCGACACCGTGAAGGAAATCCTGGACGCGATCCAGTCGCCGGACACCACGTCCGCGGACTTCGCCGCTCTGCCGCTCCCCGAGTCCTTCCGCGCGGTGACCGTGCACAAGGACGAGACCGGGATGTTCGCCGGTCTCACCACCCGCGAGAAGGACCCCCGTGCGTCCCTGCACCTCGACCAGGTGCCCCTGCCCGCCCTGGGCCCGGGTGAGGCGCTGGTGGCCGTGATGGCCTCCTCGGTGAACTACAACTCCGTGTGGACCGCCCTCTTCGAGCCGCTGCCGACCTTCGGCTTCCTGGAGCGGTACGGCAGGACGTCCGAGCTGGCCCGGCGCCACGACCTCCCGTACCACGTCATCGGCTCCGACCTCGCGGGCGTCGTCCTGCGCACCGGGCCCGGCGTCAGCGCCTGGCACCCCGGCGACGAGGTCGTGGCGCACTGCCTCTCGGTGGAGCTGGAGTCCTCCGACGGGCACAACGACACCATGCTCGACCCCGAGCAGCGCATCTGGGGCTTCGAGACCAACTTCGGCGGCCTCGCGGAGATCGCGCTGGTCAAGTCCAACCAGCTGATGCCCAAGCCCCGGCACCTCAGCTGGGAGGAGGCCGCCTCTCCGGGCCTGGTGAACTCCACCGCGTACCGCCAGCTCGTCTCCCGCAACGGCGCCGGCATGAAGCAGGGCGACAACGTGCTGATCTGGGGCGCGAGCGGCGGCCTCGGCTCGTACGCCACGCAGTACGCGCTCGCGGGCGGCGCCAGCCCGGTCTGCGTCGTCTCCAGCGAGCGGAAGGCGGAGATCTGCCGCGCGATGGGCGCCGAGGCCGTCATCGACCGCGACGCCGAGGGCTACCGGTTCTGGAAGGACGAGCGGACCCAGGACCCGAAGGAGTGGAAGCGCTTCGGCAAGCGCATCCGGGAACTCACCGGCGGCGAGGACATCGACATCGTCTTCGAGCACCCCGGCCGCGAGACGTTCGGCGCGTCCGTCTACGTCACCCGCAAGGGCGGCACCATCACCACCTGCGCCTCCACCTCCGGCTATCTGCACGAGTACGACAACCGCTACCTGTGGATGTCGCTGAAGCGGATCATCGGCACGCACTTCGCCAACTACCGCGAGGCGTGGGAGGCCAACCGCCTGATCGCCAAGGGCAGGATCCACCCGACCGTGTCCAAGGTGTACGCCCTGGAGGACACCGGCCAGGCCGCCCACGACGTCCACCGCAACGTCCACCAGGGGAAGGTCGGCGTGCTGTGCCTGGCCCCCGGGGAGGGCCTGGGCGTCCAGGACCAGGAGCTGCGGGACCGGCACATCGACGCCATCAACCGTTTCCGGGACGCCTGATGACGGAGCGCAAGAAGGACCGCCCCTGGCTGATGCGGACGTACGCGGGGCACTCCACCGCCGAGGCGTCCAACGAGCTGTACCGGCGCAACCTCGCCAAGGGCCAGACGGGGCTCTCGGTCGCCTTCGACCTGCCGACCCAGACGGGCTACGACCCCGACCACGTCCTCGCCCGGGGCGAGGTCGGCCGGGTCGGGGTCCCCGTCTCGCACCTCGGCGACATGCGCCGGCTGTTCCAGGGCATCCCGCTGGAGCGGATGAACACCTCCATGACCATCAACGCCACCGCGATGTGGCTGCTGGCGCTGTACCAGGTGGTGGCCGAGGAGCAGGGCGCGGACGTGAGCGCGCTCCAGGGCACCACGCAGAACGACATCGTCAAGGAGTATCTGTCGCGCGGGACGCACGTCTTCCCGCCCGGCCCGTCGCTGCGGCTGACCACCGACATGATCACGTACGCGGTGAACCACCTGCCGAAGTGGAACCCGATCAACATCTGCAGCTACCACCTCCAGGAGGCGGGGGCCACCCCCGTCCAGGAGATCGCGTACGCCATGTCCACGGCGATCGCCGTCCTGGACGCGGTGTTCGCCTCCGGCCAGGTGCCCGAGGAGCGCCGGGGCGAGGTGGTGGCCCGGATCTCGTTCTTCGTGAACGCGGGCGTCCGCTTCATCGAGGAGATGTGCAAGATGCGCGCCTTCGGCCGCATCTGGGACCGGATCACCCGGGAGCGGTACGGCATCGAGGACCCCAGGCAGCGCCGCTTCCGGTACGGCGTGCAGGTCAACTCACTGGGCCTGACCGAGGCGCAGCCGGAGAACAACGTCCAGCGCATCGTGCTGGAGATGCTCGCCGTCACCCTGTCGAAGGACGCACGCGCGCGTGCCGTCCAGCTCCCGGCCTGGAACGAGGCGCTGGGGCTGCCCCGCCCCTGGGACCAGCAGTGGAGCCTGCGCATCCAGCAGGTCCTGGCGCACGAGAGCGACCTGCTGGAGTACGAGGACATCTTCGCCGGCTCGCATGTGATCGAGGGCCGGGTGGAGACCCTGGTCGCCGAGTGCCTGACGGAGATCGACCGCATCCAGGAGATGGGCGGGGCGATGGCGGCCGTCGAGTCGGGCTACCTCAAGTCGCGGCTGGTCGCCTCGCACGCCGAGCGGCGGGCCCGGATCGAGTCCGGCGAGGAGAAGATCGTCGGCGTCAACTGCTTCGAGTCGACCGAGCCCAGCCCGCTCACCGCCGATCTGGACACCGCCATCATGACGGTGGACCCGGCGAACGAGGCGCGGGTGGTCGCCGGGCTCCACCAGTGGCGGGACAACCGGGACGAGGTCCGCGCCCAGGACGCGCTGGCCGTGCTCAAGGCCACCGCCGCCGGGACGGGCAACCTCTTCGTGCCCACCCTGGAGTGCGCCCGCGCCGGGGTGACCACCGGGGAGTGGTCCTGGGCGCTGCGCGACGTGTTCGGCGAGTTCCGGGCGCCGACGGGCGTGTCCTCGGCGCCGGTCGCCGTCGCGGCCGAGGAGGGCACCCCGCTGGCGGCGGTGCGCGAGAAGGTGGCGCGCACGGCGGCGGAGCTGGGCGCGGGGCGGCTGCGGCTGCTGGTGGGCAAGCCGGGGCTGGACGGGCACTCCAACGGGGCCGAGCAGATCGCGGTACGCGCGCGTGACGCCGGCTTCGAGGTGGTCTACCAGGGCATCCGGCTCACCCCGGAGCAGATCGTGGGCGCCGCGCTGGCGGAGGACGTCCACTGCTTGGGGCTGTCGATCCTGTCCGGGTCGCACGCCGAGCTGGTGCCGGACGTGCTGGCCCGGCTGCGGGCGGCGGGGGCCGACGACATCCCGGTCGTCGTGGGAGGCATCATTCCCGGTGCCGACGCCGCCGAACTGAGGCGCGCGGGCGTAGCCGCCGTGTTCACGCCGAAGGACTTCGGCATCACGGAGATCATCGGCCGTATCGTCGACGAGATCCGTACCGCGAACAAGCTCAGCCCCTCGGAAAGCTCGGAGGTCCCCGTATGACGACCGTGAACCGTCTCCGCCCGCGCCGCTCCTGCCTGGCCGTCCCCGGCTCGAACCCGCGCTTCCTGGAGAAGGCCCAGGGCCTCCCGGCCGACCAGGTGTTCCTCGACCTGGAGGACGCGTGCGCGCCGCTGGCCAAGCCGGAGGCCCGGCACACCATCGTGAAGTTCCTCAACGAGGGCGACTGGACGGGCAGGACCAGGGTCGTCCGGGTCAACGACTGGACCACCGAGTGGACGTACCGCGACGTGGTGACGGTCGTCGAGGGCGCCGGCCAGAACCTGGACTGCATCATGCTGCCGAAGGTGCAGAGCGCCGAGCAGGTGGTGGCGCTGGACCTGCTGCTGACGCAGATCGAGCGGACGATGGGCTTCGAGACCGGCCGCATCGGCATCGAGGCGCAGATCGAGAACGCCCGGGGCCTCAACCACGTCAACGCCATCGCGCAGGCGTCGCCCCGGCTGGAGACGATCATCTTCGGGCCGGCCGACTTCATGGCGTCCATCAACATGAAGTCGCTGGTGGTGGGTGAGCAGCCGCCCGGTTACCCGGCTGACGCGTACCACTACATCCTGATGAAGATCCTGATGGCGGCCCGGGCCAACGACCTCCAGGCGATCGACGGGCCCTATCTCCAGATCAAGAACGTGGACGGTTTCCGCGAGGTGGCCGGCCGGGCCGCGGCGCTGGGCTTCGACGGCAAGTGGGTGCTGCACCCGGGCCAGGTCGAGGCGGCCAACGAGGTGTTCTCGCCGTCCCAGGAGGACTTCGACCACGCGGAGCTGATCCTGGACGCGTACGCGTACTACACGTCCGAGGCGGGCGGCAGGAAGGGTTCGGCGATGCTGGGCGACGAGATGATCGACGAGGCGAGCCGCAAGATGGCGCTCGTCGTCTCCGGCAAGGGCCGGGCCGCCGGGATGACGCGGACCTCCGAGTTCCGGGCCCCGGAGGCGTCATGACGACCCGGTTCGGGCGCACCTACGAGGAGTTCGAGGTCGGCGCGGTCTACAAGCACTGGCCGGGGAAGACCGTCACCGAGTACGACGACCACCTCTTCTGCCTCCTCACCATGAACCACCACCCGCTCCACCTGGACGCCAACTACGCCGGTACGAGCACGGACTTCGGCAGGAATGTGGTGGTAGGGAACTACGTCTACTCGCTGCTGCTCGGCATGTCGGTGCCGGACGTCTCCGGCAAGGCCATCGCCAACCTGGAGGTCGAGTCGCTGAAGCACGTGGCGCCGACCTTCCACGGCGACACGGTCTACGGCGAGACCACCGTCCTCGGCAAGACCCCGTCGAGGTCCCGGGGCGACCGCGGGATCGTGCACGTCGAGACCCGGGGCATCAAGCAGGACGGCACGCTGGTCTGCGTGTTCCGCCGCAAGGTGATGGTGCCGACCGAGCGGTACGTCGCGGAGCGCGGCGGCGAGCAGCCGGGCCGCCCGGAGCCGGCCGTTCCCCCGGAGAGGACGGAGAGCTAGCCATGGCCCGACTGGCGGAGACCCACGGACTGACCGACGTCCAGCGGGAGATCGTGTCCACCGTCCGGGAGTTCACCGACAAGGAGATCATCCCGGTCGCCACCGCGCTGGAGCACCGCGACGAATACCCGCAGGACATCGTGGACGGGCTGAGGGAGCTGGGTGTCTTCGGGCTGATGATCCCGGAGGAGTACGGGGGCCTGGGCGAGTCGCTGCTGACCTACGCGCTGTGCGTGGAGGAGATCGCCCGGGGCTGGATGTCGGTGTCGGGCATCATCAACACCCACTTCATCGTCGCGTACATGCTGAAGCAGCACGGGACGCCGGAGCAGCGGGAGACCTTCCTGCCGCGGATGGCGACCGGTGAGGTGCGGGGCGCGTTCTCGATGTCGGAGCCGGGGCTCGGCTCGGACGTGTCGGCCATCACATCGAGGGCGGTCAGGGACGGCGACGACTACGTCCTGAACGGTCAGAAGATGTGGCTGACGAACGGCGGCACGTCAACCCTGGTTGCCGTTCTCGTCCGAAGTGACGAAGGACACTCCCCCGAGGAGGCGGCCGCCAGGCCCCACCGGTCGATGACGACCTTCCTCGTGGAGAAGGAGCCCGGTTTCGGGGAGGTGCGGCCCGGGCTCACCATTCCGGGAAAGATCGAGAAGATGGGGTACAAGGGGGTCGACACCACCGAATTCCTCATGGACGGACTGCGCATTCCGGCCAATCGTGTCCTCGGTGGAGCCACCGGTCGCGGCTTCTACCAGATGATGGACGGCGTCGAGGTCGGCCGCGTGAATGTCGCGGCGCGTGGTTGCGGAGTGGCGCAGCGTGCTTTTGAGCTGGGAGTCGCTTACGCCCAGCAACGCCACACTTTCGGCAGGGCGATCGCCGAGCACCAGGCCATTCAGTTCAAGCTGGCCGAAATGGCTACCAAGGTCGAGGCGGCTCATGCGATGATGGTCAACGCAGCACGCAAAAAGGACTCCGGGCAGCGAAACGACCTGGAAGCAGGGATGGCGAAGTACCTCGCCTCCGAATACTGCAAAGAGGTCGTCGAGGACGCCTTCCGTATCCATGGTGGCTACGGGTTCTCGAAGGAGTACGAGATCGAGCGTCTCTACCGCGAGGCACCCATGCTGCTCATCGGTGAAGGTACCGCCGAGATCCAGAAAATGATCATTGGGCGCCGGTTGCTGGAGGAGTACCGATTCCAGGGGTGAATGTCGCTTTTGGTCCGGTTCGACAGCGAAGAAGATCACACCCTGTCATCGTCTTCCGGCCGCCGACTCGGCTGCTGGCTTGCCCAGTTGCGCCCCGCAACCGATAGCATCGACAGAAAGCCGCCGTCCCCCGCAACCGCGCGGCATCACCGCTACGAAGGTCATCCATGCCCCACAGCCAAACCTCTGCACCTCGCGACAGCCGCCTCGGCGTACGCATCGCTCGCGGAGCATCGCCGTGGCTTCTGCCGACCGTCGCCACCGCTGCGATCAGTCTTGCCCGTTCTCGCCGCTCCAAGCGCGCCGCGGCCATCGCCGTGCCCACCACCGCTCTCGCGGCGGGCATGCTCTGGTTCTTCCGCGACCCCGAGCGCGAGATCGCGCAGGGCCGGGTCATCTCGCCCGCCGACGGAGTGGTGCAGAGCATCATGCCGTGGAAGGACGGCCGGACCCGGGTCGCCATCTTCATGAGCCCGCTGAACGTCCACGTCAACCGCGCCCCGCTGGCGGGCACGGTGACGTCGGTCGAGCACGTGCCCGGTGGGTTCGTGCCGGCGTTCAACAAGGAGAGCGAGAACAACGAGCGCGTTGTCTGGCACTTCGACACCGAGCTCGGTGACATCGAGATGGTGCAGATCGCGGGAGCGGTCGCCCGGCGCATCGTGCCGTACATCCCCCAGGGGACCAAGGTCGAGCAGGGCGAGCGCATCGGTCTGATCCGCTTCGGATCGCGCGTTGACATCTACCTTCCGGAAGGTGTCGACGTCGCTGTCGAGGTCGGTCAGACCACGACCGCGGGGGTGACTCGAATTGACCGTGATTGATCCTGACACACGGGCCGACTGGGTCGCCGACGCCGAGGCGGACATCGCCGAGGAAGCCGAGGAGATGCCGCTGTCGCTGCGTCTCTCGATAGCGGACACGCTCACGCTGGGCAATGCCACGTGCGGCTTCATGGCGGTGTACTTCACCACCACCGGCATCCTGATCCCGCACCTCACCGGCAGCCAGGAGACCGGCATGGCGCGGCACAGCGCCGCCACCGCCGTCATCCTGATGCTCCTCGCGGCCATCTTCGACCTCTGCGACGGGCTCGTGGCGCGCA
This sequence comes from Streptomyces sp. NPDC015131, assembly GCF_043079975.1. Classification (NCBI taxonomy): domain Bacteria; kingdom Bacillati; phylum Actinomycetota; class Actinomycetes; order Kitasatosporales; family Streptomycetaceae; genus Streptomyces; species Streptomyces sp. NPDC015131. Next base: position 704,348 of record NZ_JBIBVB010000001.1, on the reverse strand, counting down.
AGCTGCGCAGCTCGCCCATGGGCGCGGAGCTGGACAACCTGTCGGACCTGATCAGCTTCGGTCTGGCCCCGGCGTACTTCGTCCTGGTCTACGGGATGGTCACCCACGACGCCCACCAGAAGGTCTCGGCCGTGGCCGCGATCGTGGTGCTGCTGGCGGTGGTGCTCCGGCTCGCCAGATTCAGCTGCGTGACCCTGAAGGACGGCATGTTCCAGGGCATGCCGAGCCCCTTCGGGGCGCTGACGGTCGTGTCGATCGTGCTGCTGGAGCTGCCGTTCATCCCGACGCTGCTGGCGATCATCGGTACGGCCTGGCTCATGGTGAGCCGGGTGGAGTACCCCAAGCCGCGGGGCATCCTCGCGGTGGCGATGCTCAGCTGGATCGTCGGCGCGATGGGCCTGCTGGCGGCGTGGGCGTTCGACGCCCCCGGCGGACAGCTGCTGCTCCAGACGGGCTGCGCGCTCCAGGTGGTGCTGGGCGCCGTGATCCCGCTCTTCGCGACGGCCCGGCGGGTGAACACCTTCCGCGACAACCGGCGCGTGAGCCGGGAGGCGCGGGCGGCACAGCTGCCGTAGCGGGCGGACCGCCGCAGGGCGGAGTGGGACGACCGGGAAGGGCCCGGGTGCGGACGACGCACCCGGGCCCTTCCCGCGTACCCGGGGTCCTGCGGGGCGGGCGGCCCGCCCGGGCCGTCAGCCCTCGGGGGTGTAGGCCCGCGCCGCCTCGGAGACCTGGGGCGCCCGCGCCACCACCGCGCCGCCCGGGACGTTCCTGTCGGGCCGGAGGATGGCGCTCTCGCGGGACGAGGGCGCCCCGGGGTCGGAGAAGTCGTGCGTCATGCCGAACCCCGCGTCGTGCGCCTTCAGCGTCAGCAGCGCCCGGCTCACGCCCTCGCGGGTGAGGTCCTTGGCCGCGCAGGCCCGCTTCAGGGCCTCGCCGAAGACCTGGGCGGAGGTCCAGCCGGCCACCACACCGTTGTCCAGGGCGTCCTGGGGGTGAGCCGCGCGGTAGTCCGCGACGAGCTTCCGGGCGGCCGGGGTGGCGGCGCCGATCGGCAGGCTGGGCGTGGCCACGTGGTAGAGCCGCTCCAGCGCCGGGCCGGCCTGGGTGGCCAGCAGCTGCGGGGCGAACGCCGAGTTGTTGCCGATGACGGGGACGGTGAGCCCGGTGGCGGCGGCCACGCCGGTGAGCGAGGCGGCCTGGCGCGGCCCGGCGCTGAGGACGATCGCCTTGACCCCGGCCTGCTTGAGGGCGGCGACCTGCGCCGACATGTCGTTGTCGGTCGGTTTGATCTTCTGCTGGACGACCGTCAGACCGGCCTTCGCGGCCGCGTGGGTGGAGCCCTTGAGGGCGTTCTCGCCGTAGTCGCCCTCGAAGTACACGTGCCCCAGTTTGTCGCCCTTCCGCAGCCCCTTCTCCTTCAGCAGGAAGTCGACGGCGTTGATGGTCTCGATGTCGTACGTCGAGCCGATGACCCGGATGTACGGGCTGCCCAGCAGCGACGCCGACCACGCCTGGGGCAGCACGAGCCCCTTGTCCCGGCCGTCCACGCGCCGCTCGACCGCCGCCACGAACGGGGAGCCGATGAACTGGGGGAAGCCCAGCACCCGGGGCTCCAGCTCGGTGTAGGCGGCGAGCGCCTTCTGCGGGTCGTAGCCGTGGTCGCGGACCGTCAGCTCGACGGTCCGCCCGCACACGCCGCCGGCGGCGTTGAGCTGCTTCACGTACAGCTGCTGGGCCTGGGTGACGCTCTTGCCGAGCGTGGCGTACACGCCGGTCATGTCGGTGAGCACCCCCAGCCGGATCGTGCGCGCGTCGACGCCCGTGCCGGTGGTGACCCCGTCGGCGCCCCGGCCGCCGGAGTCGTCGCCGGAGCCGGCCTTGGCGCTGCACCCCCCGGTCGCCGTGAGGGCGACGAGGGCGGTGAGGGCGGCGGCGAGCCGCCGGTGTCTGCGTATGGTCATCGTTCCTCCGCTGGAGTGCCTGGGGACGTGCCGGTGGGCGTGGGCAGGGGGGTGGCGGCGGTGCGGGGGCGTACGGGACCGCGGGCGGCCGGCCGGACCAGGCCGCCGGGCAGGAACAGCACCACCGCGACGACGGCGGCGCCGTACAGGTAGCGTGACGCCTCACCGGGCGTGACCCCGCCCGCCCCGGGCGCCGACACCAGCGGCAGCGCGTCGCTGTAGCGGCTGAGGACCTGCGGCAGCAGCGAGACGAAGACGCCCCCGACCACCGCGCCCGCCACCGACCCCAGCCCGCCGATCACGATCATGGCGAGGTACTCCAGCGACAGCAGCATCCCGAAGTACTCCGGCACGGTCCGCTGGAACACCAGCGCCAGCAGGACGCCGGCGAGGCCCCCGTACATCGACGACAGCACGAACGCGGCGGCGCGCGTGCGGGCCACCGGGACGCCGAGGACCCCGGCGGCGACCCGGTGGTCGCGCACGGCGTTCAGGGCACGCCCCGGCCGGCCGCGCAGCACGCCCCGGGCGAACAGCGCGGCGCCGGTGAGCAGGGCGAGGCCCAGGTACCAGAGCTTCTCGGCGGCCCCGAACGGCACCTGCGCGACGACCAGTTCGCTGTCGTCGAAGGTGACGCCGAGCAGGGTGAGGGGCGGGACGTCACGGCCGTTGAAACCGCCGGTCAGGCCGTGGGCGTTGAACAGCACATGCTGGCCGATGAAGATCAGCGCCAGGGTGGCGATGCCCAGGTACGCGCCGCTCAGCCGGCCCGCGATGGGGCTGAACAGCCCGCCCGCGGCGCCCGCCAGCGCCACCGCGCACAGGGCGGCGAGCCAGCCGGGCAGGCCGAGGCCGGTGAGGCCGTCGCTTCCGTCGCCGGCGAGGGCGCAGTAGCCGTACGCGCCGGTGGCGAGGAAGAAGGCGTGCCCCATCGACAGCTGCCCGGTGGCGCCGGTCAGCAGGTTGATGCCGATCGCGCCGACGGCGGCGGCCATCGCGAACAGCCCGGCCTGGAGCCAGAAGCGCTCCAGGTAGAACGGCAGGGCGAGGAGCAGGACCGCGGCGGCGGCCCAGGCGTACGGGCGGACCCGGGTGCGGGTGTCAGACACGGGCGAACTCCTTGGTGCCGAAGAGCCCGGCGGGGCGGATCAGCAGCACCGCGACCATGACCAGGTAGGGCGCCAGGTCGCCGATGCCGCGGCCGAGGAAGGTCAGGTCGCCCTGGTAGCCGGTGGCGAGGGACTCGGTGATGCCGACGATCAGCCCGCCGGCGAGGGCGCCGGTGGTGGAGTCCAGCCCGCCGAGGATGGCGGCGGGGAACGCCTTGAGGGCGGCGAGGGAGGTGGAGCGCTCCAGCCCCGGGGTGGGGAAGACGGTGAGGAACAGGGCGGCGACGGCGGCGAGCGCGCCCGCGACGGCCCACGCCCCGAGGGACACCCGGCCGAGGCGCACCCCCATCAGGGCGGCGGTGGACGGGCTCTCGGCGGCGGCGCGCATCGCCACGCCCCAGGAGGTGAAGCGGAACGCCAGCAGGAACGCGGTGATCAGGAGCGACGCGGCGAGGAACGCGGCGATCCGGGTCTCCGGGAGGGTGAGGGGGCCGGCGGTGACGACGCCGTCGCCCCACGGGTCGCCGAGCGGGAGGACGTCGGTGCCGATGCGGCGGGTCAGTTCGGTGGTCAGCAGGATGTCGACGCCGATCGTGACGATGGCCAGCACGCTGTGGTCGCGGCCCCGGTGACGGCGCATCACCAGGAACTCGACGGCCGCGCCGGTGACGGCGGCGCCGGCGATCCCGGCGGCGAGCGCCGGCCAGAAGCCGATGTCGTCGTGGAGGACGGCGACGACGTACCCGCCGGCCAGGAGCAGCGACGCGTGCGCGAAGTTGACGACCTCGGTGGCGCGGAAGATGACGACGAAACCGAGGGCGATCAGGGCGTAGACGGAGCCGAGGGCGATGCCGCCCAGGAGGAGTTCGGCGAAGGTGGTCACTCGGCGGTCTCCTGTCCGAGGTAGGCGCGGACGACGGCCGGGTCGTTCTGGACGTCGGCGGGGGCGCCGTCGGCGATGCGGCGGCCGAAGTCGAGGACGGTCACGGAGTCGGCGAGGCGCATCACCACGCCCATGTCGTGCTCGACGAGGACGACGGAGACGCCGAGGCTGTCGCGGACGCCCGCGACGAGGGCGGCGGTGCGGCGGCGCTCGTCCGCGGTCATGCCGGCGACCGGTTCGTCGAGCAGCAGCAGCGTGGGCTCCATGCACAGGGCGCGGGCCAGCTCGACGAGTTTCTGCCGCCCGTAGGGCAGGGCGGCCGCGGGCCGGTCCAGTACGCCGGCGAGGCCGGTGAACTCGGCGATCTCGCGGACCCGGGCGCGGTGGCGGGCCTCCTCGCGGGTGGCGGACGGCAGCCGGAGGCCCGAGGCGAGGAACCCGGCGCGGGTGAGGCGGTGGCGGCCGAGCATCAGCGTCTCGGCGACGGTGGCGTACGGCGGGAGGGCCAGGTTCTGGAAGACGCGGGCGACACCGAGGGCGGCGATGCGGTGCGGGGGCAGTCCGGTCAGCTCGCGGCCGTCGAGGCGGACGCTGCCGGAGGTGGCGCGGCAGACGCCGGAGAGGACGTTGAAGGTGGTGGACTTTCCCGCCCCGTTGGGACCGATGACGGCGTGGACGGTGCCGGGGCGGACGGTGAAGCTCACGCCGTCGAGGGCGGTGAGGCCGGCGAACCGGACGGTGAGGCCGCGGACATCGAGGGTCGTCATGCCCGGCTCCAGGGGGCGAGGCGGGGGGCCGTGCCGGGCGGGCCGGCGGGGGCGGTCTCCGGTCCGGTGACGCCGAGGTAGCGGCGGCGCACCTCGTCGGAGGCGGCCAGTTCGGCGGCGGGCCCTTCGAGGACGGTCTCGCCGGTCTCCAGGACGTAGGCGTACGACGCGAGGCGCAGCGCGAGGGCGGCGTTCTGCTCGACCAGCAGCACGGAGGTGCCGCCGGCGCCGATCTCGCGGACGGTGTCGGCGATCCGGGCGGCCATCAGCGGGGCGAGGCCGAGGGACGGTTCGTCGAGCAGGAGGAGGCGCGGGGAGGCCATCAGGGCGCGGGCGACGGCGAGCATCTGCTGCTCGCCGCCGGACAGCAGCCCTGCGCGCTGGCGGGCGCGTTCGGCGAGGACGGGGAACAGGTCGTGGACGCGGCGCAGGGCGGCGGCGCGCCGGCCGCGGGCGGCGGTGAGCGCGCCGGCGCGGAGGTTGTCCTCCACGGTCATGCGGGCGAAGACCTGGCGGCCCTCGGGGACGTGGCACAGCCCGGCGGCGACGACCCGGTCGGGCGGCAGGGCGTGCAGCGGGCGGCCGGCGAGGGCGACCGTGCCGGCGGTGGCGGCGCCGCCGTGGAAGGGCAGGGTGCGGGAGAGGGCGCGGAGCAGGGTGGACTTGCCGGCGCCGTTGGCGCCGAGGACGGTGACGCAGGCGCCCTCGGGGACGTCCAGCGAGACGTCGCGCAGGGCGGTCACGGGCCCGTAGCCGGCCGTCAGCCCCCGTACGCGCAGGGCGGCAGCGCTCATGGGTGTCCCCTCGTCGGTGGGTCGGGGTGATCGGTGGCGCTCACCCCAGCACCGGGCCGGGCGGCCCGTCCACGGCCCCGGCGCCATTCGCTGCCGGTGCCCAGCGGGTGCGGCGGCGGGTTGTGCACGCGCACAACACCGCGTGTCAGGGGCGTGCGCCCGGGGCGGGGGCGGTGGCATCCTCCGGGCCATGGGAACGCGACGACCGCGTACGGGGGACGACTGGAAGCTCCTCGCCCAGGCGTGCGGGGCGGTGCTGGAGCGGCTGCCGGAGCTGGTGGACGGGCATGTGCGGGAGCTGCACGCCCACTCCCCCGCGTACGGCCGGGTCATCGGCTTCGACCAGCACTGGCAGGAGGCGCGGGAGGCGATGCGGATCGGCATCGAGATGATCTCGGCGCCGAGGGCGTCGCCGCGCCGGGACCTGGAGCACGCGGAGCTGCTGGGGCGGCGCCGCGCCGAGCAGGGGCTGCCGCTGGAGCTGGTGGTGCACGCCTACCGGCTGGCCGGGCACCAGGTGTGGGACGCGCTGCTGGAGGGGGCGGCGGCGGACGCCCGGCGGCTGGCGGTGCTGCTCCAGTCGGCGACGATGGTGTGGTCGGCGGTGGACGCGCAGACGGACACCGCGTCGGAGGCGTACCGGGCGACGGAGCGGGAGCTGCGGCGGCGTACCGACGAGCAGCTCCAGGCGCTGCTGGACGCGCTGCTGGAGGGCGGCCGGTCGGTGGAGGTCGCGGCCCGGGCGGCGGCGGGGCTGGACCTGCCGGAGCGGGGACGGTACGCGGTGGTGGTGCTGCGCACCGGGCGGCGGGACCTGACGCACCGGCGGCTGGAGGCGCCGGGGCTGCGGTTCGTGTGGCGGATGCGCACGGACTGCGAGGTGGGCGTGGTGTCGCTGGACGAGGGCACGCCGCTGGACGCCCTGGCGGAGCTGCTGGAGGGCCGGTGCGCGGGTCCGGGCGGGATCAGCCCGGTGGTGGCGGGGCTGACGGAGCTGGGGCGGGCGCGGCAGCTGGCGGAGCTGGCGCTGCGGACGTGCCCGGCGGACGCGCCCGCGATCGTCCGGCTGGACCGGCGGATGCCGGGCGCGCTGGTGGTGAGCCAGCCGGAGCTGGCCTCGCTGCTGGTGTCGCAGGTGCTGGGCGCCCTGCTGGAGCTGGACCCGGCGGACCGGGCGGTGCTGCTGGAGACGCTGGACGTGTGGCTGGACTGCGAGGGTTCGGCGGGGCGGGCGGCGGGGCGGCTGTACTGCCACCGGAACACGGTGTTCAACCGGCTGCGGAGGCTGGAGCAGCTCACCTCCCGGTCGCTGTCCCGGCCCCGGGACCTGACGGAGATGACGCTGGCGCTGGACGCGTTCCGGCTGTCGGCGGGGTGACGCTTCGGGCCCGGCGGCGTTGACCGGGTACGGCACGGCGCCCGGTGCGCGGCGCCGGAGAGGCACGCAATGCCCCTGACGGGGCATAAGGGGCCCAACAGCCGTCACTCACCGATCGGGGGACCTGCCCATGACGTCCGACCTGCTGCTCGCCCTGGCCATCCCGGTCCTGATGGGCGCCTCCGGGCTGTTCGCCCTGGCCGACGCGTGGTGGCGGCGCCGGCACCCGGCGCTGAAGCCGGTGCCGTACCTGCCGGGCCGGGGTCCGGTGGAGGGGCACGACCTGGTGGCGGAGGCGGAGTCCGTGGTGGCGGACGCCTACGCCCGGTACGGCGCCCTGTACGACACCCCGGCCCTGGCCGCCGAGGACGACCGGCTGGCCGGGCACGGGGGCGGTCCCGGCCGCGCCGCCGGGTGAGGCGGCGCCGCCGGGGTGCGGCCGGGTGGCGCGTGGCCGGGGTGCGGCCGGGTGGCCGGGCCGCTACGACAGGAAGTCGCGGGCGATGTTCGCCGCCTGGCGCTCCAGCAGCGGGCCCGCTCCGGCCATGCTCTTCGCCGGGTCGGGCTCCAGCTCCGCCAGGGCGTAGGCGCGGCGGATGCCCGCCCGGCCGAGCGCCTCGGGGGGCAGGGCGAGCCGCCCGCAGACCGCCACGACCTCGATGCCTGCCTTGCGGGCCGCCGCGGCGACACCGGCCGGGGCCTTGCCGTGCAGCGTCTGCTCGTCCAGGGAGCCCTCGCCGGTGATGACGAGGGTCGCCCGGGACAGGGCGGGGCCGAAGCCGAGGACGTCCAGCATGACCTCGATGCCGGGGCGGAAGCCGGCGCCGAGGGCGACCAGCGCCCCGTAGCCGATGCCGCCCGCGGCGCCGGCGCCCGGCGACTCGGCCAGCTCGGCGGCGCGGGGGCCGACCGACTCGGCGAGGACGGCCGCGAAGTGGGCGAGCGCCGCGTCCAGCTCGGCGACGTCCTCCGGGGAGGCGCCCTTCTGCGGGCCGTAGACGGCGGGGGCGCCCTTGGGGCCGGTCAGCGGGTTGTCGACGTCGCTGGCCAGGACCAGCTCCACGTCCCGGAAGCGGGGGTCGAGGCCCGACAGGTCGGCGGTGGCGAGGTGGCGCAGTGCGCCGCCGCCGGGGCCGACCGGCTCGCCGTCCTTGTCGAGGAAGCGCGCGCCCAGGGCGGCCAGCATCCCGGCGCCGCCGTCGGTGGTGGCGCTGCCGCCCACGCCGAAGACGATGGTGCGGGCGCCGGCGTCCAGCGCGGCCCGCAGCAGCTCGCCGGAGCCGTACGTGGTCGACGTCAGCGGGGCGAAGACGCCCTCGGGGAGGAGCTGGAGGCCCGATGCCTCGGCCATCTCCACGACCGCCGTGCCGTCGCGCAGGGCGTACGCGGCGGTCACCGGGGCGCCGAGCGGGCCGGTCACCCGTACCTCACGCCGTTCGAACCCGGCGGCCACCGCGGCCGCGACCGTGCCGTCGCCGCCGTCGGCGACCGGCAGGGTCTCCACCTCCAGATCCGGGACGACCTGCCGGAGCCCGGCCGTCACCCGCTCCGCGACCTGTACGGCCGTGAGCGAACCCTTGAACTTGTCAGCCGCGACGAGCACGTGCGCGGCCTCAGTTACTGCTCCGTCCGTCACCTTGCATCCCTTGCTATCGAACAGGCAGTCGCGCCGGGGCCGACCCTATCCGGAGGGTGAGACGCTGTGCCACCCCTGTCCGGCGGGCGGACCCGCTGGTCAGGCCGCCTCCCCAGGGGCAGGGGAAGCGGGTCCCGCCCGCGCACCAGGACAGGCGTCCCGGCGGGCGGCGACAGTGCGGGTGCCCGGGCGTTATTCGGTGCCCCGGTTCCCCATGCGCCCGCGGTCGCATCCCTGGGCCATTCGTGTGACGCTGCCAGCATGACGTGGGCATCGTGGACGACGACCGAGGTGTACACGGGGCGTGGCGGAGTCCGGACCGACGAGCTGGGCATCGTCACGGGAAACGTCACCGTGCACACCACATGGACGGGCGGCGAGGCACAGATCGCCGTCCAGTACAGCGGGGCATCCGAATGGTTCACCATGACCGGCAGCCCCGTGCCGTGCCATTCGGAGAAGGACAGCCGAGATCTGCACGACTCCATTTTGGAGGCCGTACGGGAAGGGGGCGGGGCGGTCGTGCCGTCCCCCTCGATCCCTTCCCCGTGACCCCGTGACCCTGTGACCCGGCGGTCCCGGCACCACTAGGCTGGCGCCGTGACCACCACTGACTACGCCGCGTACATCGCCGGTCTCCCCCGGGTGCTCGCCGGGGCCGCGGCCCTGTTCCGGGACGCCGGGGGCCGGGTGCTGCTGGTCGAGCCCAACTACCGCGAGGGCTGGGCCCTGCCCGGCGGCACCATCGAGTCGGACACCGGGGAGACACCGCGGGAGGCCGCCCGGCGCGAGGCGCTGGAGGAGATCGGCCTGGAGGTCGCGCTGGGGCGGCTGCTCGCGGTCGACTGGGTGCACGGCACCGGGCGCCCGCCGATCACCGCGTACGTGTACGACGGCGGCGTCCTGCGCGACGAGCAGTTCCGGGCGATCCGGGTGCAGGAGGAGGAGCTGCTGTCCTGGAAGCTGGTGGAGCCCGCGGAGCTGCGCACGTACCTGCTGGGCTCGCTGGGCTTCCGGGTGACGGCCGCCCTGGAGGCGCTGGAGGCGGGCACGGGCGCGGTGGAGCTGGTGAACGGCCGCCGGGTGGACTGAGGCGCCCGGGGCGGGGGCCGGTGAATTCGTTCGCGGGCCGGGCGGGGGCCCGCATAGCCTCGGCCGCATGACTCTCGTCGCGATCCTCAGCGGTGCCGGCATCTCCACGGACTCCGGGATCCGTGACTACCGGGGCCCGGACGGCCTGTGGCGGCGCGACCCCGAGGCGGAGAAGCTCGTCACCTACGCCTCCTACATGGCCGACCCGGACATCCGGCGGCGGGCCTGGCTGATGCGGCGCGACGCCGCCGTCCTGGCCGCCGAGCCGAACGCGGCGCACCGGGCCGTCGCCGAGCTGGACCGGACCCCCGGCACGGCCGTGCGGGTGCTCACCCAGAACGTGGACGGGCTGCACCAGCTGGCCGGGCTGCCGGGCCGGAAGGTCCTCGAACTGCACGGCACCGCGCGGGAGGTGGTGTGCACCGGCTGCGACGCCCGGTCGCCGATGGCGGTGGCGCTGGAGCGGGTGGAGGCGGGCGAGGACGACCCGGCCTGCCGGGAGTGCGGCGGGATCCTGAAGCCGGCGACGGTGATGTTCGGGCAGGCGCTCGACCCGGCGGTGCTCGGCGCGGCGATGGAGATCGCCCGGGCCGCCGAGGTGTTCGTGGCGGTCGGCTCGACGCTCCAGGTGCAGCCCGCCGCCTCGCTCGCGGGGATCGCGGCCGAGCACGGGGCGCGGCTGATCGTGGTGAACGCCGAGCCGACCCCGTACGACGCGCTGGCCGAGGAGGTCGTGCGCGAGCCGATCGGCACGGCGCTCCCGGCGCTGCTGAAGCGCCTCGGCTGAAGCGCGACGCCCGCCGGAAAAGGCGCTTGCCGGAAAGGCGCTTGCCGGAAAAGGCGCTCACGGCAAAAGGGCGGCTTTCAGAACAGGGCCGCGCCGCCGAGTGCGCCCTCGAAGGTGAGCAGGGTCCGCTTGCGGTCCAGGCCGCCGCCGTAGCCGGTGAGGCCGCCGCCGGCGCCGATGACCCGGTGGCAGGGGACGATGATCCCGACCGGGTTCCTCCCGTTGGCGAGGCCCACCGCGCGCGAGGCGGCCGGCCGGCCCAGTTCCTCGGCGAGCTGCCCGTACGAACGGGTCTCGCCGTACGGGATCGTCCGCAGCCGCTCCCACACGCTCCGCTGGAACGGGGTGCCCGCCAGGTGCAACGGCAGGTCGAACGCGGTGAGTTCACGCGCGTGGTAGGCGTCGAGCTGGCGGATCACCTCGCGGAAGGGGCGCGGGTCGGGCTCGCCGAAGGTCTCCTCGGGCGGGCGGTGGCGCTGGCCGGCCATGTAGAGGCCGCTGAGGACGCCGTCGGTGGCGACCAGGGTGAGCGGGCCGTAGGGGCTGTCGGTGACGGTGTGCCGGCGGTGCATCGGCGAACTCCCTTACGCGGGCAGGTGGTTGATGGGGTGGCTGTCGGTGGCCCACAGATACTGGACGGCGTAGGCGCGCCACGGCCGCCAGGCGGCGGCGCGGGCGGTGAGGGCGGCGGGCGTGGCGGGCAGGCCGAGGCCGGCGGCGGCGCGCCGCACGCCGAGGTCGGTGGGGAGGAACGCGTCGGGGTCGCCCAGGGCACGCATCGCGATCACCTCGACGGTCCAGGGGCCGAAGCCGGGCAGTGCGGCCAGCCCGGCGCGGGCCTCGTCCCAGTCGGTGCCGGGGCCGAGCCGCAGGGTGCCCTCGGCGAGGGCACCGATCAGGGTGGTGAGGGTGGTGCGGCGGCTGCGCGGCAGGGCGAGCGACGCGGGGTCGAGCGCGGCGAGCGCCTCGGGCCGGGGGAAGAGGTGGGTCAGCCCGCCCTCGGGGTCGTCGACGGGTGTGCCGTGCGCGGCGACCAGGCGGGCCGCGTGGGTGCGGGCGGCGGCGGTGGACACCTGCTGGCCGAGGACGGCGCGGACGGCGAACTCGGCGGCGTCGACGGTGCCGGGGACGCGGCGGCCGGGGGCCTTGTCCACCAGGGGCGCGAGGAGCGGGTCGGTGCGCAGCTGGTCGTCCACGGCGACGGGGTCGGCGTCCAGGTCGAGCAGCCGGCGGCAGCGGCTGATGGCGAGGGTCAAGTCGCGCGGGTCGGTGAGGGCGAGGCGGCAGGCGATGTGGTCGGGCTGGGGGCTGAGGGCGACGGTGCCGTGCCCGTGCGGGAGGGTGAGGGTGCGCCGGTACGCCCCGTCGCGCCACTCCTCGACCCCGGGTACGGCGGTGGCGGCCAGGTGGCCGACGAGGTTGTCCGGGTTGAGCGGGGTCCGGTACGGCAGCCGGAGGGCGATGATCCCGGGGGCGGGCGGCGCCGTGGCCGGGCCGCGGCCGGCGCGGGCGCGCAGCTCGCCGGGGGCGAGGGCGAAGACCTCGCGGACGGTGTCGTTGAAGGTGCGGACGGAGGAGAACCCGGCGGCGAACGCCACGTCCGCCATGGGCAGTCCGGTCGTCTCGATGAGGATGCGGGCCGTCTGGGCGCGCTGGGCGCGGGCCAGGGCGAGGGGCCCGGCGCCGAGCTCGGCGAGCAGGTGGCGTTCGATCTGGCGGGTGGAGTAGCCGAGCCGGGCGGCCAGTCCGGGGACGCCCTCGCGGTCGACGACGCCGTCGCGGATGAGGCGCATGGCGCGGGCGACGGCGTCGGCGCGGGCGTTCCACTCCGGTGAGCCGGGGGTGGTGTCGGGCCGGCAGCGCTTGCAGGCGCGGAAGCCGGCCTGCTGGCAGGCGGCGGCGCTCGGGTAGAACACCATGTTCCCGGGCTTGGGCGGCACGACCGGGCAGCTCGGGCGGCAGTAGATCCGGGTGGTCAGGACGGCGGTGAAGAACCAGCCGTCGAAGCGGGCGTCCTTGGACTGGACGGCCCGCACGCAGCGCTCGGTGTCGGTGTGCATGACTCCAGCATCGCGCGCGGACCGGCCGGAGGCTGGCGAGAAAACGACATGGCCCTGGCCCGGCCTGCGAGTGCGCCGGCCCCGGGTGCCGCTCGGGGGCCCTGGCCCGGGCGGGCGGGAAGAAGTGGCGCCGGACAGGTGTGAGGGGCCGGACCGGGGGAACATGGAGGTCACGGCCCCGTCGTGCATCCCCCGTCACGACGGGGCCGCCCCATGTCCGGGGCGGCGCTTCCGGGGGCGGCGCCTCCGCTCCGTCCGGGTCAGTGCGCCCGCGCGACGGCGGCGGCGAACGCCTCGTACGCCGGTGGGTCGAAGAGCACGAACCGCACCTCCGCCACCGAGGTCGCGGCGGACCGTACGGTCTCCACCGCGATCCGGGCCCCGTCCGCCATCGGCCAGCCGTACACGCCCGTCGAGATCGCGGGGAAGGCCACGCTGCGCGCGCCCACGTCGTCCGCGACCCGCAGCGACTCCCGGTAGCAGGAGGCGAGGAGCGCCGAGCGGTCCTCCTCCCGGGAGTGGACCGGGCCGACGGTGTGGATCACCCAGCGGGCGGGGAGGCGGCCCGCGGTGGTGGCGACGGCCCGGCCGGTGGGCAGCCCCCGCCCGAGGTGGCCGGCGCGTAGGGCGCGGCACTCGGCGAGGATGTCGGGGCCGCCCTTGCGGTGGATCGCCCCGTCGACGCCTCCGCCGCCCAGGAGCGAGGAGTTGGCGGCGTTGACGATCGCGTCGACGCGCTGCTCGGTGATGTCGCCCAGGGCGAGGGTGAGGTTCACCGGCGGGCCGCCTTCCGGAGGTGGCGCCACACGGCCTTGGCCGCGTTGTGCCCGGACATGCCGTGGACGCCGGGCCCGGGCGGGGTCGCCGAGGAGCAGAGGAACACGGCCGGGTGCGGGGTGGTGTAGGGGGAGAGGGAGAGCCGGGGGCGCAGCAGCAGTTGCAGGCCGCCGGCGGCGCCGCAGGCGATGTCCCCGCCGATGTAGTTGGCGTTGCGCGCGGCCAGTTCGGGCGGGCCGGCGGTGGCGCGGGCGAGCACGAGGTCCCGGAAGCCGGGGGCGAACCGCTCGATCTGCCGCTCGATCGCCTCGGTGAGGTCGCCCCGCCAGGCGTGCGGGACATGGCCGTAGGCCCAGAAGACGTGCTTGCCCTCGGGCGCCCGGGACGGGTCGACCAGGCTGGGCTGGGCGGTGATCAGGAACGGGGTGCGGGGTGCGGTGCCGCCGGACGCCTGGTTCAGTGCGGCCCCGATCTCGCGGCTGCTGGGCCCGATCTGCACGGTGCCGGCGCGGCGGGGCTCACCGGCGGTCCAGGGCACCGGGCCGTCCAGGGCATAGTCGATCTTGTAGACGGAGGCGCCGTAGCGGTAGTGGTCGTAGAAGCCGCCGAGGCCGGCGATGCGGGCCAGCGCCGTGGGGGATGTGTCGAAGACGTAGGCGCGGGCGGGCGGCAGGTCGTCGAGCCGCTTGACCTCGTACGAGGTGTGGACGGCGCCGCCGAGGTCCTTCACGTACGCGGCCAGGGCGTCCGAGATGGACTGCGAGCCGCCGCGCGGCAGGGGCCAGCCCCCGGCGTGCGCGGCCAGCGCGAACACCAGCCCGATGGCGCCGGTGGCGGGGCCGCCGAGCGGGGCGATCACATGGGCGACCAGCCCGGCGAGCAGGGCGCGCGCCCGGTCGTCCCGGAAGCGGCGCATCAGCCAGGTGGCGGGCGGCAGCCCGTCCAGCCCGAAGCGGGCCAGGGTGACCGGGTCGCGGGGCAGCGCGGTGAGGGGCAGGGACATGAAGTCCCGTGCCAGGGTGTCCCACTTGCCGAGGTACGGCGCCACCAGGCGGCGGTAGGTGCCGGCGTCCCGGGGGCCGAACGAGGCCGCCGTCTCGGAGACGGAACGGGACAGGACGGCGGCGGTGCCGTCGTCGAAGGGGTGGGCCATGGGCAGTTCGGCGTGCAGCCACTCCAGCCCGTACCGGCCGAGGGGCATCGCCTTGAAGGCGGGCGATCCGGCGCCCAGCGGGTGCACGGCGGAGCAGGGGTCGTGCCGGAAGCCGGGGAGTGTCAGCTCCTCGGTCCTGGCGCCGCCGCCCACGGTGTCGAGAGCCTCGAACACGGCGACGGAGAACCCTCTGCGGGCCAGCTCCGCGGCGGCGGTCAGCCCGTTGGGCCCCGCCCCCACGACGACGGCATCGAGCATCGGCGACACGCTGGGCCTCCTTCGTCGGCCGACGGCCACGGTATCTCAGAACATCTTCCGGATGCGGTCGGCCGTCGCACGGTCCCGGGCGGCCGTGAACGGCAGGGCATTGCCACCGGTGACGCGGAAGGGCTCTCCCGCGCGGGTGGTGTGGGCGCCGCCCGCCTCCTCGACCAGGAGCAGGCCGGCCGCGTGGTCCCAGGCGTACTCCCAGGAGAAGGCCACGGCGTCCAGCTCGCCCGTCGCCACCGCCAGGTACTCCAGGCCGGCCGAGCCGCAGGGGCGGGCCCGGACGCCCTCGGTGCGCAGGCCCAGGAGGGCGGCCTTCTGCTCCGGCGTGGTGTAGTCGGGGTGGGACGTCGCCACCCGCAGCTCCGCGTCCGGCGCGGGCGACCCGGAGCGTATGCCCGCGCCGTTCAGCCGGGCGCCGCGCCCGCGGACCGCGACGGCCATCCGCCCGGTCGCCGGGGCGTACGTCCAGGAGGCCAGGACCTCGCCGCGCACCGCGAGCGCCACGAGCGTGCAGAAGCCCGGGTCGCCGTGGGCGAAGTGCCAGGTGCCGTCGACGGGGTCGACTATCCACACCGGGGCGTCGCCCTTCAGCTCCTCGTACACGGCGGGGTCGGCGTGCACGGACTCCTCCCCCACCACGACCGAGCCGGGCAGCAGCGCGGTCAGCGAGGCGGTCAGATGAGCCTCGGCCTCCCGGTCCGCGACCGTGACCAGGTCGTGCGGGCCGCTCTTCTCGACGATCTCGTGCGTGGCCAACTGCCGCCAGCGCGGCATGATCTCGGCGGCGGCCGCGGCGCGCACCGCCTCCTCCACTGCGGCGGCGGCCGCGGTGGACCGGGACTCGGAACCGTCGAGAAGTTCATCGATCATGCGTCCAGCTAAGCACGGCCCACTGACAGCGCCGCCGACACCCCCGGACGGTGGCGGGGGCCGGGGGCGGCGGGGCTCAGCGGCCGACCGCGTACCCCTGCATCCCGCGCGGGTTGGCCGCCGCCGAGAGGATGCCGGTGCGCGGGTCGCGGGCGACGGCGCACAGGCGGCCCTCGGTCCACGGCCCGCCGACGGTGACGTCGTGGCCGCGGCGGCGCAGCCCGGCGACGACCTCCGGGTCCATCCGCTGCTCGACGGTCAGCGACCCGGGGCGCATCCCGCGCGGGTGGAAGGAGCCGGGGAAGCCCTCGGTGTGCCAGTTCGGGGCGTCGATGGCGGCCTGGAGGTCCAGCCCGCCGCGGGCGACGGCGAGGAAGAAGTGGAGCTGCCACTGGTCCTGCTGGTCGCCGCCGGGTGAGCCGAACGCCATCACCGGTACCCCGTCGCGCAGCGCCAGGGACGGGGTGAGCGTGGTACGGGGGCGGCGGCCGGGCGTCAGCGAGTTGGGGAGTCCGGGGTCGAGCCAGGCCATCTGGAGCCGGGTGCCCAGCGGGAAGCCCAGCTCGGGCACGACCGGGTTGGACTGGAGCCAGCCGCCGCTGGGCGTGGCCGCGACCATGTTGCCCCACCGGTCGACCACGTCCAGGTGGCAGGTGTCGCCCCGGGTGGTGCCGTCCTGGGCGACCGTCGGCTCGCCCGCGCCGGCCGCCCGCGCGGCGGCGGGGGCGCCGGGCAGGGCCCCGCCCGCGGCGACGGCGGCGGCGTGGGCGCTCAGCCGCGGCGCCCGCCCGCCGGGGCTGCCGGGGCGCAGCGCGTACGAGGCGGTCTCCCCCACCAGGGCGCGCCGCGCGGCGTTGTAGGGGCCGGACAGCAGGGTGTCGAGCGGGACGGGGGCGGCGTCGCCGTACCAGGCCTCGCGGTCCGCCATGGCGAGCTTGCAGCCCTCGACCAGCAGGTGGACGTAGTCGGCGGAGCCGTACGGGGGCAGCCGCTCCGGCAGCAGGGCCAGCTGCTGGAGGAACACCGGCCCCTGGCTCCAGCCGCCCGCCTTGCAGAGGGTCCAGCCGTTCCAGTCGTACGTGACCGGCTCCTCGTAGCCGGCCTCGTGGGCCGCCAGGTCGGCGGCGGTGAGGGTGCCCGCGTGGTGCGCCCCGCTGGTGTCCAGGGTGGGGCGGGCCGCCTGGCGGACGAGCGCCTCGGCGATGAAGCCGGTGCGCCAGACGCGGCGGGCCGCCTCGATCTGGGCGACCCGGTCGTCGCCGCCGGCCGCGGTCGCCTCGGCGAGGAGGCGGCGCCAGGTCCGGGCGAGGGCGGGGTTGCGCAACAGCCGCCCGGGGTGCGGGGGTTCGCCGTCCGGGAGGTAGACCTCGGCGGAGGAGGTCCACTCGTTCTCGAACAGCGCGCGGACGGTCGTCACGGTCCGGCCGACGCCCTCCACGGGCGGGTGCCCCCGCTCGGCGTACTCCACGGCGTACCGCAGGACCTGGGTGAGCGTGCGGGTGCCGTGGTCGCGCAGGAGCAGCATCCAGGCGTCGAACGCGCCGGGCACGGCGGCGGCCAGCGGCCCGGTGCCGGGGACCAGGTCCAGGCCGAGGGAGCGGTAGTGGGCAAGGGTCGCGCCGGCGGGCGCGGGGCCCTGCCCGCACAGCACCCGCACCTCTCCCCCGGCCGGGGCGAGCAGGACGGGCACCTCCCCGGCGGGCCCGTTGAGATGCGGTTCGACGACATGGAGGACGAATCCGGCGGCGACGGCGGCGTCGAACGCGTTGCCGCCGTCCTCCAGGACGGCCATGGCGGACTGGGAGGCGAGCCAGTGCGTGGAGGAGACCATCCCGAAGGTGCCGCGCAGGGTGGGCCGGGTCGTGAACATACGCTGCGTCACCTCGCTGTCGGGGCGCCGCCGTCGGCGGCCGGCGAGCAGGCTACCGGTCGCCGGGATGTGGCGGCGGAGTGCCCGTGACAGGCTGGCGGGAGGGCCGGCACCAGGGTGGTCCGGGCCGGACGGGAGGCGCGGGACGTGCATGGCGAATACAAGGTGCCCGGCGGCAAGCTGGTCGTCGTGGACCTCGACACCGAGGACGGGGTGCTGCGCCGGGTGAGGGTCGGCGGGGACTTCTTCCTGGAGCCCGACGAGGCGCTGACCGCCATCGACCGGGCCCTCGAGGGGGCGCCGGCGGACACGGACGCCTCGGGCCTCGCCGCCCGTATCGACGCGGCGCTGCCCCCGGGGACGCAGATGTTCGGGCTGACCACCGAGGGCGTCGGGGTCGCGGTGCGGCGGGCCCTGGCCCATGCGACGGACTGGACCGACTACGACTGGCAGCTGGTGCACGACGAGCCGCAGCCGCCCGCCCTGCACATGGCGCTGGACGAGGTCCTCACCGGCGAGGTCGCCGCGGGGCGCCGGCCGCCGACCCTGCGCGTGTGGGAGTGGGCGGCGCCCGCCGTGGTGATCGGCAGCTTCCAGTCCCTGCGCAACGAGGTGGACGCGGAGGCCGCCGCACGGCACGGCATCACCGTCGTCCGCCGGATCAGCGGCGGCGGGGCCATGTTCATCGAGCCGGGCAACACCATCACGTACTCGCTGTCCGTGCCGGACGCGCTGGTGCAGGGTCTGTCCTTCACCGACAGCTACGCCTATCTGGACGACTGGGTGCTCGGCGCGCTGGGCGACATGGGCATCAAGGCGTGGTACCAGCCGCTCAACGACATCGCCACCGAGGCGGGCAAGATCGCCGGGGCGGCGCAGAAGCGGCTGGCCGGCGGGACGGGGGCCGTTCTGCACCATGTGACGATGGCGTACGACATCGACGCCGACAAGATGACCGAGGTCCTGCGCATCGGGCGGGAGAAGCTCTCGGACAAGGGCCACCGGAGCGCGAAGAAGCGTGTCGACCCGCTGCGCCGCCAGACGGGCCTGCCGCGGGCGACGGTCATCGAGCGGATGATCGGCTCCTTCCGGGAGCGGTACGGCCTGACGGAGGGCGCGGTCACGCCCGAGGAGGCCGCCCGCGCGCACGAGCTGGCCGCCGCCAAGTTCGGCTCCCCGGAATGGACGGCCCGGGTGCCCTGAGGCCCCGCGAAAGCGGAGCCCCGCGCGCGGTGCGGGTCCGCGCCGGAAGGCGAATTCACTTTCCCTGAATTCGCCTTCCGGACGGAATACGTTACTTCCGGACGGAATTTATTACGGCTGGGCCCAGCGCTCGGCCTGTTCGCTGACCGTCACGTTCTGGAGGGCGGTGGATATGCGATCGCCCGCTTCGGCGAGGTAGTGGCCCGCCCGCGAGGCGGCCTCTCCGGCCACCGCCTCCACCAGGGCCAGTTCGGGGTCGTACCCGATCTGCGTGGGATCGCTGTCGGGGTGCGTGTTGTCGACGAACCGCTGCAGGGCGCTGCTGCCGAAGCCCTCGCTCTTGGTCGAGGCGGTCGCCGGCGTGCCGTTCCCGTCGCCGCCCCCTTCCGCCGCCATGGCGGGACCCGCCAGCGCGCCGAGAGAGATCACACCGATCAGTGTCGCGGCCGCCACGGTTGTCACACGATTCATGAGCACTCCTCGATTCGGGTCGCTTTTCTTCGCGAAACGCGAAACGCGAAACCCGGATTTCCCGGGTCGCGGAATCGAGCGTGGCATGGAAGTGATCATGAGGTCAAATGCCGGGCGGAAATGCTTGGCGGGGCACTAAGGGAAAGTAATCGCCGGGTTATTAAAGCTGATTCACGGGACCGGCGAGGGGGTCGGCGGCGCCGTGGCCACCGGCCGTCACCCGCCGCCCAGCGCGGGGATGATCCCGGTGCCGTACGCGTCGATGGTGGCCTCCTTGGCGTCGTGCATGGCGTACACGGCGAACTGGTCCACGCCCAGCTCCCGCAGCGCCTTGAGCCTGGCGATGTGGGCGGACGGCGGGCCCAGCAGGCAGAAGCGGTCCACGATCTCGTCGGGGACGAAGTCGGTGGACGGGTTCCCGGCGCGGCCGTGGTGGCTGTAGTCGTAGCCCTGGCGTTCCTTGATGTACGCGGTCAGCGCCTCGGGCACCAGGCCGGAGTGCTCGCCGTACCGGGTCACCAGGTCCGCGACGTGGTTGCCGACCATGCCGCCGAACCAGCGGCACTGGTCCCGGGCGTGGGCCAGGGCCGCGGGCGAGTCGTCGGCGGTGACGTACGCGGGGGCGGCGACGCAGATCGCCACCGACGCCGGGTCGCGGCCCGCCTGTTCCGCCGCCTCCCGCACGGCTTTGATCATCCACTCGGTGAGGAACGGGTCGGCGAGCTGGAGGATGAAGCCGTCGGCCTTCCGGCCGGCGAGGGCGAGCGCTTTCGGCCCGTACGCCGCCATCCACACCGGGAGCCGGCCGTCCCTGATCCAGGGGATGCGCAGGGGCTGCCCGTCCACGACGGCCTCGCGACCCTCGGCGAGGTCGCGGATGACCTCGATGGCCTCGCCGAGGCGGGCCAGGGTGTTGGGTCTGCGGCCGGCGACCCGCATGGCGGAGTCGCCGCGCCCGATGCCGCAGACGGTGCGGTTGCCGTACATGTCGTTGAGGGTGGCGAAGGTGGAGGCGGTGACCTCCCAGGTGCGGGTGCCGGGGTTGGTCACCATCGGGCCCACGATCAGCTTGCTGGTGTGCTCCAGGATCCGGCTGTAGATGACGAACGGTTCCTGCCAGAGCACGGCGGAGTCGAAGGTCCAGCCGTAGCGGAATCCGTTGCGTTCCGCGCGCCGCATCAGGCCGACGACGGCGGAGCCGGGCGGGTCGGTCTGGAGGACGAGTCCGAAGTCCACGGCGTGGCCTCCTGGTTCGGGGGGTGCGGGGTCAGTTCAGGTACTGGCAGGTGGAGCGGGGGACGTAGACGCCGTGGCCGGCCCGGCCGGTGTAGGTGCCGCGGTCGAGGACGACCCGGCCGCGCGACAGGACGGTCTCGACCCGGCCGGTGACCGTCTTCCCCTCGTACGCGGAGTAGTCGACGTTCATGTGGTGGGTGGCGGCGGAGATCGTCTGCCGGGTGTGCGGGTCGTAGACGACGACGTCGGCGTCCGCGCCGGGCATGAGGGTGCCCTTCTTGGGGTGGAGGCCGAACATCCTGGCCGGGGTGGCGCAGGCGATCTCGATCCAGCGGCGGCGGGAGATGTGCCCGTCGACGACGGCCTGGTGGAGCAGGTCCATGCGGTTCTCCACCCCGGGCAGGCCGTTGGGGATCTTGGAGAAGTCGCCCCGGCCCAGCTCCTTCTGCCCGCTGAAGCAGAAGGGGCAGTGGTCGGTGGAGACCACCTGGAGGTCGTTGGTGCGCAGCCCGCGCCAGAGCGCGGCCTGGTGCTCGCGCGGCCGCAGCGGGGTGCTGCACACGTACTTCGCGCCCTCGAAGCCGGGCTCGGCGAGGTTGTCGGTGGAGAGGAAGAGGTACTGGGGGCAGGTCTCGCCGAAGACGTCGAGGCCCTGGTGGCGGGCGGCGGCGATCTCGGCGACCGCCTCCTCGGCGGACACGTGCACCACGTACAGGGGGGTGCCGCCGGCGACCCGGGCGAGCTGGATGGCGCGGTGGGTGGCCTCGGCCTCCAGCAGCACCTTGCGGACCTCCCCGTGGTGGCGGGGGTCGGTCTCGCCGCGGGCGAGGGCCTGTTCGACGAGGACGTCGATCGCGATGCCGTTCTCGGCGTGCATCATGATCAGCCCGCCGTTGCCGGAGGCGCGCTGCATGGCGCGGAGGATCCGCCCGTCGTCGCTGTAGAAGACGCCGGGGTAGGCCATGAACAGCTTGAAGGACGTGACGCCCTCCTCCACCAGCAGGTCCATCTCCTTGAGGGTGGACTCGTTGACGTCGGAGAGGATCATGTGGAAGGCGTAGTCGACGGCGCACTTGCCGTCGGCCTTGGCGTGCCAGGCGTCGAGGCCGTCGCGCAGGGCGTGGCCCACGGTCTGGACGGCGAAGTCGACGATGGTGGTGGTGCCGCCCCAGGCGGCGGCGCGGGTGCCGGTCTCGAAGTCGTCGGAGGCGAAGGTGCCGCCGAAGGGCAGCTCCATGTGGGTGTGGGCGTCGACGCCGCCCGGGATGACGTACTTGCCGGTGGCGTCGATGGTGTGCTCGGCGGTCCAGGCCGCGGCGGCGGCGGAGCCGTGGGCGGCGAGCGCGGCGATGCGGCCGTCCTCGATGAGGACGTCGGCGTGGGTCTCGTCGGTGGCGGTGATGACGAGGCCGCCGCGGATCAGGGTACGGGTGGTGCTGCTCATGGTGGGTCGCCCCCTTGGGTCAGACGGAGCGCAGGGCCTGTTCGAGGACGGCGGCGCCCTCCTCGGCCTCGGCGACGGTCAGGGAGAGGGGCGGGGCGATGCGCAGGGCGCTGGTGTCGTGGCCGCCGCCCTTGCCGATGAGCACGCCGCCCTCGCGGGCCGCTTCGAGCACGGCCGCGGCGGCTCCCGGGTCCGCCTCGTCGGTGCCGGGTCTCACCAGCTCGATGCCGATCATCAGGCCCCGGCCGCGTACCTCCCGGACATGGTCGAGTCCGGCGGTGGCGGCCCTCAGCCGTTCCAGCAGCAGGCCGCCGACGCGGCGGGCGTTGCCCTGGAGGTCGTGTTCCAGGAGGTACGCGAGGTTGGCGGAGCCGGCGGCCATGGTGACCGGTGAGCCGCCGAAGGTCGAGATGGAGTTGGCGCCCAGGCAGTTCATGACCTCGGCGCGGGCGACGACACCGCCGATGGACATGCCGTTGCCGATGCCCTTGGCGAAGGTGAGGATGTCGGGCGGGCCGCTCGCCGCGTGGGCCTGCCAGCCCCAGAAGTGGTCGCCGGTGCGGCCCCAGCCGGTCTGCACCTCGTCGGCGATCCACAGGACGCCGCGGGGGGCGAGGACCTCGCGGAAGGCGGCGTAGAGGCCGTCCGGCGGGGAGGTGAAGCCGCCGACGCCCTGGACGGGTTCGGCGATCAGCGCGGCGGCGTCGCCGGTGTGCCCGAGCAGGTCCTCCAGGTCGGCGACGCACGCCGCGGTGAACTCGGTGTCCGTCAGGTGCGCGTAGGGGCCCCGGTGGCGGACGCCGCCGTGCACGTACAGCGTCTGGAGCGGGGAGAGCGTCGTCGGCGACCAGGCGCGGTTGCCGGTGACGGACACGGTGGAGAACGACCGGCCGTGGTAGCTGTTGCGCATCGCCAGGATCTGGTTGCTCCGGCGGTACGTGGTGGCCAGCAGCAGCGCGGTGTCATTGGCCTCGGTGCCGGAGGTGGTGAAGAAGACCCGGGCGTCGGGGATGCCGGAGAGCTGCGCGATGCGTTCGGCCAGCTCCACCATGGGGCGGTTGAGGTAGAGGGTGGAGGAGTGGATGATCCGCCCGGCCTGCTCGGTGACCGCCTTGGTGACCTCGGGGAGCGCGTGGGCGGTCATGGTGGTGAGGATGCCGCCGAAGAAGTCGAGGTAGCGCCGGCCGGTGGCGTCCCAGACGTACCGGCCCTCGCCGTGGGTGATCTCGATGGGCTCCTGGTAGTAGAGCGAGACCCAGTCGGGGATCACGGCCCGGTGGCGGGCGTGCAGTCCGGTGGCGGCGGGCGCGGCGGGCGCGGGGCCGCCGGGGGCCGGGGGGAGGTTGCCGGCGGAGGGGAGGCCCGTGCTCGCGGGCAGGTCGGTGGTCACGGCCGCACCAGCCCCTCGTACGCGTCGGGGCGCCGGTCGCGGTAGAACGCCCAGGTCTGCCGTACGTCGTCGATGAGCCGGAAGTCGAGGTCGCGGACGAGCAGTTCCTCCTCCTTGTCGGAGGCGACCTCGCCGACGAACTGGCCGCGCGGGTCGACGAAGTAGCTGGTGCCGTAGAAGTCGTTGTCCCCGTACTCCTCCCGGCCGACCCGGTTGATGGCCGCCACGTAGTAGAGGTTGGCGACGGCGGCGGCGGGCTGCTCCAACTGCCAGAGGTGGGCGGAGAGTCCGCGGTGGGTGGCGGAGGGGTTGAAGACGAGCTGGGCGCCGGCCAGGCCGAGTTGGCGCCAGCCCTCGGGGAAGTGCCGGTCGTAGCAGATGTAGACGCCGACGCGGCCGACGGCGGTGTCGAAGACCGGCCAGCCGAGGTTGCCCGGCCGGAAGTAGTACTTCTCCCAGAAGCCCTTGACCTGCGGGATGTGGTGCTTGCGGTACTTGCCGAGGTAGGAGCCGTCGGCGTCGATCACGGCGGCGGTGTTGTAATAGAAGCCGGGGCCGTCGCTCTCGAAGACGGGGACGACGATCACCATGCCGGTCTCGCGGGCCAGCTCGCGCATGCGCCGTACGGTCGGGCCGTCGGGCACGGGCTCCGCCCAGCGGTAGTGCTCCGGCTCCTGGACCTGGCAGAAGTACGGGGCGTTGAAGACCTCTTGGAAGCCGATGACCTTGGCTCCCTGCCGGGCCGCCTCGCGGGCGTGCTCCTCATGCTTGGCGATCATGGATTCGGTGTCGCCGGTCCAGGTCGCCTGGACCAGGGCGGCGCGCACGGTGTGGGACATGAGCTGCTCCTTCGGCACGGCGTCAGAGAGCCTCTACGCACGTAGACGGGGTGCGTAGGAAGCGAACGTAAGCCTCGTCACATCCCTGGGCAAGACCGCCGCCGTCAACGGCCGGAGTCGATCATGTTTCATACCCGAGTGGTCCACATCGGACATCCTCGGTGACCACACGTCGCCGGTCAGTCCGCGAAGGTGACCGCGATCCCCACGTGCGGCCGCCGGCCCCGGCGCACCAGCGCGGCCGGGAGGTCCACCAGCCAGAACTGGAGGCCGTACTTGCGGGCCAGGAGCCTGCGCACCCCGGCGGTGTCGTCCAGCAGCCGGGCCCGGCCCTCGGCTCGGGCGGCGCCCTCCGCGACCCGGCCGCGTACGTCGCAGGCGGTGACGACGACCCGGTCGTTCCGGCGCAGCCGCTTGACCTTCCAGGAGTCCTCGCGGGTCCACACGTACAGTCCGTCGCCGTCCACCGCGTACCAGACCGGCGTGGCGACGGGCGTGCCGTCCTTGCGGAAGGTGGTGAGGCTGACATAGCGGCCGTGCCGCAGCGCTTCGGGCATCACGGGGGCGACCCTACGCCCCGGCGCGGCGACGGCAAGGGGCGAGGGGGCGACAAGCGCGAGGGCGCGTACGGCGCTACGAGGGCACCAGGTCGCAGCGGGCGACGAGGTCGTCCATGGACAGGCCGAGGACCCCCGCCAGGGCGGCGACGGTGAAGAAGGCGGGCGTCGGGGCGCGGCCCGTCTCGATCTTGCGCAGGGTCTCGGCCGAGAGGCCGGCCGCCGCGGCGATCTCCACCATGCTGCGCGGGCCGCGCGCCTCGCGCAGCAGGCGCCCGAGGCGCTCCCCGCGCTCGCGCTCTTCCGGGGTGAGGGGGGTGCGAACCATGCCCCCATACTAATACCGGTATGGTAATTGGCCCGGATCAGTACGAGATCGACGGCAGATACGCCCCGGCGGGCTCGTTGTAGAGCCCGATGGTCATGAGGCTCATCAGCTGCACCACCCGGAGCCCGCGTTCGAGGCACCAGCCCAGCAGGGCGCTGTCGCGCGCCGGGACGAGGATGCCGGGCCCGCCGAAGGAGGGCACCGAGGCGATCAGCGCCCGGACGTCCTCGGTGGTCTCGCCGACCGCGTGGTCGAAGAACGACAGCCCGGTGGCGTAGCCGGTGATCCGGCCGCCGTGCTCGGTCACCCGGGCCGTGCCCGCGCGGACGGCGTCGGCGAGCGCGCCGCCCCGGTCGACCCCGTGCACCCGGCGGCACAGCCGGTCGCAGGCGCCCAGGTCGGCGGCGGTGGCGGCGCGCACCTCGTAGCCGGGCACCGCCCCGCCGACCGGCGGCCCCTGGAGGCAGGCCAGCGTCTCGCGGAACGTGAAGCCGAGCCCGGCGTACAGCGCGAACGAGCGACGGTGGTAGCCGCTCTGCACCAGGCGGATGCCGGGCGCGCCCCGCTCGGCCGCGCGCCGCATCACCTCGCGCATCAGCAGGCGGCCGGCCCCGGCGTTCTGCGCGGACGGGTCGACGGTGATCGGCCCGACGCCGGCGACGGGCGAGCGCTCGTCGAGGCAGTTGCTGCCCACGACGCGGCCGTCGTCCTCGGCGACCACGGTGTAGTACCCGGGGTGGGCCAGGACCGTGCGGAACATCTCCGTGGCCTGCTCCACGCCGGGCATGTCGGACGGGTAGCCGTGGGCGCGGGCGATGCCGTCGAAGGCGGCGAAGCAGATCCGCCCGCACTCCTCGGCGTCGTCGGGGCGTCCGGGTCGCAGTGCGAGTGCCACGGGCCTCTCCTTCCGCGGATGCCGTCGGCGGGTGCCGCTCCTCCGTAGGTCCATCGAACGGGTCCGGCCGGTCCTCCGCAATCCGGTTACCGGCATGGCCGAAACCGCTATGCGGTGAGCGGGTCACCCGGGCCTCCGCCGCGCCCCGGCGAAGTCCGCCCGCATCCCTTGACGCGCCCTCCGGGCCCTCACATACTGACGGCCAAATCGATTTGGCCTAGCTGCCTCCGCCCCCGTCCCGGGTGGACCCCGGCCAGAGCCGGAGCGAGCCGAACGGAGCTCGAACGTGTCCAGTCCCCACTCCACGCCCCGCGTCCCGTCCCCGCCGGGACCCCCCTCAGGGCCCGGTTCCACGCCCGCGTCCACCACCGCGTCCGAAGCCGACTCCCCCGGGCAGGACCCGGCGCCCGCCTCCCCCGGAGCCGGCGCCGAGGTGCCCCCGGGGCCCGTCGCCGGGGCTCCCCACCCGGTCGACGAGTCACGGCCGCTCGGGCGGATCCTGCTCTTCGGTCTCCAGCATGTGCTGGTCATGGCCGCCACACCCATTTCGGCCATCTTCCTGATGAGCGCCACGCTGCGGCTCGACCCGGGCCTGACGGTCGATCTGCTGGCGGCGGCGTTCGTGCTGTCCGGGATCGGCTCGCTCATCCAGTCCCTGGGGCCCTGGAAGTTCGGGCCGAAGCTGCCGTTCGTGATGCTGCCCGGCGGAGCGCCGCTCATCCTGTTCCTGGCCATCGCCGAGCAGCACGGGCTGCCCACCGCGAGCGGCGCGGTGATCATCACCGCTGCCTTCTACTTCGTCGTGCTGCCCGTCTTCTCGCGGCTGCTGGCGTTCTTCCCCGCGCTGGTCATCGGCACGATGATCGTGATCGTGGGCGTCAACCTGGTGAAGGTCGGCGCCGTGCTGGTCACCGGGCGGCCGGGGCAGCCCGGGTTCGCCGACCCGGCCAACCTCCTCCTGGGGACGGCCACGATCGGCTTCACGGTCGCGTTCTACCGGCTGTTCACCGGGGTGCTGCGGCAACTCGCGGTCATGCTGGGATTGATCGCCGGGACCGTGCTCGCCGTCGTCCTCGGCGGCGTGGACTTCGGGCCGGCCACCGAGGGCGGGCTGTTCACCCTCCCGCACGTACTGCCCTTCGGCTCACCGGAGTTCAACCTGGTCGCCGCCCTGCCGCTGATGCTCTACAGCCTGGCGTCGATGGCGGAGGCCACCGGGCAGACGGTGATCAACGCCGAGGCGGTGGGCAAGGAGGTCGACCGGCGCCGGGACGTGCCCAAGACCATCCGGGGCGACGCGGTCACCTCCCTCGCCGGCGGCTTCTTCGGCCTGCCGCTGATGGTGACCAGCGGCGAGAACATCGGCATCGTCCGGGTCACCGGGGTGCGCAGCCGGTACGTCACCGCCGCCGCCGGTGTCGTCCTCATCCTGATCGGCTTCCTGGCGCCGGTCACCCGGGCGATCAGCGTCGTGCCGTCCGCCGTGGTGGGCGGCACCGCGATGGTGGTCTTCGCGGTGATCACCGTCCTCGGCGTGCAGATGCTGGGCCGGGCCGAACTCGACCGGCACACCAACACCTTCATCTGCGCGGTCGCCCTCGCCCTGGGCCTGCTGCCCATCCTCGTCCCCGGCGTGTACGGCGGCTTCCCGCCGAACGCCCGCATCCTCCTGGAGAGCGGCGTCGCCGTCGGGGCGGTCACCGCCGCCGTCCTGAACGTCCTGTTCCACCACGTCCGGCTGCCACGGCCGGGCGCCCGCACCCGTACCCGTACCGACGCCCCCACCCCTACCGGAAGCGACCGATGAGCGACCTGACCCCCGACCACTTCCCGGCCGGCCCGCACGCGGGTGACGGCGGGTACCTGCTGGCCCCCGACGCGGTGCTGACGCCCGAGGGGCTGCGGCACCACTACGCGGCCGTCGTCTCCGGCTCCGCGTTCCGCGCGGTGGGGCCCGCCGAGCGGCTGGAGCGGGAACACCCGCACCTCACCCCGGTCCGGATGCCCGGGCACGTGCTGATGCCCGGCTTCGTGGACGCGCACCACCACCTGACGCAGAGCTTCGGCGCGGCCCTGGCCTTCGGGGAGCCGTCGGAGATCTTCCGCCGGGTCTGGGTACCGCTCGAAGGGGCCCTGGACGAGGAGGCGGTGTACGTGGCGGCCAAGCTGGCCGCCCTGGAGTCGCTGCGCGGCGGGTTCACCACCGTGGCCGAGGCCGGCACCCGGGCGCCCGTGGACGTCGAACTCGTCGCCGCCGCGGCGCGGGACACCGGGCTGCGCTGCGTCCTGGGCCTGGTCTGCAACGACACGGACGGGGACACCGGCGCGGCGCTCGCCGGCGCGGAGAAGCACCTCGCCCGGTACGGCGCCGAGGAGCTGATCCACCCGTCCCTCGCCGTCTCCGTCCCGGAGGCCGCGACCGCCCGCACCCTGCACCACACCGCCCGGCTGGCCGCCGAGGCGAGAACGGTCGTCCAGATCCACGTCAACGAGCACCTCGCCGGCGTGGAACGCTCCCTGGTCGAGCACGGGCTGCGCCCCCTGGAACACCTGCACCACGTGGGCGCGCTGGGCCCGCAGCTGCTCGCCGCGCACGCCACCCTGGTCACACCCCGGGAGGTCACCCTGCTCGCCGACAGCGGGGCGGCGGTGAGCTACAACCCGGTGGCGAGCGCCTGGAAGGGCAACGCGGTCGCCCCGGCGACGACGCTGGCCGAGCGCGGCATCCGCTTCGGGCTCGGGACGGACGGCACCCGGGGCGACGCCTTCCGGCTGGCGGACGCCGCCGAGTTCGCCCAGCGCCTCGCGTACGGGCTGGCCACCGGCGACTCGTCGTGCGGCGCGGGGTGGACCTGGCTGGACCGGGCCTCCCGGGGCGGCGCGGACGCCGTCGGGCTCGGGGCGCTGACCGGCCGGATCGCGGCGGGCGCCGCCGCCGACTTCCTGCTGGTGGACGTCTCGGGGCCGGAGACCGCGCTCTCCCACGACCTGCCCTGGGAGCTGGTCCGCCGGGGCAACCGCGACCAGATCAGCGCCGTGTTCACAGCGGGCCGGCTGCGGCTGTGGCGCGGCTGGCCCACCGGCTGGGACGGTCCCGCGCTGGTGCGGCGGGCGGCCGAGCTGGCCCGGGAGGTGGTGGGCCGGGCGCCCGTCACCCGGGTCCACCCCACCTCGGCCGGTGCCCGGGCGGCGTGCTCGTGACCCCCGAGACGGTGGCCGTCCTCGCCGTCACGGTGGCCGTGGCCGCCTTCGTGCAGGGCGCGAGCGGTCTGGGCTTCGCCCTGATCGTCGCGCCCGTCGCGGGCCTGCTGGACCCGGGCCTGGTGCCGGTGTTCGTGCTGGCGTCGATGGTCCCGCTCAATCTGTACGTCGCGTGGCGCGAGCGCGCGGCGCTGGACCTGAGGGGCGCCGGCTGGATCACCGCGGCGCGGCTGGCGGCCACCCCGGCGGGGCTGATGCTGCTGTGGGTGATCCCCGACCGGCGGCTGGGCCTGTTCGTGGGCGTGGCGACGGTGCTGGCGGCGGTGGTGAGCCTGGCCGCGCCCGCGTTCACCCCCGGGCGGGGGGCGTATGTGGGCGCGGGCGTGGTCACCGGGCTGACGGAGACGGCGACGGGTGTGGGGGGCCCGCCGCTGGCGCTGGTGTACCAGCACCGGCCGCCGGCGGAGCTGCGGGCGACGGTCGCGGTGTGCTTCCTGGTCGGCGAACTGGCCTCGCTGGCGCTGCTGTTCGCCACGGGCCGGGGCAGCGGCGCCCAGCTGGGCTGGGCGGTGGCGCTGCTGCCCGCGCTGGCGGTGGGCGCGTGGCTGAGCCGGCTGGTGCACGAGCGGCTGGACGCGCGGCGGATGCGGCTGTTCGTGCTGGTCTTCGCGCTGGTCTCGGGTACGGGGCTGATCCTGGGGCTCTGAGCCCCAGCGGCCCCGCCGGCGGATCAGCTTCGGCCCGGGCGCGGGTCGGGCGCGGGTGGGTCTCGGGCGGGCGCGGGTCAGGCTCGGGACCGCAGCGACGAGGCGCGGGGGACGACGCGCGGCTCGGGCGCGGTGGCGGGGGGTGCGGCGGGCTCGCCCCGCAGCCGGCCGAGCAGCAGCTCCACGGCGTCCCCGGCGGCGCGGTCGAGGTGCAGGTCGACGGCGGTGAGCGGCGGCTCGCAGGTGCGGGCGCGCAGCCCGTCGTAGCGGGTGACGACCATGGTGTCGTCCGGGACGCGGCGCCCGGCGTCGTGGAGGGCGCGCACCGCGCCGACCGCGAAGGCGTCCACCAGCGCGCAGATCGCGTCGGTGTCCGGGTGGGCGGCGAGGAGCGCGGCGCAGGCGTCGTACCCGGCCTGCTCGCCGCCCTCCTCGGGGGCGGTGGTGACGACGGGCGGCCAGCCGTGCGCCTCGGCAGCGCGCAGGTAGGCGGCGCGGGCGTCGACGGCGGAGTGCCGGGCGCCCGCGCCGATGAGCAGCGCCGGGCGGCGGGCGCCCTGTGCGCGCAGGTGGTCGAGGAGCAGGTCGGCGACCAGTCCGGCGCGCAGGTCGACGTACGGGGCGTCGTCCCCCTCCGCCACGGGGCGCCCGAGCGCCACGTACGGCAGTCCCCGGGCGTGGAGCTGGGCCACGGCGATGTCGTCCCGGTCGGGCTCGACGACGATGGCACCGTCGATGTCCACCGAGTACAGCGCGGACTCCGAGCGCACGGGCGGGACGAGCACCAGCGCGTACCCGTGCAGCAGGGCCCGTTCGGCCGCCGCGGCGGCGACCTCCATGTAGAAGCCGAGCCGGGAGGGCCCGCCGGCGACGGCGAACGGCATGGACGAGGCGAGCGCGATGGCCTTCGCCTCGCCCCGCCGCAGCCGCTGCGCCCGCAGGTTGGGCCGGTATCCCAGTTCGGCGGCGACCTTCTTGATGCGTTCGCGCGTACGCGGGTCGACCTTGCCGATCCCGTTGAGGGCGTGCGACACGGTCGTCCGCGACACCGACGCGGCGCGGGCCACGTCGGCGATCGTGGGCGGCCTGGTTCCGTTGCCGGGCGTGGCCATCTGCGCGGAACGCTCCTCGCTGGTCGTCGGGACGGTGGACGTCGTCGGTCGCGGTGACAGGGCCATCCTCGCCGATGGGGCCCGGCCGCCGGAAGGAGCGCCCTGGGGCGGGTTACGGGCGTCCGGCCGGGCGGACCACCATGGCCGAGCCGCCGCCGCGGCGGGTCTTCTCGGCCGCGGCGAGCCAGCGTCCGTCGGGGAGGCGCTGGACGCCGGTGGCGGCGCCGATCTCGGGGTTCTCGCGGAAGGCGTGGCCGATGGCTTCCAGCTCGGCGCGCAACGGGCTGTCGTACAGGGCCGGTTCGAGTTCGGTGGTGGCCTGGTTGCGCTGGCTGGCGCGGGGCGCGGCGATGGCCTCGACGAGCGGGAGGCCGCGGTCCACGACTCCGGTCAGGGTCTGGAGGACGGTGGTGATGATGGTGGCGCCGCCGGGCGAGCCGAGGGCCAGGACCGGGCGGTCGCGGTGGTCCAGCACGATGGTGGGCGACATGGAGGAGCGGGGGCGCTTGCCGGGGCCGGGGAGGTTGGGGTCGTGGACCGCCAGGTCGGCCGGGGCGAAGGAGAAGTCGGTCAGCTCGTTGTTGAGCAGGAAGCCGCGCCCGGGCACGGTGATGCCGCTGCCGCCGGTGGACTCGATGGTGAGCGTGTAGGCGACGACGTTGCCCCACTTGTCGGAGGCCGTGAGGTGGGTGGTGTTCTCGCCCTCGTACGTCGTGGGCGCGGCCTTCCCGCCGGTGCCGCAGGGGACCGGGCGGCGCGGGTCGCCGGGGGCGAGCGGGCTCTTCAGCACGGCGTCGTCGCGGATGAGGCAGGCCCGGGAGTCGGCGAACCGCTGCGACAGCAGGCCCGTGACCGGGACGTCCTCGAAGGCGGGGTCGCCGACCCACCGGCCGCGGTCGGCGAAGGAGACGCGGCTCGCCTCGATGAACCGGTGCAGGTAGCGCTTGTGGGAGAGCGACGACAGGTCGGTGCCCTCCAGGATGTTGAGCGCCTCGCCGACGGTGGTGCCGCCCGAGGAGGACGGGGCCATGCCGTAGACGTCGAGGCCGCGGTAGGACGTCTTCACGGGCTTGCGGCGCACCGTGTCGTAGCGGGAGAGGTCGCGGGTGGTGAGGTCGCCGGGGCGCACCGTGCGGGTGGCGCCGTCCCGCACGGGCGGGTCCTGGACGGTCCTGACGATGTCGCGGGCGAGGTCGCCCCGGTAGAGGGCTCCGGCGCCCTGGCGGCCGAGGCGCTGGTAGGTGCGGGCGAGGTCGGGGTTCTTCAGCACCGAGCCGACGGCCGGCAGCTTCCCGCCGGGCAGGAACAGCTCGGCGCTGGCGGGGAAGTCGCGGAAGCGGGCCTCGTTGGCGGCGGTCTGCGCCCGGAAGGTGGCGTCGACGGTGAAGCCGTCGCGTGCCAGCCGCTCGGCGGGCTCGAGCAGCTCCCGCAGCGACTTGGTGCCCCAGGCGCCGAGCGCGGTGTCCCAGGTGGCGGGGGTGCCGGGGGTGCCGATGCTCAGCCCGCTGGTCATGGCCTCCTCGAAGGGCAGGGGCTTGCCGTCCGGGCCGAGGAAGAGGGAGGCGTCGGCGCTGAGGGGGGCCGTTTCGCGGCCGTCGACGGTGTGCACGGTGCGGGACTTCGCGTCGTAGTACACGAAGTAGCCGCCGCCTCCGATGCCCGCCGAGTACGGCTCGGTGACGCCGAGCGCCGCGGCGGTGGCGACCGCCGCGTCCACGGCGTTGCCGCCGCGCCGGAGCACCTCGATGCCGGCGGCGGAGGCGTCGGGGTCCACGCTGGCGACGGCGCCCCCGTGGCCCACCGCGACGGGCTTCTTGACGGGCGGGGTGTGTTCCGTGGGCGGCGCCGCGGCTCCGACGGAGAGGACCGTGGCGGCGACCGCGGCGAGCGAGACGTTACGTACGTGGGACCGACGCATCCGTACCTCCAGTCAACGACCGTCCGGGCAGCCTAACTTCGCGGGCGGCCCGGTACCAGGACCGCCTCGGGCGGCGGCGCGCTCCCCCGCTACGATGCGCGCCCATGTATGAAGACCTGCTCAACATCGTGCTCGGCGTCGTCGCCACCGGGGTCAGCGCGTCGCTCGGGTGGATCGCCCGCACCGCGTTGTGGCGCCGCAGACTGCGCCGCAAGCAGGCCTTCTTCGGGCTGCCGGGGAACGCGGAGTGCCTGCTGGTGGTGAACCGCGAGGCGGGCAGCGAGAGCGCGGTGCACCGGTTCGACGTGTTCGCGCTGCTGGAGCTGTCGGCCCTGGTGAAGGACTGCGGGGCGCACGCCCGGATCACGCATCACGACACGGCGCAGCAGGGGTTCGGGGAGCGCACGGAATTCTGCCTGGGGGGCCCGTACTCGAATCGCCGGATGGCGGCGCACCTGTCGACGCTGCTGCCGGGGGTGCGGGTGAACACGGAGGTGGAGGAGAGTCCGGAGCGCGGGGCGTTCACCATCGGCACGGAGGTGTACCCGGTGGACGCGGGCTCGTCGGAGTACGTGCTGCTGGCGCGGCTCACCGCCGGGGAGGGCGCCCGGCCCGTGTTCCTGTTCTGCGGCCAGCGGGCGATCACCAACCAGGCGGCCACCCGCTATCTGGTCCGGCACCACGAGAAGCTGGCCCGCGAGCACGGCACGGACGGCTCGTTCGTGCTGCTGCTGAAGGTGGTGAACTCGCAGGCGTACGGGCCGGACGTGGTCGAGCTGGTGGCGGACGTCACCCGCCAGGCCCGTACGGCCCCGGCGCCGGCGCCCGCCCCGGAGGCCGTCTGAGCGTTCCGGCCGGCGGAGCGGGCGGGATTTTCTTGTGGTGTACAGGCAACCCGGTGGCGCCGATCGCCCTCTCACGGGGGGACGAAAGATCGCATCGGAGGTTTTCCAGGTGACCCGCACACGCCCGCGCAGCCCCTTCCGCACCGCCGCCGTGACCGGCACCGCGGTCCTCGCCGCGGCGGCCCTGACCGCGTGCTCGGGCGGCGGGGCCACGGCGGAGGACGGCGGGAAGGACGCCCGGCCGGCCACCCGGATCTCGGTGAACCTGACCGGCGAGCAGGCGAAGGCCGGGCAGCCGGTACGGGTCACCCTGGCCGAGGGCAGGTTGCAGCGGGTCACCGTCACCGACTCCAAGGGCACGACCCTGGAGGGCGCGGTGTCCGCGGACGGCCGCACCTGGACGTCGGCCCGCAAGGCCGCGCCCGGCACCGGCTACACCGTGGAGGCCCACGCGGCCGACGGCGGCACCGCGAAGGCGGACTTCGCCACGGCCGCCCCGGACAAGGTCAACAAGCTGACGCTGGCCCCGGGCAAGAACACCACGGTGGGCGTCGCCCACCCGCTGTCGATCGTCTTCGACCACCCGGTGAAGAACAAGGCCGAGGTGGAGAAGCACCTCAAGGTGACGACCTCGAACAACACGGTGGGGTCGTGGGGCTGGATGGAGGACTGGTCGGGCAAGGACCGGGTGGACTGGCGGCCGAAGGATTACTGGAAGCCCGGCACCAAGGTCACGCTGAACGCCGAGCTGAACGGGGTGGACTCGGGCGACGGCGGCGGCTGGTTCGTCCGCGACTACACCACGTCGGTGACGATAGGCAGCAGCCAGATCGTCAAGGTCGACCTGGACAACCACCGGCTGAAGCTGGTGCGCGACGGCCGCGAGGTCAGGGACGTCCCGATGTCGGGCGGCACGCCGGGCGGCGACAAGGCGTCCTGGCGGGGCAGGACGGTGCTGATGTCGAAGGAGGGCACCATCAACATGCGCTCCGAGACGGTCGGCCTCGGCGACGCGTACGACAAGATGGTCGACTACTCGATGCGGCTGACCTGGTCGGGGATGTACGCGCACGCGGCCCCGTGGAACGCCCGCTACATGGGCAGCGCCAACAAGAGCTCCGGCTGCATCGGCATGGACACCCCGGACGCCCGGTGGGTGTACGACCAGGTGCGGGTGGGCGACCCGTTCGAGGTGGAGGGCGGCGACGCCAAGGGCACGCAGGCCCTCAACAACGGCTACGGGGAGTGGAATCTGTCGTGGGCCGACTGGCAGGCGAAGAGCGCCCTGTGACCGGGGGGTCACGGACACCGCACAACTGACATGTTGTCCAACAATCGTTACCCCCGCGTAACTTACCGATGGGTTACCTCCGGTAAGTAGCCCGTGCTTTCCTTCGGTTCACCCTTCAATCGCCTGGGAGTGAACCGTGGGACAGCCGCGCACCGCACTGCGTACGACGACGACCGGCGCCGTCTCGGCCGCCCTGCTGGCCGGGACGGCCCTGGGCTTCGCCCCGCACGCCACCGCCGCCCCGGCCGATGCCTCCACCACCACCTCCGTACGGTTCGTCGACATCACCGGCGACGGCGGCACCGTCCTGAAGGCCAACGTCGTCACCCCCGCCGGGGCCGGGGTGGGCAGCCGCTACCCGGTGATCGTGCTGCCCACCAGCTGGTCCATGCCCCAGATCGAGTACCTCGCCCAGGCGAAGAAGCTCGCCGCCGCCGGCTATGTGGTGGTCGGCTACAACTCCCGCGGCTTCTGGCAGTCCGGCGGGAACATCGAGGTCGCGGGCCCGCCGGACGTCGCCGACGCCTCCCGGGTCATCGACTGGGCGCTGGCCCACACCCCCGCCGACCCCGAGCGCGTCGGCATGGCGGGCGTCAGCTACGGCGCGGGCATCAGCCTGCTCACCGCCGCCCACGACAAGCGCGTCAAGGCCGTGGCGGCGCTGAGCGGCTGGGCCGACCTCATCGACTCCATCTACAGCGGGCGCACCCAGCACGTCCAGGCCGCCGCGCTGCTCGGCGGGTCCGGCTACCTCACCGGCCGCCCCAGCCCCGAACTCCAGCAGGTGCTCAAGGACTTCCTCGCCTCCAACCTCGACAAGGAGGAGGAGATGATCGCGTGGGGCGCCAAGCGCTCCCCCGCCTTCCAGCTGGACCGGATCAACGCCAACGGCACCGCCGTCATGCTCGGCAACGCCTGGGGCGACACCATCTTCCCGCCCAACCAGTACGCCTCCTTC
Organism: Streptomyces sp. NPDC015131; assembly: GCF_043079975.1. NCBI lineage: Bacteria > Bacillati > Actinomycetota > Actinomycetes > Kitasatosporales > Streptomycetaceae > Streptomyces > Streptomyces sp. NPDC015131. The sequence continues at coordinate 668,543 of NZ_JBIBVB010000001.1, read as the reverse complement.
TTCGAGAAGCTCAAGGGCCCCAAGCGGCTGGAGCTGCGCCCCGGCGACCACGCGACCGCCGAGGCCACCGGCCTCCTCGGTCTGCCCAACGACACCTGGACCAGCGCCCACCGCTGGTTCGACCACCACCTCAAGGGCGCCGACAACGGCATCGACCGCGAGCAGCCGGTCCAGCTCAAGTCCCGTACGGGCGGCGGCTACGAGGGCTACCCCGACTGGAAGTCGGTCGGCGCGACGGACCGCAAGATCGCCCTCGCCGGTACGCAGAAGGTGTACGCCAACGTCGACTCCGGCGCCAACGGCGGTGTCGTGATGCTGTCCAACCTGCTGGACCAGTTCTTCCGGCTCCCGCCCACCGCGTCCATCCCGCTGCTGCCCCGGTCCTTCGCGGCGGTGTGGCAGTCCGAACGGCTGGGCTCCGACCACCGGGTGCGGGGGACGGCGAAGCTGCACACCACGGTCACCAGCACCAGGCCGAGCGGCACCCTCGTCGCGTACCTGTACGACGTGGGGCCGCTCGGCATCGGCAAGCTGGTCAGCAACGCGCCGTACACCTTCCACGACAAGGCGCCGGGCCGGCCGTTCCCCGTGGACCTGGAGCTGTTCTCCACGTCCTACGACGTCCCGGCCGGCCACCGGCTCGCCCTGGTCGTGGACACCGTCGACCCGCTCTACATCGAGCACAACCCGTCCGGCGCGCGGCTGACCTTCTCCTCGCCGGCGTCCGACCCGTCGTACGTGTCGGTGCCGCTGCGCGAGAAGTGATCTCCGGCCGCCGCCGGGCGGGGCTGCCCATCGGGTCCTGCGGTGCCCCGACTCGCCGCCGCGTCCCCTCCGTGCCTAGCCCGGCGCGGAGGGACCCCCCGGCAGCAGCGTTCCTGTGGCGGACGGTCCCGTGTCCAGGCCCTCCGTCTTCGGACTGCGCCGCTGTCTGCGCGCCACCCAGGTGGCGAACCAGGAGAGCAGCATGCACATCCCGATGTAGATCGGCGAGATCACCAGCACCACGGGGATGAACGGCAGATCGTAGTCGAGATTCGACGCGATCAGCTTGCCCGCGTGGAGGAACTCCTCATAGGTGATGAGGAATCCCAGCGAGGTGTCCTTCAGCGCGACCACCAGCTGGCTGATGATCGCGGGCAGCATCGCCCGCACCCCCTGCGGCACCAGGACGTGGGTCATCACCTGCGTCTTGCGCATGCCGAGGGAGTACGCGGCCTCGCCCTGGCCCCGCTCCACCGAGTTGACGCCCGCCCGGAACACCTCGGCGAGCACCGAGCCGTTGTAGAGCGCCAGCCCCGCGACCAGGGCGGGCAGCGGCTGCACCTTCAGCGCCACGAAGATGAAGAAGATCATCACCAGCACGGGCATGGCGCGGAAGAACTCGACGACCAGCGTGGCCGCCCAGCGGAACACCCGGTGCTCGGACAGCCGCCCGGTGGCGAGGACGGCCCCGAGGGCGAGCGAGAGCACGGCGGCGTACGCGAACGCCATGAGGGTGTTGCCGAGGCCCCGCAGCAGCAGTTCCTGGATGCCCTCGTAGGCGAAGGGGTTCCACTTGGCGTAGGTGAACTGGCCGGTGTCGAAGAGGAGATACAGGACCCAGCCGAGCAGCGCCGCGATGAGGACGGCCGCGAGGACCCCGTAGGCGAGGTGCCGCCGGCGGGCCCGGGGGCCCGGGATGTCGTACAGGGCGGTGGCGGTGGCGGTGGTCATCGGGCGACTCCCCAGCGCCGCTCCAGGAGATGGAAGACGGCGCTGATGGTGAGGGTGATGATCAGGTACCCGGCGGCGATCCAGACGAAGGTCCAGATGATGTTGTAGCCGAGCTCGTTGAGGGTCTTGTAGGTGCCCAGCAGCTCGGTGACGCTGAACGCCCCGGCGATGGCGGAGTTCTTGGCGAGCGCGATCAGGGTGGAGCCGATCGGCGGGATGACGCTGCGGAACGCCTGGGGCAGCACGACCGCGGCCAGCGTCTGGCGGAAGGTCATCCCGAGGCTGCGGGCCGCCTCGCCCTGGCCCGTGGGCACGGTGTTGATGCCGGAGCGCAGCACCTCGCAGACGAACGCGGAGGTGTAGCAGCCGAGCGCGATCACCGCGAACAGGGTGAACGGCAGGACCAGCCCGAAGCGCGGCAGCCCGAGCAGGACCGCGAAGAACAGCAGGGTGAGCGGGGTGTTGCGCAGGACGGTGACCCAGACCGTGCCGAAGGTCCGCAGCGAGCCGACCGGGGCGACCCGGAAGGACGCCATGAGGAAGCCGAGGGCGAGCGCCAGGGCGGAGGAGTACACGGTCAGTTCGACGGTGCCGAGGAAACCCTCCCCGTAGAGCGACCAGTTGTCCGTCAGTACGTTCATGCCGGCTCCTCAGCTCGCCGGGTAGCGGTCGATGGCGGGCGGCTCCGGGGCGGGTACGCCGGAGAGGCCGAGCGTCGCGTCGTACGCCTTCTTCCAGTTGCCGTTCTTCTCGTTGGCCTCGATGGCGTCGTCGATCGCGAGGCGGAACGCGTTGTCGGGGCGGGGGACGCCGATGCCGTACGGCTCCTCGGAGAAGGGCTCCCCCACGACCCTGAGGTCCTCGGGGACCTTCGCGGCGTACCCGAGGAGGATGGTGTCGTCGGTGGTGACGGCGTCCACCTGGTAGGTGAGCAGGTTGTCGACGCAGATGGAGTAGGTGTCGTACGCGACGAGGTCGGCCTCGGGGTACTCGGCCTCGATCCGCTGGTACGGGGTGGAGCCGGCGGCGGAGCAGACGCGTTTGCCCGCCAGGTCCTGGGGGCCCTTGATGCCGGTCTCGTCGGTGCGGACCAGGAGGTCCTGGCCGGCCAGGAAGTAGGGGCCGGCGAAGCCGACGAGCTTCTTGCGGTTGTCGTTGATGGTGTAGGTGCCGACGTAGTAGTCGATCTGGCCGTTCTGGAGGGCCGTCTCGCGGTTGGCGGAGGCGATGGTGCGGAAGGAGACGGTCGCCGGGTCGAAGCCGAGGTACGCGGCGGTCATCCGGGCGATCTCGATGTCGAAGCCCGAGTAGCGGCCCCCGGCCGGGTCCTTCTCACCCAGGTAGGGCTGGTCCTCCTTGGCGCCCACGATCAGGTGGCCGCGGCGCTCGGCGCGCTCCCAGGTCGGGGAGTCCGGCAGCCGGAAGCCGGTGTTCACCCGGTAGACGGGGAGGTCCTCGGGCTGCGGGCCCTTGACGGGCGGGCTGCCGTCCTTGCCGCAGGCGCCGGCCGCGAGGAGGGCGGCCAGGGCCAGGAGGGCGGCGGCGGCGCGCCGGGCGCGGGTCGTACGGGTCGTACGGGTCATCGGTCCGGGCCCCCTGTCAGTGCTTGAGGATCTTGGAGAGGAAGTCCTTGGCGCGCTCGCTGCGCGGGTCGGTGAAGAAGTCCTCGGGGGTGCGGTCCTCGACGATGCGGCCGTCGGCCATGAAGACGACGCGGTTGGCGGCCGAGCGGGCGAAGCCCATCTCGTGGGTGACGACGACCATGGTCATGCCGTCCAGGGCGAGTTGCCGCATGACCTCCAGCACCTCGTTGATCATCTCCGGGTCGAGCGCGGAGGTGGGCTCGTCGAAGAGGAGCGCCTTGGGGTCCATGGCCAGGGCGCGGGCGATGGCCACGCGCTGCTGCTGGCCCCCGGAGAGCTGGGCGGGGTACTTCTCCGCGTGCGCGGCGAGTCCGACGCGGTCGAGCAGTTCGCGGGAGCGCCGGTCGGCGTCCTCCTTCTTGCGCCCGCGGACCTTGACCGGCGCGAGGGAGACGTTCTCCAGCACGGTCTTGTGGGCGAAGAGGTTGAAGGACTGGAAGACCATCCCGACGTCGGCGCGCAGGCCCGCGAGGGCCTTGCCCTCCTCGGGGAGGTGCTTGCCGTCGATGAGGATCGTGCCCGACTCGATGGTCTCCAGCCGGTTGATGGCCCGGCAGAGGGTGGACTTGCCCGACCCCGAGGGGCCGATGACGACCACTACCTCCCCGCGGCCGACGGTGAGGGTGATGTCGCGCAGGACGTGCAGCCGCCCGTAGTGCTTGTTGACGTCTCGCAGCTCGATCAACGGATCGACGACGGCCATGTGCTGACCTGCCCCCTTCTCAGCTGTGTCGAGGTCAGCGCAAACTATCCAGCCCGGAAAGGGACTTCATCCCACCGACACGCATAAAGGGGGCATAAGCCGTATAACCACCCCATCCTCCGGACGGGGACGGCCCGGCGGGACCGGTCAGCCCTCGGCGGCCTCGCCGTACACCTGGGACAGCTCGGGCGCCCCGCTGATCGCCCAGTCCAGACCGGCCTGGACGACCAGGATCTCCCGGCCGGAGGCGAGCCGGACCACAGGGTGCCCGCCCGGCGTCAGGTGCCAGTGCGCGCCCGGCACCGTCCGTACGATGACCGTACCGAGGTAGAGACCCGCGTCGTTGCCCAGCCAGGGCAGCTCCTCCGGGTCGTCCCGCCAGCGGGGCGGCAGCTGGTCGAGGGCCTCCAGCGACCGCGGGGTGTCGTCCAGCCGGACCCCGCAGTCCTGCACCCGGGCGCGCAGCAGGTCGCACTCGGCGAGCACCGCGGCCAGCCCCTCCGGATCGCCGCCCCCCGGGCCGCTCTCGACGGCGGCGGGGGCGCGCCCGCCGCCGTGCCGCTTGCGCCAGGCGTCCAGGAAGGGGATGTTCATACGCCCCAGCGTCGCACCCCACCCGGGGGGCGCACTACAGGGCGCGCGCTACACGTCGAGGTCGACGACCACCGGGGCGTGGTCGGACGCGCCCTTGCCCTTGCGCTCCTCGCGGTCCACGAAGCTGTCCCGGACGGCGCCGGCGAACGGCTTGTTGCCGTACACCAGGTCGATGCGCATGCCCCGGTTCTTGGGGAAGCAGAGCTGGCGGTAGTCCCAGTAGGTGAAGGGGTGGTCGTACTTGAGGGGGCGCGGCACCACGTCGGCCAGCCCGGTGTCACGCAGGGCGGCCAGCGCGGCCCGCTCGGGCTCGGTGACATGGGTGGAGCCCTCGAAGGCGGCGCGGTCGAAGACGTCGTCGTCGGTGGGCGCGATGTTGAAGTCGCCGAGCACGGCGAAGGGGCGGGTGCCCGCCGCGTCCTCGGCGACCGCGTCCTTCAGCGCCTCCAGCCAGCGCAGCTTGTAGGCGTAGTGGTCGTGGGCCACCTCGCGGCCGTTCGGCACGTAGACCGACCAGACCCGCACCGGGCCGCAGGTCGCGGAGATGGCGCGGGGCTCGGCCGCGCCCTCGTACTCCGGGCCGCCCGGCAGGCCGTGGACCACGTCCTCCAGGCCGGCCCGGGAGACCAGCGCCACACCGTTCCACCTGCCGGTGGCGTGGACCGACGACTCGTACCCCAGCTCCCGCAGCTCGTCGGTGGGGAACTGCTCCGCGGTGCACTTGGTCTCCTGGATGCACAGCACGTCCGTGCCGCTGCTCTCCAGCCAGGCCAGCAGCCGGGGCAGCCGGGCGGTGATCGAATTGACGTTCCAGGTGGCGATGCGCATGCGTCACAGCCTAACGGGGGCCTGTGACAGTCAGACCTCCGTCGCGCCGCCCGGCGGCAACCGCCCGTGGTCGGTGCCGCCCAGCTCGCCGATCTGGCGGTCGTAGATGGGCCGGGCCAGGTCGGTGAGGAGCGCGTCATGGATGTCGAAGGCCCGCCGCGGCCGGACCTCGCGCACGTAGTCGATCACTTCGGAGATCTTGTTCCAGGGCGCCATCACCGGCAGCAGCAGGGTGTCGACCGGGTGGCCGGGGACGGTGAGCGCGTCACCGGGGTGGAAGACCGACCCGTCGACCAGGAAGCCGACGTTGGTGATGCGCGGGATGTCGGGGTGGATCACGGCGTGCAGTTCGCCGTGCACCTGGACGTCGAACCCGGCGGCGGTGAAGGTGTCGCCGTGCCCGACGGTGTGCACGCGGCCGGGGAAGGCCGCCGAGATCCGCTCCGCGACGCTGCGCAGCGTCCAGATCGCGGCGGCCGGGTTCGCCTCCAGGGCGGCCCGCAGCCGGCCCTCGTCGAAGTGGTCGGGGTGCTCGTGGGTGACCAGGACGGCGTCGGCGCCGAGCGCCGCGTCCCGTTCGCTGAAGCCGCCGGGGTCGACGACGAGGGTGCGGCCGTCCTTCTCCAGCCGCACGCACGCGTGGGACATCTTGGTGAGCCGGGTCGGCCCGGCGGACGGTGTGGCGCTCATGGCGGCGTCCTCCCCTGTCAGTTCTCGGGTGCGGTCTCCTCCAGGATCACCTTGCGGGCCACCGCGAAGGCGGAGTTGGCGGCGGGGACACCGCAGTAGATCGCCGTCTGGAGCAGCACTTCCCTGATCTCGGCGGGCGACATGCCGTTGCGGAGGGCGGCCCGGGTGTGGAAGGCCAGCTCGTTCAGGTGCCCGCCGGCGACCAGGGCGGTGAGGGTGACGGCGCTGCGCGTCCTGCGGTCCAGGCCGTCGCGGGTCCACACCTCGCCCCAGGCGTAGCGGGTGATCAGCTCCTGGAAGTCGCCGGTGAAGTCGTCGGCGGCGGCGGTGGCCCGGTCGACGTGGGCGTCGCCCAGGACCTCGCGCCGCACCTTCATGCCCGCCTCGTACGGGTCGGGCCGCCCGCCCGGCGCGGCGGACGCGGGTGCTTCCGGGGCGGGCGTTTCCGGGGCGGCGGACGCGGCCGGGGCGGGCGCCTCCGGGGCTACGGGGGCCGGCGGGACGGGTGTGGCATGCGCCGGCGCGGGGTGGGCCGCCCCCGGGTGGGCCGCGCCGGGCATGCCGGGCGCCCCGGGGTCGGCGGGCGGCGCGGGGTGCAGGGGCGACACGGGAGGCACGGGGTGCGCGGGGTGCGCGGGGTGCGCGGGCGACGCCTGGTGAACCGGCGGCACGGGGTGCACGGGCGACGCGGAAGGCGCAGGGTGCACCGGCGACGCCTGATGAACCGGCGACGCCTGGTGCACAGGCGGCACCGGGCCTGCCTGGGCGGCCGGGCCCGTCGGCGCCGTCGGCGCTGCGAGGGCCGGGACCACGGGCGGCGCGGCGAGCGCGGTCAGGCCCGTCGAGGAGTCGGCCACGCTCTGCCAGGCGGTCGAGAAGTGCCGTACGAGCAGGTCGGTCACCGCCCCGGGCTGCTCCACCGGAGCGAGGTGGGAGGCGCCCGGCACCACGGCGAGACGGGCGTCGGGGATCCCGGCCACCAGGTGGCGCGCCTCGGCGGGCCCGGTGACCCGGTCCTCGGAGCCGACCAGCACCAGGGTCGGCACGCCCACGCGGCCGAGGTCGGCGCGGACGTCGAAGGAGGCGAGGGCCTCGCAGGCGGCGACGTAGCAGCCGGCGTCGGTCGTACGGACCATCTGGACGGCCCACTCCACGATGGCGGGCTGGGCGGCGGCGAATCCGGGGGTGAACCAGCGCTCGGGCGCGGTGCGGGCCATCGGGTCGAGGCCGTTGGCGCGGACGATGACACCGCGCTGGCGGAACTCGTCGGCGGTGCCGAAGCGCGGCGAGGAGGCGATCAGCGCGAGGGAGGCCAGCCGGTGCGGGGCGCGCAGCGCCAGGTCGGTGCCGACGGCCCCGCCGATGGAGCAGCCGGCGTAGCCGAACCGCTGGACGCCCAGGTCGTCGAGGGTGGCCAAGAGCCGGTCGGTGAGTTCGGCGACGGAGGCGGCGGGGTGGGCGGGGGCGCCGCCGTGGCCCGGCAGGTCGAAGCGCATGACCCGCCAGTGCCGGATCAGCTCGGGTATCTGGCGGTCCCACATGTGCCAGGTGGTCCCGAGGGACGGCCCCAGGATCAGGACAGGGGCGTCGTCCGGCCCGTCGAAGCGGTATTGCAGCGTATCGATCTTGGTCTCGCTCACGGGTTCACACCTTCATCTGTCACGATCTGTCACACGCCCTCCGCGAGACCTCCCCATGTCCCGGCCGCCGCGAACGGGTCCGCCGCGTCCGGTTCCGCGCGCCCCTTGCCCGGTCGGCCCCACGCTGGTGCGGCCGTCGCGCACGTCGGGCGGCCGGTGGGCACCCGTCGCGCACCGGGAAGGTCGAGCACGACGCCCGTGCATCGTACAGACGGACGGGTGACGGCCGTCCCGGTCCGTCACCTCGCGTCCCTCGGCCCCCGCGCACGGTCCGGGCGCGGCGCCGGTGCGGGGTCAGGGCGCCCGGAGGCGTACGGCCAGGGCGGCGATGTCGTCGTCGAGGCGGCCCCTGCTGTAGCGGAGGAGGTCGCGGTGGAGGGCGGTGAGCAGGTCGCGGGGCGGGGTGGGGGGCTGGTGGCGCAGCCAGGCCGCGAGCGGGAAGAACTCGCCGTCGTGGGCGCGGGCCTCGGCGATCCCGTCGGTGTAGAGGAGCAGGACGTCGCCGGGGGCGAAGTCGAAGGTGTCGACGTGGTAGCGGTCGCCGATGAGCTCCGCGAGGCTGAGCAGCGGCGAGGGGGTGGCGGACTCCAGGACGCGGAGCTTCCCCCGGTGCAGGAGCAGCGGCGGGGGGTGTCCGCAGTTGAGGATGTCGATGCGGCTGCCCCGGTGCGGGATCTGGACGAGCAGGGCGGTGGCGAAGCGCTCCATCGGTCCCTCGGGCGGGAAGGCGGCGTTGTAGCGGGCGCTGCTGGCGTCCAGCCTGCGGGCCACGTCGACCATGTCGGCCTCGCCGTAGGCCGCCTCCCGGAAGGCGTTGACGATCGCCGCGGCGGCGCCCACGGCCGGCAGGCCCTTGCCCCGTACGTCGCCGATGAGCAGCCTGACCCCGTACGGCGTGTCGGCGACCTCGTAGAAGTCGCCGCCGATCCGGGCCTCCGCCGCGGCGGCGAGGTACAGCGACTCGATCTCGATGACGCCGTAGCGGCGGGGCATGGGGCTCAGCACCACCTGCTGCGCCGCGTCGGCGACCAGCCGTACCTGAAAGAGGGTGCGTTCCCGCTGGAGCCGGACGTGGCTCCCGTACGCGGCGGCCACGGTGACCGCGACGATGCCGGCGGCCGTCCACCACGTCCCGAGGTCGGGGAAGACGAGGCTGAGGCCGATCATCAGGAACAGGCAGACCGTGCCGAGCAGGACCGTGGGGAGGACCGGCCACATGGCGGCGGCCGGAGCCGCGGGCAGCAGGCGGCTGAAGGCCATCTCGGGCGGGGTGCTGTAGGCAAGGCTGGCGATGACGACGGTCAGGATGACCGGCGACAGCCGCACGAGTCTTCCCGGGCCGGGGCGCCTACGGAGCCGCAGCCGTCCGGACGCGATCACATCCCATAGGATATCCACCCCATCCGGACAAAGCGCCTCGACGCCGCTCCGCGCCTTCCGAGGCGGCGGTCGATCAGGGGGTGGCGGTCGAGACGACGCGGACGCGCGGGGCCGCCGGGTCGGTGAGGTCGACGGTGATGTCCTGGGAGGGGCGCGGCTTCTTCTGGCGGTGGGTGGTGGCGGACCAGTCGCGGCCCTCCGGGAACGTCCAGCCGACGGTCCGCGCGTCGCGGTCGCTGATGGTGACGTCCCGGCCGTCCAGCGCGGCGCGGCCGGTGCCGACGTCGTTCAGGAAGTCGTCCAGTCCCGAGCCGGTGGTGGTGAACTCGACGTAGAGCCTGCTCGACTTCCAGTTGCTGGTCTCGAAGTAGGCGACCTCGGTGGAGCCGCCGGGGATCGGCACCTCGAACACCCGGCGCTTCATCTTCGAGGGCCAGCTGTCCCGGAGGCCGGTGACGGAGGACTCGGCCTCCTTGTCGCGCCCGCTGGCCCGGCTCTGCTGGGCGGAGATCACCAGGTAGCCGGCGGGGACGCCGATGAGCAGCACGATCACCACGGCGGTCAGGACCCGGCGGCGGATCGTGCGCCGCCGCTCCTCCGGGGTCGCGGGCCGGTTCGGTGCGGACGTGACGGACATCTAGGGTTCCTGGGTCGTGGTCGTGCGGCCGTTGCGGATGGCCTGGGCGTACCGCTCGTACTTCTCGTAGCGCTCCAGCCGGCGGCGGTTGGCCCGGCGGAAGCGGCGGGCGACGAGCCGGGCCAGGTCCGCGGCGCCGACCATACCGGCTTCCGGGCCGAGCTGCGCCCGGGCGATGCGGGCCTCGGGGCGGTAGCCGCGGCCGGTGAGGTGGCGCCGGAAGGCGTCCCGGGCGGGCCCGATGAGCAGGTCGTCGGCCGCGCTGACACCGCCGCCGACGACGAAGCAGGACGGGTCGAGGGCGGCGGCCAGATTGGCGATGCCGACGCCGAGCCACTGGCCGATGTCCTGGAACAGCTCCACGCACATCGCGTCGCCCTCACGGGCCAGCTCGGTGATCAGCGGGCCGGTGATGTCGGGGACGGAGCCCTTCACCCGCTCGATGATGTTGTACGCGACCGGCGAGTCGGCCGCGGCCAGCTCCCGGGCCTCGCGGACCAGGGCGTTGCCCGAGCTGTACTGCTCCCAGCAGCCGCGGTTGCCGCACGGGCAGCGGTGGCCGCCCGGGACCACCTGCATGTGCCCGAACTCGCCGGCCACGCCGTACTTGCCGCGCTTGACCTGGCCGCCCTCCAGGATGGCGCCGCCGATGCCGGTCCCGAGGGTGATCATGACGAGGTGGTCCTCGCCCCGGCCGGCGCCGAACCGCCACTCCGCCCAGGCGGCGGTGTTGGCGTCGTTGTCGACCATGACGGGGACGGCGAGGCGGGCCTGGAGCGAGTCGCGCAGCGGCTCGTTGCGCCAAGCCAGGTGCGGGGCGAACAGCACGCGGCTGCGGTCGGCGTCGACCCAGCCGGCGGCGCCGATGCCCACGGCGTGCACGTCGTGGCGGTCGGAGAGGTCCAGGACCAGTTCGGTGATGGTGTCCTCGACGACCTTGGCGCTCTTGGACTTGTCCGGCGTCTCGGTCTTGATCTGCTCCAGGATGCGCCCGTCGGCGTCGACGACGCCCGCCATCACCTTCGTACCGCCGATGTCGATGCCGACGGTGGGGACGCGGGGCGCGCTCAGGTGCGAGCGGCGCTCGCGGGCCGAGACGGTCCGCAGGACGGTGGCGCGGGCGGAGCCCCGGTGCGGGAGATCGCGGTACGTGCTCACGGGTCCAGTCGCCTCGGTGGTGGGGGGAGCCGGTGGGTGGGGGCCGGCGGCGGACGGCGCCCGCCGCCCCCGATTCTGCCAGGTACGGGTACGGGGGCGGCGGTGCGGCGGGGTGGGGGCGGCCGGGTCAGGGCGCCGGGTCGGTGCCGGGCCGGTGGCCGCCCAGGTGGGTGGGGGACGGGGCGCGCTCCAGCTCGTGGCGGAGGTCGTCGAGTTCGCTGCCGCCGGCCATCTGGCGGGTCAGCTCGTCGAGGGTGACCGAGTCCTTGGTGTGGCTCGCGGCCATCGCACCCCGCTTGAGCAGGACGAAGCGGTCGCCGACCAGGTAGGCGTGGTGCGGGTTGTGGGTGATCAGCACCACGCCGAGCCCGGCGTCCCGGGCCGCCGCCACGTACTTCAGCACCACACCGGACTGCTTCACCCCGAGCGCGGCGGTCGGCTCGTCCAGGACCAGCACCCGGGCGCCGAAGTACACGGCACGCGCGATCGCCACGCACTGGCGCTCACCGCCCGACAGGGTGCCGATCGGCTGGTCGACGTCCCGCAGGTCGATGCCCATCCGCAGCAGCTCGGAGCGGGTGGTCTCCCGCATCAGCGCCACGTCCAGCCGCTTGAAGGGCCCCGCCCCCCGGGTGGGCTCGGAGCCCAGGAAAAAGTTGCGCCACACCGGCATCAGCGGCACCACCGCCAGGTCCTGGTAGACGGTGGCGATCCCCCGCTCCAGCGCCTGGCGCGGCGAGGACAGGGCCACCGGCTCGCCCTCGATGCGGAAGTCGCCCCCGTCGTGCCCGTGCAGCCCCGCGACAATCTTGATCAGGGTCGACTTGCCCGCGCCGTTGTCACCCAGGACACAGGTGATCTCACCCGCGTGCACCTCCAGCGACACCTCCCGCAGGGCACGGATGTTGCCGTAGTGCTTGCTGACCCGGTCCAGCTCGATCAGGGCCGTCACGTCGTCGCCTCCGCACGCTTGCGGACCCACGCGTTGAGCAGGGTCGCCAACAGGAGCATCGCTCCGAGGAAGAACTTGAACCAGTCCGGGTTCCACTCCGCGTACACGATGCCCTTGCTGGTCATGCCGAAGATGAACGCCCCGACCGCCGCACCGATCGCCGACCCGTACCCGCCGGTGATCAGGCACCCGCCGATCACCGCCGCGATGATGTAGATCAGCTCGTTGCCCACCCCCTCACCGGACTGCACCACGTCGAACGAGAACAGCAGGTGCTGCCCCGACACCCAGGCGCAGAACGCCACCCCCATGTAGAGGACCGTCTTCACCGGGCGCACCGGCACACCCACCGCCCGGGCGGCCTCCGCGCCGCCGCCCACCGCGAAGATCCAGTTCCCGAACCGGGTCCGCAGCAGGATCCACGTCGCCAGCGCCACCAGCCCCAGCCACCACAGCACGGTCACCTTGACGTCGAGGCCGCCCAGCGAGAACTGGGAGGCGAACAGGGCCCGCGCCGAGCCGAAGCCCTCCATGTCGGCGATCGTCTTGGTGGACACCGTGCCGCTGATCAGCTTCGTCAGGCCCAGGTTCAGGCCGGTCAGCATCAAAAACGTGCCCAGCGTGATGATGAAGCTGGGCAGCTTCGTCCGGGTGAGCATCAGCCCGTTGAACGCGCCGATCGCCAGGGTGACCAGCAGCGACACCACCACGCCGACCCATACGTTCGCCGTCATCTGGAAGCTGAACATCGACGACACCAGCGCCGAGCTGGTCACCATCACCCCGGCCGACAGGTCGAACTCGCCGCCGATCATCAGCAGCGCCACCGGCACCGCCATGATCCCGATCGTGGACGCCGCGTACAGGACCGTGCCGAAGCTCGACACCCGCAGGAAACCGTCCGCGACCACCGCGAAGAACAGGAACACCGCCAGCGCCCCGACCACCGAGCCCAGCTCCGGCCGCCCCAGCAGCCGGCGCACCGGCGAGGTACGCAGCAGCCGCTCGTCGGCCGTCGTGGCCGTCATCGCGTGCCCCGCTCGGTGAAGGCGGCCAGCGCCCCGGCGTCCTTGGCCGTGATGATCTGCGGACCGGTCAGCACCGGACGCCCGCCGCCCAGCACATCGGCGTTGTAGCGGTAGAGCCACAGCAGGTCCACCGCCTCGTACCCCTGGAGGTAGGGCTGCTGGTCGACCGCGAAGCCGAGCTGCTCGCTCTTCAGCCCGGCGGCGACCTTGGCGTTCAGGTCGAAGGTGTCGATCTCCGCCTTCGAGCCGGCCGACTTCTTCGCCTGCACCGCCGCGTCGGCGAACGGCGCGCCGAGGGTCACCACGGAGTCGATGGACGGGTCGGTCTGCAGCTTCGCCTCGATCGACGCCTGGACGTCGGGCATGTTGGTGCCGTCCACATACAGGTTCTGCACCTGGCCGCCGAAGGTCTTCTTCACCCCGCCGCACCGCTGCTCATGGCCCACATTGCCCTGCTCGTGCAGGACGCACAGGGCCTTCTTCCGGCCCCGCTCGTCCAGCTCGTCGCCGACCGCCTCACCCGCGATGGTCTCGTCCTGCCCGATGTGGGTGAGCGCCCCGAACGCCTTGGACTGCTGGGCGCCGGAGTTCACCGTGATCACCGGGATGCCCGCCTTCACCGCGCGGGCCACGGCCGCCTTCATCGCGTCCGGCTTCGCCAGCGTCACGATCAGCCCGTCGACCTTCTTGTCGACATAGGAGTCGACCAGCTGGGCCTGCTGCTGCCCCTCGTCGCTGTGCGCGTACAGGAAGTTGATGTTGTCCTTCACCGCGGCCTGCTTGGCGCCGTTCTGCACGATGTCCCAGAACGTGTCGCCGTCCCCCGAGTGCGTCACCATCGCGAACGTCCACCGCGGGGTGTCCACCGCCGCACGCCCCTGCGCCGCGGCCGACTTCCGGGCGTCCTCCGCACGCTTGCCACCCGTGGCACTGCACCCGGCGAGGGCGCCCGCGAGGGTCACCCCGAGCACCGCCGCCAGCACCGCGCGCAGCGCGCGTACCCCTGTCCGTTCCCTTGCCACGACGCCGTGCTCCTCCAAGCGGGCTCGTTGCCCCTGCCGCTGTCTGTGCCGCTGGGCCTGCTGTTTCTGCTGTTGTCGTACGACTGGCCAAGTATGGGTCATGGTGATGTGCCCCGGTTTCCTCGGGTGCCGTGGGCCGCGGGAGCTCCGCCGGGCGCCGCCCGGCCGGGCGGGCTGGTGCGTTTCTACGGGGCCGGGAGAGCCGCGTCAATGGTTTGTCCGAACATTCTGACGCGCGGCCGCCCGCCGGCCGCCGGTCACCGGGGTGGGCGGTCCGGTGGCGGGCGGGCGGGGCCCGGGGTCTGCTGGGTCCATGGGATCGACGTCCGTGCCGGCTCCACCGGCGTCCTCGCGGCGGGGGGCGGGCGCCTTCGCGGCGGTCGCCATCGCCCTGTTCGCCATCCAGGTGGACTTCTTCGCGCTGAACCTCGCCATCCCCGGCATCGCCCGGGAGCTGGGCGTGACGGTCACCGCCGCCCAGTGGACGCTGTCGTCCTACATGCTGGCCGTGGGCTGCCTCTTCATCGTGGGCGGCCGGCTGGGCGACCTGCTCGGCCGCCGCCCGGTGCTGCTGACCGGCATCGGGCTGTTCGCCGCCGCCTCGGTGGGCTGCGCGCTCGCCCCCACGCTGGGCGTCCTGGTGGTGGCGCGGGTGGTGCAGGGCGCCGGGGCGGCCCTGGTCTTCCCCGTGTCGGTCTCCGTCATCAGCAACACCTTCCCCGAGGCCACCCGGGCGCGGGCGCTCGGGGCGGTGTTCGCACTCGCCAATGTGGGCACCGCTCTCGGGCCGTTCGTCGGCGGCGGGTTCACCGACGGCCCCGGCTGGCGGTGGATCTTCTGGCTGCTGGCCCCGCTGAGCGCCCTCGCGCTGCTGATCGCGGTGCGGTACGTCCCCGACTCCCGCGACGAGAGCGCGCCGCGCCAGGTCGACCTGCCGGGCTGCCTGGCCGTGGTGGCGAGCCTGGCCGCGCTGACCCTCGCGGTGGAGCGGGGCAGCGCCTGGGGCTGGGACCACCCGCGCACCCTGGTGCTGTACGCGGTGGCGGTGCTGGCCGGGGCCGCCTTCGTGCGGCGCGAGCGCACCTGCGCCCATCCGCTGGTCGACTTCCGGCTGTTCCGCAACGTCTCCTTCGACCTGGTCACGGTCATGGGGTCGGTGTGCAACATGGGCTACGCCGTCACGGTGTTCCTGGCCACCCTCCAGCTCCAGCAGACCCGCGGGCTGTCCGCGCTGCTGGCGGGCACCGTGTTCCTCGCCCCGGCGCTGATGGTGGCGTGCTCCGGGCCGCTCGGCGCCTGGCTGTCCACGCGGCTGCGGGCGACCACGGTGATGGCGCTCGCCGGGGCCGTGGCGGGCACCGGCATGATCGGCCTGAGCCTGGTGTGGGCCTGGTGGCTCTACCTGCCGGTCTTCACCTGGTGCGCCCTCGGGCTCGGCCTGGGCTGGACCTTCTCCAGCGTGGCCACGCAAGCGGTCGTCCCGCCCGCCCGGGCCGGCGAGGCGTCGGGCGTGGTGCTCACCGCGCTGGTCACCCTGGGCGCCATCGCCCTGGCCGCCGCGGCGGCGGCGATCACCGCGCTCACCCCGGAGACCGGCCCGGAGGCCGCGTACGACGCCATCCTGCGCGTCGGCGGCGCCGTCATCGCCGGCGCCTCGGTCCTGGTGGTGCTGGTCCACCGCCGCCTGGAGGCCCGCGCGGCCACCGGACCGTGACCGGGGCCGCCGCCTACGGACGGACCAGGAGCTGGAACTCGAAGGCGTAGCGCGAGGCGCGGTAGATGTGGGAGCCGAACTCGACCGCGCGGCCGGTGTCGTCGAAGGTGGTGCGCTCCATCGTCAGCAGCGGGGCGCCCTCGGCCTCGGTGAGCAGGTCCGCCTCCTGGGCGGTCGCCGCGCGGGCGCCGACCTTCTGGCGGGCGCTGTGGAGGGTGATGCCGGCGCCGCGCATCAGCCGGTACAGGCCACTGCGCTCCAGCACCTCGCCGTCCAGGTCGAGCAGCCCGAGCGGGAGGTGGTTGCGCAGCCGGGCCACCGGTTCGTCGTGGGCGAGGCGGAGGCGCTCCACGTACCGGACGTCGGTGCCCTCCGGTACGCCGAGGGCGGCGGCGACCTCGGCGGGCGCGGGCTCGACGCGGTGGGCCAGCACGGTGGTGGCCGGGCGCTGGCCGGCCGCTTCGAGGTCGTCGTACAGGCTGCTCAGCTCCAGCGGGCGGCGGACCTGGCTGTGCACCACCTGGGTGCCCACGCCCCGGCGCCGGACCAGCAGGCCCTTGTCGACGAGCGCCTGGATGGCCTGGCGGACGGTCGGCCGGGACAGGCCGAGCCGGCCGGCCAGCTCGATCTCGTTGCCCAGGAGGCTGCCGGGGGTGAGCGTCCCGCACTCGATGGCCGCCTCGAGCTGCTGGGAGAGCTGGAAGTAGAGCGGGACCGGGCTGGTGCGGTCCACGCTCAGCGGCAGGCGGGCGCCGGAACCGGTCCGGGAACCGGTGTCTTCTCTGGCTGCTCGGGTCTCCTTGGGCACGGGCCGAGCCTATCCACCGGGAATGATGACGGGAAGTCGTGAAGTCCTGTTGTCCGGACAAATGCTTGACAGGGGCGGGTGGCGGCACCACCTTGGGGGCCATGCGCATCGGACTCATCGGAACGGGCCGCATCGGCGGCTTCCACGCGGGCGTGCTCAGCCGCCATCCGGAGGTGGAGGCCCTGGTGGTGGCCGACGCCGACCCCGGCCGGGCGGCCCAGGTCGCCGCGCTCACCGGCGCCACGGCCGCGCCGGCCGTGGACGACGTCCTCGCCCACGGGGTGGACGCGCTCGTCATCACCTCGGCGACTTCGTCCCACGCCGGCCTCATCGCCCGCGCCGCCCGCGCGGGGCTGCCCGCCTTCTGCGAGAAGCCCATCGCCCTCGACCTGCCCGGCACCCTGGCCGCGCTCCGGGCGGTCGAGGAGGCCGGCACCCAGCTCCAACTGGGCTTCATGCGCCGCTTCGACGCCGGCTACCGGGCCGCCCGGGACGCCGTGCACGCCGGGCGCCTGGGCCGGCTGCACACCGTGCGGGCCATCACCTCCGACCCGGCGCCGCCGCCCGCCGCGTACCTCCCGCTCTCCGGCGGGCTCTACCGCGACTGCCTGGTCCACGACTTCGACATCCTGCGCTGGGTCACCGGCCGGGAGATCACCGAGGTGTACGCGACGGGCGCGGACGGCGGGCCCGCGATGTTCCGCGAGGCGGGCGACGTCGACACGGCCGCCGCGCTCCTCACCCTGGACGACGGCACCCTCGCCACGGCCACGGCCACCCGCTGCAACGGCGCCGGCTACGACGTACGGATGGAGCTGGCGGGCGAGCGCGACCAGATCGCGGTGGGCCTCGGCGACCGCACGCCGCTCACGTCCACCGAGCCGCTCGGCCCTCCCCCGGCCGGCAACCCCTGGCCCGGTTTCCTGGAGCGGTTCGCCCCGGCGTACGAGGCGGAGCTGGACGCCTTCGTGCGCGTGACGCGCGGGGAGCTGGCCAACCCCTGCGACGGCCGCGAGGCGCTGCGGGCCCTGCGGGTGGCGGAGGCGTGCGAACGGTCGCGGCGCGAGCGGCGCCCGGTGCGGCTGGACGAGATCGACGACGCGGTGGGGGTCGGCGCGGGGGTCTAGCGCCCGTCGTCCTCGGTGCTCTCGCCGTCGAGGAGGCCCGCGTCGTGGACCAGCAGGGCGATCTGCACCCGGTTGTTGAGGCCGAGCCGGGACAGGACGCGGGAGACGTGCGTCTTGACGGTCGGCAGGCCCATGTAGAGGGCCGCGGCGATCTCGGCGTTGGACAGGCCCCGGCCGACCGCGAGGGCCACCTCCCGCTCGCGGTCGGCGAGCACCGCCAGGCGCGCGGCGGCCGTGGCGCGCCGGCCGGTGCCGGACCGCTCCGGGGACGACGCCACATGGGCCATCAGCTGCCGGGTGACGGCCGGGGACAGGACCGGGTCGCCGGCCGCCACACGGCGTACGGACTCCACGATCCGGTCGGGCGGGGTGTGCCCGCGGCGCCCGCCCGCAGGGCGCGCAGCACCTGCTCGTCGGCGTGGAAGGTGGTGAGCACGACGACCTCGGGGGCGCCGGGGCGGGCGCGGAGGCGTTCGGTGGCGGTGAGGCCGTCGACGCGGGGCATGCGGATGTCCATCAGGACGACGTCGGGGGCGGTCTCGCTCACCAGCGCGGGCACGTCGGCGCCGTCGGCGCCCTCCCCGACGATCCGGATGTCCTCGGCCCCGCCGAGCATGAGGGTGAGTCCCGCGCGGACGAGGGGGTCGTCGTCGACGACGAGCAGCCGGATGGTCATGAGGGCCACGGTAGCCAGGCCCGGAGCGCGAATCCGCCGCCGGGCACCGGTCCGTGGCTCAGCCTGCCGCCGGCGAGGGTGGCGCGTTCGGTCAGCCCGATGAGCCCCTGGCCGGAGCCGGGCACGTGCGGGACGGGGCCGGTGGGGGCGGAGTTGGCGACGGTGAGGGTGAGCCCCTCGCCGGGGCTGCCGCGGAGGGTGAGGGTGACCTCAGTGCCGGGGGCGTGCTTGCGGGCGTTGGTCAGGCCCTCCTGGGCGATGCGGTAGACGGTGCGGCCGGTGGCGGCGGGGACGGACTCCGGGTCGCCGACGCCGTCGTCGAGGGTGACGGCCATGCCGGCCGCCCGGGACTCGGCGACCAGGGCGCCGAGGGTGGCGAGGGTGGGCTGCGGCCGGTGGGCGTCCTCGTGCTCGCCGGGGGCGCGCAGCACGCCGATGATCTCGCGGAGGTCCTGGAGTGCCTCGTGGGCGCTGTCGCGGATCACCCCGGCCGCGCGGGCGACCTCGGGCGGGGGCGCGTCGGGGCGGAACTCCAGCGCGCCGGCGTGGACGCTGAGCAGGGTGAGGCGGTGGGCGAGGACGTCGTGCATCTCGCGGGCGATGGCCTCGCGGGCGGCGCGCTGGGCCTGCTCGGCGCGGAGTTCCGCCTCGGCCTCGGCGCGGTCGGCGCGTTCGCGCAGGGCGACGACCAGCTGCCGGCTGGAGCGGACGAGCATGCCCCAGCCGGTGACCAGCAGGATCAGCACCAGGCCGATGGCGATCGAGGCGAGGGGGTGGAGGGTCGGGTCGGGCCGGACGAGGGCCTGGACCGTGCCGCACACCATCGCCAGGACGGTGACCTGGGCGAGGCGCCGGAAGGGGACGCGGACGGCGAGCCCGAAGAGGGCGACCATCAGGGCGCCGACGGCCGCCGGTGCCACCGCGCTGAGCAGGGAGAGGGCGACGGCCACGGCCACGGGGCTGCGGCGGCGCAGCCAGATCGCGCAGCAGGCGGCGGCGCCGAGGAGCTGGTCGGCGAGGACGGCCGCCTCGGAGTTGCCGAACCTGGCGGCGGCGTCGGCGGCGAGCAGGCCGAAGAAGCCGGCGAAGACGAAGGCGACGGTGTCCACGACCCAGTCCCGCACGGTACGGCGCCGGCGCACCGCGCCGCGGCCCCGGCCGCCCTCGGGGGCCCCGGGGCCGCCGGGGGACCCCGCGTCGCCGGGCAGCCCGGGGCCGGCCAGGTCCGAGGGCAGCAGCCAGGGGTACTCCGTACGCGTCATGTCGACAAAGCTATGCGGCCGGGCGCGGGGTCGCGGCCCGGGAGCGGGGATCCGCTACCAAAGTCGCGCCGGGCCGGTACTTCCGGCGGCGGGCGCGGGCCGGAGGTCCGATGCGGTGGGGCGGCCGGCGGCCCGACGCTCTGCGGTATGCGAAGGATTCTGGAGTTCGCCGGGTCGCTGATGCTGCTCATCGGGGCGGGCGGGGTGCTGCACGAGCTGACCGGTGGGCGGTTCCGTCTGCTGGGCTTCACCCGGCACCTGACCGAGAGCGTCGGCCTCTTCCAGGGGCGGGAGCTGTTCGCCCACGTCCTGGTCGCGGTGGCCGGGTTCGCCGTGCTGATGACCGGCGACCGGCTGGGCCGGGCGCGGTAGGTGCCCGGGCCGGGTCACTCGCCGGCTTCGTAGCTGCCGAACCGCGCGGGTCCGGTGGGGCGGTAGGTCTGGATGGTGACGCCGGTGGACGTGGTGCGGTGGCCGGTGAGGGCGAAGGCGGTCGGGGTGCCGCCGTCCGGGAAGAGGCGGCGGCCGGCGCCGAGGAAGACCGGGAAGACCAGCAGGTTCAGCTCGTCGGCCAGGCCCAGCTCCAGCAGGCTCTGGGCGAGCCGTCCGCTGCCGTGGACCTGCAGCTCGCCTCCGGTGCGCTCCTGCTTGAGGCGGCCGACCTCCTCGGCGAGGTCGCCGGTGAGGACGGTGGTGTTGTTCCAGTCCGCCGCGCCGAGGGTCCGGGACACCACGTACTTGGGCCGGGTGTTGAGCGGGCCCGCGATGGGGTCGTTCTCGTCGGTGACCTTCGGCCAGTACCCGGCGAAGATCTCGTACGTCCTGCGGCCCAGCAGGAAGGCGTCGACCCGGGAGAAGACCTCGGTCATGAACGCGCCGAAGTCGTCGTCCGCGAAGGGGACGGTCCAGCCGCCGTGGCGGAAGCCGCCGGTGCGGTCCTCGTCGGGGCCGCCGGGTGCCTGCATCACGCCGTCGAGGGACGTGAAGGTGGTGATGGTGAGCCTGGCCATGGCCGTGCCTCCGGTTCCGTACGGTCGCTGTTTTCCGGTTCTCACCAGTAACGACCGTTCCGGGGCGCCTTGCTCATCGGTGCGCGGGCCCGGGATCGGGACGGCGACCCCCGGCCGGGGGTCCGGCGGGCCGGGCGCCCCGGGAGGGCGCGGCCGCCGCAGGGCGCGGGGGCGCACCGGTGCTGTCCTTCCGGTGCGCCCCGCGCGCGGCACGGGCGGGTGTCGTACCGCCCGGGTCGGGAGGGGCTAGCTCAGCTCCTCGTGGCGGGCGGTGAGGCGCTTGGCGCCCTCGTCCGTGAGCGAGCCGAACAGGCGGAGGCGGGAGATGCCGCCGTCGGGGTAGATGTCGATGCGCACGTGGGTGCCGACCGCGGGCTCCGGCAGCACGAACCGGTGGTTGGTGTCGGGCTGGAGGCGGGTGCGGGGCAGCACCTCGGTCCAGTCGCCGTCCTCGCCGTCCCGGACCGACAGGGCGGCCCAGCCGGCGCTGTTGCCCTTGAGGTACGCGGTGTCGATCTCGACCGCGCGGATCGCGGACTGCTCCACGAGCCGGTAGCGGATCCAGTCGTTGCCCTTGTCGCGGCGGCGGCGGGTCTCCCAGCCGTCGTCCATCTTGCGGGAGCGGCCGGGCTGGATGGTGTTGGTGGCCGGCGAGTAGAAACGGTCGGAGGCGTCCTCGACGAGCCCGCCGTTCTCCAGGGCGGCCACGTCGAAGGTGCCGAGCACGCCGAGCCAGGCCGGGTCGGGGGCGACCTCGCCGTACACGCGCAGCCGGGCGATGCCGCCGTCGGGGTGCTGCTTGACGCGCAGGTGCGTGAAGCGGCGCCCGGCGTCGACGGCGAAGCCGTTCGCCGCGTGGCCGCCGATGGCGGTGCGCGGGACGAGCGTCGTCCACTCCACGCCGTCGGCGAGCAGGTCCTCGGGCGAGGGCGAGCCGGCGACCGAGGTGCCCTCGACGGACACGGCCTGCGGGTAGTTGCCGCGGAAGTGGGCGGTGTCCACGACGATGCCGCGTACGACGCCGGGGGCGCCGAGCCGGACGAGCGCCCAGTCGTGGTCCTCGTCGGTGGGGTGCGGCTGGGTGGCGGAGACCCCGCGGCGGCGGCGGGTCTCCCAGCCGTCCATGATCTTGCCCTTGTGGCCGAAGTGCTCGGGGTCGAACTCGGCCGGCTCGGGCTTGAGCATGTTCTCGCGCTCGGCGAAGAACTCGTCGTTGGCGGCGATGACGCCCGCGCCGAGGCGGCGGTCGGCCAGATCGACCAGGTCCGTGAAGGGGAGGTCGGCGGTGCGGTAGTCGGCGTACGGGTCACCGCCGCCGTAGGGGCTGGCGTCGCCGGTGAAGGAGGGTATACCGGTCACGGGGTCACTTGTTCCTTTCGAGCAGCCGGCCCGTCGGCTCGGCCAGGGTGCCGTTGTCGGCGATGCGGACGCCCCGCAGCCAGGTGGACTTCACGACGCCGTGCAGGGTCTTCCCGGCGTAGGCGGTGACCCGGTTGCGGTGGTGGAGTTCGGCGGGGTCGACGGTGAAGGTCTCGTCGGGGGCGAGGACCGCGAAGTCGGCGTCCCGGCCCGGCTCGATGGCGCCCTTGCGGTCGAGGCCGGCGAGGCGCGCGGGGGCGGTCGACATCCAGCGGACGACGTCCTCCAGGGTGCGGCCCCGGCGGCGGGCCTCGGTCCAGATGGCGGGCAGCCCGAGCTGGAGCGAGGAGATGCCGCCCCAGGCGGTGGAGAAGTCGGGGGTCTTCAGGTCCGCGGTGGACGGCGAGTGGTCGGAGACGATGCAGTCGATGGTGCCGTCGGCGAGCCCCTCCCACAGCGCGTCCTGGTTGACCGCCTCGCGGATGGGCGGGCAGCACTTGAACTCGGTGGCCCCGTCCGGGATCTCCTCGGCGGTGAGGGTGAGGAAGTGCGGGCAGCTCTCGACGGTGATCTTCACGCCCTCGCGGCGGGCGGCGGCGATCATCGGCAGCGCGTCGCTGGAGGAGAGGTGCAGCACGTGCACGCGCGCGTCCAGGCGCCTGGCCTGGTCGATGAGGTTGGCGATCGCGGTGTTCTCGGCGTCGCGGGGCCGGGAGGCGAGGAAGTCGGCGTACTTGGGCGAGCTCTTCTGCGGGGCGGCGTCGAGGTGGTGCGGGTCCTCGGCGTGCACGATCATCAGGCCGCCGAAGCCGGCGATCTCGGCGAGCGAGGTGGCCAGCTGGTCCTGGTCGAGCTGCGGGAACTCGTCCACGCCGGAGGGCGACAGGAAGCACTTGAAGCCGTAGACGCCCGCGTCGTGCAGGGGCCGCAGGTCCTTGACGTTGTCGGGCAGGGCGCCGCCCCAGAAGCCGACGTCGATGTGGGCCTTGGAGCGGGCCACGTCCTGCTTGGTGCGCAGGTTGTCCACCGTGGTGGTGGGGGGCAGGGAGTTGAGCGGCATGTCCACCAGCGTGGTGATGCCGCCGGCCGCCGCCGCGCGGGTGGCGGTCCAGAAGCCCTCCCACTCGGTGCGGCCGGGGTCGTTCACATGGACGTGCGTGTCGACGAGGCCGGGCAGGACGACGTGGTCGCCGACGTCCTCCAGCCGGGCGCCGGCCGGTACCTCGGCGTCGTGGGGCAGCACCGCCGCGATCCGCTCGCCCGCGACGGCGACGGAGGCGGGGCGGGTGCCCTCGGGGGTGATGACGCGCGTCGAGCGCAGGACGAGCGTCACGTCCGTGCCTGCTGCCTGCTGCGGGTTGCCGTTCAGGTCCACGTTCCCGTCCACTTCACCTTCCGTGTCGGAGTTCCGTATCGAAGGGGGTCCCCCGATGGGGATCCACCGATGGGGATCCGCCGATGGGGTCCACCGACAGCCGATAGGGGATCCACCGATTTCAACGAACTGTTGAAGGAGTCTTCACCGCCGATCTCCCCTCGTCAAGAGTCCCCCGGACGGTCGCCGGGTGGCGACCGGGCGTCTTGGATGTTTCCATGAAGTGGAAACCCAATTTCATGAAGGAGAACGTAGCTCCCCACATGAGTGGGCCGGGCGGACCCGCGCGGGAGCGCGGGGACACCCGGACAAACAGCGCCTGACCGGCGAAGACGGCCCACCGCGGGCGATGTGCCGGGCGGAAGGGCCCGGTAGGCTGCTGATTTGCCACTCCGCCTCGAAAGGACCGTTGACGTGCCGACGTCCAGCGCCAGCACCACCGACGCCGCCAAACCCGCAGCCGCGACCGGCGGCGTCCAGTCCCTGGAGCGTGCCTTCGACCTCCTGGAGCGGATGGCCGACGCCGGGGGCGAGGTCGGGCTGAGCGAGCTCTCCTCCAGCAGCGGGCTGCCGCTGCCCACCATCCACCGCCTGATGCGCACGCTGGTCGCCTGCGGCTATGTGCGCCAGCAGCCCAACCGCCGGTACGCCCTGGGCCCCCGGCTCATCCGCCTCGGCGAGTCCGCCGCCCGCCTGCTGGGCACCTGGGCCCGCCCCTATCTCGCCCGGCTCGTCGAGGAGACCGGCGAGACCGCCAACATGGCGCTGCTGGACGGCGACGAGATCGTGTACGTGGCGCAGGTGCCGTCCAAGCACTCCATGCGCATGTTCACCGAGGTCGGTCGGCGGGTGCTGCCGCACTCCACCGGTGTGGGCAAGGCGCTGCTGGCCCACACCCCGCCGGAGGAGGTACGGGCGCTGCTCGCGCGCACCGGGATGCCCGCCGCGACGGAGAAGACGATCACCACCCCGGACGGCTTCCTGGACGCGCTGGAGCAGGTCCGGTCGGCGGGGTATGCGCTGGACGACAGCGAGCAGGAGATCGGGGTGCGCTGCATCGCGGTCTCGGTGCCCGACTCCCCCACCGCCGCGGCCATCTCCATCTCGGGCCCGGCGGGCCGGGTCACGGAGACCGCGACGGAGCGGATCGTGCCGATCCTCCAGGGCATCGCGAAGGAGCTGTCGACGGCGCTGGCGAACACGGCAGCCGCCAACAACGGCCAGAGCTGAGGACGGGCGGGGGCCTCGCCCCCGGAGGGGCGGGACCCGGGGCCGCTTGACGCCTCGGGCCGTTTGACGCCTCGGGCCGCTCGGGGCGGTCTCAAGCCGTTGGGCGCCTTGGACCGCTTGCGCCGTGTGGGCCGCGTGGGGCCGTGCCGAGCCGTTTGGCGCCTCGGGCCCCGGAGCGCGCGTCTCGGCCGGGGGCACCGCCTCGTACGGCGGTGGCGGCCGTCAGCCGTTGGGGCGGCCCTCCTCGACCAGGTCCACGATGACCGCCGTCGGCGTGCCCACCAGGGCGGGAGCCGCCTCGCGGGAGGACCACACCTTCGTCCGGAGGGCGTCGAGGAACGTCTCCGCCCGGTCGGCGGTCTCGAAGTCCAGGTCGATCACGATGCGCCGGGCGTCGTCCAGCGGGCGCTGGACGCGGTAGCGCAGCACCCCGCCCTGCCGGCGGAAGTCGCCGAACCGGTCGAAGGCGTTCTTCCAGACCTCGTAGTCCGTGATCTCGTGTTCGATGCGGAGCGTCGGCACGGTCCCTCCAGCGTGGTGGTGGTACGGGGCCCCTCGGGCCCCTCCCCCTCATGCTGGGCCGCCCGCCCCGCCCCGGCCAGCGGACGGCCGCCCTCAGCGCGGGCGGTCGCCGAAGCCCTCCACCGCGTGCCGGACGTCGGTGAGCGCGGGAGCCAGGGCGCTGACCGAGCCGACGGCCCCGGCGATCAGCAGTAACGAGCGGCGCAGCCGCCGGACTTCGGGAGGTCCGGCGAGGATCATCGCGGCCAGGGCGGCCAGTTCGTCCTCCGCGATGCCCCGGTCGGCGAAGTCCACCGGATGAATGGCCAGTTCACGGCGGAGACGGGCGACGGCGGCCCGCAGCTCCGCCACCCTCGGGTCCTCGCCGCCGCCCTCGGCCGCGCGCCGCTGCTCCACGCTTCGCAACAACAGCTCTCCCACCCCTTGCACGCACTACGTTGTGCGCCCGTCCCTGTACTTAACGCCATGACGGGCGGGGAGCGCCACTCCTCGGACGAAACTCAGGAGGTGGCTTCCGGGGCGATCGCGCCGCGCCACACGGTCACGTCGAGGGTGACGTAGTGGCTGGGGTCGGACTCCGGGGACTTGCCCTGGTAGGTCACGAGGCCGACGTGCCCGCCGTTGGTCAGGACACAGAGCTGGGAGCCCTTGGAGAGTGCGTCCAGGTCGACCCGGTCGGCATAGCGGGTCTCGGTACGGCAGGTGTCCAGGTCGCCCTTCTGGCCGGTGCGCAGCAGGATGAGGCGGCCGTCGTCGACGTGGATCTTCTCCAGGTTCCAGTCGTACGCGACGTCCACGTTGGCGTCGCCGGCGAGCGGCTTGACGGGGTCGTCCGCCAGGGTCAGGTGGTAGCCGTCGGTGAGGTCGATGCCCTGGTAGGCGACCGGCTCCGGGTCGGCGACGGGCTGCGGGGGCTGCTGGGAGGACGGCGTACCGGACGAGGGGGCGCCGTCCGACGGGGTGCCGGCCGAGGGGCCGGAGTCGCCGGTCGGGGTGTCGGGGGTGGCCTGGTCCTGGGGCGTGGGGTCGCCCGTGGTGCCGCCGTCGCTCGCCGCGCGGTCGCCCTTGCCGCCGTCGGAGGCCATCAGGACGTACACCCCGCCGCCCGCGAGCCCGGCGACCAGCAGGGCGGCGGCGAGGGCGAGCAGGACGTTGCGCTTCGTCTTCTTCCGGGGCGCGGCGGGCGCGCCGGTCGCGGTCGGGGCGGTGGCCGCGCCGGGGCCCGGGGCCGGGGCGGCGGCCTGGTTCGGGTACGGGGCGGGGTGGGTCTGGGGGTAGCCGTAGCCGGGGGCGGGCGCCGAGGCGTGGGTGTGCGGCTGGGTGGGCGGCGGCCCGAAGCCGGGCGGCGGGGTGGCCGGTGCGGCGTGCGCCGTGGGGGCGTGGGTGACCGGCGGCTGCGCCGGGGGCGGGGTGGGTGCGGTGGCGGCCGGGGGCGGGGTGTACGCCGGGGCGGGCGGCGCGTCCTGCGGGGCCGGGGCGGCGGGCGCGGCCGGGGGCTGGGCGGGCGGCGGGGGCGTGGTGGCCGCGGCCGGGGCGGGCGCGGCGGCGCGGGTGGTGATGTCCGCGGCGACGGCGCCGGGCAGCCACTCCTCGGGGCGGCGCAGCGCGGTCTGGTCGCTGGCGGCCTGGCACAGGGTCAGGATCTCGCCGACGGAGGGCCGTTCGGCGGGGTCCTTGGCGAGGCAGCGGGTCACCAGTTCGCGCAGCCGGTCGGGGAGCCCGTCGAGCCGGGGCTCCTCGTGCACGATCCGGTACAGCACGCCGTGCGAGGTGCCCTCGCCGAACGCCGGGCTGCCGAGGGCCGCGTACGCCGTGACCTGGCCGAGCGCGAAGATGTCCGTGGCGGCGGTGACCGGGCGGCCCGCCGCCTGCTCGGGCGACATGAACGACGGGGTGCCGATGGTGACGCCGCTGCCGGTCAGCGAGGTGGCGTCGGCGGCGCGGGCGATGCCGAAGTCGATGACGCGCGGCCCGTCGGCGGCGAGCAGGACGTTCGCCGGCTTGAGGTCCCGGTGCACGATGCCGGCGCCGTGGATGACCTGGAGCGCCTCGGCGATCCCGGCGACCAGGAGGAGGACGGTGTCCACGGGCAGCCCGCCGTGGGCCTGCACCGCGTCGGCGAGGGAGGGGCCGGGGACGTACGCGGTGGCGAGCCAGGGCCGGCGGGCGTCCGTGTCGGAGTCGATGACGGGCGCGGTGTAGAGGCCCTGGACCCGCTGGGCGGCCTGCACCTCCTGGGCGAACCGCCGCCGGAACTCGGCGTCCTCGGCGAAGTCGGGGCGGATCACCTTGATGGCGACCGGCCGGCCGCCCGGGGTGTACGAGAGGTACACCTTGCCCATGCCGCCGGCGCCGAGCCGGGCGGCGAGCCGGTAACCGGCCACCGCGCGCGGATCGTCGTCCTCGAGCGGCTGGAAGACCGTGCCCTGGTGTGCCGGACCACCACTCATCAACCCATGTCCCCCGTCTCGGACTTCGCACTGTGCCGCGGCCGGCGCTGAACGCTCCGGTCCCGGACCCGCACCCTATCCAAGGCGGAGGCTCCTCTTCACCCGCGCGCGGACACCCGTGCGTACGGTATGCACTCCACATGGGACATACGACGACAGACGGACCGGCGGACGGACGGGCGGACGGACGGGCGGAGGGGGCGCGGGTCGCCGGGTTGCTCCTCGCGGCGGGCGGCGGGCGGCGGCTCGGCGGCCGGCCGAAGGCGCTGCTGGAGCACCGCGGGCGGCCCCTGGTCGAGCACGCGGTGGAGGTCCTGCGGGCGGGCGGCTGCGACCCGGTGCACGTGGTGCTGGGCGCCGCCGCCGGCGCCGTACGGGAGCGCGCCGCGCTGGCCGGCTGCGTCCTGGTGGACAACCCGGACTGGGAGGGCGGCATGGGCTCGTCGCTGCGCGCGGGCCTCGCCTCGCTGGAGGGTTCCGGCGCGGACGCGGCGGTGGTGTCGCTGGTGGACCAGCCCGGGATCGGGCCCGAGGCGGTGCGGCGGGTGGCCGCCGCGTACCGCTCCCGCGACGCCCTGGCGTCGGCGGCGTACGACGGGAAGCGGGGCCATCCGGTGCTGCTGGGGGCCGGCCGCTGGGCGGACGTGGCGCGGAGTGCGGAGGGGGACCGCGGGGCACGCGCCTATCTGAGGCGCCACGAGGCGTCGATCGTCCTGGTGGAGTGCGGGGACGTCGCCGAGGCGTACGACATCGACACGGTGGCCGACCTGGGGCACCTGGAGTGAACGGCGTGGCACTCAGCGCCATGTTCTGTCGACTCAGAGAATCTCGACATCAAACAACCATTGAACTTCCACCATGAGGAAACTAGTATCCACTGATCAGAAGCACCCGAACGTCAGAAGGCGCCCGTGACCGTATCTCGGCCCCCTCGGCACTCAGTGCCGTGTGCGCACGCCCGGCGGCTGCGGAACGGCGCCGTGTCCCGTCCCCGCTGAAGGAAGTGACAGCTCATGTCCGCACCAGCGCCGTCCCCGCTGGCCATCGTCGAAGCCGAGCCCCTGCCCCGGCAGGACGAGGTCCTCACCGAAGCGGCCCTGGCCTTCGTGGCCGAGCTGCACCGGCGCTTCACGCCGCGGCGTGACGAGCTCCTCGCCCGCCGCGCCGAGCGCCGCGCCGAGATCGCCCGCACCAGCACCCTCGACTTCCTCCCGGAGACCGCACAGCTCC
Organism: Streptomyces sp. NPDC015131; assembly: GCF_043079975.1. Lineage (NCBI taxonomy): Bacteria > Bacillati > Actinomycetota > Actinomycetes > Kitasatosporales > Streptomycetaceae > Streptomyces > Streptomyces sp. NPDC015131. The sequence continues at coordinate 639,789 of NZ_JBIBVB010000001.1, read as the reverse complement.
GCGAGGACGACAGCTGGAAGGTCGCGCCGGCCCCGGCCGCGCTGAACGACCGTCGCGTCGAGATCACCGGCCCGACCGACCGCAAGATGACCATCAACGCCTTGAACTCGGGCGCCAAGGTCTGGCTCGCAGACTTCGAAGACGCGTCCGCCCCCACCTGGGAGAACGTCGTCCTCGGCCAGCTCAACCTGATCGACGCCTACGAGCGCAGGATCGACTTCACCGATCCGCGCACCGGCAAGTCGTACGCCCTCAAGCCCGCCGAGGAGCTGGCGACGGTCGTCATGCGCCCCCGCGGCTGGCACCTGGAGGAGCGCCACCTGCGCTTCGACGGCCGCCCGGTCCCCGGCGCGCTGGTCGACTTCGGCCTGTACTTCTTCCACAACGCGCAGCGGCTGATCGACCTCGGCAAGGGCCCGTACTTCTACCTCCCGAAGACGGAGTCCCACCTGGAGGCCCGCCTCTGGAACGAGATCTTCGTCTTCGCCCAGGACTACGTCGGCATCCCGCAGGGCACCGTCCGCGCCACCGTGCTGATCGAGACGATCACGGCCGCGTACGAGATGGAGGAGATCCTCTACGAGCTGCGCGACCACGCGGCGGGCCTCAACGCGGGCCGCTGGGACTACCTCTTCTCCATCGTCAAGAACTTCCGTGACGGCGGGCAGAAGTTCGTCCTCCCGGACCGCAACGCGGTGACGATGACGGCGCCGTTCATGCGCGCGTACACCGAACTGCTGGTCCGCACCTGCCACAAGCGCGGCGCGCACGCGATCGGCGGCATGGCGGCCTTCATCCCGTCCCGCAAGGACGCCGAGGTCAACAAGGTCGCGTTCGAGAAGGTCAAGGCCGACAAGGACCGCGAGGCGGGCGACGGCTTCGACGGCTCCTGGGTCGCCCACCCCGACCTGGTGCCGATCGCGATGGCCTCCTTCGACGCCGTCCTCGGCGAGAAGCCCAATCAGAAGGACCGCCTGCGCGAGGACGTCTCCGTGGCGGCCGGTGACCTCATCGCGATCGACTCGCTGGACGCGAAGCCCACCTACGACGGCCTGCGCAACGCCGTCCAGGTCGGCATCCGCTACATCGAGGCGTGGCTGCGGGGCCTGGGCGCCGTCGCCATCTTCAACCTGATGGAGGACGCGGCGACCGCCGAGATCTCCCGCTCGCAGATCTGGCAGTGGATCAACGCCGGTGTCGTCTTCGAGAACGGCGAGAAGGCCACCGCCGAGCTGGCCCGCAAGGTCGCCGCGGAGGAACTGGCCGCCATCCGCGCCGAGATCGGCGACGAGGCGTTCACCGCCGGCCGCTGGCAGCAGGCCCACGACCTGCTCCTGAAGGTCTCGCTGGACGAGGACTACGCCGACTTCCTCACGCTGCCCGCCTACGAGCAGCTCGTCGGCTGACGCCCCTCCCCCGCACACCGTTCCGCCCCCCTGCGCCGCACCGCGCCGGGGGGCGGAGTCACGCCCGGGGGCTTCACGGGTGCTTGCCGGCGCGCCTCTCCGCCCGGGCGAGGGCCTGCCCGGCCACTCTCAGGAGCCGCTGTCAGGGGACGGTGACGGTCCGTTCGGCGGAGAAGTCCCCCCAGGTGCCGTCGGGGAGCCTCGCGCGGAGCTTGACGGTGTGGCGCGTGCCGGGCGGGTCGGTGACGGTGAAGGTGTACGCCGCCCTGCCCGGGGGCGGCGCGGCGCCCCAGACGATGGTGGTGGCGAAGGCGCCGTCCAGGTAGAGCTGGTGCTCCTTCACCGGCGCGCCGGTGTCCGGCGGGGTCCAGGTCAGGGAGACGGCGCCCTTGCGGGCCGTGGCCGTGAGGCCGGTGGGGGCGGTGGCCGGTCCGCCCGCGGGCGCGTCGGCGGTGGTGAGGGTCGCCGGGGGGCTGTCGGGCGAGACGTTGTCGGCGGCGTCGCGGGCCCGGACGGTGAAGGTGTAGCGCGTGCCGGGGCGCAGGGTGGTGAGCCGGGTGGTGGTCGTGGTGCCGGGCACGCTGTGCACCCGTACACCGCCCTGGTGGATGTCGTACGCGGTGACCGCCGTGGCGTCGGTGGCGCGCGACCAGGTGAGGGTCACCGCCCGGCTGCCGTCGGCCGTGCCGCGCAGGGCGGCCGGGCGGGTGGGGGGCGTGCGGTCGTCGGGGACGGCCGGGGGCGTGGTGACCGGCGCCTCGGCGCTGGGTGCGGAGAGGTTGCCCGCCGCGTCCCGGGCGCGGACGGTGAAGCGGTAGGGGGTGGAGGGCGCCAGCCGCTCGACGTCCACCATGTGGCGCGAGGCCGGGACGGTCGCCACGCGCCGCCCGGCGTGGAGGACGTCGTAGGCGGTGACGGCCCGGTCGTCGGTCGAGCGCTCCCACATCACGTGGACCGACGTGGCGCTGCCGGCCTGTGCGGTGACCCCGGTGGGGGTGGTGGGGCGCACGATGTCCGGCCCCCCTTCGCCGTCCGCTCCCCCACCGCCCCCGCCACCGCCGCCCGAGCACGCGGTGAGCAGCAGGGCGGCGGATACGGTCAACGCGGCGGCGGTGAGGGGGCGTCGCACGGCGGCCTCCACGAGCGGTGGGGGGATTGGTCCAGACCTGTATCGCACAGCACCGGTGGCCGCAGCAAGGGTCCGGACGCGATCAACGCCCCTGTTTCCGCGTCCCCTTGGTGCGCCGGGCACCGGACGACGACCGGGCCCGTTCGGCGGTCCGGGCCCGTTTCGCCGCCCGGGCCCGCCGGGCCGCCAGCGCCCGCCGCACGGTGCGCGCCGCGAGGGACGCGACCGCCGGGTCGGGGTGGCTCTCGGCGAGGCCGCTGAGGACCTTCCGGGCGGTGGGCGGGTCGGCGTCGGCGAGGGCCGGTACGAGGGCGGGCGCGCCACCCGGCCAGACCGAGGCCGCCGCGTCGAAGGCGTCGGGCAGTGCCGGGGCGGGAGCGGCGGGGGCGGCTTCCCCGGCGGGGCCGGGGCCGGGTGGGGCTTCGGGGGTGGCTTCCTCGGCGCGGGCGGCCTCCTGCGCGCGGGCGGCTTCCTCGGCGCGGGCGGCTTCCTGCGCGCGGGCGGCCGGGGTGGCTTCCTCGGCCGCGCGGAGGTCCGCCTTGCGGGCCGCGTCGAGGGTCTCCAGGGCCAGGGCCGCCCGGGCGGAGTCCGGGACCCGGGCGGCGTCCACGTCCGTCGCCTCCCCCAGGCCGGTCAGGAGCCAGTGCGCGTGGGCGCCGGTGACCGGGTGGGTGAGCGCGGCGCGCAGCGCCTCGCCCGGGACGTCGGCGAGGGCGAAGCGGGCGAACACGGCGGCGGGGTCGACTCGGTCGAAGTCCGCGGCCCTGATCTCCTCGGCGGCGGCGAGCAGTTCGCCCCAGGCGGGTGCGCCCAGGCCGGCCGTCCAGCGGGTGAGGGTGGCCACGGCGATGTGCTCGGGCCAGTCGGACACGGCGGTGACCACCCGGGCGGCCTCCCACTCGGAGACCTCCTCGTCGTCGGGGGCGGCGACGTGCCCGGCGGCCAGCAGATGCCGCAGCACCGCGCAGCCGAGCGGCGTGAGGCCGTACGCGTCGCCCGCCCGGAACACGCACCCCGTCGCGGCCAGCCGGTCGACGACGTCGGCCAGCGACCGGGCGTGCGCGGCGAGCCGGGCGCGCTCGTCCTCGCCGGGCAGCGGTACGCCGAGGAGGCCGGGCAGCCGGTCGGCACCGGGCATCTCGTACGGCAGGCCCGGCTCCGCCGCCGCGTCGCGGTCCACCTCCACGGGCGCGTCCTCCAGGCCGGGCGCGACCGGGAGGCCGGAGCGTTCGGCGGCCTTGCGCACCACGGAGTCGGGGGTGCCGCCCCGCTCGTAGAGCGCGTACAGCAGGTGGGCCGCGTCCTGGGCGTCCTCGGTGTCGGCCCCGGCGAGGGACCCGGCCGGGGAGTCGGCGCCGGCGCCGATGTCGTCCACGACGCCCGCGAGGATGTCGGCGGCCAGTTCGGTGAGTTCGGCGGGGGTGCCGTCGGCCCAGACGGCGGCGGCGGACGGGGGGAAGCAGCGTTCGGCCAGTTCGCGCGGGACGGTGGCGGAGCCGGTGGCCAGCGCGGCGGGCAGCGGGGCGGCGGGCAGCAGCGCGCGGACGGCCTCCGGGGCGGGCAGGGCGGCCGGCGGGGGCAGCGGGCGCGCGGGGTCGCCGTAGTAGTCGAGGTGCTCACCCAGCAGCCGGTCGGCGAGCGCGAAGTGGGGGATCGACTCGGGGGTGGGCGCCAGCACCGCGTACGGGCCGTCGGGCCCGGTGAGCGCGTCGCCGAGCCCGGCGGCCGTCCAGCGGTCGCTGAGCGCGGTGGCGATCCGGTCCAGTTCGGCGGGGAGTTCCTCGTCGGGGCGGTCGGCGTCCAGGGGCGGGCCGGGCAGCAGCGGGCCGGCCGGGGAGGGCGCCTCCACGTCCCGGGCGAACGCGCCCAGCAGCAGCTCGCCGAGGCGGGCGCGGACGCCGAAGGTGCGCGCGGCGACGTCGGAGCGGTGCAGGGGCGCCGGGAGCGCGGGCCGCTCGGCGCGCGGACGGCCCTCGTGCGCGGCGAGCCAGGCCCGTACGGCGGCGGGGTCGTCGGCGTCGACGGCGTCGGCGCGCAGCAGAGAGGCGTACCAGCGGTGCCAGGTGAGGTTCCACGGGTCGGCCATGGCGCGGCGGTGGTCCGGGAGGGCCGCGTCGACGGCGGCGAGGAGGCGGGCGTGCCGCTTGGCGTTGAGCCTGCCGGACGCCCGGGCGTGGTCGGCGAGCGCGGCGAGGACGGCGGGCACGGCCGCCAGCTCCTCGTCGGTGCCCCAGAACAGGGTGGGCAGGTCCTCGTGGAGCAGGGGGCTCAGCGCGCGGCTCGTCGGCTCGGGCACCCCGGTGCGGCGGTCGGCGCCGCGCAGGGCGAGCAGGGTGAGGACGGCGTCCGCCGTCCGCGCGGGGAGGGGCGCGTCCCCGCGGGCCGCGCGTTCCGCGTTCGCCCGGTCCAGGAAGGCGGCGAGTCCGGTGTTCACGACTGGTGTACGGATCACGGTCACTCGGGGAGCGTATGGGCCGCGCCGGGGTCGGTGCCGCTCGCGCGCGGGTGGAGGGGGCCGTTCAGGCGACGGGGCGGTGGGCGGCGGTCCCGGAGGTCGATTGTCAGTGGGGTGGGCTTCACTGGAGTTGTCACTCTCCGTGACGATCGAGGGGGGACCATGAGCGAGCGTTTGACGTATCTGTCGTTCGCCGGGCTCCGGCAGCGCGGTTGGACGGACGCGATGGTGCGGCAGCTGCTGGGTGAGCCGGACGTGCAGGGCCGGGACCCGCGGCGGTGGTCGGTCGCGCCGGTGCGGCTGTATCTGCTGGCGCGGGTGGAGGCGGTGGAGCGGACGCCGGAGTTCGCCGCCTGTGCCGGGGCGGCGGGCCGGAGCGCGGCGGCGGCGCGGGCGGGGGCGGAGCGCCGGCGGCTGGCGGTGCTCGCGGCGCTGCGGGCGGAGCCGATCCGGCTCCCGGTGCTGCCGCGGGCGGAGCTGGAGCGGCGGGCGATCAGGCACAGACGGCTGTCGGCCCCGGAGGCGGAGTCGGGGTCGGGGTCGGCTGCGGAGGGGCCGGGATCCGGGGCCGGGCCGGGGCCCGGGGCACAGGGGCCGGGTTCCGGGGCGCAGGGGCCGGGTTCCGGTGCGCGGGGGCCGGGGGCGGACGCGCCCGGGACGGGCGGGCCGGCGCCCGGGGCGGTGAGCGCGGAGGCGCTGGTGCGGTGGCAGGTCGACTATCTGGAGCACCTGCTGAGCCGGTACGACCGCCTTTTGGACGGGCTGTTCGGGTCCACCGGCAGGGCGGAGGCCGAGCGGCTGCTGAGGAGGCGGGTGTACGGGGCGATCGCCCGGGCGTACCCGCGCCTGGCGGCGGAGTGCGCGCGGCGGGCGCGGTGAGGGGCGACGATGAGTTTCCGGGGCGCCGGCGGTCTGCCCCGGCATGGACACACAGAGGGAGACGGCCATGCTCGATCTCGGACCCGCCACGCGCCGGGTGGCACGCCTGCTGGACGGTGTGGGCGACGACCGGCTCGGCGGCCCGACGCCGTGCCCCGGCTATACGGTGCGCGAGCTGCTGGGGCACCTGGCGGGGCTGGCGGTGGCGTTCCGGGCCGCCGCGCGCAAGGACTTCGGGCCGGCGACCGACACGGACCCGGAGGCCGCCGGGCCGGTGCCGCTGCCGGAGGACTGGCGCGTCGCGCTCCCCCGGCTGCTGGAGGGGCTCGCCGGTGCCTGGGCGGCTCCGGAGGCGTGGGAGGGCACCACCCGGGCGGGCGGGGTGACCCTGCAGGGCGAGGTGGCGGGCCTGGTCGCGCTGAACGAGGTGCTGATCCACGGCTGGGACCTGGCGCGGGCGACGGGCCAGGAGTACGCGCCGGACGAGGCGTCGCTGGAGGCGTCGTACGCCATGCTGGCCCCGACCGCGGACGACCCGGAGCAGCGCGGTCCGTTCGGTCCGCCGGTGCCGGTTCCGGAAGGGGCGCCGCTGCTCGACCGGGTGATCGGCCTGAGCGGGCGGCGGCCGGACTGGGCCCCGGCGGCGGGCGGCGGGAAATCCGGGTGATCGGAGGCGGGCCGTCTGCCATGCTCACGACCCATGGCACGCCGTATCCGACCCAGTCTGTACATCTCCGTCGACATCGAGGCCGACGGTCCCGTCCCGGGGCCGTACTCGATGCTGAGCCTCGGTGCCGCCGTGGCCGGCCGGCAGGACGCGGAGGGGTACACCGCGGCCGACCCCGAGGCGGACACCTTCTACCGTGAGCTGCGGCCGATCTCGGAGCAGTTCGTGCCGGAGGCGCTGGAGGTGAGCGGGCTCGACCGGGCCCGGCTGCTCGCCGGCGGTGCCGCGCCGGAGCGCGCCATGGGCGAGTTCACCGCCTGGGTGCGCCGGGTCGCCGGGGACGCGCAGCCGGTGATGTGCGGCTACCCGGCACCGTACGACTGGATGTTTCTGTACTGGTACCTGGTGCGCTTCACGGGTGGGAGCCCGTTCGGGCACGCGGGCTGCATGGACATGAAGACGATGTACGCGAGCAAGGCGGGGGTGCCGCTCCGGGCGGTGGCCAAGCGGGCGATGCCGCCCGAGCTGCTGTCCCGGCGCCGCCACACCCATCACGCCCGGGACGACGCGATCGAGCAGGCGGAGATGTTCAGCAACCTGATGGCGTGGCGGGGGCCCGCCGGGTGACCCGGGCCGGGGTGCGGCCCCGGGGCCCGGGGCGCACCCTGGAGGGGGAAACGACCGCGTACCCGTGAGGGGCAGCCATGAGCGGGGCGACCGAGGCCGCCGTGTGGGACACCATCGAGCGCTACTTCGCGCTGCTCCAGGCGCACGCGGAGGCGGACGTGATGCTGCGGGAGATCCTCACCCCGGACTTCCGCACCGGCTTCACGGACGGCCACCTGTGGGAGGGGCCCGACGGCCTGCGCGAGTTCCTGGCGGCCCGGTCGGTCTTCTTCGACGAGCGGCACACGATCCATCAGCTCTCGCCCCCGGAGCGCGCCGAGGACGGCCGCTGGACGTGCCGGACGCGGCTGTCGTTCTTCCTGCGCCGGCTGCCCCCGGGCAGCGCGTTCAGCGACGAGTACACGGGCCTCGCCTGGCACACCTGGCTCCTGGACGCCACGCCCACCTGGCGCGTGGCGGCCCAACTGGTCGACGGCTTCGCGGGATTGAACGACAACGCACGGGTGCTGTTCTCCCGCCCGCAGGAGGGCCTCGACACCTGAGGGCACCGCCCGGCCGGTTCCCGCACCGCCCGCCGGCCCCGGGGCGCCGAATCCACGCGCGCAGCGTTTCCTCGTCCGCGTACCGTCTGCACATGACAAGAACACGCCGACCCGGCCCGTGCCCGCCGAGGCGGTGTTCCCGGGACTCGCCGCGTACCGGGGCCGGACCACGCGCCTGCACCCCAGGCCGGGGCGGCCCGGGGTGCGTGAGAGCCATGTCGGCGGGCCGATGCTGTGGCCGGCCGACGAGCCGTGGCCGGTCTGCCGTGAGCCCCATGGACGCCGGCTCGCACAGCTGGTTGCCCCTCGCGACAATGCACTCCATGAACCGCCTGCTGCACCTCGACCGCACGCTCGACGAACTGGACCCGCCTCGCTGGGCACCTCCGGGTGCTGACGCGACCCGTCTGGCGCGCAGAGTGCACGAGTTGCGGCGGATCCCCCTGGGCGCATTCACCCCTGCGGATCTGCGCACCCTCCTCACGCAGCAGGTGGCGCCGACCCATGTTCTTCCGCTCGCGGTACGCCTGCTGCTCCAGGAGCCGATGCTTGACGCCTACTTCTACGAGGGGGACCTGCTGCTTGCCGCGGTGGACACACCGGTCGCGGCCTGGGCGCTGATTCCGGACCTCGCAGCACAGCTACGCGCCGTGATCGCTGCCCTTCCGGAGACAGCGGTGGCCGGCCTGCCCGACGGCGGTGCCGAGAAGCTGGACCACTTCGTCGCCCGCGCCGACATCGCTCCGCCCATGGGATAGCCGCCACCCCCGTCTACGGCGTCGGCGAAGGGGCCGCGCCGCCCCCGGAGCGCGGCCCCGGGGGCGGACCGCCGCCGCCCCCGCGCTCTCAGGGTCGGCGCACCTCGCGGCGTACCGCGGCCGTCTCGGCGGCGAAGGCGTCGAGGTCCACGTCGGTCGGCGCGGTGTCCGGCGGCAGGGTCCTGCTGACCTCGGCGACCGTCCAGGCGTCGGCCCAGGTGCACGAGGGGGCGACGAGGTCGACTTCGAGGCTCTGGTGGTGGCGCTCCACCACCCGGCAGACCACGGGCTGGTCCGTGCCGGGGGGCACGATCGTCCGGGGGGCGATCAGCGTCCGCGCGCCGTCCCGCTCGTCGAGCACCTCGTCGAGCCGGGCGCGCGCCCGGGCGGGCGCCGGGACGGTGCCGTGGACGCCGGTGACCGTGAGGAGGACGTCGCCCTCGCGCCGGTAGGCGCCGAAGGCGGGGCGTGCGTCCTCCACCTGAGCGGCCATCACTTCCGCCAGGGTGGGGTCCGGGCCGGCCGCGTCGGTCTCGCGGGTGTAGCGGCCGCCGGCCAGGGTGTCCGGCGTCGTCAGCCGTAACGGCCCGCTCTGCTCCACCGGTTGCGTGCCCCGTTGCGTGCCCGGTTGCTTGCCCGGTTCCTTGCCCGGTGTCCCCTGCGGTCCCGCGTCCGTGCCGCCGCCGCAGGCCGTCGCCCCGGTCAGTACCGCCATCGCCACCGCCAACAGCCGTGCTGTGTGCCGCATGTGCCCTCTCCTGTCTCGCTCGCCGGGTGCCCGGGCACGATCGTCCCGGGGCCCTGCCCCGGAGCCGCCATCGTCGCGGAAAAGGGCGTGCACGGCACCCGTGGGTGCCGTGCACGCCCTTCACACCGGGGGCGGAGCCGTCAGTGGACGGGGGCCGTCTTGGCGGCGCGGGTCTCGGAGATCTCCTCGCCCGGTTCCATCGGTGCGGTCACCTCGTCGGCGTCCCGGCCGCCGTTGCCGAGGTGGTTGAAGACGAAGTTGAGCAGGACGGCGGCGACGCAGCCGGTGGAGATCCCGGAGTCCAGGATGATCTTCGCGGTCTCCGGGAAGGCGTGGTAGAACTCCGGCGCCGTGATGGGGATGATGCCCACGGCCAGCGAGACCGCCACGATCAGGACGTTGTTGTCCTTCTCCAGGCCCGCCTTGACCAGGGTCTGGATGCCGCTGGCCGCGACCGAGCCGAAGAGGACGACGCCCGCGCCGCCCAGCACCGGGCGCGGTACGACCGAGATCAACGAGGCGGCGACCGGGGACAGGCCCATCAGGACCAGGAAGCCGCCGCCGGCCGCGACGACGAACCGGCTGCGGATCCTCGTCATGGCGACCAGGCCGATGTTCTGGGCGAAGGCGCTGCACATGAAGCCGTTGAACAGCGGGCTGAGGGCGGAGCCGAGGGTGTCGGCGCGCAGGCCGCCCGCGATGGTCTTCTCGTCGGCCGGCCGCTCCACGATCTCGCCCAGCGCCAGCATGTCGGCGGTCGACTCGGTCATCGACACCAGCATCACCACGCACATCGAGATGATCGCGGCGAGGGCGAACTGCGGGGCGCCGAAGTGGAAGGGCGTCGGGAAGCCGACGATGTCCGCCTCGGTGACCGGGCTGAAGTCGGTGACGCCGAACGGGATGGCGATGAGGGTGCCCAGCACCAGGCCGATGAGCACGGCGATCTGCTTGACGAAGCCCCGGGTGAAGCGCCGCAGCACCAGGACCAGGACCAGGGTGATGGCCGCGAGGGTCAGATAGGTGGTCGACCCGTAGTCGTCCGCCGCCGGGTTGGGGCCCTGGGCCCAGCCGAAGGCGACCGGCAGCAGCGAGATGCCTATCAGGGTGATGACGGTGCCGGTGACGACCGGCGGGAAGAAGCGGACCAGCTTACTGAAGTACGGGGCGGCGATGAAACCCAGCAGACCGGCGACGATGATCGCCCCGAAGATGACGGGGAGGGCGTCGGCCTTGTTGTCGGTGGTGTCGACGATGGCCAGCATGGGGGCGACACCGGCGAAGGTGACACCGTTGACGAACGGGAGTCGCGCGCCGATCTTCCAGACGCCGAGGGTCTGGAGGAAGGTGGCGAGGCCGGCGGTGAAGAGGCTCGCGCCGGTCAGGAAGGTGAGTTCGGTACCGGAGAGCCCTACGGCGGCTCCGACGATCAGGGGCGGGGCCACCACGCCCGCGTACATCGCGGCCACGTGCTGGAGGCCGCTGGTGAACATCTTCAGGGGCGGGAGCGTCTCGTCGACCGGGTGCTTCCGGTTCTCCGGGCCGTCCTCCGCGCCGGTGGGCTCGGTGGCGTCTGCGTCGTTGCGAAACCTGGGCTTGGCGGCCACGTGGGTTCCTCCGGTCGGTTACACGTGCATGGGGACGTGGGTTTCATGGAGGTGTTGCAGGTGTTGCGCCCGGGGGGTGTGCCGACGGCGGATCCGGCACCCTTCACCGTCCCGGGGGGCGCGTACCTCATTGCGGTACGGCACCCCCCGGTGCGGCTGCCGTGGACCCCGCTCGGGTCCACGGCGACCGGTCGAGGGCCGTCCCCCTCGACCGGACTTCGTGGATCGCCCACCCGCGCGCGTGGCGCGGGCGGCGATGCGCGCCCGGGGCCGGTCAGCCCTGGGCGGAGATACGGGCGAGGCGCTGGGCCTCGTCCCGGGTGGAACGCGCGATGGCGTCCTCGTCCACGGTGAGCAGGCGGTTGTTCTCCACGATCTGCTTGCCGTTGACGAAGCTGGCGGTGACCGGGGCCGCCGCGCCGAAGACCAGCGCGGTCACCGGGTCGGCGATGGAGGCGTGGGCGAGCGTGTCCAGCTTCCAGAGCACCAGGTCGGCGAGCTTGCCCGCCTCCAGGGAGCCCACCTGGTCGGCCCGGCCGAGGACCTGGGCGCCGCCGTGGGTGCCCAGGCGCAGGGCCTGGCGGGCGTTCAGGGCCGCCTCGCGGTGGACCGGGTTGAGGCGGTTGATCAGCAGGGCGTTGCGCAGCTCGGTGTGCAGCTCGCCGGACTCGTTGGAGGCGGTGCCGTCGACGCCGAGGCCGACGGGGACGCCGGCCTTCAGCATGTCCGGTACGCGGGCGATGCCGGCGGCGAGGCGCGCGTTGGACGAGGGGCAGTGGGCGACACCGGTCTTCGTACGGGCGAACGCCTCGATGTCGGAGTCGTTCATGTGGACGCAGTGCGCCATCCACACGTCCTCGCCGAGCCAGCCGGTCGACTCGAAGTAGTCGGTCGGGCCCATGCCGAACAGTTCCTTGCAGAACTGCTCCTCCTCGACGGTCTCCGAGCCGTGGGTGTGGAGGCGGACGCCGAGGCGGCGGGCCAGCTCGGCACCCTGCTTGAGCAGTTCGGTGGAGACGGAGAAGGGCGAGCAGGGCGCGACGGCGACCTGGGTCATGGCGTCGAAGGAGGCGTCGTGGTGCTTCTTGACGGTCTCCTCGGTGGCGGCGAGCGCGCCTTCGAGGGTCTCGACGGCGAAGTCCGGCGGCAGGCCGCCGTCCTTCTCGCTGCGGTCCATGGAGCCGCGGGCGAGGGTGAAGCGGACGCCCATCTCGGACGCGGCCTTGATGATCGCGCCGGACAGGTCGCCGGAGTCCTTGGGGAAGACGTAGTGGTGGTCCATGGCGGTGGTGACGCCGCCGCGGGCCATCATGGCCAGCGAGCCCTGGGCCGCCGAGTACGCCATCGGCTCGTCGATCCGCGCCCACGTCGGGTAGAGGGCGACGAGCCAGTTGAACAGGTTGTGGTCGGTGGCGAGGCCGCGGGTGATCCACTGGTAGAAGTGGTGGTGCGTATTGATCAGGCCGGGGGTGACGAGGTGGCCGGTGGCGTCGATGCGCCGTTCGACGTTCTCGAGGCCCTCGGGGGCCTTGCCTGCTCCGATCGACTCGATCCTGTTGTCCGCGATGACGAGGTGACCCGAGGCGTACTCGGTGTCATGGGCGTCGACGGTCGCGATCGCGCAGTTCTCGATCACGATGCGCCGGGGGGCGCTCTGGGCTGCCGAAGGTGCCATGGTGCTTCCTTCTTCTTCTTGTGGCGGGGATCCCTCCGGAGGTGGTCCGGCGGGAGGGCACGGCAGGACCCTAGGAGGATTTGAGTGCCGGGGCCGCATGACGGCTCCGGGTGCCGAGATGGTGGAAGAACAGGTTGAGCAGGACCGCGACGAGCGCCCCGGCGCTGATGCCGGAGCCGAGCACGGTCTGTGCCCAGGCCGGGAACTCCGCGTAGAAGGTGGGAGCGGCGAGCGGGATGATGCCCGCTCCGAGCGCGACGGCCACCAGGATGATGTTGGAGCTGTCGTCCAGGCCGGCCTCGGAGAGCGTACGGATGCCGCTGACCGCGATCGAGCCGAACAGCACGATACCCGCGCCGCCGAGGACCGGCATGGGGACGAGCGAGACGACGGCGCCGAGCACCGGGAAGGCGCCGAGGACCAGGAGGGCCCCGCCGGCGACGGCGACGACATAGCGGCTGCGTACCCGGGTCAGCGAGACCACGCCGACGTTCTGGGCGAACGCGGAGGTGGGGAAGCCGCCGAAGACGGGGCCGATCAGGGTGGCGATGCCGTCGGTGCGCAGGCCGCGGGTGATGGTGCGGCCGTCGGTGCGGCGTTCGCAGATCTCGCCGAGGGCGAGCATGCCGGCGCTGGACTCGGTCATCAGGACCAGCATCACGATGCACAGCGAGAGGATCGCGGCGGGCTGGAACTCGGGGGTGCCGAAGGCGAAGGGCGACGGCAGGGCCGCGACCGGGGCCTCCTTCAGCGCCGCGAAGTCGGCCATGCCGAAGGGGATCGCGGCGAGGGTGCCGATGAACAGGCCGAGCAGCAGGGCGATCTGCCTGAGGAAGCCCTTGCCGAAGCGCTGGAAGAGCAGGATGACGACGAGCGTGAAGGCGGCGAGCGCGAGGTACTTCATGGCGCCGAAGTCGGCGGCGGTCTTGTCGCCGCCCTGCGCCCACCCGACGGGTACGGGCATCAGGGTCACCCCGATGAGGGTGATGACGACGCCGGTGACCAGGGGCGGGAAGAAGCGCAGGAGCCGGCCGAAGAACGGCCCGACGGCGAGGCAGAAGACTCCGGCGACCATCACCGCGCCGTAGATGGCGGGCAGTTGGCGGCCCGGGGCGCTGGTCTCGGCGATGGCGAGCATCGGCGCGATGCCGGCGGAGGAGGCGGCGTTGACGAACGGCAGCCGGTTTCCGGCGACGTTGGTGACGCCGATGGTCTGGAGGATGGTGGCGAGGCCGGCGATGAGCAGGCTCGCGGCGATCAGCCGGGTCATCCCGGCCGCGTCCAGGCCGACGGCCTGGCCGATGATGAGCGGAGGGGTGACGACGCCCGCGTACATGGCGGCGATGTGCTGGAGCGCGGCGGGGACGAGCCGCGAGAGGGGGAGCTTCTCGTCCACCGGGTGGCAGGGGATCTTCTCCGGTGGGGTGGAACACGGGCCGTCTGCTGCCGGCCCCATTGCAGGCTGTGCCATTGCTGTTCCCTCCGGCCCGGTGCCGCCCCGCCCGCTGCGGGCGGGACGGGGCGGTCATCGGCCTGGCAATCAGAGGTTGGTCATGTCGACCGGGATCCGCGGCTCCACACCGTCCCGGAGGATGGTGGCCTCGATGAGGCCGTAGGGGCGGTCGGCCGCGAAGTAGACCTCGTTGTCGTTCTTCAGCCCGAAGGGCTCGAGGTCGACCAGGAAGTGGTGCTTGTTCGGCAGGGAGAAGCGCACCTCGTCGATCTCCGAGCGGTTGTTGATGATGCGCGAGCCCATCTGGTACAGCGTCTGCTGGAGCGAGAGGGAGTAGGTCTCGGCGAAGGCGTGCAGCATGTGCTTCTTGACCTGCTCGTACGACTTCTCCCAGTTGGGCATCTTCTGCTCGTCGTCGGTCCAGTTGAACCGCCAGCGGCCGGAGACCTGGGTGGCCAGGATGCGGTCGTACGCCTCCTGGAGGGTCGTGTACTTGTCCTTCACGTACCCCCAGAACTCCGAGTTGGTGGAGTTCATCACGACGAGGTCCTTCAGGCCCGAGATGACCTGCCACTGCTCACCGTCGTAGGTGATCTCGGAGACGCGGGTCTCCTGGCCCTTGCGGACGAAGGAGTGCTTGACCTCGTCGGCGCCGATGAACTTGGAGTTGGCGTCGGAGGTCTCGATGCGCTCCCAGGAGTACTCCTCGATGCGGATGCGCGCCCGGTGGATCGGCTCCTGCGACGTCACGAAGTGACGGGCGAGGTGGATGCCGAACTGCTCGGCGGACTCTATGCCGTACTCCTTGGCGAACGCGTACACCGTGTTCTTGGTGGTGTCGGTCGGCAGGCAGTTGGCGTTCGAGCCGGAGAGGTGGACGTCGCTCATGTCGCCGGAGAGGGCGACCGAGACGTTGAGGTCCTTGATGTGGTGGGTGTCGCCGTCCCGCGTGATCTTGACGACGCGGTTCTCTGCTTTGCCGTACTGGTTCTGGCCGAGAATCGTGGGCATGTCTGCTAGCTCCCTCGGTAAACGGAGTAGCCGAACGGGTTGAGCAGCAGCGGTACGTGGTAGTGCTCGCCCGGGACGACGGCGAACGTGATCGCCACCTCCGGGAAGAACGCGCCGCTGTCCCTTACGCGGGGGGCGTCCTGCTGCGCCTCGGCTTGCTTCACTGTGTTGATGGAACCCGTGAAGTACGCCTCGGTCTCGAAGTCGAGGCGTACGTGGGTGGTGCCTTCCGGCAGGGCCGGCAGGTCCTTGCAACGCCCGTCCGCGTCGGTCGCCGAGCCGCCGAGCGCCACCCAGTCCGCGCCGGCGCCACTGCGGGCCGACAGGCTGATGGAGACGCCCTCGGCGGGGCGGCCGATGCTGGTGTCCAGGATGTGCGTGGACACCGACGCGGTGGTCTCGGTGCTCATGCGGCGCTCTCTTCCTCTGCGAGACGGGTCAGCCGGATGCGGTTGATCTTGCCCAGTTCGGTGCGGACGATCTCCCGCTCCTGCTCGGGCGTGTGGTCGATCCGGGTGCGGACCGCGTCGCGCATCTGCTCGCCGGTCCTGCCGGTGGCGCAGATGAGGAAGACGTGGCCGAACTTCTCCTGGTAGGCCAGGTTCAGTTCGAGCATCTCCGCCTTGAGCTCCTCGGAGGCGCCGGCCATTCCGCTCTGTTCGCGGGAGGAGGTCGGGTCGCCGGGCTTCGGGCGGCCGATCGGCGGGTGGCCCGCCATCGCCTCGGCCAGGTCCTGGGCCGTCAGCTCGGCCATGGCGGCGTCGCTGGCGAGAAGGAGGGCCTCGGTGGTGGCGTACGGGCGCTGGGCGAGCAGTTTGCTCCCCCACGCCGAGCTGGCACACACCTCGTGCAGGGCTGCGAGCGCGTCGCTGTCCGCGGAGGTGTTGAACCGGGTGAGGCCCGGTGTCGTACTCGAAGTCACGGGAGCCTCCGTGGCTGTTTTCCTGTGCTGTGGACGGGCTGCGGATAGCTAACGCCCTTGCCCGACGCGACGTCAACACTTTGTTGAAACTTCGGTGACACAAAAGCCGCCGTCCCGGTATCCGGACGGCGGCCGACTGCGCAGGGTGCTCATTCACTCACTCTTCGCGGCGTTCTCCCTGTTCAAGTAGTTGTAGACGGTGAAGCGGCTGACCCCGAGGGCCCCGGCCACCGTCTCCACCCCGTGCCGGACGGAGAAGGCCCCACGTGCCTCCAGGGTACGGACGACGGCCTGTTTGGTCTTGCGGTCGAGTTCGGCCAGCGGTCTGCCGTGCCGGCGCTCCATCGCGGCCAGGATGTGGTCCAGCGAGTCGGCGAGCTGGGGCAGTCGTACGGCGAGGACGTCCTCGCCCTCCCAGGCGAGGACGACGTCGTCGGCCGTGGCCTGCTCCGGCCCCAGCAGCCGGCCGCCCATCGCGTCCACCAGCGGCTTCACCGCGGCGACCAGGGGGTGATCTCCGGGCTCGGTCACTGGTCGTCCCTCCCGGCCGCCCCGGCTCCCCCGGGCTCCCCGGCGTCGCCCACCACGTTCACCTGCAGCGACACCCGGGTGGCCCCGGCGCCCAGGGTCTGCCGGAGGAGGGCGTCGACGGCGGTGAGGACCGCGTCGGCGCCGCCCTCGGCCGTGTTGCCGAACGGCCCCACGTCCACGGCGTCCAGGTCGGCCGCCTGGATGACCTCGCGGGCCACCACCGCGTGGGCGGGGGCCTCGTCCAGGTCGAAGGGTTCTGTCGTGAACTCCACTCTCAGTCGCTGCATGCCCCCACGGTATGCAATGGCGGTGGCGCCGTGCGACGGACCGTCGCGGCGGGCCGGGGAGCAGGTCACGGGGGTGCGGGGGCGGGCGGCGCCTGTAGCGGCGTACAAGCGCGGGGTGCCGGTTTCGGGGCATCGCCCGGACCGCGCCTTTTTTGCGGGGCGCTCTTGACAGCCCTCACCCACGGCAGGCAATCTTCCGTTAAGCAGAAACGAACTTCCGCAATACGGAAGGAGCGCCGAACCCCTCATGGGATACACGGACCAGCGCTTCAATGTGAACCTGTCGATCCTCTTCACCGAGCTCCCGCTCCTGGAGCGCCCCGCGGCCGCCGCCGCGGCCGGCTTCACCGCGGTCGAGCTGTGGTGGCCCTGGATCGAGACGCCGACGCCCGACCAGAGCGAGCTCGACGCCCTGAAGAAGGCTCTGGAGGACGCCGGCACCCAGCTGGTCGGCCTGAACTTCTACGCGGGGCAGCTGCCCGGCCCCGACCGCGGCGCCCTGTCCGTCCCCGGTGAGGAGTCGGACCGCTTCCGCGCCAACATCGAGGTGGCCGCCGGCTTCGCCGCCTCCGTCGGCTGCAAGGCGCTCAACGCCCTGTACGGCAACCGCGTCGACGGCGTCGACCCGGCCGCCCAGGACGAGCTCGCCCTGGAGAACCTGGTCCTGGCGGCCCGTGCGGCCGACCGGATCGGTGCCATCCTGCTGATCGAGGCGCTCAACAAGCCGGAGTCGCCGCGCTACCCGCTGGTCAGCGCCCCGGCCGCCATCGAGGTCGTCGACAAGGTCAACGCGGCCACGGGCCTTGGCAACGCCAAGTTCCTGCTGGACCTGTACCACCTGTCGATGAACGGCGAGGACCTCCCCGAGGTCATCGAGAAGTACACCGCCAAGACGGGCCACGTCCAGATCGCCGACAACCCGGGCCGCGGCGCGCCGGGCACCGGCGACCTCGACCTCGCCGGTCTCCTCGACCTCCTGAAGAAGGCCGGTTACGAGGGCTGGGTCGGCCTGGAGTACAAGGCCGGCGACCGCCCGAGCGCGGAGAGCTTCGAGTGGCTCCCGCGGCCGCAGCGCGCGGCCAACTGACCTCACGTACAACAGTTTTGAGAGAGGTACCCTCATGAGCACGCTCCCGAAGATCGCCTGGATCGGTCTCGGCATCATGGGCTCGCCCATGTCCGAGAACCTGCTGAAGGCCGGCTACTCGGTCACCGGCTACACGCTGGAGCAGGACAAGCTGGACCGGCTGGCGAAGGCCGGCGGCACGGCCGCGAAGTCGATCGCCGAGGCCGTCGCCGACGCGGACGTGGTCATCACCATGGTCCCCGCGTCCCCGCAGGTCGAGGCCATCGCGTACGGCCCCGAGGGCATCCTCGAGAACGTGAAGCAGGGTGCCCTGCTGATCGACATGTCCTCGATCACCCCGCAGACCTCCGTCGACCTGGCGAAGGCCGCGGCCGACAAGGGCGTCCGCGTGCTGGACGCCCCGGTGTCCGGCGGTGAGGCGGGTGCCATCGAGGCGGTACTGTCGATCATGGTCGGTGGCGAGCAGGCCGACTTCGACACCGCCAAGCCGATCCTCGAGGCGCTGGGCAAGACCATCGTCCTGTGCGGCCCGCACGGCTCCGGCCAGACGGTGAAGGCCGCCAACCAGCTGATCGTCGCGGTCAACATCCAGGCGTGCGCCGAGGCCGTGGTCTTCCTGGAGAAGTCCGGCGTGGACCTCACCGCCGCCCTGGACGTCCTCAACGGCGGTCTGGCCGGCTCCACCGTCCTGACCCGCAAGAAGGACAACTTCCTGAACCGGGACTTCGCCCCCGGCTTCCGGATCGACCTGCACCACAAGGACATGGGCATCGTGACCGACGCCGCCCGCAACGTCGGCGCCGCCCTGCCCGTGGGCGCCGTGGTCGCCCAGCTGGTCGCCTCCCTGCGCGCGCAGGGCGACGGCGGCCTGGACCACTCCGCCCTGCTGCGCGCCGTCGAGCGTCTCTCCGGCTCGCAGGTCTGAGCCTTCCGGCTCCCCAGATTTCCGGGCGGCGTCGTCGCTGACACCTGTCCTGTCGCGCCCAGGCGGCGGCGCCGCCCGGAACACCCCTTCTTCACTTTCAACAAACTGTTGACGTGAGCTCGGAGGCGTACTTACGCTCCTCGCACCGCCAGCAGCCCCGTACGTATCGGAAGGTCACGATGTCGAAGCGCGTGCTTACGACCGAGTCCGGCGCCCCCGTCGCCGACAACCAGAACTCCGCCACCGCCGGCGTCGGTGGCCCGCTCCTCCTCCAGGACCAGCACCTGCTGGAGAAGCTCGCCCGCTTCAACCGTGAGCGCATCCCGGAGCGTGTGGTGCACGCCCGTGGATCCGGTGCGTACGGCTACTTCGAGGTCACCGACGACGTCACCGCCTACACCAAGGCGAACTTCCTGGGCGAGGTCGGCAGGCGCACGGAGCTGTTCCTCCGCTTCTCGACCGTGGCCGACTCGCTCGGCGGCGCCGACGCGGTGCGGGACCCCCGCGGCTTCGCGGTGAAGTTCTACACCGAGGAGGGCAACTACGACCTCGTCGGCAACAACACCCCGGTGTTCTTCATCAAGGACCCGATCAAGTTCCCCGACTTCATCCACTCGCAGAAGCGCGACCCGTTCACCGGCAAGCAGGAGCCGGACAACGTCTGGGACTTCTGGGCCCACTCCCCCGAGGCCACCCACCAGGTCACCTGGCTGATGGGCGACCGCGGCATCCCGGCCTCGTACCGCCACATGAACGGCTACGGCTCGCACACCTACCAGTGGACCAACGAGACGGGCGAGTCCTTCTTCGTCAAGTACCACTTCAAGACGAACCAGGGCATCCGCTGCCTGTCGGCCGAGCAGGCCGCCGAGGTGGTCGGCAAGGACGCCAACTCGCACCAGACCGACCTGCTCCAGGCCATCGAGCGCGGTGTGAACCCCTCGTGGACCCTGTACGTGCAGATCATGCCGGCGGCCGAGGCGGCGGACTACCGCTTCAACCCGTTCGACCTCACCAAGGTGTGGCCGCACGCGGACTACCCGCTCCAGCGCGTGGGCCGCCTGGTCCTCGACCGCAACCCGGACAACGTCTTCGCCGAGGTCGAGCAGGCCGCCTTCTCGCCGAACAACTTCGTTCCCGGCATCGGCCCGTCCCCGGACAAGATGCTCCAGGGCCGCCTCTTCGCCTACGCGGACGCCCACCGCTACCGCCTCGGTGTGAACCACACCCAGCTGCCGGTGAACGCCCCCCGGGCCACCGTGGCCGACAACTACGGCCGGGACGGTCTGATGGCCACCCGCTACGGCTCGCGCCACGACAAGAACTACGAGCCCAACTCGTACTCCGGCCCGGCGCAGACCGACGCGGCGCTGTCCGCCCCGATCGCCGTCGCGGGCTACACCGGCACCCACGCCGCCCCGCTGCACGTCAAGGACGACGACTTCTTCCAGGCCGGTGAGCTGTACCGGCTGATGTCGGAGGAGGAAAAGTCCCGCCTCGTCGCCAACATCGCCGGCGGCCTGTCCCAGGTCTCCCGCGACGACGTCGTCGAGAAGAACCTCGCCCACTTCCACGCCGCCGACCCGGACTACGGCAAGCGCGTCGAGGAGGCCGTCCGCGCCCTGCGCGAGGACTGAGACCCGGCGATACCCAGACCGCGTACGGCTCCTGACGGGAGGTCGGCAGCCGTACGCAGTCCGCACCGCGGGCCCGGATGAGGGGTGGCCAACGGTACGGACAGCGTGAGGACCGCGGCGGTGGCGTGCCAGTGCGGTGGTGAGGAGTCCCGGCCCCCTTCTTGACCTGAAGGAAGGCCGGCCGGAACTCCGTCGCCGCCGCCGCGGTCCCAACTCCCACCTCCCCCAAGCACCCGTCCGGCGGCGCGAACGTCCTGTCGCGCCAGCCTCGCGCCGTCGGACGGTCACCAGCCGCGCGAAGCGCGGCGACAACCCCAGAGCGAGAGCGCGGAGTTGCGGTTTACGGTCCCGCAACTCCGCGCTCTTCCCTGTGCCCGCGCACATCAGCCACCGCAGCGGCAGCCCACGGCTGCCTCCGCGCCGGCGACGCCGTGCCCGGCGCCCGCCGCGGTGCCGGCCTTGCCCAGCGTGTCGGCTTCGGCCTTGACGACGTACACCTCCCAGGGCTCCTTGCCCGGACCGTGGACCCACACCTTGTCCTGCAGGGCATAGCAGCAGGAGGTGTCGTTCTCCTCGGAGGTGGCGAGACCCGCCCCCTTCAGGCGGGTGGCGGCGGCGGTCACCTCCGCGGTGGAGGCGACCTCGACGCCGAGATGGTCAAGGCGGGTGTCGTCGCCCGCTTCACCTTCGACGAGCACCAGCTTGAGCGGAGGCTCGGTGATCGCGAAGTTGGCATATCCCTCACGGCGCTTCGCCGGCCCGGCCCCGAAGAGCGTGGAGTAGAAGGCGATCGAGGCTTCGAGGTCGGCGACGCGCAGGGCGAGCTGAACGCGGGACATGGCGGTCTCCCTTCCGGTAACAGCTGCATCGACTCCGGAAACAGTCTGTATCGACGGTTGTCGATATGGTCGACATTGCCACCGGATTAGATGGCTGTCAACATAGAGCCATGTCGAAACAAGCTGGTCCACGGCTGCCCGGCCCGGACGACGCGGTGTGCTGTGCTCCGATGGTCCGCGAGCCACTGGGCGAGGAGACGGCCGCCGAGCTGTCGCGGATGTTCAAGGCGCTGTCGGACCCGGTCCGGCTGCGACTGCTGTCCCTGATCGCCTCGCACGAGGGCGGGGAAGCGTGTGTGTGCGACCTGACCGGCCCGTTCGACGTCTCCCAGCCGACGATCTCCCACCACCTGAAGGTGCTGCGGGACGCCGGGCTGGTGGAGTCGGAGCGGCGCGGGACGTGGGTGTACTACTGGGTGCTTCCCGAGGCCCTCGCGCGGCTTTCCGCGCTGCTCCAGGCCCCGCCGGCACCCTCGCAGGTGCCGGCGTGACCGGCCCCGCGCCGCTGGGGCGCCGGGCGGTGGCCGAGGGCCTGGGCACGGCCGCACTGGTCACGGTGGTGGTCGGCTCCGGCATCCAGGCCACCGAGCTGACCCGCGACGCCGGGACGCAACTGCTGGCGAACTCCCTGGCCACCGTCTTCGGGCTCGGGACGCTCGTGGCGCTGCTCGGCCAGGTGTCGGGGGCGCACCTCAACCCGGTGGTCACCCTCGCCGCGTGGTGCACGGGCCGCCGGGCCGGCGACGGCACCGCCCTGCGCAATGTCGCGGCGTACGTCCCGGCGCAGGTGGCCGGGGCCGTCAGCGGCGCGGTCCTGGCCGACGCCATGTTCGGCGGACCTCTCGTCCGCTTCTCCACGCACGACCGGTTCGCCGCCCACCTGTGGCTGGCCGAGGTGGTGGCCACCGCCGGCCTGGTCTGGCTGGTCTTCGGCCTGGCGCGGGCGGGCCGGGCGCACCTGGCACCCGCGCTGGTCGCCTCCTACATCGGCGCCGCGTACTGGTTCACCTCCTCCACCAGCTTCGCCAACCCCGCCGTGACGATCGGCCGGGCGTTCACCGACAGCTTCGCCGGTATCGCCCCCACCTCCGTACTGCCCTTCCTGGCAGCCCAGTCGGCCGGTGCCGTGGTCGGCCTGGGCCTGGTCGCGGCCTGCTTCGGCCGCCCGGCCCGGGTGGTGGAGGACGAGGCCCTCGAAGCCCCTCGCACCGCCCCCGCCCGCCCCCGAGAAGAAGGTGCCCCGACCCTATGAGCACATCCGCCGTTCCGTCCGTGCTGTTCGTCTGTGTGCACAACGCCGGGCGCTCGCAGATGGCCGCCGCCTTCCTCACCCGCCTCGGCTCGGACCGGGTCGAGGTCCGCTCGGCAGGATCCGCCCCGGCGGACGCCGTGAACCCGGCCGTCGTCGAAGCCATGCGGGAGGTGGGCATCGACATCGCGGCCGAGACCCCCAAGATCCTCACGCCCGAGGCGGTCCGGTCGTCGGACGTGGTGATCACCATGGGCTGCGGCGACGCCTGCCCGTACTTTCCCGGCAAGCGGTACCTGGACTGGCGGCTGGAGGACCCGGCCGGCCAGGGGGTCGCCGCGGTCCGGCCGATCCGCGACGAGATCGAGCGGCGCGTCCGCGGCCTCCTCGCCGAACTCGGCGTCGCGGCGGCCGCATAGGCACCGGGCCGCGGGCGGCCGTGCCGTCAGTGGACGACGTCGAAGACGTTCTTCTGCAGGCCGTTGGCGTACGTCTCGTGCTCCACCAGCTTCAGCCGCTGCGTGTCCTTGTCCGTGGCGCTGAACAGCCGCTTGCCCGCGCCCAGGAGGAGCGGGAAGACCAGCAGGTGGTAGCGGTCGATCAGGCCGGCGTCCGACAGCGACTGGTTCAGCGTGGCGCTGCCGTGCACGATGATGGGGCCGCCCTCGGTGCGCTTCAGCGCGGCGACCTCGTCCAGCGAGCGCAGGATCGTGGTGTCGCCCCAGTCGGTCACCAGCTCCTCGTCGGTGAGCGTGGTGGAGACGACGTACTTCGGCATCGCCCGGTAGCCGGCGAAGTCCTCCATGGCCGGCCACACCCGGCTGAACGCCTCGTAGCTGGCCCGGCCCAGCAGCATGGCCGTGGCCTCCGCCTGCTCCCGCCCCTTGATCTCGTACGCCTCGGGCAGGAAGTCGACCTCCTTGAAGGTCCACCCCGTGTTCCGGTAGCCCGGCTCGCCGCCGGGGCCCTCCATCACACCGTCGAGGGAGATGAAGGCGGTGCTGATCAACGTACGCATCGGGGGTCCTCCGTGTGGTCGCGGCGCTGTTCCTCAATCTACGGACTACGACCCCGCCCGGCGCGGAAACTCATCGGCGGCACCCGATTGTCAGTGGTGCCTCCTACCGTGGAACACGTCCTTGTTCGCGCTGTCGGCTGCTGCGCGCTGCGGACCGATCGGCCCCGTCCGGAACAGCGCCCGGACGGGGCCGGCCGTTCACGCACCGGCCGTGCCGACCGCGCCGGTCAACCGGAAGCGGGGTCGATCAGTTTGTCCAGAGCCCTCCTCACCGCCTCGTACGCCGCCGCCGACATCTCGTCCGGCGCCTGCTGCTCCTGCCGCCGTGCCCAGTCGCGGGTGGCCCTGATGCGACGGAGCAGTTCGTCCGCGTCCACTACCTCAGCCATGAGGTCCGGGTACCCACGAATCCCCCGGTGCGCGCATGGGTGGCCGTTACACAGGGTGGGTATCACCGAACTGTACGTGCACCTCCGAACCTGTCTCCCGTCGCCCAGAGGAGCTCCGAAAGGGGGGCCATGGCGTGGTATCCCGCTGCGACCCGGATGGAGTTGCAGCCAGAGTCGGACGGCCAGCCGGCGATCCGGCCCACACAGTTCATCCTGCACAGCATCGCCGCTCCCTGGACCGCGCGGCGGATGTACGAGTACTGGCGCGACAGCTCGAACCTGGAGTCCCACTTCGGGCTCGGGTACGAGGGCGACCTCGGGCAGTACATCGGCACCGAGACCCGCGCGGACGCCAACTACCAGGCCAATCGCCGCCCCGACGGCACCGGGGCGGTGTCCGTCGAGACCGCGTCCAACCTCCAGCACACCGACCCGTGGACCGCGAAGCAGGTCGAGCAGCTGATCCGGCTCGGGGTGTGGCTGCACCAGCGGCACGGGATTCCGCTGCGGATCTGCCGCAGCGCGTCCGACCCCGGCTACGGCTACCACCGGCTGCACGCGGCCTGGTCGAGCGGCGGCACGACCTGCCCCGGGGACGCGCGGGTGCGGCAGTTCAGGAACGTCGTCTTCCCGGGCATCGTCGCCCGGGCGAACGGCACGTCACAGGAGGATCCCATGCCGACCGTCATCAACGAGACCCAGGAGGGCGGCCCCACCCTCGTCCCCCACACCTACAAGCAGCTGGCCATGGCGAACGACGCCGCGCTGCTCCAGGGGCCCTGCGCGTACTCCGCGACGACGTACGCCACCGTCCGGGGCCAGGCCGGGACCCGCGTCACCGTGCGGTTCTACGACGACAACCTGAGCACCAAGCACCGCTCGTACGACCTGCCGATCGACTGCGGCACCATCGGCCCCGACGGCGTGCTGAACGTCGCCGTCACCCGTAACGGCGTCCTGGACGGCCGGGAGGTGTTACGGGTGGAGATCAAGGCCGACCGCTCCGCCGCGGTGTCCTGGCGGGTGCTGCGGGCGCTGCGCTGGTCGTCCTGAGCGCGCCGCGGCCCCGGCCCGTACGCGCGACGGCGAAGGCCCCCGCACCGGTCTCCCGGGCGGGGGCCTTCCTCGGACCGAGGAACGGACCGAGAAACGGACCGCAGAACGGACCGAGAAACGGACCGAAGAACGGACCCTCGAGCGTCAGACGAGCGGGCGGATCGCCGTCGGGGCGTGCCCCGGCTCGGTGGCGAGCTCCTCGAACTCGGTGACGTCGCTCATGTCGACCGTCTTGCTCATCGCGATGTTGGTGATGCGCTCCAGGATGGCCTCGACGACGACCGGGACCTGGTGCTCCACGGCCAGCTTCTTGGCCTGCTCCAGCGCCTCGCCCAGCTTGCTGGGGTCCTCGACCCGGATCGCCTTGACGCCCAGGCCCTCGGCGACCTTGACGTGGTCCACGCCGTAGACGCCGATCTCCGGGGTGTTGATGTTCTCGAACTCGAGGTTGACCTCGAAGTTGATGCCCAGGCCGCCCTGCGCCTGGCGGATGAGGCCCAGGTAGGCGTTGTTCACCAGGACGTGGACGTAGGGGACCTTGTGCTGGGCGGCGACCGCCAGCTCCTCGATCATGAACTGGAAGTCGTAGTCGCCGGAGAGGGCGACGACCGGGGTCTCCGGGTCCGCGGTGGCGGCACCGATGGCGGCCGGGATGGTCCAGCCGAGCGGGCCGGCCTGGCCGCAGTTGATCCAGTGGCGCGGCTTGTAGACGTGCAGGAACTGCGCGGCGGCGATCTGGGAGAGGCCGATGGTGGTGACGTACCGGGTCTCCGGGCCGAACGCCCTGTTCATCTCCTCGTACACGCGCTGCGGCTTCATCGGGATGTCGTCGAAGTGCGTACGGCGCTGGAGGGTGCCCTTGCGCTCCTGCGCGGAGGCGGCCCAGGCGGAGAAGTCGGGCAGCTTGCCCGCGGCCTTCAGGTCCCTGGCGACCTCGATGAAGAGCTCCAGCGCGACCTTGGCGTCGGAGGCGATGCCGTAGTCGGGCGCGAAGATCTTGCCGATCTGGGTCGGCTCGATGTCGACGTGGACGAACTTGCGGCCCTTGGTGTAGGCGTCCAGGTTGTAGCCGGTGTGGCGGTTGGCCCAGCGGTTGCCGATGCCGAGGACGACGTCCGACTCCAGGAAGGTCGCGTTGCCGTAGCGGTGCGCGGTCTGGACGCCGACCATGCCGGCGGCCAGCTCGTGGTCGTCCGGGATGGTGCCCCAGCCCATCAGGGTGGAGATGACCGGGATGTTGGTCAGCTCGGCGAACTCGACCAGCAGGTCGGAGGCGTCGGCGTTGATGATGCCGCCGCCGGCCACGATGAGCGGGCGCTCCGACTCCAGCAGGAAGCTCAGGGCCTTCTCGGCCTGGGCGCGGGTCGCGGCCGGCCTGTAGACCGGCAGCGGCTCGTAGGTGTCGGGGTCGAACTCGATCTCGGTGAGCTGGACGTCCATGGGCAGGTCGATGAGGACCGGGCCGGGACGGCCGGAGCGCATCAGGTGGAACGCCTGCTGGAAGACGCCGGGGACCTGCGCGGCCTCCAGCACGGTGGTCGCGGCCTTGGTGACCGGCTTGGCGATCGACGCGATGTCGACGGCCTGGAAGTCCTCCTTGTGGAGCTTCGAGACCGGGGCCTGGCCGGTGATGCACAGGATCGGGATCGAGTCCGCGATCGCGGAGTACAGGCCGGTGATCATGTCGGTGCCGGCCGGACCGGAGGTGCCGATGCAGACACCGATGTTGCCGGCTTTGGCGCGGGTGTAGCCCTCCGCCATGTGCGAGGCGCCCTCGACGTGGCGGGCGAGCGTGTGGTTGATCCCGCCGCCCTCCTTGAGGGCCTTGTAGAAGGGGTTGATCGCCGCGCCCGGCACACCGAACGCGTTGGTGACGCCTTCGCGCTTGAGGATCTCAACGGCCGCTCGGGCGGCGGTCATACGAGGCATGGGGTGCTCCTGCTTCGGCCGGCGGATTCGTGCTCTGTCGCGCCACCTGAGAGCTTCGATTCCGTAATGCGGAAGTAATGTTCTACTATACGGAAGCAATCTACGGTCTGGGAAGGACACAGTCAAGGGATGGCCCGACGCACTCCCCAACGGCCCGCCCGTGGTGGACGATGGACGACGGAACGAAGGGGGTCATACGTGGGAGAGAACGTCCCGGTCCGCTGCCCGGCCTGCCGCCGCACCCACGGCTACGCCCCGCCGGTCTATCCGTGTCCCTGCGGCGCCCCGGTCGTCCCCCCGCTGCACCGGGGCGCCCCCGCCGAGCCGGTCACCCACCGCACCTGGACCGACGAGTGGGTCACCGTGCGCTGCGGGGCCTGCGGGCGCCAGGACCAGTGGCCGCAGCCCGAACTGGGGTGCCCGTGCGGCACCGTGCTGCGCGTCCCGGTACGGCCGGTGACCACCGCCCCGCTGTCGGCGGGCCCGGCGGGCGTGCGCTCGGCGGACACGCGGGCGCCGGCCGGGTCGGGCGCTGAGCCGGGCGCCGAGGAGCGGGGATCTGAGGAGCGGGGCTCCGAGTACGCCGCCGAGCCCGGCGCCGAACACCCCGGTGACCAGGGCGGCGCCGAACAGCCCGGTACCGACCAGGGCGCCGGCGACCGGGGCGCCGGGGGCCGGGCCTCCGTGCCGCCCGGGTCCACGGCGGCCACCACAGGGATCTCCACGGCGCCGTCGCACATTCCGCTGCCGCGCACGGCAGCCGTACCGCGCCCGTCCTTCCGGCCGGTGACCATCCGCACCGCGCGCGACGCGGTCACCACCGCCGCCCGCTACCTCCGGTGGCTCGGCTTCCGCGACGTCGTCCAGCCCGAGGACCGCCCGGGAGCCGCCGAGCCGGGCGCGGGCACAGGGGCGGGCACCAGCATGGGCCCAGGCATGGGCATGGGCATGAGTACGGGCGCCGGCCCGGGACCGGGGGCGGCGCCCGGCGCGCTGCCCGGTGTCGACCTGCGCGGCCCCGGACTGGTCGCCCAGGTCGACCCGACCACCCGGCCCACGTCGCTGCGCGCCGTCGAGTGCCTGTGGCTGACCGGTCTCGCCGAGTCCGCGACGAGCGTGTCCTTCTCGCTGGCCGGTTACGAGGAGCGGGCGCGCGCCCGCGCGGACCGGCTGCGGGTCCCGCTGTTCGTCATGGACCTCACCGGGGTCCCCCAGCCCCTCAACGGTGCCGCCGACGAGCTGGTCGCCAGGGGCGCGTAGGCCGGGATCCGTGCGGGGCACGCGCCCCCGTGCGCGTCCGCCAATCCCCGTACGCCGCCGCCAACCCCCGTACGTAGCCGCTAACCCCCGTACGCCGCCCGCAGCTCCACCTTGCGGACCTTGCCGCTCACGGTCATCGGGAAGGAGTCGAGGATCTCGATCCGGCGCGGGATCTTGTAGTGCGCCAGCCGTTCGCGGCAGAACGCGGTGAGGTCGTCGAGCGTCGGCGGGTCGGCCGGGTCGCGCGGGATCACACAAGCGAGGATCTCCTCCCCGTACCGCTCGTCCGGCACCCCCACCACCTGTACGTCGGCGATCTTGGGGTGGGCGTACAGGAACTCCTCGATCTCGCGCGGGTAGACGTTCTCCCCGCCCCGGATGATCATGTCCTTGATACGGCCGACGATCTGTACGTACCCGTCCTCGCGCATCACCGCCAGGTCTCCGGTGTGCATCCAGCGGCCCGCGTCGATCGCCTCGGCGGTCTTCTCCGGCTCGTCCCAGTAGCCGAGCATCACGCCGTAGCCGCGGGTGCACAGCTCCCCCGCCTCGCCTCGTGGCACGGTGATCCCGGTGGCGGGGTCCACGATCTTGACCTCGACGTGCGGCAGGACGCGCCCGACCGTCTCCGTGCGGCGCTCCAGGTCGTCGTCGCGCCGGGTCTGGGTGGAGACGGGCGAGGTCTCGGTCATGCCGTAGCAGATCGACACCTCCGCCAGGTGCATCTCGGCGACGACCCGTTTCATCACCTCGACCGGGCAGGGCGATCCGGCCATGATTCCGGTGCGCAGCGAGGAGAGGTCGTACGAGGCGAAGTCCGGGAGGTTCAGCTCCGCGATGAACATCGTCGGCACGCCGTACAGCGAGGTGCACCGCTCCCGCTCGACGGCCCGCAGGGTGGCGGCGGGCTCGAAGGAGGGCGCCGGGATCACCATGGCGGCGCCGTGGCTGGTGGCGGCGAGATTGCCCATGACCATGCCGAAGCAGTGGTAGAAGGGCACCGGCAGGCAGATCCGGTCCTGCTCGGTGTAGCCGAGGGTCTCTCCCACGAAGTACCCGTTGTTGAGGATGTTGTGGTGGGTGAGGGTGGCGCCCTTGGGGAAGCCGGTGGTGCCGGAGGTGTACTGGATGTTGACGGGGTCGTCGCAGGACAGCTCCGCCTCGCGGGCGGCCAGCGCCTCCGCGGGGGCGGCCCCGGCGGTCAGCTCGTCCCAGGTCGGGTCGCCGATGTAGTGCACGGCCCGCAGGCGGGGGCAGTCGGCGCGGACCTGGTCCACCAGGGCCCGGTAGTCGCTGGTCTTGTGGGCGAGCGAGGCGATCAGCAGCGAGACGCCCGCCTGGTCGAGGACGTACCGCAGTTCGTGGGCCCGATAGGCGGGGTTGATGTTCACCAGGACGGCGCCGGCGCGGGCCGTGGCGTACTGGGTGAGCACCCACTCAGGGCAGTTCACCGCCCAGATCCCGACCCGGTCGCCCTTGCCGACGCCCGCCGCGAGCAGCCCGAGCGCCAGTTGCTCCACGGCGGTGCCGAACTCGGCGTAGGTCCAGCGCCGCCCCGAGGGGACGTCGACGAGCGCGTCCCGCCCGGGGAAGCGCGCCACGGTCCGGGCCAGGTTTGCACCGACGGTGTCGCCGAGCAGGGCGGTGGAGCCGGTGCCGTGCGCGTACGAAAGGCCGTACGGCTCGGGACCGCCGGGCACGGACGAGGGGCTGCCGGACGAGGGGCCGCCGGGCACGGACGAGGGCGCGGGGCTGCCGGACGAGGGGCTCATGCGAGGTCTCCTTCGGTGTACTCGGCGGTCGATCCGGCGGCGGTGCGTTCCCGCAGCTCGACGCGGCGGATCTTGCCCGACACGGTCTTGGGCAGGTCGGCGAACTCGATGCGCCGGATCCGCTGGTACGGCGCGAGGACGGCGCGCGCGTGCGCGAACAGGACCTTCGCCGTGTCCGGGCCCGGCTCCCAGCCCTCGGCGAGGACGACGTACGCCTTGGGCACGGCGAGCCGGACCGGGTCGGGGGCCGGACGACCGCCGCCTCCGCCACCGCCTCGTGCTCCAGCAGCGCGCTCTCCAGCTCGAAGGGCGAGATCTTGTAGTCGGACGCCTTGAACACGTCGTCGGACCGGCCCACATAGGTCACATGACCGTCGGCGCCCCGGGTGCCGATGTCGCCGGTGCGGTAGTAGCCGCCGGCCATCGCCTCGGCGGTACGGGCCGGGTCGCCGTGGTAGCCGGTCATCACGCCCACCGGGGCGTCCGACAGGTCGACGGCGATCTCGCCCTCCCCGGCGCCCGGTTCGCCGGTCACGGGGTCGAGCAGCTCGATGCGGAAGCCGGGGCTCGGGCGGCCCATGGAGCCCGGCCGCAGCGGCTGGCCGGGGCTGTTGGAGACCTGGACGGCGGTCTCCGTCTGCCCGAAGCCGTCCCGGACGGTGACGCCCCACGCGCGCCGGACGGTCTCGATGACCTCGGGGTTCAGCGGCTCGCCCGCGGCCACCACCTCGCGCGGCGGGGTGCGCAGCGCGGACAGGTCGGCCTGGATGAGCATGCGCCACACGGTGGGCGGGGCGCAGAAGCTGGTGACGCCGTGCCGGTCCATCTCGGCCATCAGACGGGCGGCGTCGAAGCGCGTGTAGTTGTGGATGAAGACGGTCGCCTCGGCGTTCCAGGGCGCGAAGAGGTTGGACCAGGCGTGCTTGGCCCAGCCGGGCGAGGAGATGTTGAGGTGGACGTCGCCGGGGCGCAGGCCGATCCAGTACATCGTCGCCAAGTGGCCGACGGGGTACGAGACATGGGAGTGCTCGACGAGTTTGGGGCGCGCGGTGGTGCCCGAGGTGAAGTACAGCATCAGGGGGTCGTCGGCGTGGGTCGGGCCGTCGGGCTCGAAGGGCACGCAGGCCGCGTCGGCGTCCTCGTACGCGATCCAGTGCGGCACGCGCGCGCCGACCGCGATACGGGTGTAGTCGCCGGGCACGCCGTCGAACTTGCCGGTGTCCCCGGCGCGTACGATCACATGCCGCGCCCCGCCGCGCGCGACGCGGTCCGCCAGGTCGGCCGGGCCGAGCAGCGGTGTCGCGGGGATGACCACGGCCCGCAGCTTCATCGCCGCGAGGGCGGTCTCCCACAGCTCGGTCTGGTTGCCGAGCATGACGACGATCCGGTCGCCCGGCCGCACCCCGAGGCCGCGCAGCCAGGTGGCGACCCGGTCGGAGCGGGTGCGCATCGCGGCGAAGCTCACCCGCTGCTCGGTGCCGTCCTCCTCAACGATGTGCAGCGCGGTCGCGTCGTTGCCCTCGGCGATGACGTCGAACCAATCGAGCGCCCAGTTGAACCGGCGGGGGCGGGGCCAGGTGAAGCCCGCGTACGCCGCCTCGTAGTCCTCCCGGTGCCGCAGCAGGAAGTCCCGGGCCTCCCGGAACTCGCGCGTCGCGCCGCTCGCCGCCATACGTCCTCCTCGTTGCGGGACCCGTCACCGTCATCGTGTAATCGGTGACCCAGGTCTCACTACCCCCGAACGGGGGTGAAGGAGCGGTGCACGTGCCCGAGCACGCGGAAGGTGTGGAGATGCGCGCGGCGCTGCTGCGGCTGCGCAGGAGCGGGGGGCTGCCGATCGTCTTCGGGGGCCTGCTGCACGACGGCCGGCGCATGCGGATCGCCGAACTGAGCGGGGCCCGGTCCGCCGCGCTGAGCGGGCTGGCGATCGGGACGGGCAGCGGCCTGGGCGGCCGGGCGATCGCGCTGGCCCGGCCGTGCGCGGTCACCGACTACCCGGAGGCCCGCCACATCAGCCATGAGTACGACGGTCCGGTGGCGGCGGAGGGCCTGCGGTCGGTGCTCGCGGTGCCGGTGGTGGTGCGCCGGCGGGTACGGGGAGTGCTGTACGGCGCGTTGCGCGAGCCGTTGCCGCTGGGCGACCGGGTGTTCGACGCGGCGGTGGCGGCGGCCCGGGACGTGGAGCAGGCGCTGGCGGTTCGCGACGAGGCGCACCGGCTCACCGCGGTGGCGGACGATCAGGTCTCCTGCGAGGCGGTACGGGAGACCGTGCGGGAGGCGCACGGCGAGCTGCGGGCCCTGGCGGCGCGCGTCGCCGACCCGGGGGTGCGCGCGGAGCTGCTCGCGGTGTGCGCCCGGCTGGCGGAGGCGCGGGGCGAGCGGAACGGTCCGGCCCCGGTGCGGACGGTGCTCGCGCCGCGCGAGGTGGACGTGCTGGCGGCGGTGGCGGCCGGCGCGACCAACGCGGCGGCGGCCGAGCGGCTGGGCCTGCGGCCCGAGACGGTGAAGGGCTACCTGCGGTCGGCGATGCGGAAGCTGGGCGCGCACTCGCGGCTGGAAGCGGTCCTGGCGGCGCGCCGGGCGGGTCTGCTGCGGTGAGGCGCCCGGGGGCTGCGTGTGGCGCGGCCCCGGGGGGCTCGCCTCGGGCGGGGCGGCGGGGTTGTTGCGGTGAGGCCCCGGGGCCTCGCCTCGGGCGGGGCGGCCGGGCGGCGTGCGGCGTGGTGAGGCCCCGGGGCCTCGCCTCGGGCGGGGCGGCGGGGTGACCGCAGCGCGGTGAGGCCCCGGAGGCTCCGGTGGCGCGGCCCTCGGGCGGACCCGGCGGGGCGGCCGCGGCCCGGCGTAGGGTGTCGCCATGGTGTCGGCGGACCGTGTCCTGGCCTTCGCGGCGATGTCCCTGCTCGTGATCGTGATCCCGGGCCCCAGCGTGCTGTTCGTGATCGGCCGCGCCCTCGCGCACGGCCGCCGTACGGCGATGGCGACCGTGTTCGGCAACGTCCTCGGCTCGTACGTCCTGGTCGTGGCCGTGGCGCTGGGCGTAGGGACGGTGGTGGAGCGGTCGGTGGCCGTCTTCACGGCGGTGAAGCTGGCCGGGGCGGCGTACCTGGTGTACCTGGGGGTGCAGGCGTTCCGGCACCGCAAGGAGATGCGGGCGGCGCTGCTGGCCGCGCCTCCCCCGGCCGCGTCGCGGGGCGACCTCCGCACGCTGCTGGACGGTGTCGTCGTGGGCGTGACCAACCCCAAGGGCATCGTCTTCTTCGCCGCGGTGCTCCCCCAGTTCGTGGACCACGGCGCCGGCGGGGTGGCGGTGCAGATGCTGCTGCTGGGCCTGGTGCCGATCTGCATCGGCCTGGTGACCGACACCCTGTGGGGCCTGGGCGCGGCGGCGGCCCGCGGCTGGTTCGCCCGCTCGGACCGCCGGCTGGCGATGGTGGGCGGCGCGGGCGGGTTCGCGATGATCGGCCTGGGAGTGACGGTGGCCGCGACGGGACGCGCGGACTGACGGAGCCCCTGGAATCGAGCCGGGCCGGGGCGGGTCCCGCGGGCCCGGGGCCTTGAATGGAGCCGGGCCGGGGCGTCAGAAGGTTCCGACCCGTACGTCGTGCGCCTTGCCCGGGAGCAGGCCGGCCAGGGTGCTCGCGGCCTCGGCCTCCAGCGCGGCGCGCCGGTCGCGGGTGAGCCGGCCGAACGGCGAGAGCGTCACGGTGGCCGCCGTCCGGGTCTCCTCCAGGTGCCAGACGCCGGCGAGGAAGCCGTCGACGAGGAAGGTGCGGTACGCCTGGTTGCCCTTCCAGGTGCGGTCCTTGTGCTCGGGCGGGACGACGCGGGTGCGGTCGGCGTGCGAGAGCAGCAGGTTGTC
The DNA here is from genome assembly GCF_043079975.1 of Streptomyces sp. NPDC015131. Taxonomy (NCBI): domain Bacteria; kingdom Bacillati; phylum Actinomycetota; class Actinomycetes; order Kitasatosporales; family Streptomycetaceae; genus Streptomyces; species Streptomyces sp. NPDC015131. The sequence continues at coordinate 606,075 of NZ_JBIBVB010000001.1, read as the reverse complement.
GAACTCGGGCAGCAGCCGGGGCGGCGCCGGAGTGCCGGGGTCGGGGCGGGGGGCGTCGGGCAGGTCGAAGAGTTCGGTGCCGTGCTCGTCCCGGAAGGTGAGCAGCCGGGGCCGGAGCCGTTCGAAGACCTCGCGCTGCCGGGTCAGCCCGGACCAGGTCTGCATGTCCTTGACGGAGGCGGGCCCGAAGGCGCCGAGGTAGCGGAGGACCGTCTCGTCGGGCGACGCGGGCCCGGCGGACCTGCCGAGCCAGGTCTCGGCGGTGGTGAGGGCCACCTGGCCGCCGCGCCCCCACAGGCCCCGGGGCGTGACCTGGACCAGGGGCAGCAGGCACCGGGCGGCGACGGAGAGGGCGAGCGGGTCGGCGCCGGGCCACTCGCCGAGCAGGGCCTCGCGGATCTCCTTGGGGGTGCGGGGCGCCTCCTCGACCAGGTCGCGGGCGAGCGCGGCGAGCCGTTCCAGGTCGACGCCGTCCAGGCCCTTGCGGAAGACCGTGATCTCCCGGTCGCGGGCCGCTTGGACGAGCGGGCGCAGGGAGAGGACGTCGTCGGCGGTGTGGGTGTGGATGGTGGAGCGCAGGGTGACGATCCGTGCGACCCGGCGGCTCTCCATCAGGCCGGACAGCTCCTCGGGCCGGAAATCCGCGAGGCGGGCGGCGAGGGCGTAGTAGGGCGGTTTGGTGTTCTGCGCCTGGAGCCCGACGAGGTGGGCGACGGCGTGTTCGGCCGCCATGGGGGTACGACGCAGCAGGAGCTGGCGTGCCAGGGTGGCGCGGTTGAGGGCGCGGGTGGAGAGCACGGGCTCGTTCCGGGAGGCCATGTCCGGCACGCTACGCGCCCTTGCGGACAGCTGCTGTCCTCCGAGCGTATCCGGTCCGGCCATGCCGGTGCATACCGGTGCGTATATGGTTCGACCGGGAGGTGACCCCCGTATGACCCTGCCCTCGAAGAGGCCCCACCGGCGCCGGCGCGCCGACGATCCCGCGACCGCGCCGCCGGGTCCCCCGGTGCCGCCCCCGCAGCCCGCACCGCCCGTGTCGCCGGACGGGGGCAGCGTGGTGCGGGCGACGCTGTACCGGGACGGCCGGAAGGTCTCCTCGCCGGGCACCCTCGCCGAGACGTTCCGCCTGCTGCGCGCCGAGCCGGACGGCATGGCGTGGATAGGGCTGCACCGCCCCTCGGAGGCGGAACTGCTCTCCCTTGCGGCCGAGTTCGACCTGCACGAGCTGGCCGTCGAGGACGCGATGGAGGCCCACCAGCGCCCCAAGCTGGAGCGGTACGGCGACACGCTCTTCGTCGTCCTGCGTGCCGCGCGCTATCTCGACGCGCAGGAGGAGGTGGACTTCGGCGAGCTGCACGTGTTCGTCGGCCCGGACTTCCTCATCACGGTCCGCCATGGAGCGGCGCCCGACCTGTCCGCCGTGCGCCGCCGGATGGAGGAGGCCCCCGAACTCCTCGCCCTGGGCCCGGAGGCGGTGCTGTACGCCATCCTGGACGCGGTCGTCGACGGCTACGCGCCGGTGGTGGAGGGGGTGCAGAACGACGTCGACGAGATCGAGACGGAGGTGTTCCGCGGCGACCCCGAGGTGTCCCGCCGGATCTACGAACTCTCCCGCGAAATGGTCGAGTTCCAGCGCGCCACCCGCCCGCTGGTCGGCATGCTGCACAACCTGATGGCCGGCTTCGCCAAGTACGGCACCGACGAGGAGCTCCAGCGCCACCTGCGGGACGTCGCGGACCACGTCACCCACACCAGCGAGCGCGTCGACGGCTTCCGGCAGGCCCTCACCGAGATCCTCACCGTCAACGCGACGCTCGTCACCCAGCAGCAGAACGCCGAGATGCGGGCGCTCGCGGAGGCGGGCTTCGAGCAGAACGAGGAGATCAAGAAGATCTCCTCGTGGGCCGCGATCCTGTTCGCACCCACCCTCGTGGGGACGATCTACGGCATGAACTTCGATCACATGCCGGAACTGCACTGGGTGTACGGCTACCCGTTCGCGGTGGTGCTGATGGCAGTGGTGTGCACGAGTCTGTACGTGGTGTTCAAGCGGAAGGACTGGCTGTAGGAAGGCCCCGCCCGATCTGTGCCCGGCCGGCGAGCAGTTCGGAGCGGACGAGTTCCAGGAGGCGGCCCATCCAGTTCCGGCCCTGGCCTCCGTTGTCACCCCAGTAGGCCGAGTCCGCGTCGTCGTAGAGCAGGGTCGCGTCACCCGTGGCCAGGAGGACCTCGGCGAGGTCGGCGTGCTGCGCATACTTGGCGCGCAGCAGGCGGGCCATGACTGCCGTGCGGGTCCGTTCCCAGCCCTCGCGGCGGGGTGCCTCGGCCGCGAGCATCTGGGCGTGGGCGCCGGTCTCCGCGGTGGCGACCGCGTTGCGCGCTTCCGGTTCGGCGACGGACTGGGCCCAGTAGGCGTGCGCCACCGACGGGTAGGTGACGTCGTCCAGGGCGATGGGTGCAGGATAGTCGTTGCGCAGGGCCCGCTTGTCGGGACGTTCGAGGGCGCGCTGCGGGTACGTGTCCGGCAGCTTCAGCGCGGGGGCGGAGGAGTGTTCCGCCCCGTCCGCCGGCACCCGTGAGGGCGCTTCGGCACGCCATCGGTCGCGCTCCTCGAAGTACGCGACGGCCGCGTCGTACTCCTCCGGTGACACGCTCTGGTCGGGCCGTCCGGGAAGGCGACCGCCCGGGCCCGCCACCAGGGCCTGCAGGGGCCGGTCCTTGCGGTCCATGTCGCCGAGGGCGTAGTGACGCACCGTCTCGGGGATGGCCAGATAGGCGGCCCTGGCCGCGGACCGGTTCTCCTCCGTCCGCTCGGCGAGGAACACGTCCACCGCCGCCAGGCAGCGGTCGGTCGAATCGGGGCGGCCGTTCAGCTCGTCGACGGTGTCGCGGACCTCGGCGAGCAGCAGCTCCGGGGTGAGCCAGGTCTGCGGCCCGTCGAAGGTCCACGAGGCCAGGCGGTGCGCGGACGCCATGCCGCCGTCGGGAAGGCTGGTGGCCACCCACCCGCTGCGGAGCTTCTTCTCGAACTCGTCGAGCGTGACGAGGTCCCAGCAGTCGATGAGACCGTCGGCGTAGATGAAGAGGTCGGTGAGGAAGTAGGAGCCGCCGTTGCAGATGAAGGCGTGGCGCCAGGTGCCGGGGACGCGGACGCCGTCCGCCGTGCGATGGGTGATCCGGTTGCCGATCATCCCGTGATGATGCCCGACGGGCCTGCCGGGGCGCATGCCGATATGTACGTCGCCGCAGCTCAGAGGCTCTGCGGCTTGGCCGTCGGGCGGGCCGGAGGTGCACGGTGGCGGGCGGCGGGCACGTGCCACCCCCTACGCTCGGGCGGTCGAGTGGAATGCGACGCGACGGAATGAGGAAGCGGAGATCATGAACGACGGATTCAAGGACGTTCCCACCACCACCCTCGCCGATCTGCTGGGCCGGGCCCAGGTGGTGGACGGCGGGGTGCGGCCGCTGTGGGGGGCGCCCCGGGTCGCGGGGCCGGCGTACACCGTGCGGTGCGTGCCCGGGGACAACCTGATGCTGCATGCCGCGATCTACCGGGCGGAGCCGGGCTCGGTGGTCGTGGTGGAGTCCGGTGACGTGGAGTACGCCCTGGCCGGGGGCAATGTGTGCGCGGTCGCCCAGCGGCGCGGGGTGGCGGCCTTCGTCCTGGACGGGGTCCTCCGGGACATCGGCGAGGTGCGGGAGGCCGGCTTCCCGGTCTACGGGCGCGGGGTCGTTCCCATTCCGGGGACGAAGGAGCGGATCGGCGCGCTGGGCGAGCCGGTGCGGGTCGGCGGCGTGCTGGTGCGTCCCGAGGACGAGGTGGTCGCCGACGAGGACGGGATCGTCGTCGTACCCGGCGGGCGGCGCGAGGAGGTGCTCGCGGCGGCTCGTACGAAGCTGGCCAAGGAGGAGGCGGAGTCCCTGGACGACTGGGAGGCGAACCACCGCGCCCGGATCGAGAAGGCGCTGACGGAGTACGGGTTCCCCGGCTGAGCCCGCTCGGTCCGGTCCCCGGCGGGGCCCGCTGGGCCGGTCGGATCCAGCGGACCCCGCCGCAGGACGGGCCTCAAGCAGCCCGGCCGCCATCCGCCGCTGGGCCTGTGCGCCGAGCGGCGCTAGCGTCGGCCGCATGATCGTATGGCTCAACGGCACCCACGGCGTGGGCAAGACGACGACCAGTGCACTGGTGCAGCGGCTGATCCCGGACTCACGGGTGTTCGACGCCGAGAAGGTCGGCGAGACGCTCATGGACATCTCGCCGGGGCTCCCCGCGACGGACAACTTCCAGCACTGGCCGCCCTGGCGGCCCCTCGTGGTCGAGACCGCCCGGCGCGTCCTGGACTACACCGGTGGGACCCTGGTGATGCCCATGACTGTCCTGGTCGAGCAGTACTGGCGCGAGATCACCTCGGGCCTCGCTCAGCATGCCGTGCCGGTCCGGCACTTCGTCCTCCACGCCGACCAGGAGACCCTCCGCGCGCGTATCGCGGGCGACACCGTCATCGGCCCCGACTCCCCGTTCCGGCTCCAGTACCTCGAACCGTACGCGGAGGCGGCCCGCACCTGGCTGCACAGCGAGGCCGAGGTCGTCGACACCACGCACCTCACCCCCGCCGAGACCGCCCAGCGGATTGTCGCGGCCACCCGCTGACCCGGGTGGCGGCGCCTCAGACCACCGCTCGGGCCATCGCCACGGTCAGGGCGATACCGGCCGCTGCGCCCACCACCAGAGCGGTGACGGTCGCCGCCCGGCCGACACCCTCCTCGTACGGGACGCTCGGCACGACCTTGTGCAGCACAGGCGCCACGACCGCGAGGAGGCCGAAGCCGGCGCCGAGGCGCCAGTACGTCTCGCCCGAGCACGAGGCAGCGAAGCGCCCTCCGCACCCACCCGGCTCCACGGAGAAGCCCGTGACGACCAGGAACAACGCACCGGCGTACACCGCGCCGAACAGCATCGTCACGCCGAAGTCGACACGCCGAGTTCTGCCGGAGCCGTTGCCGCCACCCGCCACGTCGTCCCCCACCCCGCGTGCGCTGAACCAAGAGCGCGGAGTCTACTGGGCCGGTGCCGGCGACCCGTCCGAGGGAACGGCCTACGCGGGGGGCGCCTCGGCCCCGGGGCGGGGGGCACCCCGGCTCGCGGGCGGGGTTCAGACGAGGGCGGCGGCGGTCAGGGCGAGGGCCGAGCCGGCGAAGACGACGGTGTGGCGGACGTTCTGGAGGGTGCGGGTCCAGGCGGGGAAGGCGCCCTCGGCGGCCGCGAGGAAGGCGGGGACGTCGATCCGGAGCAGCTCGGGGTCGCCCTTGCGCCGGAAGGCGGCCCGGACGGACGTCACCGCGCCGACCTGGCTCTGCAGGATCGCGATGTTGGCGAGGAAGGCGATCGAGGAGAAGACCCAGGTCAGGGTGGTTCCCCAGGGGCTCCCGGCCAGGTTGAGCGCGGCGGCGGTGAGGGAGGCGGCGGCGAAGGCGCCGGGCGCCCACCACTCGTGGCCCCTCGCGTCGAAGCGGAGGCGGTTCTCCTCCAGGACGGCGGGGCGGACGCCCTGGCGCTCCAGTTCGGCGACGGCCGCGGCCTTGGCGGCGGCGCCGAAGCGGTGGCGGAGGACGGGGATGCTGACGAAGGCGGCGGCGACGAGGATCTGGGCGGTCGCGGCGAGGGCAGTGAGGGTCTGCACGGGGAGGGCTCCTGTCGGTCCGAGCCACTTGCACTTAGTTCAAGTGGCGACACCGAGAACAGTAGGGGCCGACTTGAACTATGTGCAAGTGGTCTCTTGAACTTTGTGCAATGCGGCCGCGCCGCCCTATCGTGACCCCATGCCTCGCTCCACGCTGACCCGCGACCAGATCGTCACGACCGCCGTCGAACTCCTCGACGAGGAGGGCCTCGAAGGGCTGAACATGCGCGCGCTCGGGCAGCGCCTCAACTCGGCGGCCACGGCCGTCTACTGGCACGTCAAGAGCAAGGACAACCTCGTCACCCTGGCCGGCGACCGGGTCTGGGACGAGATCCGCCTCCCCGACCTCGACGCCGTCGACTGGCGTACGGCCGCCACCTCCATGGCCGGCGACCTGTACGCGATGTTCACCCGCCACCCCTGGCTGGTGCAGGCCCTCGCGAGCCACCTCTTCCACGGCGAGGCGAAGGCCCGCCACGACGACCACACCCTCGCCGTGTACGAGGCCGCCGGGTTCACCGAGCCGGAGGCGGACCGCGCGGCCGCCGCGGTCTTCACGTACGTACTCGGCAACGCCGCCGGCGCCGCCGCCACCACCGCCCTGACCCGCCGCATCGAGCGGGACGGCGGGGAGGCCCGGGCCGCCTTCGACGCCACGATGAAGGAAGCCGCCGAGGTGGCCGCCCGCTACCCCCGGCTGCGCTCCCGGATCGACGCCGCCACCGTCGGCGGGTACGCCGACGCACCCGAGGACACCTTCGGCTTCGGCCTCCAGTCCCTCCTCGACGGCCTGGCGGCCCGTCTGCCGCACACGGAGGGCTGACCGGGCCGGGCCCGGGTCACAAGCGGGTGGGACCCGGTCAGAACTTCTCCGGGCGGATCAGAGCGGCCACCAGGTAGCCGACGAGACTCAGGGCGACGAGAAGACCGACCACGTTCTCGATGCGCATGAACGACCAACTCCCGTGAAGGCGCCGGCCCCGGGGCCGGTGTGCGGATGTCCGGCTCCATCGAAGGGGGCGCGGAATGCCGGCGGCACCCGCCTTGACGGCGTCCTGTCGCCGTGGCGGTGCATGCTGATGCGTTTTTGACAGGTTGCCGGCGGAGCCGTGCGCCTGGCCGGGGCCCCGCTCCGGGCTCCGGCCGCACCCCGGAACCTTGTCGCTATCTCCAAGACCGCGGCCCCCCACACGACTTCAGTTGGCGCATCACCCAAGCATGTGCCAGGAGATTGTCGAATTTGGGTCGCAGATGCAGGATGGCTCCGAGGAGCGTCCCGTGGAGGAGGCGGCAGTGAGCGAGGCAGACCCCGGCAGGACCGTCGGCGGTTGGCTACGGGGCATCGAGGTTTTCGCCGGGCCACTGCCGGAGTTCCTCCCCGAGCGGGCGCCGGACGACCCGGTCCGCCTGTTCCTGTCCTGGCTGTCCGACGCGGTGTCGGACGGCCTTCGCGATCCGCACGCGATGACCCTGTCCACGGTGGACGAGGCCGGCGACCCGGACGCCCGGGTGCTGATCCTCAAGGGCGTCGGCGCCTCCGGCTGGCAGTTCGCCGGGCACGCGTCCAGCCCGAAGGGCCACCAGCTGGCCGTCCACCCCCGGGCCGCCCTCACCTTCTACTGGCCCGAGCACGGCCGGCAGGTCCGCCTACGCGGGCCCGTCACCCCCGGATCCGCGCAGGACAACGCCGACGACTTCCTCGCCCGGTCGGCCACCGCCCGCGCGGAGGCCCTGCTGGGCCGGCAGAGCCAGTACGTGACGGACACGGACGAGCGCGACCAGGCCCTGGAGAAGGCGCTGGCCCTGGTCGGGAAGGACCCCTCGCTCGTCGACCCCGCCTGGACGCTCTACACGCTGGCGCCCGCGGTGGTGGAGTTCTGGCAGGCGGCGGCGTCCCGCGCCCACACCCGTCTGCGCTACGAGCGGACCGCGCACGGCTGGGAGCGTTTCCGGCTCTGGTCCTGACGCCCCCCTCCACCCCTTCGTCCCCGCACGCCCGGCCGGCACAACCGTGGGCGTGCCGGGCTCTCATCCCCCTGTCCCTGCTCACAAGGCGAGGTAAGACCGATGACGACACCCACCCGGGACCGCGGCGCCGGCGACGTCGACGACGACGTCGACCGCGGCACGGTCGGCGCCGGCCGCTCCTCCCGCCGCCGCCCGGACGAACGCATCGCCCGGTTCGTCGCCCGCGCCCTGGGCGACGCGCGGACGGTGCTCAACGTGGGCGCCGGCTCCGGCTCGTACGAGAACGCGGCGCGCGCCGTGACCGCCGTCGAGCCCTCGGCGTCGGTACGGGCCCTGCGGCCGGCGCCGCTCGTACGCGCCGTCGACGCCAGCGACGCCAGCGACGCCGTCGACGCCGTCGCCGAGCATCTGCCCTTCGCGGACGGGGAGTTCGACGCGGCGATGACCCTGTTCAGCGTGCACCAGTGGTCCGACCCGTGGGCCGGGCTGCGGGAGATGCGGCGCGTCACCCGCGGACCCGTGGTCGTCCTCACCCGCGACCCCGCGCGCGTACGCGACTTCTGGCTGTACCGGTACGCGCCGGAGGTCCTCGACACCGAGGCGCGCCGCCACCCGGCCGTCGGGGAACTGGCCGCCGCCCTGGGGGGTGACTGCGGCGTGACGACCGTGCCGATCCCGCTGGACTGCACCGACGGCTTCGACGAGGCCTACTACGGGCGCCCGGAGATGCTCCTCGATCCCGCCGCCCGCCAGGCGTGCTCGGCGTGGAGCTTCGTCGACGACCGGGTCCGCGAGCACTTCGACCGGACCCTCCGCGCCGACCTGGAGTCCGGCGCCTGGGACGCGGAGTTCGGCCACCTGCGACGCCAACCGGCGTACGACGGTTCGCTCGTCGTCGTACGCGCGACCCCGTAGCACGAGCACGGCACGAGCACGGCACGCGAAGGAGAACGGACGCGATGACGACACCCGACCGGATGGACGAGCGGCTGCGGGCCCTGGGCCTGGTGGAGGCCCAGCGGTCGGCTCAGGCGGTGTTCGCCCAAGCTGCACGGCGCGGACTGGTCGCGGCAGGCCGCAGCGAGGACGAGGTGACCGACCGGATCGGGGACCTGGCGCGCGAGGTGCTCGGCACGCGCGCGCGGCGGCCGGGGCGGCTCGTGTACTCGGGCCCGCACACCGTGCTGCCGTGCGGTGGGGAACCGCCGCTGTCCGACCGGGTCATCGGCGCCGGCGACACCGTCGTGGTGCGCCTGGGCCCGCTGCTCGCCGGGTACGGGACCGACTTCGCCCGGACCCTGGTGCTCGGCGAGGACCCGGCGAAGCGGCGGCTGTGCGCGGACCTGCCGGAGATCTTCGCCGGGGCCCGCGAGGCGTTCCGCGCGGACGCGCGGATGACCGGCGGAGAGCTGTACGGCGAGGTGCGGGCGCTCGCCGCCAAGGCGGGCTGGGCCCTCGGCGGACGGCACGCCGGGCGGCTGGTGGGCGGGGCACCGGACGCGAACCCGGCCGGCGAGCCAGCGGATACGTACATCGGGCCGGACAACGACCGGCCGCTGCGCCGGACGACCGCGGACGGGTGGAAGGCCCACTGGCTGCTCCAGGTCCACCTGGTCGACGAGCACGCGGGCTTCGGCGGCTCGCACGTGGGGCTGCTCGACCCGGCGTGAGCCGACTCCGGCGCGGCCGGCTGGGCACCGCGCAGTCGGCCGCACCCGACCGTGCCCGCCGACCAGCCCTCCCCGGGCCGGGCCCGGCCGTGGCGATCCCCCGTACCCGGCCTCAGCGGTCGCGCAGCGCCTCCGCGAGCGCGACGGCGGACGGCGCGAGAGCGGTCTCGCCGTCGCCGATGTCCCACAGCGCGTTCTGCAGCAGCCGCCCGAGCGTCCAGCCCGCCGCGCGTCGGCGGTCCAGGCCGAGGGTCTCGGTGAGCAGGTCGAAGCGGCGACGCACCACGCGTACCGCCTCGCCCTTCGCCGCGAGGTCGTCCCACCCGCTGTCCAGGGCGGGCCAGAGGTCGAACCCCGGGTCCCCGGCGAGCGGTTCGGGATCGATGGCGAGCCACGGCTCACGCTCCGCGGCGAGGACGTTGCCGTAGTGCAGATCCCAGTGCAGGAGCCGGTCTCCGGGCTCACCGGCCAGCTCGGCCACCACCGACGCCCAGCCGCGCAGGAGTTGCCGGTCGGCGGGGTCGGCCAGCGCAGCGACCGCCTCGGGGACCTGCTCCAGCATCTCCGTCGCGATGTCGCCGAGGCGGCGCAGCCCCCGCGGCGCGGGAACACCCACGAGCCGGGCGTGGAGCGCGGCGAGGATGCCCATGGCGGTGTCGTCGTCCTCGACCGACGCCAGGGTGCGGCCGGCGTCCAGCCGCTCCAGGAGCATGGCGCTGCTCTCGGGGTCGTGGTCGAGCAGCCGGACCGTCCCGTCGCCGTTCCAGACGCGGAGCCCGATGAGTGCGGCGGTGGTCTCCTCCCTGGGCAGCTGCAGTTTCAGGGCCGCGCGCATGCCGTGCCGTCGCCGCACCGGCAGCACCAGGGAGGCTTCCCCCGCCCGGACGATGCCGTCCCGGGTCAGCTGCCAGCGGTCCAGCAGTTCCGCGGCGAGGGCCGGCAGCCCGGCGATCCAGGCCCTCCCTTCCTCGCCGAAGCCTCTGGCGTACGACTCCGCCAGGGACGGCGGGACTTCGACCGCTTCTGACGTACTCAAACCTTCTCTCCTCCACGGATGGGGGCCGTGTGCGAAACCCGCGGGGTCAAGTGAACCGGAGACGCTGGCCCGGTCGTGGTCCGTGAGGATCGCGCCGGGTCGGGCTCCGCTCAGAGTCCGCCCGCGCCCGGGGGTGTGTCCGCCCTTCCTGGCGCGTTCTTTGCGCGTCCCGCCCCTCCCCTGACGGCTCCTTGACGCGCGGCTCCGCACCCACCGCCGTGGCGCGGCGTGTCGTCAGGAGGCGTGGCCCGCCGGGGTGGGCGGGAGCGGCAGCGGCAGGCCGGGGAGGCCGTCGATGCTGGTGGCGATGTCGTCCTTGCGCGTGAAGTAGTCGCTGAGCGCCTCGTCGTCCTTGCGCCCGAAGTACTGGCCGTGCAGGTCCCGTTCCTCCTCGTACGCCATGAAGGGCACGGCGAACCCGCAGGTGTCGCGGACCAGTTCGGCGGTGACGACGATGATGGCGCGCAGGCCGTGGCCGGCCGGGTCGATGCCGGGGAACCGGGCCAGGAGTTCCGGGAAGCGCGGGTCGTCGCGGAAGACCGGCTCGCCCCGGCCGTGCACCCGGACGATGCTGGGCGGCCCCTGGAAGGCGCACCACATCACGGTGATCCGGCCGTTCTCACGCAGGTGGGCGATGGTCTCGGCGTTGCTGCCGGCGAAGTCCAGGTAGGCCACGGTGACGTCGTCCAGGACCACCAGGGAGCCCTTGAGGCCCTTGGGGGACAGGTTGACCGTTCCGTCGCCGGAGAGCGGTGCCGTGGCGGTGAAGAACACGGGCTGCTGCTCGATGAAGCCGCGCAGGCGGCCGTCTATGCGCTCAAAGGTCTTTCCCATGACTAACGATTATGGAGCTATATCCTTCGCTTGTCTAACAGTTCTGCACCCTGACCCAACGGATTCGGCGCGGGTGCGGCGCGGCCCGGATTGCGGTGGCGGGGGTGGCGGTTCTAGCGTGACGCGCATGCAGTCCTACACGATCGGCCAGGCGGCGCGGCTGCTCGGCGTGAGCCCGGACACCGCGCGGCGATGGGCGGACGCCGGGCGGGTGGCGACCCATCGCGACGAGGCCGGCCGCCGGCTCATCGACGGGAGGGACCTGGCCGCGTTCTCCGTCGAGCTGGCCGGCGGCGGCGCGGACGACGAGGACGCCTCGTACACCACGGCCCGCAACGCCTTTCCCGGGATCGTCACGGCGGTGAAGCTGGGCGACGTCGCGGCCCAGGTCGAGATCCAGGCCGGACCCCACCGGCTGGTGTCGCTGCTGACCCGGGAGGCCGTCGAGGAGCTGGGCCTGGAGGTGGGCATGCGGGCCACCGCCCGGGTCAAGTCCACCAGCGTGCACATCGACCGCGCCTGAGTACGGCCGTACGGGGTCTGAGTACGCCGCCCGATGCACGGCCCGCGGGCCGGCCGGTGCAATGGCGTCCATGAACTCCGACGCGTCCCCGCGCCGCCCCGCGCCCCACCGCCCGGTACTGCGCCACCCCGCCCTGCAGCGCCCCGCCCTGCGCCGGGCCGCCCGGACCGGCGCCGCCCTCGCGGGGGTGCTGCTGCCCCTGACCGCCGCCGTGCTGCTCGCCAAGGCGATGGCCGGCGACCCGCTCGCGCCGGTCAACACCCTGATGACCACCGGGAGTCAGCGGGTACGGGTCTCCCCCGCCGCCTGGCGCGGGTGCGGCAGGGGCGCGCTGTCCGCGGGCCGTGCGGCGCGGCGCCGCCGCGTCAGGACGCCGGTGGCTTGATCGCTCCGAACCGGAATGGCTCACCTGTACGGTTTGGGCCATGGACGTTTCCGGAACCCTCAAGACCTCCGCACGCCGGCTCCTGGTGGACGCGGGTGCCGCCGGACTGACCCTGGACACCGTCGCGCGGGACGCCGGCGTCGACCTCGCGGACGCGCGGGCCGTCTTCCCGCACCGCGACGACCTGCTGACCGCTCTGGTGATCGACGCCTACGACGCGTCGGGCGCCGCGATGGAGCGGGCCGACGAGGCGGCGAGGAACTCCGGTGCCACGGCGGGGGCGAGGCTCCTCGCGGTCACCAGGGCGCTGCGCGGGTGGTCGTTCGACAACCCCGGCGAGTTCACCCTGATCTACGGCTCGCCGGTCCCGGGCTACCACGCGCCGCAGGACACCGTCCCGCCCGCCTCGCGCACCCCCGCCGTGCTGGCCGGGATCGTGCGCTCGGCGCTGGAGGCGGGTGAACTGACCCCGCCGAAGCGGGCGGTGCCCGGTCCGCCGCTGCTCCTGCCGGAGGCGGTGGAGCTGTTCGGCGGTCAGCCCGGGGCACCCTTCTCGGACATCATCGAGCGCGGCATCGTGCTGTGGAGCAGTCTGGTCGGCCTCCTGGTGTTCCAGGTCTTCAGCCGCACCCATGACAGCGTCCGCGACGAGTCCGCCTTCTTCGACTACGCCATCGCCGTGGCGGCCGAGGGCATCGGCCTCGTCGTCCCCGCCGGCGAGACCACCGACTGAACCGTTCCGCCGCGTCGACGTGCGCGGCGCCGCAGGGAACCAGGCCGTGAACACCATCAGAACCCTCTGCTTCGTCATCGCGGCACTCTCGTCCTACGCCGCGCTCGTCTACCGGCTGTGCCAAGTGCGGCGCAGCTGGCGGGAGGACGCCTACCGCACCCTCGTCGCCACCCTGCTCCTCCAGTGCCTCACCTTCACCATGGGGGCCGTCGCCATGAGCGGCGACAGCTTCCTGGGCGTGGGCAACCTGGCCATCCTGATCATGCACGTGGCGGCGGTCGCCTTCTGTGTGAGCGCCCAGATCATCCTGCTGCGCTGGGCCACCACCGGCGAGGAGGCGGCCCGCAAGTCCCGCCGCTGGCTGATCACGGGCATCGCGCTCAACGTGCTGCTGATCGCGCTGTTCTTCGTCGCCGACGGCCCCTCCCGCCCGTCGTCGGACTTCGACACCGGCAGCGGACGGCCGCTGATCCTCACGTACCTCCTGCTGTTCATCGTCTCGCAGGCGGTTCCGTGCGTGACCATCTGGCGCCAGTGCGGGCCGTACGCGCGGATGACCGACAAGGCGTCGCTGCGCCAGGCGCTGCGGCTGATGTCGGTGGCGGCGGTGGTCCTCTTCCTCTACTGCACGGCCAGGACGGTCAACATCCTGACCGCCGCCGCGGGGGTGGACATCGGCGCCTGGAAGCTCGCGTCGAACCTCTTCAGCGCGGCCGGCATCGTGCTGCTCTCGCTGAGCCTGACCATGCCGTCCTGGGGCGCGTCGGTCACCGGGCTGCGGGACTGGGCGCGCGGCTACCGCTCCTACCGGGCGCTGTACCCGCTGTGGCGCGACCTGTACGAGTCCTCCCCGGACATCGTCCTGGAGCCGCCGGGCGCCGCGGTGTCCGACCTGGACTACCGGCTGCACCGCAGGGTCGTGGAGATACGCGACGGCTGGCGGGACCTGCGCCCCTACATCGACCGTACGACCGACGACTGCGCCCCGGGCGGCGGCGGTACGGACGGCGGCGGTACGGACGGCAGGGCCGCGGCCGGTGACGAGGACCGCCAGGCGTGCGCCGAGGCCGCGCAGCTCCGGCGTGCGCTGCTGGCCAAGCGGGCGGGCACGGTGCCCGCGCACAACAAGGACGACGGCGACTTCGAGGACCGCGACGCCGACGACTTCCACGCGGAGGTCGTCTGGCTGACCAAGGTCGCCTCCGCCTACCGCCGGCTGGGCCGCGCGGAATGAGCAGTGAGCGGGGTGAGCGGGCCCGTCCGGGCCGGTCCCCCCACCGGTCCGGGCGGGCCCGCCCGTACTCCCCCCTGCCGGTGCCGGGCGGGTGAGGCGCGCTCACCCGCCCGGCACCGGGCCGGCCCATCCCCCGAGGGCCGGTCCGGGCCGACGTCACCGGCACCCGACTCGGCCACCCCCGTGGGCCAAGTTAGCTGTCAGCTATCGGCGAGCTCCAACGTTGGCGGAGTCCGGCCCGATTGTCAACTGACCGCTAATCTGCGAAACTGACGATTAGCCAGGGGCTATGCCGAGGAGGTGAGGGAGGGAGCTTCACGATGTCCGAGACCGAGGACCGGCCGGGACCCGACGACCGGCCCGTACTGGCCGTGCGTCTGGACAACCTCTTCAGGACGGTGCGCCCCAAGGGCAGGCACTGGACCAACGCCGAGGTCGCCGAGGAGCTGAAGCGGGCCAGTCCCGACCTCCGGGTCGGCGGTGTGTACCTCTCCCAGCTGCGGAACGGCAAGCGCTCCAACCCCTCCCCCGACCTGCTCGCCGCCCTGGCGCGCTTCTTCGGTGTGTCCGTCGCCTACTTCTTCGACGACGAGGTCGCCGAGTCCGTGCTCAGCGAGATCGCCGCGATCGAGGCGCTGCGCCAGGCGGGCGTCCGCTCGGTGGCGATGCGGGCCGCCGGGATGAAGAAGGAGAACCTCCAGGCCATCACGGCCATCATGGACCAGTACCGGCAGATGCAGGGCCTGCCGCCCGTCACCGACCCCGCGGAGGCGGAGTGAGGTCCGGCCGTTCGGCGCGCGCGGCCGACCAGGAGCGCCGCAGCCGGCTCAAGAAGCTCCGCAAGGACGGCGCCCGGCGGCTCGCCGCGCTGAACCTGCCGCAGGCCGCCGACGTCGCCGAGCTGTGCCGGCACCTCAGCGAGATCCGGGGCCGCCCCATCACCCTGGTCCCGATGCGCATGCCCGCGTCGCACCCGTGCGGGATGTGGGTCGCCGCCCGCGACGAGGACCTGATCTTCTACGACGCCAACACCACCAGCGCGCATCAGGAGCACATCATCTTGCACGAGCTGGGACACATCATCTGCTGCCACCGCGGGGCGGGTTGGCTGGACGAGGCGAGCGCCCGCCTCCTCTTCCCCAACCTCGACCCCGACCTGGTGCGCGACATGCTCCTGCGCGCGACCTACGACGACGTCCAGGAGCAGGAGGCGGAGGTCATCGCCTACCTCCTCTCCCAGCGGGTGGGCGGTTCCGGCGAAGCACCCGCCGAGCCCGCGGGGAACGCGGAGAACGCCGAGAACGCGATGATCAGCCGGATAGAGCGCACTCTGATCTGACCGGCGACCGTGACCCCCGCCCCTCGGCCGGCCCCCGCCACCTCAGCCGGCCGCCGCCACCTCCTCGGCCAGGATCGCCACCGCCCGGCGGACGTCCTCCTCGCGGTGCTCGCTGGTGACGAAGAACCGCAGTCGCGCCTGCCCCTCCTCCACGGCGGGGTGGAAGATCGGGTCCACGACGACCCCCCGCGCGAACAGCCGGTCCGCGACGCGCAGGGTCCGGGCGGAGTCGCCCAGCAGCACCGGCACGATGGGCGTGTGGGCGCTGGAGCCGGTGTCCAGCCCGGCCCCGGCCGCCAGGGCCAGGAACAGCTCCGCGTTGCGCCGCAGGGCGCGCACCCGGTCCGGTTCGGCGGCGATCAGCTCCGTGGCGGCCAGCGCGGCCGCCGCGTTGGCCGGGGTGAGGCCGACGCTGTAGACGAAGCCGGGCAGGGTGTGCCGGAGCCAGCGCACCGCGCGGGCCGATCCGCCGAGGTAGCCGCCGCAGCTCGCGAACGCCTTGGAGAGGGTGCCCATCCACACGTCCACCCCGGACCGGTCGACCCCGTAGAACTCCCCCACGCCCCGGCCGGTCCCGCCCACCGTCCCGATGCTGTGCGCCTCGTCGACCATCAGCAGCGCGCCGTACCGCTTCTTCAGCGCGATCACGGCCGGCAGGTCCACCAGGTCCCCGTCCATGCTGTACGCCCCCTCGACGGCGATCAGCACCCGCCGGAACCGGGGGCGGTTGAGCCGCAGCAGGTGGTCCAGGTGCCCGGGGTCGTTGTGCGCGAACGGCCGCCGCGCCGCTCCGGAGAGGGCGCAGCCCTGGAGGATGCTGTCGTGGGCGAGCGCGTCGTGCAGGACGAGGTCCCCGGGGCCGACGAGGTGCCCGATCGCGGTCACATTGGTGGCGTGGCCGCTCACCAGCGCCAGGCAGTCCGGTACGCCCAGGAACGCGGCGAGCGCACGCTCCAGACGTACCGTCAGGTCGCGCTCGCCCGACAGGGCGCGGCTCGCGGAGACCGAGGTGCCGTAGCGCTCGATCGCCCGGTGCGCCGCCGCGTCGACCGCCGGATGGCCGGACAGGCCCAGGTAGTTGTAGCTGCCGAAGGACAGGTAGGACCGGTCGCCTATCACCGTCGTGTCGCGGATGGTGCCCCGGTGGACCCGGAAGTACGGGAAGTCCGCGCCGCTCGCGGTGACCGCGCCCAGCCGGTCCTCGAACTCCCGGACCTCGGGGAAGCCGTCGATGCCCGCATCCGCCCCGCCGGGGCCGGCGGCCGGTGCGTACGCCGGTACGGGCTCGGGCTCGGGTTCGGGCTCGGGTATGGACTCCGGTACGGGTGCGGACGGCCGGGCGCCGTGCGGTGCGGCCAGCGCGATCAGCCGGGCGACGGTGAGGCCCGGGGCGTACATCTCACCGGCGGTCTCCTCGGTGCGGAAGCCCGGTACGCGGCCGGCGATACCGGACTCCAGTTCGTGCAGCATCAGGGAGTCGAAGCCGAGGTCGGCCACCAGGGACATCCGCTCGCTCAGCTCGGTGAGCGGGAAGACCCCGACGCGGGAGACCTCTTCGAGCACGACGGACGCCGCGGACGTGGAGGACACCGCGGGCGCGGTGGAGGCGGGCCGCGGTGCCGGTACGGCGGGCACGGCCTCCGCGCCGGGCGGGGGCTCGTGCGCCGCCTCGCGCGCGGCCTCGTCCACCACCCAGTGGCGGCGGGGCGCGAGCGGGCTCGGGGGCAGCGTGCACGGTGGCAGCCGCCCACCCGCGACCCCGGGGGCCGTACCCGCCCCGGCGCCCGCCTCGACGCCCGGGACGGCCGCCACGGCGCCCGGGCCAGCCGCCGGAGAGCCCGCCGCCAGCGCGTCCGCCGCCGCCCGCAGCGCGTCCCCGGCCCCGGCGGCGTCCTCCACCAGCACCGACAGCCGCTCCGGCAGGGCGGCCCGGCGGGCGAGGGTGTCCGCCACCCGGGCCGGCGGCGGCCGGTCCTCGTCCAGCACCCGGGCGAGGTCCCGGGCGTATCGCTCCAGCCCGGCGCGGTCCCCGGCGCTCAGCTCCAGCCGGTGCGGCCCGCCCGCCGGTACCGGGGGCGCGGGCTCCGCGGCGTACTCCTCCACCACGAGGTGCACCCCGGTGCCGCCGAAGCCGAAGGCGCTCACCCCGGCCCGGCGCGGCCGTCCGGCGGCCGGCCAGGGGACCGGCGCCCCGGGGACGGTGAGCCGCGCCGCCTCCAGCGCGGCGGGGTCGGCCGCGTCGAAGCCGGGCTGCGGCGGGACCACGCCCCGGTGCAGGGCCAGCACCGTCTTGATCAGCCCGGCGAGCCCGGCCGCGTTGAGCGCGTGCCCGACCACCGCCTTGACGGCCCCGAGCAGGGCGGGAGCGGCGTCCTCGCCGCGCAGTTCGCGCAGGACCCCGAGCTCGACCGGGTCGCCGACGGTGGTCCCGGTGCCGTGCGCCTCCAGGTAGTCCACCGCGCCGGGCGGCAGCCCCGCGTCCCGGTAGGCGCGGCGCAGTGCCCGCAGCTGGCCGGCGGCGCGCGGGTGCATCCCGCCGTGCACGGTGCCGTCGTTGGCGGTGCCGACGCCCCGGATCACCGCGTACACCCGGTCGCCGTCCGCGAGGGCGTCGGCCAGCGGGCGGAGCACCAGCATCCCGGCGCCCTCCCCCAGCACGAAGCCGTCGGCCTGCGCGCCGAACGGCAGGCACCGGCCGCTGCGGGAGATGGCGCCGATCCGGCACAGCCCCACCAGCAGGTCGGGGGTGATGTGGAGTTGGGCGCCGCCGGCGAGCGCGATGCGGCAGCGGCCGGCGCGCAGCGCGTGGACGGCGTTGGCGACCGCCATGAGGCCGCCGGAGCAGGCCGAGTCCAGGGCGTAGCTCTCGCCGTGCAGGTCGAGCACCGAACTGACGGTGTTGGGGCCCATGTTGAGCAGGAGGCCCGCCACCGAGGTGCCGTGCAGGCCGGGGACGGCCCGGGCTGCGCCGGTGAGGCCGGGGCCGGCCGCCCGGGTGCCGAACTCGCCCGCGGCCAGTTGCCGCATCCGTATCCGCAGGGTGCTGATCTCGCGGTAGCCGCTCTCGGTGAGCGAGGTGATGACCGAGGTCTCCTCGCGGTCGAAGCCGCCGGCCTCCCAGCCGGCGTCCTGGATCGCCTCGCGGGCGAGGTCGATCAGCAGCCGGGCCTGGGGGTCCATGGCGGCGGCCCGGCGCGGCGGGATGCCGTAGTGGGCGGCGTCGAAGCGGTCCACGTCGGGCAGCAGGGCCATGGTGTCGGTGTAGGCCGACGACGGGTCGCGGGGGTCGCCGCCGAGGAAGGGCCCGGTGAGCCACCGGGAGGCGGGGACGGGGGCGAACTGGGGTCGCGGCTCCCGCAGCAGCCGCCAGTACGCGGTGAGGTCGCGGGCGCCGGGGAAGCGGCACGCCATGCCGACGACGGCGATGTCGCCGGCATGGCCGTGCCGCGCGGTCGTGGTGGTCACCGGCCGTCGCCCAGCCGCTCACGCCACCAGGCGACCGTCTCGTCGATCTGCCGCTCCACCGGGGTGGCGCGGGTGGTGAAGGTGGCCTCCCAGGCGCTGGTGTCGACGACGAAGGGGCGGTCGAACTGGTAGCGGACCTCCCGCAGTTCGCGGATCATCGGGGAGACCAGGGAGAGCGCGCCGAGGAGCGGCGCGGGCAGCGCGCGCACCGGGACGGGCGCGGTGCCCGCCCGGGTGGCGAGGCGTTCGGTCATCTCGCGGGCGGACCGGGCGGGGGCGGTGGGGATGTGCCAGGCGCGGCCCCAGGCCCGTTCGTCGGTGGCGGCCTCGGCGAGGGCGGCGGCGACGTCGGGGAGGTAGGTCCAGCTGTGCGGGGCGTCGGGGTCGCCGAGCGTGGAGACCGGCTTGCCGCGCAGCAGCCGGGGCATCACCCGGCCGGCGAGGTGCCCGCCGTCGGTGACCCCGGGGCCGAAGAAGTCCGAGGCGCGTACCTCGACGGCCCTGATGCGGCCCTGGTCGTGCAGCGCGCGGGCCCGCTCCCAGACGGCGGCGCGCACCCGGCCCTTGGGTCCGGTCGCCGCGAGCGGCAGGTCCTCGGTCATGGGGCGGTCGACGGGGCCGTAGCCGTAGAGGTTGCCCAGCATGACGAGGACGGCGCCGGTGGCCTCGGCGGCGGCGCACAGCGAGGCGGCCAGTGGCGGCCAGTCGGCCGTCCAGCGGGGGTAGGGCGGTGCGGCGCAGCCGTGGAGGGCGGTGGCGCCGCGCACGGCCTCGGTGAGGCGCGCGGTGTCGGTGGCGTCGAGGGCGAGGTGTTCGATGCCGGGCTCGGGGCTCCGGCCGGTTCTGGTGATGACGCGTACGGAGTGTCCCCGCCCGGCGAGCAGGCGTGCGGTGGTGGCCCCTGCGGGCCCGAAACCTATGACGACATGAAGGCTCACGCACGCACACTAACGCGCACGCTTGCTGACGCCGTGTCAAGGTCCTGTACGGGGGCCTGAATCAGGTGGTGGTCCGCCGCCGGGGCCGGGGCGGGGGCGCGTCCTCACGGCTGCCACTTCCAGTCGGTGATCTCGGCCGGGTCGACCCCGGTGCGGCGCAGCTCGGCGCGGAGCCGGTCGCGGTGGCGGGCGTAGGCGGCGGCGAGGTCGCCGGTGGCGCCGGGCCGGCCGTGCAGGTGGCGGAGCGCGGTGATGGCGAGGTCGTGCCGGGAGACGCCGTTGCTGGCGAGGAGGTCGTACGGGGTGGTCGTGGTGCCCTCCTCGACGTAGCCGCGGACGTGGAAGCGCTCGGGGTGCGGGCGGCCGTGCAGCAGTTGGTGGACGGCGGCCGGGTAGCCGTGGAAGTCGAACACGACGTGCGTGTCGGTGCCGAACAGCTCCCGGAAGTCGGCGTCCGGCATGCCGTGCGGGTGCCGGTCCGGCGGGGCCAGGACGCACAGGTCCACCACGTTGACGACCCGCACCCGCGCGTCCGGCAGGTCCTGGCGCAGCAGGTCGGCGGCGGCCAGGGTCTCGACGGTGGGGATGCCGCCCGCGCAGGCGAGGACGATCTCGGGGTCCTCGCCGCCGGCGGTGGAGGCCCAGCGCCAGGTGGAGGCGCCGGCGGCGCAGTGCCGCCGGGCGTCGGCCAGGCCGAGCCACTGGGCGGCGGTGTGCTTGCCCGCCACGACGAGGTTGATCCTGCCGGTGTCGGCGAGCAGCCGCTCCATGGTGACGAGGAGCGTGTTGGCGTCGGGCGGGAGGTGGACGCCGGTGACGCTGCTCTTCTTGGTGAGCAGGTTGTTGATGAAGCCGGGGCCCTGGTGGCTGTAGCCGTTGTGCTCCTGGCGCCAGCCCTCGCTGGTCAGCAGGTAGGTGAGGCTGCTGACGGGGGTGCGCCAGGGCACCTCCTGGGACATCTTGAGCCACTTCGCGTACTGGTTGAGCATGCTGTCGACGACGGAGGCGAACGCCTCGTACGTCGGGAAGAGGCCGTGGCGGCCGGTCTGGAGGTAACCCTGCAGCCAGCCCTGGCAGTTGTGCTCGGACAGCACCTCCATCACGCGCCCGTCGCGGGCGAGGTCCTCGGCGTACTCCTCGACGGGCCAGGCGTAGGCGCGGCCGGTGGCGCCGAGGACGCTGTCGAGCTGGTTGGACGCCAGCTCGTCCGGGGACATGATGCGGAAGTCGCGGCCGGTCTCGGTGCGGTGCATGGTCTCGGTGAGCCAGGCGGCGAGGACCCGGTTGGGGCTGGCCGACGCGGTGCCGGGGCCCGCGCCGACGTCGACGGCGTACGGTTCGAGGGGCGGCAGGTCCAGGGGGCGGCGCAGGGCCCCGCCGTCGCCGGCCGGGTTCATCCCGATGCGCAGGCCGCCCTCGGGGCAGACGGCGAGGACGTGCGGGCGGGGGCGGCCGTCCTCGTCGAACAGCTCCTCGGGGCGGTAGGACCGCAGCCACTCCTCCAGCGCCTTGAACTGCTCGTCGTCGTCGTGGACGGCGGCCAGCGGGACCTGGTGGGCGTGGAAGGTGCCCTCGACGCGCCGCCCGCCGGCCTCGCGCGGGGCGCCCTGGCCCTTGAGGCTGCGCAGCACGAGGACCGGCCAGGCGGGGCGCTCGGGCGGGTCGCCCTCCCTGGCTCGGCGCTGGATGCCGGTGATGGCATCGTGGGCGTCGCGCACGGCGTCGGTGACCCTGCCGGGGTCCTCGGTGGCGTCGACGATCCTGGGGTCCCAGCCGTGGCCGCGGAAGAACGCGGTCAGCTCGTCGTCGGTCATGGTGGCGAAGAGCGTCGGGGAGGAGATCTTGTAGCCGTTGAGGTGGAGGACGGGCAGGACGGCGCCGCTGGTGGCGGGGTCGAGAAACTTGGTGGAGTGCCAGGCGCCGGCGGTGGGGCCGGTCTCGGCCTCGCCGTCGCCGACGATGCAGGCGACCAGCCGGCCGGGGGCGTCGAGGGCGGCGCCGAAGGCGGTGGACAGGGCGTAGCCCAGTTCGCCGCCCTCGTGGATGGTGCCGGGCACGGCGGGTGAGAGGTGGCTGGGGAAGCCGTCGGGGGCGCAGTAGCGCCGGGCGAGTTCCCGCAGGCCGTCCTCGGTGCGGGCGAGGGCCGGGTCGTGGTGCTCGTGGGTACCCTCCAGCCACAGGTTGGCGTGGTTGGCGGGGGCGCCGTGGCCGGGCCCGGTGACCAGGAGGACGTCCGCGCCGCGCTCGGTGACCAGGGCGTTGAGGGCGGTGTACACCATGGTGATGCCGGGGCACGATCCCCAGTGGCCGAGCAGCCGGGGCTTGAGGTGCTCTCGGCGCAGCGGCTCGCGGAGCAGGACGTTGTCCCGGAGGAAGATCAGCGCGGCGGCCACGTAGTCGGCCGCGCGGCGGTACGCCTCCTGGTTCGTACGGGTCTCCTGGTCCATCTGGCACCTTCCTGGGTACGCCGGCCTGCCACCTCTCCCGTTGCCGATACCCCGTGGCGCCGGTCCATGCGTACGGGTGCGGGCGGGTGTACGCCGGTCGGCCCCGCCCCGGCGGCGGGGGCCGGGGTCGGGGCGGGGCCGGGGCGGGACGACCGGCGCGGAGCGGGTACCCGGGCGGTCCGGGGGCGGCCGGTGCGGCCGTACCGGTGTGCGTGCTGGAAGCGAGGCGGGACGATGCGATTCCGGGACCGCGGGGAGGCCGGCCGTGAGCTGGCCGCCCGGTTCACCGAGTGGCGGCGGCAGGGCCGGCTGGACGACCCGGTCGTGCTGGGGCTGCCGCGTGGGGGCGTGCCGGTGGCGGCGGAGATCGCCGCGGCGCTGCACGCCCCGCTGGACGTGCTGGTCGTCCGCAAGATCGGCGCGCCGTACAACCCGGAGGTGGGCATAGGGGCCCTGGCCGGGGACCGGCCGCCGGTCTTCGACGAGCGGGCGCTGGCGGTGCTGGGGCTGGCGCCGGAGCGGCTGGCCGCGCGGGTCGAGGCGGAGCGGGCGGAGCTGCGCCGCCGGGAGGAGCTGTACCGGGGCGGCCGGCCCGCGCCCCGGCTGCGCGGGCGCACGGTCGTGGTGGTGGACGACGGGCTGGCCACGGGCGCCACGGCGCGGGCGGCGCTGCGGGCGGTACGGGCGTCGGGTCCGGCGCGGCTGCTGCTGGCGGTGCCGGTGTGCTCGGGCCAGGCGCTCACGGCGCTGCGCGGTGAGGCGGACGAGATCGTGTACCTGTACCAGCCGCCGTACTTCGAGGCCGTGGGCCAGTGGTACGACGACTTCGCGCAGCTCACGGACGCCGAGGTGGTACGGGCGCTGGCCACGACGCACGACGCGTAGCGCCGCCGGCCGGGGCCCGGCTCAGACGTGGCCCTCGCCGGGCTCGTCGGGGCTGCCGGGCGGGGAGGCGATGCCCCGGCCGGGTTCCACGACGTCCCGGCGGCCCCCCGTGTGGGCCTTCTCCGCGGCGGTGATCTCCGGGTGGTGCAGGTCGAAGGCGGGCGACTCGGAGCGGATGCGGGGCAGCGCGGTGAAGTTGTGGCGGGGCGGCGGGCAGGAGGTGGCCCACTCCAGGGAGCGGCCGTATCCCCAGGGGTCGTCCACGTCGATCCGCCGGCCGCTGGTGGCGGTCTTCCAGACGTTGTAGAGGAACGGGAGGGTGGACAGCCCGAGAAGGAAGGAGCCGACCGTCGACAGGGTGTTGAGGGCGGTGAAGCCGTCGGCGGCGAGGTAGTCGGCGTACCGCCGGGGCATGCCCTCGGCGCCCAGCCAGTGCTGGACGAGGAAGGTCATGTGGAAGCCGACGAGGAGGGTCCAGAAGTGGATCTTCCCCAGGCGTTCGTCCAGCATGGTGCCGGTCATCTTCGGCCACCAGAAGTGGAATCCGGCGAACATCGCGAACACCACGGTGCCGAAGACGACGTAGTGGAAGTGGCCGACGACGAAGTACGAGTCGGTGACGTGGAAGTCCATCGGGGGCGAGGCGAGGATCACCCCGGTGAGGCCGCCGAAGAGGAAGGTGACGAGGAAGCCGATGGCCCACAGCATCGGTGTCTCGAAGCTGAGCGAGCCGCGCCACAGGGTGCCGATCCAGTTGAAGAACTTCACCCCGGTCGGCACGGCGATCAGGAAGCTCATGAAGGAGAAGAACGGCAGCAGCACCGCCCCGGTGGCGAACATGTGGTGCGCCCACACGACCACCGACAGGCCGGTGATGGCGATGGTGGCGCCGACCAGCCCGATGTAGCCGAAGAGCGGCTTGCGGGAGAAGACCGGCAGGATCTCGGTCACCACGCCGAAGAACGGCAGCGCCAGGATGTAGACCTCGGGGTGGCCGAAGAACCAGAAGAGGTGCTGCCACAGCAGCGCCCCGCCGTTGGCGGCGTCGAAGATGTGGGAGCCGAAGCGGCGGTCGGCCTCCAGGCAGAGCAGCGCGGCGGCGAGCACCGGGAAGGCCAGCAGCACCAGGACCGAGGTGAGCAGGACGTTCCAGGTGAAGATCGGCATCCGGAACATCGTCATGCCGGGGGCGCGCATCCCGATGATGGTGGTGATGAAGTTGACCGCGCCGAGGATGGTGCCGAAGCCCGACAGCGCGAGCCCCATGATCCACAGGTCGCCGCCCAGGCTCGGGGTGCGTTCCAGGCTGTTGAGCGGCGCGTAGGCCGTCCAGCCGAAGTCGGCACTGCCGTCGGGGGTGAGCAGGCTGCCGACGACGATGAGGCCGCCGAAGAGGAACAGCCAGTACGAGAACATGTTCAGCCGGGGGAAGGCGACGTCCGGCGAACCGATCTGCAGCGGCATGACCGCGTTGGCGAACCCGGCGAAGGTGGGGGTGGCGAACAGCAGCAGCATCACGGTGCCGTGCAGGGTGAACGCCTGGTTGTACTGCTCCATGGAGATCAACTGCATACCGGGCCGGGCGAGTTCGGCCCGCATCACCAGGGCGAGCGCGCCGGCCAGGAGGAAGAAGCCGAACGACGTCGCCAGGTAGAGGTTCCCGATCTTCTTGTGGTCCGTCGTGGTCAGCCAGGCCACCACCACGCGGCCCCGCCCGCGCCGCGCCCGGGCGCCCGGTACCGGGGCGGCCGGCTCCGTCGTCGTCGTCACCATACGAATCCCTCGTCATCGACACGTACGAGCAGGACGCGCGGCAAAGTGCCCCCTTGCCGACCCCGGCACGCTATGCGGTCGCGGGGCGGCCGCCGGTGCTTTGGGTGCGCGCAGCGGCAGACGTCACTCGTATTGGCCAGCGGCGGGGGACCCGTGCCGGTGACGGGTCAGGCCAGGGCGGTCAGCACCCGGTCGGGGGTGAGGGGCAGTTCCCGGAAGCGGACGCCGGTGGCGTGGTGGACGGCGTTGGCGATGGCGGCCGGGGAGCCCACGGTGCCGATCTCCCCGATGCCCTTGCTGCCCATCGGGTTGAGGTGCGGGTCGTGCTCCTCCACCCAGTGCGCGTCGATGTCCGGCACGTCGGCGTGGCTCGGTACGTGGTAGGAGGCGAGGTCCCGTTCGGCGAAGTCCCCGGACGCCGGGTCGAGGGTGCTGTGCTCGGTCAGGGCCATCCCGAGCCCCATGACCATCCCGCCGATGAACTGGGAGCGGGCGGTACGGGGGTTGAGGATGCGCCCGGCCGCGTACACGCCGAGCATCCGGCGCACCCGGACCTCGCCGGTGACGGTGTCGACCCGCACCTCCGCGAAGTGGACGCCGAAGGCGTGCCGGGCGAAGGGCACGTCCCGGCCGGTCTCCTCGGTGGTGTCGGCGGACGCGGTCAGCCCCTCGGCGGGCAGCGGACCGGTGTGTCCGGCGAGCCGCCCGGCGAGGCGGCTGGCGGCGAGGTGGACGGCCCAGCCCCAGGAGGCCGTGCCCGACGAGCCGCCGGCGAGCGGGGCGGCGGGCAGCCGGGTGCTGCCGATGCCGATGATGACGGAGCCGACCGTCGTGCCGAGGGCCTCCGCGGCGATCTGGGCGAGGACGGTCCGGGCGCCGGTGCCGATGTCGGTGGCGTTGACGCGGACGTCGAAGCGGCCGTCGTGGAGCGCGGTGACGGAGGCGGTGGACGGCGAGACGAGGACCGGGTAGGTGGCCGCGGCCACGCCGGTCCCGGTGAGCCAGGTGCCCTCGCGGCGGACGGCGGGGCGGGGGTCGCGGTCGTTCCAGCCGAAGCGGCGGGCGCCCTCGCGCAGGCAGGCGGCCAGATTGCGGCTGCTGAAGGGCAGGCCGCTGTCCGGCTCGGTGGCGGGCTCGTTGCGCAGGCGCAGCTCGACGGGGTCGATGCCGAGGGCGCCGGCCAGTTCGTCCATGGCCGACTCCAGCGCGTACATCCCGGGTGCCTCGCCGGGGGCGCGCATCCAGGAGGGGCTGGGGACGTCGAGGGGGACGACCAGGTGGTCGGTGAGCCCGTGCGGCGAGGCGTACATGACGCGGGCGGGGACGCCCGCCTGCTCCACGAACTCCTTGACGTGCGAGGTGTGGGTGACGACCTCGTGGCCGACGCTGACGAGGGTGCCGTCCTGCGCGGCGCCCAGCCGGACGCGCTGGATCGTGGGCGCGCGGTGGCCGACCACGGCCGCCAGGTGGTTGCGCGGCAGGGCGAGTTTCACCGGCCGGCCGGTGTGGCGGGCGGCCATCGCGGCGAGGACCACGTGCGGGCGGGGGGTGCCCTTGGAGCCGAAGCCGCCGCCGACGTGCTCGGAGACCACGGTGACGCGGTCCTCGGGGAGGCCGAGGAGGGTGGCGAGGGCGGCGCGGACCGGCCCGGCGCCCTGGCTGGAGTCGTACACCGTCAGATGGGCGCCCTCCCCCTCGCCGTCCCAGCGGGCGAACGCGGCGTGCGGCTCCATCGGGTGGTTGTGCAGCGGCGGGACGCGGTAGGTCGCGTCGACCCGGACGGGCGCGGCGGCGAAGGCCGCCCCGGCGTCGCCGCGCTCGCGGTGGGCGGGCTGGCCGCCGTTGGCGAGGTCGGGCCGGTAGGCGGCCGGGTGGTCCGCGGTGAGCGTGACGTCGTGCGGTTCGGTGGCGTACGTGACGCGGACGGCCTCCGCCGTCTCCCGGGCGGCCTCGGGCGTGTCGGCGACGGCGAGGGCGACGTACCAGCCGCGGTGCGGCACGGCGGTGTCCTGGAGCACGGCGAGCGTGGGGTCGTCGGGCTCGCCGAGGCGGGGTGCCGTCCCGGGGGTGAGGACGGCGACGGCGCCGGGCACGGCGAGCGCGGCCGCGGTGTCCACGCCGGTGACCCGGCCGCGGGCGACGGTGGCGGGCACCGGCCAGGCGTAGGCGCAGTCGGGCGGGGTGTGCGCGTGCTCGGTGGCGTACCGGGCGGCGCCGGTGACCTTGTCGCGGCCTTCGAGGCGTTCGTGGGCCGCGCCGAGGGCGGGGGCGGGCGCCCCGGGCACCCGGACGTGGGTGGGGTACGTCGCGGTCTTGCGGTTCATCGCGGCCTCTCGGTCGTGGCGGCGGGCTCCCGGTGCATCGCGGTCTGCCGGGCGGGGCGTCAGGGCCGGGCGGCGGCGGCCAGGCCGGACAGGACGTCGCGGGCGAGGTTGCGGGCGAGCGGCACCTTGTAGGCGTTGTCCCGCAGGGGCCTGGCGGCGCCGAGTTCGGTCTCCACCGCGTGGGCGACGGCCTGCTCGGTGGGGGCGGTGCCCAGCAGGGCGGCCTCGGCGAGGCGGGCGCGCCACGGGCGGTGGGCGAGGCCGCCGAAGGCGAGGCGGACGTCGCGGACGGTGCCATCGGCGTCCAGGGCGAGGACGGCGGCCACGGAGGCGAGCGCGAAGGCGTACGAGGCGCGGTCGCGGGCCTTGCGGTACGCCGACACCCGGCCGTCCCCGCCGGGCGGCAGGACGACGGCGGTGATCAGCTCGCCCGGCCGGATGACGGTGTCGTCCTCCGGGTGGTCGCCGGGCAGCCGGTGGAAGCCGGTGACCGGCACGGACCGTTCGCCGCCGGGGCCGTGCAGCTCGACGGTGGCGTCGAGGGCGGCGAGGGCGACGGCCATGTCGGAGGGGTGGGTGGCGATGCAGTGCGGCGAGTGGCCGAGGACGGCGTGGTCGCGGTGGACGCCGTCGCGCGCGCCGCAGCCGGTGCCGGGCTCCCGCTTGTTGCAGGGCTTGGCGGTGTCCTGGAAGTAGGGGCAGCGGGTGCGCTGGAGGAGGTTCCCGCCGGTGGTGGCGATGTTCCGCAGCTGCCCGGACGCGCCGGCGAGCAGCGCCTGCGACAGGACGGGGTACCGGTCGCGCACCAGCGGGTGGG
Source organism: Streptomyces sp. NPDC015131 (assembly GCF_043079975.1). NCBI lineage: Bacteria > Bacillati > Actinomycetota > Actinomycetes > Kitasatosporales > Streptomycetaceae > Streptomyces > Streptomyces sp. NPDC015131. Next base: position 578,023 of record NZ_JBIBVB010000001.1, on the reverse strand, counting down.
CGGCGAGGTCGCTGTTGCGCACGGTGGCGCCGACCCGCAGCGCGCCGCCGGGCAGCTCCTCGACGGTGTCGAGCGGCAGACGGCCGACGTCGACGAGCGTGCCGGGCGTCTCGACGCCGTGTTTCATCAGGTCGACGAGGTTGGTGCCGCCGGCGAGGTACCGGGCACCGGGGCGGGCCGCGTGGGCGGCCGTGGCCTCCTCGACGGTGCGGGCGCGGACGTACGCGTAGGGCTTCACCGGGTCACGTCCTCCACGGCGGCGACGATGTTGGGGTACGCCCCGCAGCGGCACAGGTTGCCGCTCATCCGCTCCCGGATCTCGGCGGGCGTCAGTTCCACGGGCCCCTGGCCGGACGGCCGCGCGGGGTCGGTGACGTGGGAGGGGTGCCCGGCGGCGGCCTCGGCGAAGACGCCGACGGCCGAGCACAGCTGGCCGGGGGTGCAGTACCCGCACTGGAAGGCGTCCCGGTCGAGGAATGCCTGCTGGACGGGGTGCAGCTCGCCGTCGGCCGCCAGGCCCTCCACGGTGATGACCTCCGACCCGTCCTGGGCGACCGCGAGCAGCAGGCAGCTGTTGGCGCGCCGCCCGTCGAGGAGGACCGTGCAGGCCCCGCACTGCCCGTGGTCGCAGCCCTTCTTGGCGCCGGTCAGCCCGAGGCGCTCGCGCAGCACGTCGAGGAGGGTGGCGCGGTGGTCGACCTCCAGCCGCCGGGGCTCGCCGTTCACCTGGAGGGTGACGGTGGAGCGGGTGGCGTCCGGGCCGCCGGCGGGCGCGGTCGTGTCGGTGGCGGCGGTGTCCATCAGCGGAGCTCGTCGCCCTCGTCGGGGACGGTGTGCATCGCCGCCTCCTCGGCGGACGCGGCGGCTCCGGCGATGCCGACGTCCCGGGCGACGACGTCCTTCTCGTCGTCCTCGCGCACGCCCTCGTCGGGGGCGACGAGGCGGCCGGAGCGCTCACGGCCGACCTGGTCGTCGATGGGCTCGCCGTCGCCGCCGGGGAGGTCGCCGATGCCGTTGGAGTCGTCGGGCTCCTGGAGGGCCGGGTCGGGCACCTCCTCCGACAGGCGCTGGTCCAGCGTCTCACCCTCGCGCTGCTCGCGTGCGGTCGTGCCGACGTGGTTGACGGCGAGGGGCCGCTCGGGCGGGGAATAGCCCTCGTCGTACGGGTCGGCCTCGCGGTCCGACAGCGTGTCCTCGGGGTCGAGGATGCCGTCGTCCTCCCGGCCCTCGGCGTCGTCCGGCTGGTAGACGTCGTCGCCCATCTCGTTCTCGGCTCCCATTGGCGTGGCTCCCGTCGTGCCGCTCCGGATCCTGTACGACTGATCGCGTATCCAGCCTGGATCAGGTCACACATCCCGGCATTCCGGGCGGCGCGGGGGTGCGGCGCCGGGGGCTACTCGGGCCGGCCGGGGGCCTCGTCCGGGTGGTGGGCGGGGGCGAGGAGCCGCTCGGCCTGCTGGTGGGTGATCTCGGCGAGCTTCCGGGCGTCGCCCAGTACGTCGCCGTGCTCCTCCACGAGCTGGTCGTAGATCGGGGACGCGGCGGGGGCGGGGCGGGTGAACACGTGCGGTGGCTCCTCGGGCGGTACGGCGACGGCGGCTGCGGCCACCGGACGGCAGGGCGGTGACGCACCGGGGCGGTCCCGGCGCCCCCGGCTCCTGCCCGCGACCCGCCGGTTCATGCCCTCCGGCCGCCGGGGCCCCGGCCGGGCGGGGGGGGTGGCCGGGTGGCCCGCCCGGGGGCCGGGTGGCCGGGCCGGGTGGCCGGCGGGCGCGGCCGAGTGGCCGTGCGCGGGTCAGCGCGGGCCCTCCTGGGTGCGGCGCACGCAGGCGGCGACGACCTCGCCGAGGCTCCCGGTGCGGCGCAGCAGCCCGCGCTGGACGCGGGCGCCGTTGCCCCCGGCGAGCAGCTCCGCGAGGCCCTGCCGGGCGAGGTCGAGGTCGCCGTTGTCGTCGAGGGCCTCCTCGGTGTGCGCGAGCAGCGCGTGCGCGACCGTGCGGGCGGGGGCGGGCCGCATGGTGAGCGGGTGCAGCAGCTCGCCGTCGACGCCGGAGCGGCCGGCCCGCCAGGCGGCGGCGCGCAGGACGCCGACGCCGTGGCCGGCGGGGGGCTCGCCCGCACGCCACCGGCGGGCCGCGGTGTCCACCAGGGCGCGGGTCAGGGCGGCGAGCAGGACGGTGGTGGACGCGTCGAGGCAGACGTCGGCGGCCCGGACCTCGACGGTCGGGTAGTGGCGGGAGAGCCGGGCGTCGTAGTAGACCATGCCCTCGTCGGGGAGGATGCCGGTGTCCAGCAGGTCCCGTACCCGCTGGTGGTAGCGGCGGGCCGAGCCGAACGGCTCGACCGGGCCCGAGGACGGCCAGCGGCTCCAGACCCGGGCGCGGTAGCTGTGGTAGCCGCTGTCCTGGCCCTGCCAGAAGGGCGAGTTGGCGCTCAGCGCGAGCAGCACCGGCAGCCAGGGCCGTATCCGGTCCAGCACGCCGACGCCCTCCTCGTCGGAGGTCACGGACACATGGACGTGGCAGCCGCAGGTGAGCTGTTCGAGGGCGGTGAGCCCGAACTGCTCCCGGATCCAGTGGTAGCGGGCGTCGCGGGTGAGGGCGGGGCCGGCGGGCAGCGGCGAGGTGGCCAGCGCGGCGACGGCGGCCCCCGCCTCGGCCGCGTGCCGCGCGGCCTCGGCCCGGCAGCGCTCGATCTCGGCGCCGAGCTCCTTCATACCGGTCTGCGGGTGGGTGGCGAACTCCACCTGCTGGCCGTGGAGTTCCTTGGTGAAGGCATGGGGGCGGCCCCGGCTGGCCCGGTCCGCGGCGGCGAGCAGGGCGGTGGCGACGGCGCGCGGCTCACCGCTCCGCGGGTCCACCAGGAGGAGTTCCTCCTCCACTCCGACAGTGCGCAACGGACAACCACCTCTCGGTCGCGTCCGCGGGGACGACGCGGGACGGCACGGGGCGCGGGACGGTGCGGGAACGCACCATCATCGCGGCTGGGCGGGCCCGGCGCACCGGTGCGCCGGGCTCCCGGCGGGGAAGTGGCGGGTTCCCGTCACCGGCCGGCCGCACCCGTCAGAACTCGTCCCCGGTGCCGGGCGCGAGGGCGGTGCGCAGGGCGGCGTCGAGGCGGGCGGCGGCGCCCTCGGTGTGCTCGGTGACCAGGCCCGCGCGGACCAGCGCCCCCACCTCCGTACCGCCCAGGTAGCAGGCGGCCAGGTCCCGGACGGCGAAGCTGAGGTCGGGGGCGTCGCCCGTCGGGGCGCAGGCCCGGGAGGCGGGATCCGCGGTGAGGCGGAAGCGCCCGGTGTTGGCGGGAAGGTGCTCGTCCTCGACGGCCAGGACGAGGTCGACGGGGGCGGCCCAGGCGCGGCCGGTGAGCGCCGCCGGGACGTCGACCAGCCGCACCCAGAGCCCCGGGTACCGTCCGGTGACCCGGACCTGGTCGCGGTCGGCGGCGAACAGCAGCAGCGGGTCGTCCACGGGCCGGCCCCAGGCGCGGACGGTGCCGGTGAGGTCGAGGGAGCACAGGTACCGCCAGAGGGCCGCCGCCCCGGCGGCGTCGTCCGCCTCCAGCTCGTCGACCCGGACGAGGCCGGGCCGGGCGGGGTCGTCGCCGCCGGACTTGGTGCGGTAGACCGCGTACCCGGCGAGGGGCTCGCCCTCGGCGCCCAGGGCGACGATCCGCGGCGGGGACAGCTCGTCGTCCTCCTCGTCCTCGTCCACCAGCCACTCGCCGGTCCAGCGCTCGGCGTCCCGGGCGATGCGGCCGGCCCGGGCTGCCCGGGTGGCGTCGAAGTACGGCCCGACGGCGGCGGGGGCGTCCGCCGGGTCGATCAGCCGCAGGGGGCGCTCGTCGGGCGGGAGGCGGAGGGCGAGCGGGCGCCGGGAGTCGATCTCGACGGTGAGGCCCTCGGTGGCGGGGCCGAAGCCGAAGCGGCCGTAGATGGCGTCCTCGGACGCCCAGAGCGCGGCGAGCGGCCGGCCGTGCCGCGTACCGCGCCGGAACAGCTCGGCGATCATCGCGGAGAGCACGCCCCGCCGGCGGTGGGTGGGCGCGACGGAGACGAAGGTGAGCCCGGGGCACGGCAGGTCGCCGCCGGGCACGGAGAGGCGGAAGCGGTGGGCGGCGAGGAAGCCGACCAGGGTGTCGCCGTCGTAGGCGCCGATCCGCTCGCAGCCGAGGACCAGCTCCCGGTGGTGCTTGCGCTTCTCCTCGCCGGGGTTGTCGTGGAAGACCAGGTACACGAGCTCCAAGGCCCGGTCGACATGGGCCTCGGGCACGTCGCGGATGTCCATGTCCCGGACTTTAGTCGCCGGATAACGGACAGGTCACGGGAGTTTCCCGGAGTCTTCTCCCGGGGGTTGTCCCCCGCCCCGTACGCCTCCGAGAGCCCGCGCCGGACGCTGGTCCTCGCCGGGGCACGGCGGCCGTCAGGCCACCGAGCCCAGGTGGCCGCGGCGGCCGGCGTCGGGGCCGTCGTGGTGGATGGGGGTGTGGGCGCCGGTCAGGGAGACCCCGCTGCCGCCGCGCCGGCTGGCGACGATCTCCGCGCCGATGGACAGCGCGGTCTCCTCCGGCGTGCGGGCGCCGAGGTCGAGGCCGATCGGGGAGCGCAGCCGGGCCAGCTCCCGTTCGGTGACGCCGACCTCGCGCAGCCGCTTGTTGCGGTCCTCGTGGGTGCGGCGGGAGCCCATCGCGCCGATGTACGCGACGGGAAGCTTCAGGGCCCGCTCCAGCAGGGGCACGTCGAACTTGGCGTCGTGGGTGAGCACGCACAGCACGGTGCGGCCGTCGACGGCGGTGCGCTCCAGGTACTCGTGCGGCCAGGCCACGACGACCTCGTCGGCCTCGGGGAAGCGGGCGGGGGTGGCGAAGACGGGGCGGGCGTCGCAGACGGTGACGTGGTGACCGAGGAACTTCCCCACGCGTACCAGCGCCGCCGCGAAGTCGATGGCGCCGAAGACGATCATGCGCGGGGCGGGGACGCTGGACTCGACCAGCAGGGTGAGCGGCTGCCCGCAGCGCGAGCCGTCCTCGCCGATGGTGACCGTGCCGGTGCGGCCGGCGTCGAGCATGGCGCCCGCCTCGGCCGCCGCGGTCCGGTCCAGCTCGGGGTGACCGCCGAGGCCGCCCTCGTAGGTCCCGTCGGGGTGGACGAGCAGGGCGCGGCCCATCAGGCCGGCCGGGCCCTCGGTGATCCGGGCCAGAGCCGCCGCCTCCCCTCCGGCGGCGGCTCCGAGGGCGGCGGGGTAGACCCCGCCGCGGACCGGGGTGACGAGGATGTCGATGATGCCGCCGCAGGTCAGACCGACCGCGAAAGCGTCCTCGTCGCTGTAGCCGAAGCGCTCCAGGACGGTTTCGCCGTCCTCCAGCGCCTGCCGGCACAGGTCGTACACGGCCCCCTCGACACATCCGCCGGAGACCGATCCGATCGCCGTGCCCTCGCTGTCGACGGCGAGCGCGGCGCCCGGCAGGCGGGGCGCGCTGCCGCCGACGGCCACCACGGTGGCGACGGCGAAGTCACGTCCCTGCTCGACCCACCGGTGAAGCTGCTCGGCGATGTCCAGCATGTCGGTCTCCTTACGGGTTCCTTGCGGATGCGGATGTGTGAGGGGGTCCCGTCAGTGCGCGGTACCCGTGGCGAAGTAGAAGATGAACACCGCGGACAGCACCCACATCAGGATGCTCGGCTCCCGCCACTTGCCCTGGGCCGCCTTGATGGCGCAGTAGGCGATGACGCCCGCGCCGACACCGGTGGTGATGGTGTACGTGAACGGCATCAGGACGATCGTCAGGAAGACGGGGACGGCGACGGACCAGTCGGTCCAGTCCACGTGCCGGGCGTTCTGGAGCATCATCGCGCCGATGACCACCAGGGCGGCCGAGGCGACCTGGCCCGGGACGAGCTGGGTGAGCGGGGTGAAGAACAGGCACGCGGCGAAGAACAGGCCGGTGACCGTGGCCGACAGGCCGGTACGCGCGCCTTCGCCGACGCCCGTGGCGGACTCGATGAAGACCGTCTGGCCGGAGGCTCCGGAGACACCGCCGATGGCACCGCCGGCGCCGTCGATGAACAGGGCCTTGCTGAGGCCGGGCATCCGGCCCTGGGCGTCGGCGAGCTTGGCCTCCTGGCCGACGGCGATGATCGTCGCCATGGCGTCGAAGAAGCCGGCCAGCACCAGGGTGAAGACGATCATCGAGACGGTGGTGTACCCGAGGTCCGACCAGCCGCCGAACTCGACCATGCCGAAGAGCGAGAAGTCCGGCATGGAGACCGGGCTGCCGTGCAGGACCGGCGGGGCGGCGCCCCACGCGGACTCCTTGATCAGCCCGGCGGCGGTGGCCGTGACCGAGATGATCGTGCCGACGACGATGCCGATCAGGATCGCGCCGGGGACCTTCCGCGCCTGGAGCATGAAGATCAGCAGCAGGGTGATGGAGAAGATCGCGACCGGCCAGCCGGTGAGCGAACCGCCGACACCGAGGGTGACGGGGCCGCCGGCCTCACCGGGGCCGACGAAGCCGGCCTTGACGAAGCCGATGATCGCGATGAAGAGGCCGATGCCCATCGTGATGCCGTGCTTCAGCGCCAGCGGGATGGCGTTCATGATGATCTCGCGGACACCGGTGACCACCAGGAGGCAGATCACCGCGCCGTAGATGACGCACATGCCCATGGCCTGTGCCCAGGACATGTCCGGGGCGACCTGCGTGGAGATGACGCCCGCGACGCTCAGGCCGGCCGCGAGGGCGAGCGGTACCTTGCCGATGAAACCCATCGCCAGCGTGGTGACCGCTGCGGCGAGAGCGGTGGCGGTGATGAGCGCGGGCTGGCTGAGCTTGTCGCCGTTCGCGTCGGGGCCGCCGAGCAGCAGCGGGTTGAGCAGGAGGATGTACGCCATGGCCATGAAGGTCGTGACGCCGCCGCGCACTTCCTTCGCGACCGTCGATCCTCTGTGGGTGATGTGAAAGTACCGGTCGAGCCAAGACCGTCCGGCGGGAACGCGGGAACCGGGTCCCGCGTCTTCGGCGACGGTCTTCGGCTCCACTGACGACTGGGTCATGGTGCCTACTCCCAAGGTTCAAAGGGGCACCCGCATGCCCGGGGGGCATAAGACTGCGGGATTTGGGATGGTGCGTGGGCTGCACGACCCGGGGGACGGCCCGAGACGAACGGGATGGTGCGGGGTTGAGCGGCTCTGCGTGGGGGACTGCGGGGGGACTGCGTGGGGGGGGGTGGGGGGATGCTCCGGGCGGTGCGGGCGGTGGAAGTGTGACGTTCCCGGGAGGCACGCACCGCCCGGAGGGCCTACAGGGTGCCGGTGAGGTGCTCGGGGCGTACCGGCGTCTTGTTCAGCTCCAGGCCCGTCGCGTTCCGGATCGCCGCGAGGACGGCCGGGGTGGACGACAGGGTCGGGGCCTCACCGATGCCGCGCAGGCCGTAGGGCGCGTGGTCGTCGGCGAGCTCGAGCACGTCGACCGGGATGGTCGGGGTGTCGAGGATGGTGGGGATCAGGTAGTCCGTGAAGGAGGGGTTGCGCACCTTCGCGGTCTTGGGGTCGACGACGATCTCCTCCATGACCGCGACGCCCAGGCCCTGGGTGGTGCCACCCTGGATCTGGCCGACGACGGACAGCGGGTTGAGGGCCTTGCCGACGTCCTGGGCGCAGGCCAGCTCGATGACCTTGACCAGGCCCAGCTCGGTGTCCACCTCCACGACCGCGCGGTGCGCGGCGAAGGAGTACTGGACGTGGCCGTTGCCCTGGCCGGTGCGCAGGTCGAAGGCCTCGGTGGGGCGGTGGCGCCACTCGGCCTCGATCTCCACGACCTCGTTCTCCAGGACGTCCACCAGGTCGGCGAGGACCTCGCCGCCGTCGGTGACGACCTTGCCGCCCTCCAGCAGGAGTTCGGCGGTCGCCCAGGCGGGGTGGTACGTGCCGAGCTTGCGGCGGCCGATCTCCAGGACCTTCTCGCGGACCAGCTCGCAGGAGTTCTTGACCGCGCCGCCGGTGACGTACGTCTGGCGGGAGGCCGAGGTGGAGCCGGCCGAGCCGACCTGGGTGTCGGCCGGGTTGATGGTCACCTGGGTGACACCGAGCTCGGTGCGGGCGATCTGGGCGTGGACGGTGATGCCGCCCTGGCCGACCTCCGCCATCGCGGTGTGGACGGTGGCGACGGCCTCGCCGTTGATGACCTCCATGCGCACCTTGGCGGTGGAGTAGTCGTCGAAGCCCTCGGAGAAGCCGACGTTCTTGATGCCGACCGCGTAGCCGACGCCCCGGACGACGCCCTCGCCGTGGGTGGTGTTGGACAGGCCGCCGGGCAGCGCGCGGACGTCGGCGCCCTCGGTGGACTCCCACTGGCGCTCGGGCGGCAGCGGGCGGGCCTTGATGCGGCGCAGCAGCTCGGCGACCGGGGCGGGCGAGTCGACCGGCTGGCCGGTCGGCATCAGCGTGCCCTGCTCCATGGCGTTCAGCTGACGCAGCTCGACCGGGTCCATGCCCAGCTTCGCCGCGAGCTTGTCCATCTGGGCCTCGTAGGCGAAGCAGGCCTGGACCGCGCCGAAGCCGCGCATGGCGCCGCAGGGCGGGTTGTTGGTGTAGAGGGCGACCGCCTCGATGTCGACGTCGTCGATGACGTACGGGCCGACGGCGAGCGAGGAGGCGTTGCCGACCACGGCCGGGGAGGCCGAGGCGTAGGCGCCGCCGTCCAGCACGATCCGGCACTTCATGTGCGTGATCTTGCCGTCCTTGGTGGCGCCGTGCTCGTACCAGAGCTTCGCCGGGTGGCGGTGCACATGGCCGAAGAAGGACTCGAACCGGTTGTAGACGATCTTCACCGGCTTGCCGGTGCGGAGCGCCAGCAGGCAGGCGTGGATCTGCATCGACAGGTCCTCGCGGCCGCCGAAGGCGCCGCCGACGCCGGAGAGCGTCATACGGACCTTCTCCTCGGGCAGGCCGAGGACGGGGGCGATCTGCTTGAGGTCGGAGTGCAGCCACTGGGTGGCGACGTAGAGGTCGACACCGCCGTCCTCGGAGGGCACGGCGAGGCCGGACTCGGGGCCGAGGAACGCCTGGTCCTGCATGCCGAAGACGTACTCGCCGGAGACGATCACGTCCGCCTTCTTGGCGGCCTCGTCGGCGTTGCCGCGGATGATCGGCTGGCGGTGCACGATGTTCGGGTGCGGGACGTGCCCGGCGTGGTGGTCGTCGCGGCCCGGGTGCAGCAGCGGCGCGCCGGGGGCGGTGGCGGAGGCCTCGTCGGTGACGACGGGCAGCTCCTTGTACTCCACCTTGATCTTCGCGGCGGCGCGGCGGGCGGTCTCGGGGTGGTCGGCGGCGACCAGGGCGACGGGCTCGCCGTGGTGGCGTACCCGGCCGTGGGCGAGGACCGGGGTGTCCTGGATCTCCAGGCCGTAGTTCTTCACCTCGGTGGGCAGGTCCTCGTAGGTGAGGACGGCGTAGACGCCGGCCTGGGCGAGGGCCTCGGAGGTGTCGATGGAGACGATCTCGGCGTGGGCGACCGTGGAGCGCAGGATCTGGCCCCACAGCATGTCCTCGTGCCACATGTCCGAGGAGTACGCGAACTCGCCGGTGACCTTCAGGGTGCCGTCGGGGCGCAGCGTGGACTCGCCGATGCCGCCCTTCGTCTGGGAGCCCTGGGTGACCTTCGTGGGAGTGCCGGCCGGTGCGGCGGCGACTCGGGAATTGACTGCCATCGGGGTCAGACCGCCTCTCCCTGACGTGCCGCCGCCAGGCGGACCGCGTCCAGGATCTTCTCGTAGCCGGTGCAGCGGCAGAGGTTGCCGGAGAGCGCCTCGCGGATGTCCTCGTCGGACGGGGAGGGGTTGCGCTCCAGCATCTCGTCGGCCGCGACGAGCAGGCCGGGGGTGCAGAAGCCGCACTGCACGGCGCCCGCGTCGATGAAGGCCTGCTGGATCGGGGAGAGCTCGGTGCCCTCGCCGGTCTGGGAGTCGGAGACTCCGTCGGCAGGGCGAGCGGACCAGCCGTGGGCCTCCTGGAGGGAGGTGCCGGGCTTGCCGTCGGCGGAGCCGCAGGCGCCGGTACCGCACGCGCCGCTGTGCTCGGCACGCTGCTTGGCGAAGTCGGCGAGGCCCTCGACGGTGACGACCTCGCGGCCCTCGACCTGGCCGGCGGCCACGAGGCAGGAACAGACCGGGACGCCGTCCAGGCGGACGGTGCAGGAGCCGCACTCGCCCTGCTCACAGGCGTTCTTCGAGCCGGGCAGGCCCAGGCGCTCGCGGAGGACGTAGAGGAGGGACTCGCCCTCCCAGACGTCGTCGGCCTCCTGGGGACGTCCATTGACCGTGAAATTGACGCGCATCGTTATGCAGCTCCTTCAAGGGTGCGGCCGGTGCCGCGGTACTGCTCCCAGGTCCAGCCGAGCGTGCGGCGCGCCATGATGCCGACCGCGTGACGGCGGTACTTGGCGGTGCCCCGCACGTCGTCGATCGGGTTGCAGGCGCCGGAGGCGAGCTCGGCGAACTGCTTGGCGATCGAGGGAGTGATGATCCTGCCGCTCTCCCAGAAGCCGCCCTCGTCGAGCGCGGCGTTCAGGAATTCCTCGGCCTCCTTCGCCCGGACGGGCGTGGGGGCGGCCGAGCCGATGCCGGTCCGTACGGTCCGGGTCTCGGGGTGCAGCGCGAGACCGAACGCGCACACCGCGATCACCATCGCGTTCCGGGTACCCACCTTGGAGTACTGCTGCGGCCCGTCGGCCTTCTTGATGTGCACGGTCTTGATGAGCTCGTCGGGCTGGAGCGCGTTGCGCTTCACCCCGGTGTAGAACTCGTCGATCGGGATGAAGCGGGAGCCGCGGACCGACTCCACCTCCACCTCGGCACCGGCCGCCAGCAGGGCGGGGTGCGCGTCGCCGGCCGGGGACGCCGTTCCCAGGTTGCCGCCGACACCGCCGCGGTTGCGGATCTGCGGCGAGGCCACGGTGTGCGAGGCGAGCGCCAGGCCGGGCAGTTCGGCCCGCAGGTGCTCCATGATCTGGGTGTACGGGACGGAGGCGCCCAGCCGGACGTTCTCCTCGCCGACCTCCCACTCGCGGAGCAGCTCGATGCGGTTCAGGTCCAGGAGGTACTCGGGCCGTCGGTGGTCGAAGTTGATCTCGACCATGACATCGGTGCCACCCGCGATGGGCACAGCCGTGGGGTGCTCGGCCTTCGCGGCGAGCGCCTCCTCCCAGCTGGCGGGGCGAAGGAAGTCCATGAGTGGCTCTCTTCTGTGATCCGGTGATCACTGGCCCGGCTGGGTGATCGAGGCGATCGACTCGCTCCGGGTGCCGTGTGATCAGTTGCTTCGCTGGGGCTCGGGGGACGGCCGGCCCATCTTCGATTTCATGTTCACGTGCTGTTAACGCGTTGTGGCCCAAGTACACCCAGCGGTGCTCCACCCGGTGCAGTCACCGAAACCATGAAGGAGTTGGCTGGTCGCCCTCTTCGTCTTGTAGATTCGAACGAAAGGCGAGGAGCAGTAACCTCTCCGTTTCCCCCCGGAAACGGGGGCCACGGCTCACCGGCCACAACCAGACACCCACGGAACACCCACACGACAGATCGGCGGCGATCCCATGCGGCTGCGCGCACTGCTGGAAACCGATGCGCTGGGGCTGCGGCTGCTCGGCGGCGAGGACGAGCTCGACCGCACGGTCCGCGGCGTCATGACGACGGACCTGCGCGACCCCAGCAGGTACCTCTCGGGCGGTGAGCTGGTGCTCACCGGCCTGGCCTGGCGGCGGGACGCCCACGACTCCGAGCCGTTCGTCCGCATCCTGTCCGGCGCGGGAGTGGCCGGCCTGGCCGCGGGCGAGGCGGAACTCGGGGCCATCCCGGACGATCTGGTGCAGGCGTGTTTGCGCCATCGCCTCCCGCTCTTCGCGGTCAATGAATCCGTTGCGTTCGCAACCATCACGGAGCATGTCGTTCGACAGGTGTCGGGCGAGCGGGCCGGGGACCTGGCGGCCGTCGTGGATCGCCACAGGCGGCTGATGACCTCCGGCCCGGCCGGCGGCGGACCGGAGGTGGTCCTCGACCTCCTCGGCTCCGACCTGGACCTTCACGCCTGGGTGCTCTCCCCGACCGGGCGCCAGATCGCGGGCGCCGGGGACCCGCTGCCCGCCGAGACCGGCGCCCTCCTGGCAGGTGAGCACCTGTCCGCCACCCGCACCGGGCGGCGCGGCCCGCACCGGGCGGCCGTCTCGGGGACCACGTACTCGCTCTTCCCGATCCGGAACACCGGGCGCGGCGCCGCCCCCGCGTCCCGGGACGTGCGGGAGACGGTGCTGTCCGACTGGCTGCTGGCCGTCGAGGCGGACGCCGGGGACTGGCCGGCCGCCCGGCTGGACCTGCTCCAGGGCGTCACCCAGCTCATCGCCGTGGAGCGGGACCGGCGGGACGCGGCCCGTACGGTGCGGCGGCGGCTGGCCCAGGAGGTGCTGGAGCTGGTCCAGACGGGTGCCGCCCCGGCCGAGATCGCCGCCCGGCTGCGGGTCGCCGCGCCGGTGCTGCTGCCCGGCCTCGGGACGGCGCCCCACTGGCAGGTGGTCGTCGCCCGGGTGGAGTGGGGCGAGGGCGGTACGGGCGCGCCCGGCATCGAGGCCGGCCCGGTCGCCCAGTCGCTGCTGGAGGAGATCCTGGTCGACCCCGCGACGTCCGGCCCCGACTCGGCCGACCGCATCGCGGTGGCCCACACCGGGGACGAGGCCATCGCGCTGGTCCCGCTGCCCGCGCGGCCGGAGCCGGAGGCGGACGCCGAGGAGGACGGGGCGGCCCGGACCGCCGGGAGCGGTCTGCACGCGGACGCCCTGCTGTCCTCGGTGCGCGGCCCGCTGTCGGCCGGGCTCGCCGACGACGGGCGTCTCACCCTGGGCGTGAGCGCCGCCGTGCACTCGGCCGACGGGCTGCGCGGCGCGCTGGAGGAGGCGCGGCACGCCCGGCGCGTGGCGGCGGCGCGGCCGGGGCGGGTCTGCGCGGCGGGCCACCACGAGCTGGCGTCCCATGTGCTGCTGCTGCCGTTCGTCCCGGACGACGTGCGGCGGGCGTTCACCGCGCGGCTGCTGGACCCGCTGCGGGACTACGACCGGCGGCACCGGGCGGAGCTGATCCCCACCCTGGAGGCGTTCCTCGACTGCGACGGCTCCTGGACGCGCTGCGCGGCCCGGCTGCACCTGCACGTCAACACCCTGCGGTACCGGGTCGGCCGGATCGAGCAGCTCACCGGCCGCGACCTGTCGCGGCTGGAGGACAAGCTGGACTTCTTCCTCGCCCTGCGCATGTCCTGACGGTCCGTCACCCGATCGACCGCCGCCCACACCCACCACAGAAAGCGAACCACCACGTGACGTCCGCGGACCCGGACACCACCCTGCGCGGCGACTGCGCGAACTGCTTCGGCCTGTGCTGTGTCGCGCTGCCCTTCGCCGCCTCGGCGGACTTCGCCGCCGACAAGCCCGCCGGCACCCCGTGCGGGAACCTCGCCACCGACTTCCGGTGCGGCATCCACGAGCGGCTGCGCGACCGCGGCTACTCCGGCTGCACGGTGTACGACTGCTTCGGCGCCGGCCAGAAGGTCTCCCAGATCACCTTCGGCGGCCGCGACTGGCGGCGCGATCCGGACACGGCCCGGCGGATGTTCGCCGCCTTCCCCGTCGTACGGCATCTGCACGAACTGCTCGCGTACCTCACCGAGGCGCTCGGCCTGGCGGCGGCGCGTCCGCTGCGCGGTGAGACGCGCCGCCTCCTCGACGAGACCGAGCGGCTCACCCTGCTGTCCCCCGAGGAGCTGACGGCGCTCGACCTGGACGCCCACCGCGGGGCCGTCGGGGACCTGCTCGGCCGGACGGCGGAGCTGGTACGGGCGGACGTCCCGGGCGCCCGCTCCCGGAAGAAGAACCGCCGGGGCGCCGACCTCATGGGCGCCCGCCTGACCGGCGCGGACCTGCGGGGCGCGACCCTGCGCGGTGCCTACCTCATCGCGGCCGACCTCACCGGCGCCGACCTGCGCCAGGCCGACCTGCTGGGCGCGGACCTGCGCGACGCGCGCCTCGCCGGAGCCGACCTCACCGGCGCGCTGTTCCTCACCCAGCCGCAGCTGAACGCCGCGCGCGGGGACGCCCGGACCACCCTCCCCGAGCGCCTCACCCGCCCCGCCCACTGGACGCCCGCCGCCTAGCGGAAGGACCCACTCCCCGCGAACTCCGTCCCGGTGAGGGGCAGTTCGGGGCGCCGGCCGCGGGCGGGCGGCCACCGGCCGGCGCCATCACCCGTTCGTGTGGAACGCGGACGCCCGTCCGGGACGCCCCGGGGGCCGAACGGCCTTCGCGGGACTGGCCCGAGGGCGCCGGCGATTGTGAATCAATTCACCTGACCCTCTTGGCCGGGCGTCCGTTCCGTGCTGAGATGCATCGGACTCAACAGCTCGACGGCGCGCTCGGGGAGGGCAATGTGGCGGATACCGCCATGTCTGGTTCCGGAACGACCGCAAGCGACGATCCCCTCCAGACCGCGGTATGGCGGCTGCGCTCACGCGGCTGCTGGACCGACGCGGCCGCCCTCCTCGCGCCCGGCGCGGGCCACCCCGCCGTCGCCCTCCAGCGCGCGTCGCTGCTGATCGAGCGGTGCCTCTACACCGAGCAGGGCTGGGCCGAGGCGGAGGAGGCCCTGCGCTTCGCGGAGGCCAACGTCCGGGACGACGAGGACCGCGGCGCGGCGGCCTGCGAGCGCGGCCACCTCGCCTACGCGTCGACCATGCTGGGGGTACGGGACCGGGCGGACGAGGCGCGGGCGGCGCTCGGCCGGGCCGCCGCGCTCATCGCCCCCACGGCACCCGGCCGCCCGCTGCTGGACTACCGGCGGGGCCTGGTCGCCCAGAACCTGGGGGACTCCCCGCAGGCCGCCCGCGCCGCGTACCGCCGCGCCCACCTGGGCGCCACCGACCAGGGCGACGCGCTGCTGCTCTCCTCGACCTGGCGGCACCTCGCCGGACTGGCGCTGCGGGACGGCGAGGCGGCCGAGGCGCGGCACGGCTTCGCCGAGTCGCTGCGGCTGCGCGAGGAGCTGGGCTACCTGGTCGGTACGGCGCCGGCCCTGGTGGCGCTGGCCGACACCGAGACGGAACCGGAGGCGGCGCGGCTGCGCGCCGAGGCGCGGCGGCTGTTCCAGCTGCTGGGCGGCGTGCCGACCTGGCTGGCCGCGCGGCTCGCGCCGACGGCCGCCGCCTGAACGGACGTTGCCGGGGCGGGCCCTCAGCCGCCGGCTCCCGCCCGCGAGCGGCCGGACCACCGGCCCGCCAGGCGCAGCAGCGCGTCGTCGAGGCCGACGACCAGCTCTCCCCCGGCGGTCGCGGCGACCGCGCGGACGCGGGGGCCGGGGCGGAAGGCCAGGGAGCGGCGCTCGCCCGGGTGGTGGAGCTCGGCCGTGCCGTCCGCCCAGGCGACCGCCAGGTACGGGCCGGCGGCGTGCAGGGCGGCCACCGGGCACGCCCGCCGCAGTACCGGCGTCCGGGCGGGGGCGCGGCCGGGGCGCCAGGCGTGCACGGCCCCGTCGGCTCCCCCGCTGTACGCCACGGAGGCCGTCGCCGCCAGGGCGGTCACCCGGCCGGCGTGCGGCGCCGCCTGCTCCAGACCGGCGAGGGAGAAGGCGTGGACGGTGCCCGTGCGGTCGCCGGTGACCACCGTGGCGCCCATGACCGCGAGGGCGGTGGCCGGGTGGCGGTCGAGGGTGGCCGTGACGGCGTCGGTCAGCCGGTCCGGCGGGCCGCCCCGCCGGTGCAGGCGGCCCCGCTCGTCCAGGGCGAGCTGGGTGCCGTCCGGGAGGCAGCCGACCGCCCGCACCCGGTCGTCGCGCACCACGAGCCGCCCGCCGGGCCCGGTCGCCAGGGCGGTGCACACCCGGCGCGCGGACCCGGTGAGCCGCCACGGCGCCCGGGCGGCCGCCCGGGCCAGGGCCGCGGCCACCGGCGGGTCCGCGTGGTCCTCGTCGAGGGCGGCGAGCAGCACCAGGGCGCGTTCGGCGGGGTCCTGGTCGCGGATCAGCGACTGGCCGGCGCGCAGCCACGCGGCGCGCAGCCCGCCGTACGGGCGGGGGTCGGCCTCGTACGCCCCGGTGACCCGCAGCGGGTCGGCCGCGCACACGGCGGCCGGGTCGGCGAGGTCGGGGGGCCCGGGGGCGGGGCCGGGGCTCGACCCGGCGGGCTCCTCCAGGACGAGGGCCACATGCCCCAGCGAGCGCAGGTCGCGCACCAGTTGGTGGTCCGGCGGCAGCGGCAGGGCGACCGTGCGGCGCGGTCCGGCGAGCAGGGCGGTGCACAGCTCGCCGGGCGTGCCGGCGACGACGCCGAGCCGGTTGGCGGTGTCCCAGACCGCCGCGCGCGTGCCGGTCTCCGGGCCGGTCACCCGGCGCCGGCGAAGTGCTCGTGCACCAGTGCCTGCACGACCGGCAGGTCCTGGGCGATCAGCGCGTCGAGCAGGGCCGTGTGCTCGGCCGCGTCGGCCACCAGGTCCGCCCGCCGGGGCGCCGGGCCCGCGACCAGGGGCCACTGGGAGCGGCGGTGCAGGTCGTCGGCGAGGGCGACCAGCTGCTCGTTGCCGGCCAGGGCGAGGACGGCGCGGTGGAAGGCGCGGTCGGCCTCGGCGTAGAGGGCGCGGTCGCCTCGGGCCGCCGCCGCGCAGGTGGCCTCGGCGAGGGGGCGCAGGGCGGCCCAGTGGGCGGCCGGGACGGTGCGGGCCAGCCGGAGCACCACCGGTACCTCGATCAGGGCGCGCACCTCGGCCAGCTCGGCCAGCTCGCGGGGGGTGCGTTCGGCGACGCGGAAGCCCCGGTTGGGCACGACCTCCACGGCGCCCTCGGTGGCGAGCTGCTGCATGGCCTCGCGCACGGGGGTGGCCGAGACGCCGAGGCGTGCGCCCAGCGCGGGGGCGGAGTAGACCCGGCCGGGGACCAGCTCGCCGTCGACGAGGGCGGTGCGCAGGGCGTCGAGGACCTGCCCGCGTACGGAGTGGCGCCGCACGGCACGGGAGGGCGCGGTCCCGCCCGGCGTCTCGCCGTGGGTGTGTTCGCCCCGGGCCTGTTCGGGCACCCGGACGGTGGCGTGCGGCTCCGGTCGCTCCGCCGTGTGCGGCGCGGCGCCGTCGCGTGTGGTGCCCTGCTCCACTCGGGTCCTCCTGGTCGTGCGTGCGGAGGTCCCGGCTCGCGGTGGGCGGGACCCCCGTGCACGATAGGCGCACGGGGTCACCGTTCACACGTCGATCAGATCGGGTAAGGTAAGGCTAACCTGCCAACGATCGTCGATTCGGTGGTCCCCCGTATGTCCACTCCCGCCCTGCTGGCCGCGCTCGCCTCGCCCGTCACGGAGGCGTACGAGCGCCTCGCCGAGGTGTTCCCGGGCCTGCGCGTGCGGGAGCTGGCGGACGGCGAACAGGTGCCCCGGGGGTCCGGCTGGGTGGGCGCGGACGAGCTGGCGGCCGGCGGCGCCGCCCTGGACGCCTTCCTCTCCTGGGACGACGCGCAGGTGCTGCGGGACTACGGCCGGCACGCCCGCCCGGACGTGGTCGCCAGCTTCGGTCTCCACCGGTACGCGTGGCCGGCCTGCCTGCTGATCACCGTCCCCTGGTTCCTGCACCGCCGGGTGCCGCGGCTGCCCGTGGGGGCGGTGGCGTTCCAGCGGGCGCTGGGCCGGATGACGGTACGGGTCGGGGACTTCGCCTGCCTGCCCGGTGACCCCGCCGCCGGGCTGCCCGGCGCCCGGGTCGTGCCGGACGAGGAGGCGCTGCGCGCGGAGGTGCGGGCGGCCGTCGCCGAGCACCTGGGGCCGGTGCTGGACGGCTTCGGGCCCCGGATGCGGCGCGGCAAGCGGGCCCTGTGGGGCATGGCGACCGACGAGGTCGTCGAGGGCCTCTGGTACATCGGGCACCTGCTGGGCGAGGAGCACCGGGCGATGGCGGAGCTGGGGCTGCTGCTGCCCGCCCCGGGGGCGGCGAAGCCGTACGTCGGGACGGCGGGCTTCCGCGAGCTGACGGGCCCGGACGGCGCCCCGCTGCCGACCCGCGACCGGGCGAGCTGCTGCCTGTTCTACACGCTGCGTCCCGAGGACACCTGTGTCACCTGCCCGCGCACCTGCGACGCGGACCGGGTGCGCAGGCTCAGCGCCGCCGCGGGCTGACACGGGCCCGGCCCGGCACCGCTTACGCCACCCGCACGGGTGACCTGATTCGAACGCAACTCCCCCGCCACAGAAGGCTGTTCGAGCGAATCGCACCTATTCGCAGGCTTCGCCGCCCCGTTGGCGTTCTCTTGTCCCGAAAACCCGTGAGGCTCAGCGGCCTTCGGCCACTATGGCGCCGAAACGCCCTACCGCGAGCGATGCAAGGGACACCGCATGAGACTGACCGACATATCGCTGGACTGGCTGCTTCCGGGCGGCGTGATGCTGGTGGGAGTCCTGGTGGCGGTGGCGGTCCTCGCTCGCGGCAGACGCGTGGGTGAGAAGGCGGCGGCCGACGACTCCTGGGAGCGCAGCGAGGAGCGCCGCCGGCGCAAGGAGGCGGTCTACGGCACCGCGTCCTACCTGCTCCTGTTCTGCTGCGCGGCGGTCGCCGCCGCGCTGTCCTTCCACGGCCTGGTCGGCTTCGGCCGGCAGAATCTCAGCCTCTCCGGGGGCTGGGAGTACCTGGTGCCGTTCGGGCTCGACGGGGCCGCGATGTTCTGTTCGGTGCTCGCGGTGCGGGAGGCGAGCCACGGCGACGCGGCCCTCGGCTCCCGGCTGCTGGTCTGGACGTTCGCGGGCGCGGCGGCCTGGTTCAACTGGGTGCACGCCCCGCGGGGCCTCGGCCACGCGGGCGCCCCGCACTTCTTCGCGGGCATGTCCCTGTCGGCGGCGGTGCTGTTCGACCGGGCGCTGAAGCAGACCCGCCGGTCCGCGCTCCGCGAGCAGGGGCTGGTGCCCCGGCCGCTGCCGCAGATCCGGATCGTCCGCTGGCTGCGGGCCCCCCGGGAGACGTTCGGCGCCTGGTCGCTGATGCTCCTGGAAGGGGTGCGCACCCTGGACGAGGCGGTCGACGAGGTACGGGAGGACCGCAGGCGCAAGGAGCAGGAGCGGGAGCGGCGGCGCGAGCACCAGAAGATGGAACGGGCCCGGCTCAAGGCGTACAACCGCCAGCACCGCGCCTGGGGCCCCGGCCGGGGCGGCCGTCAGGTCGACGTCCCGGTCATGAGCGCCCAGGTCGATGTGCAGGCCGTCAACTCCGGGAGTCCCGTGGGGGGTTCCGCGCCGGCCGCCGTGGGGGCGCCCGCCGTGGAGCCCGCCATATCCGAGCGGGGGAACCTGCCGTCCCGTTCCCGGCCCTCCCTTCAGGCCGTGAAGGGCACTGATCCGCCCCGCACGGTCGACCTGACCGCCGAGGACGACACCCAGACGCTCCCGCGGCTGGACTCGCTGGAGCGGAAGCTCAAGGACCTGGAGCAGCAGTTCGGCTGACGGTCCGGGAGACACCGGGGGCGGGGGTACGCCGGTCGCGTACCCCCGCCCCTTCGCATGCCTACGCGGCCGGGGCCCCGCCGGACAGCTCGAACCAGACGACCTTGCCCACGCCGTGCGCCAGGACGCCCCACGCGTCGGCGAGCGCCTGGACCAGGACGAGCCCCCTGCCGTGCGTACCGTCGTCGTCGGTGGGGGCGTGCGGGGTCGGCAGGGCGGGGGCGAAGTCCCGTACCTCCACGCGCACCGCGGCGGGGGTCAGGGTCACGGTCAGCACGGCGCCGTGCTCGGTGTGGATGAGCGCGTTGGTGAGCAACTCGCTGGTCAGCAGCTCCGCGACGTCCGCCGCGACCGGTTCCCCCCAGTGCCGCAGCAGCTCGCGCAGGGCGCGCCGCACCTCCGCCACGGCCGCCAGGTCCGCCCCCCGTACGTGCCGACGCCACTGCACCGGTGGCTGTCCGTACCGCTCCACTCCGGGAACGCGCCCGTCGGTCACGGCACCAGCCCCTGCCTGACGTCCCATCATCTCCCCCACCCGCACGTCGTCGGCCCTTCCCCCTCGAACAGGTTCACGGGATGCATGCCCCCGCCTACGCGCCGTCACGCCTTCGAACGGCCGCTCCGGGGGGCGCCAGGGGGGCGCATCGGCGTATGCGGCCGGCCGGCCCGCCGGGGGCCGGCCCGGGTGCGGCCGGCTCCGCGCCCCTCCCGGGCCCGGAACCCGCCGCGACGGGGGCGGGGCGCCCCGGAGCGCGTGCCGCGCCGCCCCGTGCGCCCCGCGGGTCAGGGCCGGGGGACGTTGCGCAGGTTGGAGCGGGCCAGCTGGAGCATCCGGCCCACTCCCCCGTCCAGCACGATCTTGCTGGCGGACAGCGCGAACCCGGTCACCATCTCCGCCTTGATCTTCGGCGGGATCGACAGCGCGTTGGGGTCGGTGACGACGTCCACGAGCGCCGGGCCCTTGTGCCGGAAGGCGTCCTTGAGGGCGCCCGCGAGGTCCTTGGGCTTCTCCACCCGCACCCCGTGGGCGCCGGCGGCGCGGGCGACGGCGGCGAAGTCGGTGTCGCGGTTGGCGGTGCCGTACGAGGGCAGGCCGGCCACCATCATCTCCAGCTCGACCATGCCCAGCGAGGAGTTGTTGAACAGCACGACCTTCACCGGCAGATCGTGCTGGACCAGGCTGAGGAAGTCGCCCATCAGCATGGAGAAGCCGCCGTCGCCGGACATCGAGACGACCTGCCGCTTCCGGTCGGTGAACTGGGCGCCGATGGCCTGCGGCAGCGCGTTGGCCATGGACCCGTGACTGAACGAACCGATGATCCTGCGCCGCCCGTTGGGCGTGAGGTAGCGGGCCGCCCAGACGTTGCACATCCCGGTGTCGACGGTGAACACGGCGTCGTCGTCGGCGAGTTCATCCAGCACGGACGCCACGTACTCGGGGTGGATCGGGACGTGCTTCTCCACCTTGCGGGTGTACGCCCTGACGACCCCCTCCAGCGCCTCGGCGTGCTTCTTCAACATCCGGTCGAGGAACCGGCGGTCCGTCTTGGGGCTCACCCGGGGCGTCAGGCAGCGCAGGGTCTCCCGCACGTCGCCCCAGACCGCCAGGTCCAGCTTGCAGCGGCGGCCGAGGTGCTCGGGCCGCACGTCCACCTGGACGATCCGCACGTCGTCGGGCAGGAAGGCGTTGTACGGGAAGTCGGTGCCGAGCAGGATCAGCAGGTCGCACTCGTGGGTGGCCTCGTAGGCGGCGCCGTACCCGAGCAGGCCGCTCATCCCCACGTCGTACGGGTTGTCGTACTGGATCCACTCCTTGCCGCGCAGCGCGTGCCCGACCGGTGACTTGATCCGCTCGGCGAACCGCATGACCTCCGCGTGGGCGCCCTTGGTGCCGCTGCCGCAGAACAGGGTGACCCGGTCGGCGTCGTCGATGAGCCGGACCAGGGCGTCGATCTCGGCGTCGCCGGGCCGGACGGTGGGGCGGGTGGTGACGAGCGCGTGCTCCGCGGCCTTCTCGGGGGCCGGCTCGGAGGCGAGGTCACCGGGGAGGGACACCACGCTGGCGCCGCCGCGGCCCACGGCGTGCTGGATGGCGGTCTGGAGCAGCCGGGGCATCTGCCGGGGGCTGGAGATCAGCTCGCTGTAGTGGCTGCACTCCTGGAAGAGCCGGTCGGGGTGGGTCTCCTGGAAGTAGGACAGCCCGATCTCGCTGGAGGGGATGTGGGAGGCGAGGGCGAGGACCGGAGCCATCGAGCGGTGGGCGTCGTAGAGGCCGTTGATCAGGTGCAGGTTGCCCGGTCCGCAGGAGCCGGCGCAGGCCGCGAGGCTTCCGGTGATCTGGGCCTCGGCGCCGGCCGCGAACGCGGCGGTCTCCTCGTGCCGCACCGGGATCCAGTCGATGCCCTTGGTGCGGCGGATGGCGTCGACGACCGGGTTGAGGCTGTCCCCGACGACTCCGTACAGCCGTCGCACTCCGGCGCGGACGAGGATGTCGGTGAACTGTTCTGCCACGTTCTGTTTGGCCATGGGTCCATCCACGCACGGCGGACGCCGTTACGCCTCCCAGATGGCCACGCCCGTACGGTCATCGGCGTACCCCTTCACCCTGAGCTGGGCGTCCGCCAGGAACTGTGCGAGCCCCGGGGGTTCACCCGTCCCCCAGCGGCCGGCCAGCTCGCGGGCGAGGCCCGGTTCCCCGCGCAGCGGCTCGGCGAGGCCGGGCCCGGCGAGCAGCAGGGTGTCCCCGGGCCGGGCGACGGAGGCGCGGAAGCGGAACGGCTCGGCGGGCGGCAGGGCGGGCTCCTCCGCGTACGGGGAGGGGGGTGTCGTGATGTGGAGGTCCATGGTCAGGCGGTCGCCCTCGGCCGTCTCGGCGGGCGGGGAGCCGTAGCCGACGACCGCCTCGCCGGTCAGGGCGGCCGATTCGGGGACGGCGGGCTCGATGTCCTGCCAGGCGCCGTCGCGGAGCCGGAACAGCCCGCCGTCCCCGCAGCCGAAGAACACCCGGGTGCGGCAGGCGGGGTCGGCGGTCAGCAGCAGGCAGCGCAGCCCGGCGGTGTACGCGCCGGGCTCCAGGCCCAGGTCGGCGGCGCGGGCCCGGAGCCTGCCGTAGGAGCGGTCGGTGAGCCGGTGCAGACCGGACTTCAGCTCACCGCGCCGGCCCGCGCGGATGTCCTCGGCGAGCCGCTGGTGGCTGCGCCCGACGGCCTCGCCGATGCGGCGGCAGACCTCGGCGGCGGCGAGGTGCGCGCCGTCGGTGCCGCGCGCCCCGGTGGCCACGGCGACCAGGACGAGGGCGGTGTCGCCGGTGCCGAACCGGGCGGTGAGGAGCGCGTCGCGGCGGGGCTCGCCCCGGTAGCGGGCGGAGTCGCCGCGCACGGACGCGGCCCGCAGGGTGTACGTGCCGTAGCGGGCGCCGTCCAGCACGGTGTCGGCGACGAGCGCGTCCAGCTGGTGCGCCCGCGCCGGTGGCAGCGCGGTCGGCTCGGGCTCGTAGGTGGGCGGCCCGTCGCCTACGTGCTCCACGCGCGGGCGCGGCAGGCGGCGGGGCGGGGCGCCGGGGAAGGTGCGCGGGGTGCCGGGCGGGGCGTCCGCCGGGTCCTGCGGCTCCCAGGGGGCGCGGCCGGGGCCGGGCGGCGGCCCGGCGGTGACGGTGCCGGAGGCGGAGCGGAAGCGGTCGTCGAGCGTGTCGCCCGACGCGGTGGGCGCCGTGTCCGGGGCGGCCTCGTCGTACAGCTTGCCCCACCAGTCGTCCTCGCCGGTGGTGGGCGTATCCCCCTGTGGGCTCATGCCCTTAATTGTCGACCGTGCGGGGCGTACGAAAACGGCGGTACGGGAAAAGTGGTCCGCCGGGCGGCCCCACCCCCCACGGGAAGGACGCCCGGCGGACCGGTTCGTGGGAATGGTCCGGTGACGAGCGTAGTCCGGTTTGGTCAAATCATGAACCGTATGTCCACGGAGTGAGAGGGGTCGTGGATGATGAGCGCTGCGGGCGAGGAGGGGACGGCAGGGGTGCTGGCGGCGATAGGGCTCGACGAGGGGCAGGAAGCGGCGTACCGGGCGCTGGTCGGGCTGGGTGCGGCGGCGGCCGGGGACCTCGCGCGGCGGCTGGACCTTCCGGAGGCGGAGGCGGAACGGCTGCTGCGGCGGCTGGAGTCGTCGGGGCTCGCGGTCCGCGCGCGGGCCCGCCCGGAGGGGTGCTGGGAGCCGGCGCCGCCCGGCCCGGCGCTGGGCGCGCTGGTGGCGCGGCGGCGGCACGAGCTGGAGCGGGCGGAGCGGGCGGCGGCCCGGCTGGACGAGGAGTACCGCGCGGAGGACCGTGCGGGGGCGGCCGGTCCCGCCGCGCCGGACGGGACGGACCTGGAGATCCTGGCGCTGCTGCTGGCGGGGCTGACGGACGCGAGCGTGGCCAAGCAGCTCGGTCTGGGCCTGCGGACGGTGCAGCGCAGGGTGCGGGGGCTGATGGAGGCGGCGGGGGTCACCACGCGGCTGCAACTGGGGTGGGCGGCGTACCGGCTGGGCTGGGTGGCGGGCGACCGGCCCGCCCGTACGGCCGCCTCCTGACCTGCGGGAGCCGGGCCGGTCGGGCAGGCTGGGGCCATGGGTGCGTGGCAGCTCCTCCTGGCCGGGCTGGTGATGCTCCTCGGCCTGTTCGGGGTGCTGGTCCCGGGCGTGCCGGGCGCCTGGCTGGTGTGGGCCGCGGTGATGTGGTGGTCGCTGCAGGTGCAGTCGGGTCTGGCCTGGTGGCTGCTGGTGGGGGCGACGGCGCTGCTGCTGGTGACCCAGGTGGTGGTCTGGCAGCTCCCGGCCCGCCGGGTGCGGGGCGTCGGGGTGACCCGGCGGATGGTCGCGTACGCCGGTGTCGGCGCGCTCTTGGGCTTCGTGCTGCTCCCGGTGGTGGGCGCGGTGCCGGGCTACCTGGGCGGGATCTACCTGTGCGAACGGCTCCGCCTGGGCGGCCACGGGCAGGCGGTGGCGTCCACCCGGACGGTCATGCGCGCCATCGGCACGAGCGTCCTGGTGGAGCTGTTCGCCTGCCTGCTGATCGTGGGCGCCTGGGTGGGCGCCGTCCTGAACGGCTGACGGGGGGCGGGCGCGACGGGGGCGCCGCCGCGCCCGCCCCGGACTCCGGGTGTCAGCGGTTGCGGCCGCCGCGTTTGGCGTCCAGCGCGGCGCGGCCCTCCGCCGACCTGCGCTTCCAGTCCTTGAGGATCTCGGAGCGGAGGCGGGCGTCGGTCTTGGCGACGATCCGCTGGTTCTCCCGCAGCAGCTTGCGGTAGCTGTCGAGACGCCGCTCGGGCAGCGCGCCCTCCTCGATGGCGGCGAGGACGGCGCAGCCCGGCTCGGTCCGGTGGGCGCAGTCGTGGAAGCGGCAGCCGCGGGCCAGTTCCTCGATCTCGGCGAACACCTGGCCGACCCCGGTCCCGGCGTCCCAGAGGCCGACGCCCCGCAGGCCGGGCGTGTCGATGAGGACGCCGCCGCCCGGCAGGGCGAGGAGGTTGCGGGTGGTGGTGGTGTGCCGGCCCTTGCCGTCGGTGTCCCGTACGTCCTGGACGGCCATGACGTCCTCGCCGAGCAGGGCGTTGGCGAGGGTCGACTTGCCCGCGCCGGAGGTGCCGAGCAGCACGCTCGTACCGCCGGAGACGACGGCGGCGAGGACGTCGGTGCCGTCACCGCCGACGGCGCTCACCGGCAGCACCTGCACACCGGGGGCGACGGTCTCGACGTCCTGCACGAGGTAGGACAGGCCGACCGGGTCGGGCACCAGGTCGGCCTTGGTGAGGACGACGAGCGGTTCGGCGCCCGACTCCCAGGCCAGGGCGAGGAACCGTTCGATCCGGCCCAGGTCCAGTTCGGTGGAGAGCGGTACGGCGACGATCGCCCGGTCCACGTTGGCGGCGAGGATCTGCCCCTCGGACCGCTGGGAGGACGTGGAGCGTACGAAGGCGGTGCGGCGCGGCAGGCAGGCGCGGACGTACCGGGGGTGGCCGGCCGGGTCGACGGCGGCCCAGTCGCCGGTGCAGACGACCCGCAGCGGGTCGTGCGGGGTGACGAAGGCGGTGTCCGCGCGGACGGTGCCGGCGGCGGTGGCCAGGTCGCACTGGCCGCGGTCGACCCGGACGACCCGGCCGGGGACCAGGCCCTGGGCGGCGTACGGGGCGAACTCGGCCTCCCAGCCCTCGTCCCAGCCGTAGGAGGTCAGGGCGAGAGTGGAGGAGGAAACAGAAGCGGAAGACAAGGGGGAACCCTTCGGAGGGTGGCCCCGGGCGGGCGCCGCTGCGGGCGCGGTGGTTCAGCCGGTGGCCACGGAGGTGGAGTGACGGATCGTCCGGATGCGGGCAACGCCCGTCGCAGTGACAGCCATCGGTCACACCTCCTGGTCTTCGCTCGTGTCGCGTGTCGTCCCGTGGGAACGGCCCCACGTTAGCGGGACCGCCGTCGTGCGCGCCAAGGGTTTTTCAGTTCGCGGCCGGCGCCCCGGACGCCTCGGCGATCTCCTCGTGCCCCGGCGGCGGGTCGGCGCGCGGCTTCGGGCGGCGCGGCCCGCGCCGCAGCCGGGCGACCGCGGGTTCGGTCCAGCGGGCGGTGAGCGGTCCGACGATCACCAGGATCAGGACGTACGCGGTGGCGATGGGCCCGATCCGGGGTTCCGTACCGACGGCGAGGCCCGCGATGACGACGGAGAACTCCCCGCGGGCGACCAGCGCCCCGCCCGCCCGCAGGCGTCCGCGCGGGCCGATCCCGGCGCGGCGCGCCGCGTACCAGCCGGTGGCGATCTTGGTGAGGGCTGTGGCGGCGGCGAGGAGCAGCGCGGGCAGCAGGACCGGCGGGATGGCGGCCGGGTCGGTGGACAGGCCGAAGAAGACGAAGAACACCGCGGCGAACAGGTCGCGCAGCGGGGTCAGCAGCTTGCGCGCGCCCTCGGCGACCTCGCCGGACAGGGCGATGCCCACGAGGAACGCGCCGACCGCGGCGGAGACCTGGAGCTCCTGGGCGATGCCGGCGACGAGCACGGTGAGGCCGAGCACCACCAGGAGCAGCATCTCGGGGTTGTCGGAGGAGACGGCGCGGCTGATGAGCCGGCCGTGGCGGAGCGCGACGTACAGCACGAGGCCGACGGTGCCGAGGGCGATGACGAGGGTGATGCTGCCGCCGGCCAGGCCGACGCCGGCCAGGAAGGCGGTGAGCAGCGGGAGGTAGACCGCCATGGAGAGGTCCTCGATGACGAGGAGGCCGAGGATGACGGGGGTCTCGCGGTTGCCGAGCCGGCCGAGGTCGGTGAGGACCTTGGCGATGACGCCGGAGGAGGAGATCCAGGTGACTCCGGCGAGGGCGACGGCGGCGACGGGGCCCCAGCCGAGCAGCAGCGCGGCGGCGGCGCCGGGCGTGGCGTTGAGGACGAAGTCCACCGCGCCGGAGGGGTACTGCGTCCGGAGGCTGGTGACCAGTTCGGACGCACTGTACTCGAGGCCGAGGAGCAGCAGGAGCAGGATGACGCCGATCTCGGCGCCGACGGCGACGAAGTCCTCGCTGGCGTTGAGCGGGAGCAGTCCGCCGTGGCCGAAGGCCAGTCCGGCGAGGAGGTAGAGGGGTATCGGGGAGAGCCCGATCCGGCCGGCGGCCCGGCCTATCAGGCCGAGGCCGAGGATGACCGCTCCGAGTTCGATGAGGAGCGCGGTGGTGTCGTGCATGTCATCCTCCCGCGACGATGCCGGCGAGCGTGTCGACGCCTTCGCGGGTGCCGACGGCGACGAGGGTGTCGCCGACGGCGAGCCGGAAGTCGGGGCCCGGTGAGGGGTGGACGCTGGTGCGGCGCAGGACGGCGACGACGGAGGCGCCGGTGCGGGTGCGCGCCCGGGTCTCGCCGAGCAGCCGCCCGCCGTAGGGCGACCGGCTGCCGACGGGTATGTGCTCGGTGACCAGGTCGAGCCCGTCGGTGCGGATGGCGCCGAGCGGGGCGGGGTCGATGAGGTGGGCCAGGCTGGTGGCCTCCTCGGGGGTGAGGGGCACGGACGCCTGGCAGGTGTCGGGGTCGTCCTCGCCGTAGAACCCGACGAAACGGCGGCCGTCGCGGTGGACGACGACGGAGAGGCGCTGACCGTCCTCGGTGGTGAAGTCGAACCGCGTGCCGACACCGGGCAGGGGGGTGCGACGGATTCCCATGGTCGATCGCCCCTTCGCAGGCGGTGGCGGCAGGGAAAAGATCTTCTTTACCCTATCATTACCATCCGTTCGTGGCCCCTCCCTACGGGGCGGTCCCGTCCCCGTCCCGGCCCCGGTCGCCCGGATCGCCGTTCCGCTCCCGCTCCCGGGGGCCGGCCTCGCGGTCCTTGTCCTTGGGCGTGTGCAGCCGGGACTTGACGTCGTCGGGCGGCAGGAACCGCGACCAGCGCTCGGGGAACTCCGACGGCATGTCCGGGTCGTCGTCGTCCAGCCCCTCCACCGCCGCCTTCGCCCGGGCGACCAGCGCGGCGGCCTCGGCGGTGCGGACGCGCTCGTTCTCGGCGCGGGCCGCGGCCGTGGCGACCGACGGCCACACCCGGTCGATCGCCGCGTTGACCGCGGCGCCCACCAGGACCGCGAACGCGGAGATGCCGATCCACAGCAGGACCGCGATCGGCGCGGCCAGCGAGCCGTAGATCGTCGGGCCCTCGACCGTACTGGTGAGGTAGATCCGGAGCAGGAAGCTGCCCAGCACCCACATCGCCAGTGCCACCAGCGCGCCCGGGACGTCCTCGATCCACGGCGAGCGGACGGGCACGGACACGTGGTACAGCGTCGTCAGGAAGGCGATGGACAGCAGGATCACGACCGGCCAGTAGAGGACGGCCACGACCTCGGTGCCCCAGGGGACCAGCTCCACCACCCGGTCGGGCCCGACCACCGCCAGCGGCAGCACCACCGCGCCGATGACCAGGGCGACCAGGTACAGCAGGAAGGCCAGCAGCCGGGTGGCGACGATCCCCCGGTGGCCGTCGAGGCCGTACATCACGGTGATGGTGTCGATGAAGACGTTCACCGCCCGCGAGCCGGACCACAGGGCGATGGCGAAACCGATCGAGATGAGGTCGGGGCGGCCCCCGTGGGTGACATCGGCCAGCAGCGGCCGGGCGATCTCGTTGACGCCCCGGTCCGACAGCACCGTGCCGACCGCGCCCAGGATGTTGCGCTCGATGGAGGCGACGGTGGTGGTGTCGGTCCAGTCGTCGATGTAGCCGAGGAGGCCCAGCAGACCCAGCATCAGCGGGGGCAGCGACAGCAGCGTGAAGAACGCCGCCTCGGCGGCGAGGCCGAGGATCCGGTACTCGATGCACGAGTTGACCGTGTCCTTCAGGAGCAGCCAGGCCATCCTCCGCTTCGACACATTGCGGTAGAGCGCCCGGGCCCGGTGGAGTCTGCCCGGGGACCGGTCAGGCCCCGGGGGTGTTTCTTTTGCTGCCTGCACCTCCTTACCGTATCCGCATGGCGACCACCACCCACACCGTGACCAACCAGCCTCCGCCCCTGGTCGGGTACGACGTCTTCACCGCGGACCGGGCGCTGACCGAGGCCGTGGAACGTCATCTTCCGCCCGAACTCCTCGACGAGGCCCGACGGGAGCTGTCCGGCCTCGGCACCACGGCCGGGTCGGCGCAGGCGCAGGAGTGGGGGTTCCTCGCCAACGACAACCCCCCGAAGCTGCGCACCCACGACCGGTACGGCCACCGGATCGACGAGGTGGACTTCCACCCCGCCTGGCACCGGCTGCTCGGGCACGCGGTGACCAACGGGCTCACCGACGCCTGGGGCCGGCCCGGCGGCCATGTGCGGCGCGCCGCCGGGTTCCTGGTGTGGACGCAGACGGAGGCCGGGCACGGCTGCCCGCTGTCGATGACGCACTCCGCCGTCCCGGCCCTGCGCACCGATCCGGCGCTCGCCGCCGAGTGGGAGCCCAGGCTGACCTCGCGGATCTACGAGGGCGAGGAGCTGCGCCCGGCCGCGGACAAGACCGGGGTCCTCTTCGGCATGGGGATGACGGAGAAGCAGGGCGGCAGCGACGTACGGGCGAACACGACGGCCGCGGCCCCGCTGGACGCGGAGGGCGAGTACCTCCTGACGGGCCACAAGTGGTTCTGCTCGGCCCCCATGTCCGACGCGTTCCTGGTGCTGGCCCAGGCGCCCGGCGGGCTCACCTGCTTCCTGGTGCCGCGCGTGCTGGAGGACGGCACCCGGAACGTGTTCCGCATCCAGCGCCTGAAGGACAAGCTGGGCAACCGGTCCAACGCGTCGAGCGAGGTGGAGTTCGACGGCACCTGGGCGCGCCGCGTCGGCGACGAGGGGCGCGGGGTGCGCACCATCATCGAGATGGTGGCGGCCACCCGGCTGGACTGCGTGGTCGGCTCGGCGGCCCTGATGCGCCAGGCGGTCGCCCAGGCGGTGCACCACGCTTCCCACCGCAGCGCGTTCGGCGGCACGCTGGTCGACAAGCCGCTGATGCGCAACGTCCTGGCCGACCTCGCGCTGGAGTCCGAGGCGGCCACCGCGCTGGCGATCCGGCTGGCCGCCGCCTGGGACTCCGGCGGCGAGCAGGAGCGGGCGTTCCTGCGCCTGGCGGTGCCGGCCGCCAAGTACTGGGTCACCAAGCGGTGTACGCCGGTGACGGCCGAGGCGCTGGAGTGCCTGGGCGGCAACGGGTACGTGGAGGAGTCGGGCATGCCCCGGCTGCTGCGCGAGGCACCGCTGAACTCCATCTGGGAGGGCTCGGGCAACGTCCAGGCCCTCGACGTGCTGCGGGCGCTCCAGCGGGAGCCGATGGCGCTGAACGCCTTCCTGGAGGAGGTCGGCCGCGCCCGGGGCGCCGACCACCGGCTGGACGGCGCGATCAAGGACCTGCTGGCGGAGCTGGCCGACCTGGAGGGCGTCGAGGCCCG
The DNA here is from genome assembly GCF_043079975.1 of Streptomyces sp. NPDC015131. Classification (NCBI taxonomy): domain Bacteria; kingdom Bacillati; phylum Actinomycetota; class Actinomycetes; order Kitasatosporales; family Streptomycetaceae; genus Streptomyces; species Streptomyces sp. NPDC015131. The sequence continues at coordinate 547,623 of NZ_JBIBVB010000001.1, read as the reverse complement.
CGCCCGCCGCCTGGTGGAGCGGATGGCCCTGGTGCTCCAGGGCTCGCTGCTGGTCCGGTACGCCCCGCCGGCGGTCGCCGACGCCTTCTGCGCCTCCCGCCTGGGCTCCGACTGGGGCGCCGCCTTCGGCACGCTGCCCCACACCCTGGACCTGGCGTCCCTGGTGACCCGAGCAGCACCGGTCGGGTGAGCACCGGCCCGGGTCACTCCCGGCGGGTGACCCGAGCAGCACCGGTCGGGTGAGCACGCGGGGGCTCCTCCCGGTGCGTGAGAGGCGAGTGAGCCGAAGGGGGGCCGCGGGTGTCGAAAGGGAGAACGCGCGGAGGCCCTGAGGAACGAAGGGCCGAGCACGATCGACCGTCGACACCGTCTAAAGCGCCCCGGAGGCGAACCGAGCCACAAAAATAAAACGGGATGGTGCTGCGCCGACACGGCACCATCCCGTCGCGGCACCACTGTCGTACGGGGGCAGGGGGGTGCGCGAGAGTTGCAAGGGGTTGCAGCGTCGCCGACTGGGGAGGGTGGGGTGGCAGGGACCGGCCGGGGGGTGCGGCGGGCCACGGTGGACATGGCGCGGCTGGCCGCGATGGACACGCGTGAGGCCGCGCTGTTGTTGAAGGGTGTGCGGGAGGCGGCGCTGCGGGGCGGGCGGTCCGCGCTGGCGCCGCGCGCGGAGATAGGCGCGTCGTGGCAGCGGATGCTGCGCGGGGGGCTGGACCCGGACCGGGACCGGCGGTCGGGGCTGCTGGCGCCGGGGGAGCTGGAGCGCCGGCGGGCGGCGTCGCCGCTGGCGGAGCTGTTGCCGGTGTTGCGGGAGGGGCTGGTGCCGGGCGCGGCCGGGTCGGGGGCGGTGCGGCACATCATGGTGGTCGCGGACGCCGACGGCCGGGTGCTGTGGCGCGAGGGCAGCGCGCCGGTGCTGCGGAAGGCGGACGGGCACGGCTTCGAGCCGGGGGCGGACTGGGCGGAGGCGACGGTCGGGACGAACGGGGTGGGTACGGCGCTGGTGGCGCGCCGCCCGGTGCAGGTGCACTCGGCGGAGCATTTCGTGGCGACGCACCATTCGTGGACGTGCGCGGGTGCGCCGATCACCGATCCGCGGGACGGGACGCTGTTGGGGGCGGTGGATGTGAGCGGGCCGCTGGCGACGATGCACCCGGCGACGCTGTCGCTGGTGGGCTCGGTGGCCCGGCTGGCGGAGGCGGAGCTGCGCAACCGGCACTTCGCCGATCTGGGGCGGCTGCGCGCGGTGGCGGCGCCGATCCTGTGCCGGGTGGGGGGCAGGGCGCTGGCGGTGGACGGGCACGGCTGGCTGGCGGGGGTGACGGGGATGCCGCCGGTGGACCGGGTGCCGCTGCCGGCGTCGTTCGGGCCGGGGCGGGTGTGGCTGCCGGCGCTGGGGATGTGCGAGGTGGAGCCGCTGCCGGGCGGGTGGCTGCTGCGGGTGGTGGACGGGGAGGAGGCGCGGGAGGCGGGCGCGCCGGGCCGGGTGGTGCTGGATGTGAGCCGGCCGCGGCGCTGGTCGCTGCGGGTGTCGGGGGCGGCGGGGAGCTGGACGCGGGAGCTGAGCCCGCGCCATACGGAGCTGCTGTACGTGCTGGCGCTGCACCGGGGCGGCCGGACGGCGGCGGAGCTGGCGTACGACGTGTTCGGCGACCGGACGCGGACGGTGACCGTGCGGGCGGAGATGTCCCGGATGCGCCGCACGCTGGCCGGGGTGCTGGAGCACCGCCCGTACCGCTTCCGGGAGGAGGTGGAGGTGGAGGTGGTCCGCCCGGGGGATCCGGCGGATCTGCTCCCCCACTCGACGGCCCCGGCGGTGTGCGCCTCCCGGGGCGGGCACGAGCCGGGCGACGGACGTGATTCGCTTGGCGTATGAGCATCACCGTGACCACCTGGTCCCTCGAACAGACCTCGCCCGCCGATCTGCGGCCCGCCGCCGAGCCCTCCGGGGACGTCCGGATCGAGCGGGCGGGGGTGCCCTCGCCGGAGTTCAGCCGGTTCCTGTACAGCGCGGTGGGCGGGGACATCCGCTGGACGGACCGGCTGGGCCTGACGTACGCGCAGTGGGAGGAGATCCTGGGCCGGCCGGGCGCGGAGACCTGGGTGGCGTACGACCGGGGGACGCCGGCGGGCTATGTGGAGCTGGACGCGCAGGACGACGGGGTCGTGGAGATCGTGTACTTCGGGCTGATACCGGCGTTCCGGGGGCGGCGGATCGGCGGGCACCTGCTGTCGTACGGTGCGGCGCGGGCGTGGGACCTGGCGGAGCGCTGGCTGGGGCGCGCCCCGACGAAGCGGGTGTGGCTGCACACCTGCTCGCTGGACGGGGAGCACGCGATGGACAACTATCTGCGGCGGGGCTTCCGGCTGTTCGACACGAAGGTGAGCGAGGAGCCGGACACGGCCGCTCCGGGTCCCTGGCCGGGCGCGCTGGGCTGACCGCCGTCCCCGCCCCCACCCGCCGACGACCCGCCCGCCCGGCCGAGTGACCCAGGCCACATTGTCCACGATGCGGGACACCCCCGTCCATATTCCGGACGATTCTGGACTGGGTCCAAAGTCCCATGGCACGCTTCCGTCATGTCTCGAGCTGGAATTGCCTTGGTGAGTCGGCGGCACGTCGACCTCGGCCGCATGTCCAGCGCCATCTGTCCGGTGAGCTGACCAGCCCAGCACCACCGCGATCCCCCGAACTTCTGAACCCCCAGCGCATCGCCGCGCCGCCCCCTGCCGAGCGCGCGAGTGTGCAGGTCAGAGCCGCCCTCCTGCTGTCCCGAAGGACGTATCGTCATGGCCGCCACCCCTGAGAAGCCCGCCTCCGCCGCCGCCCGTCGCAAGACCGGGCGCCACCGCGGCGAAGGTCAGTGGGCCGTGGGCCACTTCACGCCCCTCAATGGCAACGAGCAGTTCAAGAAGGACGACGACGGTCTCAACGTTCGGACACGTATTGAGACGATCTACTCCAAGGCCGGTTTCGACTCGATCGACCCCAACGACCTGCGCGGCCGGATGCGCTGGTGGGGCCTCTACACCCAGCGCAAGCCCGGGATCGACGGCGGCAAGACCGCGATCCTGGCGCCGGAGGAGCTGGACGACGAGTACTTCATGCTCCGCGTCCGGATCGACGGCGGCCGGCTGACCACCGAGCAGCTGCGGGTCATCGGGGAGATCTCGCAGGAGTTCGCGCGCGGCACCGCCGACATCACGGACCGGCAGAACATCCAGTACCACTGGATCCGGATCGAGGACGTGCCCGAGATCTGGAACCGCCTGGAGGCCGTGGGCCTGTCCACGACCGAGGCGTGCGGCGACACCCCGCGCGTCATCCTGGGCTCCCCGGTCGCCGGGATCGCCGAGGACGAGATCATCGACGGCACGCCCGCCATCGACGAGATCCAGCGGCGGATCGTCGGCAACAAGGACTTCTCCAACCTGCCGCGGAAGTTCAAGTCCGCCGTCTCCGGCTCCCCGCTGCTCGACGTGGCGCACGAGATCAACGACATCGCGTTCGTCGGGGTGCACCACCCCGAGCACGGCCCCGGCTTCGACGTCTGGGTGGGCGGCGGCCTCTCCACCAACCCCAAGATCGGTGTCCGGCTGGGCGCCTGGGTGCCGCTGGACGAGGTCCCCGACGTGTACGAGGGCGTCATTTCGATCTTCCGGGACTACGGCTACCGCCGGCTCCGCAACCGCGCCCGGCTGAAGTTCCTGGTCGCGGACTGGGGCCCGGAGAAGTTCCGGAAGGTGCTGGAGGACGAGTACCTGAAGCGCCCGCTGACCGACGGCCCGGCGCCCGAGCAGCCCGTCCAGCAGTGGCGCGACCACGTCGGGGTGCACCGGCAGAAGGACGGCCGGTTCTACGTCGGCTTCGCCCCGCGCGTCGGCCGCGTCGACGGCGCCACCCTCACCAAGATCGCCGAGGTGGCGCAGGCGCACGGCTCCGGCCGGCTGCGGACCACCGCCGAGCAGAAGATGCTGGTCCTCGACGTCGAAGAGGCGCAGGTCGCCTCGCTGGTGGAGGGGCTGGAGGCGCTGGACCTCCAGGTGAAGCCGTCGCCGTTCCGGCGCGGCACCATGGCCTGCACCGGCATCGAGTTCTGCAAGCTCGCCATCGTGGAGACCAAGGCGCGCGGCGCGTCGCTGATCGACGAGCTGGAGCGCCGTATCCCGGACTTCGACGAACCGATCACCATCAACATCAACGGCTGCCCCAACGCCTGCGCCCGCATCCAGGTGGCGGACATCGGTCTCAAGGGCCAGCTCGTGCTGGACGACGAGGGCAACCAGGTGGAGGGCTACCAGGTGCACCTGGGCGGCGCCCTCGGCCTGGAGGCCGGCTTCGGCCGCAAGGTGCGCGGTCTGAAGGTCACCGCCGCCGAACTGCCCGACTACGTCGAGCGGGTCCTCACGCGCTTCCAGGCGGAGCGCGAGTCCGGCGAGCGCTTCGCCACCTGGGCGGCGCGCGCCAGCGAGGAGGCCCTGTCGTGAGCGAGCGGGCGGCGCCGTTCCACTGCCCGTACTGCGGGGACGAGGACTTGCGCCCCAGTGAGGAGGGGCACGGCGCCTGGGAGTGCGCGGCCTGCAATCGGGCCTTCCGGCTGAAGTTCCTCGGACTGCTGAGCCGGGGGCTGCGGCGCGACGACGGTGGAGGGGACACGGCATGACGGTCACTCGGAGCGAGCAGTCGCTCAGGGAGCTGGCGGAGAAGGCGGGGCGGGACCTGGAGGAGGCGTCCGCCCTGGAGATCCTGGCGTGGGCGGCCGAGACCTTCGGCCCCCGGTTCTGCGTCACCTCCTCCATGGAGGACGCGGTCGTCGCCCACCTGGCCTCCCGGGCGATGCCGGGCGTGGACGTGGTGTTCCTCGACACCGGCTACCACTTCCCCGAGACCATCGGGACCCGGGACGCGGTGGACGCGGTGATGGACGTCAACGTCATCACCCTGACCCCGCTGCGGACGGTGGCCGAGCAGGACGCCGAGCACGGCCCGGCGCTGCACGACCGCGACCCCGACCTGTGCTGCGCGCTGCGCAAGGTCAAGCCGCTGGAGGACGGGCTGACCGCGTACGACGCGTGGGCGACCGGCCTGCGCCGCGACGAGTCCCCGACCCGGGCGAACACCCCGGTCGTCGGCTGGGACGAGAAGCGGCGGAAGGTGAAGGTCTCGCCCATCGCCCGCTGGACGCAGGACGACGTGGACGCGTACGTGGCCGAGCACGGGGTGCTGACCAACCCGCTGCTGATGGACGGGTACGCCTCCGTCGGCTGCGCGCCCTGCACCCGCCGCGTGGCGGAGGGCGAGGACGCGCGGGCGGGCCGCTGGGCGGGCCGGACGAAGACCGAGTGCGGGCTGCACGGCTGATGACGACTGTGGGAGAAGGAAACGTGACTGGGGCCACCCCCGGGGCCACCATCTGGCTCACCGGGCTGCCGAGCGCCGGCAAGACGACGATCGCGTACGCGCTGGCGGACCGGCTGCGCGGCGAGGGCCGGCGGGTCGAGGTGCTCGACGGCGACGAGATCCGCGAGTTCCTCTCGGCGGGCCTCGGGTTCAGCCGCGAGGACCGGCACACCAATGTGCAGCGGATCGGCTTCGTCGCCGAACTGCTGGCGTCCAACGGCGTGCACGTGCTGGTGCCCGTGATCGCCCCGTACGCGGACAGCCGGGAGTCCGTCCGCAAGCGCCACCAGCGGGAGGGCACCCCGTACGTCGAGGTGCACGTCGCCACCCCGGTGGAGGTGTGCTCCGAGCGGGACGTGAAGGGGCTGTACGCGCGGCAGGCCGCGGGCGAGATCAGCGGCCTGACCGGGGTGGACGACCCGTACGAGGAGCCGGAGGCGCCGGACCTGCGGATCGAGTCCCAGAACCAGACCGTCCAGGAGTCCGCCGCGGCGGTCCACACGCTGCTGACCGAGAGGGGACTGGCATGACGACCACGGTCACCGACGTCCAGGACACCGACAGCCCGTTCGCCCTGTCGCACCTGGACTCGCTGGAGTCCGAGGCGGTGCACATCTTCCGCGAGGTGGCGGGGGAGTTCGAGCGGCCGGTGATCCTGTTCTCCGGCGGCAAGGACTCGATCGTCATGCTGCACCTGGCGCTGAAGGCGTTCGCCCCCGCGGCGGTCCCCTTCTCTCTGCTGCACGTGGACACCGGGCACAACTTCCCCGAGGTCATCGAGTACCGCGACCGGACGGTGGAGAAGCACGGGCTGCGGCTGCACGTCGCCTCCGTGCAGGACTACATCGACCGCGGGGTGCTCAAGGAGCGCCCGGACGGCACCCGCAACCCGCTGCAGACGGTCCCGCTGACCGAGGCCATCCAGCAGCACCGCTTCGACGCCGTGTTCGGCGGCGGGCGGCGCGACGAGGAGAAGGCGCGGGCCAAGGAGCGGGTGTTCAGCCTGCGGGACGAGTTCTCCCAGTGGGACCCGCGCCGCCAGCGCCCGGAGCTGTGGCAGCTCTACAACGGGCGGCACGCCCCCGGTGAGCACGTGCGGGTCTTCCCGCTGTCCAACTGGACCGAGCTGGACGTGTGGCAGTACATCGAGCGCGAGGGCATCGAGCTGCCGCAGATCTACTTCGCGCACGAGCGGGAGGTCTTCTCCCGCAACGGCATGTGGCTGACCGCCGGCGAGTGGGGCGGCCCGAAGGACACCGAGCCGGTGGAGAAGCGGCTGATCCGCTACCGCACGGTCGGCGACATGTCCTGCACCGGCGCCGTCGAATCCGACGCCACCACGCTGGACGCCGTCATCGCCGAGATCGCCGCGTCCCGGCTCACCGAGCGGGGCGCCACCCGCGCCGACGACAAGCTGTCCGAGGCCGCGATGGAAGACCGCAAGCGCGAAGGGTACTTCTAGAGATGAGCACCACGAGCGAGCAGCTCGCCGACCTGTCGGCCACCACCCTGCTGCGTTTCGCGACCGCCGGCTCCGTCGACGACGGCAAGTCCACCCTGGTGGGCCGGCTGCTGCACGACTCCAAGTCGGTCCTGGCCGACCAGCTGGAGGCCGTCGAGGCCGCGTCGCTGAGCCGCGGCCAGGACGCCCCCGACCTGGCGCTGCTGACGGACGGCCTGCGGGCCGAGCGGGAGCAGGGCATCACCATCGACGTGGCGTACCGCTACTTCGCCACGCCCCGGCGCCGGTTCATCCTGGCCGACACCCCGGGCCATGTGCAGTACACCCGCAACATGGTGACCGGCGCCTCGACCGCCGAGCTGGCCGTGGTGCTGGTCGACGCGCGCAACGGCGTGGTGGAGCAGACCCGCCGGCACGCGGCGGTCGCCGCGCTGCTGCGGGTCCCGCACGTGGTGCTGGCCGTGAACAAGATGGACCTGGTCGACTACGCGGAGCCGGTGTTCGCGGCGATCGCCGAGGAGTTCACGACGTACGCCTCGGAGCTGGGCGTCCCGGAGATCACCGCCATCCCCATCTCGGCGCTGGCCGGCGACAACGTGGTGGAGCCGTCGGCGAACATGGACTGGTACGGCGGCCCGACCGTGCTGGAGCACCTGGAGACCGTGCCGGTCAGCCACGACCTGACGGCCTGCCACGCCCGCTTCCCGGTGCAGTACGTGATCCGGCCGCAGACCGCCGAGCACCCCGACTACCGGGGCTACGCGGGCCAGATCGCGGCCGGCGCCTTCCGGGTCGGCGAGCGGGTCACCGTGCTGCCGTCCGGGCGGACGAGCACCATCGCGGCGATCGACGCCCTCGGGGAGAGCGTCGACATCGCCTGGGCGCCCCAGTCGGTGACCGTCCGGCTGACCGACGACATCGACATCTCGCGCGGCGACCTCATCGCCCCGGCCGCCGACGCCCCGGCGACCACGCAGGACGTCGTGGCGACGGTGTGCCATGTGGCGGACCAGCCGCTGAGCGTCGGGCAGCGGGTGCTGCTCAAGCACACCACCCGTACGGTCAAGGCGATCGTCAAGGACATACCGTCCCGGCTGACGCTGGACGACCTGTCCCAGCACCCGGCGCCGGGCCGGCTGGTGGCCAACGACATCGGCCGGGTCGTGGTGCGCACCGCCGAGCCGCTGGCGCTCGACAGCTACGCCGACTCCCGGCGCACCGGCTCGTTCCTGCTGATCGACCCGTCCGACGGCACCACGCTCGCGGCCGGCATGGCGGGCGAGTCGTTCGCCTCGGCGAAGGCGCTCCCCGCCGAACAGGACGACGAGGGCTGGGACTTCTGACGATGGCCGATGTGTACGCGACGTTCGCGAAGGAGGGCGGCCGGGTCGGCAGCGGCGCCCTCGGCGCGGGGACCGGTGGAGTGGCGCGATGTGCGGGGTGAGGACCGCGCACCCGAGGTGCGCACTCCGCCTGCCGTACCCGCGCTCCGCGCACCACCGAAGACGATTCCGAAGACCCTGAACCGAGGGGATACACCTCCGTGCCTGCCTCCCGTACCACCCTGCGCCGCTCTCTCGCCGCCGCGGCGGCCCTGCCGCTGCTGATCGGCACGCTGGCCGCCTGCGGCTACGGCTCCAAGGCGACCGGCGACGAGAAGAAGGTGGCGGCCGAGGGCGAGAAGCTCTCCGCCGACCGGGTGAGGGTCGGGTACTTCCCGAACCTGACCCACGCCACCGCCCTGGTGGGCGACCAGGAAGGCATCATCCAGAAGGAGCTGGGCGGCACCGAGCTGGCGGTGTCGACCTTCAACGCCGGCCCCTCCGAGATCGAGGCGCTCAACGCCGACTCGATCGACATCGGCTTCATCGGCCCCTCCCCCGCGATCAACGGCTACGTCAAGTCCCGCGGCGAGAACCTGCGGATCATCGGCGGCTCCGCGTCCGGTGGCGTGAAGCTGGTGGTGAACCCGGACAAGATCAAGACCCTGGACGACCTCAAGGGCAAGCGGATCGCCACCCCTCAGCTCGGCAACACGCAGGACGTGGCGTTCCTGAACTGGATCAGGGAGCGGGGCTGGAAGGTCGACGCCCAGAGCGGCAAGGGCGACGTGTCCGTGGTCCGCACCGAGAACAAGGTCGCCCCCAACGCCTACACCTCCGGTTCGATCGACGGCGCCTGGGTGCCGGAGCCGACCGCGTCCAAGCTGGTCAGCGAGGGCGCCAAAGTGCTGCTGGACGAGTCGTCGCTCTGGCCGGACCGCAAGTTCGTGATCACCAACATCATCGTGTCGCAGAAGTTCCTCAAGGAGCACCCCGACGTGGTGGAGGCGGTGCTGCGCGGGTCGGTGAAGACCAACAAGTGGATCAACGCCAACCCGGAGAAGGCCAAGGCGTCGGCCAACGCGAAGCTGGAGCAGCTCACCGGCAAGCCGCTGGGTGACAAGGTCCTCGACCCGGCGTGGTCGTCGATCCGGTTCCTCGACGACCCGCTGGCCGCGACGCTCCAGGCGCAGGCCGACCACGCGGTGGCCGCCGGGCTGCTGGAGAAGCCGGACCTCAAGGGCATCTACGACCTCCGGCCGCTCAACAAGGTCCTGAAGGCCGAGGGCGGGCCGGCGGTCGCCGACGCCGGGCTCGGCTCCGAGTAACCGCGCACGGCAGCCCCGTTCCCGTACTCCCCCACCCGTTTCCCAGGAGGTGACGACCATGGCCACGACGTTCGCCAAGGCCGAGGACCGTGTCGCGGTGACCCACGCGGCCCGTCTCGAGCACGTCTCCAAGTCCTTCGCCGGACCGTCCGGACAGCAGCTCGTGCTCGACGACATCTCGCTCGACGTCGCCCCGGGCGAGTTCGTCACCCTCCTGGGAGCCTCGGGGTGCGGCAAGTCCACGCTCCTCAACCTGGTCGCGGGGCTCGACCGGCCGACGGCGGGGTCCATCGCCACGCCCGGCGGCCGGCCGGCCCTGATGTTCCAGGAGCACGCCCTGTTCCCCTGGCTGACGGCCGGGAAGAACATCGAGCTGGCGCTGCGGCTGCGCGGGGTGCCCAAGGGCGAGCGGCGGGGCGAGGCGGAGCGGCTGCTGGAGCTGGTACGGCTCGGCGGTTCGTACGGCAAGCGGGTGCACGAACTGTCCGGCGGCATGCGCCAGCGGGTGGCCCTGGCCCGGGCGCTGGCGCAGGACAGCGACCTGCTGCTGATGGACGAGCCGTTCGCCGCGCTGGACGCGATCACCCGGGACGTGCTGCACGACGAGCTGACGCGCATCTGGCGCGACACCCGGCTGTCGGTGCTGTTCGTCACGCACAACGTGCGCGAGGCCGTGCGGCTGGCCGAGCGCGTGGTGCTGCTGTCGTCCCGGCCGGGGCGGATCGCCCGCGAGTGGCGCATCGACATCCCTCAGCCGCGCCGTATCGAGGACGCCGCGGTGGCGGAGCTGTCCGTCGAGATCACCGAAGAACTGCGTGGGGAGATCCGCCGTCATGGCCAGCACTGAGACGACGACCCGGTCCGCCGGGACAACGGACGGCAAGGCGGACGACCTGGCCGGCCTGGAGGCGGGCCTGGACGCGCTGGACGCGGTGCAGGTGCGCCGCACCCCGCTGCGCGAGGTCCTGGTGAGGAAGGTCCTGCCGCCGCTGGTGGCCGTGGCGCTGGTGCTGGTGGTCTGGCAGCTGCTGGTGTGGGCCGAGGTCACCGACGCGTACAAGCTCCCGCCGCCGTCCGCCGTGTGGGACAGCCTGTCCGCGATGTGGCTGGAGGGCACGCTCTTCGGAGTGCTGTGGACCAGTGTGTCGCGGGCGCTGCTCGGCTTCCTGATGGCGCTGGCGATCGGTACCCCGCTGGGCCTGCTGGTGGCGCGGGTGCGGTTCGTGCGCGCCGCGATCGGGCCGATCCTCTCGGGCCTCCAGTCGCTGCCGTCGGTGGCGTGGGTGGCACCGGCGGTGCTGTGGCTGGGCCTCAACGACTCGATGATGTTCGCAGTGATCCTGCTGGGCGCCGTGCCGTCGATCGCCAACGGCCTGGTGGCGGGCGTGGACCAGGTGCCGCCGCTGTTCCTGCGGGCCGGGCGGACGCTCGGCGCGACCGGGCTGCGGGGTGCCCGGCACATCGTGATGCCGGCCGCGCTGCCCGGCTACCTGGCGGGCCTGAAGCAGGGCTGGGCGTTCTCGTGGCGGTCGCTGATGGCCGCGGAGATCATCGCCTCCTCGCCGGAACTGGGCCTCGGCCTCGGCCAGTTGCTGGAGAACGGCCGCAACAACATCGACATGCCCGGCATCTTCCTGGCGATCCTGCTCATCCTGAGCGTCGGCATCGCCATCGACCTGCTGATCTTCAGCCCCCTGGAGCGGGCGGTGCTGCGCCGCCGCGGGCTCCTCGTCCAGAGCTGAGCGTCCCGTCATGAACCGTCCGGTCCTTCTCGTCATCGCCCACGGCAGCCGCGACCCGCGGCACGCCGCCACCGTGCACGCCCTGGTCCGCCGCGCCGCGTCCCTCCGCCCCGGCGTACGGGTGGAGACGGCGTTCCTGGACTTCAACGTGCCGTCGGTGGGTGCCGTGCTGGAGCGGCTGGCGTCCGAGGGCGTACGCGACGTGGTGGCCCTGCCGCTGCTGCTCACGCGCGCCTTCCACGCCAAGGCCGACATCCCCGCGGTGCTCCGCGAGGCACCGCCGTCCCTGCGCATGCGGCAGGCGCCGGTGCTGGGGCCGTCGCCGCTGCTGATCGCGGCGCTGGAGCGGCGGCTGTACGAGGCGGGCCTCACGCCCGCCGACAAGCGCTCGACCGGGGTCGTCCTGGCCTCGGCGGGCTCCTCCGACCCGGAGGCGATCGCAGTGATCGCTGAAATGGCGCGGGAGCTGCGGCACACCGGTTGGTGCGCCGTGCGGCCTGCGTTCGCCTCCGCATCTCTTCCCCGCACCGAGGACGCGGTGCGGGCCCTGCGCGAGGAGGGGGCGCGCCGGGTGGCGGTCGCCCCCTATGTCATCGCGCCCGGCCGCCTGCCGGACCGGATCGCCGAGGGCGCGGCGGGCGCGGACGTCCTGGCGGACGTGCTGGGCCCGTCGCCCGAGCTGGCCCGGCTGCTGCTGGCGCGCTACGAGGAGGCGCGCGCCGAGGCGAGGGGGCGGGCCGCCGCGTAAGGCCGTACGAGGGCGGGCTGCGCGGGGATGGGCCGCCGCTCGGGGGGCCACCGCTCAAGGGGCCGCCGTCGCTTCGCGCTACTCCTGGGTGAGTTCCACCAGCTTGACGACGGTGTTCCAGTTGCGCGTGGTGGCCGTGATGCCCTTGGTGAGCGCGGGGCGGGCGAGCGCCTCGGCCAGCTTGGAGCGGCCGAGCCCCTCGGGGGTGTAGAGGTAGACGGCGCGGTCGCCGAGCCGGAACTCCTCGGGGAGGAAGGCTTCCTGGTCGAGGCCGGCGAACCGGCCCGGGTCCGCGGGGGCCGAGAGATAGGTGACGTGCAGCTGCCTGCCCTCCAGGCCGGCCGCCGGGAAGGGGCAGTCGTCGGCGACGGCGCGGAGATACGGGCCGCCGCGGACCAGGCAGCCGGCGCTGAAGCCGAAGTGCTTCTCGACGGCGGCCTCGATACCGGCCGCCAGCGTGTCCTCGTCGGCGCCGGAGGTGTCGGTGAAGACCGCGTTGCCGCTCTGGAGGTACGTGGTGACGTCGCCGTGCCCCAGCTCGGTGAGCAGGGTGCGGAGCTGGGCCATCGCGACCTTCTTGTGGCCGCCCAGGTTGATCCCGCGCAGCAGGGCGGCGTACCTCGTCGTCATGGTCACACCATAGAGCGGCCGCCGTGCCCCGTGGGGGAGGGCACGGCGGCCGCCGTTCAGGGTCCCGTACGGGCTACTCCACGATCTTCAGGAGCTTGTTCGGCGTGCCCTGGGAGGGGTTGGAGATCTTGTCGGCCGTGGCGCCGTCGGTGAGGGCCTTGGCGACCTGCTCCGGGGTGGCGTCCTGGTGGCCCGCCAGGTAGACCGCCGCGGCGCCGACGACGTGGGGCGTCGCCATGGAGGTGCCGGATATGGTCTTGGTGCCCTCGTCGCTGTCGTTCCACGCCGAGGTGATGTCCGAGCCGGGGGCGTAGATGTCCACGACCGAGCCGTAGTTGGAGAAGTCGGACTGCTGGTCGTCCTTGGTGGAGGAGGCCACGGTGATGGCCTCGGGGACGCGGGACGGCGAACCCTGGCCGGCGTCGGCGGACTCGTTGCCGGCCGCGACACCGAAGGTGACCCCGGCGGCGATGGCCTTCTTGACCGCCTCGTCGAGGGCCGGGTCGGCGCCGCCGCCCAGGCTCATGTTGGCGACGGAGGGGCCCTGGTGGTTCTTGGTGACCCAGTCGATGCCGGCGACGACCTGCTCGGTGGTGCCGGAGCCGTTGTCGTCGAGCACCCGGACGGCGACGATCTTCGCCTTCTTGGCCACACCGTGCGCGGCACCGGCGATGATGCCGGCGACATGGGTGCCGTGGCCGTTGCCGTCACTGGCGTCGTTGTCGTTGTCGATGGCGTCGAAGCCGGAGACCGCGCGGCCCTCGAAGTCCTTGTGCCCGACGCGTACGCCGGTGTCGATGACGTACGCGGTCACGCCCTCACCCGCGTTGTCGGGGTAGGTGTACTTGCTGTCGCCGGCCGTGTCGGCCTGGTCGACCCGGTCCAGGCCCCAGGACGGCGGGTTGTCCTGGGTGGCGCTGATGCTGAACTTCTTGTTCTGCACGACCTTGGCGACCGACGGGTCGGCGGCGAGGCGCTTGGCCTCGGTCTCCGACAGGCCGCTGGCGGAGAAGCCGTTGACGGCCGAGGTGTAGTTGCGCTTCAGCGTGCCGCCGTACTCCTTGGCGAGCTTCGCCTTGTCCGCCTTCTCGTCCAGCAGGACGATGTAGCTTCCGGAGACGGCGCCTTCGGCTCCGAGTCCGTAGACCGTTCCCTCGGTCGGCGTGGGGGTGGGGGCGGCACCTGCGTGGGCCGTGCCGAAGGCGGTGAGGCCGGCGACGACGGCGGTGGCTGCTGCGAGCCGAACTCCACGTGCGCGCTTGGTGTTTGCCATGAAGAGGGGTCTCCTCGTCATCAAATTGTGTGGGGGGTTCGGCCGTGGACGAAAAGATTTCCGCGGCCTGGTTCGAAACCCTGGTCGATTGACGAGCGCAGATCAAGCTCTTCACACAGCTATGACTTACTCAACAAACTTCCTTAATAACAAATCGCCCACGGCGGAAGCTTTACGGCACCGCGCGGCGGCGCGACCCGGAGGGCCGTGCCACGGCGCGGTGCGGATGGACCGCCGCCTCGCGGGGGCCGCCCCCCGGACGGGAGGTCCAGGGGCGGGGGCGGGGGCCGGGCCGGGGCTACCGGGCGCCGGCGGCCCCCGGGAGGTCCGCCTCGATGAGGTCGGCGGCCCGCCGGGTGCCGCCCTCGGCGGCCATCCCCCGCTGGATCTCCGCCGCCCTGCGGGCCACTTCGGGGTCGCCCACCAGCTCCAGGACGGCGGCCCGCAGGGTCTCGGCGGTGGCCTCCTCCATCGGGAGGTGGCGGGCCACCCCGAGTGAGGCCAGCATGTCGGCGTTGCCGAACTGGTCGACCGCCTGCGGCACGGCCACCATCGGGGTGCCGGTGGCGAGCCCCTCCTGGCTGCCGCCGGCGCCGGCGTGCGTGATGAAGGCGTCCGCCTGGCGCAGGACGGAGAGCTGCGGCACCCAGGAGTGCACCTCGATGTTGGCGGGCAGCTCGCCGAGTTCGGCGGGGTCGACGTGCTTGCCGATCTGGAGGACGACATGCCAGTCGTCCAGGCCGCCGAACGCCTCGGCGCAGGCGCGGTAGAAGTCCGGCTGCTTGGTGAACGACGAGCCGAGGGAGACCAGCAGCACCTTCCCGGCCCCGGCCGGCCGCCGCCACTCCCCCTGTCCGGCGCGGTCGCCCTGGCAGGCACCGACGAAGTGGAAGACGGTCTCGTCGACCCGGTCGGCGTTCGGCTGGAGCGCCTTGGGGATCAGGACGACCGCCTTGCGGGGTGCGGCGATCAGCCGGTCGGGGTGGATGCCGACGCCATTGTCCGCCAGCCACGCCTCGAAGCGGGCGTAGTACGCCTTGCCGCGCTCCGACTCCTTGAGGTCGGCGTACATCGGCTCGGCGATCTCCTCCTCGTACCCCTCCCAGGGCACGAGGTTGGGCCAGAGCGCGACGGCCGGGACGCCCCAGCGGTGGGCGAGGACGGGTGCGGGGTAGGAGGTGATGTCGTGGAGGACGAGGTCCGGCTCGTCACCGGCGAAGGCGTCGGCGAGCTGGGGCAGGGCCTGCACGGCGTCGGCGAGGAACGGCTCGATGTTGTCGATGAGTTCGGTCCCCCAGGCGTCGGGGTCGTCGTCGGTCGGCAGCGTGGAGGTGTAGATCACCGGCTCGGCGCCGGTCTCGGCGACCTTCTCCGCGAAGGACGCGGGGATGGCGTAACTGACGCGGTGGCCACGGGCGACGAGCTCCCGGATCACTTCCAGGCTCGGATTGACGTGCCCGTGGGCGGCGATGGAGAACATGGCGATGTGGGCACGATCGGCTGAGGTCATGTGCCACACCGTAGACGAGACGAGACGTCTCGTGCAACCTGTTTTCCTGTGGCTCTGGGCGTGTGGCACGGTGGCCCCACACAGCGAGAGGCGGGGTGATGAGCGGCATACAGACATCGGGCAAGTGGTCGCTGGACGAGAAGAGCTGGTGGTGGGTCCTCCTGAGCCCCGCGGTCATGGCCGCCGCGACCTGGGGCATCCTGGGACTCGTGGAGGGCGGCTGCGTGCGCGGACCACGGGGCGGCTGCGTGGCCGCCGAGGGCTACGAGTTGCGCTCGTGGACGCTCTTCCTCGCCGCGATTCCCACGCTGCTCGTGGTGGTCACCGGCCTGTGCTCCGTCCGTCTGCCGCCCGCTCTCGGTGTCGCCCTCGGTGGCACGGTCTGCGGGCTGTACACCCTCGCGCAGGGCCGCACACTGCCGCACCTGGTCGTCGCGGTGATCCTCTTCGTCATGGCCGCGACCGCACCGGTGGGGAACTGGTACCTCCGCCGGAGGGAACGCCGGAGCCCCGCGCGGTGAACCGGCCGCCCGGCGGCGGCTCCGCGGCGGCCGGGCGGTCCGGGACGGCGCGCCCGGCCACTGCCACGCCGTGACGTACTGGAGCCGGTCCCTCCGGTTCAGCGCTGGTAGCGCGCCAGTACCCGGTTGCCGTCGCCGACCAGGCGGGCCTCCAGCTCGGCGGCGTCGATGGCTCCGCTGTAGTACTCCTGGTAGGCGGGCGTGGCGACCTTGTCCTTCCACTCGGGGTAGCCCCGCACCGACTGCGCGGGCGCGGGCCGGAGATGGGCCGCCAGGGCGCTGCCGGTCGCCCAGCCGTCCTTCGGCGTACGCAGGGAGGGCGCCCGGAGCGCCGCCGTGCCGGTCGGCAGCATCCAGTCGCCGTGGGCCAGGCGGACCATGTTGGCGGGCCGGAGGAGGAAGTCGATGAACCGGGCGGCCTCCTCCTTGTGCTCGCTGTCCTCGGCGATCGAGAGCGTCTGCGGGCTCACCCCCTGCGCGAGCCCGCCGCTGCCGGCGGGGGCGGGCAGCACCGTCCACGCGAACCCCTCCGGCGCCTGCTGCGCGATCTGCTGACGGTACGAGAACCCGAGCGGGACCATGGCGTACCGGCCGCCGAAGAAGCCGGGGAGCGTGTCCGAGCCGCCCATGCCGAGCGTGCTGCGCGGCGCGGTGCGGTCGTCGACCACCTGGGCGCGGACCGTGCCGGGCATCACGGCGTCCGCCTCGGTGAACCGGACGGCGGCCCTCCCGTCGCCGTCCCGGTGGAACAGCCGGCCGCCGGCGGACAGGCCCAGGTTCAGGGAGACCGAGACGGGCTCCTTCAGCGGCCAGGCGACGGCGTACCGCCCCTCGCCCATCGTGGCCGTGACGTCCCGCGCGATCCGCCGGAACTCCGGCCAGGTCCAGGGCCGTTCGGGCGTGGGCATGCGGACCCCGGACGCCTCCAGGATCTTCCTGTTGGCGATCAGGACGCGCGGCTCCTGGAGGAAGGGCACCCCGTACACCCCCTCCCCGAAGGTGGTGGCCGCCCAGGCGGCCGGGGGGATGTCCGCCCTGAGGCGCGGGGACAGCAGCGGGCGGAGGTCGGCGAGGTGGCCGCCGTGGGCGAAGTCGGCCAGGTCGTCGGAGGCGTCATGGATGACGTCGGGCGCCTCGCCGCCCTCGAAGGAGGTGAGGAGATGGTCGTGCACGCTGTCCCAGCTGCCCTGTTCGAGGGCGACCTGGACATCGGGGTGCGCCGCGTTCCACTCGGCGACCAGCTCCCGGTTGGCGTCGACCGACTCCTTCTGCCAGGCCAGGGAGAGGAAGCGCAGCACGGTCCGCCCGTCGTCGCGGCCCCCTCCGCCGCCCGGTGAGCAGCCCGCGAGCAGCAGGGCGAGGGCGGCGGTCAGGACGGTGGCGAGCCGCGCGGCCCGGGTGGCGCGGCGCGGCGGGCGCGCGGGGCGGCGCATCAGGACTTCACCGCCCCGGCCAGGGTGCCGCCGGTGATCCGCTTCTGGATGACGGCGAAGACCACGAGCGAGGGGAGGGTGGCGAGGAACGCGGCGGCGGCGAGCGGGCCGAGGTCCGCCACCCCCTCCGCGCCGAGGAAGTGGGTGAGGACGACGGGCAAGGTCTGCTTCTCCGGGGTCTTGAGCAGGACGAGCGCGAAGAAGAACTCGTTCCACGCGGTGACGAAGGCGAAGAGCGCGGTGGCGACGATGCCGGGGGCGAGCAGCGGCGCGGTGACCGACACCAGGGTGCGCAGCCGGCCCGCCCCGTCGACGGCGGCGGCCTCCTCCAGCTCGGCCGGCACCGCCCGGACGTACCCGGTGAGCATCCACAGCGCGAACGGCAGCGACCAGGTGACGTACACCAGGACCAGCCCGGTGAGGGTGTTGACCAGGTGCAGGTTCTTCAGGACCAGGAACAGCGGGATGATCACCAGCACGAACGGGAACGCCTGGCTGACCACCACCCAGCCGGTCGCGGCGGCCGTGAGCCGTCCGCGCCGGCGGGCCATCACATAGGCCATCGGGGTGGCGACGGCCACGGCGGTGAGCGCCGCCGCGAAGGCGGCGAGCAGGCTGTTCCCGGCGGCCTGGAGCAGCGGCTGCTCGGCGAACGCCTGGCGAAAGTTGGCGAGGGTGGGGTCCTCCGGCAGCCAGGTCGGGTGCAGGGAGCCCAGCTCGCGGGCCGGTTTGAAGGCGGTGGAGACCAGCCAGAGGAAGGGCAGGCCGAGGAAGGCGAGGTAGGCCAGGAGCGCCAGGTACTGGCCGGCCCTGGTGACGCGCCGGGAGCGCGGGCCGCCGGTCGCCGTCATCGCGGGTCTCCCTTCAGCCGGTGGACGAGGTGGACGGCGAGGAGCACGGAGACGACGGCGACCAGGACGCAGCCCATGGCCGCCGCGTAGCCGAACTGGCCGTACCGGAACGCCTCCTCGTAGGCGAAGAGCATCGGCAGGCGAGTCCGGCCGCCGGGCCCGCCCGCGGTGAGCACGTACACCAGGGCGAAGGCGTTGAGGTTCCAGATCAGGTTGAGGGCCGTGATGGCGGCGGCGACCGGCCGGAGGGCGGGCCAGGTGACGGTGCGGAAGCGGCGCCAGGCGCCGGCCCCGTCGAGGGCGGCGGCCTCGTGCAGCTCCCGGGGGACGTGCTGGAGTCCGGCGAGGAGGGTGACGGTGGTCTGGGGCATCCCGGCCCAGATGCCGACGAGGACGACGGCGGGCAGCGCGGTGGCCAGGCCGGACAGCCAGTCGCGCCCGTCGCCCAGGCCCAGGTCGCGCAGCGTCTCGTTGAGGATGCCGGCGTCCGCGTGGTAGACGAGCCGCCACATGATGCCGACGACCACCTCCGGCATCGCCCAGGGGACGATCGCCAGGGCCCGCGCCGCCCAGCGGAAGCGGAGGTTCTGGTTGAGCAGCAGGGCCAGCCCGAGGGCGAGGACGAACTGCGGGACGGTCACCCCGACCGCCCACAGCAGGCCGATGCGGAAGGACTCCCAGAACAGGGTGTCGTGCAGCAGGTCCTGGAAGTTGAGGGTGCCGATCCACTGGGTGGACCGGGTGCGCCCGGACTGGGCGTCGGTGAAGGCCAGGGCGATGCCGTACAGCAGGGGGCCGGCGCTGAGCAGGAGGATGGGGATCAGGGCGGGGAGGACGAGGAACCAGGCCCCGTGGTCCGGTGGCCGGCCCCGGCCGCCCGGCTTTCCGGCCTGCCGTCCGGCCGCCTCGTCCGGCCGCTTCGGCGCTGTCACCAATGTCACGGACAGTCCCCTTTTGTGAAGTCGGGCCGGCCTGGCGTCATCGTCCTGACGGGCGGTCGCTTCGTCAAGGTGGCCTGCGCGGATGCGAGACTTTGCCGGATCGGCATGCCACTGGGAGGTACGGACGCGATGGACGAGGTGCGGGCGCGGCGGGTGCTGGCCGCCGCCGGGCTGGAGGGCGGCAAGGGCAGTGAGGGCCACGGCGGCGCGGCGCTCCTGGCCCTGGGCGAGAACGCCGTGTTCGCCGTCGGTGACCTGGTGGTCAAGGTGGGGCGGGACGCGGAGCTGCTGGAGCGGGCCGCGCGGGAGGTCGCCGTGGCCTCCTGGCTGGAGGACGCCGGTGTCCCCGCCGTCCGGGCCGCGCGGCCGGACGCCCGCCTGGTGGACGGCCACCCGGTGACGGTGTGGCACCGGCTGCCCGGGGCGGTGCGGCCGCCGGAGCCCCGGGACCTCGCACCGCTGCTGCTCCGGGTCCATGCGCTCCCCGCGCCGCCCTTCCCTCTGCCGCCCCGCGACCTGCTGGGCGGCGTGGAGCGCTGGCTCCGGCTCGCGGGCGACACCATCGACCCGGCCGACGCCGCCTACCTGAGGGCGCGCCGCGACGGGTTCGCCGAGGCGGCGGCGGCGCTCACCCCCCACCTGTCGCGCGGCCCCATCCACGGCGACGCCCTGCCGCGCAATGTGCACATCGGCCCGGACGGCCCGGTGCTGGTCGACCTGGAGACCTTCTCCTCCGACCTGCGCGAGCACGACCTGGTGGTCCTCGCGCTCTCCCGGGACCGCTACGGCCTCGACCCGGCGGCCCACGACGCCTTCACCGAGGCGTACGGCTGGGACGTGCGCGACTGGGACGGCTGCGCGGTGCTGCGCGGCGCCCGGGAGGCCGCGAGCTGCGCCTGGGTGGCCCAGCACGCGCCGTCGAACCCCAAGGCCCTCGCCGAGTTCCGCCGGCGGGTGGCATCGCTGCGGGACGGTGACCCGGAGGTCCGCTGGTACCCCTTCTGACATCATGAACTCCGTTCCCCGACGGGAGGATTGACATGCGGATGGAACTCGGCGAGGTGACCCTCGACGTCCAGGACAGCGAGACCGGACGGGACCCTGTCCTGCTGGTGCACGGCTTCCCGGACACCCACCGGCTCTGGCGCCACCAGGTGCGGGCGCTGAACGACGCGGGCCACCGCACCATCGCGCCCACCCTGCGGGGCTTCGGCGCCTCCGGCCGGCCGGAGGACACCGCGGCCTACGCCCCCGCCCGCTCGGTGGCCGACCTGCTGGAGCTGCTGGACCGGCTGGACATCGGCTGCGTCCACCTGGTCGGCCACGACTGGGGGTCGGGCATCGCCCAGGGCCTGGCCCTCGCCGCCCCGGCCCGGGTGGCGACCCTGTCGCTGCTGTCGGTGGGCCACATCGGCTCGCTGCTGTCGGCGGGCTGGGAGCAGCGCCAGGCGTCCTGGTACATGCAGCTGTTCCAGCTCGACGGGCTCGCCGAGGACTGGCTGTCCCGGGACGACTTCGCGAACCTCCGCGAGATGCTCGCCGGGCACCCGGACCGGGACGAGACGGTGGAGCGGCTGCGTGAGCCGGGTGCGCTCACCGCCGCGCTGGCCGTGTACCGGGCGGGCCTCCCGTCCGAAGTGCTGTTCGGCCCGGCGCAGCCCGCGCCGGTGCTGCGGGGTCCGGTGCTGGGGGTGTGGAGCGCGGGCGACCGCTTCCTCACCGAGCGGTCGATGACGGGCACCGAGAAGTACGTGGACGGCCCCTGGCGCTACGAGCGGGTGGACGGCGCCGGCCACTGGCTCCCGCTGGAGGCCGCCGACCGGGTCAGCGCCCTGCTGCTGGACTTCTTCGCCGAGCACGGCCGCCCGCGCCGCTGAACGGTCCGCCCGCGCCGCTGAGCGTCCCGCCCCTGCCGCTACGTCCCGCCCCCGCCCCAGCGCCCCGTGGCACCCGGCCGACCCGGCCGCCCGAGTCAGGTACCGGCCCTGCCGCCCGAGTCCCGAGTCACGTACCGGCCCGACCGCCGGAACCCGGTGCCGGTCCGTCAGCCCGCCGCGGGCGCCGGTGTCCGGTCCGGCTCCGGGGCGGTGGGACGGAGCGGCCAGGCGGGGTCTATCACCGCGTCGGGCGTGCCCTTGCGGCGCAGGAAGCTCTGGAAGTCGGCCGCCCAGTCCGCGTACCAGACCACCTGGCGGCGGTGCAGCTCCACCGGGGACAGCGCCGCGACCGAGGTGTGCCGCTCGGCTATCGCGCAGGCCACCAGCACGGCGGCAAGCGCGTCGGCGTCCGCCCGGTGGGCGCCGTCGAGCCGCACACCGTACTCGGCGCAGACCGCCTCCAGGTTCCGCTTGCCCCGGCGGTACCGGTCGACGGCACGGTCGATGGTGTAGGGGTCGACCACCGGCCCGACCGGCGCCCCGCCGAGCCGCTCCCCCAGGTCCGGCAGCCCGTGCCGCCGCAACTCGGCGGTGAGCAGCGTCAGGTCGAAGGCCGCGTTGTACGCCACCACCGGGACCCCCCGCGCCCAGTGGCCGGCCAGGACACCGGCGACCTCGTCGGCCACCTCGCGGACCGGGCGCCCCTCCGTGGCCGCCCGTTCACTGCTGATCCCGTGAATGGCGGTGGCCTGGGCGGGGATCCGGATGCCGGGATCGGCCAGCCAGTCGCGGCGCGCCACCACCCGCCCGCCCCGCACCTCCACGACCGCCGCCGTCACGATGCGCGCTTCGAGCGGCTCCGTCCCGGTCGTCTCCAGATCGAAGCCGACGAGCGTCTCCCCGTGCCAGCCCATGCTGATCCTCCTCACGATGCTGTGGCGCGCCCCCCGTGCGGTGCACTCCCCCTGCTGGTTTCTCACCCTCGCACGCACCACTGACAACGCCGCTCGGAGACGGCTGCACCGCACGCACCCGCCGAACCCGGACCAGGCAGACCCGGCGACGGACCGGCAGACCCGGCGGCGGACCCGGCGGACCCGGACGGACCGGCAGCCCCGGCGACGGACCGGCGGACCCGGCGGACCCCGCGCGGTCCGTTACGAGACGGGCCGGGAGTCCGCCCAGGCCGACTCGAACTCCTCGCGGTAGGTCTCGAACAGGCCGTGGTCGGTCCCAGCCCCGGAGGTGACGACCGGTCGCCGGCCGCCGCGCAGCACCAGGACCGGCGACTCCATGCCACGGGCCCGGCGCAGATAGGACTGCACCACCCCGACCCCGTCCGGGCCGTCCCCGTCGACGAGGTACGCGGTGAAGCGCGGCGTCTCGTCGAAGACCTGGATCTGGAAGGCCCCCGGGTCCCTCAGCCGGGAGCGGACGCGCCGCATGTGGAGGATGTTCATCTCCACCGACCGGCTCAACTCCCCCTTCCTGAGCGCCAGCTCCCGCTCGCGCCGTTTGACCGCGCTGCTGGCGGGGTTCAGGAAGAGCAGGCGTATCCGGCAGCCGGTCTCGGCGAGCCGCACCAGCCGCCGCCCGGAGAAGTTCTGCACCAGGAGGTTGAGGCCTATCCCGATGGCGTCCAGCCGCCGCGCCCCGCCGAAGAGGTCCTCGGCGGGCAGCTGCCGCTGGAGCCGGACCCGGTCGGGGTGGACGGAGACGACGTCCGCGTACCGGTCGCCGACCAGGTCCTCCACCGCGTCGACGGGCAGCCGGTGCGCGGAGGGCACCCCGGCGGCGCCGCCCAGGATCTCCAGCAGCCGGGCCGAGGCCCGCTCGGACTGGTCGAGCACGGTGCGGGAGAGCGCCCGGTTTCGGGAAACCACGTTCCGGGTGACCTCCAGCTCGTCCAGGGCCAGCTCGACCTCGCGCCGGTCGTCGAAGTACGGCTCGAAGCACGGCCAGTGCTGCACCATCAGCTCCCGGAGCTGGGGCAGCGTGAGGAAGCTGAGCACATTGTCGTCGGCCGGGTCGAGGAGGTAGCCCTTGCGGCGGGAGACCTCCCGGACCGCCACGGCCCGCTGCACCCACTCCTGGCCGGCCGGCCCGGCGGCGGCCACCACCCAGTCGTCGCCGTGGACCGGCTCGTACACCGGCCTCAGCACGGCGGCGACCACCGCGCGCAGCCGCTGCTCGACCAGATTCAGCCAGATGTAGGCGCGCCCGGCCCGCTGCGCGCGGGTGCGCACCTCGCTCCACGCCTCCGCGCCCCAGTCCAGTTCCGCACCGATCTCCATCGGCCGGGCGAGGGAGACCGCGCCGGGCGGGACATCAGCGGGGTCAGTGGAGCCCCCCTCATGACCTGAGTCACCTGGGGGCAGCTCCAGACCTCCCGAGCTCACCCGCGCACCGCCTTCTGCTCCTGGACCCCGTCTCCAACGATCAAGGAAGGGTACTCCGCGAGCGGGAGGCGGTGCAGCCCGATGCGCGGGCTGCTTTCCCAACCTCCCTGATTCGCCCGCCCGTTCCGGACATCCGGGCGCGACCGAGTGAGCGGATTCATAGTGGTCGGCCCGCCGGATCCGGCCGGACGCCCACCCCCGGAGAGGCGGTGGATCGCGCCGCTCTCCGGTCCCCGGCACGGGCGACACGGGGAACGCCGCGTTGACCCCGGTGCCCGTCCGGCCACCCGGACGGGCCATGTGCGCTGATACGACGAATACGCCGCGGGCGTCGGTTTCCGGCCATGTGGTACCGCGTACCCCGTGGTCACCCGGTAGGACCGGTCGAAGTCCTAGGAGTGGGCACCACTTTCGGGGAGGATTCTGGCTCAAGTGACACCCATCAGCCGGATCAGAAGTGGAAGAGTCTTATCTATGCAGGTCTGGCCGGGACAGGCGTATCCCCTCGGTGCCACCTACGACGGCGCCGGAACCAACTTCGCGGTCTTCTCGGAGGCCGCCGACCGAATCGAGCTGTGTCTGCTCCACGACGACGGCTCCGAGACCGCGGTGGAGCTGCGCGAGACCGACGCGTTCGTACGGCACGCGTACCTGCCCGGCGTGATGCCGGGGCAGCGGTACGGGTTCCGGGCCCACGGACCGTACGCGCCGGAGAACGGGCAGCGCTGCAACTCCGCGAAACTCCTCCTCGATCCGTACGCGCGGGCGGTGGCCGGCGCCATCGACTGGGGCGAGGCGGTGTACGGCTACCACTTCGGCAGGCCGGACTCCCGCAACGACCTCGACTCGGCGCCCCACACGATGACGTCCGTGGTCGTCAACCCGTACTTCGACTGGGGCGACGACCGGCCGCCGCGTACCGACTACCACCGGACGGTGATCTATGAAGCGCATGTGAAGGGCCTGACGATGCTCCACCCGGCGCTGCCGGAGGAGCTGCGCGGCACCTACGCCGGGCTCGCCCACCCCGCCGTGATCGAGCACCTGACCGAGCTGGGCGTCACGGCGCTGGAGCTGATGCCGGTGCACCAGTTCGTCAACGACCACCGCCTGGTCGACTCCGGGATGGCCAACTACTGGGGCTACAACACCATCGGCTTCTTCGCCCCCCACAACGCGTACGCCTCCTGGGGCGACCGCGGCCAGCAGGTCCTGGAGTTCAAGTCGGCGGTGCGCGCCCTGCACCAGGCGGGCATCGAGGTCATCCTGGACGTGGTCTACAACCACACCGCCGAGGGCAACCACCTGGGCCCCACCCTGTCCTTCCGGGGCCTGGACAACAGTTCGTACTACCGTCTCACCGACGACCCCCGGTACTACATGGACACCACCGGTACCGGGAACTCGCTGCTGATGCGGTCGCCGCACGTGCTCCAGCTGATCATGGACTCACTGCGGTACTGGGTGACGGAGATGCACGTCGACGGCTTCCGCTTCGACCTGGCGGCGACCCTCGCCCGCCAGTTCCACGAGGTGGACCGGCTGTCGTCGTTCTTCGACCTGGTCCAGCAGGACCCGGTGGTCAGCCAGGTCAAGCTGATCGCCGAGCCCTGGGACGTCGGCGAGGGCGGCTACCAGGTGGGCAACTTCCCGCCGCTGTGGACCGAGTGGAACGGCAAGTACCGCGACACGGTGCGGGACCTGTGGCGCGGCGAACCGCGTACGCTCGCCGAGTTCGCGTCACGGCTGACCGGCTCGTCCGACCTCTACCAGGACGACGGCAGGCGCCCGATCGCCTCCGTCAACTTCGTGACCTGCCACGACGGCTTCACGATGCACGACCTGGTCTCCTACAACGAGAAGCACAACGAGGCCAACGGCGAGGGCAACCGGGACGGCGAGAGCCACAACCGGTCCTGGAACTGCGGCGCCGAGGGCGAGACGGACGACGAGCGGATCCTCGAGCTGCGCATGCGCCAGATGCGCAACTTCATCGCCACCCTGATGCTGTCGCAGGGCGTGCCGATGCTGAGCCACGGCGACGAGTTCGGGCGGACGCAGGGCGGCAACAACAACGCGTACTGCCAGGACAACGAGGTCGCCTGGGTGCGCTGGCCGGACGACGACTCCGAGGCGGCCCGCTCGCTGCTGGAGTTCACCCGTTCGATGGTGTGGCTGCGGCGGGACCACCCCGTCTTCCGGCGCCGCCGCTTCTTCCACGGCCGGCCGGTCGAGGGCACGCACGACGAGCTGTCGGACATCAACTGGTTCACCCCCGAGGGTGAGGAGATGACCGCCCAGGACTGGCAGGTGGCGCACGCCAAGGCCCTGTCGGTGTTCCTCAACGGCAGCGCGATCTCGGAGCCGGGGCCGCGCGCGGAACGGATCACGGACGACTCGTTCCTGCTGATGTTCAACGCCAGCGCGGAGGACCTGGACTTCGTCGTCCCGGTCAACCACGGGCGCCAGTGGCAGGTGGTGGTGGACACCGCCGTCCCCGAGGGCCTCCAGCCGGGCCAGGGCGCCAAGGTCGCCGCCGGGGACCGGCTCACCCTGGTCGGCCGCAGCCTGACGGTGCTCCGCCGCCCCGCCTGACCGGCTCCGTCCGGCCGGGGCTCCGCCCGGTGGGAGCTGTGCGGCCCGCCCGGGCGGGGCGGGCCGCGGACCGGCCCCGGCGACGGGGCGGGGCGCGGGCTGTGCGGCGCGCGGCCCGGGCCGGCCGTTCCTCCGCGCCGGTGGGCGCGGCGTGGCGTGGGGCGTAAATCGCATCACCCGATGACACATCGGCCGTCCGAGCGGGTACCTACGTCCGCATGACGCCGAACTCGACCTACCGGCTCCAGATCCAGCCCGACTTCCCCTTCGCCGCCGCCGCCGAGGCGGTCCCCCACCTCGCCTCGCTCGGGATCTCGCACCTGCACCTGTCCCCGGTCCTGGAGGCGGTGCCCGGCTCCGGCCACGGCTACGACGTCACCGACCACGCGCGCGTGCGCGGGGAACTGGGCGGCGAGGAGGGGCTGCGGGCCCTCGCCCGCACCGCCCGCGCGCACGGACTGGGCCTGGTGGTGGACCTGGTGCCCAACCACATGGCCGCGTCGCCGCGCCACAACCGGGCGCTGTGGGAGGTGCTGCGCGAGGGCCCCTCGTCCCCGTACGCGCGCTGGTTCGACATCGACTGGGCCGCGGGCGGCGGCAAGGTGCTGCTGCCGGTGCTGGGCGGGCGCCTCGGGGACGAGCTGGAGGGGATGCGGGTCGAGGGCGGGACGCTGCGGTACGGCGAGCAGGAGTTCCCGCTGCGACCGGGTACGGAGCACATGGCGCTGCCCGAGGTGCTGGACGCCCAGTGGTACCGGCTCGCCTGGTGGCGGCTGGCCCGTACGGAGCTGAACTACCGGCGGTTCTTCACCATCTCGGACCTGATCGGCGTACGGGTCGAGGACCCGGAGGTCTTCCGGGCGACCCACGCCAAGATCGTGGAGCTGGTGCGCGACGGGGTGATCGACGGCCTGCGGATCGACCACCCGGACGGGCTCGCCGACCCCAAGGCGTACCTGAGGGAGCTGGACCGGGCGACCGGCGGCGGCTGCTGGATCGTCGTCGAGAAGATCCTCACCGGCGAGGAGCGGCTGCCCGGGCGGTGGCCGGTCGCCGGCACCACCGGCTATGACGCGCTGCGGCGGATCGACGGGCTGTTCGTGGACCCGGACGGGGCGGCGGAACTGGCGGAGCACTACCGGCGGTTCGCCCGGCCCGCCGGGGACCGGGGCGGCCACTGGGAGGCGACCGCCCGCCGGGCCGCGTACAAGGTGGTCACGCACGCGCTGGCCTCCGAGGTGGCGTACCTGACCCGGACGGCCGCCACCGTGTGCGAGGCGGATCCGGCTCTGCGGGACCACGCGCCGTGGGCGCTGCGCGCCGCCGTCCGGGAGCTGCTGATCCGGGTGCCGGTCTACCGCCCGTACGGGCCCGGCGCCGAGGACGTGCTGACGGAGGAGGCCGCGCGGGAGGCCCGGGAGTCGTTCACCGTCCCCGAGGAGGCCGCGGCCGTGGACGTGGTACGGGACCTGGCGCTGGGCCGGCTGGGTGACGGGCCGGGGCACCGGGCGTTCATGACCCGGTTCGCCCAGACGTCGTCCGCGCTGCGCGCCA
Source organism: Streptomyces sp. NPDC015131 (assembly GCF_043079975.1). NCBI lineage: Bacteria > Bacillati > Actinomycetota > Actinomycetes > Kitasatosporales > Streptomycetaceae > Streptomyces > Streptomyces sp. NPDC015131. The sequence goes on along the minus strand of NZ_JBIBVB010000001.1, from coordinate 520,033 downwards.
AGTCGGTCGAGGACCTGGCCTTCTACCGGTACACCCCGCTGGTGTCGGCGAACGAGGTGGGCGGGGAGCCGGGCGAGCCGGCGGTGACCCCGGAGGCGTTCCACGCGTACTGCGCGCGGCTGGCCCGGGACTGGCCGGCCACCGGCACGGTGCTGTCCACGCACGACACCAAGCGGAGCGGGGACGTACGGGCGCGGATCGCGGTCCTCTCGGAGTGCCCGCAGCGGTGGGCCAAGCTGCTGGACGACGTGGCCCGGACGCCCGCCCCGGACGGCCAGACGGCGTGGGTGGCGTGGCAGACGGCGCTGGGCCTGGGCGGCCCGGCCGGGGACCGGCTGGCGCCCGCCGTCCTGAAGGCGGTGCGGGAGGCGGGGCTGCACACCAGCTGGACGGAGCAGGACCCGGCGTACGAGCAGGCGGTGCTGGACTTCGTGGAGGAGGGCCCGGCCGGTCCGGGCTTCCCGGCCGTCTCCGACCTGGCGCGCGAACTGGAGGCGTACGTACGGGCGAACACGCTGGGCGCCGCGCTGCTGCACCTCACCATGCCGGGCGTGCCGGACCTGTACCAGGAGACCGAACGGGTGTACCTGGCCCTGGTCGACCCGGACAATCGGCGGCCGTTCCGGCAGGGCCCGCCGGACGAGAAAACCGCCCTCACGCGCGCGGCGCTGCGGCTCCGGCGCGACCACCCCGAGGTGTTCGGCCCGGCGGGGACGTACGCACCACTGGCGGCGAGCGGCCCGGCGGCCGGGCACTGTGTGGCGTTCTGCCGGTCGGGCGAGGCGATCACGGCGGTGACCCGGCTGTCGCTGCGGCTCACCGAGGGCGGCGGCTGGGGCGGCACCGTCCTGCCGCTGCCGGAGGGCCGGTGGTACGACGTCCTGGAGCCGGGCCGGGAGTTCGCCGGTGGCGGCGCCCCGCTGCCGCTGGCGGAGCTGTTCGCGGACCGGCCGGTGGCGCTGCTCAGCCGCCGTCCCGTACCGGAGAATTGATAAAACGCCGGGTGACCGGCATTTTTCCCGCCGGAACATCTATCTGGACATTAGAGGGGCCATTCCGGCCGGGAATCCGGCAACAGATTGCCATGTACAGCGGTTTCCCTGGATCGTCGTAGTGCGCATACGGGTGGTCCACACCACGTGGGTGCTCATGACCGCTGTGCGCATAAGCGCCGTGCGCAAAAGTACTGTGCGCACAAGCGCTATGCGCATCAATGCCGTGCGTATGAGCGGCGTGCGTATGAGTGCTGTGCGCAGACGACAAGCGAACCAGGGGAGAATGCGTGCTCGCGAAGACGAAGAAGGCCGTGCGCTCGGCGGTCGTGGCGGTTTCCGCGGCCGCGGCGTTCACGGTGATGCTGCCGGCCGGGAACGCCTACGCCATCAACGAGGTCGAATGCCGTGGGGGTGAGAACTTCCTGAAGATCTGGTCGCACAGCGGCGGCGGGCGCCACAGCGTGGACTGCTACGCGAACCGCGGCCGTATGGACTTCGGCGGGTGGTGGGTCGACAGGATCTCGACGGGGAACAACGACCTCATCTACTACGACGCCAACGGCGATTCGGTGAGGATCAACCGCTGGACCGACATCACCTTCCCGAACCGGCCCCCGAAGGTGAATTCCATCGAAATTCTCTAGAGCGGCAGAACGCCGGCCACGCCCTTTTCGGGGCGTGGCCGGCGCGTCAATGTCACGGGTCCGGCCGCCAGGGTTTCGCGCGGGGCTTTCAGCGGCCGGCGAGGCGGAAGGTCATGTCCCCGAAAGCCACCATGTCGCCGGCCTCGACGACCACCGTGCCGGTCACCCGCCGGCCGTTGACGGTGGTGCCATTGGTGGAGCCGAGGTCGCGCAGCACCCACGCACCGTTCTGGAGGCTCAGCTCGGCGTGCCGGCGCGAGACCGTCTCATGGCTGAGCCGCAGCCCGTTGACCGGGTCCCTGCCTATCCGCAGGGGGTGCGGTCCCGGTTCGGGGAGCAGCAGCTTGGGCAGCTTCTCCGCCTGCCACGCCCGGCGCAGCCGTACGGTGAAGGCCGACATCCGTTCGACCGTGCCGAACACCCGCTGCGACCAGCGGCCCTCCGGGCGCAGGTCGGCGGTGAGCACCGCCAGCTCGTCGGGGCGGCGGGCGGCGAGGGCCAGCTCCATGCGCCGCAGGAACGTGTCGTGCGACAGCTTGCCCTGTGCGGCGCCTTCTCTCAGCAGGCCCAGCGCGCGGTCCCGTTCGGCGTCGGACAGCCGGGCGGGGAGCGCGTGGGGATCGAAAGCGGACGTCACAGACGGGATTGTCGGCCGGGGCGGCCCGGAGTGTCCAGACGGGCCCCGTTGTCGGACCCCGTTGGTACGGTCTTGGTACGTGATCAGCGGGGGGCTGCGCACGGCGTGACGTGGATGGTGTGACGCACGCGGTTCGTTCGGCCGAGTGTCGTGCTTCCCGTTCCCGGAATTGCCAGGATTGGGCGCGACGACGACGAGGGGATCACCAGTGCTGTTCGAGGTGTGGGCACCGCAGGCGCAGGACCGGGCCGAGCTCCAACTCCGGGGGGTGGGGCACCCCTTGGCGCGCGACCCCGAGCGGGACGGCTGGTGGACGGCCGAGGTGGAGGCCGCCGCCGGCGACCGGTACGGCTATGTGCTGGACGGCGGCCCCGTGCTGCCCGACCCCCGGTCGAGGCGCCAGCCGGACGGGCCCGACGGGCCGAGCGCGGTGGTGGACCACGCCGCGTTCACCTGGCGGCACGAGGCCCCGGCGCGCGGGCTGAGGGGTGCCGTGCTGTACGAGCTGCACATCGGCACGTACACCCCGGAGGGCACCCTGGACGCCGCCGCGGCGCGGCTGGACCACCTGGTGGACCTGGGCATCACACATGTGGAGCTGATGCCGCTGTGCCCCTTCCCCGGCCGGCACGGGTGGGGGTACGAAGGGGTGTCGCTCTGGGCGGTCCACGAGCCGTACGGCGGGCCGGAGGCGCTGAAGCGCTTCGTCGACACCGCGCACGGACTGGGCCTGGGCGTGGTGCTGGACGTGGTCCACAACCACCTGGGCCCCTCCGGCAACTACCTCCCGTCCTTCGGTCCGTACTTCACCGACACCCACCACACGCCGTGGGGCGCGGCGGTGAATCTGGACGCGCCCGGTTCGGACGAGGTGCGGGCCTTCCTGCTGGGCAGCGCCCTGGCCTGGCTGCGCGACTACCGGATCGACGGGCTGCGGCTGGACGCGGTGCACGCGCTGGCCGACACCCGGGCGCTGACCTTCCTGGAGGAGCTGTCCGCCGCCGTGGACGGGCTGGGCGCCGAGCAGGGCCGCGAGCTGTTCCTGATCGCCGAGTCCGACCTGGCCGACCCGCGCACCACCACCCCGCGCGCGGAGGGCGGCCTGGGGCTGCACGCCCAGTGGAACGACGACTTCCACCACGCCCTGCACACGGCGCTGACCGGCGAGGCGCAGGGCTACTACGCGGACTTCGCCCGGGCGCCGCTGACCGCGCTCGCCAAGACCCTGGGGCACGTCTTCTTCCACGACGGCACGTACTCCACCTTCCGGGGCCGCGTCCACGGCCGGCCCGTGGACCGGTCCAGGACCCCGGCGCACCGCTTCCTGGCGTACACCCAGACCCACGACCAGGTGGGCAACCGGGCGACCGGCGACCGGCTGTCGGCGTCCTGCTCCCCGGGGCTGCTGGCGTGCGCGGCGGCGCTGGTGCTGACCGGGCCGTTCACCCCGATGCTCTTCATGGGCGAGGAGTGGGGCGCGGGCACGCCGTGGCAGTTCTTCACCGACCACACGGACCCGGAGCTGGCGGAGGCGGTCCGCAACGGCCGGCGCCGGGAGTTCGCCGAGCACGGCTGGGCGGAGGAGGACGTGCCGGACCCGCAGGACCCGGCCACGCGGGACCGCTCGTGCCTGGACTGGGCGGAGCGGGACCGGGAGCCGCACGCCCGGCTGCTCGACTGGTACCGGCGGCTGATCGCGCTGCGGGCCGCCCAGCCGGACCTGACCGACCCGGACCTGGCGGCGGTGCGGGTGGCGTTCGACGAGGAGGGCCGCTGGCTGGCGTACCGGCGCGGTGACCTGCGGCTGGCGGTCAACGTGGGGAAGGAGCCGGCCAGGATCCCGCTCGGCACCCGGGGGCGGGTCCTGGCGGCCTGGGAGCCGGTGGAGATGCCGAACGGCGACGGGGTGATGACCCTGCCGCCGGAGTCGTGCGTCCTGCTGGCGGACGACTGAGGGTCCGGGGCGGTCCGTCAGGATCGAAGAAGCGCGCGGGGGCGCCGCACCCGTAGCGTGCGAGGGGCACGGCGGGACACGGCCCGCGGCGCTCGGGGGCGCCTGGACCCGGGGCGACGAGCAGGAGACCCGGGACCGGGACAAAAAGGAAACTGGGGCGGTTTCGCCCCAGCAGCACCACACGTACTCTCATGCTCGTCGGTTCGAGCGGGGGACGTCCATGAGGACCGCGCGGGCGGTCCCGCCCAACGGATGGAGACACGATGAGCAGGGCCAGGAGAACAGACACCCGGGCGTCCGCGTCGCACGCCGCCGACAGCCACGACCTGATCCGGGTGCACGGGGCGCGGGAGAACAATCTCAAGGACGTCAGCATCGAGATCCCGAAGCGCCGGCTGACGGTGTTCACCGGTGTCTCCGGCTCGGGCAAGAGCTCGCTGGTGTTCGACACGATCGCCGCCGAGTCGCAGCGGTTGATCAACGAGACGTACAGCGCCTTCGTCCAGGGCTTCATGCCCACGCTCGACCGGCCCGACGTCGACGTCCTCGACGGCCTGACCACCGCAATCACCGTCGACCAGCAGCGGATGGGCGCCGACCCCCGCTCCACCGTCGGCACGGCCACCGACGCCAACGCGATGCTGCGGATCCTGTTCAGCCGGCTCGGCAAGCCGAACATCGGCCCGCCCAGCGCGTACTCCTTCAACACCGCCTCGGTCCGGGCGAGCGGCGCGATCACCGTCCAGCGCGGTGAGAAGACCAAGGCCGAGAAGGCCACCTTCGAGCGCGTCGGCGGCATGTGCGTCCGCTGCGAGGGCCGGGGCAAGGTCTCCGACATCGACCTCACCCAGCTCTACGACGACTCCAAGTCGATCGCGGAGGGCGCGTTCACCATCCCCGGCTGGAAGTCGGACAACGTGTGGACGGTCGGGATCTACGCCGAGTCGGGCTTCCTCGACCCGCACAAGCCGATCCGCCGGTTCACCAAGAAGGAGATGCACGACTTCCTCTACCGGGAGCCGACCAAGGTCAAGGTCAACGGCGTCAACCTCACCTACGAGGGGCTGATCCCGAAGATCCAGAAGTCCTTCCTGTCCAAGGACAAGGAGGCGATGCAGCCGCACATCCGGGCGTTCGTGGAGCGGGCCGTCACCTTCGCCACCTGCCCCGAGTGCGACGGCTCCCGGCTGAGCGAGGGCGCCCGCGCGTCGAAGGTCGCCGGCATCTCCATCGCCGACGCCTGCGCCATGGAGATCCGCGACCTGGCCGACTGGGTCCGCAAGCTGAACGAGCCGTCGGTCGCGCCGCTGCTCGGAAAGCTCCAGCACACCCTGGACTCGTTCGTGGAGATCGGCCTCGGCTACCTGGCGCTGGACCGGGCCTCCGGCTCCCTCTCGGGCGGCGAGGCCCAGCGGGTCAAGATGATCCGCCACCTGGGCTCGGCGCTGACGGACGTCACCTATGTCTTCGACGAGCCGACCGTGGGCCTCCATCCGCACGACATCGAGCGGATGAACAGCCTGCTGCTGCGGCTGCGCGACAAGGGCAACACGGTGCTCGTCGTGGAGCACAAGCCCGAGACGATCGCGATCGCCGACCACATCGTCGACCTCGGCCCGGGCGCCGGTACGGCGGGCGGCACCGTCTGCTACGAGGGGACCGTCGAGGGGCTGCGCGCGGGCGACTCGGTCACCGGCCGCCACCTGGACGACCGCGCGTCGCTCAAGGAGACGGTGCGCGAGCCCAGCGGGGCGCTGGAGATCAGGGGCGCGAGCGCCAACAACCTGCGGGACGTCGACGTGGACGTCCCCCTGGGTGTGCTCTGTGTGGTCACCGGTGTGGCGGGCTCCGGCAAGAGCTCGCTGATCCACGGCTCGATGGTGGCGCGTTCCGGAGCGGCGGGCGAGGGCGTGGTCTCGGTCGACCAGAGCCCGATCCGCGGCTCGCGGCGGAGCAACCCGGCCACGTACACCGGGCTGCTCGACCCGATCCGCAAGGCGTTCGCCAAGGCCAACGGGGTCAAGCCGGCGCTGTTCAGCGCCAACTCCGAGGGCGCCTGCCCGACCTGCAACGGTGCCGGGGTGCTCTACACCGACCTGGCGATGATGGCCGGGGTCGCCACCACCTGTGAGGACTGCGGCGGCAAGCGGTTCCAGGCGTCGGTCCTCGACCACCACCTCGGCGGCCGGGACATCAGCGAGGTGCTGGGGATGTCGGTGGCGGAGGCGGCGGAGTTCTTCGGGGAGGGCGAGGCCCGCACCCCGGCCGCCCACAAGATCCTGGAGCGGCTCGCCGATGTCGGCCTCGGCTACCTCACCCTCGGGCAGCCGCTGACGACGCTGTCGGGCGGCGAGCGGCAGCGCCTGAAGCTGGCCACGCACATGGGCGAGAAGGGCGGGGTGTACGTCCTGGACGAGCCGACGACCGGTCTGCACCTCGCCGATGTGGAGCAGCTGCTCGGCCTGCTCGACCGGCTGGTGGACGCCGGGAAGTCGGTCATCGTGATCGAGCACCACCAGGCCGTCATGGCGCACGCCGACTGGATCATCGACCTCGGTCCGGGCGCCGGTCACGACGGCGGCGAGGTGGTCTTCGAGGGGACGCCGGCCGACCTGGTCGCGGCCCGCTCCACCCTCACCGGCGAGCACCTCGCGCAGTACATCGGGGCGTGAGGGCTGCCCTGGGGGCTGTCCGGCCGGGCCCCGGGCCTGGTCAGTCCATCGGTACGACGAGGTCGGCGAGGCCGCGCCCGGCGGCGACGAGCCGGGCGTTGGCCTCGTCGGACCGGGCCACCCAGCGCTCGGCCTCCGGGCGTTCCCTGCCGAACCGGACGTGCCGGTCGACGAGCCGTCGCACACGGCTCCGGTCGTCCAGGTCGAGGAACCAGACCTCGTCCAGCAGGGGGCGCACCGCCGCCCAGGGCCCGTCGCCGTGCAGCAGGTAGTTCCCCTCGGTGATCACCAGCGGTACGTCCGGGGCGACGGGGACGCTGCCGGCGACCGGCTCCTCCAGGCTCCGGTCGAAGGCCGGGGCGTACACCACGGTGTCCGGTGCGGGGTGCCGCAGCCGGGCGAGGAGGGCGGCGTAGCCGGCGGCGTCGAAGGTGTCGGGCGCGCCCTTGCGCTCCGCGCGGCCCAGCCGGCGCAGTTCGGCCTGGGCGAGGTGGAAGCCGTCCATGGGGACGAGCGCGGCGAGGGCGCCGAGGCGGTCGGCCAGCTCGGCCGCCAGGGTCGACTTCCCCGAGCCGGGCGCTCCGGCCAGGCCGAGGATCCGCCGGGTGCCGGGGACGGCGAGGCTCCGGGCGCGTGCGGTGAGCCGGGCGAGCTGCTGCGGGTCCATGCGGGCAGTGTGGCAGCCGCCCCCGTGCGGGCGTAGCGCGCGGCGTCGCTGGCCAGTTCGCGTGTCATACGTATAACGTCTGGTCCATGTCGCACATCGCCCTGGTCACCCTCGTCGTCCGTGACTACGACGAGGCCATCGCCTTCTACACCGGCGCCCTCGGTTTCGAGCTGGTCGAGGACACCGATCGCGGGAACGGGTCGCGGTGGGTGGTGGTCCGTCCCCGGGGCGCGGGCACCGGCTCCGCGCTGCTGCTGGCGCGCGCTTCGGGCGCGGCGCAGGAGGCGAGCGTGGGGGCGCAGACCGGCGGTCGGGTGGGGTTCTTCCTGCACACCGAGGACTTCGAGGGCGACCGGGCGCGGATGCTGGCGGCCGGGGTGCGGTTCCTGGAGGAGCCGCGCCATGAGCCGTACGGTTCGGTGGCGGTCTTCGAGGACCTGTACGGCAACCGCTGGGACCTGCTCCAGCCGGCGTGACGGCCCGCCGCGCGCCGGCGGCTCCCGGGGCCCGGCCCCCGGTGGGGGGGTGGGGGCAGCCCCCGCCCCGAAGCGGGAGGGAGCACCAGTGACGCGGACCGGTCCGGCGCGGTGAACTGGGGGCATGAACGCAGCCGAGAACAGCCGCGCGGCGAGATCGCCGTTGTCGGCTCTGTGGACGGGCCGTGCCTGGTGGAGCGCCCCGGTGCGCCTCGTCCTGGCCGGGGTCGTCCTGATGTCCGTGCTGTCCCACGGCTTTGACGGCGGGCACTACCTGGTGGTCATGCTCACCGGCGGCCTGCTCCAGCTGACCGGGCTGGTCTGGGCCTCGGCGGCCTGGCGGACGCGCGTGGGCCGGAGGGCCCGCACCGGACCCGGGACCGGGGCCGCGGTGGCGGCCCCGGGCGGGGTCATACCCCGGGCCGCGGTGGCGGCCACGGGCGGAGGCATACCCGGGGCCGGGCGGCCCGGTCAGTCCTCGTCGGGCGTCAGCCGCAGCGAGATCGAGTTGATGCAGTAGCGCTGGTCCGTCGGGGTCGGGTAGCCCTCGCCCTCGAAGACGTGGCCCAGGTGCGACCCGCACCGGGCGCACCGGACCTCGACGCGGACCATGCCGAAGGAGCGGTCCTCGATCAGCTCGACCGCGTCGGAGTCCTTGGGGTCGTAGAAGGACGGCCAGCCGCAGTGGGACTCGAACTTGGTGGTGGAGGTGAACAGCTCGGCGCCGCACGCCCGGCAGGAGTAGACGCCCGTGGTCTTGGTGTCGGTGTACTCACCGGTGAAGGCGCGCTCCGTGCCCGCCTCCCGCAGCACGTGGTACTCCTCGGGGGACAGCTCCGCGCGCCACTGCTCGTCCGGCTTGTCGACGTCGTACGCCATGTGCTCTCCCTCAGTCGCGCGGCTCGCGCTCAGTCGCGGTCCGCCAGGCGGGCCAGGATCCTGGGGCCGAGGTCGGTGACGTCCCCGGCGCCCATGGTGAGAACGAGATCACCGGGCTTGGCCATTCCCGCGACGACGTCCGGCACGGTGTCCTTGTCGGGGACGGCGGTGACGTCGGCGCCGGCCGCGCGGGCGGCGTCGATGATCAGGGCGCTGGTGACGCCCGGGATCGGGTCCTCGCGGGCCGGGTAGATGTCGAGGACGGCGGAGGCGTCGGCGAGCGCGAGGGCCTGGCCCATCTCCTTGCCCAGTTCCTGGGTGCGGGAGAACAGGTGCGGCTGGAAGACCACGAGGAGGCGGGAGTCGCCGGCGGCGCCGCGCATGGCCTCAAGGTCGGCGGTCATCTCGGTGGGGTGGTGCGCGTACGAGTCGATGACCTGGACGCCCGCGGCCTCGCCCTTGAGCTGGAGGCGGCGGCCGACACCGGTGTAGGCGGTCAGGGCGCGGGCCAGGCCGGCCGGGTCGATGCCCGCGCGGGCGCCGGCGGCGAGGGCGGCGGCGGCGTTGTGGGCGTAGTGGCGGCCGGGCACGGAGACGGTGAAGGTGTGCTCGGTGCCGTCGAGGGCGACCGTCACCTCGCTGGTCATGCCCTGGGGGGTGATGGCGAGGATCCGGGCGTCGGAGTCGTCGGACTCGCCGACGCGGATGATCGTCAGGTCCTCGCGGCCGGCGACGCGGCGGGCCAGTTCGCGGGCGCCGGAGTGCTCGCCGACGACCAGGGTGCCACCGGGGCGGATCTTGGCGACGAACGCCTCGAAGGACTCGTAGATCTCGTCCATGGAGGCGTAGTTGGCGTGATGGTCCAGTTCGACGTTGAGGACGATGGCGACCTCGGGGTCGTACTTCTGGAAGCTGCGGTCGCTCTCGTCGGCCTCGGCGACGAAGACCGGGCCCTCGCCGTGGAGGGCGTTGGTGCCGGGGCCGGCGAGGTCGCCGCCGATGGCGTACGACGGGGAGAGGCCCAGCTCGGTGAGGGCGACGGCGAGCATGGAGGTGGTGGTGGTTTTGCCGTGGGTGCCGGCCACGGCGATCGCGCGCAGGCCGGTCATCAGGGCGGCGAGCGCGTCGGAGCGGTGCACGACCGGGATGCCCAGCTCGGTGGCGCGGGCCAGCTCGGGGTTGTCCGCGCGGATGGCGCTGGAGACGACGACGCTGGTGGTGTCCTCGGCGAGGTTGGCGGCGGCGTGGCCGATGTGGACGGTCACGCCGAGGGCCCGCAGGGACGCGGCGGTCTCGGACTCGCGCGCGTCACTGCCGGCGACCTCGGCCCCGCGCTGGGCGAGGATCCTGGCGATGCCCGACATCCCGGCGCCGCCGATGCCGATGAAGTGCGGCCGCTCCATGGCGGCAGGAATCATGGCGGCAGGAAGGGCGGGGGCCATGCGTGTGTCTCCCGGGTGTGCGACGTGTCTGAGGGCCCCAGCCTATGCGGTGCCGGGCTCGTCGTTGTGCGCGAAGAGCTTGAGCACCGGCACGCCCACCTTGTGGCGGGCGCGGGAGGCCCAGTCCCGGTGGAAGAACTCCTCGACGTAGTGGGGCTTGGTCAGCACGATCACCTCGTCCGCGCCGGACTCCTCGACGACGGCCTTGAGCTTGTCCAGGGGGTGGTCCTCGACGACCTGGCCGACGGCCTCGCAGCCGGCCTCCCGCAGGGCGAGCAGGGAGTGCTCCAGCCCCTGCTGGGCGGGGAGCATGGCCGCCCTGCCCTCCGGTTCCTCGCCTTCCTTGACGGCCTCTCTCAGCTCGCCGATGGCGACGTCGTCGATGGCTCGCAGGAGTACGACGGCCTGGTCACCGCGCGGCTGCATCAGCACGATGAAGGACATCGCCTCGCCCGCGTGGAGAGTGGTGACGAACTCCACGTCCACGGACGACAGTGGCTTCTCGATCATCAGAACGCTTGTGAACACTTGGGAGCCCTTCTGCGGAAACCATCCTTCCCCGTGTCCGCACGGGGTTGCGACAGTAGTCTGCCCAGCCGGACCTATCCGGAACGGAATATTCCGCTGATTGCCCGGCACCTGCGCCCGGCCGGGAGCCGGCGCCGGAGGCGGGCCGGGTGGGTCAGGCCCGGGTCCAGCGGCCGAAGAGGAAGCCGTCCTCCTCCAGCAGGGAGGCCAGCGCGAAGCGGTCCGGGACCGCCAGCGCCGGGCCGCCCGTGATCCGCTGGGCGTCCCCGGCGGTCAGCGTGGGCGACACCGTCAGGCACAGCTCGTCCAGCACCCGCGCCTCCACCAGCTGCCCCAGCAGCCGGGGCCCGCCCTCGGTGAGCTGGCGCGTCAGCCCGCGCCCGGCCAGCGCGGCGAGCGCCCGCTCCGGCTCGACGCCCGGCCCCTCCCCCGCGACGATCACCTCCGCGCCGGCCGCCTCCGCCTCCCGGACCCGGTCCGGCGGGGCCGCCGACCCGGTGAGCAGCAGGGTCGGCACGAGCGGCCCGGTGAACAGGGGTGCGGAGAAGTCGAGGTTCAGCGAGGCGCTGACGACCGCGATCGCGGGCGCGGGGCCCTGCCCGGCCGCCGCCCGCCGCGCGGCGAAGGCGTCCCGCGCGCGAGCCGGGCGGTACCCCTCCAGCCGTACCGTTTCAGCACCGACGATCACCACGTCGGCCAGGCCCCGCAGGGTGCCGAAGATCCGCATGTCGGTGGCGGACGAGATGGGCTGGGAGCGCCCGTCGTGCTGGGCCGCCCCGTCCAGGGACGACACCATGTTGGCCCGCAGCCACGGCCCGCCGTCCGCCGGGTAGGCGTAGGCGTCGGCCAGCCGGTCGAGGGACCACTCGCTCTCCGTGGCGGTGGGGGTCCGGTCGGTCACAGGGAACAGACGTCGCATGCGGTGCAGTCTGGCACGGCGATTAGAGTGAGTGTTTGTGTCGTCGACCAGTGCCAAGACCGAAGCGGCCCCGCTGTCCCTGTGCGCCCGCGAGCCGCACGTCCCGGCCGACCGTCTGGTCGCCGAGATGGTGCCGCCGCCGCGCTTCGACGCGGTGCGCTTCGACACGTACATCCCGGACCCGAACCAGCCGAGCCAGGCCCAGGCCGTGGAGGTGCTCAGCTCCTTCGCCGCCGGGCTGGGCGGCGCCCACGCCACCGGGGCGGGGCGGCGGCGCTGGTTCCAGCGCAAGCCGGCCGCGCCGGCCGGGCCGCGCGGGGTGTACCTGGACGGCGGGTACGGCGTCGGCAAGACGCACCTGCTCGCCTCGCTGTGGCACGCCACCCCGGCGGAGCCGTCCCTGAAGGCGTTCGGGACGTTCGTGGAGCTCACCAACCTGGTCGGCGCGCTGGGCTTCCAGCAGACGGTCGCCACTCTCAGCGGGCACCGGCTGCTGTGCATCGACGAGTTCGAGCTGGACGACCCGGGCGACACCGTCCTGGTGTCCACCCTGCTGGGCAAGCTGGTCGACGCGGGCGTGGCCCTCGCCGCCACCTCCAACACCCTGCCCGGCAAGCTCGGCGAGGGCCGGTTCGCCGCCGCCGACTTCCTGCGCGAGATCCAGGGCCTGTCGGCCCACTTCCGGCCGCTGCGCATCGACGGGGAGGACTACCGGCACCGGGGCCTGCCCGAGGCGCCGGCGCCGTACGCGGACGAGCAGGTGACCGCCGCGGCCCACGCCACGCCCGGCGCGTCCCTCGACGGCTTCCCGGCCCTGCTGGAGCACCTGGCCCGGGTCCACCCCAGCCGGTACGGCGCGCTCACCGACGACGTCCGGGCGGTCTGCCTCACCGGCGTCACGCCCGTACCCGACCAGTCGACCGCGCTGCGCCTGGTGGTGCTGGCGGACCGGCTGTACGACCGCGAGATACCCGTCCTCGCCTCCGGGCTGCCCTTCGACCGGCTGTTCAGCGACGAGATGCTGAACGGCGGGTACCGCAAGAAGTACTTCCGGGCGATCTCGCGGCTCACCGCGCTGGCGCGGGACGCGAAGGGGCTGGTGGCGCAGTAGGTTTGGGCCAGTCGGGTTCAGACCGTACGAAGGGAACCACCATGGCCACCACGCGTCAGGCACACACCGTCTGGGAGGGCGACCTCCTCCAGGGCAAGGGCGTCGTGACCTTCGACTCCTCCGGCATCGGCGAGTACCCGGTGTCCTGGCCGGCGCGCGCCGAGGAGCCGAACGGGAAGACGAGCCCCGAGGAGCTGATCGCGGCGGCGCACTCCAGCTGCTTCAACATGGCCTTCTCGGCGGGCCTCGGCAAGGCGGGCACCCCGCCCACCCGGCTGAACACCAAGGCCGAGGTGACGTTCCAGCCGGGCACCGGCATCACCGGCATCCACCTCACGGTGGAGGGCGAGGTCCCGGGCATGGACGCCGAGAGCTTCGCCGCCGCCGCCGAGGACGCCAAGAAGAACTGCCCGGTGAGCCAGGCGCTGGCCGGGACGACGATCACGCTCACCGCGAAGCTCGTCTGACCCGAGGAACGCCGGAGCGACGCGGCCCGCACGGTTCACGTGTCACCACGGCACGTGATACACACGTGCGGGTCACGTCACTCCTGTCCTCCCTCCCCCGCGGTCCCCACGCCTCCGGGGGACCGTCAGCAGGGAGTTGTTGCCTCGTGCCCGAGCTGTCCGAGCCGTCCAGGCCGTCCGAACAGCCGCCCCAGTCGTTCCCGCCCCCGCCCATGTCCGATCCGTCCAATCCTTCCGGGCCGCACGCGCCGTCCGCGACGCGGCGTCAGGTTCTGGTGGGCACCGGGGCGTCGGTCGCCGGGATCGCCTTCACCGGCGCGTTCTCCGAGCTGTTCACCGGCACCGCAGCCGCCCGCGGCCACGCCGGGTACGGCCGCCTCGTCCCCGACCCGGCCGGGCTGCTGGACCTCCCCCGGGGCTTCCGCTACAAGGTCCTCTCCCGTGCGGGCGACCCGCTCCGCTCCGGCGAGGGCGCGGTGCCCGGCAACCACGACGGCATGGGCGCCTTCGCCGGCCGCCGCGGGCGCGTCCACCTCGTCCGCAACCACGAGAACAACGCCACCGCCGCACTCGGCGTCCCCACCGCCCGGGGCCTGACCTACGACCCGGCGGCCAAGGGCGGCTGCACGCTGCTGGAGCTGGACGGCCGCGACCACGTCCTCGGCGAGCGCGTCGGCATCGCCGGCACCGCCGTCAACTGCGCGGGCGGCGTCACCCCCTGGGGCACCTGGCTCACCTGCGAGGAGACCGAGGACAGGGCCGGCACCAAGGGCTACACCAAGGACCACGGCTTCGTCTTCGAGGTCCACCCGGCCGACCCACTGCGCACCGGGGCGGTCCCGCTGACCGCGATGGGCCGCTTCCAGCACGAGGCCGTCGCCGTCGACCCGCACAGCGGGATCGTGTACGAGACGGAGGACGCCTTCCAGAAGCCCTTCGGCCTCTTCTACCGCTTCCTGCCGAACCGGCCGCTCGGCGGCACCGGTTCGCTGCGCGCGGGCGGCGACCTGGAGGCGATGCGCGTCCCCGGCGTACCGGACCTGTCGGCGGTGCGGGAGACCGGCGCCGTGTTCGAGGGCATCGAGTGGGTGCCCGTACCGGACAGCCAGGCGCGCGAGACGCCCATCCGTCTCCAGGACTTCGGGCGGAAGGGGATCACCCACGCGCAGAAGCTGGAGGGCTGCTACTGGAGCGGGCGTTCGGTCTTCTTCGTGTCCAGCTTCGCCCGTGCCGCCGAGGGCTCGGCCGCCGACCACTACGGCCAGGTCTGGAAGTACGAGCCGCACCGGCGCAGGCTCACGCTGGTGGTCGTCTTCGGGCCGGACAGCGACGTGCGGATGCCGGGCGAGTCCCCCGACAACATCTGCCTCGCGCCCGGCGGCTCGCTGATGGTCTGCGAGGACGGCAACGGCGCCCAGCACGTGTTCGGGCTGACCCGGCGCGGCGAGGTGTACCCGGTGGCGCGCGCCGCGCGGAACATCGGTACGCCGGAGAAGCCGGAGTGGAGCGAGTTCGCGGGGGTCACCTTCTCCCCCGACGGCGGGACGATGTACGTCAACTCGTACACGCCCGGGACGACGTTCGCGGTCACCGGCCCCTGGCACTGAGCCGGTCCCCGGTGAGCCGGCCGGCCCCCCGCACGGACGACGTGCGAGGGGCCGGTTCCGCTCCCGGGCTCCGGTGCCGGGTTCCGGTTCCGGTTCCGGGTTCCGCTCCCGGGTTCCGGTGCGGGGTTCCGGTTCCGGTCACCAGGCGACCGGCAGCGTCTCCGGTCCGCGGATCAGGGTGCTGCGCCGCCAGGTGACCTCGGCGGCCGGGACCGCGAGGCTCAGCCCGGGCAGGCGGTCGAGCAGGGTGTCGATCAGCAGCTCGGTCTGCATCCGCGCCAGCATGGCCCCCATGCAGTAGTGCGGGCCGTGCCCGAAGGCGAGGTGCGGGTTGGGGGCCCGGTCGAGGTCGATCCGCTCCGGGTCGGGGAAGACGCCGGGGTCGCGGTTGGCGGAGAGGTACGAGACGTAGACCGCCTCGCCCGCGCTGATCCGTACGCCGTGGATCTCGACGTCCTCCTGGGCGATCCGGGCCAGCCCCACGGAGCTGCGGTGCGGGATGTAGCGCAGCAGCTCGTCGATGGCGCGCGGCCGGGCGGCCGGGTCGGTGCGGAAGCGTTCCAGCAGGGCAGGGCGGGTCAGCAGCAGGAACAGCATCTGGCCGGTGTTGGCGGTGACGGCCTCGCCGCCGATCTGGAGCGGGCCGACGAGCCCGATGGCCTCCTCCTCGGTGATGTCGCCCCGGCCCACGGCCGCGCCCAGCAGGGAGATCACGTCCTCGTCCGTGCTGCCGTACCGCGACCGGACGGCCTCGGTGAACCAGCCGTACATGCCGTCCTTGGCCCGTGCGCTGGCCTCGGCGCCGCCCGAGGAAGAGACGATCTGGCGTGTCCAGGCGCTCATCCGCTCGCGGTCGGCGACGGGGACGCCCATGACGTCGCAGACCACCGCGATGGGGAAGGGTTCGAGGACGCGCTCGACCAGGTCGGCGGGCGGCCCGGCGGCGAGCAGGCCGTCCACCAGGGCGTCCAGCGTCTCCTGGGCGCGCGGGCGCAGCCCTTCGACCCCGCGCAGGGTGAAGGCGGGCGCCACCGCGGCCCGCAGGCGGTTGTGCTCGGGCTGGTCGGCGAAGGCCAGTGAGCCCTTCTTGGGCTTGAAGTGGGGGGCCAGCCGGGTCACATTGGCGTCGACGACGGGCGCGCGGGTGAAGCGCGGGTCGTTCGTGACCGTCCGGACGTCCTCGTAGCGGGTCACGAGCCAGGCCCAGCCCTCGCCGTGCGGGAGCTGGATGCGGGTGATCGGTCCCTCGCGCATCAGCTCGGCGAGCACCGGGTCGAACTCGGTGCCGGTGATGTCGAGCGCGGGCCAGTGCCGCACCGGCGGCGGACCCAGGAGGGGGCGTGTCGCGGTGTCCTCGGTCATGCGTCCGTCCGTCCTTCCGGTGACTGGGTTCCTCCTCACGATCACCCGGTCGGGGCGGGACATCGCGCTGGACTACTCCGGACGGAAGCGGACGAACCCCTCCCCCCTCTGATGATCATATATTTTCCGCATGTGATCACTTCTGTACGGAATGCCTCACTCGCGGCCCTCCTGTGCACCCTCCTGGGCGCCGCCCTCGCCGGCTGCGGCGGGCCCGGCACCCCCCGCAAGGCCCCCGCCTCCCCCGCCGCCCCCGTCTCCGGGACCGCCACCGCGCCCCCGCCCGCGGCCGCCCCGCCGACCATGGCGCCCAGGCCCGGCGGTCTCACGCCCGTCTTCGAGCGCGGCGGCGCCCCGGCAGGGCGGGTCGTGGCGCTCACCTTCGACGCCGACATGACCGCCGACCAGGGCCCCCGGGCGGCGGGCGGCGAACGCTTCGACAACCCCGGGCTGATCGCCACGCTCCGCCGCCTCGGGGTCGACGCGACCGTCTTCATGACCGGGCGCTGGGCGGAGGAGTACCCCGACCAGGCCCGGGCCATCGGGAACGACCCGCGCTTCGAGATCGCCAACCACTCCTACAGCCATCACGCCTTCAAGGCCCCCTGCTACGGCCTCCCCGCGCTCGGCGAGCAGGACATGGCGGCCGACGTGCGCCGGGCCTTCGACGCCTTCCGCGCGGCGGGGGCGCGCAACGTCGTGCCCTACTTCCGCTTCCCCGGCGGCTGCTACGACGACGGCGCCCTGCGCGCGCTGGCCCCCGCCGGGGTGACGGCCGTCCAGTGGGACGTGGTCAGCGGGGACGCCTTCGCCACCGACGCCGACGCGGTCGCCGAACAAGTCCTCGACGGGGTGCGGCCGGGCTCCGTGGTGGTGCTGCACTGCACCCGCAGCGCCGCGCCCGTCACCGAGCGGGCGATCCGCCGCATCGTCCCCGAACTCCGCGCCCGGGGCTACCGCTTCGTCAAGGTCTCCGAGCTGATGGCGTCCGCCCGCCGCACGTGAGCGCATAAGCACGTGAGCGCATGAGCACGTGAGTACATGACGGCGCACGGTCCGGCCCCTTGCCCTGGAGCGCGCTCCAGGACGTAACGTCCCGCGGACACGGACATACGGACAAGGACAACGGAACCGACGAGGGGACCGAGGACACACCGTGCGCTACACACTCTTCGGCCGCACCGGCCTGCGCGTCAGCGAACTGGCCCTGGGCACCATGACCATGGAGCACGACGACGACGGGGCGAGCGGCCGCATCCTCGACGCGTACGCGGAGGCGGGCGGCAACGTCGTCGACACGGCGGACGTGTACGGGGGCGGCGCCTCCGAGACGGTCGTGGGCCGGCTGCTGGCCGGGCGCCGGGACCGGTTCGTGCTGGCGTCCAAGTACACCTGCTCGACCGACCCGGCCGACCCGAACGCCGGCGGCAACCACCGCAAGAACCTGGTGCGGTCCGTCGAGGCCAGCCTGGACCGGCTGCGCACCGACCGGCTCGACGTGCTCTGGGTCCACGCGCGGGACGCCTTCACCCCGGTCGAGGAGGTCATGCGCGCCCTGGACGACCTCGTACGCGCCGGAAAGGTGCTCTACCTGGGGGTGTCCGACTGGGCCGCCTGGGAGATCGCCCGGGCGAGCACCCTCGCCGAGCTGCGCGGCTGGACGTCCTTCGCCGGCTCCCAGCTGCGCTACAACCTGCTGGAGCGGACGCCCGAGCGGGAACTGCTGCCGCAGGCCCGCGCCTTCGACCAGACGGTGTTCGCCTGGGCCCCGCTCGCGGCGGGGAAGCTCACCGGCAAGTACCGCCGCGGCGCCACCGGGCGGCTGGCGGACGGGGCGGCGGAGGACGGGCGGGAGAGCGCGGTCATCAGCGCGGTGCAGGAGGTCGCCGAGCAGGGCGGCTGGACCCCCGCCCAGGTGGCCCTGGCCTGGCTGCGCACCCGGCCCGGTGCCGTCGTCCCGATCCTCGGCGCCTCCCGGCCGGACCAGCTCGCCGACAACCTCGGGTGCCTCGGGGTGGAGCTGGACGCCGACGCCGTCGAGCGGCTCGACCGGGTGAGCGCCGTGCCGCTGGGCTTCCCGCACGACTTCCTGGCCGAGCCGGGCATCGTGCGCAACATCCACGGCGACCGGGGCGCGGACATCGACGTGCGGCGCACCTGGCGCGCGGCCCACTGACCCGGGCGCCGGCCTCCGCGACGGGCGCCGGGCCGCCGTCGGCCGAAAGCAGCGCTCGGCCCGGGCTCTGGAACTCAGCCGGAGCAGGCGGTGCGCTCCGCCTCGCGCCACTCGCAGACCGGGCAGAGCGTGATCCCCTTGGCCGACTCCGGGTACTCGGTCGGCTCCTGGCACAGCACGCACGCGGCGTACGGCGGCCCGTCCTGCGACGCGGCGGAAGGGGCATCCGCCCCGGCCGGGGCGCCCGTCCCGCAGTACGCGTCGTCCTTGTCGTCCATGTGTACGAGGGTACTCACTCGCGCGTGGCGGTGAGCCGGCACGCGAGGGCGACCGCCGCCGCCGCGAGCACCGCCGCGGTGGCCGCCGCGAGCACCGGCAGGGTGACCGTGGCGGTGCGGTCGCCGGTGACCAGGGCGGTGAGGGCCGTGTTGGCGGGCGAGCCGGGGAGCACCAGGGCGAGCAGGGCGGCGCCCGTGATCGCGGCGGTGGACCAGCCGGGGGCGGGCAGCAGCGGGCGGGTCAGCAGCGTGCCGAGCGCCGCGCCCAGCAGCAGGCAGACCAGCGCGGCGAGCAGCCCGGCGAGGGCGGCGGACCCGAGGGGCACCCCGGTCCGCCCGTCGGCGCCCACGGCCCGGCTCGCCGCGACGACCACCAGCAGCGCGCCGCCCCCGGGGGCGGCGGCGGCCAGGGTGCCCGCGAGCACGGCCGCGAGGTGCACCCGGGTGCGGCCCGCCGCCGCCACGGCGACGTGCCGCACGGCCGGCGGCTCCTGGTTCAGGCAGGTGCGGACGAGCCAGGCGGTGACCGGCAGCAGCGGGGCCACCGTGTAGCCCAGGGCGCCGAGGACGGGCTCGCCGGAGCGGATGCCGACCGCGAGGAACGCGGCGTACAGCAGGATCGGGGGCAGCCAGCGCTGGGACCGCAGCAGCAGCGCGGCCTGGTACCGGACGAGCGCGGTCATGCGTGGGGGCTCCGGGTGGTTCGCGGTACGGGAGCGGCCTCGGCGGTGCTGCCGGCGGGGCTCACGCGGTGGATGTGCCAGGCGGGGCGGGAGGTGAGCAGCTCGCGCAGGAGGGCGTCCGAGTGCGCGGCGGCCACGGTGAACGTCACGGTGCCGTCGGGCGCGGTGCGGTGCCCGGGCGCTCCGGGCAGCGGCCGGCTGCCGGTGAGCCGCCCGCCGGACGCCACGACCACAACGCCGGCGTCCGCCCCAGGCGCCTCGCCTGCCCCGGACGCCACAACCACGACGCCGGCGTCCGCCCCGGACGCCACGACCACGACACCGGCGTCCGCCCGGGGCGCGGGGCGCGGGACGGGCCGGCCGCCCTCCATGGCGTACACCGCGTCGGCGCGGCCCGCGAGCCGCCGGGGGTCGTGGTCCACGAACAGCACCGTGCCGCCCGCCGCGACCCGCTCGCCCACCGCGAGGTCCAGCTCCGCGCGGGCGGCCGTGTCGAGGCCGGTCCACGCCTCGTCCAGGACCAGCAGGTCGGGCTCGGCGAGCAGCGCCTGGGCCACGGCGACCTTCTGGCTGGTGCCCTTGGAGAGTTCGGCCAGCGGGGTACGGGCGTGCGCCCCGGCCCCGAACCGCTCCAGCCACCGGTCCGCCCGGGCCGCCGCCTCGGCGCGCCGCAGGCCGTGGATCCGCCCGAGGTGGACCAGATAGCCGGCGGCGGTGAACGGCAGCGCGGCGGGGAACCGTTCGGGCACGTAGGCGGTGCGCGCCGGGCGGCCGGTGACGACGCCCTCGGTGGGGGCGTCGATCCCGGCGGCCAGCCGCAGCAGCGTGGACTTGCCGCCGCCGTTGGTGCCCTCGATCCGCACCAGCGTGCCGGGCGCGAGGTGCAGGTGGACGCCGCGCAGCACCCACGGGCCGGTCAGGCCGTAACGGCGGCCCACACCTTGCAGGTTCAGCTCTGCTTCGCCTTCTCGGGGGTGAGCTCGCTGGGGCGGACGATCACGAAGCCCTCGCCCTTGAGCATCAGTTGCACCGCCTCGCCGGAACCGCCCCGGATCATCGAGCCGAGCGACTGGGAGCGGCTGAGTGAGGTGTCGAGGTGGGCGCTCCAGCCGACCACGGCGTCGGTGTCCACGTACACCGGCTGGTTGGTGGTGACGGGGATGACGACCGGGTTGCCGTCGCAGACCACGGCCAGCTTGCCGTGGCCGGTGAAGACACTGTTGAACAGTCCGCCGCCGGTCATCCCGGCGCCCTTCACGGTCTTGATCTCGTAGGACAGGGTGGCGTCGAAGCACAGCACGTTGCGGCCGTTGACGGTGAGCGCGTCGCCCTGCTCCACGTCGACGATGAAGCAGTTCTGGGCCTCGTGCGCGAACCACGCCTCGCCCTGGCCGCGGACCGCCATCAGCGGGAGCCCCTCACCGGTGACGGCGCGCTTGAGCATGCCGCCCAGGCCCTGGCCCTTGCGCTCGAACTGGAGGTTGCCGCGGTAGGCGATCATCGAGCCCTGCCGGGCGTGCATCTCGCCGTTGACGGCGTATTTGACCGACTTCGCGTTCTGGAGGGTCATGCCGGGTACGGTCGCCTGCTGCGCCATGTTCTCGGACGCGAAAAGATCGCTCTTCATACGGGCATCGTGTCCCGGAACCGTCCATTCCGACAACATCGCCGTGCGTGGCGCCTGGCACACTGGCCCGGTGAGCAGCGATGACGCCCCCCAGTTCGTCCTTCCCCTCGTCGTACGGATCGAGAAGGCCGAACCCCCGGCCCGTACCGACGCGCTGGAGACCGCCGCCCGGGCGGTGCTGGCGATGCTGTCGGACGAGCGGTCGCTCGGCGACGGGGAGTGGGCCGGGGCGATGCGCGACTGGCAGGACGCCCGCATCCGCAAGGTGGTCCGCCGGGCGCGCGGGGCGGAGTGGCGCAGGGCGTCGCAACTGCCGGGGATCACGGTCACCGGGGAGGCGGCGCAGGTCCGCGTCTTCCCGCCCGTCCCACTGGACGGCTGGCCCAAGGAGCTGGCCAAGCTCCAGGTGTCGGGCACGGAGCTGGACGACCCCGACCCCGGCCCCGGCCCCGCCCCGTCCCACGAGGCCGCGGAGCACCGGGGCGCGGTGCTGTGGCTCAACCCGGAGCTGCGCATGTCCACCGGCAAGGAGATGGCGCAGGTCGGGCACGGCGCCCAACTGCTCTGGTGGGCGATGACCGAGGACGACCGCACCGCCTGGCACAAGGCCGGATTCCCGCTCGCGGTACGCACCGCGCACCCCGACCGGTGGGGCCAACTGACCACGAGCGGGCTGCCGTTGGTCCGTGACGCGGGCTTCACGGAGATCGCCCCCGGCTCCTGCACGGTGGTCTCCGAGTTCCCGGTCCGGGGCGACTGAACGATCGCGTCCCTGTATACGTACCTCCCAGTACTGCCATCAGCTCGGGAGGCACCACCTTGTTGTTGCGACGGATCAACGGCTCGGCACTCATCATCACGGCCCTCGTCGTCACGGTCGGCGCGCTGGCGTTCCCGGTCTGGTCGTACGCCGACCGCTCCGGCACCGGCCAGGCCAACCTCAACGCGTCGACCGTGTCCACCCAGTGGGGGCCCTTGTCGGCGACGGACCGCGACTTCCTGGTGAAGGTCCGGCTGGCGGGCCTGTGGGAGCTGCCGGCCGGCCAGCAGGCCATCGAGCGCGCGCCGAGCCAGGCGATCAGGGACGCCGGCGACCACCTCGTCGTCGGCCACACCGACCTCGACCAGCGGGCCCGGGACGTGGCGGCGAAGCTGGGCGTGGAGCTGCCGAACCAGCCGACCGAGCAGCAGCAGGGCTGGCTGCGGGAGATGTCGGCGGCCAGCGGCGAGGAGTACGAGCGGAAGTTCGCCAACCTGCTGCGCAACGCGCACGGCAAGGTCTTCGCGCTCGTCGCCCAGGTCCGGCACACCACCCGCAACACGCTGATACGCCAGCTCGCGAGCGACACCAACCAGACGGTGCTGGACCACATCACCATGCTGGAGGCGACCGGCAAGGTCGACTTCGACGCGATCGCCAACGAGGCGGCGGGGAACGCGACCGCGAGCCCGTCCGGTCCGCCCGCGCCCAACGGCAACCTGCCCCCGGCGCCGTCGCCGGCCGCGCCGTCCGGGTCGGACCAGCGGTTCACCTCGCGGCCGTCGACCCAGCCCGGCCCGCCGACCGCCATCAACACGACCCGCCCGTAACCCGCCGGACCACACCGCGCACGGCCGAACCCACCGCACACGGGCGGACCCACCGCGCACGGCCCGGCCCACCGCGCACACCCGGACCCACCCCGTACGGCCGGATGGGCCGAGTATGCCCGGGTACGCCGGGTACGGCGGGGCCGGAACCTCAAATGTAGCTCTGAACTGCGCTTCCTTCCGTTTCACCGCGGTGGGCGCGGGGCCATCACCCCTCCGACCGACCGAAGGAGGGGGACATGAGGGAGCTGGGAACCGGGATCGGCTGGCGCCCGGAGATCGCGGACGCGGTGGAGGCACTGCCCGGGCTGGACTGGGTGGAGGTGGTCGCGGAGAACGTCTGCGCCGGCCACCTCCCCGACTCCCTGACGCGCCTGCGCGAACGGGGCGTCACCGTCGTCCCGCACGGGGTATCGCTGGGCCTGGGCGGCGCGGACCGTCCGGACGAGGCACGGCTCGCGAAGCTGGCGGAGACCGCCACGGCCCTGGGCGCGCCGCTCGTCACGGAGCACATCGCGTTCGTCCGGGCCGGCGGGCCGCTCACCGCGTCGCCCGCCCTGGAGGCCGGCCACCTGCTGCCGGTCCCCCGCACCCGGGACGCGCTGGACGTGCTGTGCGCCAACGTCCGCGCCGCGCAGGACGCGCTCCCGGTCCCGCTGGCGCTGGAGAACATAGCCGCGCTGTTCTCCTGGCCCGGCGAGGAGCTGACGGAGGGGCAGTTCCTCGCCGAGCTGGTGGAGCGGACCGGCGTCCGGCTCCTGATCGACGTGGCGAACCTGCACACCAACCACGTCAACCGGGGCGAGGACCCCGCGCGGGCGCTGGCCGAACTGCCCGTCGAGGCCATCGCGTACGTCCATGTGGCGGGCGGTGTGGAACGGGACGGCGTCTGGCACGACTCGCACGCGCACCCGGTGCCGCCCGCGGTCCTGGGCATCCTCGCGGACCTCGCCGCGCGGGCCGTCCCGCCGGGCGTCCTGCTGGAGCGGGACGACGACTTCCCGCCCGCCGGGGAGCTTGCCGCCGAGCTGGCCGCCGTACGGGACACCGTGCGCAAGGCGTCCGGACCCGCGCGTACGCCGGCCACGGCACCGCCCCGGGCCGTCGCGCCCCCGGCACGGACACCGGCACCGGCACCGGCACCGGGGAGCACACCGCCGTCATCGGGTGAACCGGCGCCCGGGGTGCGGGAGCGGGTGGGCATCGCCCAGGCCGCGCTGCTGTCGTCGCTGGTGGCGGGGACGCCCGCGCCCGAGGGGTTCGACCGCGCGCGGCTGCGCGTGCAGAGCCGGGCGCTGGCCGCCAAGCGGGCCGGGGTGGTCGCCCGGGTGGCGCCCGAGCTGCCGACGATCCTCGGCGCCGGGTACCGCGCCGCGTACCTCGCGTACGCCGCCTCCCACCCGATGCGCGGCGGACACCGGCGCGACGCGCTCGACTTCGCCGAGCACCTGCTGATCGCCGGGCGGCCCGAGGACCCGGCCGCCCGGGCGGCGCTCACCTCCTGGTGGCGGGAGCGCGCGGGGGCGAGGCCGCCCGGCCGGGCCACCCGGCTGGCGCGTGCCGCCCGCGCGGCGTTCGCGGGGAGGTGGGCGGCGTGAGCACCCTCGTCCTGCTCGTGTACCTGGCCGTCGCCGTCTCGTCGGTGCTGCTCGTCCGGGGCGTCGTGGCGTCCCGGCGCGGCCCGCGCGGCTCGGTCCACCACCGGGTGGAGGCCGCGTTCCTGGCGGGCGGGCCCGCCCGGGTCGTCGACAGCGCGCTCGCCCAGCTCCAGAGCGACGGCCGGGTCACCGTCGGCGGGCCGGGCATCGTCCGGGTGGTGCGCCCCCTGGCGAACGACCCGGTCGAGAGCGCCGTGCTGCACGAGCTGGCCGCCGCCCCCAGCGGCGCGCTGCACACCGTACGGCTCGCCGCCATGCGCCACCCGGCGGTCCAGGAGATCGGCGACGGGCTCGCCGCGCGCGGGCTGGTCGTGCCGCGCGCCGCGGGCCGCGTCTGGCGCCGCTGGAGCCTGTTCCAGGTGCTCGGGTGCTTCGCGCTGCTGCTGGGCTTCATCGCGATCACGATCGTCACGTTCGCCGGCGCCGAGCCGGACGAGACGCCGTTCCCGTACATCTTCGCGGTGGTGCCGGCCCTGTTCGCCGGCGCGTTGATCGCGATGATCTGCGGGGCGGTCGCGGGCCGCCGGATCACCCGGGCCGGCCGCCGGGCCCTCGCGGTGTACCGCAGGGCGACCAGCTTCCCGGCCGGGGCGGGGGACCTGGTCGCCCGGGACGGCCTGCGCGCCGTGCCGGACCCGGTCTTCCGGGAGCAGCTCGTCGCGGCGGCGCGGATGCCCGGCGCCCGCGGTGGGCGCGACGGCGGAGGGTCGGACGTCGCCGTGACGGTGGTCGTGTGGTGTGCGAGCACCGATCCGGGCGGTTCGGGCTGCGGTGCCGGGTGCGGGGGCGGCGGCGGGAACGGTGCGGCGTGCAGCGGCGGTTCGAGCTGCGGCAGCAGCGGGGGCGGCGGTTCCGGCTGCGGCGGAGGCGGCAGTTCCAGCTGCGGTGGCGGTGGCGGGGGCGGCGGGGACTGAGCGCGTGCGGCCCGTACGGCCCGTCCGGGCGCCGCCCCGGCCGGGCTCACACCGCGTCCACATCGTGAAAACCCTGTGGCGCCCCGGTCACCGTGTGCCGTACAACTCCGGCATGTTCTGGGTGCCTCTGCTACTGGTGACATGGGTCGCCGCGGCCGTGAGCTGCGCGCGGTTGTGCCTGGCCGCCGTGGAGGCCGCGCGGCCGGCGCCGCCCGGCGCGGTGGACCGGGAGCGTGAACTGAGCCTGTACGAGGCCGCGTTCCTGGCCGGCGGGCCCCAGCGGGTCACCGATCTTGCGCTCCTGTCGATGCACCGCCGGCGGCGCGTGTGGCTGGCGCACACCGGCTGGACGACGGTCGTGGACCCCGACCCGGCGGGCGCGGACGACCTGGAGCGGTCGGTGATCGGCGCGATAGGGCCGGAGGGGCAGTCGCGTACGGCGGCGGTACGCGCCGCGGCCTCGGCCGCCGAGGCGGTACGGGCGCTCGCCGACCGGCTGGTCGCCTCCGGGCTCGCGGTGCCCGACGCCGCCAGGACGGCCGTGGCCGGCGCGGTGCGCGGAGTCCGCCGGGCCACGCTGCTGACGGTCGTGCTCGCGGCGGGCGCGGCGCTGCTGCTCCCGGCCGGGCACGCGCCGGACGCCCGGAACATGGCCTGGTTCGCGCTCCCGCTGGTCCTCACCCTCGGGTGCCTGGTGATCGCGCGGGTGGAGGTGCACCCGTACACGCGGTGGGCCTCCCCGGCCGGGCAGAGCCTGCTGCGGCGGGTGGGCGGGGGCGATCCGCTCACGGCCGTCGCCATCGGCGGGGTGCGCGCCCTGGACGACCCGGCGCTGCGGGCGGCCCTGGCTCCGGCGCCCCGCCGGGCCCCGCGCCTCTGAGCGGAAGGGGCGGGGGAGGACGCCGGTGCGGCGCGCCGGTGGCGCGCCGCACCCGGAGCCGGACCCGGTGTCGCTGGAGCGGCGGGCGCGGAGGCCCGCCGTCTGATCTTCCGGGTCGGGTGGGGTGACGCGGGTGGTACGGCCTGGATGGCCGCCTCACCCACCCGTCACCGGGGTGGTCCGGACCGGGGCCGTCAGGCGAGACCCGCGACCAGATCCGCGACCGGCTTGCGCCGGCCGGTGTAGAAGGGCACCTCTTCGCGGACGTGCATCCGGGCCTCGGAGGCGCGCAGGTGGCGCATCAGGTCCACGATGCGGTACAGCTCGTCCGCCTCGAAGGCGAGGATCCACTCGTAGTCGCCCAGCGAGAACGAGGCGACCGTGTTGGCCCGCACATCAGGGTAGCCGCGGGCCATCTTGCCGTGGTCGGCGAGCATCCGGCGCCGGTCCTCGTCGGGCAGCAGGTACCAGTCGTAGGAGCGCACGAAGGGGTACACCGAGATGTAGTCGCGCGGCGTCTCGTCGGCGAGGAACGCCGGGATGTGCGAGCGGTTGAACTCGGCGGGGCGGTGCAGCGCCATGTTCGACCACACCGGCTCCAGCGCGCGGCCGAGGCGGGTGCGGCGGAAGAGGTTGTACGCCTCCTGGAGCGCGTCCGAGGTCTCGGCGTGCCACCAGATCATCAGGTCGGCGTCGGCCCGCAGGCCGGACACGTCGTACGTGCCGCGGACGGTGACGTCCTTGGCGGCGAGCTGGTCGAACAGCTCCTGGACCTCGTCGGCGTAGCCGGACCGGTCCTCGGGCAGGACGTCGCGCAGCTTGAAGACGGACCACAGGGTGTAGCGGATGACCTCGTTGAGGTCCTTCGCCTTCTTACCGGCGTTCGGGATCTTTTCGGGCGCACTCATGGGGCTATTCTCGCGCGTCGCCGGGGGTGCCCGGTGCCGGGGTCGGCGTGGCGAGGATCTCGTCCGCCGCGCGCCGGGCGCTGGCGATCGTCGCGGGGATGCCGACGCCGTCGTACACGGCCCCGCA
This sequence comes from Streptomyces sp. NPDC015131, assembly GCF_043079975.1. Taxonomy (NCBI): domain Bacteria; kingdom Bacillati; phylum Actinomycetota; class Actinomycetes; order Kitasatosporales; family Streptomycetaceae; genus Streptomyces; species Streptomyces sp. NPDC015131. The sequence continues at coordinate 492,832 of NZ_JBIBVB010000001.1, read as the reverse complement.
GACGCGCAGGGCGGCGGGGAGCGCGGCGACGGCCTCACGGATCCGGGCGACCCGGGCGAGGTGGCCGACCGGGTACTGCGGCAGGCCGCCGATCCAGCGGGTGACCTCGGTGGCGACGGGCCGGGCGGCCAGGCCGGTGGCCTCGGCGAGGTCCTTGAGGGACACGGCGACGAGGTCGGCGTCCTCGCGGTGCAGGTGGTCCTCCTCGCCGTACCGGCCGACCGAGGTGCGCAGGACGAGCAGGTCGCCGGCGCCCTCGTCGGTCCACTTCCACTTGCGGGTGGAGAAGGTGGACGCCTTGATGGTGCGGCCGTCGACGGGCGGGACGAGGAAGCCGGAGCCCGCGGGCAGCGCCGCTTCCGCGTCGGCGCGCCGGAAGGCGAGGGTGACCAGGGCCATCGACGCGTACTCCACGGCGGCCAGTTCGGTGGCGGCGGCCGGGCAGGCGGCGGCGAGCAGCGGGGAGGCGGCCCAGGCGGGGGTGGCGAGAATGACGGCGTCGGCGTGGCGGACGAGGTCGCCGGTGCGGATGTCCCAGCCACCGCGCGCGGAGGGGGCCAGGGCGTGGACGGGCGTGTCGGTGAGGATCTCGCCGCCGAGGGCGGTGACGGCGTCGGCGACGGCGCCCGGCAGGGTGCCGATGCCGCCCTCGATGCCCATGAAGGCGGGTCCCGGCTGCGCCCCGGCGGCGCCCTGGAGGGCCCGGACGGCGTCGGTGAGGGTGCCGTGGGTGCGGGCGGCGTCGAACAGCTTGGGTACGGCGGCGCGCATCGACAGGGCGTAGGCGTCGCCCGCGTAGACGCCTCCGAGGAGCGGTTCGACGAGCCGGTCGACGACTTCGTGGCCGAGGCGGTCGGCGACGAACCGGCCGACGGCGACGTCGTCCCCGAGGTCTCCGGGCCCGACGGGCGGGAGGTCCCGTTCGCGGGCGATGCGGGCGAGTCCCTCGGCGGAGAGCAGCCCGGACAGGGCGGCGGCGTCGCCGGGGACGCCCATGACGTGGCCCTTGGGCATGGGCCGCAGCGCGTCCCGGGTCCACACGGCGGCGGTGGTGGTGGCGGGCGGCTGGAGGCGGTCGCCGAGGCCGACGGCCCGGGCGAGGTCGACGGCCTCGGGGCGGCGGGCGAGCATCGACTCGGCGCCGAGGTCGATGGGGACGCCCTCGATCCGGCCGGCCCTGAGCTTGCCGCCGAGGGTGGTGGTGGCCTCCAGGACGGTGACCCGCCGCCCGGCGGAGGCCAGCCGGTGTGCGGCGGCGAGTCCCGCGATGCCGCCGCCGATGACGACGACCTGGCCGCTGCTGGGGGTGTCCCGGGTGTCCGCGTTCATGGCTCCACTCTCTCAAACGCCGCCGCCCGCCCCGCGCGTGGCCGGTCCGGCCGGGACGTAGCGTGTCCCCCATGGGACAGCAGGGACGAGAGAGACTGGTGATCATCGGCGGGGACGCGGCGGGGATGTCCGCCGCGTCGCAGGCGCGCCGGCTGCGGGGCCCGGACGAGCTGGAGATCGTCGCCTTCGAGCGGGGGCACTTCACCTCGTACTCGGCGTGCGGCATCCCGTACTGGGTGGGGGGCGACGTCGAGGGGCCGGACCGGCTCGTGGCGCGGACGCCGGAGGAGCACCGGGAGCGCGGCATCGATCTGCGGCTGCGCACCGAGGTGACCGAACTCGACGCGGACCGGGGCCGGGTGCGGGTGCGGGACGTGGAGTCGGGCGGCGAGTCGTGGGAGGGCTACGACAAGCTGGTCGTGGCGACCGGCGCCCGCCCGGTGCGCCCGCCGCTGCCGGGCATCGACGCCGAGGGCGTGCACGGGGTGCAGACGCTGGACGACGGGCGGGCCCTGCTGGACACGCTGACCGCGCTGAACGGCGAGCGGGGGCGGCGCGCGGTGGTCGTGGGCGCCGGGTACATCGGCGTGGAGATGGCCGAGGCGCTGCTGAACCGGGGCTATGAGGTGACGGTCCTCAACCGGGGCGAGCAGCCGATGTCGACGCTGGACCCCGACATGGGGCGGCTGGTGCACGAGGCGATGACCGGGCTCGGCATCACCACGGTGGGCGGCGCGGACGTGACGGGGATCCGCACGGGCGACGACGGCCGGGTACGGGCGGTGGCCACCGCCGGCGAGGAGTACCCGGCGGACGTCGTCGTGCTGGGCATGGGCGTGGAGCCGGAGACCTCCCTGGCGCGGGACGCGGGGCTGCCGCTCGGCGCGTACGGGGGGCTGCTGACGGACCTGTCGATGCGGGTGCGGGGCCGGGAGAACATCTGGGCGGGCGGTGACTGCGTGGAGGTGCTGGACCTGGTCTCGGGCCGGGAGCGGCACATCCCGCTGGGTACGCACGCCAACAAGCACGGCCAGGTCATCGGCGCCAACGCGGCGGGCGGTTACGGCACGTTCCCCGGTGTGGTGGGCACGGCGGTCAGCAAGGTGTGCTCGCTGGAGATCGCCCGCACCGGACTGCGCGAGAAGGACGCGGCGGAGGTGGGCCTGCGGTTCGTGACGGTGACCGTCGAGTCGACCAGCCGGGCCGGCTACTACCCGGACGCGGCGCCGATGACGGTCAAGATGCTCGCCGAACTCCGCACGGGCCGTCTGCTGGGCTGCCAGATCGTCGGCCGCGAGGGCGCGGCGAAGCGGGTGGACATCGCGGCGGTCGCCCTGACGGCCGGGATGACGGTCGAGCAGGTCACCGCGCTCGACCTGGGCTACGCCCCGCCCTTCTCCCCGGTCTGGGACCCGGTCCAGGTGGCCGCCCGCAAGGCGGTGGCGGCGGTGCGGAAAGCGGGGGCGTGAGGGGAGCCGCGCCGGTCGCGCCGGGTAGGGTCGCCCGTCATGATCACTGCCTTCAGCGACGCCTTCGTCCGCGCGACCGAACCCCACGCCGCCTGGGCGTGGGAGCAGCTCGAGACGTTCACCGCCTTCCTGCCCTCCGGCCCCTGGACCGCCGACCTCGGCGAGTGCCTGTACCGGCAGGGCGGGCGCGACCTGCGGATCTCCATACTCGGGACGTTCGACGAGTCGGACGGCTCCTGGCTGTGGGGCTGGGCCAACCCCGGCTTCGGTGACGCGCCGGTGGTGGGCGCCTCGGCGGCGGTGCGGGCGTGCGGAGTACGGGACGGGGTCCCGGAGTTCACCGGGGAGGGCGTGGACCTCTCCGGCTTCGCGGACCCCCGCATGGCGGTGGAGCACCTGGCGTTCGGCGCCATGGGCGTGATCGGCGCGGCCGGGTACCTGGGGGTGGAGGCGGCCCCCGGGACCCGGCTGTACCTGGTCCCCGACGACCCCGCTGTGCCGCGCACCGCCCCGGACGCCCTCACCCTGCCGCGCGTCCTGCTCACGGGCGCGGGCGCCGTCCCGGGCGCGGCGCACCGGGCCGTGGTGGACGGCTACTTCACCCACCACGGCATCGCGCGGCGCCCCTCCCCCGCCGGCGTCGTCGCCGACCTCCCGGGCGGCGCCCCGGTCGCGGTCACCTTCGACGAGGCGGGCCGCATCGCGTCGGTGAACGTCACCGCGGGCTAGACCGTCAGCGGGCGGTGCGGGTGTGGACGTCGTCCACGAGGCGGGTCAGGGCGTCCGGGTCGGTGGTGGGCAGGACGCCGTGGCCCAGGTTGAAGATGTGGCCCTCCAGCCCCGCGGCGGCGTCCAGGACCTCGGTGGTCTTGGCCTTGACCGCCTCGGGGGTGGAGAACAGCACGGCCGGGTCCAGGTTGCCCTGGAGCGCCTTGCCGGGGCCGACCCGGCGGGCCGCCTCGTCCAGCGGGACGCGCCAGTCGACGCCCACGACGTCGGCGCCCGCCTCGCCCATCAGGCCGAGCAGCTCGCCGGTGCCCACACCGAAGTGGATGCGCGGTACGCCGTACTCCTCGACCGCCCGGAAGACCTTCGCCGACGCGGGCATCACCGAGCGGCGGTAGTCCGCGGGGGCGAGCGCGCCGACCCAAGAGTCGAACAGCTGGACCGCGGAGGCGCCCGCCTCGATCTGCACCCGGAGGAACGCCGCGGTGATGCCGGCGAGCCGGTCCAGCAGCTCCGCCCACAGCTCGGGGTCCCCGTACATCAGGGCCTTGGTTTGCTCGTGGTTGCGGGACGGGCCGCCCTCGACGAGGTAGCTCGCCAGGGTGAAGGGCGCGCCGGCGAAGCCGATCAGCGGGGTCGCCCCCAGCTCGCCGGTGAGCATCCCGATCGCCTCGGTGACGTACCGGACGTCGTCCGGCGTGAGCGCCCGCAGCCGGTCCAGGTCGGCGCGGCTGCGGATCGGCTCGGCGACGACCGGGCCGACGCCCGGCTTGATGTCGAGGTCGATCCCGATGGCCTTGAGCGGCACCACGATGTCGCTGAAGAAGATCGCGGCGTCGACCTTGTGCCGCCGCACCGGCTGCAGCGTGATCTCGGTGACCAGCTCCGGCCGCATGCACGACTCCAGCATCGGAATGCCCTCGCGCACCTTCAGGTACTCCGGCAGCGACCGTCCCGCCTGCCGCATGAACCACACGGGCGTGTGCGGGACCGGCTCGCGCCTGCACGCCTTCAGGAACGCGGAGTCGTAGGTCTTCGTCGGCTGGCCCGAGGGGCGGTCAATGGCACTCACGCCCCGAATCTTCGCACGCGCGGCCAAGCGGCTGGCGCGGCGAGGGTGTCTCTCCCTGCGCCGGGCCCTCCTTCCGCCTACTCTTCCCCGCATGGCTGCGGCTCAGGGACAGTTCTCCGATCACTCCGACGACGCCGAGGGTACGAACGACAGGGAGGGCGGGTCCGTCCCGCCCGCTTTCCGGCTGGCGGTCGACGGGCTGCGCGGGGCGCGCCTGCGGCCGGAGATCGAGGTGGACCCCTCCCGCCCTCCGCAGCGGCTGGCGCCGTACGCGTACGCCCTGGAGGCGGCGGTCGTCGAGGACGACGAGGACCTGGCCGACGGGCGCCTGGTGCTGCTGCACGACCCGGCCGGCCACGACGCGTGGCGCGGCACCTTCCGGCTGGTGACGCTGGTACGGGCGGAGCTGGAGCCCGAGATGGCGTCCGACCCGCTGCTGCCGGAGGTCTCCTGGTCCTGGCTGACCGGTGCGCTGGAGGCGCGGGGCCTGTCGTTCGAGGAGGCGTCGGGCACCGTCACCCGTGCGGGGTCTCACTACTTCGGTGGACTCTCCGAGCGGCGCCCGGCGACGCAGATCGAGATCCGGGCGTCGTGGACCCCGCGCGAGGGGCGCGGCGGGGTGCCGGACACGGCGGCGCACCTGGCGGCCTGGTGCGACCTGCTGTGCCAGATCGCGGGCCTCCCGCCCTCCGTCCCGGGACCGGTGGAGCCGGGCGCGGCGGCGGTGGTCTCCCTCCCCCAGCGCCGCGGCCCCCAGCACCCGTAGGACGCCGCTCTCCGGCCCCGCCCGGGTGGGCTCCCCCGGGCTCGTTCGTGTGGGCTCCTCCGGGCTCGGCGGCCGGGCCCGCCGGGGCGGCGGGCGCCCGCCGCCCCGGCGGCGCACCTCGATCGCTCGTCCGAATTGCCCCAAATGTTACTCACTAAATCGTGATCTTCCCCTAAAGGCGGGCGCCCACCCTGCCGAAGAGGTCTGTGACCCTTCAAACACGGTTCGCCCGGCTTCTTCCCCGAGCCGGCTGTGTCCCGCACCTTCCCAGGAGGCCTGGTGTCCGTTCTCCTCGAGCAGCCCGCAAGCCTGGTCGCCTACCGCCCGAACAAGCCGACGGCCATGGTCGTCGTGGCCGACCCACGCGTCCGCTCCACCGTCACCCGCCACCTGTGGGCGCTCGGTGTGCGTGACGTCATCGAGGCGTCGTCCATCGCGGAGGCTCGTCCCCGCGTCGGCAGCCCGCGCGACATCTGCGTTGCCGACGTCCACCTGCCCGATGGCTCCGGGCTCACCCTGCTGTCCGAGACCCGTGCCGCCGGCTGGCCCAACGGGCTCGCCCTCTCCGCCGCGGACGACATCGGCGCGGTGCGCAACGCGCTCGCCGGCGGCGTCAAGGGCTATGTCGTCACCGGTACGCGGACGAACATCGGCCACCCCACCCGTCCCGGCGCCGCCCCCATCGGCGCCGCGGCGGCCCGCCTCGGCCACCGCCGCCCCCCGGGTGCCCCGAGCCACCCGGGCGGCTACCGGGAGCTGTCCGGCCGGGAGGTCGAGGTGCTCCGGCTGGTCGCCGAGGGCCAGTCGAACAAGGCCATCGGCGTGTCGATGGGCCTGTCCGCGCTGACCGTCAAGAGCCACCTGGCGCGCATCGCCCGCAAGCTCGGCACCGGCGACCGGGCCGGGATGGTCGCCGTGGCACTCCGTACGGGAATCATCCACTGACCCGTTCCCACCACCCCCGTGCCCGTCGACGGAACGTTCCGGCGACGGGCGCGTGCCGTTGACGGATACCCTTGACAGGTGACCGACGCCCAAGACACCGCAGCAGAGACAGCACTGCGAACCGCCGGGGGCGGCCCTCCGGACGACGGCGTCGCAGACGGCGTGGCCGACGGGGCGCCGATCCCGTTGCTCGAACCCCGCGAGGGCATCCCGCCCGTGGTGGCCGACGAGCACGCCCTCGCCGAGGTGATCGCCGCCTTCGCGGCGGGCACCGGACCCGTCGCCGTGGACGCCGAGCGCGCCTCGGGCTACCGCTACGGCCAGCGGGCCTACCTGGTGCAGCTGCGCCGCGAGGGCGCGGGCAGCGCGCTGATCGACCCCGTCGGATGCCCCGACCTGTCCGGACTGGGCGAGGCCCTGGCCGGTACGGAGTGGATCCTGCACGCCGCGACCCAGGACCTGCCGTGCCTGCGGGACATAGGCATGGTGCCGACCCGGCTGTTCGACACCGAGCTGGCCGGGCGCCTCGCGGGCTTCCCCCGGGTCGGCCTCGGGGCGATGGTCGAGTCGGTGCTCGGCTACGCCTTGGAGAAGGGCCACTCCGCTGTGGACTGGTCCACCCGCCCGCTGCCCGAGCCCTGGCTCCGGTACGCCGCGCTGGACGTCGAGCTGCTCGTCGACCTGCGTGACGCGCTGGAGAAGGAGCTGGACCGGCAGGGCAAGCTGGACTGGGCCCGCCAGGAGTTCGACGCCATCGCCTCCGCCCCGCCGCCCCCGCCCCGCAAGGACCCCTGGCGCCGGACGTCCGGCATGCACAAGGTGCGCCGCCGCCGGCAGATGGCGGTCGTCCGGGAGCTGTGGACCGCCCGCGACCGGATCGCCCAGCGGCGGGACGTGTCGCCCGGCAAGGTCCTCAGCGACGCCGCGATCGTGGAGGCCGCCCTGGCGCTGCCGCCCAACGTCCACGCGCTGACCGCGCTGCCCGGGTTCGGGCACCGCATGGGCCGCCGCCAGCTGGAGCAGTGGCAGGCGGCGGTGGACCGGGCGAAGGCCCTGCCGGACGCCGAGCTGCCGCAGCCGGGCCAGCAGGTGCAGGGCCCGCCCCCGCCGCGCGCCTGGGCGGACAAGGACCCGGTGGCGGCGGCGCGGCTGTCCGCCGCCCGCGCGGCCGTCTCGGCGCTCGCCGAGTCGCTGAACCTGCCGCCCGAGAACCTGATCACCCCGGACACGGTGCGCCGGGTGTGCTGGGAGCCGCCGGCCGAGGTCACCGCGGAGGCGGTGGCGGGCGCGCTCGCCGGGTACGGCGCGCGGTCCTGGCAGATCGAGCAGGTCACGCCGCGGCTGGTCGCGGCGCTGGACGGCGCGAAGGCGTGAATGCGGACGAGAAGGGTGCCCCCTCCGGCGGAGGGGGCACCCTTCTGTCGTGGCCACGCGGTGTGACGTTCGCCGCTCCGGGCGGGGGGACTGTGCAGTCTGGTTACCCGTAAGTAGCATGGGGCGTGCAAGCGCGCGCTTAGCCGCGTGCCCGCAGCAGTGCCACCCCGCACCCTGGAGGAGAGCCATCGTGCCTCGTACCGTCAGGGACGTCGTCTTCGTCGACGGCGTCCGCACCCCGTTCGGCAAGGCGGGCCCGAAGGGCATCTACCACGAGACCCGCGCCGACGATCTCGTCGTGAAGGCCATCCGGGAGCTGCTGCGCCGCAACCCCGGACTGGACCCCGCGAAGATCGACGAGGTCGCCATCGCCGCGACCACGCAGATCGGCGATCAGGGCCTGACCATCGGCCGCACCGCCGGAATCCTGGCGGGCCTGCCGCAGTCCGTGCCCGGCTACTCGATCGACCGCATGTGCGCCGGCGCGATGACCGCCGTGACCTCGGTCGCCGGTTCGATCGCCTTCGGCGCGTACGACGCCGTCATCGCCGGTGGTGTCGAGCACATGGGCCGCCACCCGATGGGCGAGGGCGTCGACCCGAACCCGCGGTTCGTCAGCGAGAAGCTGGTCGACGAGTCCGCCCTGTTCATGGGCATGACGGCGGAGAACCTGCACGACCGCTACCCGCACATCACCAAGCTGCGCGCCGACGAGTACGCCGTGCGCTCCCAGGAGAAGGCCGCCAAGGCGTACGCCGACGGCAAGATCCAGGCCGACCTGGTGCCGGTCTCGGTCCGCCGCACCAACGCCGAGGCGGGCGAGACGGGCTGGGGCCTGGTCACCGCCGACGAGCCGATGCGCCCGGGCACCACGCTGGAGAACCTCCAGGGCCTGAAGACGCCGTTCCGCGTCCACGGCAACGTCACCGCCGGCAACGCCGCGGGCCTGAACGACGGCGCCACCGCGTCGATCATCGCGTCCGAGGAGTTCGCCCGCGAGCACGACCTGCCGGTCAAGATGCGCCTGGTCTCGTACGCCTTCGCCGGCGTCGAGCCGGAGGTCATGGGCTACGGCCCGATCCCGGCCACCGAGAAGGCCCTCGCCAAGGCCGGCCTGTCGATCGAGGACATCAACCTCTTCGAGATCAACGAGGCCTTCGCCGTCCAGGTCCTGGCCTTCCTCGACCACTACGGCATCGCCGACGACGACGCCCGCGTCAACCAGTACGGCGGCGCCATCGCCTACGGCCACCCGCTGGCCTCCTCCGGCGTGCGTCTGATGACGCAGCTGGCACGGCAGTTCGAGGAGCAGCCGGAGGTCCGCTACGGCCTCACCACCATGTGCGTCGGCTTCGGCATGGGCGCGACGGTCATCTGGGAGAACCCCCACTTCGACGGAGGCAGCAAGTGACCACCACCGCCGAGCTTCTGAAGGGTGCGGCCGAGCTGTTCCCGGACGAGGTCGTCACCACCGCGCACGTACGCCACTTCGACCTGCCGTTCGGGGCGGGCCGGTTCGCGCTGATCACGCTGGACAACGGCTTCGACCACACCAAGCCGACCACCTTCGGCCCGCAGTCGCTGGCGAACCTCAACGCCGCCATCGACCAGGTCGAGAAGGAGGCCGGCGAGGGCACCATCACCGGCGCCGGCATCACCGGCAAGCCGTTCATCTTCGCCGTCGGCGCCGATCTCAAGGGCGTCGAGCTGCTGAAGCGCCACGAGGACGCGCTGGCCATCGGCAAGGGCGGCCACGACGTCTTCAAGCGGCTGTCGTCGCTGGGCGTGCCGACCTTCGCGTACTACAACGGCGCGGCGATGGGCGGCGGTGTCGAGGTCGGTCTGCACTGCACCTACCGCACCGTGTCCGCCGCCCTGCCGGCGTTCTCGCTGCCCGAGGTCTTCCTCGGCCTGGTCCCGGGCTGGGGCGGCTGCACGATCCTGCCGAACCTCATCGGCGCGGACCGCGCGGTCTCGGTGATCATCGAGAACTCGCTCAACCAGAACAAGCAGCTCAAGGGCGCGCAGGTCTTCGAGCTCGGGATCGCCGACGCGATCTTCGAGGGCGCGGACTTCCTGGAGCAGTCGCTGCTGTGGACCGCCTCCGTGCTCAAGGGCGAGATCGTCGTCGAGCGCCCCGAGATCGACCGCGGCGAGGCATGGGACGCGGCCGTGGCCAAGGGCCGCTTCATCGCCGACTCCAAGGTGCACGGCGCGGCCCCGGCGGCGTACCGCGCCCTGGACATCATCGAGGCGGCCAAGGACGGGGACCTCCAGAAGGGCTTCGACGCCGAGGACACCGCGCTGGCCGACCTCATCATGGGTGGCGAGCTGCGCTCCGGCATCTACGCCTTCAACCTGGTCCAGAAGCGCGCCAAGCGCCCCGCCGGCGCCCCGGACAAGAACCTGGCCCGTCCGGTCACCAAGGTCGGTGTCGTGGGCGCCGGCCTGATGGCCTCGCAGCTGGCGCTGCTGTTCCTGCGCCGCCTGGAGGTGCCGGTCGTGCTGACCGACATCGACCAGGAGCGCGTCGACAAGGGCGTGGGCTACGTCCACGGCGAGATCGAGAAGCTGCTCGGCAAGGGCCGGATCAACCAGGACAAGGCCAACCGCCTCAAGGGCCTGGTCTCCGGCGTCCTGGACAAGGCCGAGGGCTTCGCGGACGCGGACTTCATCATCGAGGCCGTGTTCGAGGAGATGTCGGTCAAGCAGAAGGTGTTCGCGGAGGTCGAGGCGGTCGCCCCGGCGCACGCGATCCTCGCCACCAACACCTCCTCGCTGTCGGTGTCGGAGATGGCCTCCAAGCTCCAGCACCCGGAGCGCGTGGTCGGCTTCCACTTCTTCAACCCGGTCGCGATCCTCCCGCTGCTGGAGATCGTCCGCGGCGAGCAGACCGACGACGCCTCCCTTGCCACCGCCTTCGGCGTGGCGAAGAAGCTGAAGAAGACGGCCGTGCTGACGAAGGACGCCCCGGCGTTCGTCGTGAACCGCATCCTCACCCGCTTCATGGGCGAGATCCAGAACGTCATCGACGAGGGCACCCCGGTCGAGACCGCGGAGAAGGCCATCGAGCCGCTCGGTCTGCCGATGTCCCCGCTGGTGCTGCTGGAGCTGGTCGGCCCGGCGATCGGTCTGCACGTCTCGGAGACGCTGAACCGCGCCTTCCCGGACCGCTTCACCGTCTCCCCCAACCTCGCGGCCGTCGTGAAGGCGGGCAAGCGCGGCTTCTACGTCTACGACTCGGGCAAGCCCGAGCTGGACCCCGAGGTCGCCGCGCTGCTGAAGCAGGGCGACACCGTCCTGACCGAGCAGCAGGTGCGGGACCGCGTCCTGGACGCGGTGGCGCAGGAGATCGGCCTGATGCTGGACGAGGGCGTCGTCGCAGAGGCCCAGGACATCGACCTGTGCCTGATCACCGGCGCCGGCTGGCCCTTCCACCTGGGCGGCATCACGCCGTACCTGGACCGCGAGGGCGTCTCGGAGCGCGTGAACGGCAAGCGCTTCCTGGAGCAGGGCGTGGCGAGCGTCCCGGCGTAACACCGGGCGCACACGGACGGCGGGCCGCGGGGGCTTCCCCCGCGGCCCGCCGGCGTTTCCGGAGCGGTCCGGGGCCGCTCAGGCGTCCTGGTCGGCGAGGGCGGCGAGGGCGGCGAGGAGGGCCTCGCCGTACTTGGCGAGCTTGTTCTCGCCGACGCCGCTGACGCCGCCCAGCTCGGCCAGCGTGGCCGGCGGTTCGGCCGCGATCTGGCGGAGCGTGGCGTCGTGGAAGATGACGTACGCCGGGACGCCCTGCTCCTTGGCGGTGGCCGCGCGCCAGGCGCGGAGCCGCTCGAAGACCGGCTGGGCCTCCTCGGGCAGGTCGGCGACCGGGGTCCGCTTGGCCGCCTTCGCCGCGCGGGCCGGGCGCTCCGGCTCGCTGCGCAGCATCACCTCGCGGCGCCCGCCGAGGACGTCGGCGGAGGTGTCGGTCAGCACCAGCGTGCCGTAGTCGCCCTCCACGGCCAGCAGGCCCTGGGCGAGGAGCTGGCGCACGACGCCCCGCCACTGGGACTCGTTCAGCTCGGTGCCGATGCCGAAGACGCTCAGGGCGTCATGGTCGAACTGGATCACCTTGGCGGTCTTGCGGCCGAGCAGGATGTCGATGATCTGGCCCGCGCCGAACTTCTGGTTCCGCTCCCGCTTGAGCCGCACGATCGCCGACAGCAGCTTCTGCGCGGCGATGGTGCCGTCCCAGGACTTGGGCGGGGACAGGCAGGTGTCGCAGTTGCCGCAGGCGGTCGACTCCTGGCCGAAGTAGGCCAGCAGCCGCACCCGGCGGCACTCCACGGTCTCGCAGAGCGCCAGCATGGCGTCGAGGTGGGCGGCGAGGCGGCGGCGGTGCTCTGCGTCGCCCTCGGAGCCGTCGATCATCTTGCGCTGCTGGACGACGTCCTGGAGGCCGTACGCCAGCCAGGCCGTGGACGGCAGTCCGTCGCGCCCCGCGCGGCCGGTCTCCTGGTAGTAGCCCTCCACCGACTTGGGCAGGTCGAGGTGGGCGACGAAGCGGACGTCGGGCTTGTCGATGCCCATGCCGAAGGCGATGGTGGCGACGACGACGAGGCCGTCCTCGCGCAGGAACCGGGACTGGTGGGCGGCGCGCGTCGCCGCGTCGAGGCCCGCGTGGTACGGGACGGCGTCGATGCCGTTGTCGACCAGGAAGGCCGCCGTCTTCTCGACGGAGGCGCGGGAGAGGCAGTACACGATGCCGGCGTCGCCGGCGTGCTCGGCGCGGATCAGTTCGAGGAGCTGCCGCTTGGGCTCGTTCTTGGGGGCGATGCGGTACTGGATGTTGGGGCGGTCGAAGCTGGCGACGAAGTGCCGGGCGCCGGTGAGGTTCAGCCGGGTCGCGATCTCGGCGTGGGTGGCGCGGGTGGCGGTCGCCGTGAGGGCGATCCGGGGCACGTCGGGCCAGAGCTCGTGGAGCGTGGAGAGCTGGAGGTAGTCGGGGCGGAAGTCGTGGCCCCACTGGGCGACGCAGTGCGCCTCGTCGATGGCGAACAGCGAGATGGTGCCGCGCCGGAGGAGCTGGAGCGTCGACTCGACCCGCAGCCGCTCCGGGGCCAGGTACAGCAGGTCCAGCTCCCCGGCCGCGAACTCGGCCTCGACCAGCCGCCGCTCGTCGAGGTCCTGGGTGGAGTTGAGGAAGCCGGCCCGGACGCCGAGCGCCCGCAACGCGTCGACCTGGTCCTGCATCAGGGCGATCAGCGGGGAGACGACGACCCCGACGCCGGGGCGGACCAGGGCGGGAATCTGGTAGCACAGGGACTTGCCGCCGCCGGTCGGCATCAGGACCAGGGCGTCACCGCCGCCCACCACGTGCTCGATGATCTCCCGCTGCTCGCCGCGGAAGGAGTCGTAGCCGAAGACCTTGCCCAGCACCCGCAGGGCGGCATCGGGGTCGGTCGCGTGCTGGTCGCCGGGGGATGTCATCCGGCGATTCTACGAGCGGCCGCCCCGTCCGGCCCAATGGCGGACGGGGCGGCACCGGGTGCGGCGGGGCTACGGGGCGTCGGTGCGCGCCGGGCGGCCGCGGCCGCCGAGGCGGCTGTGGGAGCGCCCGTACAGGAAGTAGACGACGACGCCGATCGCCATCCACACGGCGAAGCGGAACCAGGTCTCATTGGGCAGGTTGAGCATCAGCCACACCGAGGCCGCCACCGACAGGATGGGGATGACCGGCACCCAGGGGGTGCGGAAGGCGCGGGGCAGGTCGGGGCGGGTGCGGCGCAGGATGATCACGCCGATGGCGACGACCACGAAGGCGAAGAGGGTGCCGATGTTCACCAGCGTCGCCAGCTCGTCGATGCTGGTGAAACCGGCCACGAAGGCGATGATCACGCCCAGCAGGATGGTCGGCCGGTAGGGGGTGCGGAACTTCGGGTGGGTCTTGGAGAAGAACCGCGGCAGGAGCCCGTCCCGGCTCATGGCGAAGAAGACCCGGGTCTGGCCGAGCAGCAGGATCAGGCACACGGTGGTGAGACCGACCGCGGCGCCGAAGCCGATCACACCCGAGAAGAAGGGGTGCCCGACGGCCTTGAACGCGTCGGCGAGCGGGGCGCTGGTGGACAGCTCGGTGTAGGGCTGCATACCGGTCACCACGAGCGCGACCGCCACGTAGAGGATGGTGCAGATGAGGAGCGAGCCGAGGATGCCCCGCGGCATGTCCCGCTGCGGCAGCTTGGTCTCCTCCGCGGCGGTGGCGACGACGTCGAAGCCGATGAAGGCGAAGAAGACGATGGACGCGGCGGTGAAGATGCCCATGACGCCGAAGTTCGTCGGGTCGTAGCCGAAGATCGTCTGCACGAGCGCGGCGTCCCAGCCGGACGAGGACTCGGGGGTCACGGCCTTCGGGATGAAGGGCGAGTAGTTGTCGCCCACGACGAAGAACAGACCGGCGATGATCACGATCATGACCACGGTGACCTTGATGGCCACGACGAGCGCGGTGATGCGGGCCGACAGCTTCATGCCGACGACCAGGACGGCCGTGAGGACCAGGACCAGGATGAAGGCCAGGATGTCGAAGGTGCCGCCGGCCGCGTCGGGCCCCTGCATCCAGGTGGGTAGATGCCAGTCGACGTTGTCCATCAGTGAGCGCACATAGCCGGACCAGCCGACGGCGACCACCGCGGTGCCCAGGGCGAACTCCAGCACCAGGTCCCAGCCGATGATCCAGGCGGGCAGCTCGCCGAGGGAGGCGTACGCGAAGGTGTACGCCGACCCGGCCACCGGGACGGTCGAGGCGAACTCCGCGTAGCAGAGGGCCGCCAGGGCGCAGACGATGCCGGCGGCGACGAACGCCAGCGCGGTGGCCGGGCCCGCGTTCTCCTTGGCGACCTTGCCGGTGAGGACGAAGATGCCGGTGCCGATGATGACGCCGACGCCGAAGACGGTCAGGTCCCACGCGGAGAGGGACTTCTTGAGCGCGTGCTCCGGCTCCTCGGTGTCCCGGATCGATTGTTCGATACTTTTCGTCCGGAACATCCCGGTGTCACGTGACTGCTGGCCCATACTCACCGGCGTACCTCCGTAGCCATCGGCCTCTACCGCCCATGATCGAGAGGGGTGCGCGACGGCGCCCGCCCACAGAAGCCCTTTCACACGAAAGGACCGGCCGGAAACCCCTGGGGTACTCCGACCGGTCCAATCGCGCCGCGGGCGCGCCGGGTCAGTCGCGGGCGGCCTCGACCTCGGCGTGGCGCCGCGGCAGGCCGTCCAGCTTGGCGACCAGGCCGGTGACCTGGCGGGCGATGTCGGGGGCGGTGAGCCCGATCTCGGCCATGACCTCCTTGCGGGAGGCGTGGTCCAGGAAGCGCTGCGGGATGCCGAAGTCGCGCAGCGGTACGTCGACGCCCGCGTCGCGCAGGGCCTGGGCGACGGCGCAGCCCACGCCGCCGGCGCGGCCGTTGTCCTCGACGGTGACGACGACGCGGTGCCGCTCGGCGAGCGGTGCCATGGCCTCGTCGACCGGCTTGACCCAGCGCGGGTCGACGACGGTCGTCGAGATGCCCTGCTTGTCGAGCAGGCCGGCGATCTCCAGGCACATCGGCGCCAGCGCGCCGACGGACACCAGCAGCACGTCCGGCTCGTCGGTGCCCGCCTCGCGGAGCACGTCCATGCCGCCGATCCGGCCCACGGCCTCGACCGCCGGGCCGACCGCGCCCTTGGAGTAGCGCACCACGGTCGGCGCGTCGTCCACCTCGACGGCCTCGCGGAGCTGGGCGCGCACCTGGTCGGCGTCGCGCGGGGCGGCGATCCGCAGGCCGGGGACGACCTGGAGGATCGACATGTCCCACATGCCGTTGTGCGAGGCGCCGTCGGTGCCGGTGACACCGGCCCGGTCCAGGACGAAGGTCACTCCGCACTTGTGCAGGGCGACGTCCATCAGGACTTGGTCGAAGGCGCGGTTGAGGAAGGTGGCGTAGACGGCGAAGACCGGGTGGAGGCCGCCGGTGGCCAGGCCGGCCGCCGAGACGGCGCCGTGCTGCTCGGCGATGCCGACGTCGTACACCCGCTCGGGGAACGCCTTGGCGAACTTGTCGAGGCCGACCGGCTGGAGCATCGCGGCGGTGATGGCGACGATGTCGTCGCGCTCGTGGCCGAGCTTGACCATCTCGTCGGCGAAGACGCCGGTCCAGTCGGCGCCGGAGGTGGAGATCGGCAGGCCGGTGTCCGGGTGGATCTTTCCGACCGCGTGGAAGCGGTCGGCCTCGTCGGCGAGCGCGGGCTGGTAGCCGCGGCCCTTCTCGGTGAGGCAGTGGACGATGACCGGGCCGCCGAACCGCTTGGCGCGGAGCAGGGCCGACTCCAGGGCCTCGATGTCGTGGCCGTCGATGGGGCCGACGTACTTCAGGCCGAGGTCCTCGAACATGCCCTGCGGGGCGATGAAGTCCTTCAGGCCCTTCTTGGCGCCGTGCAGCGTCTCGTACAGCGGGCGGCCCACGACCGGCGTGCGGTCGAGGATCTCCTTCGTACGGGCCAGGAAGCGCTCGTAGCCGTCGGTGGTGCGCAGAGTGGCCAGGTGGTTGGCGAGGCCGCCGATCGTGGGGGCGTAGGAGCGCTCGTTGTCGTTGACGACGATGACCAGCGGGCGGTCCTTGGCCTCGGCGATGTTGTTGAGCGCCTCCCAGGCCATGCCGCCGGTGAGGGCCCCGTCGCCGATGACGGCGACGACGTGGTCGTCGCGCTCCAGCACCTCGTTGGCCTTGGCGAGGCCGTCGGCCCAGCCCAGGACGGTCGAGGCGTGGCTGTTCTCGATGATGTCGTGCTCGGACTCCGCGCGCGCCGGGTAGCCGGACAGACCGCCCTTCATCTTGAGCTTGGAGAAGTCCTGGCGGCCGGTGAGCAGCTTGTGGACGTACGACTGGTGGCCGGTGTCCCAGAGGATCTTGTCCTTGGGGGATTCGAAGACCCGGTGCAGGGCGATGGTCAGCTCGACCACGCCGAGGTTCGGACCGAGGTGGCCGCCGGTCTTGGAGACGGCGTCCACCAGGAAGGACCGGATCTCCGCGGCCAGCCGGTCGAGCTCCTCCGGGGAGAGCCGGTCGAGATCGCGCGGGCCCGTGATACGGGTCAGCAGAGCCACCCGTGCCTCCTTGCGTGTTGAGCTGGTCGAGCTGCCGATTCGCCGAGTCTAATGTTCCGCCCCGGACGATCGGCATCGGGCGGGCCGGAACGCGTCGCCCCATTGGTTCGGACGCAGCAATGCCCGGCGCCGGTTGAGGGCGCCGGGCATCGTGTCGGTCACAGGGCGGGGGCACCCCGGTGACCTGCGCCTTACGCGCGGCCCGCGGTCTTCTGCGTACGGCGGGAGACCGAGTCGATCACCACGGCGGCCAGGAGCACGGCGCCGGTGATCATGTACTGGATCTCGGACGCCATGCCGAGCATGTTGAGGCCCTGCTGGATCGACTGGATCACGATCATGCCGAGCAGCGCGGACCAGACCTTGCCGCGGCCGCCGAAGAGGCTGGTGCCGCCGATGACGGCCGCCGCGATGACCAGCATCAGCGTGTTGCCGCCGCCCAGGCTCTTGGTGGCGCCGCCGGAGAGGCTGGCCACGAAGAGGCCGCCGAACGCGGCGAGCATGCCCGAGAGACCGAAGACGACGATCCGGACCCGGTCGACGTCGATACCGGCGCGGCGGGCCGCCTCGGCGTTGCCGCCGACCGCGAAGACCTGCCGGCCGAAGGTGGTGCGGCGCGCGACGAAGTCGGCGACGACCAGGACGGCCAGGAAGAGCACCAGGGCGAGCGGCAGGCCGCGGGCGCCGGCGGGCTCGTTCAGGACGTACGCGACGACGAAGCAGAGCACGGCGACGAAGCCGGCGCGCAGCACGATCTCGCTGACCGGGCGGGACGGGAGGGCGGCGGCCCTGCGGCGCCTGCTGTCCAGCAGCAGGGACCCGGCGTAGGCGAGGACGGCGACCAGGGCGAGGCCGTACGCGGCGGCCTTGTCCTCGAAGTAGTAGCCGGTGAGGTGCTCCACGACGCTGCCGGTGGGCGCGTTGATGGAGCCCTCCTGGCCCATCAGCCAGATCTGCAGGCCGCTCCAGCCGAGGAAGCCGGCCAGGGTGACGACGAACGCCGGGACGCCGATCTTGGCGAAGAAGAAGCCGTGCAGCAGGCCGAGCGCCAGGCCGGAGAGGACGGCGAGGGCGACGGCGAGCCAGTCGTTCATGCCGTTGCTCACATTGAGCACGGCCCAGACGGCGGCGCCGACGCCCGCGACGGAGCCGACCGACAGGTCGATCTCGCCCAGGATCAGGACGAAGACGATGCCGACCGCCATGATGCCGAGCCCGGAGGTGTAGACGGCGATGTTGGCGACGGAGCTGGCGGAGAGGAAGTTGCTGTTCTGCGCCTGGAAGACGATCGCGATGACGATCAGGCCGATGAAGACGGGCAGCGAGCCCAGCTCGCCGCCGCGCACCTTGCGGGTGAACTCGGTCCAGTAGCCCTTGAGGCCCTCCTCGCGGACGAGGAGCCGCGGGTCGACCGCCGGGACGGGCGCGGCGGAGCCCCCGGCGTCGGCCGGGAGCGGGGCCTTGGGGTCCGCGGGGGTGGCGGGGGGCGCGGGGGTCTTGGGGGCGTCCGTGGCCTCGGGGGCCGGGGTGGCGTCCGTGGCGTCGGGGGCGTCCGTGGCTTCGGGGGCCGGGGTGGCGGCCGTGGCTTCGGGGGCCGGGGTGGCGGCCGTGGCGTTGGGGGCGTCCGTGGCTTCGGGGGCCGGGGTGGCGGCCGTGGCGTCGTCCGGCCGGGGGTCGGGGGTCCCGGGGGTCTTGGTGAGGTCGCTCACTTCGCGTCCTCCTTCGAGGCCGTGCGTGCCTGGCGGCGGGTCACCGCGTTGTCCGTGGCGCCGGTGATCGCGGCGATGATCTCTTCGTGCGTGGTGTCCTGGACGTCGAAGACGCCGTTGTTGCGGCCCAGGCGCAGGACGGCGACCTTGTCCGCGACGGCGCGGACGTCGGCCATGTTGTGGCTGATGAGGATGACGCCGTGGCCGCGCTCGCGCAGCCGCTCGACCAGGTCGAGCACCTGGGCGGTCTGTTCGACGCCCAGCGCGGCGGTGGGCTCGTCCAGGATCACGACCTTGGGGTCGCCGATCAGCGCGCGGGCGATCGCGACGACCTGCCGCTGGCCGCCGGAGAGGGCGGCGACGGGGATGCGGACGCTGGGGATGCGGATGGACAGCGTGTCCAGCAGCTCCTTGGCGCGCTTCTCCATGGCGATCTCGTCGAGGACGGAGAGGCTCTTCAGCTCGCTGCCGAGGAAGAGGTTGGCGACGACGTCGAGGTTGTCGCAGAGCGCGAGGTCCTGGTAGACGGTCGCGACGCCGAGGTCCTGGGCGTCGTTCGGCCGGCTGATGCGGACCGGGGCGCCCTCCCATTCGATGACGCCCTCGTCGATGGGGTGGACCCCCGAGATGGTCTTGACGAGCGTCGACTTGCCGGCGCCGTTGTCGCCGACCAGGGCGACGACCTCACCGGCGTGGATCTCCAGGTGTACATCGGTGAGCGCCTGGACGGCGCCGAACCGCTTGGAGACTCCGCGCAACGCCAGCACTGGCGTAGCGAACACGTGAATCATCTCCTTCGCCGCCTGTCCGGCGGGGATGGTGGTGCGTGGAGCGAGAGGGGTGGTGGCGGGCGGCCCGCGCGCCCCCGGGCGGCCGGGGACGCCGGCGGCGTACGGCCGTGCCGGGGCGGGCGGCGCCCGGGCGGGTGCCGTTCCGCGGGCCGGGGCCCGGCGCGCCCGCCCGCGCCGTGCGGGGGCACGGCGGGCGGCGCGCCGGGCGGCCCGTGCGGGCCCCGCGCCTGGCGCCTGGCGGAACGTTTCCGCACGTCCCTGCGGGAGCCGGGGGAAACGTTTCCGCAGGTGGGCGTGCGGCCCGGACTACCGCCGGGTCACTTGATGCCGGCGGCGGCGCAGGCGGCCTTGTACTCGGCCGTGCAGAGGTCGCTTGCCTTGTAGACCTTGTCGGCGATGATCGTGGAGGCGATGTTCTCCTTGGTCACGACCTGCGCGTCGTACAGCTTGGCCGGAATGCCGGTGAACTCGCCGCTGAGGCTGTCGACCTTCACCGGCGCCAGGTCGTCGATCTTCTCGCCCTTGAGGAGCTTGACCGCGATCTCGGCGGTGGTCTCGGCCTCCGGCTTGATCTGCTTGTAGATCGTGAACGCCTGGTCGCCCGTCAGCACCCGCTGCAGACCGGCCAGCTCGGCGTCCTGGCCGCCCACCGGGACCTTGATGCCCTGCTTCTTCAGGGCCGTGATGACACCGCCGGCCATGCCGTCGTTGGCGGCGTAGACGCCCTGGAAGCCGGTCTTGCCCAGCGAGTCGATGGCGGCGCCCATCTTCCGGTTGGCCTCGTCCGGGGACCAGTCCGGGATGTCCTGCTCGTAGACGACCTTCTTGACGCCCTTGTCGAGGACGCTGTGCGCGCCCTTCTTGAAGAACGGGGCGTTGGGGTCGGTGGGCGAGCCGTTGATCATGACGACGTTGCTCTGCGCGGCCTTGGCACCCAGCGCCTTCACCAGGGCCTCGCCCTGGAGGCGGCCGATCTTCTCGTTGTCGTACGACACGTACGCGGAGATCGGGCCCTCGGCCAGGCGGTCGTACGCGACGACCTTGACGCCCTGCTTCTCGGCCCGCTGGACCCAGGACTTGGTGGCCTTGTAGTCGACGGAGTCGAGGATGATCACCTTGACGCCCTGGGTGACGAGGGCGTCGAACTGCTTCTTCTGGGTCTCGGTGTCCTGTGCGGCGTTGTTGTACTTGACGTCGCACTCGCCGCACAGCGCCTTGATCTTCGCCTCGATGATCGGGCGGTCGAAGGTTTCGTAGCGGGTCGTCTTGTTCTCCGGCAGCAGCAGACCGATGGTCTTGCTGTCGCCACCACCGCCGCCCGCGTCGTCGCCGTCGCCCGCCTTGCCACAGGCGGCGAGGGACACGGCCATGGACACGGCTGCCGTGCCCACGACGATGCGTCGCGTCATTGCGTTCATGTGGGTTGCCTCCCTGACGAGGCCGCGACGTTGCGGCCGAGGTGGCTGGAAGTCAACTCGGCCGCCAGGTGGCCGTCAAGGAGTAAATTGACAACGAGATGACAACGGTGCCATCCGTTATCTAAGTGAACGCAGGAGTGACCGGGGTCAGCGCGCTCTCCAGAAGGGTCGAATCGCCCATCTCGCTCAGGACCAGGGCGAGGGCACCCAGCACCTCGGCCCGGCCGCCCAGGGCGCCGGGCGCGACCGAGAGCTGCCGGGCGGCGCTGGGGATGGCGTACCGGGACACCGACTCGCGGATGGGCCCGAGGACCAGCTCCCCGGCCTCGGCGAGGTCGCCGCCCAGGACGACCCGGCTGGGGTTGAGCAGGTTGCACAGGTTGGCCACACCGCTGCCGATGTGCCGCCCCACGTCGCCGATGACGCGGCGGCAGCCGGGGTCGCCCTCCCGCGCCAGCTGCACGACCCGCTCCATGGTCAGGTCCGGCCCGTGGCCGGGCTGGAGCAGGGGCAGGACGTAGCGGGCGGCGGCGAAGGTCTCCAGGCAGCCCCGGTTGCCGCAGCGGCAGACCGGGCCGGACTCGTCGAGCGTGATGTGGCCGATCTCGCCCGCGGTGCCGCCGGGGCCCCGGTAGATCTGCCCGTCGATCACCAGACCGGCGCCGACACCGCTGGCCACCTTGATGTACGCCAGGTCCCGCACCCCGCGCCCGCCGCCCCAGACCAGCTCGCCCAGCGCGCCCAGGTTGGCGTCGTTGTCGACGTACACCGGGACGCCGAGCCGGCCGGCCAGCTCGTCGCTGGGGTTGATGCCGCTCCAGCCCGGGAGGATCGAGGTGGAGCCGAGGGTGCCGGAGGAGACGTCGATGGGGCCGGGCACGCCGAGGCCCACGCCCACCACCTTCTCCTGGCTGATGCCGGTGGCCGCGATCAGCCGTTTGACCAGGGCCTCCGCCCGGTCGAAGCCCTCCGCGGACGAGGCGTCCACATCGAGCGGCTCGGCGTCCTCGGCGAGCACCTGGTGGGCCAGGTTGCCCACGGCGACGCGCAGGTGGGTGTGGCCGAAGTCGACGCCGATCACGATGCCCGCGTCCCCGCTGAGCGAGACGCTGCGGGCCCGGCGGCCGCCCGCCGAGGTGGGGGTCACCTCGACCGTGCCGCCGTCCTTCAGCTCCCGGACGATGTTGGAGACCGTGGCGGCGGACAGGCCGGTGGTCCTGGCGATCTCCGCCTGGGTGAGCGATCCGGCCATGCGCACCGCGCGCACGACCCGCTCAAGATTGGCCCGATGCAGAGACGTCTGCGACCCCGGAGTCTCCATCGACTCTCTCACTCCTGCCGTTTTCTCCAACATATGAACTCTAAGCTCAGCCTTTAGCGTTGCTCCCCGTCAAGACCTTGAGCGTGGTACGCCTCCGATGAGCGAAGAAAGTCCGGCGAAAACGGGCATTCACCACCAGGACGCAGGGAAACGGCCCGCCGGGAGCGGATGCTCCACCGGCGGGCCGTTTCGGTTCGTGATGTGAATGGGCCGGACTACTTCAGGGCTCCCGCGGTGAGCCCGGACTGTACCTGGCGCTGGAAGACGGTGTAGACGATCAGCACCGGCAGCATGGCGATCACCATGCCCGCCATCAGCGCGCCCCAGTCGTTCTCGTAGCCCTGCTGGAGGGCGATCATCGCCAGGCCCTGGGTGAGGACGTACTTGTCCTCCTGCTGGTTGAGCACCATCGGCAGCAGGTACTGGTTCCACTGCCCCAGGAAGTTGAAGATGCCGATGCTGATCAGGCCGGGCTTGGCCATCGGCAGCATCACCTGGAAGAACGTCCGGGTGTGCGAGGCGCCGTCGATCATCGCCGCCTCGGCCACCGAGGTCGGCAGCGTACGGAAGAAGGCCGTCATGAAGAAGACGGTGAAGGGCAGCGAGTACGCGATGTAGACCAGGATCAGCCCGTGGTACGTCGCCAGCAGCGAGCTGCCGGGGAAGTCCCGCAGGACGAAGAAGAGCGGGATGACCAGCATGAACACCGGGAAGGACATGCCCGCGACGAACAAGTAGTAAATGAACCGGTTGCCGGGGAAGGTGAAGCGGGCCAGGACGTACGCGGCCATCGACCCCAGCACCATCGTGCCGGTGACGGACCCGCCGACCACGATCGCCGTGTTCACGAAGTACTGGCCCATGTTCGCGTCGTTCCACGCGTTGGACCAGTTCTCCCAGTGCAGCGAGGCCGGCAGGCCCCACGGGTCGGTGAGGATGCCGTTGCTGTCCTTGAAGGCGCTCCACAGCACCCACAGCAGCGGTACGCCCACCATCAGCGCCCAGAGCACCAGGATGCCGTGGGAGAAGACGTTGAGGGCGCCGCCCTCGGAGGAGCGGCCGGTGGCCGGGCCGAGCCGGCGGGTGACCTTGGCGGGCGCGGCGGGGCCGGCCTTGGCCACCGTCTCGATCTCTTCGGTCGTCATCCGGCGTACCCCTAGTACTCGATCCGCTCACGGCGCGCGAAGCGCATCGTGAGCACGGCGAAGGTCATGGTGACGATGAGCATCGCGACGCCCATGGCGGCGGCGTAGCCGAACTGGCTGTCGCGGAAGGCCGTCAGGTACAGCCGCAGCGGCATGACGTCCGTGGCGCCGTCCGGGCCGCCCATGTTCACCGACATGATCTGCACCAGCGCGAAGGCGTCCAGGGCGATGATCCCCATGTACACCCAGCCGGTCTGGACCGTGTCCCACAGCAGCGGGAGGGTGATCCTGAAGAAGGTGTGGTAGCGGCTGGCGCCGTCCAGCAGGGCCGCCTCGTAGATGTCGCGCGGGATGGAGGCCATCGCGGCGGAGAACAGCACCACGTAGAAGCCGACGTGTCCCCAGACCATCACGGCGCTGATGCACCAGAGGGCGAGGCTCTTCTCGCCCAGCCAGGAGTTCTGGAGGGCGTCCAGCCCGATCGCGCCGAGCAGGGAGTTCAGCATGCCGTCGTCGGGGTCGGGGTTGTAGATGTTGAACCAGATGACGGCGATGATCGTGATGGAGATGACCTGCGGGAAGAAGAAGACGAATTTGTAGAAGCGGGAGCCGGCGACCCCGGTGACCACCTCGTTCTTCCTGCGCCGGCCGCCCACGTTGAGCATGAAGGCGAAGAACAGGCCGAGCGCCAGGGTGACGACCGGGACGAGCGCCAGCATGTAGACGTTGTGGCGCAGGGCGTTCCAGAAGTCGTCGCTGTCCCAGAGCTTGGCGAAGTTGTCCAGGCCGACGAACTCCGCCGTGCCCACCAGGCCGGACCAGTCGGTCAGGGAGATCTGGAACGCCTGGACGAACGGTGAGACGACGAAGACGCCGTAGACGATCAGAGGCAGGGCCAGGAAGCCCACGATGAATCGGTACTTGCCGTGTTGCACGGTGCTCCCCGGCCCTTCCCTCGTGTGTCGGCCCGCCGGCTCACCCCTGCCGGGTCAGCCGTCGCGGCTCATCCTGCTCCGGCGGTCAGGCGGTGCGCGTGAACTTGGTGACGGAGTCGTCCTTGGCCACCCGGTCGCACTCCGCCTGGGTCCTCTTGATCCAGTCGGCGGCCTTCAGCTCGCCGGCGAGGAGCTGGCCGGTGAGGCCGCCGATCTTCTCGTCCGTCAGCGCCGGGTACCACTCCTGGAGCTGAAGGCTGATCAGGTTGTCGCCGGCCTCCTTGAACACCTTGCTGGCGGAGGCGAGGCCGGGTGACAGGGTCATGCCCTCGGTGGCGTCCATGACACAGGTCAGCGACTTCACCTTGGTGGCGAAGTTCTGCGCGTGCTTCTTCGACAGCATGATGCGGAGCAGTTCCATGCCGCCGGCCGGGTTCTTGCCCTTGCTGGCGACGATGTACGGCTCGCTCGGCTCGGCGCGCAGCGTGCCGTGGGGCATCGCGTCGCCGGTGCCGTCGAAGAGGGCGCCGACGGCCATGCCGAAGCCGGCGGGGGTGGTGGGGGCGGCCTCGTTCTCCACCCAGGAGCCGTTGGGGATGAAGACGGCCTTGCCCTTGTTCCAGGCGGTCTGGGACTGGATGTGGGTGAGGCCCTGGCTGCCTTCGAGGAAGTACTTCTTGGCGGCCAGCTCCTCGTAGTGCTCGATGACCTCCTTGACCGCGTCGTTGGAGGTCCAGGCCTTCGGCTCCAGGTTGTCAATCGCGATCCACTTCTCCATGCCGCCGATCTTGGCGATCTGGGCGAAGAGGTTGAAGTGGACGTAGTAGGGGAACTTCCCGGCGTACGTCCAGGGGGCGATCCCGGCCTTCTTGATCTCGCCGCAGAGGGTGACCATCTCGGCGAGGGTCTTGGGGTACGCCCAGCCCTTGTCGGCGAGGAGCTTCTGGGAGTACCAGGTGCCGTAGATGGTGAAGGCGTAGTAGAGCACGTCGAAGGTGTCGCCGTGCTTGCCCTTCTCGACGGTGCTCGGGTGGATCGTGTCGCGGACTTTCTTGGCCGGGTCGTCCATCGAGGGCGCGTCGAGCAGCGCGGTGAGGTCCTGGAGCTGGCCCTGGGTGGACAGCTTGTTCATGTCGAGGTGGTCGGCGCCGGAGTTGTCGATGACGTCCGGCGGGTTGCCGCCCGCGAAGCGCGGGGTGAGCTTGGGGCCCACCTGCTGGGTGCCGGTGTGCTTGACGGTGGCGCCGTAGGTGGCCCGGTAGTCCGCCTCCGCGTCCTTGGCGTACTGGTCGCCGAGGCCGCCCTTGAAGATGAACGCCTCCAGCGGGGCGCCCTTGGGGACGCCGAGCGGGTTCTTCTCGGACTTGGGGCCGCCGGGGGCCTTGGTCGGCGCGTCGCCGCCACCCCCGCCGCCGGTGGCGCAGGCGGACAGCGCGCCCACGGCCGGGAGGGTGATCAGGCCGAGTGCGGCGGACCGCCGGATCAGGTCGCGGCGGCCGAGGCCCGTGGTGCCGTGCTCGCCGGGGGTGAGGCGGCCCTCATGGTCGCGGGCGGAGGTGGATCCCATGCTCAAGTCCTCGCCTTCTCCAGGACTCAGGCGGTGTACCGGTCGCCCGTCCTGCTCGCCTGAGACGAAGGGCCCCGCCACCGCGGTCATTTGCTGGGTCGTGCAGGTGCTGGGTGTTCACGCCGTACGGGTGGAGCGATGCCACTGGGACGCCGACAGGTATAGTCCACTTCTCGCCGGATGAGCAAGATCGAGAGCAAGGTTCTCCGGCAGTCTTTCCCGAGTTGAGACCTCGGGTGGAGGACAGGACTCCCGGCCGGACGCTCCCCGGCCCGCGGGCCGCCGAAACGGCCGGATCGAGCCTTCCTTCCCCGCCAACACCCTTGACACCGCCGGGCACTTGGCTCCCTACTGGTGCGCACACAGCGCCGTTGACAACGTTGTCCACATCCGGCGTCACCGCCCTCCGGCGCGTGTCCGGCGGTGGTCCGGCGCGTTGGACGACACGGTTCCCACGCTTGCGGCAGGAGGCAGGAACGCGGGATGCACCCCAGACAGCCCAGCACGGCCAGGCCCAGGACCCGTCACCGATTCCCCCGCACGGCCGCCCTCGTGGCGGCCGTCTCGCTGCTCGTGGCGGGCGCGCCGCCCGCGACCGCCGCCCTCGCCGCCCCACCCGGACGGCCGCCGGCGCCCGCCGGTACGGAGTTCCGGTCGTCCTTCGAGGCGGACGAGCACCCGCCGGACTGGCGCGACACCGTGGAGACCGGCCCCGGCGGGGAGAAGCGGTCCTCCGGCGTCGACGGCGCCTTCGCGGCGGGGATCCCGGGCAATGTCACCGACAAGGTCACCGCCCTGCGCGCCAGCGGCGAGAACGCCGGCGCCGGGGAGACCAAGGAGAACCTGACCGACCTCCAGCCGGGCACCAAGTGGCTGGTGTTCTCCCCCACCGCCTGGGTCGAGTTCGACCTGGACGAGCCGGTGCGGGTGGCCAGGTACGCCCTGACCTCCGCCAACGACCACGCCCCGCGCGACCCCCGGAACTGGACGCTCAAGGGGTCGGCCGACGGCCGGGACTGGACGGTGCTGGACACCCGTGAGGGCCAGACCTTCGCCCGGCGCTTCGAGACGCGGACGTACGACGTCGAGAACCCGGCGGCGTACGCGCACTACCGCCTGGAGATCAGCGCCAACAACGGCGCCGCGGGCATCACCCAGCTGGCCGACGTCCAGTTCTCGAACGGGGACGCCACCACCCCCGTCCCGCCCGACATGCGCAGCCATGTCGACCGGGGCCCCGGCGGCTCCCCCACCGCTAAGGCGAACGCCGGGTTCACCGGGGTGCGGGCGCTGCGGTACGCGGGCACGCACCGGCCGGGCGGGCGCGCCTACTCGTACAACAAGGTCTTCGACGTGCACACGGCCGTGCGGCGCGACACCGAGCTGTCGTACCGGATCTTCCCGTCCCTGCCGGAGACGGACCTGCGGTATCCGGCCACCCATGTGGCGGTGGACCTGGCGTTCACCGACGGCAGTTACCTCAGCGACCTGCGGGCCACCGACAGCCACGGCGGGGCGCTCACCCCGCGCGGGCAGGGCACGGCCAAGCGGCTGTACGTCAACCAGTGGAACCAGGTGACGGCCGGGATCGGGTCGGTGGCGGCCGGCCGGACGGTGGACCGGATCCTGGTGGCGTACGACTCCCCCACCGGTCCCGCGGCGTTCCAGGGCTGGATCGACGACGTCAGGATCGGGCGCGCGGCCCCGCCCGAGCGGCACGTCCGCCCCTCGGACCATGTCTCGACCGTGCGCGGCACCCACTCCAGCGGCTCGTTCTCGCGCGGCAACACCTTCCCCGCGACGGCGGTCCCGCACGGCTTCAACTTCTGGACGCCGGTGACCAACGCGGCGTCCACGAGCTGGCTGTACGAGTACGCGCGCGGCAACAACGCGGCCAACCTGCCCACGGTGCAGGCGTTCGCCGCCAGCCATGAGCCGAGCCCCTGGATGGGCGACCGGCAGACCTTCCAGCTGCTGCCCTCGGCGGCGGCGGGGACCCCGGAGACGGACCGGGTGCGGCGGGCGCTGCCGTTCCGCCACGAGAAGGAGACAGCGAGGCCGCACTACTACGGCGTGACCTTCGAGAACGGGATCAAGGCGGAGATCACCCCGACCGACCACGCTGCGATGATGCGCTTCACCTACCCGGGCGCGGACGCGTCGGTCGTCTTCGACAACGTCACGAGCGCGGGCGGGCTGACGCTCGACCCGGCGACCCGGTCGTTCACCGGCTTCTCGGACGTCAGGAGCGGCCTGTCGACCGGTGCGACGCGGATGTTCGTGTACGGCGTCTTCGACGCGCCGGTCACCGGCTCGGCGTCGGCGGGCGTCACGGGGCACCTGCGCTTCGACGCGGGCGCCGACCGGACGGTGACGCTGCGGATGGCGACGTCCCTGATCGGGGTGGAGCAGGCGAAGCGGAACCTGGCGGCGGAGATCCCGGCGGGCACCCGGTTCGAGCGGGTGCGGGAGCGGGCGCAGGGCGCCTGGGACGCGCTGCTGGGCCGGGTGACCGTGGAGGGCGCCACCCGCGACCAGCTGGTCACCCTGTACTCCAACCTCTACCGGCTCTACCTGTACCCCAACTCCGGCTTCGAGAGGGTCGGCGGGAAGAACCGGTACGCGAGCCCCTTCTCGCCGCGGACCGGGCCCGACACGCCCACCCGGACGGGTGCGAAGATCGTGGACGGGAAGGTGTACGTCAACAACGGCTTCTGGGACACCTACCGCACCACCTGGCCCGCCTACTCCTTCCTCACCCCGCGCAGGGCGGGCGAGCTGGTGGACGGCTTCGTCCAGCAGTACAAGGACGGCGGCTGGATCTCCCGCTGGTCCTCCCCCGGCTACGCCGACCTGATGACGGGCACGTCGTCGGACGTGGCGTTCGCCGACGCGTACGTCAAGGGCGTGGACTTCGACGCGGAGGCGGCGTACGAGGCGGCGCTGAAGAACGCGACGGTGGTGCCGCCCTCGCCGGGCGTCGGTCGCAAGGGCATGGAGACCTCGCCGTTCCTCGGGTACGCCTCGACGGCGACGCACGAGGGCCTGTCCTGGTCGCTGGAGGGCTACCTCAACGACTACGGCCTGGCGAGGATGGCGGAGGTACTGCACCGCAAGACCGGAAAGGCCCGCTACCGGGAGGAGGCCGCCTACTTCCGCGACCGCGCGCGCCAGTACGTCACGCTCTTCGACAAGGAGGCCGGCTTCTTCCAGGGCCGTGACCTCAAGGGCGGCTGGCGGGTGCCGTCCGCCTCGTACGACCCGAGGATCTGGGGCCACGACTACACGGAGACCAACGGCTGGGGTTACGCCTTCACCGCCCCGCAGGACAGCCGGGGCCTGGCCAACCTCTACGGCGGCCGGGCCGGGCTGGCGAAGAAGCTCGACACCTACTTCGCCACGCCCGAGACCGCGTCGCCGGAGTTCACCGGCTCGTACGGCAGCGTCATCCACGAGATGACGGAGGCGCGGGACGTGCGGATGGGCATGTACGGGCACTCCAACCAGGTCGCGCACCACGTCACGTACATGTACAACGCGGCCTCGCAGCCGTGGAAGACGCAGGAGAAGGTGCGCGAGGTGCTGTCCCGCCTCTACACCGGCAGCGAGATCGGGCAGGGCTACCACGGCGACGAGGACAACGGCGAGCAGTCGGCGTGGTGGCTGTTCTCGGCGCTCGGCTTCTACCCGCTGGTGATGGGCTCCGGGGAGTACGCGGTCGGCTCGCCGCTGTTCACCAGGGCGACCGTGCGGATGGACAACGGCCGCACCCTGATGGTGAAGGCCCCGGAGAACAGCGCGCGGAACGTGTACGTGCAGGGGCTGAAGGTCAACGGCAAGCGGTGGACGTCCACGGCGCTGCCGCACGCGCTGCTCGCCCGGGGCGGAACCCTGGAGTTCGCCATGGGGCCAAAGCCATCGCGGTGGGGCACGGGGCCGGACGCGGCGCCCGTCTCGCTCACCCGGGACGACGCGGTGCCCTCGCCGCCGCGTGATGTGCTGGCGGGCGCGGGCGAGCTGTTCGACGACACCTCGGCGACGTCCGCCTCGGTGGAAGCGGTGGAGCTGCCCGTCCCGGCGGGCGGCACGCGCGCGGTGCGCTACACGCTGACGTCGGCGGCGCGGGGTACGGCCCCGACAGGCTGGGTGCTCCAGGGGTCGCGGGACGGAACCCGGTGGACGGACCTGGACCGGCGGTCGGGCGAGTCGTTCGCCTGGGACCGGCAGACCCGGGCGTTCACGGTCGCCCGGCCGGGAACGTACGCGAAGTACCGGCTGGTGCCGGACGCGGTGTCGGTGCTGGCGGAGGTGGAGCTGCTGCGCTGAGCCGCACGTACGGCAAGGGCCGCACCCCCGTCACCGGGAGTGCGGCCCTTCGCCGCGTACGGACCCTCAGTTGCGGATCAGGTTGCGCAGCACGTACTGCATGATGCCGCCGTTGCGGTAGTAGTCCGCCTCGCCGGGGGTGTCGATGCGGACGACCGCGTCGAACTCGACGCCGGTGTCGGTGGTGACCTTCACCGTGCGGGGCGTGCGGCCCTCGTTGAGCTCGGTGACACCGGTGAAGGAGAAGGTCTCCTCGCCGGTCAGGCCGAGCGACTGGGCGGACTGGCCCTCGGGGAACTGCAGCGGCAGGACGCCCATGCCGATCAGGTTCGAGCGGTGGATGCGCTCGTACGACTCGGCGATGACGGCCTTGACGCCGAGGAGCGCGGTGCCCTTGGCGGCCCAGTCGCGGGACGAGCCGGAGCCGTACTCCTTGCCGGCCAGGACGACGAGCGGGATGCCCTGGTCGATGTAGTTGCGGGAGGCGTCGTAGATGAACGACACCGGGCCGTCGGCCTGGGTGAAGTCGCGGGTGTAGCCGCCCTCGGTGCCCGGCGCGATCTGGTTGCGCAGGCGGATGTTGGCGAACGTGCCCCGGATCATGACCTCGTGGTTGCCGCGGCGCGAGCCGTAGCTGTTGAAGTCGCGGCGCTCGACGCCGTGCTCCGTGAGGTACTGGCCGGCCGGGGTGTCGGCCTTGATGGCACCGGCCGGGGAGATGTGGTCGGTGGTGACCGAGTCGCCCAGCTTGGCGAGGACGCGGGCGCCGGTGATGTCGGCGACCGGGCTCGGCTCCATCTGCATGCCCTCGAAGTAGGGGGGCTTGCGGACGTAGGTGGACTCGGTGTCCCACTCGAAGGTGTTGCCGGTGGGGATGGACAGCGCCTGCCACTGGGCGTCGCCCGCGAAGACGTCCTGGTAGGACTTGTTGAACATGTCCTCGCCGATGGCGTTGGCGACGACGTCGTTCACCTCGGCCTCGGAGGGCCAGATGTCCTTGAGGAAGACCGGGTTGCCGTCCTGGTCGGCGCCCAGGGCGTCCTTGGTGATGTCCACCTTCATGGAGCCGGCGAGGGCGTACGCGACGACCAGCGGCGGCGAGGCCAGGTAGTTCATCTTGACGTCGGGGTTGATCCGGCCCTCGAAGTTGCGGTTGCCGGAGAGGACCGAGGTGACGGCGAGGTCGTGGTCGTTGACGGCCTTGGAGACCTCCTCCGGCAGCGGGCCGGAGTTGCCGATGCAGGTGGTGCAGCCGTAGCCGACGAGGTTGAAGCCGACCTTGTCGAGGTAGGGGGTGAGACCCGCCTTGTCGAAGTAGTCGGTGACGACCTTGGAGCCGGGGGCGAGGGTGGTCTTGACCCAGGGCTTGCGGGTCAGGCCCTTCTCGACCGCCTTCTTGGCCACCAGCGCGGCGGCGACCATGACGTACGGGTTCGAGGTGTTGGTGCAGGAGGTGATCGCGGCGACGGTGACGGCGCCGTGGTCCAGCTCGTAGGTGGTGCCGTCGGGGGCGGTGACGGTGACCGGGTTGGACGGCACGCCGTTGCTCATCGCGGGGGCGTCGGAGGCCGGGAAGGACTCCTGGCCCGCCTCGTCGACGAGGTCGACGTAGTTGCGGACGTCCTGCTTGAACTGCTCGGCGGCGTTCGCCAGGACGATGCGGTCCTGCGGGCGCTTCGGGCCGGCGATGGAGGGGACGACCGTGGAGAGGTCCAGCTCCAGCTTCTCGGAGAAGTCCGGCTCGGCGGCCGGGTCCAGCCAGAGGCCCTGCTCCTTGGCGTACGCCTCGACCAGCGCGACCTGCTGCGCGGAACGGCCGGTGAGCTTGAGGTAGTTCAGGGTCTCGTCGTCGATCGGGAAGATCGCGGCGGTGGAGCCGAACTCGGGCGACATGTTGCCGATGGTGGCGCGGTTGGCGAGGGAGGTGGCGGCGACGCCCTCACCGTAGAACTCGACGAACTTGCCGACGACGCCGTGCTTGCGCAGCATCTCGGTGATGGTGAGCACCAGGTCGGTGGCGGTGGTGCCGGTGGGCAGCTCGCCGGTGAGCTTGAAGCCGACCACGCGCGGGATCAGCATGGAGACCGGCTGGCCCAGCATGGCGGCCTCGGCCTCGATGCCGCCGACGCCCCAGCCGAGCACACCGAGGCCGTTGACCATGGTGGTGTGGGAGTCGGTGCCGACGAGGGTGTCGGGGTACGCCTGGCCGCCCCGGACCATGACGGTACGGGCCAGGTGCTCGATGTTCACCTGGTGGACGATGCCGGTGCCGGGCGGGACGACCTTGAACTCGTCGAAGGCGGTCTGGCCCCAGCGCAGGAACTGGTAGCGCTCCTTGTTGCGGCCGTACTCCAGCTCGACGTTCTGGCCGAAGGCGTCCTTGGTGCCGAACTTGTCGGCGATGACGGAGTGGTCGATGACCAGCTCGGCCGGGGCCAGCGGGTTGATCTTCGCCGGGTCGCCGCCGAGCTCCTTCACGGCCTCGCGCATGGTGGCGAGGTCCACGACGCACGGCACACCGGTGAAGTCCTGCATGATCACGCGGGCCGGGGTGAACTGGATCTCCTGGCTCGGCTGGGCCTGCGAGTCCCAGTTGCCGAGGGCCCGGATGTGGTCGGCGGTGATGTTCGCGCCGTCCTCGGTGCGGAGCAGGTTCTCCAGGAGGACCTTCAGGCTGTACGGGAGGCGCGCGGAGCCCTCGACCTTGTCCAGCTTGAAGATCTCGTACGACTCGTCGCCCACGCGCAGCGTGCTGCGGGCGTCGAAGCTGTTCGCCGACACGACAGTCTCCTTCATCAATGTGCGCGTTCTTACCGCATCCTGCCGTGATGGCTCCTCGCCGATCCGCTAAGGTAAGACTTAGTTAGGTAACCCTTACCGGCTGGCGCGGCTGCGGTGCGTCTTTCGGCAGATATCTCGATGTCGAGATAACTCTAGTACATGAGCACGCCCGGCGACGAGGCGTGCCCCGCCACGCCCTCCGGCATGCCCGCACGGCGCACCGGCGCGGCTTTCCCCGCTTTGAGACTTTGCCGGGGTAGCTCTGCGCTCTCGTGGCCCCTGGCTGGGAAAAGTCTCCACGGTTCCTTCAACGATAGCGTTCAGGGCATGGCCACTGACCTCATGGAAGCCGTCCGCCCCGTCGACTCCGCCGCCCTGCTCGGGCTGCTCCCCGGCCGCCCCCGGGTGCTGGGCCTGGGCGAGCCCACCCACGGCGAGGACGCGCTGCTCCACATGCGCGACACCCTCTTCCGGCGGCTCGTCGAGGAGGAGGGGTACCGGACCGTCGCGCTGGAGACCGACTGCGTACGCGGCCTGATCGTGGACGACTACGTCACCGGCGGCCCCGGCACCCTGGACGCGGTCATGGAGCACGGGTTCAGCCACGGCTGGGGTTCCTCGGCCGCCAACCGCGCGCTGGTCCGCTGGATGCGGGCCCGCAACGAGGGCCTCCCGGCCGGGCGGCGGGTGCGCTTCGCCGGCATCGACGGCCCGCTGGAGATCACCGGGGCGGCGAGCCCCCGGGAGTCCCTGACCGCGCTGCACGGCTACCTCGCGGCGCACGGGGACACCGGCCTGCTGCCCTGCACCGCCCAGGCGCTGGACCGGCTGCTCGGCGCCGACGAACGGTGGACCGAGCCCGCCGCGATGACCGACCCGGCTCGCTCCGCCGGGCGGTCGGCGCCCGCCCGGGAGCTGCGGCTGCTCGCCGCCGAACTGACCGCGCTGGCCGAGACGCAGGCGCCGCACCTGATCGCGGCGACCTCCCGGGACGCGTGGGAGCGGGCGCGCCTGCACGGCCGGGCCGCCACCGGCCTGCTGCGCTACCACCACTGGATGGCCGACACTTCGCCGGCCCGGCTGACCGGGCTCGTCGGCGAACGGGACCGGATCATGGCCGCGAATCTCCTCGCCCTCGCCGAACGGGGGCCGGTGCTCGTCCACGCCCACAACTCCCACCTCCAGCGGGAGAAAAGCTCCATGCGGATGGGCGGCGCGCCGCTGGAGTGGTGGAGCGCCGGCGCGCTGGTGAGCCTCCGGCTCGGTGAGCGGTACGCGTTCGCCGCCACGGCGCTCGGCACGATCCGGCACCAGGGCGTGGACGAGCCGCCGCCGGGGACCCTGGAGGGCCTGCTGTACGCGACGGCGGCGGACCGGGGCGTGGTGGACCCCGCCCGGCTGGCCGCGGCGCTGGGCGGGACGGCGGGCGAGGTGCCGGGTGGGGCGCTGGGCGGGATGCCGGGAGAGGCGGCGGGCGGGGGTTTGCCGGGGCCGCGGGTCTCGCCGTGGTTCGGGTACGCCCCGCTCGACCCGGCCCACCTGGCGAGCATGGACGCCGTGGTGTTCGTCCGGGACGTGACGCGGGATCAGGCCGTGCCGGACGGGGACGCGGCGAAGCGGCGCACGTAACGCCTCTGCCAGGGCGTCTCGACCGCGTGGCGGTCGTAGTGCCGCCGTACGAAGCCGACCGCCTCGTCCGGCGGCACCCCGTCGAGCACGGCCAGGCAGGCCAGGGCGGTGCCGGTCCGGCCGCGACCGCCGCCGCACGCCAGCTCGACGCGCTCGGTGGCGGCGCGCTCCCAGGCGGCGCCGAGGACATGCCGGGCGCGCACCGGGTCGGCGGGCAGCCGGAAGTCGGGCCAGCGCAGCCAGGTCGCCTCCCAGGGCACCTCGGGCGGCGGCTTGCCCAGCAGGTACACGGCGTACTCGGGCGGCGGGCCGTCCGGCAGCGGCCGGCGCAGGGCCCGGCCGCGGACCGTGCGCCCGGAGGGCAGCCGCAGGACGCCGGCCGCGGTGGCGTTCCAGGTCTCGGTCATCGGATCACCGTAACGGGGCCGGGCGCGGCGTGCGGTGGAGACGGCGGAACACGGGCGGTGACCGGGCCGGGCGGTCCCGGGACCGGCGCGGAACCGCCTGCCGTCCGTGGTCCCGGGAATGGCGGGGCCCCGGGCGGCGGCGCCCTGGACGACCGGGCCCACGGA
Organism: Streptomyces sp. NPDC015131; assembly: GCF_043079975.1. Lineage (NCBI taxonomy): Bacteria > Bacillati > Actinomycetota > Actinomycetes > Kitasatosporales > Streptomycetaceae > Streptomyces > Streptomyces sp. NPDC015131. Next base: position 457,833 of record NZ_JBIBVB010000001.1, on the reverse strand, counting down.
CGGCGGTGCCCGGCTGGCGGGGCGGCAGGGGGCGGCGGAGCATCGGAGCATGTTCAGTGGCGCCCACGTCATCCTCTACACCAAGGACGCCGACGCCGACCGGGCGTTCCTGCGGGACGTGCTGGGGTTCGACGGGGTCGACGCCGGGGACGGCTGGCTCATCTTCAGGCTGCCGCCCGCCGAGGTGGCGGTGCATCCGACGCACGGTGAGCCCCGGCACGAGTTCTACCTCATGTGCGACGACATCGGCCGCACGCTCGACACGCTGGCGCAGCGCGGGGCGGAGGTCTCCCGGCCGGTCAGCGACCAGGGGTGGGGGCTGCTGGCGGCGGTCCGGCTGCCGAGCGGGGGCGAACTCCCGCTGTACGAGCCCCGGCACCCCACGGCGCTCGGCCTGTCACTCTGATGGCCTACCCCAACGCGAATGGCATCTCATATCTGAGATAACCTTCCGGCATGGCAGACGACTACCTCGTACGCATCGGCAAGCTCATCCGTGACGCCCGGCAGCACCGCGGCTGGACGCAGACGCAGCTCGCCGAGGCGCTGGCCACAAGTCAGAGCGCCGTCAACCGCATTGAGCGCGGTAACCAGAACATCAGCCTTGAGATGATCGCCCGGATCGGCGAGGCGCTCGACAGTGAAATCGTGTCCCTCGGGTACGCGGGTCCCATGCACCTGCGCGTAGTGGGCGGCCGGCGGCTGTCCGGCTCCATCGACGTCAAGACGAGCAAGAACGCCTGTGTGGCGCTGCTGTGCGCCTCGCTCCTCAACAAGGGCCGGACCACGCTGCGGCGGGTCGCCCGGATCGAGGAGGTCTACCGGCTGCTGGAGGTCCTGAACTCCATCGGGGTGCGCACCCGTTGGATCAACGACGGCATGGACCTGGAGATCGCCCCGCCCGCGCACCTCGACATGGCGGCCATCGACGCCGACGCGGCCCGCCGCACCCGGTCCATCATCATGTTCCTCGGCCCGCTGCTGCACCGGCTGCGCGCGTTCAAGCTCCCGTACGCGGGCGGCTGCGACCTCGGCACCCGGACCATCGAGCCGCACATGATCGCGCTGCGCCGCTTCGGCCTGGACATCACCGCCACCGAGGGCCTGTACCACGCGGAGGTGGACCGCCAGGTCACCCCGGACCGCCCGATCGTGCTGACCGAGCGCGGCGACACGGTGACCGAGAACGCGCTGCTGGCCGCCGCCCGCCACGACGGCGTCACCGTCATCCGCAACGCCTCGTCCAACTACATGGTCCAGGACCTCTGCTTCTTCCTGGAGGCCCTCGGGGTGAAGGTCGAGGGCATCGGCACCACCACCCTGACGGTGCACGGTGTGCCGGCGATCGACGTGGACGTCGACTACTCCCCCTCCGAGGACCCGGTCGAGGCGATGAGCCTGCTGGCCGCGGCGGTGGTCACCGAGTCAGAGCTGACGATCCGCCGGGTGCCGATCGAGTTCCTGGAGATCGAGCTGGCGGTCCTGGAGGAGATGGGCCTCGACCACGACCGGAGCGCCGAGTACGCCGCCGACAACGGCCGTACGCGGCTGGTGGACCTCACGGTGCGGCCCTCCAAGCTGGAGGCGCCGATCGACAAGATCCACCCGATGCCCTTCCCGGGCCTGAACATCGACAACGTGCCGTTCTTCGCGGCGATCGCGGCGGCCGCGCAGGGCCAGACCCTCATCCACGACTGGGTCTACGACAACCGGGCCATCTACCTCACCGACCTCAACCGCCTGGGCGGCCGGCTCCAGCTGCTGGACCCGCACCGCGTGCTGGTCGAGGGCCCCACCCGCTGGCGCGCCGCCGAGATGATGTGCCCCCCGGCCCTGCGCCCCGCGGTGGTCGTCCTCCTGGCCATGATGGCCGCCGAGGGCACCTCGGTGCTGCGCAACGTCTACGTCATCAACCGCGGCTACGAGGACCTGGCGGAGCGCCTGAACTCGGTGGGCGCGCAGATCGAGATTTTCCGGGACATCTGACGGGCGGGGTGTCGTGCCACTTGGGGACAAGGGGCGGGCGAGGTCAGGCGGACTCTGCCGGGCGGGGGACCGTCCTTGTCCGCCTCCCGCCGCTTGACCACCTCCCGACCGCCCACGGTGGTGATCAGGTAGTTCAGGACGGTGATCTGTCGCAGTATCTGTATTGCGGGCAGCTCCCGTAGCCAGAGTGGCGCGGCCGGATGGTAGGCCGTCCGCAGGAGGGCCACCGCGTCGCGGCCGTAGTCCAGGGCGAGCTCGTCCCGCTGGGCCTGGGAATCGGGCGAGCGCCAGGACGCATCGATCCGCCGCCCGCAGCGCCGGGTCCACTCACCGACCTCCAGCGCCTATCCACCCCGTGCGGGGCCGCGGCGGGCAGGGCCTCCAACGCGGCCCGCATCGCTTCCCCGGCCAGCTCCAACCGATTCAACTCCCGCACCGCCGCCAGCACATGGGTGGAGTCTGTACGCTGCTTGCCTCCGGTCTTGACCAGGCCCTTCTCCTTCTCCTTCAGCGCCGCCACCAGCAGATCCAGCACCCGCTCCTCCAGACCGTGGTCGACCACCCGGGTGCGGAACTCCGACAGCACCGAGGCGTCGAAGCCGACGTCCTCCAGCTCCAGGCCCAGGCAGTATTTCCACGACAGATCGAACCGGACCCGCCAGGCGGCGGCGCGGTCGGTCAGGTTCTCCGCCATCTGCAGCACGGTCACCTTCGCCAGCCGTCCCGGCGACCATCCACGTCGGCCCCTGCGGCCGAATGCCTCGGCGAACTCCGCATCCGCGAAGAGCGCGCCCAGCTGGTCCCGCACCTGCATCCCCAGCGGTGCCTCCCTACGCCCCGCCGCGGCTCGTGCGACCCTCGCCGTCGCCTCGGGGATCTCGGGCCACTCCTCCGGCCGCAACGACATGACTCCCACCCTCAGCAACCTGGAATGACAAGACGGGCCACCACGGTGCCAACAGCATCCCCAAACTCCAGGACACGATATTTGGCCAGCAGGATCTCTATTGCCCGACCCGCTGCCCTGCGGCGAATGACTCCGGTTGACGTCCCATTTTACCGTGTCTGTACGTCGCCTCTCATCCCTTCAGCTCAAATTGCCAGTCAGGGCATCGAGGAGTGCGATGGCCTCACGGCGGCTCAGCAGCTCGTGGAAACGCTCGTTGCGGAAGTTCCGCAGGCACGCATAGCAGCTGCTTTCCGGGCCGCACTCGCAGGCTGTCACCCGAGCAAGCGCGGCAGAGACAACCGGTTCGAGCCGCTTGCCCATGGACACGGCGTTGCCTGCGCCCCCCGGAGTGGTGTCGAAGAGCAGCAGGGACGGCATGCCGTCGGTGCCGGTGTGAACCGTGCCGTCGATGTCGTCGCGGCTGATTTCCAGGTGTGTGGCGGCGCCTTCGAGCAGTGCGTACAGGCCGGAGCGCAGACGGGCCGCGGTGGCGGTCAGGGCTGTGAGCGGGTCCAGATGGATCTGGAGGAAGTCGGTCTGGTATCGGTGAGCAAGGGAAACGACCCGGAGGGAGCCCGTACACTGGGTGTCTTTCAGCAGGTGCGGGTGGCCGCCGCGCAGAGGCCCGGCCTGGGCGTTCGGACGACCCCAGCCGCACCAGTCACAGACCTGGTAGCCGGCGCCGGCCGGTCCCTCGGAGACGACCACCATCTCTCCCCGGGTGCCCGCCGACCAGTGCGTGGTGTGGCCGGAGACGAAGGTGGTCGCGCCTTCCTGGAGGTCGGCGGTCTCGGTGGACATGTGGACGTCGCCGTACCAGGACCGTCGTGGCGGGGTCTGCCCCGGGCGGCGCTGCGGTCCGCGCGCGGCGACGAAGCCGTAGATTGGTTCGACGTACCGGCGTTGCGCGCCCGCGGACTGCGTGCCGCAGGCGGAGCAGACGGGGCCCACGGGTTCGGTGGCCTCTCGGTAGCGGCCGCAGGTCGCGCACACGGCGTAGTGGCGGCTGACAAGTTCGCGGTCCGGCAGCCGGTAGACACCGGCGGACGCCCACAGGTGGCCGCCCGCCACGATCTCGGCCCCCGGGGCGTACTCATGGACAGCGGCACTCAGATCGCGGGTGAGTTCCAGTTGCCCCGAGACGGCGCCACCTTCCTGGGGGATGCGCAGTTCGACGGTGTCCACGGGAAAGCCGTACTTGGGCAGCACGTTGCGGTTGGCGAGGACCCCGAGCAGTTCGCGCTGGGTGAGGTTGCGGATGACCTTCTCGTACATCTCCGCCTGCCGGTACTTGCGGGCGGCCGCAGCCTGATCGCGGCGTTCACTGTACGAGGTGACGTCCTGGTCGAGGATCTGCTGTGCGGCCCGCAGAAGTCGGTCCAGTTCGGCGACCCAGTCGCCGGAGTCGATGCCGATCTCGGCTTGGACCGTGTCGGGGAGAACCCGGCGCAGGGAGGCCATGACGACCTCCGGGACAGGCGTCAGCCAGTCGCGCACGGTGTGGGCGGCGATCTCACCGGTGGTGTCGTCGGGAAGGAAGAACTCTCCCGCCTTGCGCCAGATCCGGCCCCGCTCGTCCTTCATGGCACGGAAGAAGGCGGCGAGCGCGATGGAATGGGCGTGGCGGCGGTCGATCCGGACGTTGTCGACAGGGACGATCGGGGCCCTCACCTCCCCGGCGATCATCCGCTCGGGCTCCGCGAATCGGGAAAGGTCGTGGGGGCGCCGCTGTGCGTAGGTGAGGACCAGCGCGGCCGAGTCGGCGCGGCGGCCGGCCCGGCCGGCGCGCTGGACGTAGTTGGCGGTGGAGGGCGGCATGTTGCGCAGGACGACGGCCTGGAGTTCACCGACATCGACGCCGAGTTCGAAGGTGGTGGAGCAGGACAGGGCGTTGACCTGCCCTCGAACGAACTCCCCCTGGATCTCGGCGGCCTTCTCCCCGGTCCACTGCGCGGTGTGCTCCTGAGCGCGCAGGGGAACAGGGTCGAAGGTCAGGTAGAGGCGCCGGAGATGCTCGTCCGTCTCGGGCGACGGCTTGAAGTCCTCCAGGCGTCCTGTGCAGCGCAGCGTCGGGCACACACCGCGCACGGACACCGCGGTGATGCGGCGGCAGCGGTCGCAGGCGTACAGCGGATCGCTGTCCGCCGTCACCGGCCGCAACCGCAGCCAGGCGTGGTCGAGCCGACGGACGACGCCGATCCCCGGTTGGCTTTCGGACGGCAGCCAGTCGGCGAGGTGACCTGTCGTGAGGTCGGTCCACAGACGGTTCAGGACATCGAGAGCGGCGGCCCGTCGTTCACCCTGGTGGCCGAGGACGTCGAGTACGCGTACGAGGTAGTCGACCCGTCGGTTCGAGGCGCTCGCGGCGCTGGGCAGCCAGCTGATCACCCTGCGCTTGGCCTCAGAGCCCTGGGAGCGGACCCAGATGGGCCCCTTGCGCGGGGCGAACGCCTCGTCGCCCGCGTCGACGTCCTCGGGCATGGTGAGCGCGCCCTGGTTGCGCAGACTGCGCAGAAGTTCCTGCAGCAGCAGCCATGCCTCGTCGTCCGTCACGCCGAGTGAGGTGAGGGCGGCGGGCGGCTGCCAGAAGGGCTCGCGGTCGATGTCGACCCGGAGCAGGCCGAGGCCTTCGAGTGACTGGCGGTCGTCGAGGCTGAGCACTTCCTGCATCACCCACAGGGCCACTTCGCGCTGCTTGGCCTGGCGGGAGTCGTTGCGGCGGAATACTCCGGCGTGGTCGGCGGCGCGGATGGTGTGGGCGACGAGGTCGTCGATGTGCAGGGGCTCGTCGGGATCGGGGCAGCCCTGCCGGACGGCCTGGGTGATCAGACGTCGGTGCTGGATGCGGGTGTAGGAGTCCTCCAGGTAGGGCGCGAAGTACGCGGCGGCCTGTCGGCTGTCGCTGAAGAACAGCAGCTTGCGGCCCTGTCCGGGCAGTGCGGCGGCCGGGCCGTCGGTCGCCGGAGGCAGCGCCTGGTAAAGGGCGGTGCTGAGGACGGCGGCCGAAGCCTCGTTGCCCGCCTCGAACAGGCGGATCATGCCGTGACCACGCGCTCCGCAGGCGAGGCATGCGGCCGGGGTGCCCTCGTGGGTGTCGAGTTGCTCGACTCGGCGCAGTTCGGTGCCACCGCATCCAGGAGCGGTGCAGGATGCCGTGGCCGCGGGGTGCACGGCCGCACAGCGAGTGCACAGTCGGCGTTCCTTGAGGCCGCCCTTGGCGTTGTCGCCGAGTGTCTCGTCGTCCTCGTCGGCACAGGTGTCCGAGCCGTCCCCGTCGAGGAGCAGCCAAGTGTGGGGGCTGTCGGGAGACTTGCGGTGTGCGAGGCGGGCCTGTGCCCCCTTGCCGGTGAGGGTGCCGTGCAGGTGTACGGCACCGCAGCGGCGGCAGGCGCCCACCTCGAAGGAGGGGCGGGCACACCGCGCGCAGGTCTCGTGGCGGGCCAGGTCGAGGTGGGGGCCTGCCGGGTCGAGGCAGGTGAAGGCGCCTTCCGTGGCGCGTGCGAAAAGGTGGTAGCGGGCGGAAAGCACGGGAGCGCCGTCGGTGTCGGTCACCTGGCTGGCGAGTTGGATGAGCGCGGTGACCGCCGCGGGTCCGACGGGGTCACCGGGAAAGACGTCGCGGGCGATCTCGTTCACGGGCCGGGGTCCGTCGGCGAGGGCCCGGCGCAGAGCCACGGTGCCGGCCTCGGCGGCGAGGGCGGTGGCCGCGGTCGTGTCGGCGGGCAGGCCGTGCATGCGGGCGGCCGACACGATCTCCGGTCCGGGGTCGGCGGTCGTGGCCAGGCGCAGGTACTCGGTGGTCGGCAGCGGTCCCCAGTGCGGGCCACCGGGGGTGGCGACCCGGGTGGCGGTGACCAGGTCCTGGGCGGCGGGTTCGCTCGCGTCCCACCGGAAGGGGACGTCGAAGAGGGCCTGGGCGAAGGCGGTGACGGCGGCCGGGTTCTCCTCCGCGCCGACGGTGGCACTGGTGGCGATGGCCTGGATCTCCCGCCCCTGCCCCACACGGTCCTTCAAACGGCGCAGCAGCATGCCGAGTTCCGCGCCGCGCGCTCCGTCGTAGACGTGGGCCTCGTCGACGACGACGAACCGCCAGGAACCCGCCTGTTCTCCCTCGAAGAGGTCCATGTCCTGGGGGCGGAGCAGCAGGTACTCCAGCATGGCGTAGTTGGTGAGCAGGAGGTGGGGCGGTGTGGCGCGCATCTCGCGTCGGCTAAGCAGTTCGTTGGGCAGGCGCGGTTCGCCGGGGTTGAGCTGTTCGAAGGTGTCGGCGGCGCGCTGCGGATCGTCCTTGGTGTCGCCGGTGTAGCGGCCGAAGGTGATGTGGGGGGCGTCGGCGAGAAGTCGGCGCAGTCGCTTCATCTGGTCGTTGGCCAGGGCGTTCATCGGGTAGAGCAGCAGGGCGCGAACACCGGGTCCGAGGGTGCCGCGGGCGTGTTCGGCGGCAAGGGCGTTGAGGACGGGCAGGAGGAAGCTCTCGGTCTTGCCGGAGCCGGTGCCGGTGGCCACGACGAGGTTGTGTCCGGCGACGGCCTTGCGCAGCGCCTGTTCCTGATGCCGGTACAGGGGACGGTCGGCGGGCAGTGCGGGGCCGGTCAGCTGCTGGAACGCGGGGTCGAGTACGCCCTCTGCGACGAGCTCGTTCAGGGTGGCGCCCGGCGCGTAGGCGGGGGTGGCCTCCAGCAGGGGCCCCTTGGTGAGCAGCGGGCTGGTGTCGATGGCGTGGGCGAGGGCCTCGGCCAGGCGGGGCTCGCGCAGGGGCAGCAGGGAACGCAGGTAGCGGCGGTAGGTGTCGCTGATCATGCGGGAGGTGGCGAGCGAGTCGAGGCTGTGCACGGGAGGCTCCGATGTGACGGTCGGCTTCGGACGAGCGGTGGGGCGGTACCGGTGCGGTACGGGATGGACGGGAACCGGTGGTCAGCCGGTGCTGTGCACGGCCTCCGCGGTGACCAGGCATTCCGCGAGGGCGATGTCGACGGCGGTGAGATCCGGTGCGTGGGACGCGATGGGCGTCCACAGGTGGCGAAGTCCCCGTTCCAGACCGGCGGCACGGGCGTCACCGGCGGCGGCGAGCCTCGCGATCAGCGCGCATCCCAGAGACAGGTGAGGGACCCGCATCCAGGCTTCGCCCGGCCCGTGCAACCGGCCTGGGTCCCGTCTGCGGAAGGCCTGGGCCAGGTCGGGGTGTCCGTCGTCCAGGAAGATCGATACGGCGTCGAGTGCTTCGGCAAACTCCTCACGCGTGGCGTGGTACTGGAGGTCCTTGCGGGCACGGAACGCCTGCCAGGCGGCGTCGGCACGAGTGTCGGGGTCCAGAAGGCCCCGAGGGACGACACGGGCGCTGCGCCACACGGCCTGCTGCTGGAGTTCAGGGAGCTGGTCGAGGGCACGGGTCTGGGCGTCGAACCGGCCGACCGCGCCGCTCGGATCCGCCTGCCCGGCCAGCAACGCCGCGCTGGCGTCGCCCAGAAACTGGCCGACCTCGCCGAGGAGTTCCGCCTCCTCCGGGTAGAGCTCGCCGACGTCATAAGCGGGGTGACCGGAGAGATACGGCAGCAACGGGGCCGTGAGCAGCAGCGCACACAAAGGAGCCTGCCGCCAGACGCGACGTACGGTGGCAGGGTCCGCCACTTCCCGTATCCGCAGGGCGGCGAGACCGCTGCCCGCGAGCACGGAGGCGAGTTCGCCGGAGCGCAGTGCGCTGTCGGCCGCTCCCGTGAGGGCGGTGGGCCCGGCGTCCACGAGGGCGCTGCGGCATTCCGCCGGTGCCGTCTCTCTGGCTCCGCACGCCTGCAGGTCGCGTCCGCGGGCGGCCACGATCCACTGGTAGGGGATCGCGTCGGTGTCGCGCGGCAGCGCGCCGTGCCCAGCCAGGTACTCCGAGATCCTTGCGCCGGATCCGCGGCCGGCGGCGGAGGTCCACGGGGAGCGGCGCAGCACGAGGGTGTCGCGATCGCGCAGGTGGGGCCATCCGGGAGCTGTGGGTGTGGGGGCGCCCGCCTTCAGGTGCACGATCAGGGGGCCGAGCGACCGCCAGGCCGCTGGCAGCGGGATACGGCCGCTCTGGTCGACGGTGGCCGTCAACGGCTGCTCCCACGGGGCGAAGACGGCGTACAGGCGGGCGGTCAGTTCGCCCGGGTGGCTCAGCCCCCGCAGCAGCAGTCCGCCGCCGTCGGGTACGACGTTTTCCGCGATGGGCTGGGTGCGCACGGTCGCGACATGGACGCTCTCCCCCGCAACCAGCAGCCGTATCTCGGCTTTCACGCAGTCGCGCACGGTGTCCGCCAGGGCCGCCAGTGAGTACCGGAGGTCTCCTCTGCGCGTGCGAGTGCGGCGTTCTGGACGCAGCGTGAGCAGGTTCGTCCCTTCGACGACCAGCGCCAGCAGAGGTGTCACCGCCACCGCCTGTTCCGGCAGGCGGACGGTCAGGGCGCTCTCGCCGGCCAGGTCAGCTGCATCGATGTCGAGCGGCCGGATGGACCAGGTCAGGGGGTGACCGCCGAGTTCGAGGCGGACCTCGGAGTGCGGAATGCACATCTCGACGGTGAACTGACGGATCCCGTCGCCCAGCACCAGCCCCTTGGTGATCTCGTACGGGGAGAACGCGACGACGCGCTCGGAGGCGGTGACCGGTCCGCCGGTGCCGAGAGTCAGCCGAGCGGGGGCCAGGCCTCCGTGCGGGGCAAGCAGACGCCACTCAGCGGTCGGTTCGGCCGTGATGCCCTCGGCGAGGAAGGCCGCCAGTCGGCGCCTGCGCCGGGAGCCGACGCGGTGGACGAGAATCTCATACGGTCCCAGAAGCGGGCGGGGTACGTCCTTCCAGGGATCGAGGAGCTCCCCGGGAGCACCGGTCTGACGGGCGAGAGGCTCCTCGTGGCCGCGGCGGCGCACTTCGGCCTGCCAGAGTCGCGCGTCCGGCTCACCGGCGCGCCGCGGAAGCCGGAGAGCGGGCGGACGGTGCCACACGGGTGCCCCGTCGTCGCCCTCGATCCAGGCCAGCGTCGCACCGCCCTCCCACCCGAGCGGCCGTCCGGCGGCTACGTCCAGCCAGTTTCCCGGAACCGCGGCGGCGGCCCGCACCCGCGTCACCCCGGTCAGTGACACCCTGCTCAGCGTCCAGCCGTTCCAGCCGTACGGGGTGGGCAGTTCCACGATGCCGGGGTCGGCGCCCTCGGTCTGCAGGGTGCCGGCGTGGAGAAGGCAGATCTCGGCGGCGGGCAGGGGCTCGTCCGGGGGGATGCGGTGGCCGTCGACGCCGAAGGCCAGCAGGGCATCGTCCGGGTCCACGATCGCCGAGACATGAGTGGTTCCCTTCGGGTCTGTCGCCTCGACACGGCGCACGGGGCCCGGCAATACCCAGTAGGGCGGCAGGGCTGCAAACACCTCACCGTCGGCGGACAGTTGCCAGTCCCCCGCGTCCGGCTCGCCTGGCAGGGTCAGGAGCACGCTGCCCGCGCCGGGCCCGAGACGGACCTCGGGAGCGGAGGTAGCGCCGCGGGGCGGGGTGCCCGAACCGTCCTCCGCCGCGGTCGGCACGCGCCATGTCCAGCCCAGCGAGCGGGCGGCCTCCTGCGCGGCGCGACTCCATTCGTCGGCGCTATCCGGGGCGGCTCCGTGTGACCCCAGGTCGGGGCGCGCCGCGAGCACGCGCGCGCGGGCTTCAGCCACCAGGCGCGGGAGTTCCGGACCGTCGGCCAGCGCCACGGTGTGGACCGCGCAGGCGGGCCAGCGTGCGAAGACCGTGTCGCGCGGGAGGTCGGAGTGGTCCGCGAGAAGCCGGTACGACACCAGCGCTTCCAGGACGAGCGCGGTCCGTACGGCAGCAACCGGCTCAACCGCGCCGGCAGACGGCTCCCCCGCCTCGCGCCAGGCCCGCTCACAGTCGTCCAGCAACTGCGTGGGATCGACCAGCATGCCCCGCCCCTCCCCGTCTCGGACGTACCGATCTCGCCCGGGACTGACCATCGTTGTACGTTCTACCATTCCTTCACATACGGAGCATGGGGAATCCGCAGGTGAACGGTGCGTTCGCCCCGGGGGGTGACTGATTGTCAGTGGTGGGTGGTGCAATGCGAGAGGCTCGTCGCACCGCAGTACGGCACATGGGGGGGCACGCTGATGACGACGGAAACCGAGGCCGGGACGCCGGCCGTGCTGCATGAGGCGCTGGTGACTGCCGCGGGGCCACAGCGAGCCCTGACCCCGGTGGCCTTGCGGGGACTGCTGGTCGGCGTGGATACCGCGGTGGTGGCCGAGGTGCTGGGCCGGGTGATGGCGGAGGGGGTCGCACTGCCTCCGGCCGCGGTGGCCGCGTTCGGTCTGGGAGGCGGTTCGGCGGCCCCGGCCGCGCCAGAGCTTCCCACGACGGCCGAGCCGTTGCGCGACACCCAGGATGAACGCAGCGTTCCGGCGGGGCCGGAGCCGGAACCACACCGACCACCGTGCTTCACCCTTGAGCTGCAGCAGGACAGTAGGCTGGACCTTTCCGCGTTGACCGTGCAAGCGCTCGGTCCCGGCGTTCCCTCCGCGTCCCGGCCGCCCCTGCGGGCCGAGAAGCCGTACGAGACGCCCGCCGGTCCTACCACCGCACTCACCGTGCCGCCTTTGCCACGCCCCCGCCCCGAGCCCGTCGCCGAGTCCCCGGAGGAGGCCGCTTCCCCACGTCAGGCCGTGGGCGACTCTCTCACGCACTACCGCAAGGAGATCAGCAGGTTCCCGCTGCTCTCCCGGCAACAGGAGACGGGACTGGCCCAAGCCATCGAGGCGGGGCTGCTGGCTCGCGAGAAGTTGGACGAGGCTGGCCGGAAGATCGCTCCTGAGCTGCGGCGTGAGCTAGAACAGCTGGTCCGGCTCGGGGAACTGGCGTTCACGGACTTCGCCCAGGCGAACCTCCGGCTGGTGGTCAGCATGGCCACCTGGTACACAGGCCGCGGGCTGGACCTCATGGATCTGATCCAGGAGGGCAACCTCGGTCTGCTGCACGCGATCGAGAAGTTCGACCACCTCAAGGGGCACAAGTTCTCGACGTATGCCGTTCCGTGGATCCGACAGGCGATCACAAGGGCCCTGGCGGACAAAGGCCGCACGATTCGGATTCCCGTCCACGCGTACGGAACCCTGGCCGCGCTACGGAAGGCGGCACGGGAGCTGGGGCACGAGTCACCCACCGACGCTCTCCCCACGGTGGCCGCCCGCGCGGGTGTCACCGTTGACGAGGTGCACGTCCTACTGGCCCGGGTCCGCCGAACACTCCCCCTGGAAGACCTGACCGAGTCCGTCGGTGACGATGCTTTGCACGAGGAAGCGGACCGGAGCATTCAGGGACCGCACTGGACTGAATCGGACTTCTACTACGGTGACCTGTCCCCGGAAGAAGTCCGTGATCTGTTCAACTGCCTCTCCGCTCGAGAGCGCCAGGTGATGACGCTTCGGCTCGGGCTCGACGACGGTCCCGAGCTCACCCTCGAAGCGATCGGAGCGGAGCTGAACCTCACCCGGGAACGGATCCGCCAGATCGAGTCCAAGGCCCTGACGAAGCTGCGGGAGCAGATCGACGTGTACCGGATCCGCGCCGCCCGAACGGTCCGCGAGCCGTCGCGCGCCGTACCGTGCGACGCGCCCGGGTCTCCCACCGAGTTCGCCTCCGACGCCCCCTGTGTGCATCGAAGGGTCTACGGGCCCGGAGGATTCATCGTGGTCGGCCATCAGAGGATCCACATGGGCATGCAGTGGCACGCGAGAACCGTCACCGTCCTGGTGGCGGACGAGTGGTTCCGAGTGGTGTACGACGGGCGCGAGATCACGACTGTCCGCCGCCAACGCACGGGAGTCGACAAGATCCATGGGGCTCCGGACTGAGGCGGTGCCGGAGCCCACTTTCGGCATCACGCCGCGAGGAACTCACTGGCCCGCCCGCTGTACGACACATACAGCGCCTCCCGCGCCCGGGTGCAGGCGACGAACAGCAGGCATCGCTCGGCGGCCAGGTCGGTGGCGTGCTGGATGCGGTCCACCTCGGCCGGGGTCACGGCCGGCGCGAACGGGAAGGCGGACCGGGTGACCCCGGCGACGGCGACGCACCGGTATTCCAGGCCCTTCATGCTGTGCAGCGTTGACACCCGTACCCCGACCGCGCTCTCCGGTTCCGCGTCACGCACCCGCACCACGGAGATGCCGGCCGCGGCGAGGCGGTCGCCGAGCTTGCCCGCCAGGGTGTTGAAGCGGGCGCAGACGGCGATGTCCGAGGGCGCGACTCCGGCGTCCATCCAGTCGCGCACTCGGCGCATGACGGCGTCGGCCTCCTCGTTCTCACTCCCGTGCCCCTCGCACACGGGCTGTGCGCCGTGCAGCAGCGAGCGGTATCCGGTGAGGGTGTCGTGGGCGTCGCCGGTCAGGTCGGCGACGGGCTCGCTGTCGAGCAGGCCACGGGCCCAGCGCAGGATCTCCTCAGTGGAGCGGTAGTTGACGCGCAGTCGTGCGCTGCGTCCCGCGACGGAGATGCCGAGGGAGCGCAGCGAGACCCGGGCGTCGTAGATTCGCTGGTGCGGGTCGCCGGTGACGAACAGGTCGTCGGGTCCGTCGGGGGCCAGGACCCGCAGCAGGCGCCACTGCGCCGGGTGCAGGTCCTGCGCCTCGTCCACGACGACATGGTCGTACGACGGTCCCGCACCCGGCTTGTCGCGCAGCAGCCGGGTGGCCTCGGCGCAGACCTGGAGCCAGGTGTGCGCCCGGTCACGGGCCAGGCCGTCCGCGAACAGGGTCACGGCCTGCCAGACGCGCCGCCGCTGGGTCTGCCCGAGCGCGCTGCCGCGTCCACGCCGTTCGCAGGCCAGGTACTCCTCCTCGCTCCGCAGGTCCTGGGCGAGGACCACGTGCCTGTACTCCTGGGACAGGAACGCCTCGTTCCAGGGCAGTTCGAGGCGGCGGGTCACGCGCTGCCAGCGGGTGCGCTCGTCCCGGTCGCCGAGCGCGGTCCCCGGGTTGCCGCGCATCTGCCGTACGACGCGGTGGGCGACGGCGTCGACGGTGGTGACGTCGACACGGGCGAGCAGCGCCGGGTCGTGGTCGAGCAGCAGGGTGAGGCTGCTCTGCAGGGAGCGGGCCAGGGCTCCGGTGTAGGTGGTGAGGAGGACGCGCGTGTCGGGTGCCCGGTCCAGGAGGTGCTTGACCCGGTGCAGGGCGACGACCGTCTTTCCGGTGCCGGGGCCGCCGGTGATCTGGGCGGGTCCGGCATAGCCGGGCCGGTAGGCGATGCGCCGCTGGGTAGGGTGGAGGAAGATCCGCCACGCGGCGAAGGGCTTGGTCAGGATGTCGGCGAGTTCGTCGGGGCCGGTGACGAGCACGACGCGGCTGCGGGTGCGGGTGACGGCGGCGGCCAGGTCGTCCCCGGCGGTGTCCTCCCCCGCCGCGCTCTCGGCGACGGTCGTCTTCTGGCGTACGGCGACGAGGTCCCGATAGATGTCGTCGGGGTCGAGGCCCTCGGCGAGCAGCCACAGCGCCTCGTACTGGTCCTCCGGCATCAGCGACCCGAAGGCCTCAAGCTGCGCCTTGCCGGTGACGGTGCGGGCCGCCCGCAGGGTGACGTCGTCGACGCCGAGGTGCCGCAGGACGGTGTCCGACCATGGGGCGAACAGGAGTTGGGGGGCCGCGGCGGCTTCCTGAGCGAAGAGCGGGGTGATCTGCTCCATGGCGGTCAGGTCGCGTACTTCGAGGCAGCGGGTCACGGAGTTGACCGTGTAGAGCCGTCGGCGGGCCCAGGAGTAGGCCTTGTCGTGGGGGACGACGTGGACGAAGACGAAGAGGTCGCTGCCGTCGTCGGGCGCGAGCAGCACTATGCGCAGGCCGTCGTCGACGCGGATGGTCCGCATCCGCGGGTCGCGTGAGCTGACCACCGATTCGAGGTGCAGCCCCTTGTCCGCGTGGAGTTGCGGGACCGTCAGCTGCTGGAACTTGGCCATCGCCTTGTGGACGCGGGCGCGGGCCGGCTTGTCGAGCCGGTCGACGCCCTCCCAGAACGTATTGGTGATCGCGATCTGCGGCATGTTCCCCACCCCTTCGACAACACCGACCGACAGAGTATCTGTTGACTCAGTTCACGAAAACCTCCATGATGCGTCGCAGGGGTTGCCGCACCACACATGGGCATCGCGAGCGCGGGGGTTACTGGAGAGATGACACTGCTGGAACCGGATACGGACGGCCAACTCACCCTGGAGGACGACTGCGCGGACCTCTTCGATCTGGCCGGTGACCCTCTGGACGCGGCCGTGGCCCGGCTGAAGGCGGGCGTGAAGCCGACCGCCGAGGACATCGCCCTGCTCGCCGAGGCGGCCCGCACCGCGCAGCGAGCCTTCGAGGAGGTCGGCGCGGCGAACGACGTACTGGACGACGCCTCGGACCTGGGCGAGGACTTGACGACCGCACTCGCGGAGACCCTGCGGCGCCGTGCCCGGGCCGAGGTCCCGGCACTGCTCGGCGCCCTGCGGGCCCAGGCGGCACGCGTCGAACGCTCTGAGGCCGTCCGTACGATCGCCAACCGCATCCTCGGCAACGGTGAACCGGGCGAGCCGGCCGCCCTGGACTCCGTCCCCGCTCTCACCGCCCACCTGCTGCCCCGCGTGCCGTCCGTGTACGACGACGAGGAAGAGCCGGGCGCGAGCCTCGCCGACCTGTGGGAGCGTCAGGAACGCCTGGCGCGGGTTCAGGACAGCGTGCGCAGGGAGCGGGTAGAGCACGTCGCGGCGCACCTGGTCGCACTCGCGGAACGGATCGTCGACCGAGCTTTCATGGACGCCGGGTTCACCCGGGCGTCACTGGACGAGATGGACCGGGCACACGCGCTGTGGTGTGCGTGCCTGGACGAGGACTGAAGCGCCCCTGTCTGTCAGCGGGAAGCCCTAGGTTCTTCCCACGCGCTACGACTGGACCTATCACCGAGGGGGACGCCGTGCAGGCGAAGGAGACACTGTTCGCCGATCTCGTCCAGGGCAGGGCCCAGCAGTTCCAGGTGCCGCTCTACCAGCGGACATACTCCTGGACGGAGAAGCAGCTCGGACAGCTGTGGACCGACATCCTGGAGCAGGCCGAGCTGCTGGAGTCCGGGGAGAAGGCGAGCACACACTTCCTGGGGTCTGTGGTGCTCGCGCCGTCGCCGCAGAATGAAGCGACGTTCCCCCGCTGGCTCGTCGTCGACGGTCAGCAGCGGCTGACCACGCTGTCGCTCGCCCTGGCCGCAATCCGCGACCACATAGCGGACGGCGAGCCGGACGAGGCCGAGCGCATCGACGAGGAATACCTCATCAACAAGCGCAAGAACGGCAGCGATCGCCTCCGGCTGCTGCCGACCCAGGCTGACCGGGCGCAGTTCGCGGCATACGTTCGCGGGCCGCTCTCGGAGCAGGCCGCCGGCGGAGCCGTCGCCGCCGCCTACGGCTTCTTCCGCCGCAAGCTCGTCGAGGCCGCCGATCCGGCCGCCCCGCAGGACGTGCTCCGCATCGAGGAGGCCATCACCTCCCGGCTCACGCTGGTGGCGGTGACAGCCGAGCGCGCGGACAACGTGCACCGGATCTTCGAGTCCCTCAACAACACCGGACTCAAGCTGAGCCAGGCCGACCTGCTGCGCAACTACCTGTTCATGCGGCTGCCCACCCGCGGTGAGCACATCTACGAGACCTACTGGCTTCCGCTGCAGGACAGTCTGAGCAACGACGAGCTGGAACAGCTCATGTGGCTTCAGTTGGTGCTCGACGGGGACGACCGGGTCCGCCGCCAGGACCTGTACGCGGCTCAGCAACAGCGCTTCGAGCGGGGTGAGGTCAGCGAGGCGGAGATCGAGGCGTACATCAAGGAGTTGTACCGGCGCGGCGCCCTCTTCCGTCGACTGCTCCACCCCGAGGAGGAGGCGAACAAAGCGGTCCGCGCCCATCTGCACCGGCTTGACACCTGGCAAGCCCAGGTCACCTATCCCGCGCTGATGCTCCTGCTCGACCGGCGCCAGCGAGGGGAGCTGGATTCCGCGGACACGGCGCGCGCGATGTCGTACATCGAGAGCTTCCTGGTGCGCCGGATGATGTGCCGGGTGCCGACGAACAACCTCAACAGGATCTTCCAGGCGGTGCCCGGACAGCTCCCGCTGGACGTGGCCGTCGCCGACGGACTGCACCAGCTCCTCTCCGCCGAGAACCGCTTCTGGCCCGACGACGACGAACTGCGCGAGAAGGTCCGGACGGCGCCCTTCTACAAATTCGGACGCGGACACCAGCGGAAGATGGTGCTCCAGCGCCTGGAGGAGAGCTACGAGCATCCCGAACCAGTCGACTTCGCCACCGCGCAGCTCACCATCGAGCACGTCATGCCGCAGTCGCCGGGCGACGAGTGGCTCCGGATGCTGAGCGAGGACGTGGTCGACGGCGAGAGCGCGGAGGACCTGCACGCCCGACTCCAGCACGTGCTCGGGAACCTGACGCTCACCGCGGTCAACGCGGAGTTGTCCAATCATCCCTTCGAGCGCAAGCAGGGCCTGCTCCGGGGCAGCCACCTGGAGATGAACCGCCGCATCGCGGCCACAGAGCGGTGGGGCGCGGACGAGATCCGCGCCCGTGCCGACGAACTCGCTGACCGCGCGATCGCGCTGTGGCCGGCCCCGCTGCGCGGAGTCGGCCGAGCAGAGCGGAGCCGGGACTGGAACCTGGCCCACCAGGTGCTCGCCGCGCTCCCCCACGGCACCTGGACGTCGTACGGCGATCTCGCGGCGTTCATCGGCTCCGGCGCCCAGGCCGTGGGCAACCATCTGGCCAATACGCCGGGGGTGGCCAACGCCTACCGGGTGCTCACTGCCGAGGGCAAGGTCTCCGACGGCTTCCGCTGGACGCCTCAGGACGCGGGAGGAGACGTCCGGGCCCGGCTGAGCGCCGACGGCGTGCGCTTCACGGCCGGCGGGGCCGCCGATCCTGCGCAGCGCCTCTCCGCAGACGACCTCGCTCTGCTGGTCGGCGGAGCTGAAGACGACCAGGCCGATGGCAAGGAGAACGCAGCGCAGCCCACCCGGGAAAGCCAGGTTGAGCAGACGCACACCGACCCGTTCTACCTTCAGCTCGTGGCGGAGAACTCCCCCGAGAGGCGGTTCTTCCGTCAGCTCGCGAGAAAAAATTCCTTCGGGACGGTGGAGGCGGTGCGCGCCCTCTTCGACCGCTGGGAAGAAATCGGCGGCTCAATCCTCCACCTGGGAAACGACCACGTCATCGGCGCGAACCTCACGCTGGGCGAGGCGGGCACCCCGGGCAGTGGGATCTCACCAATGGGCCTGCTCCCGAGTCCCGGGGGCGGCACTGGGTACGTCCCCTTCCAGACGCTGGCCGTACATGAGCCTTTCACCGACCACGCCCTGCGTGCCGAATTCCTCAGGCTCCTGAACGAACTTGAAGGTGTCGACCTCCAGGAGAGAAAGCCGGGGCCGGACCCCAGCTTCCTGCTGTCCGTGCTGGGGAACGACCGCAACCGAGAGCTGCTCGTCGAGGCTTTGATGTGGCTTCGGGACCGTTGGGAGAGCCGGGACGCGGGCTGAGACAGGGCTCAGGGAGCTCCGGTCGATGGTCACGAGTCGAAGAGTGCCCCCTGGCGGTCCGCCCCTCGCCACGGGGCGCGAGCGAGGACGAGGCCTCTCACCTCAGCCGCGCCCGCCTCGCGCAGCAGGCGGGCGACGGCCTGCATTTGCTGGCCGGTGGTGAACAGGTCGTCGAAGAGCAGGAGGGTGCGGTCCTGTACGCGCCGCTCGATGCGGATGGCCTTGGCGTGGGCGGCGGCCGCGAGGCGTTTGGCCTCACGGTTCTTCCCAGCCGAGCGGTCGGTGTCCACGAGCTTGACCAGGATTGGGGAGGCCGGAAAAGGCCAGCGGCCGGCTGCGTCCTCGACGGCAGCGGCCTTCAGGATTTCCTCGATGTGCCGGATCGGAGTGCGGCCCGTCCAGGTGGGGTTGCCGACGATTAAATCGATACCGTCCATCCGGTCCGGGTTGCGCTCCATCCATCCGACGACCAGGCGCCCGAAGATGGTGGCCCAACCCCAGGCCCCGTCGTACTTCAGGCGCCGCACCGCGTTCTCCAGGTCACCCGAGAACATCGCGACGGCGTCGACCCGGCTGAACCCACGTTCGTCCGGAAGCAGTCCGCATAACGCGTTGGGGCACCGGCGTGCCACTCCGAGCGCCTGGCTGCACACCGGACAGTGGGCGTCGGGAAGAGGCTCCAAGGAGCGAGCCACGCACGTGGCACATATGGAGGCGCTGCCTCCCAGGTAGTACGGGCAGCGGGCGCAGTGCGGGAAGCCAAGGGGTTCGAGTCCCTCGACGTGTCTCACAGGATGGCCAGCGCGAGCTGCTGGCGCTGCTCACTCGCCTTGCGCATCTGTTCCGCTCCGGCCAGCCCGTCCAGTACGTCGGCCAGCTCGTCGACCACGGTCGCGCGCCCCTCCTCCAGCATCTTCGCCGCCCATGGCTGGGCGGCGACCAGGGAGCGCAGCAGGAACGCCCGCTTGCCGTGCTCCGAGGCGATGCGCGCCTGCATCTTCGCGCCCGAGGTGCGGGAGGCCTCGATGACGACCGTGCCCTGGGTGAAGCCGCTCATGGTGACGTTGCGGCGGGGGAAGGTCCAGCGGGCCGGACCGGACGTCGGCCAGAACTGGGAGACGACGGCGCCGCCCTCGGCGACGATCCGTTTGGCGAGGCCCCGGTTCTCCGTCGGGTACATGGGCGCGGCGATCCCTGTGCCGATCACGGCGACCGTGCGACCGCCCGCGTCGAGGGTCGCCGTGTGGGCTGCGGTGTCGACGCCGCGGGCCAGACCAGAGGTCACCACGACTGAGTGCTCGGCCAGCGCGCGGGCCATCCGTGCCGCCCGCCTGCTTCCGTCCTCGCTCACGTCCCGGGTCCCGACGACGGCCACGGACCGGGCGTCCCGGTCCTCCAGCTTCCCGCAGACCCACAGGAAGGGCGGCAGGTCCGGGATCAGGCGGAGGTTCGCCGGATAGTCGTCGTCCAGGACGGTGACCAGGCGGGCACCGGCCCGCTCGGCGGCCTCTGCCTCGACGGCCACCCTCGCCTCCTCGTCCTGGAGTGAGCCGAGCGTCGCGCCAAGTAGTTCCTCGGCCTTCGCGGCCGCCTTGGACTTCTCGGGCACCCGTCCCCGGTACAGCTCGTTAAGCCCGCCCGGCCGCTGCGCGACTCTGGCCAGCAGCTTCCAGTCGAGTGTCGCGCCCTCGTGCCTGAGAGCGCAGAGCAGCAGCAGGCGGTGCTGCTCGTCCGTGATCATCGTCTTCATCCTTCTACTCCGTCGTACATGTTCGAAGGACGCAGGGGGTCTGGTTCCGGCCTCGTGGCGCGTTGCCTCAGTATGACCCGGCAGCGCGACCCTCGGGGCCCGAACAGGAAATAGCTCGCGCGTTCTATTTCTTCTCAGGCATGTTACTGCCGGGTCACGGTCGGCCGCCAGACGCACTCCGACCCAGCCGTCTTGCCACCAGGGTGATGGGGCTCGCATCCCCAGGCACCGGCGAGCAAGGCGACAAGGAGCAGACCGCGCCGGGACCCCGGCTCGGGCAGGCGGCCACCCCGGGCTTCCGTGACCTCGATCCGCAGGGTGCCGGCCGTGAGGGTCAGAGCGAGTCGGGCGTCGCGGTCCCCGACCCGGCCGTGCAGGGCGGCGCTCGCGGTATGAGGCGGGCGGGCTGTTCGGCTTCCGGTTCTGACCGCATCACCCGCCCCCTCGGCTCCGTTGTGGGCGAAGCCGCTCGTCGCGCCCGGCTCACCTCACGTCGACGAGTCCTCGGCCGCCGGGCCGGCGGCCTCATCGTGCTGCAGAGCGGGCTGCTCCGGCCGCCCCCGGAAGGCGGCTCCCTTAGCTGTCCGCGATTCGACGCGTTCCACGATGCGGTCGATGACCCGTTGAGGGTCCTTCCACTTCAGTGCCAGCCGGTCGTGATCCATCCCGTGTTCGGAGACGATGTCCCGCAATTGTTCGAGGCCGAGCTCGCTCAGGCTCGAACGGAGTCCCGTCTCGCCGGTCTCGGCGAACACCGCGAACGGGTCGATCACTCCCGGAGCTCGCCGGCTACGCCTCGGGCGTTCCGCCAGCCGAGGTGCGGTCTGCCCATTGGGGAGCGTCAGCGCCTTGGCCAGCGCTCGGGCGAAGCGTGTCGTGCGTGCTGCTTCGGACGCCACCACACCGAGGACACGCGCGAGCGTCGCCGCGAGCTCCGGGTCGGACGCGCCGAGCCTGTTCAAGGCTTCTTCGGCCTCCCGCACCTGGGCGTTCAGGAGACCATTGTCGTCGGGCCAACTGTCACTCTGCTCGGTCACGCCTTCTCCTCGACCAGTTCGATGAACTCCTGCGTCATGCCGCGGAAAGCGTCGAACCCGCCCTGGTAGCCGTACTTCTGCCGCAGGGTACCGCGACCGACGAACTCCGCCGAACCGGCGATGTCGTTCTTCTCGGGGATGAAGGTCGGCAGCACGGCGGGGAGCTTCTTGTCTCCCTGAAGTCGCCTGACGGTGTTCCAGTGGACCGTCGAATTTGCCTTGTATTTCGTGATGACGATGCCGATCTCTTTGATGGTCTCCCCCAGGTCTTCCGCGAAGGCCCGCACCCGCCGCTGGATCTGAGGGATTCCGTAGGTGGACAGGACGTCGGGAATGGTCGGGATGATGTATCCCTCGGAGATACGCAGACCGTTCAAAGTGACGATGCCGAGGTTGGGAGGGCAGTCGACGAGCACGTAGTCATAGTCATCGATGATCTTCCGGATCGCCTTGCGCAGGAGATCGGTGGGGTTGTTGGCGTGGAAGCGCCCCCTGGGCATGGACGCCAGGCGATCCTGCACATCGATGAGGTCCAGCGAAGAAGGCAGGAGGTCCACCTTCGTCACCGCGTCCACCGAAGAGACATTGCGCTGGAGCGTCTTCTCCAGGTCGAACTCCAGAGGCTCGTCCTCGGGCCGGAGGGCATCCTTGAACAGGGTCGCCAGGGTGTATCCCTCGTCGTTGAGCTCCTCCCACTTCTCCTCCCCGATCAGGACCGTGGTCAGATTGGTCTGCGGGTCGAGATCGACCACCAGGACCCGCTTGCGGAACTCCGCGGACAGGAACTCCGCGAGTCCGGCCGTGGTGGTGGTCTTCCCGACGCCGCCCTTCAGGTTGATGGTCGAGATGACATGGGCTTTGGGGGCCATGTGCTTCTTCCTCCGTTTGAGGTAGCGCTGAATCTGACTCGCCCGGAAAACCGGCCCGCTCCGCAGGTCCGCGACGGGAGCGGGGAAGTGTTTGTCACGGGCGCGCCAATTCGCTACGACCGTCCGACCCACCCCCGCCATCTCCGCCACTTCGAACAGTCCGACGAGTTGGTCATCCACCTCGGGTATGCCTTCCATGACATCTCCCCGTGAACGGCCTTCACGATTACCTGTTAAGCGTGAAGGTTGTTCACGATCACCGTCAATCCGCAACTACGCCGATTAGATGCATAGTTGAGTTCACGCGCCCCCCTTGAGCGCGGGTTCACGCCGGCCGCACTCGGCCCAGACTGTCTTGCCGATGGGATGGTGGGGCTCGCATCCCCAGGCATCGGCAAGCGAGGCGACGAGGAGCAGGCCGCGCCCCGACTCGCCGTCCCCATCTCCGTCGCCATCTCCGCCTGGTGCCGGTTCGGGCAGGTGGTCACCCCGGGCGTCCGTGACCTCGATGCGCAGGGTGCCGGCCGTGAGGGTCAGGGCGAGGCAGGCGCGGCGGCCCCGTACGCGGCCGTGCAGGGCGGCGTTGGCGGTGAGTTCCGCGATGAGGAGTGAAGCCGTGGCCACGTCCTCGTCGTCGGCCGGGGCCTCCGGGCAGTCTCGCTGGTCGACGAGCCAGCGTTCGGCGGCGTGGCGGGCGGCGTGGGCGCCGTGTCTGCTGGTGGGGAACGTGAAGCGGAAGTGGTGGGTGGTGGCGGTCGGTTCACCGGTGACGGTGACGGTTTACTGGATCACCTCACCGAGAGTGACGGAGTGCTTCTACTGTGTAGAGGGTGCGGGGCGGTACGGAGGGTGACGGTCCCGGGGCGGAGGACTGGATGTCCGGGCGTACGGCCGTGACCTGGCCGGACGATCGGCGGTTCGCCCTTGGTGCGACGGAAGTGGGAGTGGTACGGGATGGCGGCACAGGCGGGCGGGTCGGGGGTTCCCACCGGCGGTGAGGCAGACGGTACGGACGAGGTGGCCGACCTGTTCCGGGCGCTCGGGCGGCAGATCAAGGTTGCGCGGGCCCGGGCCGGGATGAGCCAGAAGGAGCTGGGCGACCGGCTCGGGTACGGGGAGGAGACGATCTCGTCCGTAGAGCGGAGGCGGCGGACGCCCCAACCTGAACTGCTGGTCGCGGTGGATGAGCTGCTGGAGTGCGGGGGGGGCTGCTGGCGTCTGCGGCTGAGGATGTGGAGCGGGCGCGGGCGCGGGCGCGGAGGAGGGTGCGGCATCCGGAGTGGTTTCGGGATTATGCGCGGTTGGAGCTGGAGGCGGTTGAGCTCCATTACTACGGCGCACTGTCGTTGCCGGGGCTGCTTCAGACCGAGGGGCACGCGCACGCTGTCTTCGCCGCCCGCAGGCCGTTGCTCGACGAGGAGACCATCGAGCAGCGCCTGGCTGCCCGGCTGGCCCGCCAGGAGATCCTGACTCGCTGGCCACCGCCGCTCGTGACGTTCACGATCGAGGAGTCTGTGCTCCAACGGCCCATCGGCGAGCGGGACGTGCATCGGGAGCAGTTGAAGCGACTGCTGGAGGTGGCCCCACTGCGCAATGTGGAGCTTCAGGTAATGCCCACCGATCGGTCGGACCATCGGAGTCTGGGCGGCCCCTTCACACTGCTCACTCCGAAGGGGAAGCCTCAAGTCGGCTATTTGGAAGTACAGAACGTCAGCAGGCTGGTGACCGACCCCGAAGAGGTACGTATGCTTGCCGCGCGCTACGGCAGCATCCGCGCCCAGGCCCTCACTCCACGAGAGTCCCTGGCCCTGATCGAAAAGTTGCTGGGAGACCGATGAGTACCGAACAGCCCGCACCACTCAGCTGGTTCAAGAGGACATACAGCAGCGGCGAAGGCGGCGAGTGCGTCGAGGTCGCCGCCGACGCTATGGCCGTCCACATAAGGGACTCCAAGGAGCGGGGCGGTCCGCAACTCGCGTTCACGCGGGGCGCGTGGACCGGGTTCGTCGCGGACCTCGGGCGGGACGGGTTCTGACCCACCCGCCCGAGGCTGCGGCACTCAGGCCACGTGACGCGGGCCCTTCCCCGGCGGCGGGTCGAGTACGGTTCGGTACTCGTCGCCGGCTGCGCGGGCCTCCTCCATGCGGTCGTAGATGTCGAGGATGAGGCCCTTGGTGCGGTAACTGCCGTAGGTGGCCTCCTCGTCGCTCTTGAGGCGGGAGAACGCGTCCATGACGTACTCCGCGTCATCGCGAGCCAGTCCATAGAGGTGGAAGAAGGCCGCGTCCAGCTCTGCACGCAGCAATCCGCGCCGCTCCTCATCCCACCGGAACGGACGTCCTGTCACGCCGATCGCCCTGGCGAAGGCCGCCATGTCACAAGCGGTATAGGCAAGTTCAGCCACTCTTGCAGCAACCCACTCCGCCACCGTTTCGCCGCTGCTCCATGGACACGGCTGGTCACCCGTCTCAGGGCTGGGCACTGGAAGCTGGTAGGCCGTGAAGAACTTCAGGTGTGTACCGCTGAACTTCTGACGCGCCACGAAGTCGAGCACGTAAGAGGACAGCGCCGCCTGGAGCAGTGCAGGATTGCCGAAGGAGGGCAACATCAGCAACGTGCCGTCAGGAACGGCAGTGCGACGCAGAGCAGTGTTGATCATGGTTCGGCGATCCGAGATTCGGCAGATATCACGCCACCCCAACAGCCAGTCCTCGTACCACTCCTTGTCCGCCAACCGCGTCTCCACCCCCGCCCACATGATCCGGTTCCCCTTCTTGTCCCGCTTGCCGGAGTCCACGTCCTGCTCCGGCACCCAGTACCGGGGCATCGGAGCGAAGTCCGGATCGTCGTGTTGTTCCGGCGTCACGCGCGGGAGGGTGCCGACGTTGGCCTGGGCCTGGGTCTGGCCCTCGTACGTGCCGAGGCGGTGGTCGAAGTGGTGGAGCATCTTCGCCTCGTACAGCGGGAGATAGTGGCGCGTCTTCCCCTCTTCATCGACGCGCGTGAAGACGTTGCCAATCAACTGCCAGCCCTCGTCCGCGAGTTCCTGTTTGTCCTTGAACAGGTGGGAGTCGTTGGCCATGTCGAGCATACGCATGAACGTCAGGCCCCACGGGTTGGTCCCGCCCCAGCCGTTCTCGTCCGGCTCCTTCATCAGCACCGGGACCCGGCGGTAGATCCCGAGGGTGATCTCCGCATCGCGCCGGGTGCGGAACACCGGAAGCGTGCCCGTGTTGGGGTTGACCAGCAGGATCTCCTCCGGGGGCATGGCGAACCGCCGGCCGTCCAGGTCCTCCATGTATCGGGTGCTGAAGGCGAAAGACGCCTCGTCGACGCGCGCGCCGACGCCGGTGACGGTGAACAGGGAGAAACGCACCGAGTGGTGCACGTCCCTGCTGAGGATGAACGCCTCGTTCTCGAAGTCCAGGAACGACGCGAGTCGAGCCTTGCGCACCAGGTCCGAGAAGAACGGCGCCGTCGTGGCGTCGGTGGCAATGCCGGTCGGCAGGACCAGGCCCAGCCGCCCGGTCGGCGCGATGCCCAGCGAGGCGGCCTCGGCAAAGACGGCGTACGTGTTGACGTCGCCGCGTCCGGCCAGCGGGAAGCGGCCCGAGTCGCGGAGCAGATGACTGACGCCCTCGGAGAGGCGGCGCGCGTCGATGAACTCGCTGTGCAGCGTGCGGTCCGTCTCCTCCTCGCTCTCGGCTAGCGCGTCGATCATGCGCTCGCGGGCCGCCTTGTTCGCGGCGTTCGCGATCTTCTCGTCACGAGTGGCGAAGAACTCCTGCTCCTGGAGCTTGACCCGCTCCCACGGCGGATTCCCCAGCACACAGCTGAACCCGCCCTTCCACCCGGTCCGCTCGTCCACCCCCGGCGCCTTCGCATCCGCCGGTACCCGGAACACCTCCGGGAACTCCAGGTGCCAGTGGAAGAACCGGTACTCCTCCCGCAGATCCTCGATGTGCTTCAACGTACCGTCGGGCAAGCTCGCGCCGCCGTCCTCTGAGTGGAGGGTCAGCAGCGACTGCGTGGTCAGCGCGGGCGGCGTCGCCGTCTTCGTCTTCTTCCAGACGAACGCCGCGCACCATGCGTCGGCCAGCTCCAGTGCCCGAATGTAGTCCGGGGAGGTGGTCAGCTCCCGGTACGCCTTGGCCTGGTTCTGGACGTCCTCCAGTTCCTGCGAGTCCGTCCCCGTGATCGCCGAGACCTTCTCACCGAACTCCGCGTTGGACTCGGCCAGCACCTCCTCCTCCGCGAACAGCGCGTCCTGCTTCGCCCCGTGGCGCAGCGCGACCTTCCACGCCGTCCGCTCCGCGGCGTTGCGCTTCCTCAGGTCGGTGACATGCTTCGGCTCGTCGCCCTCCAGCGGCTTGAACGCGTCGTCGGGCAGGCCCCCGGCCAGCAGCTTCGGCGTCGTGCCCAGCAAGCCGTTGCCGTGCTTGATGTGGGCGTCGAGGAAGGTGAGCGGCCGGCCCGGTTCCATCGCCTCGATCCACAGGGACACCTTGGCCAGCTCCACGGCCATCTTGTTGAGGTCGACGCCGTACACACACCGAGCGATGACGTCGCGGAGCGCGTGCCGTACGTCCTCGGCGCTCGGCTCGGGGTCGTCGGTGCGGATCTCGGCGAGGCGGCGGGCGATACGGCGGGCGGCGGCGACCAGGAAGTGGCCGGAGCCGCAGGCGGGATCGCACACCGTCAGGGCGAGCAATGCCTCCTCGCGCTCCTTCTTCGTCGTACCGGACTTGACGGCCTGGTCGATGACCGGGTCGAGCGTAGAGTCGAGGAGGCAGTCGATCAGCGGGGACGGGGTGTAGTAGGAGCCGGAGGTCTTGCGGTCGTTGCCGTCCAGCTTGGCCAGGACGTACTCGTTGCCCTCGCCGAGACGCGGCTCCAGTTCGAGTAGTGACTCGTAAACCGAGCCCAGCTCGTCGGCGCCGAGGTGCCGGTAGTCAACCTTTCGGGGTCGGCCCAGTTTGACGTCGTACACCTCGGACAGGGCGCGTACGGCCTCGTACAGTGCCTTGTTGGACAGGCTGAGGTCGTCCAGGATCGCGTCCGTGCGGGTGGGCTCGAACAGGCCGCCCAGCGCCGGGAGTCCGAGTTCGGGGCGGCCGCCGGGGGTGCCGAGTCCTTCGATGACCAGTCGCAGCGCCTGCCACTGGTCGCCGTGCAGGGTGCCGGTGCGGCGGGCGATGCGGCGCAGGCGGGCCGTGGAGAAGTACTTCTCGTACGTGTCGCGGGCCTGCTCGGTGGCGTCGGGGTGCAGGAGCAGGTCGCGGTCCTCGGTGACGAAGAGGAACAGCAGGCGGTAGGCGAGGCGCAGCAGGGCCGGGTGGAGGTCGTCGCGGACGTTCTTGTCGCGGCTGCGCAGGTCGTCGCGCAGGCCGGCGTTGTCGGGGTGGGCGATGAGGCCCGTGCCGATCACCGTCAGGGCCTTCTCGACGCCCTTGCGGAGTTCCTTCAGCGCGCGGGTGCCGCTGTCGATGGCCTCGGTGCGCCACTTTTCCAGCGGGCAGGTCGCGGCCGGATCGCCCTCGGCGCGGGG
Organism: Streptomyces sp. NPDC015131; assembly: GCF_043079975.1. Classification (NCBI taxonomy): domain Bacteria; kingdom Bacillati; phylum Actinomycetota; class Actinomycetes; order Kitasatosporales; family Streptomycetaceae; genus Streptomyces; species Streptomyces sp. NPDC015131. Next base: position 430,135 of record NZ_JBIBVB010000001.1, on the reverse strand, counting down.
CTCGAAGCGGGTGCGGTGCAGCAGCCTCCACAGGAGGACGAAGTCGTCGGAGCGGTCGCCGTCGAAGATCGCCTGGAGGTCGAACTCGATGAAGGCGGCGCCGGTGAGGGAGGCGGACTCGCGCAGCAGACGCAGCTGGCGGCCGTTGGAGAGGATGCCCCAGAGGGTGGAGTCCGCCGAGCGGTTGAGGTACTCCTGCACCATCGACTGGGGGGCCTGCTTGGCCAGTTCGGTGGTGCGTGTGTCGAGGGGTACGTTCCAGCCGGTGAGGTGGACGGGGACGTGCGCCCAGTGGTGGCTGACCTCGAAGTCCTTCTCCCGCTCGTGGGAGGGCAGGCCGGGCGCGGGGACGGGGGTGAGGGCGCCGAAGCCGAGCTGCTCGAAGAGGGGCAGCAGCCAGCGTTCGGTGGTGACGCCGATCGCGTGCACGCCGGGGTCGGCGTCGGCGCCGTCGCGCGCCAGGGCGTCCTGGTAGGCGGCCCACACGCCGCGCAGGTAGCCCCAGGAGCGCTCGGCGGCGTCCCGTACCGAGTCGCCCTTGGCGTACAGGCGGTAGTCGGCGGGCTTGGAGCCGGTCTGTTCCTTGCCCTCCTTGATCCGGACCAGGAGGTCGTACGGCAGGAGGCCGCCGACGGTGGCGACGGTGTCGGTGACGAGGGTCCTGGCGGTACTCATGCGCCCACTCCCTGAGGGAACGTCGGGGCCGGGCGGTAGTGGTACACGCCCAGGATGTCCGGGTCGCCCTGGGGGACGACCTTCAGGCCCGCGAGGCGGGCGCGGGAGGCGGTGCGGACCCTGCGGTGCGAGGCCTCCAGGGTGCGTCCCAATTCGGCCGACTGATCTCGTAGTTCGGGCATGATCGCGGGCAGGGCGGCCAGGATCTCGGCGATGTGCTCGGTGGCGAACTTCGGGTCGGTGTTCTGTGTGGCGCGGGCGCCGAGTAGGGCCACGGCCTCGTCCTCCGGCAGCCACTCGGGGGCGTCGGGCCGGCCTCGGTAGGCGACCACGCGGGCGTCCTCGGCGAGCTGTTCGCGCACCGAGCCGTCGCGGGCGGGCAGGTTCAGCTGGAAGCGGTGACGCACGAGCAGGAGCGTGGTGTTCCGTTCCACGGCCTTCGTACGGATGACTCCGCAGCGGCGGGCCGGGCGCTGCGACTGCGGGACCTTGCCGGCGTCGTCGAGGGCCGCGTCCAGGACGAAGCGGGCGACGGCGGCGACCACCGGGTCGGTGCGGGTGAGGGCGGCCTCGCCGCGCGGGGCGCTGGGGGCGTCGTGGAAGACGACCGGGCGAGGGTGGCGGGGGCCGAGCGCGTGCGAAATGGTGTCGCGCAGGCCCTCCGGAAGGGCGTCGGTGTGCGCGGTGAAGCCGCCCTGCTTCGTAGGGGCGGGCATACCGCTCAGGGCGCCCAGGGCGCGGCGGGTGAAGTCCCGTACCTCCTCGCCGGTGCCGAGCGCGGCACGGACCTCGTCGACCTCGGCGGCCACCTCGTCCTTCTTGATGGTGAGCTGGGCGTAGCGGGAGCGGTAGCGCTTCTCCCTCTCGGCGGAGGACTGCCAGGCGATCTCCAGCTGCTCGGCCACCTCCTCCTGTGCGAACAGCCCTTCCTGCTCGTAGGCCGCCCGCTCGCCGCGCAGGATTAGGCCCTCGAAGACGGCCTGCATGGCGCTCTCGGACTCCTGCGGCACGGGCACGGAGATACCGGTGACGCGGCGGATGCGCTCGTGCTTGCGGAGCAGGACGTTGAGGACGATGCCGTCGACGGGGTTGTCGGCGCCGTACAGGGTTAGCGCCTTGACGACGTCGGTGCGCTGGCCGAAACGGTCGACACGGCCCTCGCGCTGCTCGTGGCGGGTCGGGTTCCACGCGAGGTCGTAGTGGAGGACCGCGTCGAAGGACTCCTGGAGGTTGACGCCCTCGGAGAGGCAGTCGGTGGCGACCAGGACGCGGCGCTCGGGCGCGGGGTTGCCCTCCTCGTCGGTGCCGGTCAGCTCGGCGATGCGGGTGACCCGCTGGTCGGGCGAGAGTTCGCCGGTGACGGAGGCGACCGCGACCGGGTGTTCGGTGCCCTTCTTGTTGAGGATTTTCTTGAGGTGGTCGGCCACGTAGTCGGCGGTCGCGATGTAGCGGCAGAAGACGATGGGCCGGTAGCCCTGGTCGAGGAGGTCGGAGACGGTGGCGATCAGCTTCTTCAGCTTGGCGTCGCGGGTCGGGCCGTAGAGCTTCTTGGCCGCTTCGGCCATGGCGACCAGGCGGGCCTTCTCCTCGTCGTCGGCCACGTCGTCGATGTCGGCATCGGCCTCGGCGCCGGTGGGGTCGGTGCCGGTGGCCGCGGGACGGGCGGCCTTGGGGAGGCGGGTGCCCGGTACCGCGTCCGCGGACTCGGGGGTCTCGCTGTCGGCCGGGTCGGAGACGGTGCGCTCCCCGGTGCGGTCTGCCTCGGCGGGGGTGTCCGCCTCCTCGACGCCGGCGCGCGTGTTCAGGGATTGCACGGCGGCGGCCGGGGAGGAGGACAGGGTGCGCAGCAGGGCGAGGGTGGACCACCAGCGCTGGCGCTGCTGGAGGGCGCCGTCGGCCGCGCGTACGGTCTCGCGGGCGTACGACAGGACCTCGTCGAGGAGCTTCTTGTAGTCGCGGTGCAGGGTGTAGGCGGTCTCGGCGGTGTCCCGGGAGGACGGGAAGTGCGCGCCGTCCTGGAAGTCCTCACGGATGTCGGCGCGGCGGCGCTGCACGAAGAACTCGGCGAGCAGCCTGCGGCCCGCGTCGGTGTCGAGGGGGACGGCGGCCAGGCGGTCGTCGAGCAGGCCGATCAGACGGCGGAACGGCTCCTCCTTGCCGCTGTGCGGGGTGGCCGTGACCAGTAGGAGGTGGCGGTCGGTCCGGTCGGCGAGGGCGCGCAGCAGCGCGTACCGCTGCTGGGAGGAGCGGGCGGACGCGCCGACCGTGGTGTCGGAGACGCAGGAGTGCGCCTCGTCGACGATCACCAGGTCGGGGCAGTGGCGCAGGAAGTCCTCGCGGTGGCGGGGAGACTTGATGAAGTCGGTGGAGACGACGTACGCGCCGTCCGGGCGGAACACCGACTGGCCGTACGGGGTCTCACGCTCCAGGCGGCCGATCGTGGACGGCAGCACGAGACGGGCGTCGACGCCGAACTTGCCGTACAGCTCGGCCCGCCACTGCTCGGCCAGGGCGGGCGAGCACAGCACGACCAGGCCTCGAGCGTCGCCCTGCGCCAGTAGCTCGGCGGCGATCAGCCCGGCCTCCACGGTCTTGCCGATACCGACGTCGTCGGCGATCAGCAGCCGGACGGTGTCCTGGCGCAGCGCCATCAGCAGCGGGACCAGCTGGTAGGGGCGGGGGTCGACGGCGATCGAGGCGAGCGACCGGAAAGGGCCCGCGCCGGAGCGGAAGCCGATGCGCAGGGCGGTGCGCAGCAGCCCGGCGGCCTGCTGGTCGCCGAGGTCGGAGGGGGTGGGCGGGGCGAAGGTGGCGGGGACGACGGTCTCCAGGCCGGGCAGGACGCCCGCGATGTCGTCGTCGGCGCCGCCGAGCGGACGCAGGACCAGCAGGTCGGGTGCGGAGTCGGGCAGCACGACCCACTCACGGCCCCGGGCGTGGACGAGGGAGCCGACGGCGTACTGCCGGGTCGGCTGGGCGGCGGTGGTCATGCGGGCCTTCCGGTCGGGACGGTAGGGGTCGGGGCGGTAGAGGTCGTTCGGGCGGGTCGGCCGGGGCGGTGGCCGGGCGGATCGCGTGCGGCCGGTGGGACCGGGGCGGACCGAAGGGGTCCGTCCCAGTCCCTGAGATCAACGGCGCGCCTCGCCGAACACCGAAGGGTAGTCGGCCACGGCCTTCGACCAGTCGTCGTCGTAGCGGATGCGGACGACCTCCCAGCCGATCTCCTTCAGCCGCTCGGCGGCCTCCTCGTCACGCAGCGTCGTCTCCGCGTGGTCGTGGTGCGGGCCATCGACGAAGACCGCGACGGGGCCGAAGGAGGTGTCGTAGACGAAGTCCGGCTTGGACAGAGCCGTGCTCAACTTCACCTGCTGGTGGTCGGGCAGGCGGTGGCCGTGGGTCCTGAGGTAGGCGACGAACCGCTCCTCCAGGGAGGAGTCGGCGCCCTCGATGAGCGCGGCGGCCTGCTCGTCGCGGGTGCGGCCCACGTGGCTGGAGCCGACCTCGCCGCCCGCGAAGTCCATCAGCAGCTGCTTCACCAGGTGGCGGTCGATCATCCGGTGGTGGCGCTGGTTGCCGAAGGAGAGCAGGCAGTCGTAGCAGCCCTTCTCGCACGGGTCGCCGTTGCGCTTCTCGGCTCCCCGGTCGCGCCCCACTTGGTCGAAGTGCGCGATCTCCAGGGCCCGGCGGGCGGCGCGGGCGAGCGCGTCGGGCTCGGCCTGGAGGCGGCGCAGGACGCCAGCGCCGCCCTCGGCGCTCTCGATGAACAGCAGCCGCTCGCGGGGACCGTCGTGCGGCGGCAGCTCCTCGGTGTCCAGCTCGGAGTCCTCCAGCTGGAACTCGGCCTCGATGCCCCGCTCCAGCGCGTACTGGAGGGTGATCGCGGTGTCCTTGTCGACGGGGGCCGCGAGCTTGAGGACGAGGATGTTGCGAGTGTCCTGGACGTACGGGATGACGGGGATCTTGCGCACGACCTTCTCCGCGTCGACAAGTCCTTCGTCCTCCACCGGAGCCTCCCGGCCGGGCGCGCTCGTGCTCTGCCTGCCGGTCGAGCCGGCCAGCCACTGGCCGGTGACGGGGTCGAGCCAGAAGCCGATCTCGCCCTTGGCGACTGAGCGGCGGTAGCCCAGGTTGGTGAGCCGGACGGTGGCGCTGTCGCCGTGGACCAGTTCGGCGAGGAGGCGGCCGGCCGCGGCCTTCGCCTCGGCGCGCAGCGAACCGTCCCGGCCGTCCTCGTGCTGCTTGAAACGGTAGGAGATCTCCACCGCGTAGCCCGTGCGCTGGCGCTCCTCCTCGTCGGAGGAGATCCGGTCACGGCGGTGGGTGAAGACGGTGTGCAGGTGCAGCAGCCCGGTGCGGGGGGCGCCGTACGAGCTGCCGCAGCCCAGGCAGGTGTCCTCGCGCCGCTCCTCGGGGGACAGATAGCCGCAGCCCTGGCACACCTTGGCGCTCTCGGTGGTCAGTTCGCCGCTGGTGTCCGGCGGCAGCTGCACCCGGTCCACCTTGAATCGGCTGCCTTCGTGGTAGATCAGCGCGCCCGGCCCGAACTCGCGGATCGCGATGAACCGGGAGCGCTGGAGGTAGTCGCCGTCGTAGCCGCGGCTGGTGCGGCCGGTGCCGGGGATGTACGCGGCGAGCGGCAGCCGGGGGAAGGAGTAGCCGGGCAGGAAGCCCTCGGAGGCGAAGTAGCGGTACGGGTAGAAGTCGGACAGCACCGTGCGCTCGCCTCCCTGCCTGTTCTCCAGGAGCGCGATCTGGTTCTCCGCCTGGGCGCGGCGGCGGACGGCCTGGGCCTGGGAGCGGCCGGTCGCGGTGCGGTTGCGGATGTTGTCGTGCTGGATCTCCCGCTCCTCCAGGGCCTTGCGGTAGAGGTTCCGCCAGCGTCCGCACTTCTCGTCGAAACGCCCGGGGGCCTTGGCTACGGTGTCCTCCAGCCACTGCTCGTGCCACCAGGACGTCTCGCGCAGGGCGTCGACGCAGCCCGCGAGGACGGTGCGGGCCCGTGCCAGGGCGCGCTGCTGGGCAGCCGGCGTGCCGATCTGCTCCCGCACCCCGGGCAGCAGCTCCAGCGAGGGGGTCTTCCCGTCGGTGTCGAGGATCTTGGTCATGGTGCGGCCGAGTTCCAGGCGGGTCTCGGCGAGCCAGATGGCGTGCACGTGCGAGACGAGCAGGTCCTCGTTGGCCAGGTCGAGGCGGGGCGCGGCGACGGTGCCCGCGACCATCTGGTCGGAGCGGGTGAAGTAGTACTGGTCGTGGCTGTTGCCGGTTGCGCAGTACGTGGTGACTAGCGCGGGCTGGCCCGAGCGGCCCGCGCGGCCCGAGCGCTGCGCGTAGTTCGCCGGGGTCGGCGGGACGTTACGGAGGTTCACGGCGTTGAGGCTGGCGATGTCGACGCCGAGCTCCATCGTGGGCGAGCAGTACAACAGGGGCAGCGGCAGCCCCTTACTGAACAGCTTCTCCCGTTCCTCGCGGACGTCGGGGTGGACCTGGGCGGTGTGCTCTGCGGCGTGCAGACCGGCGAAGGTGGACGCGACCTCCTTGTAGAGACCCTTGAAGAAGGCGTTGACGCGGGGGCCCCGGCCGGTGCGGTAGGTGCGGCGCAGCCGGTCCACGGCGCCGTGCTCGTCGTCGCGGGCGTGCCAGCGGATCACCGGGTGGTGGATCTGGTAGCCGGGGTCCTCGCCCCGGCCCTGGGTGATCCGGCTCAGGACACCGCCGTCCGCGAGGATCTCGAGCAGGTCGCGGATCACGTCCTGGGCGTCATCGAGGGAGAGACCGTGGCTCCAGTCCGGAAAAGTCTCCGGCTTGCGGACGTGGCGGCCGAAAGCGCCGCGGCCGGTGAGGTTCTTCTCGCTGCGGCTACGGCCGGGCCGCCCCGCGCGCGGCAGGGCGACGGTCGGTGTGGGGGGCGCCGCCTCGGTGTCGGCGATCCCCCAGGCGTCGTTGAGCTTCGCCGACTCCTTGCGCAGCTCGTTGAACTTGGCCTCGGTGAAGTACGGGGTGTCCACAGCCCGCTGGCGGCGCAGCTCGTCCATGAGGACCCGGGCGAGATCGAGCCGGGTGGCGGGAGTGGCGGTGCGCAGCGGCCCCGCCGCCCGCTGCCAGCGCTCCTCGTCCTCGGCGATCTGGTCGAGCCCCGCGTATCCCAGGCCGAGCAGACCGGTCTGCTCCAGGTTGGGCATGGTGACCCGCCAGCCGCGCTCCAGGTCCAGGAAGAGCCGGTACTCGGCCACCTGGGCCAGCGCGTCCCGCGTCTCCTCGGCGAGCGCCTCCACTTCGGTGGGGTTGTTGGCGTACTCGTGCGGGGCCAGCCCCATGGCCTCGACAACCTCCTCGCCCAGCCGCTTCCAGCGCAGCCCCTTGTCCCCCGCCTTCAACATCGCGCGGTACAGCGCACCCCGCAGCTGGGTGACCATCACGAAGTCGTTGAAGTGCCCGGACTGCAGGCTGGCGTCCTGCCGGTTGTCGACGAAGGTGAGCAACTTGCGTGCGTCCTTGCCGAGTTCATTCTCCGGCAGACTCTTCAGGTGGCGCACGATGGAAGCGCTGACGACAGAAGTGGCCGTGGACCGGCCCTCCTGGTCGAGCGTCATCAGCTTGGCGAAATCCCGCTCCCGCACTTCCTCGTAGCTGACCCCGCACTCCAGACAGAACAGGAACGGCGCGGGCACGTAGGCGGCGTACAGGCCGACCCCGTCCTTGTTCACCGCCGTGCCGTCCGACCTCACCCACACGGGCTGCGGAGCACGCTTCTTGCGACTCGGGGTGAGGACGGGCATGCCCTTCTTCGGGTCGAGGGTGAGCCAGCTGTCGGGGAAGCGACGCTGGTCGATCGCGTCCGTGACCCGCTCGGGCCACGGGTTGGCGGCCGAGAGGTAGAGGTAGCCCTGCTCGTCGTCCGCGTCCTCACGGGTGCGGAAGGAGACTGTGCCGTCGTCGCTCTGCTCGCGGGCCACGGTGAGGTACTCCTGGCCGCACTCGCGGCAGAAGGACAGCGGCAGCAGGAGCTTCTCCGGCTCTCCGGGCACCCGCTGCTGGTAGGTGCGGGTAATGTGGCGGCTGTCCGCCGGCTCCAGGGAGACGTATGCCGAGCCGCCCTTGGAGAGGAACTGGTGGAGGCGGAACGCGAACAGCGCGCGGTCCTCGGCGTCGCGGACCTGCGTGCCGGCCCGGAGCGTGGATCGGATGGCCTTGGCGCATGCGGCGTACGGCACGTCCTCGGGTGCGTCGCGCGGGATACCGAAGGCGTCCTCGCGCAGGACACGCCCGGCCAGCTCCAAGGTGGTGGGCTTGGCCCGCACCAGCAGACGGGTGCCGTCCTCGTCGGTGGTCTCGGTGAGGCCGAAGGCGGTCTCGACCCAGCGGGCCAGCGGGTCGGCCTTGAGTGCGTCGTACTCCAGGGGAGGGTTGTTCTCCCTCACACGGGCGGCGAGTTCGGCACGCGTGGGGGTTGTGTCGTCGGTCGCGCGAACCAGTGTCTCGCCCACCACCCGGTCCGGGGAGATCTCCGTGTCGAACAGCGTGGAGGCGACCTCGGCGACCTCACGGCGGCGGGCTGCGGGGGTGCCCTTGGTGGACATGGTGGCGGAGGTGCCGACGCACTGCAGGGCGGGCGACTCGCACGCCTCGCGCACGCGCCGGACCAGCAAGGCGACGTCGGCGCCCTGACGGCCGCGGTAGGTGTGCAATTCGTCCAGGACGAGGAAGCGCAGGCCCTTGGCCCGGCCGATGAGCCGCTTGCGCTCCTCGGGGCGGGTGAGCATCAGTTCCAGCATCACGTAGTTGGTGAGCAGGATGTCTGGAGGGGTGTCGAGGACCGCGTCCTTCTCGGACTGCTTCTCCTGGCCGGTGTAGCGGGCGTACGTGACGGGCTCGTCGCCCTCGCCGTATCCGGCGGTGAGGAACTTCCTCAGCTCGCCCCGCTGGCTGTTGGCCAGCGCGTTCATCGGGTAGACGATGATCGCCTTGATGCTCGGGGGATCTCCGGGCCGCTTCTCGCTCAGGATCCGACTGACGATGGGCACGATGTAGCCGAGGCTCTTTCCGGAGCCGGTGCCGGTCGTCAGGACGTACGAGTCCTTCGAGTCGGCGGCCTCGATGGCGTCGCGCTGGTGCCGGTGGAAGCGGATGGGACGGATCGTCGCACCCCGTTTGTCCTTGCCGGTGCGGAAGATCCGCTTGCACTCGGGGTGGAGGAGGCCGAGGTCGTCGGCGAGGTGGTCGACGGTGCCGCCGCTCGCGAAGCTCGGGTTGAGCGAGAGCCAGGGATCGGGCCATTGGTCGCCGTCGGCAAGGGACTTGGACACCTTCTCGCCGATCCGCGGGTCGTCGATCACCACCGATCCGGACGTGTATTCCTTGTAGTCCCGGATGAGCCGACGGTGCACCTCGAAGACGTCCACGTGATCCTCACTAGCTCCCGACGTGATCCACGCATCACCGTAGTGGGTGAGGCGCACGGAACGAACCGCCCCGCCTTCACCCCATTAGAGCAAGAGAATGTGAACTCAGTCAACAAACAAAGCGTCGCGCGGGCAGCATTCGAAGCACTGCCGTGTCACACTCTCCCTGACACCAGCCCGGGCAGGGCGCGGCAGGGCACGGAGGGGAGGGGCCGCAGCGCGAATGGACACCGGAACACTGATCGCCGGTCGCTACCGGATCAAGCGCCTCATCGGACGGGGCGGCATGGGAGTCGTCTGGCTCGCCCACGACGAGAACCTGGGCCGCGACGTGGCGCTGAAGACCATGAACGTCGATCCGGGACTCACCGAGGAGCAGCGCGCCCGCGACGCCGAAAGGTTCCGCCGGGAGGCGCAGGCCGTGGCGCGACTCGACCACGCGGGCCTCGCCACCGTCTACGACCTCGGCGAGGAGAACGGCACCCGCTTTCTCGTCATGCAGTACGTGATCGGACCCCCGCTCGACGACCGGATCGTCGAGGCGGGCCCGCTCTCCATCGAGGAGACCGCGTCGATCGGCGTCCAGATCGCCTCGGTCCTGGGTTCCGTGCACGCCCGTGACGTCGTGCACCGCGACCTCAAGGGCAGCAACGTCGTGATCCGCACGGACGGCGTGGTCAAGGTCCTGGACTTCGGCGTCGCCGCCTTCCTCGACCCGGACACCACAGGCCTCACCACGACCGGTGAGCGCCCGGGCAGTCTGGAGTGCATGGCGCCGGAACAGGTGCGGGGCAAGCCGGTCGACCCCCGCACCGATCTGTACGCGCTGGGCTGCCTGCTGTACGCGATGCTGACGGGTGAGCCGGTCTTCACGCACAAGTCCGAACTGATGCTGCCCGGCATGATCCTTGAGCAGCCGCCCGTACCGCCCGGAAGGATCCGCGCGGGCATCCCCTCCGAACTGGAGGACCTGGTGCTTCAGTTACTGGCCAAGGACCCCGACGAGCGACCCGCCCACGCCGGCGAGGTGTGGCGGCGCCTAGCCGTGTGGCTGCCCGAGCGCCGCACCCCCGAACAGGCACTCGCCCCGTGGGCCGAGGTTGACCCGCTGCGGCCCTTCACCCACCCGATGGGACCCGAGGCCAGGCCGGTGCGGGCATGGGCGGCATCGGGTCGGAACGGCCGACCCTGACGGACGGGGACGATGCCAGGGCGGCACGGCCGGCCGTCGCGCTGCCCCGCGCGCCTCGCCGACCAGAACCCGACGTACGCCCCCAAACCCGCCATGACGCATCTGTGAACAAAGTCAATGGTCATGTACGCTGACCGATGCGGTTCGGAGGAAGGGTGGCTTGATCACACACCCACGACCGAGGGGAAAGTCCTCCCTCCACCAGAATGCCCTGGGAGTGTAGATGTCCACGTCGCGCGCCGTACCGGTGACCTTGGCCGAAATCGCCCGCCTTGCGGGTGTGGGACGAGCCGCGGTGAGCAACTGGCGGCGGCGGCATCCGTCCTTCCCCGAGCGGATCGCCGGCACCGACACCAACCCTCAATTCTCCTTGGCCGACATCGAGGGCTGGCTGCGCGACAACAAGAAGTTGAAGAAGTCCGCCGAGAGGGAATGGCTCTGGCCCGGTTTCGAGGCGCTCGGCGGGCGTAACGAGACCGGGGACGCGATCGCCGAGGTAGGACGGCTCCTCTCCGGGCGGGTGAGCGGCGAAGGTGAAGAGATCCGTGCCGACACACGGGAGCTGATCGAACGGGCCGTGGATCTCGGACAGCGTGAAGGGGGCACGGAAACGTTCGCGTTTCTGCTGCGCCGCTGGCTCGACGTCCATGTGCGCCAGATCGCCACGACCCCGGAACCGCTGGCATCCCTCATGGCGGAACTCGCCCTCAGGGCGGCCAGCGGCGCGGCGGGCGCCAGCCCGGGCAGCTCCGGCGGCACCACGGTCATGGACCCTGCTTGCGGCCCCGGGCATCTCCTCCTGGCCGCAGCCGACGCCGCCAGGGCATCCGGCGCCGAGGCACTCACGCTGCTCGGCAGTGACCGGGACGCCGTCCTCGCCTCGCTGGCGGACTCCCGCATGGCCCTCGCCGAGAGAGAGGGCCACAGGGAGAAGGAGTGGGCGCAGGTCTCCGTACGCGCTGCGGACTCCCTACGCGACGACCCGTTCTCCGGCACCTCAGCCGACATCGTCCTGTGCAACCCGCCCTTCAACGAACGGGACTGGGGGTACGAGGAGTTGGCGACCGACGCCCGCTGGAGCCACGGCCTTCCCCCGCGCACCGAGCCCGAACTCGCCTGGGTTCAGCACTGCCTGGCCCAGCTGCGGCCCGGCGGCGCCGCAGTACTGTTGCTGCCGCCCGCCGTCGCGGCCAGGAAGGCCGGCCGCCGCATCCGCGGCTCGCTGCTGCGCACCGGGCAACTGCGGGCCGTCGTCGCATTGCCGCCGGGCTGCGCCGCACCGCACAGCGTCTCCCTGCACCTGTGGGTGCTGCGGATGCCCGCCCATGGGGAAGGCACGCCGGCGGGTGATCGACTGCTGGTCGCCGACGCGGCCTCGCGCTTCCCCCGGGACGCGGAGGAGAAGTGGACCCCCGACTGGGCGGCGATCAGCGCTTTCGTGCGCGAGGCCGTCGAAGAGGCGGACTCGCGACAGGCTCCTGCCTACGTACGACAGGTGCCCGTCATCGAACTCCTCAACGACGAGGTCGACCTGACCCCTGGACGCCACATTGCCCCGTCCCCGGCGGACATCGCACCCCGACTGGCCGAATCCTGGCGGGAGTTCACCGGGCTCACCGCGAACGTGGACAAGTCGGCCAGGCTGCTCGCGGCGCTCGACCTCGCCACGGCCGAGGCGGACACACCGACGGCAACCACAGTCGCCGAGCTAGCCCGGGCCGGGGCGCTCACTCTGCGCGGCGGCCAGCAGCCGCCGGAGGAATCGATCCACGCCGGCCCGCCGTCCGACGTCGGCATCCCCCTCCTCACCGTCCCCGATCTCCTGGTGGACGGCGAACCCCGCAGCTGGCTCGCTCCAGGCACCGCAGCGGCCGGCGAGGCCGTGATCGCCGAACCCGGGGACATCGTGGTGGTGGGCGCCGCCCGTGCCTTCTCGGCCTGGGTCCACGAGGGGCCGCCGACCGCCCTTGGCCCACAACTGCATGCCGTGCGGGTACAGCCCGAACAGCTCGACGCCTGGTTCCTCGCCGGTTCGCTGCGGGCTCCCGCCAATGCCCGGCAGGCCGGCACCCACACCACGAACTCCTCCCGCATCGACGTCCGCCGTCTCCAGATCCGCCAGGTTCCCCTCGGAGAACAACGGCGCTACGGAGAGGCGTTCCGCGAACTCACCCTCTTCGAACGGCTGTTGCGTCGCGCGGCCGACCTCGGCACCAGCCTTGTCCGCGACCTTGGCGACGAACTGGCGGCCGGACGCCTGGCCAACCACCCGTAGCACATCGACTCACCCGCACCGGCCGGCGTCATGCCTCTCCGCGCCTGGGCTCAGCCAAGCGGGCCGTGAGCTGCGCGTCGACCGCGCGGCGTACGGCCTCGACCCGAGCCGCGAGCTCCGGTGGCAGTCCGGCAGCGGTGCGGCCCGCCGCGTCAACCGCCACGATGGCAGCCTCCAGTTCCCCGAAGGTGAGCCGGCACTCGGCCGTGCGCAGCCGGATCAGCGCCCGATCGGCCCGCTCGGCCGGGCCATCCCCGTGCAGGAGATCGTTGTCGACGGCCTCGTAGAGGCGGGCCGCAGCGCCGAAGTTGCCGGAGAGGCGGAATCCCTCCGCAGCCCCCTGCCACACGCGACGCACCAGAGGCCGCCGCTCACCCCACTCCTTGCGGACCCGTCCTGTCAGACCGTGCAGCCGCTCGGTCGCGTCGCCCGGCTCACCGGACGCAATCTCCGACTCGGCCTGCGCGCAGAGCTGTTCCACCACACGGGCGTCCAGCCACTCGTCGGCCGGTGCGGATGCGACAGGCAGCGTGAGAGCGACCGGGCGCGGACGAACAGCCCGGTCCCGCGGCCGGCGCAGGGGGGCGGTCGGGTCGGGGTGGGTGCGAGGCCGGGGTTCGGGATCACCGACCCCCGGGGCGAACGGGTCGAGGACCTCCAGGACCTCGTCAACGGCCGGGCGCTGCTCGGGCTTCTTGGCGAGCATCCGCAGCACCAGATCGTCGATCGGTTCGGGGATGCCCGCGGCGTACGTGCTCGGTGGCAGCGGCTCCTCGTTGAGGTGCTTGTCGGTCAGGCCGGACTCCGCGCCGAACGGGAACGGGGGCCGCCCGGTGAGGAGTTCGTAGAAGATGCAGCCGAAGCAGTAGACATCCGTGCGCGTGGTGGGCTCGCGCTCCAGGAGCTGCTCCGGCGCCAAATAACCGCGGGTGCCAAGCGTCGAACCGTGCGCCGTGTAACGGGTGGCGTCGGCGTGCAGCGGCTTGGCGATGCCGAAGTCGATGAGGACGACCCACCCCTCATCGTCGATCATGATGTTCGCGGGCTTGAGGTCCCGGTGCACGACCGGCAGCGTGTGTGCGCAGGCCAACGCCCCTGCCACCTGGATGGCGACCGCAACCGCCGTGGCCAGAGGCAAGGGGCTGTGCTCGTCGAGGAACGTCCGCAGACTCACTCCGGTCACCAGGCGCATGGCGATGTAGGGGACGCCCCGGTGCGATCCGCTCCCATACAGTTCGGTGATTCCCGGATGATCGAGCGTGCCCAGGAGGTTGGCCTCGCGCCGGAACCGGGCGTTCCTGACACCGAGTTCGGCCTCACGCTCGTACGGGTCGAGGCAGTACAGGGCCTCGGAGTCGTGGCGCAGGAACTTCACCGCCACCTCCCGCCCCCCGGACACCTCTCGGGCCCGCCAGACCTGGGCCATCCCGCCTTTGCCCAGAGAGTCCTTCAACTCGTAGCGCCCGTCGACCAGATCACCCACGCCGGGCTTGTACGTATCCGCGTCCACCACTGTGCCCCTTCGCACCACTGCGCATCAGACCCACCAGCGTAGCGTGAAAGATTCTAGACATGAGCCGTCCATGGACTCAGTTCACAGATCTATGCCATGCTCTAGTGGTGCCCGGACGTCCTCGGACTCCCGTTGCTCTGGGCACCCTCCTGCCCAAACCGCCTGCCACGGGGGTCAACATGCAGAACCCACCCGGCGTCGCCGGCCACGATTGGTTGATCAGGGCGAGCCCCCGGATGGCCCGGCTCGACGACGCGGCCTGTCCCACCCACCGACGCACCGCGATGCGGCCCCTGCTCGTCGCCGACCCGGCCGTGCCGTTCCGGCGGCCACCCCGCGAGGAGTTCGGGTTCGGCCCGCTGTTCACCGCCCTCGACCTGCTGGAACACGACGGATGGTCCGTGGAGCGGGTACGCGAGGAACTCCGGAGCACCCGCGGTCCCTTCCGGGGATGGGGCGGCCCGGTCCACCCCGCCCACCTGGCCTGGACCGCCCACGCCCTGGAGCGCTACGTGGCCGCCCGTACCCGCGAACAGGCAGCCGCCGTCGAGGCCGGGCTGCATGAGACCAAGCCGGTGAAGCAGCCATGGACGTGGCGCACTCCCCGCACGGACGCTCCCGACGCCCGTGGCGCCCGACAGTACGAGCACACCCTCTGGGGCCGCATGTACGCCTCCTCCGACGGAAAGGTGCGCGATCTGTGGCTGCCTTCCATGGGCCGGGCCAAGACCGGCCGCCCCGACGCGGAGCTCGGGGCCGCGGCGCAGGTGATGGCCTTCGGCGCGCCCACGCCTCGACGCAAGCAACGCGCCCAGCCTCCGCCCACCGCGACCGAGAGCACCAGCTTGCCCCGATTGGTCCGCGTCTTCGACGTCGGGTGCGCCGACGGGTCCATGCAGGAGCTGCTCTCCGAGGACCCCGCCGGGGCGAGGCAGCGGTTCCGGGACGACGCTGTGCCTGCCTTCGTCACGGCTGCCACCGAACTCGGCGTGCGTCCCGGGGAGAGCTGTGTCGACTGCAAGGCCATCGCCGGCTGCACGGATCTGAAGCGCACCCCGCGGCTGTGGGGCGGGCGCCCTCCGGCTCTCGCACGCCAACGCCGCTCTGTCTCCGTCTGGGACCTGCGGCTGCACGCCGAGTGCCCCGCCCAGTACCACCTTGTGCGGCGACTGCACCTCAACGACCTCTCGGCCGAGGACCGGGGGGCGCAGCGCGGCAGAGCCGTCGACGCCTGGCTCGACGCAGAGCACGCCGAACGCCCGGTACGCGGCTGCCGGGACCGCGAGATCCCCGAGCCGACGGCGGTACGGGCCAGGGCCGGACTCGACGACACCTCCGCACGCGAGGCTGCCGGGATGCTCGCGGAACACCGGCTCCTGTGCCCTCTCAACGGACTTGACGCCGACGAGCAGGTGCTCGTACAGCATCGGGTCACGGCCTACGTGCCAGAACTCGACATCGTCGTCCTCGCCGTACCCGACCTGGTGTACACCCACCGCGGCCGGTGGATCTGGCGCGAGACCAAGACGTCGGCCCGCCCGCTGTGGGAGCGCGATTCCCTGCTCCACACCTATCCCCAACTCGCCCTCGGTGTGCTGCTGTTCCACGCGGGAGCGCTGGGCGACGACCCGCGCCGCTCCTGGGTGGAACTGGAGCACCTACGTGAAGGCCACGGGGAGAGTCGGCTCGAACCCATCGACCCCGGCCGCGCCGAGAACGTCGAGGAAGCCCGGGCCGTCATCGCCGAACTCGCCCAGCCACTCCTGGACGACACCACCTACGAACCGAGGACCGGACGCCACTGCCACGGCTGTCAGGCCCGGACCTGGTGTCGGCCCGGCACCGCCTACGTCACCGACCATCCAAGCCCGCCGAGCCCCGACACGCAGACCTCGCCGCGAGGAGACGCCCCGCCCCATGCCTGACCAACAGCTCGTACGGGACTGGCTGTCCAACTCCGATGTCGTCCTCCTGCGGGACGTGGCCACCGCCGTACTCCACCTGGCGGCCGTCGACCGCCTCGACTCCTTCACTCTGCCCTACCCGGCCGGCGCGCAGCGCGCCCTGGATGCCCTGGTACTCCAGTGCCTGCGCAACGGCGCCAAGCCCCCGGCCGGGGTGCCCGAGATGATGCGCTGGGCCCGCGCCCGCCCCTTGGGCAGCTGGCCCCTGGACCGACTGCCCACCGACCTGTTCGACACCGCGGACCGGCTGATCGACGAGGATTCCGGAGAACCCTCGCAGCTCTGCCACGAGCTCGCCGTTCGGGGATATGGCGACAGCACCGGACGGCAATACGACCGCCTGGTGATCCATGAGGCCCTGCGTGCCTGCCGGGCTGTGTCGTCGCCCGAGTCCTACACGGCCTTCCGTCGTCTCCTGGTGAATCAGCCCGTCCTCACCGAGGCGGACTGGGCCGAGGTGAGCACCGACCTCTTCCTCGACCCCGTGCGCTTTCTCATCGAGGAGATCTACGCCCCCGTCCCCCTCGGGTTCCGCCGGGACGGCGCGTACCTGTGCTGTCATCGCTGCCTGACCCTGCTCCATCCGGTGTCCGACACCGAGTGGTGGTGCGAGCGCGACCAGTGCCGGCACCAAGGTCCCCCACCGCACGGCCTGGAGCTCGTCGCGTCTGAGGTGGGCGAGCTGCGTCAACTGCGGAAACCACTGAGGCAGTTCGTCACCGGGCCCGGACGCGCCGAGGTACTTCTGGAGGGCGAGCTACGCGCCCTGGGCCTCACCGTCGAGATGTGGCCCGGCTTCGACGCGTACGACCTTCGCATCACCTTCCCCGACGGTCACGTGTGGGCCGTCGACGTCAAGGACTGGGCGCACCCCGCCTTCCTCGGACGCGCCGCCACCGCCGTCCGCCCCGAGCCCCCGTACGACGAAGCCTGTTGGGTGGTGCCCGCGTTCCGGGTGCGCGCCCGGCGTGACTACCTGGCCATGTACGCCAAGGAGCGGGGCGCGGGGGCGGGCGGTCTGCGGCTGCTGACGGACGACCAGCTGAAGCGGGCCGCGCGGCTGCGGCTGTCCGGCGAACGCGGGCCGGACGCGTCCATCGCGCCTCTGCACACCGTGCCTCCGGCCAGGGAGCACGGCGGGGCACGCACAGCGTCGCCCCGGTCCGGAAACCAGACCGCGGCGGCCGACGGCGCCGGGAAGAAGGGAGCAGACCATGCGTGACCGCAGCAGCTGGTACCAGCCGGTCGTCGCCGCACTGAGGCCTTGGCCCGAAGAGCACGCCGGGACCCGGCCCGCTCTGCTCTGCCAGGTCGAGCTCGCTCTGCGGCTGATGGAGACCGTGGCACCCGGTCACGCTGCCGACGGGGCGTGGACGCTCCTCGGCGGCTACGGCCTCGCCTTCGCGCGGGCCTCGAAGCTCCCCACTGGCAGCACCGAACAGGTCGCGCTGGCCGCGGCCCGGCACCTGCTCTGGCCGATGCGCCGCGGCCGGATGTGGCAGCAGAGCCTGGACACCTACCTGGAACTGCCCGAACGGCTGCGCGCGTACCGCGTCCCGGCGGCCGGGGAGCCCGCCCATCGGGTCCCTCTCAAGGTGGCGGCCGACCGCTTCACCACCTACGACGACGCGCTCGCGAACCTCCCCGGCTTCGCCACGAAGGTGCTTCCCCCGGCGGAGGCGGGCGAACACCGCTTCATGGACCGCCGCCACCGGCGCACTTCCGTCACGGTCCCCGCCGATCTCGTGCGGGACCCCTTCCCCGGCCACCCCCTCACCGCCGAACGTCCGGCCACCGCAGGCCCTCTCGACGTGCCACTCGACGAACTCGCCGACGTCGCACGGTGGGTGGACGCGGAGGAGCAGCGGCGCGGGCTCAAGGCGGGGAACTGGGAGCAGCGTCTCGCACAGCTCGACCTCGACACACGTACCCCGGACGGGACGGTCTTCGAAGCGGCGTCCGCGCTGCCGCTCGACCGGCTCACCCACCTCGTCGGCATGGTCGGCGCCGGCAAGTCGACCTTGATGACCCTGCTCGCCGTCTGGGCGCACCACAACGGCCTGCGCATCACTCTCGTCGTCGGCGACGTGGCCGAACAGCTAACGTTGACCGAGCTATTCCGCACGCTCGGCCTGAGCGCCGCCCTGGTGCAGGGGGGCACGACGCGACCCCAGCACACCCAGCGGCTGCACCGCAGACTCGCCGCACGGGGAGAACACTCCCTACTGGCTCACACCGGCCCCGTCTTCGCCCACCTCAGCACCGCCTGCCCGCTGGACGCCCTGCGCGCACTCGACACGTCCGAGCCCCTGCGCTACACCGACGCGCCGTGCGGTGCCCTTCACCCCGCTCGGCACCAGGAGACCGCCGAGGAGCCCGCGGCCGAGCGCGCGGTACGCGAGCTCGAACGAGCCCGAGGCGCCGCCGACAGGGAGGTTACCGCGGACGAAACCGACACCGACAATGAGGACCTGGGCACCCCGCACGCCTGCCCGCTGTGGAGCGTCTGCCCCCGGCACTCCGCCGCCCGTGACCTCGTGGACGCGCTGATCTGGGTGGCCAACCCGGCCAGTCTCGTCCAGACCGCGGTTCCCCGTCAGCTCAACGCCGAGCGCCTGCGCTATCTGGAGCTGGCCTGCCTGCGCAGCGACATCGTCGTCGTCGATGAGGCCGACCGCGTACAGATGCAGCTCGACCAGATGTTCGCCCCGTCGGCCACGCTCGTCACCACCGGTGTCTCCGACTCCTGGCTCGACCAGCTACAAACCCATGAGATCGCCGAACTCGCCCGGCAGGGGCGGTTGCAGCTCTCCGACCAGGACGTGGAACGGTGGTCCGCCGCCCTGGACGTCGTAGGCTCCGCCGCGGACCGGCTGTACGCCATGCTCATCGATGACGGAGGCCTGCGGGACTGGGCGCAGATCGACTACTTCAGTGCCTGGACCCTCCAGGAGAAGCTGCTGCACGCCTGGTACCCGCTGACGCGAGGCCAGGCCGCAGGGCGGTCGGACAGCACGAACGAAGGGGTTGTCGAGGACGAGAGCGCACTCTACGAGGACGAGGAAGGGCTCGGGGCCGATGGCGACTCCCCCGTCCCCTACGCTCCCTGGGCGCAGCGACGCACTGAGATCACCGGGTTCTTCGACACGTTCCGCGACGATCCGCTCGGCGGACGCGGCCCCTACGGAACCCCCGCCGACGAGCTCACGGCCCTCGCGCACGACGTCCTGCATACCCTCGACGAGAAGCGGACACGACGCCGAGTCCGCGCGCTCCTCGACTCCTTCCTCGTCGGAGCGCCGGGCCCGGAGCAGCGCCCCATGCCCGCTGGCAAGCAAGGCAAGGAGCCTGCCCCCGAGGACGTACCACTCACCGAGGAGTGGCGTGAACTCAACGCACAACGGCTGGAGTTCACCCTCGTCCTCGCCGCTCTGCACCAACGCCTGGACCGGGTGACGTTCCTGTGGCCTCAGGTGGAGGCAGCGCTACGGCTGGACTCCGCGGCCCACGAGCTGACCCGCCGCCCGCCCCTCGACTACGCGCCACTACTGCCCGAAGCGCCCATGGGCAACGTCCTGGGCTTCCAGTACCTGGTGGACGAACGGGCCGCTGCCCGCAACAAGGACGGACACCGCACCGGCACCCTGCGCTTCTTCCGGTGCGCGGGCGTAGGCCGGGAACTGCTCCTGGGTCTTCCCCAGCTCGGCGCCGACCCAGGCCTCGGCAAGGCAGGCCCACACGTGCTGTTGATGTCCGGAACCAGTTGGGCCGGCACCTCTACCCGGGCCCACGTCCTCGCCCCCGTCCGCGCCGTACTTAAACCGCAGCCCAAGGCTCTCGACGCCATCCGGAAAACCGTGTTCCGCACCGAGTTCCTGTACGACGCCGCAGGACAGCCGATCCGGCTCTCCGGCCAGGACCCCGACCAGCGCGAGGACGTCCTGCGCCTGATGATCGACCGGCTCGCCCGGTCCCGGAGCGACGGCAACTCCTCCCCTCTCCAAAGCGAACTCGCCCGAATCCCCGACCAGCGCCGCAAACGTGCCCTGCTTCTGGTGGGCAGCTACGCGGAAGCCAAAGTGGCCGCCACCGCCCTGAACGAGATCCCGCGCTGGCGTAGCCGGGTGCGCGTCCTGGCCGCCGACGACGCCGAACTGGAGGCCGCCGTCGACGGGCCGGTACCGGCGCGAGGCCAGGCGCCGGGCACGGGATCGGGCGCGGGAGCGGTCCGGCGGGGGGACCTCGCGTCCTTCGCCGACGACCCGGACGCCGAACTGCTCGTGGCCCCCCTCCTCGCCGTGGAGCGAGGCCACAACATCCTCACCGCTCCCCAACGGCCCGGCGAGGAGAAGGTGGCGGCGTTCGGGACGGTGTTCTTCCTGGTCCGTCCGCACCCCCGCCCCGACGACCTCTCCCTGGCGGTCTTCGCCATCAACGACTGGGCAACGCGGTTCGTACGCGGTCAACTGAAGCTGCCGGACGAAGGGACGTTCAGCGACATGGTCACCCAGGCCGGGGACCTCAACGCGGCAGGCAGCGCCTTCAGGACCACCGCACGCGGCGTGTGGCGGCACGTACTGTCACGGCCCTACATCTACTCCTCGCTCTCCGATGACGAGAAGAAGTCCTTCGTCTGGGACCAGCTCGTCACCATCTGGCAGGTCATCGGACGCCTCGTCCGCGGTGGCGTACCCGCCCGCGTCGTGTTCGTCGACGCGGCCTTCGCACCGCGACTCGCCGCAGTACAGGCCCCCTTCACCGGCCAGAGCCGTCGTCCACGCCGCGCAGGCGAGCCGGGGCTGCTCGTCCGACTGCGGGACGTCCTGGCGCCGTACTTCGCCCAGAGCGACACCGACGCCGTCGCGTACGGCGCGCGCACCGACCTCGCCGACGCCGCACTCGTCAAGCTGCTCTACCGCCCGCTGTACGAAGCACTGTGTGCCATGGAGACGTCACCCGGCCCGCGATCGGTCCACTGAAGCACGCCAACCACCACCCTGGGCAGCACTGTCGGCGGGCAACCGCACCAGTCCACGTACGGACATCGCAGGGAGAACCGACATGTACAAGAACATCCGCCGATCCGCGTATCACCTGGCCGAGGAAGGCACCCCCTGGACCGAGAACTTCCACGCACTTCCCTTCCCCGAACACTGGCATGCCGGACTCCTCGAACTGCACAACCACGGGCGGGACGAGGAAAAGCGGCAGCCGACGCTGCCCACCCGCCGACTCGACGGCGTGCTCCAGACCCTCGCCCCCGACGTGATCGTCCGCCCCCGGCCGCGGATCCCCGTGGAATCGGGGCCGCAGGCCGCCGAGGACTTCTGGATGTATGTACCGGCCTCGGCGCCCGACCCCCTCCCGGGCCGTTCCATGCAGCAACTCCTCGACGCCTGGCTGCGTACACTCGGTCCCAAGGACTCCGCACAGGATCCCCGGTTCCGCTCGCTGTTGCTCGCGAGCAGCACTGAGCTGAAGCAGAACCTGCCCAAGTGGCAGCCGGTCAGCGGCGTCGAACTCCTCACCACCCCGACCACCCGGGGCGGCACTGCCGCCCCGGAACCGCGCCAGTTCCAACTCGCCACCGACGCCCTGGCACGCCGCATCCTGACCCTCGACCCTTTCCCGTTCGAGGGCGGGGAGCTGCGGTTCCGGGCGCTGCCCCGCGGACCTCGCGACCAGGGCGCGGAACTCATGTCGCAGCCCCTGTGCCGGACCGTCAAACGCAAGGAGTGGTGGTTCTCCGTCCTTCTGAACATCTCCCTGCACACCACGCCGTTCGACCCTAGGCCGCGCCTCCACCTGCACTGGGGTGTACGCCGCTGGGCGACCCACCCTCGGACCACCACCAAACGCCTCAACCTGCCCTACCGGGAGGCCACTACCGTCTACCTGCGGCCCACCATCCCCTGGCTGCCCGGCGCACCGGCCACCGAACGCTATGCACTGGCACGCCTGCGCCGCGACCGGGCCGCCGACACCTTCGTCTGGTCGGAGAACGACACCGCCGGCATCCTGCGCGGACTCAGCCTCGCCGGCAACTTCCCCGACCCCGAACAGCTCCTCGCCGAACCGGTCTCCTGGATCGGGGAGGGCCGCGGTGTCCGCGCGGCCGTGGTCCACAGCACCAGGATGGGCAAGCACGAGATCGGCACAGGCTTCATGCCCAACCAGCGGGCCCAGCTCACCGAATGGGCCGAGCAGGCCCTTCCTGAAACACTGGCCCGGGTACCCGACCTCACGCGCGGACGCGGCAAGGGCATCGGCGCGCCGCAGAACCGGCGGCCCAAGCCCAGGACGGACGAGGCCAAGAAGGCCGAGCTGCTGCGCGAGACCCAGGCACGGCGCGTGGCACTCGCGGCACAGGCCCGGATCGCCTCCCACAGCCCGGAACAGGCTGGCCCGCCCGTGGTGGAGGCCCGGCTGCTGTGGCAGTCGCCCGAGGTACGCAGCGAGGCAGTGGAACAGTTCGCCAAGGCCCTGGGCCTCGACGGCGACGGCGGCGCCAGTGCCTCTCACGTCACGGACCGGGACTTCGACGAGGCCACGCCCGGAGCACCGGTCGTCCTGGAGTGGCGGACAGCGGAGGTCACACTCCGGCTGCGCTGCCTGCCCCTCGCCGACGGGCTGGGCGACCGGCTCGTGCCCGACGCGGCGGTCAAGGGCAAAGGCGCGGCGCTCGCAGCGGCCGTCGCCGAACGGCGCCGCGCCCTGCGCGCCTGGCTCCGCGCGGACGGCGCGGACCCCTCCCACCCCGAACTCGCCCTCGTGGAAGTCGCCCACCGCAGCACGTTCCGCCCAGCGTCGACGGACCCCAAGTTCGCCATCCGCCTCGGGGGCGCCGACGCAGGCCTGCTGACGCAGTTCGTCGTCACCCCGTCCATTGACCGGCAGATCGACAACGCAGAAAGCCTCGACCACCGCACGTGCAGCTCATGGCTCGACGGACTGCGCCAGCTCGGCATCCGCGTCCTCCCCCAGCACACCCTCGGTGACGATCTTCCGGACTCGCTGCAGTACGCGGCAGTGTGGATGGTGAAACGTCGCAAGGACGGCCCGACCCGGTTGCCCAAGCACCTGCCTGTGGCCGTCCTGGTCACCCCGCTCCCGGCCGGGGAAGGCCTCGCGGCCGTACGCGGCTGGGATGACACCGCGGGGGAATGGGTGCCCTATCCGCAGTTCCTCCTCGGTCTGGTGAAACAGGCGGAAATCGACCCCGAAGCGTTCACGGAACCAGGGACTTCAGACGATGACGCACGTCCCGATGCCCCTAGGGTCACCGGCAAGCAGTGGCGCAGCAACCTCGCCCAACAGCGCAGGGAGACTGCGGCATTCCTCCAACGCGTGCTGCACTCCCTCCGAGGGCAACCCACCGCACTGATCACCCACGCTCAGAACAGCCGACTGCACTGGCCCTGGCTCCAGGACGGCCAGACCGAACGCGATCTGATCAAGACCGGCCACGCCCCGGAAGGACGACTGGACGACGAACTGCGCCTCGTACGCGTGCGCGGATGCGGCGGTCGCGAGAGCGCCCAGTGGTGGGGGCTGGCCGACCCGGGCAAGCCCCACGGACAGCCGGCTGGCTTCTGGGCGCAGCAGCGTTACAAGGGCAGGGCTTCGTCGCGCGAGCGGGTCTTCTACAGCACCACCGAACGCCCCGGAACCCATGCGATCTCCCCCGCACTCGACCGCCTCGCCACCCGGGTCAACGCAGCGGGCAACCTCACCTCGCAGGCGGGCACCAGCGCCTGGAACCCGACCCTGGTGGAGATCGCGGTACTGGGCTGCCACGAGGATGACGACCCGGCTGCCCCCGTACTGGAAAGGCCCGACGACGCCGAGGCGCTGGCCCTCGCCATGCACCAGCTCCGCCAGGCCCCGGACTACGCCGCTGCCCTGTCTCTCCCCCTCCCACTCCACCTCGCGGGGCTGGCCCAGGCATATGTCCTCCCGACACTCGCCGACGGCGACCGGACTTCGAACGAGGAGTCGGACACACCTGCTGGAAACCAGAGCATGGAGGACCCAGATCTCGCCGACGCGGCCGGACTGTCCGCGACGCCGGACGACGAGGCCGAGACTGCCCACGACTGAGGACGGGATCGACACATACGCAGAGTGGCTGGGCTCCGAGGCCGCCGAGTCGATCGACTGGCGGAACCCTCGGACTGGAGTCCCGTCGGCGACACCGACGTCGCGAATCTGCCCGCGGTTCTCTCCGCGGCGCGGAAGGTCGCGGCGAACGTGGACGGCTGGTCGGTCGACGAGCGCGTGGTGCTCGGACTCTTCGCGTCCCACCGGGAGTCCATGTATCAGGACCTCCGGCAGAACGAGGACCAGATCCTCGCTCACCCGCTGGTACGGGCAGTCGCCCTCGGGCCTGACGCCGGCCTGCCTGACGACATCATCGGGTTCGATCCTCCGGAGCTCGACCGCATCGACGAGATCCAGCTGCCCGAGAAGACCCCGATGGTGCTGGACGCCGACGCCTCGCAGCGACAGTGCATCGCCGCCGTCCTCGACCGGCGCTCCTTCGTCATGAGCGGCCCGCCGGGCACGGGCAAGAGCCAGACGATCACCAACATGATCGCTGCCCTGATGCACGCCGGACGCAGCGTCCTCTTCGTCAGTGAGAAGGCCGCGGCACTGGACGTGGTACGCAACCGCCTGCGCGGTGTCGGGCTGGGTGACTTCGTCATGGCCCTGCACAGCGGCGATACGAGCAAGAAGGCCGTGGCCACCGAGCTCGCCCGCGTCCTGACGACGGAGGCCCGGGTCAACGGGGCCGCCCAGCACCAGTTGGAGCAGGCCCGCCAGTTGCGCACGGAGCTGTCCGCGTATGCCGCGGCCATGAATCAGCCCCGCCAGCCGCTTGAGCGCACCTTGCACGAGGTGCTGGGGCGTCTGATCCAGCTGGATCAGGCCGACATTCCACCGCTGTCGGTGTCCTTGCAGAACGACACCGTGGTCCGGAATCTGACCGCCACTGCCCTCCGGGAGTCGATCGACGCCGCGCACGCGATCAGCCGGGCCTGGCGGCCCGCGGCTCAGGGGGCTTCGTTCGCCTGGCGCGGCCTCGTGGGCGGCGCGGCCCAGGCCGTGGTGTCCGAGGCCGCCGACGCCCTGACCGCACTGGATGCGGCCATCGGTCGACGACCCTTCGCCGCGTCGCAGGACAAGCCCGGGTCGGTGCGAGAGCTGAGGCAGAGCGTACAAGCCCTGCGCGAGGGTCTTCCCCACGTACCCCAGACACCGGCAGCCGGTCAGTTGCCCGAGGATGTCGGCACCGAGCTGCGCCAACTCGCCGAACTCTTCAGGATGCCTCGGGAGGACGTCGCGCCGGAGGCCGCCTTCGCGCTGTGCGAGCTGGCCGACCTGACATCGGCCGTGCACCGGCCACCACGCGGATGGTTCGACTCCCCCGTTCTCGCGCAGGCGCACGCCGCCGCGGCCGAACTGCGCCTGGCGATCGCGGCGGAAGCCGGAACGAGGGCCGCGGCGGAGGACCTCTTCGGCGAGCAGGTACTGGGCGGCGCAGAGCTGAACGCCCTGGCAGACCGGTTCTCCACGGAGCACCGGGGCCTGCTGTCCCGGTTCTCGGCACAGTTCAAGGCCGACCGGACTGCCGCAGCCGCGCTCACAGTCGGCAGGACCTGGGACAAGTCGGTCGGCACTCGGCTCGACCAGGCCGTCGCCTGGCGAGACGCCCATATCGAGGTGGCCCGTCTCGCAGAGCTGCACTCTTCGCTCCTGGGCCCGTACGTTCCCCGCGCGGCTGAGGCAGTCGCCTCTCTCGACTTGGCGTTGGCCAACGCCGACCGTATCGCCGAACTCACAGGCGTGGCGGAACGGGCGGGAGTCGCCGCACTGCAGCTGGCTCACGACACGGAGCAGGACCGCCTCGCCGGACTCCTCTCCGACAATGTGCGGAGTGCTGTGAGCGCCTGGTGCGCTGCTGCGGCCAGCGCGCCGACCGCTGGGAGGCGGCCGCCGAAACGCTGCTCGGCCTCTTCGACTCGGCGCGCTCCGCGCAGCTCTCGCCGTCCCTGATCGGCTCGCTGGACCAGGCCCGGGAATTGATCGAAACTTTGGCCGGCGACCCCAGCGGCCCCGATGAGTGGCGTGCCTACCGCGACGGGCTCGCCGTGCTCGCCCGGCACGGCGCGGATGACCTCATTGCGGCTGCGGCTGAGCGCGGTCTGGACCCGCACCAGCTGCCCGATATCGTTGAGCAGGCGCTGCTGAGGGCCTGGGCCGATGACGTCCTCGCGTCCGACGACCGCCTGCGTACGACACGCGCTGACGACCTCGACGCCCGGGTCGCTGATTTCCGGGAGGCCGACCGGCGGCTGGTCGCCGCCGCGGGCCGGGCCGTCATCGCAGCCTGCAATACAAGGCGGCCGCGCCACTTCGGCAGCGGTGGCGGCGCGGTCATTGTCCGGGAGGCGGAGAAAAGAACCCACGCACATGCCGGTACGTGACTTGCTCAGCAGGACCCGCGAGGTCGTGCAGGCGATCAAGCCCTGCTTCATGATGAGCCCCCTCACCGTCAGCCAAATGCTGCCCGCCGACTTCCAGTTCGATGTCGTCATCTTCGACGAGGCCTCCCAGGTCCGTCCCGGAGACGCGATCAACTCCGTCTACCGAGGCCGTACCCTCGTCGTGGCAGGCGACGAGAAGCAACTGCCACCGACGTCGTTCTTCGACGCCAGCGTCGAGGATGACTCGGACGAGTACACGGAGGACGTGCCGGACTCATTCGAATCGCTGCTGCATGCGTGTAAAGCCGGCGCCATGCGAGAGCTGCCCCTGCGCTGGCACTACCGCAGCCGTCACGAGAACCTGATTACGTTCAGCAACCGCCAGTTCTACAAGAACTCCATGATCACCTTCCCCGGTGCGCGGGAAGAGGGGAACGATGTGGGGGTTGCCTTCCTGCAGGCCGACGGTGTCTACGATCGCGGCGGCCGCCGCGACAACCAGGCCGAGGCCGAGTACGTCGCCCGGCGTGTCCTCCACCATTTCGACACTCGCCCCGGCCGCACCCTCGGCGTCGTGGCTCTTTCCCAGGCCCAGGCGTCCGCCATCGACCTGGCGGTGCAACAGGCCCGACTAACACGACCGGACTTGGAGCACTGCTTCACCGAGGATCGTCTCGACGGGTTCTTCGTCAAGAACCTGGACACGGCAAGCTGGGCCTGAACTTCGGCCCGATCAACAAGACCGGTGGTTGGCGCCGTCTGAACGTTGCGGTCACCCGCGCCCGGTACCGTATGGAGGTCGTTGCGTCCTTCCGCGGTGGCAATTTGCCCGACAGTCCGAACGAGAGTGTCCTGCACCTGAAGCGATACCTCGAATATGCGGAGAGCGGCCCGTCGGTGCTCGCCCAGGAGCTCGGCCCGTCCGACGCCGAGCCTGACAGCCCCTTCGAGGAATCGGTGCTCGAGGTGCTGCGTGGCTGGGGGTATCAGGTTCAGCCGCAGGTCGGAGTTGCGGGCTACCGCATCGACCTCGGCCTGCGGCATCCGGCGCTGCCCGGCTCGTACGCCCTCGGCATCGAGTGCGACGGCGCGATGTACCACTCCTCCAAGGCCGCCCGGGACCGCGACCGGCTGCGTGAGCAAGTCTTGAACGGACTGGGGTGGCGGCTGTACCGGATTTGGGGCACGGACTGGTATCGGGGCCGGACCGCAGCCGAAGCACGCCTGCGTGAGGCGGTCGAACGTGCCGTCGCCCAGGAACCTCTGTCCCCGGCGTCCCCGGTGGTGCTGCCCCGCCAGTCGGGGGCCGCGGACCGACGCGTCGACGATCCGAGGCCACCACGTTCCGGCCGGGCGGATGCGGACGACGGCGCGCAATCACTCTCACTTCCAGGGACACCTGTGCCACCCGTGCCACCGACGCAATGGGGCGTCGAGTACGAGCGCGTTCCGGTGGACACGCAGGTCCGGCGAGAGTGGAGCGTTCCGTACGAGACCAAGTGGATCAGCGCCGCTTCGGTCCACGAGATCCACACTCCCGAAGCCAAGCCGGCCCTGCGCAAGGTACTCGCGGAGATCATCGAGGCCGAAGGACCGATCCACGTGGATCTGCTCGTGCAGCGGGCTCGTGAATCATGGGGCCTGTCCAAGGCCGGGAGCCGCGTCCGGCCCGCCATCGTGCAGGTCGCGCAGGCTCTTGTCCGGTCCGGCACAGTATCGTCGGAGGGTTCCTTCTACGATGTGGCTGGCCGGACCGTCTGCACCGCACGACGTCTGGGCGAAGGCCAGACTGCGCGGAAGGTGCAGCATATCGCTCCGGCCGAACGCACACTCGCACTGTGGGAACTGGCCGCAGAGTGTCCTGGAATGTCGGACGAGGAACTGATGAAGCAAGCCTGTGAGTTTTTCGGCTGGCGGCGTCTGGGTTCTGACATCCGGGCCACGCTGATCACCGACATCGCGGAGCTGCAGCGCCTTCACCTGCTGGAGGGTGCCCCGAATCGCATCACGGCGGTGCGCTGACCCAGGCTGTGGGCTACGTGGGCGAGGTATTCATCGTGGCCCGTACCGAGCCGTCAGGGCCGGGAGCGCGTGCACGTCCGCCTTCTGTAGGCCGTGTGCCGCCGTGTCCCCTCCCCCGCCCGGCCGGGGAGGGGGTGCGGTCGTCAGGTGCGGGTGGGGGTCTTGACCGGGACGCAGGCGAACTTGTCGGTGTCCACCTGGGCCTCCTTCGTGGGGCCGCACAGTTCGAACGAGGCGGCCTTCTCCGTGTCCGGCAGGCTGAAGCCGACCACGCCCATCTTGGTCTCGCCCCGCTCGATGTCGCGGCCCAGCAGGCCGGTCTGCCAGGAGTGGGTGCGCCAGCCGCCGCTCTCCT
Organism: Streptomyces sp. NPDC015131; assembly: GCF_043079975.1. Lineage (NCBI taxonomy): Bacteria > Bacillati > Actinomycetota > Actinomycetes > Kitasatosporales > Streptomycetaceae > Streptomyces > Streptomyces sp. NPDC015131. The sequence continues at coordinate 401,253 of NZ_JBIBVB010000001.1, read as the reverse complement.
GGGCGTCGTCGAGGTCGACGAGCGAGCTGCTGGGGAACGCCTCCCGGAAGCAGAAGCCGCTCTCGCCGAACTCGCAGGGCTTCTCCGTGGACTTGTACTTCAGCCGGAGGTAGTCCAGCTTGGCCTTCTCCACGCCCCGGTCGGGCAGCTCCCCGGTGACGGCGACGTAGACGGCGAAGAAGTGCTTCCCGCCGTCCGCCGGCTTGCCCGCCAGCTCGGGCGTCCAGGCGGTGTCCACCGGCTTGACGCGCACGCCCAGGTCCATGCCCGGCTCGGTCGTGACGAAGTCCTTGCCGGGGAAGTCGGCGTACGAGGAGAAGGTGGTCCGCGACGGGGCCGGGGCCGCCTCCGGACCGGTGGGCGACGCGGAGCTCTTGGCGTCACCGCCGCCGCCGTCCGAACAGCCGGTGAGCAGGACGAGCGCCGCACCGAGCGCCAGCGCCGTGCGCGTACGTACCACCATGATTTCCCCCTTGGGTCGGCAACCGGCTGCATCGTAGCGAGCCGGGCCGCGGCCCGGGGGCGCGTCCACGGGGTCTTCACCCGGTGGGGAGACGGCCCGTTCGCGGGGACCACGGCTCCTGCGACGCCGCGCCGGCCGTCCCCGGGGGGACCTTCGCGCAGGGGGTGTAGCCGGTCAGGAACAGGGACGTGGTGCCGCTGTTCCAGGCGAGGTCGAACGTGTCGCCGGTGCGCGGGTCCTCGACGCGGAAGCCGTACAGGACCGTCGTCGCGGTCCTGCGGTTGTCCTCGTGGGTGACCGTCCAGCCCTGGGAGACGAACCGCTTCCGCAGCCGTGCCTCGGTGGCGCCGGCGACCCGGTCCGGGACGTCCTCGACCGTCCACCGCAGTTCGTAGGAGACGACGTCCTGCGCCGTCTCGTCGAGGGAGAGGCCGCCGGCCGGGCAGTGGTGGCGGGGGCTGACGGTGGAGGGGCTCACGGGCGGGTGCGGCGGGAGTGCCATGCCGTCGTACGCCCACTGCGCCCGGTCGGTGAGCCGCCCGCGCATCGCCCCCGGGTCGCCGGGCGGGTAGTCGCGCTCCAGCGCGGAGCATCCGGTGGCCGTCAGGGCGGCGAGCAGCAGGGCCAGGAGCGGGGCGGTCTTCCTCATGACGGCGACGGTACGGACGGGCCGGCGGGGGCGGCATGAGTACGCGTACTCAACGGACGGAGGCGGGTGGCCCGGCGGTGACGCGGCGGGGAGGCCACCCGTCCCCGGGGGTGGGACGGGTGGCCTCCGGTCGGCGGGCCGCTCAGTGCGGGGGCTGGATCCGCAGGTCGTCCGCGGGGCTGCCGCCCAGGGTGAGGCGGACTTCCGGGCCGCCGGGTGCCGCGGGGGTGGCGAGCCAGCCGGTGAGGACGCCGCCGGTGAGGACGGCCACCACGGCGCTGCCCGGCGGGAGCGTCACCTCGCAGCGCTCGCCGCCCACCGGTCCGGTGACCCGGTCGGTGTCCGGCGAGGCGTTGAAGGCGGCGACGAACACGGTGCGCCCGTCCCGGCCCGTACGGCGCAGGACGGCGGTCCTGCCCCCGGTGCCGGTCCACGCCGCCGCCGGCACGTCCGCGAGCAGTTCCTCCAGCCGCTCGGCCACCGCGTGGTCCGCGGGCGCGCCGTCGCCGGGGCGGAGCACCGCCACGGGGAGCCCGCCGGTGCCGCCGGGGACGTCGCCGTCCTCGTCGAGCCACTGGGGGTCGACCAGCAGCCCGCGCCGCAGCAGCACGTCATGGACGGCGCCGGCGGCCTGCCGCAGCGCGGTGTCCGCGCCCGGCGTCCAGCACTCGGCCTCGGGCAGGGCCCGGTCGACGGCCAGGACGGCGTCCCGTTCCAGCGCGCTGTCCAGGAGGTCGCCGCCGCACCGGTCGAGGAACGCCCGGAGCAGGCGCAGCCCCTGGCCGGTGGCGCCCGGCTCGCCGCCCTCGGTGGCGGGCGCGCCCGGGCAGTAGGGCGGGGCGTGCAGCCCGGGGTCGACGCCCTCGGACAGCAGGCCCTCGGGGTCCATGTCGATGTCGGCGCCCCAGGAGGTGGTCGCGCACGCCGTGTAGACGCTCACCGTGCGCGAGCCGAGCATCAGCGCCAGCAGGGCGTTGAACACCGGGACGCGGGCCTCGGCGAAGCCGCTGTCGGTCCAGGTGAAGCCCCAGTTGGCCTCCAGGACGTCGGTACGTCCGAGCCGGATGCCGAGCAGGTGGGCGCGGAAGGAGTCGGGCTCCGCGCACGGGTTGCCCACCCATTCGGTGTGGCCCACGTGGTATCCGGAGCGGGCGATGGCGCCGGTGCGGGCGGCCCAGGCGTCGACGGTGGGCTCGGGCCCGGCGACCGGGGCGAGCGGGACGTTGACGACCTTGGCCACGCCCTCGGGCATGAGCCCGGCGAGCCAGTCCCAGACGTCCGTGATGGCCCGGCCGGCCCACTGCGACCAGAGCCGGCGCAGCTCCGGCGGCCACTGCTCCGCGTCGCCGGCCGCCCGGGGCGCGAGGTCGCCGGCTCCGCGGCCGGCCAGCCACGTGGCGAACGCGGCGCGGGCGTGCGGGCCGGCGTCCTGGCTGGTGATCGGTGTGTGGGCGTCGCCGCAGATGCCCTCGTTGCCCAACTGGACGGCCACGACCGGCCCGTGGGGGGCGAGGGCGGGGGCGATCACCCGGTCGGCGACTGCGCGCAGCCATACGGCGGCCTCGTCGCGGACGCCCGGGTCGAAGAGGCTGGGCAGCGGCCTGCCCTGCGAGGTCAGCGTCCGCCCGTGGAGCCCGGTGTACGGGGTGCGGTCGGTGCCGCCGGGCTCGCACAGCCGGTCGGGGAGGCCGCCGAGCTGGACCTCGGCGTGGATGAACGGGCCGGGCTTGAGCAGCACGTCCAGTCCGGTATCCCGGGCGGTGGCCAGCAGGCCGGCCACGTCGCGCTGGGGGTCGGTGGCGCCGGTGAAGTCGAAGGCGCGCTCCCCTTGGGGGGTGAGGATCTCGTGGAAGCGCCAGGGCAGGTAGCAGGAGACCACGTCGACGCCCAGTCTTCGCAGTTCGCGCAGGTTGGGGCCCCACTTCTCGGGCCGGGCCCGGTAGTAGGGGTACTCGCCGATCACGACCGGGCGGCCGGCCGCGTCCGGCCGGGAGGCGAAGGCCCCGGACGAGGTGGAGGCGGAGGCGGGCGGGGTCACTCGGGGGCTCCGGCCGGTTCCGGTACGAGGACGACCTTGAGCGCGGAGTACGGCGCGCCCGGCTCGGGGGCGAGGGCGGCGAAGGCCGCGTCGTGCTCCTCCAGCGGGAAGCGGTGGGTGACCAGCTTCTCCAGCGGCAGCCAGCGGGCCAGCTCGATCGCCGTGGGGAACAGCCGGCTGTTGTAGTCGCCCGCCCCGATGAGGTGCAGGCCGCGCTGGAGGATCTCCAGGGGCCGTACGGTCGCGGTGGCCTTGCTGTGGTAGCCCATGATGACGACGCGGCCGCGGTCGGCGGCGTACTCCATGCTCGGTTCGAGCAGGTTGCCGACGGTGTCGACGACCAGGTCGCCGCGCCGGGCGAGGCCGGTCTCGTCGGGGGCGTGGACGGTGACCCGGCCGTCCTCGGTGTGGGCGAACACCTGGCGGCACAGCTCCTGGCGGTACGGGTCGGGCTCGATGAGCAGGACCCGGGCGCCGTAGTGGTGGGCGAGGAGCGCGCACACCACGCCGACCGGCCCGCCGCCGACGACGACGGCGGTCTCACCGGCCTGGAGGCGGCCGGCCTCCAGGTTATTGAGCGCGCAGGCGAGGGGCTCCACCACCGAGGCGCGGTCGAAGTCCATGCCGTCGGGCATGCGGTGGATGAACCGCTCGGGGAGCCGGATGTACTCGGCGAAGGCGCCGTCGAGGTCGAGGCCGACCTCGGTGCCGGCCTTGTTCCGGCAGAAGTCCCAATGCCCTTCGAGGCAGGTGGGGCAACTCCCGCAGTACAGCGTGGGGTTGATGATGACGCGGTCGCCCGGCTTGTGCTCGGTGACGGCGGGGCCGACGGCGTCCACGACGCCGACCGCCTCGTGCCCCATGACGACCCCGGGCTCGGCGGGGAACTTGCCCACCAGCACGCTGCGGTCGGTGCCGCAGATGCCGGTCTGGGCGACCCTGACGACGACGTCCGTGGGCGCGGTGGGCTCCGGCCTGGGGCGGTCGACGAGGGAGAGGGTGCGCTGCTCGTTGAGTATCAGGGCCTTCATGCCGTGCCTCCCGCGGCCGGAGTGGTGGCGGTGCCGGGCAGGTCCCAGCGGATCGCGTCCAGGAGTCGCTTGTGCAGTTCGGGGGTGGCCGCCGCGATGCACGACTTCTGGTTCATCGGGTCCAGGTCGAGCAGCGCGGTCGTGCCCAGGTCGTCGCCGTACGCGTCGGTGATGGTCACCCCGCAGTGCTTGGCGAGGTAGACGGCGGCGGCGATGTCGTACGGGAAGAGGTGCAGGATCGAGCCCCGCCCGGCGCCGAGGAAGTCGGCCTCGGTGCCGGGGTGGTCGCGCAGCACCCGGTTGCCGATGTCGACGTAGCTGTCGAGCTGGCCGGTGATGATGCGGGAGATGGAGAAGGTGGCGCTGTTGAAGACGAAGACGCCGCCGGTGTTGGCCGAGAGGTCCACCAGGTGGCCGTAGGCGGCGTTCATCAGGTGCATGGGGTGGCCGTTGAACTCGATCGACCAGAACATCCGCGCCGGGTCGGTGGTCCGGCTGAGGCGGGGCAGGGCGTGGCGGTAGCCGGAGCTGGAGAGCCCCTCCTCGTCGTCGCCGTAGATCCAGGCACCGCTCTTGATCTCCAGCAGGTGCGCGGCGGTGACGTCGGCGAGGGTCGGGGAGGCGGTGGTGAGCGGCGCCGCCGCGATGGAGACCATGCCCATCTCCAGGCCGGCGGAGGTGGGCCGGGTGCCGTCGATGGGGTCGACGACCAGCACGTACTGAGGGTCCGGCGCGAGCTCGACCAGCGAACCGTCCTCGGTGTAGACGGCGAGGGGGATCCGGGCGTGCTCGCGGAGGTACTCCAGGACGGCGCGCTCGGCGATCTCGTCCACGTCGAACTGGGCGTCGCCGCCGGGCGAGTCGCCGTGCACCTGCCGGGCCAGTCCCCGGTCGGCGTAGGCGAGCAGCTCCTCGCGGACGTGCCGGCCGAGGCCGGTGAGCAGTTCTTTCATCATGAGGACAGCTCCGCGCGGAAGAGGTTCTCCAGGCGGTCGCACAGCAGCTCGGCCTGGTCGAGGGTGAGGATCAGCGGCGGGCGGATCTTGAGTACGTTGCCGTATCCGTAGCGGGAGGTCCGCAGGATCAGGCCGTGCTGCGTGGCCGCGCCGGCCAGGTGGTTGGTGAGCTTGACGGCCGGCTTGCCGTCGGGCTCCACCATCTCGAAGCCGATCATCAGGCCGACACCGCGTACGTCGGCGATGGCCGGGTAGCGGGTCTGCATGTCGGCGAGGCGGCCGAGGATGTAGTTGCCGGTGGCCCGGACGTTGGCGAGGAACTCGGGCTGCCGGACGATGTCGAGGGTGACGTTGGCCGCCGCGGCGGCCAGCAGGTTGGCGCCGTAGGTGAAGGAGTGGTGGTTGGCCGGCAGGCCCGCCAGGCGGTCGTTGGTGAGGATCGCGGCGACCTGGGCGCCGGAGCCGCCGAGGCCCTTGGCGGTGGTGATGGCGTCGGGCTCGACCCCGAAGTGCTGGGCGGCGAACATCTCGCCGGTGCGGCCGATGCCGGTCTGGATCTCGTCGAAGATCAGCACGATGTCGTGCTCGTCGCAGAAGGCCCGGAGCTTCTGGAAGTACCCGTCGGGCGGGACGATGTTGCCGCCGTTGCCGGAGATCGGCTCGACCACGATCGCGGCGACCTGGCCGGTGCTGGCGTACTCCAGGAAGTCCTCGATGCGGTCGACGCACATCATCCCGCAGCTGCCGGCCTGCTGCCCGTAGAAGCAGCGGAAGCAGTACGGGTCCGGGACCTGGAGGGTGCGCGGGAAGAGGGAGGGGAACGGCTCCTTGCGGAAGGCGTTGCCCGACATGGAGGTCATCATCATCGTCTGGCCGAGGTGGCTGCGGAACAGCGAGATGACCTCGGAGCGTCCGGTGGCGTGCTGCGCCATCTTGATGGCGCCCTCGTTGGCGGTCGAGCCGCCGGAGACCTTGGGGTGGACCTTGGTGATGTTGTCCGGGGAGACCTCCACGAGGCGGCGCACCAGCCCGTTGATGGGGTCGCTCTGCATCGAGGAGGTGAGGTGGGTGAAGAGGTCTAACTGCTCCTTCATCGCGGCGACGACCGCCGGGTGGGAGTAGCCCAGGCTGAGGTTGAAGGTGGCGGAGGCGCAGTCGAGGTACTCCTTGCCGTCCTCGTCGTAGAGGTATATCCCCTCGCCGCGCACCATCTTCTGGGCGCTGACGGGGTAATAGATGAAGTCACGTACGTCCGTGACGTCCATGGGGGTTCCCTTCTGGACACGGGTGGTGGCGCCGGGGCGGACGGGGTGGCGCCGGGCCGCGCCCGGGCAGGGGCGGCCGGGGCCGGGGGCCGGGGTGGAGCGTGCGGGCCGGTGCACGGCACCGCTGACGGCCGCCCGTCCATGACGGCGGGTGTGAGGTCGCGGGGGTGCGGCCCCGGGTGGGGTGGGGCCGGAGGCGGGTCAGCCGGGGAGGCGTCCCGCCGGCGGGCATCCGGTGGCCGGTTGCCGGCCGGGGGTGTTCACCGGGTGCGGAGGTGGTGATGACATCGTTGGCACACTCCGTGCGCCGACGGTCGCGCGCCTCCGGCGCGCCCTGAGCTGTTCTCGTTCATGGTCCCCCGGGCGACGGCGCTACGGTCTGGCTGCGCCCGGCTGTGCGTCGGCCGGTGGCGCATCACTGGTCGGGTGAGTCGTGCGGTGGGTCGTGTTGAGAGCGCTTCCGGCTCTCGACACCGTGGACTCTAACAGGGTCCGTGTTCGATGCCTAGATCATTCGGGGATCAACCTCGACCCCCGGGCGCACGGCCCGCCAGGGCGGCGACCCCACCCGCTGCAGCGACTCTGAGCTGCGGTGATGTCCAGGGTCGAGGCGGAATCGAGGGCGGTTCGCTCAGCGAGGCGGGCGATTTTCCGGCCCGTCGATTGACTGAAAACGCACAGGACAGCACCGTTCATACGCTCAGCGTGGTCCCCCATCACGCTCGGGGCATATTTCAAACATGAACGATGGAGTTTTTCCCGGCGTCAGTGTTCACTTGGACGTGACTCCCGCGTCGATCCCGACGCACGAAGGCGCTGGGACGGGGGTGTCAGGTACCCCGTCCCAGCGCCGGCTCATGACCCGACCGGCCCGGGGCCGGTCAGCCGCCTCCTCCTAGCAGTAGCCGAACACCGAGCACCACACGCTCTGCGTGCTCAGCGCCAGCGGGGAGGACTCCTCCGGGAACTCCAGCTCCTGAAGACCGAGAACGAAACCCATGTCGAACACCTCTCCGTGAGTGCGATGGCCCTGCGCGGTACGGCGGGGCCCGGTCAGGCCGGGGCGCCGTCCGGCAGATCGATGAAGGGCAGGAACGCGCTGTTCTCTCCGTCGTCCTCTCCGCTCTCCTCTCCGCAGACGGCCTTGAGGGCGAGGAGCACGCCCGCGTTCCCGGTGGCCACATCCATGGAGAGCCGCAGATTGTGGTCGCCGGGGAAGGCGAGGTGCCCCCGGTACGCGAGGGCGTGGCGGTCCAGCGTGCGCAGCAGCCGGCGGCTCGCCCCGCCCAGGGCCGGCTCCGGGCGGCGGCGCGCCACCCGGTCGAGCACGGCCAGCAGGCCGGCCCGCCCCTGGAACAGCCCGGCGCCCAGGACCAGTTCGGGCGTGCAGGCCAGGAGCAGCCCGGGCAGGGCGCCCCGCAGCCGCTCGTCCTGCCGGGCGTCCAGCAGCAGGTCGGCCACCAGCGCGATGCCCGCGCCGCCGGTGGCCAGGTACGGCAGCGCCCGGCCCGCGCCGTCCCGCACCTGGACCGACCCGTCGGGCAGCTCGACGCACGCGTCCAGGTCCCGGTGGAGCGCGAGCTGGGCCAGGTCGAGGCAGCCGGGGTCGCCGGTCGCGCGGTGCAGGTGCAGGAAGAACAGGGCCGCTCCGGACCAGCCGTGGAACAGCCCGGCCTCGTAGGTGAGGCGCCGGTCCCCGCCGCCGCGCTCGCCGGTCCCGGCCGGGCCCGCCGCCCCGGGCCCGCCGCGCAGGACGCCGCTCTCGACGGCCCCGGCCAGCCGGGTGGCGATCTCGCGGACCTCCGGCAGGTGGCCGTCCCGCCCCGTGTACGCGCGCCCCAGCAGGGCCAGTCCGATGCCGGCCAGCCCGTCGAAGAGGTTGGCGCCGGTGACGCCCGGGAGCATCCCGAGGGCCCGGTCGGTGAGGCGGTCGGCGGCGGCGTGGTGGCCGAGGGCGTCGAGCGCGTGGGCGATGCCGAGGGCGCCGTCGTAGAACCCCGGCTGGAGCGGAGGGCGCCGGTCCACCGACTCCAGGAGCCAGTCCTCCAGGGCCGGGTACCGCCCGCCCCCGACGGCCGCCAGGGTGTGGAGCACTCCGGCGGCGCCGTACGCGAAGCCCGCGCCGCCGCGCGGGAACTGCTTGACGTCCCCGGGGAACAGCCGGTCCTCGCGGTGGGGCGTGGCGCTGAGCACGATGGCCCGGGACGCGGAGAAGCACACCTCGGCCCACCGGGGCGGGCGGGGCCCGAACCGGATCGCCGCGTCACCGACCGCCCGGCCGGAGGCGGGGGCCGGCCGGAGTGAGGAGTCCCGCGAGGGCTCCGGCGCGGGTTCCGGTGTGGGTTCCGGTGTGGGTGCGGGCGGCCGGAGGTCGGCCAGGAAGGCGTCGCCGGCGCCCGGTTCCAGGCCGAACAGCAGCTCCGCCTCGCGGACGTACTGCTCGGCCTTCTCCGGGGCGAGGTCCAGCAGGGGGGTGAGGGGCAGCATGCAGTTCAGCCAGATCGCCGCGAGGCCGAAGCGGTGGACGCCCTCGTCGCTGAGCCCGGGCGGCGGGACGAACCCCGGTGCGCCGAGGCCCGGTTCGGGCGTCTCGCCCCGGTCCCGCGCGAACTCGTAGTCGATCAGGTGGACCGTGCCGTCGTCCGCGACGAGGACGTTGCTCGGGTGGAGGTCGCCGTGGACCACGCCCCGCTCCAGCAGCGCGTCGGTGATGGTCCGGAGCCGGTCGACGATGCCGCGCACCCGGCCGGCGTAGTCGCTCAGCTCCTTCGGGCCGGGGCGGGCGCCGGTGAGGGGGTGGTGGGTGACGATCCAGCGGGTGAGCGGGGTGCTCTCGACGTACTCCATGGCGAGGAAGTGGTGCTCCCACTCGGTGAAGTGGCGGTGCGCGGCCGGGACGCCCGGCACGCCGTCGAGGCGCCGGAGTGTCTCCGCCTCGTGGCGCAGCCGGTCCCGGGCGTCGCGGTCGCGGCTGTCGGGGGCGGTGTGCGGGCGCGCCTCCTTGAGCACGACCTTCGTCCCCCTGTCCTTGGCGCGGGCCGTGTAGACCCCGCCGCCGTTGGAGAAGTGCAGGACGCCGTCGACGCGGTACGGGAAGGAGCCGGCGCCGGCCCGGTCGTCGCGGGCGTCCAGGTGGGGCTTGAGGAAGCCGGGCAGGGACACCCAGTCGGGCAGGTGGAAGGCGGGGCCGCGCTCGTCCGGTACGAGCTGCCCGTCGGGGCGCTCGACAGCCGGTACGGGTTCGCCGTGGACGTCCGGGCAGTGGCGCTCGGCGAAGCCGCCGTACCGCACGTACAGCGGGCCGTCGCCGAAGCGCAGGTCGCTGAGGATGTACGGTCCGGGCTCCCCCTCCAGCGCGGCGGACAGGGTGCCGAGCGCGGACTCCAGCTCCGTCTCGTCGCAGGGGTAGAGGGTGGCGAGCTTTCCGCTGGAGCCCCGGTCGGCGTACTTGGCGTTCTGGAGGAGGTGCAGGCGGTGCGTGCGGAGGAACTTGAAGGCCAGGCCGTGGCCGGTGCAGTGGTCCCACACGGTGCGCAGGACCCGTTCGGCGTTCCCGGGGCGGGCCGAGACGTGGATCTTCCAGCCCTGGGCGGGGAGGCGCCGGTGCTCCGGGGTGAGGTGCAGCCAGGCGTCGCCCTCGGTGCGCCGCCAGCCCGGGGGTGCGGCGAGGGCGCAGGCCGCGAAGGGGGTGTCGCCGGGGCGGACCGTGTAGGGCGTCTCGTAGAAGTCCGGGTCGGTCAGGGCGAATTGCTGGTGGCGCATCTTCACCGGCCGGTCACTCCCCGGTGCCGGCCGGGGCGTCCAGGGCCGCCCGCAGTGCCGTGAGCGAGGTGAAGTGGTGGCCGCGCATGCCCGTGGCCTCGGCGGCCCGGACGTTGTCGGGGCGGTCGTCCACGAACAGGATGTCGCCGGGCGGCAGTCCGAACTTCGTGGCGCACCAGTGGTAGGCGTCCGGTTCGGGCTTGGCGTGGCCTATCCGGCAGGAGAAGGCCAGCACCTCGAAGTGGTGGAGCCAGGGGTGGCGCCGCTCGTAGTCGGCGGCGAGGTCCTCGGGGATGTTGGAGAGCAGCCCGATCCTGGTGCCGCCCGCCGCCAGTTCGCCGAGGTACGCGGTCATCCGCTCGTCGACCTCGCTCCAGCTCGCCACGTCGGCGGCGACCAGCTCGGCGATGTGCCGCTCGGTGAAGGTGACGCCCAGCGCGCCGGCCACGCCGCTCCAGTACGCGGCGGCGGTGTGGTCGCCCCGGTCGTACGGGGGCCGCAGGGCCCAGTAGCTCTCCCAGAAGGCGGCGCCGGGGACGCGGGCCGTGCGCACCAGCCGCTCCTGGGCGGCGGGTGACTGGAGCCGGGCGATGACACCGAACATGTCGAAGAGAACGGCGGTCATGGGCGTCACGTCCGATCGGCGGGCACCGCTCCGGCGAGCGGCACCGAGGGGGCGGGGTCGTCGGCGGCGGGGGCGGCCCGGGTGAGCCAGAGGCTCAGGACGACGCAGATCATCGCCAGGCCGAACAGCAGCAGGGGCACGGCCCGGACGCCGGAGTGCTCGATCGCGACGCCGAGCAGCGGCGGGAAGGCCACGCCGCCGATCATGGAGGCGGCGATCACATAGGCACCGGCGCCGGCGACGGTGGGCACGGCGCGGTTCAGCCAGGGCAGGCAGGTCGGGAAGATCGGGGCGATGAACAGGCCGACGCCGATGTACGCGTAGGGGGCGGCGGCCGGGACGGTGGCGAGCAGCAGGGAGCCGGCCATGCCCAGGCAGCAGGCGATGACGATGGCGGGGGCCGGCCAGCGCAGGGTCAGCGGGACGGCGACGAAGCGTCCGACGGTCATGGCCAGCCAGTAGGCGGAGGTGGCGGTGGCCGCGGCCGCGGCGCCGTAGCCGAAGGTCTCCAGGTGGGTCGGCTCCCAGCCGCCCACGCCGGTCTCGATCGCCACGTGGAAGACGTAGATGCCGATGAAAGCCGCCACCACGGGCAGGACCCGGGACCGCCCGGCGCCGGAGTGGGCGGTGGTCTCGGGGGCGGGCTCCTTTTGCGCGACCCCGCCGAGGGTGAGCATCAGCAGGACCGACACGACCGCGGTGCCGCCGAAGATCCAGGTGTAGTTCTCCGCGCCGAGCCAGCCCACCAGGGCGGGGCCGGCGACGGCGCCGATGCCGAAGTGGGCGTTGAGCAGGTTCAGCATGGCGGTGCTGCGGCGGCCGAAGCCCATGGAGAAGAGCTGGTTGAGCCCGTAGTCGATGCCGCCGAAGCCCAGTCCGATGACGAACGCCGCGGCCAGGGACACCGGCCAGGACGGGGACACCGCGAAGCCGAGCGCGCCGAGCGCCATCAGGGCGTAGGAGCCGCCGAGCAGCTGGCGGTTGCCGGTCTTCCCGCGCAGCAGGTGGAAGATCAGCACACCGAGGAGCGCTCCCACGAAGTGGGCGCTGAGCCCGAGGCCCGCCACGGGCGGGGTGAGGCCGAACTCGTCGCGGAGGGCGGGGATCGCCGGTCCGTAGTACGCCTGGAGGGCGCCGATCAGCACGAAGCCCACACAGGACGCGACGAGGGCGGCGCGAGTGAACAGCGTGGGTGTGCTGTCCTCCCGCGAGGGGAGGGCCTGGTCCGGCGTGGCCATCGATGTCCTCCTGAGGAGCGGGCTCGGGGTGGCTCGACATGGTGCAACAGGGACTTCGGGTGTGCCGGGCGTACGGCGGAGGCCGTACGCCCGTCGGCCTCCGCGCTTCCGGGGAGGGCTCACCGCCGGGCGTCAGGACCGGGGCGGGCGAGAAAGCACATGAGGCGAGTGTGAGTACACACTCACTGTGAGAGAATGTCAACCATGATCGCCACTGGAGGGCGGGCGAGCCCGTCGGGGCAGGGGCCGAAACTCGCACTCGGCGTGTTGGTGTGTTAAATCAGCGACATGAATGTCGCCGAACGCCACCGATTCATCCTGTCCCAGCTCAGCGAGCGCAGCCGGGCCTCCGTGGCCGAACTCGCCCGTTCCGCCAAGACGTCGGAGATGACGATCCGCCGCGACCTGGAGCTGCTGGAGTCCCGGGGCGCGCTGCGGCGCGTGCACGGCGGAGCGGTCAGCACCCTGCTCAGCGGGGTGGAACCGCCGTACGCGGTGCGGGCGATGGTGGGGAGCGACGCCAAGGCCAAGCTGGCCGACGAGGTGGTGCGGCTGCTCAACGACGGGGAGACGGTGGCCCTGGACACCGGGACGACCGCGGTCGCCATCGCCCGGGCCATGGCCGGCCACCGGTTCACGGTGACCCCGCTGTCGCTGCACGCGGCCTTCGCGCTGTCGGAGCACGACGGCATCCGGCTGCTGGTGCCGGGCGGTCAGGTGCGGCCGGGAGAGCTGTCGTTCTACGGGGAGACGGCGCTGCGCACCTTCGAGGACCTGCGCTACGACACCTTCGTCCTCGGGTGCTGCGGCATCGACGTGGCGAACGGCGCCACCGCGTACAACCTCGACGACGTCCATGTGAAGCGGACCGCGGCGGCGTCGGCGCGCCGCATCGTCCTGGTCGCCACCGCGGAGAAGCTGGGTAGGGTGGCGCTCGGCCGGATCTGTTCGGTCGAGCAGATCGACATCGTGGTGACCGACGCCCCTCCGGGCAACCCGGTGATCGAGGATCTGCGGGCGGCGGGAGTGAACATCCGCCACGTGTGAGCTCCGGTCCCGCCCTCGCGCCGGTCCTTCCGGTCGGGGGCCGGGGTGAGTACCGGACCCCATCGCTACCACAGGGATCGATTCACACACGAACCATGTGCGAACCGATCACTCCTTGAGTGAACCTGCGGGAAAGCGGTTCCGAGCGGCGATTTCCGAGCATTCCGCGGCGGTCGGTCGTGGTGCTGGTGGGGGCGTGGTGACGGCCCCGCCTTGCATACGAAAAGTGGAGACACCCGAGGTGGGCGGCGACTCCGCAACGCGGCCGACACCCGCCCGAGGGGCCGCTTTGTGTCCGGAAACCGGTGGTGCACGCCCCGCGCTTCCTAGGCTCGTCGGCGACGTGTTCGAGAAGTGAAGGGATGATCACCGGTGGCGCGGACTTTTCATTCAATAAAGAACGGCATCACTGCGGTGGCGATCGCCGCCGCCACCCTCGCCCTCACGCCGGCCGCCGGCGCCGAGGCGTCCGCCGCCACGCACACCGGGGCGCCCAGCTGCCTGACGTACAGCGCGAGTTGGCGCTACACCCTGGTGACCAACGGCTGCGACGGCACCCACGACATCACGGTCGACTACCTCGACGGCACCTCCGTCCCCTGCCGTACGGCCCGGCCGGGCGACACCGTGACCTTCCCGGGGCGCGGCACCGGCGGCAACGACGTCCTGGGGGTCTCGCTCTGCCCCGGGCCGCACCCTGTGTGACGGACCGGCGCATGCCCATGCGGACGGCCTCATGGGTGCGGGCGGACGGGGGGACGAAAACGCTGGTCAGCGGCGTACGTCCGAAAAGGGCGAAAAAAGAGGTAAATACCCTTCGTATACGTCTTGACTGGCTTGCCGCTTTGTCATGAGGGTGGACATCACAGCCCGCCGGGCCCCGGCCCGGGAGCTGGGCCCCGCATAGGCCGCATCTGGAAAGGGTTCCGCCATGTCCCCCCGCATCAGGGCATCAGCACCCGCCCCGCACCCGCTGCGGCGCGCCACGGACTGGCCCCAGGGGGACCCACGGCACCGGCACCCGCGCACGGCCTCGACCAGCCCGGCCGCCCACCCCGCGCGCCGCGCGACCGACCGGGTCGCGGGCGCCGCCACCTCGGCGCGCCGCGCGCCGCACCGCACCGGGGCCTCGCCCCGGCGGCACCGCGCCCGTACCTCCGCGGGAAGCGCCGCGGGCGGCACCCGCCGCGGCGACGACGGCCCATCAGGCGGCCCACCAAGCGGCCCACCAGGCGGCTCACCCGACCGCCCACCGGCCGGCTCACCCGACGGCCCAGGCGGCCCACCGGCTGACACCCGCGTCCCCGCCACCGGCCGGGCGCGCCCGCGGCCCCGCACGTACGCCGGGGTGCCGCGATGACCGTCTACCTCGTCGCCCTGGCCGCGATCGCCCTGATCGCCTACCCGCTGCTGCTCGGCGTCCTGATGGCCGCGTCCGGCGGGCACCGTGCCCACCGCTGGTACGGGACGCTGAACCGCGGCCGGCAGAGCGCCGTGGCGCTGGGCCTGGTGGTCGTCCTCGGCGGCGGCATCTGGCTGGTTCCCAACGTGGTGGTGCCCACCTTCGCCGACGAGCCCGTCGACTGCTCCCCCGCCTCCGGCGTCCGCCCCGCGAGCGCGACCGCCGCCGCGCACTCCGACGCCGGGCTGACGGCCCGGACCGAGCCGCCCGCCCGCCCGGACCCCGGGGTCGCGCGCGGCGCGGGCGCGCCGACGGCCGGGGACGAGCGGAAGCGGGCCCTGGTGCTGTACGACGGCGGGGACTGGACGTCCGGGCTGACCGGCCAGCAGGCCGCGAACCTGGCCTCGCACTTCGGGCCCTGGACCTTGAAGCCGGTCGGCGACTACCGGGCCGGCGAGGCCCGTGAGCACTCCGCCGTGCTGTACTTCGGGTCGGCGGAGGGCGCGCGGCTGCCGTCCGCGTTCCTCGACGACGTACTGACCACCCGCGTGCCCGTGGTGTGGGCCGACGAGAACATCGGGCAGCTGGCCGAGCACGCTCCCCGGACCTGGCAGGAGCGGTACGGCTTCCATGTGGCGGACCCGGACGTCGGCGGCGTCGACCGCGTCCTCTACCGCGGCTCCACGCTGACCCGCGAGAACCCCCCGGACGACCCCGGCATCGAGCGGATCACCGTCGACGACCGGGACACGGCGCGCGCGGTCGCCGAGGCGCGGCGCCCGGACGGCACCAGCGTGCCGTGGGCGGTGCGGTCGGCGAACCTCTGGTACCTCAGTGAGAACCCCTTCGACTACATCACCGCCACCGACCGCTATCTGGCCTTCAGCGACCTGCTGTTCGACGTCCTGGCGCCCGCGACCGAGGAGCGGCACCGCGCGCTGGTCCGCCTGGAGGACATCTCCCCCAACGCCGACCCGGCGCAGCTCCGGGCGATCGGCGGCTGCCTGCGCCAGGCCGGTGTCCCCTTCAGCTTCGGGGTCATCCCGGTCTACACCGACCCCCACGGCAAGGCCCACCAGGGCGAGCCGACCAGCTTCGCGCTGAAGGACCGGCCCGAGGTGGTGAAGGCGCTGCGGTACCTCATCGACAGCGGCGGCACCATGATCATGCACGGGGTGACCCACCAGCTGGGCACCGAGAAGAACCCGTACCACGGCATCAGCGGCGAGGACTTCGAGTTCTTCCGCGCCCACCAGACGCCCGGCAAGGACGTCGTGATGGACGGCCTGGTGGCGGGCGCCTCCCGGGAGAAGACACTGGAGCGGCTCGACCGGGGGCTGGCCGAGTTCGACGCGGCCGGGCTGCCCCGCCCGCTGGTCTTCGAGTTCCCGCACTACGCCGCGGGGCCCGGGGACTACGAGGCGGTCGGCGACCGGTTCGGCTACCGCTACGACGAGACCATGAACTACGCCAGTTCGCTGTACGGCGGCCCCCCGGACGCCGAGGAGCGCGCCGACCAGTTCTTCCCGTACGGCGTGCGGGACGTGTACGGCACGGCGGTGGTCCCGGAGAGCCTCGGCAACGTGGAGGCCACCGACCACAACGACCGCGCGGCGCGCGGACCCGACGACATCCTGGACGCCGCCCGCCGGACGCTGGCCGTCCGGGACGGTGTGGCCAGCTTCTTCTACCACCCGCCGCTCGGGGTGGAGATGCTGCGGGACATCGTGCGCGGCATCCAGGACCTCGGCTACGACTTCGTCCGCCCGTCGGACGTCATGAGGTGAGCGGGATGACCGGCGCACGCACCCTTCTCGGCCGCCGCCCCGCGCGGTACGGCCCGCCGCCCGGCCACCGCGGTTTCGCGCTCCCGGCGTACGCCGCCGACGGCTACGACGACCCGGGCGCGCCCGCGCTGCTGCGGCGGATCGCCTCGGTGGGCGGGAACTGGATCCAGCTCAACCCGACCTGGTACCAGACGACATGGCGGTCGGCGGACGTCCGGCCGACCCCGGCGACCCCGGCCGACGGCGGGCTGGCCCGGATGGTGTACCTGGCGCACCGGCAGGGGCTGAAGGTGCTCCTCAAGCCGCACCTGGACCTGGACGACGAGTCCGACCGGGCGGCGATCCGGCCGGACCGCCCCGACGACTGGTTCGCCGCCTACACCGAGCTGGTCTGCTACTACGCGCGGCTCGCCGCGTGGTGCGGCGCCGACGCCTACGCGGTCGGCACCGAGCTGGCCGGGACCTCCGGCGACGGCGAGCGCTGGCGGGCGGTGGTCGGCCGGGCGCGGGCGGCGTACCCGGGGCCGCTGCTGTACGCGGCGAACTACGACGAGTACGAGGACGTCGCCTTCTGGGACGCGCTCGACCTCGCCGGCGTCGACGCGTACTGGCCGCTCTCCGACGCGCCGGGCGGTGACGTGCGGCGGCTGGTCCGCGCGTGGCGCCCGGTGCGGGACCGGCTGGAGCGCTTCGCCGCCGGCACCGGCAAGCCGGTCCTGTTCACCGAGGCCGGCTGCACCAGTGTCCACGGCGCCGCGACCGCCCCGTACTCCTGGACCGTCTCGACGACCCCCGACCCCGGCGAGCAGGCCGCGTACTACGAGGCGCTGCTGCGCGCGTTCACCGGCAGGCCCTGGTGGGCGGGCGTCCACTGGTGGGTCTGGCAGCAGCTCCCGGGCACGGCCGCCCGGTTCCGTTCACTGGACTACTCCGTCCACGGCAAGGAGGCCGAGGACGTGGTGGCCCGCTGGTGGGCGCCCTCCGCACCCCGGCACCGGGACGAGGGCGACCGCAGAGAGGCACGGCAGACATGACTCTGGCCGCATCCGCAGTCCTGGTCTCCTTCCTGCTCTACGTCCTGGGGATGTTCTTCGCCGGCCGCCGGGAGGGGCACGGACCGGGCCGGCACCGCGACCGCCGGCACGCGTCCCCCGGTGGCGCGGCCCCCGCGCCGCCGCCGCGCCTGCTGTTCGTCTTCGTCCTGCCGTGCCTCGACGAGGAGCTGGTGATCGGCGCGAGCCTGGAGCGGCTGCTGGCGCTGCCGGAGCGCAACTGGGTGGCGCTCGTCGTCGACGACGGGTCGGACGACGCGACGGCCGGCATCGTGGAGCGCTTCACCGATCCGCGGATCATGCTGCTGCGGCGGGTGCCGCCGCGGGCGCGGCAGGGCAAGGGCGAGGCGCTGAACGCCGCGTACCGCCACATCCGCCACGAGCTGGTGGGGACGCCCGGGTTCGCCGGGTACGGGCGGGACGAGATCGTCCTGGTGGTGGTGGACGCCGACGGGCGCGTCGAGCCGGGCGCGCTGTCGGTGGTGGCCCCGATGTTCCGGGAGCCGGACGTGGGCGCGGTGCAGATCGCGGTGCGCATCCTGAACGCCGCCTCCGGGCTGCTGGCGCGGTTGCAGGACGTCGAGTTCGTGACGTACACGGAGATCTTCCAGCGGGCGAGGAGCCGGATCGGCAGCGCGGGTCTGGGCGGCAACGGGCAGTTCACCCGGCTGTCGGCGCTGGAGACCCTCGGTTCCGCGCCGTGGAGCCGCTGTCTGACGGAGGATCTGGACCTGGGCGTCCACCTGGTCACCGAGGGCTGGCGGACCCGTTTCACCCCGCGCACCCATGTCTCGCAGCAGGGCCTGGTCCGGCTGCGTCCCTTCCTGCGCCAGCGGACCCGGTGGTTCCAGGGGCATCTGCAGTGCATCGGGGTGATCCCCGGGATCGTACGGGCGCAGTTGCGCGGGCGGGTGGTGGCGGACCTGCTGATCACGCTGACGCTGCCGCTGCTGGTGCTGCTGACGACCTTCTCGGTGCTGGCGTTCTACGCCTCGCTGATCGCGGTGGCGACGGGCGGCGGGCAGCGGATGGCGGAGACGCTGACGGCCGACTACGGCGTGGTGCTGATCGTCTGGGTGCTGGTGTCGTTCGGGGTGGCGCCGGTGTGCGGGTACGTGTACCACCGCGCCGAGCGGACGAGCGTGCCGCGCGCCGCGGGTCTGGGCCTGCTCTTCACCCTCTACTGCTACCACTGGCTGCCGGTGGGCTGGCTGGCGGTGGGCCGGCAGCTGTTCCGGCGCAGCGGGTGGGCGAAGACCCGGCGCGTCCCGGAGGCGCCGCGCGAGTCGCCCCCGCGGCCTCCCGGGCGCCCGCCGCGGCCCCCGTCGCCCCCGTCGCCTCCGCCGCCGTCGCGGCGGGCCGGTGCCCCGCCGGTCCGGCCGCCGCGGGAGTCGGTGACCTGACGTCCCGTCCGATCCGGCGGCGGTTCACACCACCGCCCTTCCCGACACCATCCATATATCCCACTTGTTCCTAATGCGGTGATCGTATGCTCTCTGTACGCTCCACGCCGGACGGCAGGCTTCGTGCGGCGGTCGTTCTCGGCACCCGTCCCGAGGCCGTGAAACTGGCCCCGGTCCTCCGGGCGCTGGACGACTCGCCCCTGTTCGCACCGGTGCTGATCAACACCGGCCAGCACCGGGAGATGCTCGACCGGATGCTGCGACGGCTCGGGCTCACCGTGTCCCACGACCTCGCGGTGATGCGGGAGCGCCAGGAACTGTCCGCGCTCACCGCCCGGCTGATCGCCGGGATCGGCGAGCTGATCCGCGAGGAACGGCCCGATCTGGTGATGGTCCAAGGCGATACCAGCAGCACCCTGTGCGGGGCCCTCGCGGCCTTCTACGAACACGTCCCGGTCGCCCATGTGGAGGCGGGGCTGCGCAGCGGGGTCCTCGACGACCCCTTCCCCGAGGAGCTGAACCGGCGCCTGGTGAGCCGGATGACGCGCTGGCACTTCGCGCCCACCCCGCGCGCCGCCGCCGCCCTGACCGCCGAGGCGGTGCCCACCGAGGACGTCATGGTGACCGGCAACACCGTGATCGACAACCTGCTGTGGGCCCGCGACCGCGCGGACGGCCGCTCCGCCTTCCGCACCGGGCGCCGCGGCCTGCTGGTGACGCTGCACCGCCGGGAGAACCAGGGCCCGCGCATGCGGGCGCTCGCCGACACCCTGTTGCGGCTGGCCGACCGCCCGGACGTCGAGGTGCTGGTGCCGCTGCACCGGAGCCCCGCCGTGCGGGACGTGCTGCTGCCCGCCCTGGGCGGCCACCCGAGGATCACCCTCACCGAGCCGCTCGACTACTTCGACTTCATCGCCACCCTGGCCGCCTGCACCCTGGTGCTCACCGACTCCGGCGGCGTCCAGGAGGAGGCGCCCAGCTTCGACAAGCCGGTGCTGGTCCTGCGGGACACCACCGAGCGCCCCGAGGCGGTCCGGGCGGGCGCCGCCCGGCTGGCCGGCACCGGCCCGGCCGCCGTGCACGCCGCGGCCACCGCCCTGCTGGACGACCCGGTGCTGTACCGGCGGATGGCGGCGGCGCCCAACCCGTTCGGGGACGGGCACGCCGCGGAACGCATCCTCGACACGCTGGCCCACGACTTCGGCCGCGTACCGGACCGTGCCCGGTCCCTGGACATGCTGGCGGCCGGATGAGCACCGCCCCGCGCCGATGGCTCATGGCCGGCGTCCTGCTGGTGGCGGCCGTGCTGCTGCCGGTGGGCTGCGGCACCGACCCCGAGGCGCCGGCCACCTGGCAGGAGGGCAGCGAGCACGGGCCCTGGCGGGTGGTCTACGACGGGCACGGCAGCGTCACCGAGAAGGCCGGCGTCATCACGCTGTCGCCGCGGGCGGCCACCAGCCCCGACCGGACGCACGCCGCGCTGGTGACGTCGACCGCCGCCTACGGCGACTTCACCTACCGGCTGCGGATGCGCACCGAGAAGCAGCTGCGGCAGCCGGGCGCCCCCAACCCGTGGGAGGCCGCCTGGGCGGTGTGGCACTACACCGACGACGAGCACTTCTACTACGTGATCCTCAAGCCCAACGGCTGGGAGCTCGGCAAGGTCGACCCCGCGTGCCCGGAGAAGCAGTGCTACCTGGCCACGCACCCCGGCTCGTACCCCATCCACGACTGGCACCGCATCGAGGTGCGCCAGCGGGGCGCCACCATGACCGTCCGGGTGGACGACGAGCCGATCGTCACCCACACCGACCGCCGGGAGCCCTATCTGCGCGGCTCGGTGGGCCTCTACACCGAGGACGCCACCGTGGAGTTCAGCGACATCAGTGTGCGGGGGCAGGGCTGACGGAGGCCGGGTGCCCCTCCGCCCGCTCCGCGCCGCCGGTGCGCGCCCACAGCGACCGTACGTGGCCGAGGTGCCGTGCCATGCACGCCTCGGCCGCCGGGGCGTCGCCCGCGAGCATCAGGTCGAGCAGCTCGTGGTGCTCCTCGGCCGAGGCGACGAGCAGGCCCCGCTCGGCGAGGGCCGTCAGGCCGTACAGCCGGGCCCGCTTGCGCAGGTCGCCGACCGTCTCCACCAGGCGGTCGTTGCCCGACAGGGCGAGCAGGGAGAGGTGGAAGCGCCGGTCGGCGTCGAGGTAGCGGATCAGGTCGTGGGCGCGGGCGCTGGTGACGATCTCCTCGGCGACCGGCCGCAGTTCCTCCAGCCGCCGCCGGTCGGCCGACCGGGTCACGGCGCCGATGGTCGGCACCTCGATCAGCGCGCGCAGCTCGGTGTACTGGTCGAGGTCGCGTTCGCTGACCTCGGTGATGCGGAAGCCCTTGTTGCGTACGGGTTCGACCAGGCCCTCGCCCGCGAGGTCGAGCATCGCCTCCCGGACGGGGGTGGCGGAGATGCCGAAGTCGGCGGCGAGGGCCGGGGCGGAGTAGACCGTGCCCGGTTGCAGCTCACCGGCGATCAGGGCGGCGCGCAGGGCGTGCGCCACCTGGTCGCGCAGGCGTTCCTGGCTGGTGAGCAGGTTCTTCAGGTGCCGGCCGGTCATCGGGCTGCCTCCGGGTGTCGTCGGGATGGTAGGGGATCAGAGGAGGAAGCCCGCGGGGAAGGGGTCGTCCGGATCCAGGAAGAACTGGGCGGTGCCGGTGATCCAGGCGCGGCCGGTGACGGTGGGCACGACGGCGGGCCGTCCGCCGGCCGTGGTCTCGCCGGTGAGGCGCCCGGTGAACCGGGTCCCGATGAACGACTCGTTCACGAAGTCCCGCCCGAGCGGCAGCTCCCCGCGCGCGTGGAGCTGGGCCATCCGCGCCGAGGTGCCGGTCCCGCAGGGCGAGCGGTCGAACCAGCCCGGGTGGATGGCCATGGCGTGCCGGGAGTGGACGGCGTCGGAGCCGGGCGCGGCGAGGTAGACGTGCTTGAGGCCCGCGATGGACGGGTCCTCGGGGTGCACGGGCCGGTCGGCGGTGTTGACGGCGTCCATCACGGCGAGGCCGGCGGCGAGCAGGTCCTCCTTGCGGGCCCGGTCGAACGGCAGGCCCAGGTCGGCGAGTTCGACGAAGGCGTAGAAGTTCCCGCCGTACGCGAGGTCGTAGCGGACGGTGCCGAGGCCGGGCACCACCACCTCGCGGTCGAGGGCAACGCAGAAGGCGGGGACGTTGGTGAGGGTGACGGACCTGGCGGCGCCGTTCTCCACCCGTACGTCGGCGGTCACCAGTCCGGCCGGGGTGTCGAGGCGGACGGTGGTGACGGGTTCGGTGACGGCCACCATCCCGGTCTCGACGAGGACGGTGGCGACGCCGATGGTGCCGTGCCCGCACATCGGGAGGAGGCCGGAGACCTCGACGAACAGCACGCCGTAGTCGGCGTCGGGCCGGGTGGGGGGCTGGAGGATCGCGCCGCTCATGGCGGCGTGGCCGCGCGGCTCGTACATCAGCAGGGTGCGGACGTGGTCCAGGCGGGCGGCGAAGTGGGCGCGCCGCTCGGCCATGGTGGCGCCGGGGACGGTGCCGATCCCGCCGGTGACGACCCGGGTGGGCATGCCCTCGGTGTGGGAGTCGACGACATGGTGGACGGTCCGGGTGCGCATGGTCAGGAGAGCCCTTCCGCGAGCGCCTTCTCGGTGGCGGCGCGGACGGTGGCGGCGTGGGCGCCGGTGAGCGGCGTCCGGGGCGGGCGGCAGGGCCCGCCGCGGTGGCCGGCCAGGTCCATGGACAGTTTGATCGCCTGGACGAACTCGGGCCGCGAGTCCCAGCGCAGCAGCGGGTGCAGCGCCCGGTAGAGGGGCAGGGCGGTGTCGAGGTCGCGGGCGGCGGCGGCCCGGTAGAGGGCGGTGCAGGCGGCGGGCAGGGCGTTGGGGTAGCCGGCGATCCAGCCCACCGCGCCGGCCAGGACCAGCTCCAGCAGGACGTCGTCGGCGCCGGCCAGCAGGTCGAGGTCCGGGGCCAGTTCGGCGATCTCGTAGGCGCGCCGAACGTCGCCGCTGAACTCCTTGACCGCCACCACGTGCCCGTCGGCGTGGAGTTGGGCGAGGAGCCGGGGGGTGAGGTCGACCCGGGTGTCGAAGGGGTTGTTGTACGCGACGACGGGCAGCCCGGCGCGGGCGGCCTCGGCGTAGTGGGCGCGGACGGCCGCCGGGTCGGCGCGGTACGCGGTGGGCGGCAGCAGCAGCACCGATCCGCAGCCCGCCTCGGCCGCCCGCTCGGCCCACCGGCGGGCCTCGGTCGAGCCGTACGCGGCGATGCCGGGCATCACCCGGGCGCCGTCGCCCGCCGCCTCGACGGCGACGCGGACGAGCCGGGTGCGCTCCTCGTCGCTGAGGGTCTGGTACTCGCCGAGGGAGCCGTTGGGGACGACCCCGTCGCAGCCCTCGGCGACGAGCCGGGCGACGTGGGCGGCGTAGGCGTCGTAGTCGACGGAGAGGTCGTCGCGCAGCGGCAGGGCGGTGGCGACCAGAACGCCGTGCCAGGGCTTGGTGCGCTGGTTCATCGTTCGTCTCCCGGTGGGTGGGCGAGGTGACGGAGCGGTACGGGGCAGGACAGCGGGCGCCGGTCGGGCGCCGGGTCCTGCCCGGCGAGGCGGGCGACGGCCGGTCCGCAGACGCGGCCCTGGCACCAGCCCATTCCGGCGCGGGTGAGGAGCTTGACGGTACGGGCGTCCCCGGCGCCCAGGCCGGTGACGGCGTCGCGGACGCGGCCGGCGGTGACCTCCTCGCAGCGGCACACCTCGGTGGTGTCGGTGAGCCAGCCGGTCCAGCCGGGGCCGGGCCGGTGCGCGGCGGCCATCGCGGCGGCGAAGGCCCGCAGCCGCCCGCGGCGCCGGGCGAGGGCCGCGCTGTGGCGGCCGGCGACGGAGAGGGCGGCGATCCGGCCCTCCGTGCGGGCGAGTTCGGCGCCGCCGACGCCGCAGGTCTCCCCGGCCGCCCAGACACCCGGGACGGAGGTGCGCTGCCCGGCGTCGGTGTCCACCGCCGGGGTGCCGTCCGGGGTGCGGCGGGTGGCGCAGCCGAGCGCGGTGGCGAGTTCCAGCTGCGGCAGCAGACCGTGGCCCACCGCGAGGGCGTCGCAGGGGATGCGGCGGCCGGTGCCGGGGACGGGGCGCCAGTCGGTGTCGAGCCGGGTGACGGTGACGGCCTCCACCCGGGTGGTGCCGTGGGCGGCGGTGACCGCGTGGCGGGTGAGGAGGCGGGTGGAGCGGCGCAGGAGGACGGCGCCGTGCCGGGCGCCCTGGAGGAGCTTGGCGGGGTTCCGGGCGAGGGCGGCGCCGTGGTGGGCGTAGCCGGTGTAGCCGGCCGCCTCGACCAGGGCGGGGACCCGGGCCCCGGCGGCGGCCAGGGTGCCGGCGACGGCGAGCAGCAGGGGCCCGCTGCCCGCGACGACGACACGGCGCCCGGGGAGGGCGGGCCCGCCCTTGAGCAGGGCCTGCGCGCCGCCCGCGCCGAGCACCCCGGGCAGGGTCCAGCCGGGGAAGGGGAGGTGCCGTTCGCAGGCGCCGGTGGCGAGGAGCACGGCGTGGGCGCGGACGGCGGCGGGGGTCTCGTCGGGTCCCGCGACGGCGTGCAGGAGCCAGGTGTCGCCGTCGCGGGCGACGGTCCAGACGTGGTGGCCGGGCAGGTGGGTGATCCGGTCGGGCCGGCGCGTGAGCCGGCGCACCTCGCGGGGTACGGGGGCGCCCGCCGCGTGCCGGTGGATCTGGCCGCCCGCCCGCTGTCCGGCGTCCAGCAGGGTGACGCTCAGCCCGAGCCGGGCGGCCGTGGTGGCGGCCGCGATCCCGGCCGGTCCGGCGCCGACCACGGCGAGGTCAGCGGGCATGTCCGGTGCCCTCCTGGGTGGTGACGGTGTCGCCGGGGCGGGCCGGCAGGAGGCAGGCGCGGCGGTTGGGACGGCCGTTGACGGTGGCCAGGCAGTCGTGGCAGGTGCCCATGGCGCAGAAGGCACCGCGGGGCGCCCCGGTGTGCCGGGTGGTGCGCCAGGAGAGGATCCCGGCCGACCAGAGGGCGGCGGCGACCGTCTGGCCGGGCAGCGCGGTGACGGGCCTGCCGTCGAAGGTGAGCGTGAAGGGCGCGGGCGTGGTGGCGCGTCGTCTCACGGGGCGGCTCCTTCCGGATCGTCGGGGCGGGTGTGGGGGCGGGCGGGGGCATCCCTATGGGCCGGGGCGTCCCTACGGGCCGGGGCGTCCCCGCGGGCCGGGGCGTCGAAGCGGTCGGGGCGGAACGGCGCCGGGTCCAGGGGCGGTCGCGCCCCGGTGAGGGCGGCGGCGACGAGGGCGCCGGTCGCGGGGGCGAGGCCGATGCCGGCGCCCTCGTGGCCGCAGGCGTGGTGCAGCCCGGGGACGCGCGGGTCGGGGCCGATCGCCGGGAGGTGGTCGGGCAGATAGGGGCGGAAGCCGTGGTACGCGCGCAGGGCGCGGGCGCCGCCGAGCACCGGGAACAGCGCGATCGCCCCGGCGGCGAGCCGCCGCAGCGCCTCGGTGGACAGGGTCCGGTCGAAGCCGACGCGTTCGCGGGTGGCGCCGATGAGGACCGTCCCGGCGGGGGTGCCCTCGACGACGGGCGAGGACTGGAGGGCGGCCGAGTCGCTGGCGACGTCGGCGACGTAGTCCGCCGCGTACACCTTGTGGCGCACGAGGCGGGGCGGGAGGGGTTCGGTGACGAGGACGAAGCCGCGCCGGGGCCGTACCGGCAGGTGGACGCCGGCGAGTGCGGCGAGCGCCCCGCCCCACGTGCCGGTGGCGTTGACGACGGCCGGGGCGTGGAGGTCGCCGCGGCTGGTGCGGACGCCGCGGACCGCTCCGGACGGGCCGGTGAGGACGGCGGTGACCTCCTCGCCGGGGCGGACGTGCGCGCCGGAGGCCCGCAGGAGCTGGGCGGCGGCCATGGCGGGCTGCACCTGCGCGTCCTCGGGGTAGTGGACCCCTCCGGCGAGCCCGGGGGCGAGGTGCGGCTCGAGGGCGGCCAGCGCGCCGGCGGGTACGGGCCGGGTGTCGGCGCCCGCCTCCGCCTGGCGCGCGGCGAGGGCGTGCAGGGCGGTGAGGGCGGTCTCGTCGGATGCGACGACGAGACCGCCCTTGGGCTCGTACTCGGTCTCCGGTGGGAGGGTGCGGGCGAGTTCGCGCCACAGCCGGGTGGACAGCAGGGCGAGGTCGAGCTCCGGGCCCGGCTCCTTGTCGGAGACGAGCAGGTTGCCTTCTCCGGCACCGGTGGTGCCGCCCGCCACGGGACCGCGGTCGACGACGGTGACGGTGAGGCCGGCGCGGCTCGCGTAGTACGCGCACGCCGCCCCGACCACTCCGGCTCCGACGATCACGGCGTCCGGCAGATCACTCACGTGTCTCGTGGGCACGTCAGTAATATTTCACATGGCACTGGTCCTGTGAAGACCACCGGCACGCCCAACTCGCTTTTGCTGAACGGCCTTTCAGCTCCGCAGCGGCCCTTCGCACAGATAGTCCGAGGTGCCCGCCGACCGGTCCGGCCAGATGTCCACGCGGCCGAAGGAGCAGTTCATGTCGGCGAGGTTGGTGGACGCGCCGCCGGCCCGTTCCAGCAGGAAGTGGTCGACGGTGGCGGACATGTCCCGGAAGACCCGGTCGGCGCTTCCCGCGTCCGTGAGGCGGGCGGTGATCCGGCCGGCGCAGAGGTAGCGGGGCATGCCGGGGTCGCCGTTGGCCGAGCAGCTCGGGGCGGACCCGGTGGCGGCGGCGAAGGAGGCGCGGACGGCCTCGGCGGTGGAGTCGCGCAGCCGGTCGTTGGGCGTGTAGCGGGTGTCGGGCACGAACAGGTCGTCCACCTCGGCGATCCGGGCGTCCAGGAAGGCGTCGTAGTTTCGCTGGACGGAGGCGTCCCGGCCCAGCCGGTCGCGCCAGGCGTCGAAGGCCACCGGGTCGTCGGCGCGCAGGTGCCGGTACATCTCCTGGAGCAGGGCGGGCCGTTCGGTCCACAGGTGGCTGAAGAAGGTGCCCGCGTAGGCGTAGAAGCGGAAGCCGTCACCGGCGTAGGTGGCGTGCAGCAGCTCGTCCACGCTCATCCGGGGACTGCCGTCCGCGGTGTCGGCCATGATGCTCCGCACCAGCGCGGCCCGGACGGCGACACCGTCGTCACGGGTGGCGCCGGCCAGGAACTCGGCCGTCCCCTCGTCCATGGCCGTGGTGCGGTCCGCCTCGTACCAGGGGCCCTCGCCGAAGTAACCGGGCACCGCGAAGCGGCCGTTGAGGTAGTGCGTGTACTCGTGCCGGAACAGCTCCTCCAGCGTGAGCGAGGAGTCCTGGGGCACCCGGCGCTGGTACGTGTAGAAGGTCGCGCCGCGCTCGATGTAGATGCCGCCGTTGTCGGTGTCCATCCCGGTCAGCAGCGGGTGGTAGGTCTCATAGTCCGCGCGGGAGGCGTACAGCACGATGTTCAGGGTGGCATTGGTGTCCCCCGCCAGCGGTTCATGGCTTCCGGTGATCCGGTGGAACTGCGCCTTGACCTGCTTGCTCGCGTAGTACAGCTGGTCGACCACGGGGCGGGTCAGCCCGGTGCGCACCCTGATGGCCGCCTTGTCGTACGCGTACGTGTGGGGGAAGATCTCGCGCGCGATGTCGTCCTTGCACACCCCGTACGGTGCGCACGCCTCGTAGAAGTTCAGCCAGGAGGCGAGCTTGGCCCAGGGGGCGCTGCCGCGCCCGAAGTCCCGGACGACGGGGGCGAGGAGCGCGCCGAGGTCGGGCACGATCGCCGCCGTCAGCGCCTCGATCTGCCCGAAGCGGCCGTACTCGCCGAGGGCGTCGCGCACCACCCACTCGTTGGGCGTGCCCTTGAGGTGGGTGTAGGCGGAGAACTTCCGGAAGGCGTCCCGGTAGGCGGTGTTGCGGGCGGCCAGCGTGTGGAAGGCGGTGTCCCGGTTGCCCGGGTACACGCCCAGGTAGTTGACGGACAGGGCGGCGAGGGCGGCGCCGCCCCAGACCGGGTCCCGGTACGTGGTGGTGTGGTACGGGTCCATGGTGGCCAGCACCCGCCGGACCAGGTCGAGTTGGGAGTGGCGCAGACCGGGGGCGCTGCCCGCGTAGAGCGCCTCGCGCAGCGACTCGGCGTTGGTGCGGGTCACCTCGAAGGAGCGGCGCGCCGTGCCGAAGGCGTGGACGGCCCGGCGCATCGCCTCGGTGGTGGGCGGGTCGGTGACGTCGATCTCGGTGCGGGAGAAGTCGTGGTACGCCACGGCGTGGAGGTAGGTGAGCATCTCCAGCAGGTGGGTGCCGTTCCTGCCGTCGTGGCCGGGCGCGAGGGCGGAGGTGCGGCGGGAGACGGCCTGGACGTGGGCGTCGGACATGACGGGGGCCAGCCGGGCGTCCCAGGTCCAGATCAGGTCGCGCAGGCAGCCGTCGGCGGTGACGGCCGGGTCGGCCAGGAAGTCGGTGAACTGCTCGGGGCCGAGGCGGGTGACGTGGTCGAGGGTGCAGGCGGGCGCCGCGGTGGCCGCCGCACCGGCGCTCCCCGGGGTCGCCGGGCCGGGGATCGCGGAGCTGGTACGCCCGCCGGGCGCGGGGGCGGGGCGCGGGGTGGGTTCGGGCGCGGTGGCGAGACGCTCGACCTCGTCGTGGACGGGCCGGGACGGGCCCCCGGCGGCGGCGACGGGGGTCATGACGGGGGTGCGGTCGGGTGCGGCGGCGGTCGCGGGGGCGCTCCCGGCGGCGGCGCCGAGGAGGGTCGCGGTGGCGACGGCGGCGGCGAGCAGGGCGTGGCGCAGAGGTCGGGGGCGTGGGCATCTGCCGAGGGATCGCTGGGACACTGCGGCTCCTGTGTCGGAGGTGGGGAGTGGTCCGTGCAGCGGTGCGGACACGGCGGGGCGAGCCCCCAGGAGCTTGATGGGTGCATGCCACTACCGTGTGACGTGCAACATAGTAATGTGACATTGCACTGACAACCCTCGTGCGGAACACGGCTGTTGAGCCCCGGTCGGGCTCCGGCCACCCCGGCCCGCCGGCCCCCTGCCCGTCGGGTTCACCGGCCCCCGGCCCGCCGGGGTCACCGCCCGCCCGGGCCCTCCGGGGGTCACCGGCCCCCGGGGCTCACCGGCAATGCGGCCCGCGCCTCACTCCAGCACCGCGAAGCCGTCCAGCTCCACCAGGGCCTGCTCGTCCCAGAGGCGTACGGCGCCCACGACGGCCATCGCCGGGTAGTCGCGGCCGGCCAGGCGGCGCCAGATGCGGCCCAGTTCGGGGGCCCTGTCCCGGTAGTCGGCGACGTCGGTGGCGTACACGGTCACGCGGGCGAGGTCGGCGGGGGTGCCGCCCGCCGCCTTCAGGGCGGTCAGGAGGTTGCCCAGCGCGGTCTCGAACTGCTCCGGCAGGGTCTCCCCCACCACCCGCCCGGCCCCGTCCAGCGCGGTCTGCCCGGCGAGGAAGACCAGCCGGGAGCCGGTCGCGGTGACCGCGTGGGAGAAGCCCGTGGGCGGCGACAGCTCCGCCGGGTTGTGCCGTTCGACGCTCATGAGGCGTACAGCTCCTTGGCGATGATGGTGCGCTGCACCTCGGTCGCGCCCTCGTAGATGCGCGGCGCGCGCACCTCCCGGTACAGGTGCTCCAGCAGGTGGCCGCGGCGCAGCGCCCGGGCGCCGTGCAGCTGGACGGCGGCGTCCACGACGTACTGCGCGGTCTCGGTGGCCAGCAGCTTGGCCATGGCGGCGCGCCCGCGCACATCGGGCGCGCCCTCGTCGTGGGCCGCCGCCGCCGCGTACACCAGCAGCCGGGCGGCCTCGGTGCGGGTGGCCATCTCCGCGACCTGGTGGGACACGGCCTGGAGGTCCTTCAGTACGCCGCCGAAGGCGGTGCGGTCGGCCGTGTGGGCGAGGGTGGCGTCCAGCGCGGCCTGCGCCATGCCGACCGCGAAGGCGCCGACGCTGGGCCGGAAGAGGTTCAGGGTGTCCATGGCGACCCGGAAGCCCGCGCCGGTCTCGCCGAGGACGTCGCCGGGCCCGACCGGGACGCCGTCGAACAGCAGGCTGCCGATGGGGTGCGGGGACAGCATGTCGAGCGGGCTGCCGGTGAGGCCGGGGCGGTCGGCGGGGACCAGGAAGGCGGTGATGCCGCGCGCCCCGGCGTCCGGGGCCGTCCGGGCGAAGACGGTGTAGAAGTCGGCCTCGGGGGCGTTGGAGATCCAGCACTTCTCCCCGGACAGCCGCCAGCCGCCCCCGTCGCTGCTCCCGTCACCACTGCCGTGGCCGCCGTCCGGCACCGCCTCCAGGGCGAGCGCCGCCGCGTCCGAGCCCGCGCCCGGCTCGCTGAGCGCGAAGGCCGCGACCGTGCCGCCCGCGGCCACCCCCGGCAGCCAGCGCTCCCGCTGCCCGGGCGTCCCGTACGCGGCGACCGGGTGGGCGCCGAGGCCCTGGAGGGCGAGCGCGGTCTCCGCCTCGGTGCACACCCGGGCGAGGGACTCGCGCATCAGGCACAGCTCCAGCGCGCCGGCCCCGAACAGGCGGCGCAGCAGGCCCAGTTCCCCGAGCGCGGCGACGAGGGGGCGGTTGACGTGGCCGGGCTCGCCCTTCTCGGCGAGCGGGCGGAGCCGTTCGGCGGCCAGGGCACGCAGTTCGGCACACCAGGCGGTCTGGGCGGGATCGAGTGAGAATACGGGCATTCATGCCCCCTCAAAGACATCTATCGCGGGCCGTTGACTGTCGTCACATGAACGATACGCTCGATGAGCGTTCCCACCACGACAAGGGGGCGAACCATGGGGCTCACGCCTTCGGCACATCGTGACACCTTCGCCCGGGACCACCTCCCGCCACGCGAGCAGTGGCCGGACCTGGTCTTCGGCCTCCCGGAACTGCGCTACCCCGACCGGCTCAACTGCGGCACCGAGCTGCTGGACCGCACGGTGGAACGGTTCGGCCCCGGACGCCCCGCCTTCCGGGACGGCTCCGGTGGGGTGTGGACGTACGGCGAGCTGCGCCGGCGCGTCGACCGCGTCGCCCATGTGCTCACCGAGGACCTCGGCGTGGTGCCCGGCAACCGGGTGCTGCTGCGCGGCCCCACCACGCCCTGGCTGGCGGCCTGCTGGCTGGCGGTGATGAAGGCGGGCGCGATCGCCGTGACCGTCCTCGCGGGCGCCCGCCCCCGGGAGCTGGCCGTGATGGGCGAGATGGCCCGGGTCAGCCACGCCCTGTGCGACGTCCGGGTGGTGGACGACCTGGTCAAGGCGGAGGTCCCGGGGCTGCGGATCACCACGTACGGCGGTGACGGGCCCGGCGACCTGCTGCGCCTCACCGCCCGGCACACCGGCCCGTACGAGGCGGTGGACACCGCCGCCGACGACGTGGCCCTGATCGCCTTCACCTCCGGCACCACCGGACGGCCCAAGGGGTGCGTGCACGTCCACCGCGACGTGCTGGCGGTGGCCGACACCTTCTCGGCGCACGTGCTGCGCCCCCGCCCCGACGACCTCTTCGCGGGCAGCCCGCCGCTGGGGTTCACCTTCGGGCTCGGCGGGCTGGTGATCTTCCCGCTGCGGGCCGGCGCCTCGGCGCTGCTGCTCGAACAGGCCGGGCCCCGGCAGCTGCTGCCCGCCGTGGCCGAGCACCGGGTGACGGTGCTGTTCACCGCCCCCACCGCCTACCGGGTGATGCTGGACGACCTCGACCGGTACGACACCACCTCGCTGCGCCGCTGCGTGTCGGCCGGCGAGAACCTCCCGGCGGCCACCTGGCGGGCCTGGCACGAGCACACCGGACTGCGCCTGATCAACGGCATCGGGGCGACCGAGCTGCTGCACATCTTCGTCTCGGCGGCCGACGACGCCATCCGCCCCGGCACCACCGGCCTGCCCGTCCCCGGCTGGCACGCGCGCGTGGTGGACGATTCCGGCCGGCCCGTGCCCGACGGGCAGGAGGGGCTGCTGGCCGTGCGCGGCCCGGTGGGCTGCCGCTATCTGGACGACCCGCGCCAGACGGAGTACGTCCGGCACGGCTGGAACATCACCGGCGACACCTACGTCCGCGAACCGGACGGCTACCTGCGCTATGTCGCCCGCGCCGACGACATGATCATCTCGGCCGGGTACAACATCGCCGGCCCGCAGGTCGAGGAGGCCCTGCTGGCCCACCCCGACGTGGTCGAGGCCGCCGTGGTCGGCCGCCCCGACGACCTGCGCGGCCAGGTCGTCGTCGCGTACACCGTGCTGCGCGACGGCCTGCCGCGCGACGAGCACACCGCCGGCGAGCTGCGCGCCTTCGTCCAGGACCGCCTGGTCCCGTACAAGTGCCCGCGCGAGATCGTCTTCCTGGACGCGCTGCCCCGCACGGCCACCGGCAAGCTGCAGAGATTCCGGCTGCGCGACGGGGACGCGCCCGTAAAGTGATCACGTGGCCGAGCAGCACACCCCGCGTTCCCTGATCGTCTCCCTGTACGGCGCGTACGGGCGGACGCCCGACAACGCCCCGCTGCCGGTGGCCGAACTCATCCGGCTGCTGGCGGTGCTGGGCGTCGACGCGCCGTCCGTGCGCTCGTCCGTCTCCCGGCTCAAGCGGCGCGGGC
The DNA here is from genome assembly GCF_043079975.1 of Streptomyces sp. NPDC015131. Classification (NCBI taxonomy): domain Bacteria; kingdom Bacillati; phylum Actinomycetota; class Actinomycetes; order Kitasatosporales; family Streptomycetaceae; genus Streptomyces; species Streptomyces sp. NPDC015131. Next base: position 368,977 of record NZ_JBIBVB010000001.1, on the reverse strand, counting down.
TGCTCGTGCCGCGCCGCACCCCGGACGGCGCCGCCGGGTACGCCCTGTCCGAGGACGCCCGCCAGCTGCTGGACGACGGCGACCGGCGGATCTACGCGGCGGGCGAGCCGAGCGGGGACGAGGGGTGGGTCCTGGCCGTCTTCTCGGTGCCCGAGGCCGAGCGGAACAAGCGGCACCTGCTGCGCTCCCGGCTGGCCCGGCTGGGCTTCGGGACGGCGGCCCCGGGCGTGTGGATCGCACCCGCCGCGCTGTACGAGGAGACCCGGCACACCCTCCAGCGCCTCCAGCTCGACCCGTACGTGGACCTCTTCCGCGGCGAGCACCTGGGCTTCCCCGCGACGGCCGAGGCGGTGGGCCGCTGGTGGGACCTGGCCGCGATCGCCAAGCTGTACGAGGAGTTCCTCGACCGCCACGAACCGGTGCTGCGCGCCTGGCCGGCCCGCGAGCCGTCACCCGAGGAGGCGTACCGCGACTACCTGCTCGCGCTGGACTCCTGGCGCCGCCTGCCGTACGCCGACCCGGGCCTCCCGGCCGCGCTGCTCCCGGCCGGCTGGCCGGGCGGCAGGGCGGCGGCGGTCTTCGGCGGCCTGCACGCCCTGCTGCGCGACCCGGGCGAGGAGTTCGTCCGGGGCGGGGCCTAACGCGCCAGGCCCAGGCGTGGTTTGGGGGCGTCGGTGCGGCCTGTGGGGGGTGTGCGGCTGCCCGCGCGGTACGGGGCGGGCCAGGGGGCTGCCGGGCCCTCGTAGCCCTGTTCGGCGGCGGCGTGCAGGGTCCAGTGCGGGTCGTAGAGGTGCGGGCGGGCCAGGGCACACAGGTCGGCGCGGCCGGCCAGCAGCAGCGAGTTGACGTCGTCCCAGGAGGAGATGGCGCCCACGGCGATCACCGGCACCCCCAGGACGTTGCGGATCCGGTCGGCGTACGGCGTCTGGTACGAACGCCCGTACTCGGGGCGCTCGTCGGGGACGACCTGGCCGGTGGAGACGTCGATGGCGTCGGCGCCGTGCTCGGCGAAGGCGCGGGCGATCTCGACGGCCTCCTCGGCGGTGGTGCCGCCGGGCGCCCAGTCGGTGGCGGAGATGCGGACCGTCATGGGCCGCTCGCCGGGCCAGGCGGCCCGTACCGCGTCGAACACCTCCAGCGGGAAGCGCAGCCGGGCCGCGAGGGAGCCGCCGTAGGCGTCGGTGCGGCGGTTGGTGAGCGGGGAGAGGAAACCGGACAGCAGATAGCCGTGGGCGCAGTGCAGTTCGAGCAGGTCGAAGTCGGCGCGGGCGGCACGCCGGGCGGCGGCGGCGAACTGCTCCCTTATGTCGGTGAGCGCGGCCCGGTGCAGCTCGTGCGGAACCTGGTTGACGCCGGGGCGGTACGGGAGGGGGGAGGCGGCGACGAGCGGCCAGTTGCCGGAGTCGAGGGGCTGGTCGATGCCCTCCCACATGCGCTTGGTGGAGCCCTTGCGGCCGGAGTGGCCGAGCTGGACGCCGATGGCGGTGCCCGGCGACTGCTGGTGGACGAAGTCGGTGACCCGGCGCCAGGCGGCGGCCTGGCCGGGCGTCCACAGCCCGGCGCAGCCGGGGGTGATGCGGCCCTCGGGGCTGACGCAGACCATCTCCGTCATGACGAGCCCGGCGCCGCCGAGGGCGCGGGCGCCCAGGTGGACGAGGTGGAAGTCGCCGGGGACGCCGTCCTCGGCCGCGTACATGTCCATGGGGGAGACGACGACCCGGTTGCGCAGGGTCAGGCCGCGCAGCCGCAGCGGGGTGAACATCGGCGGGGTGCCGGGCGGGCAGCCGAAGTCGCGCTCGACGGCGCCGGTGAAGCGCGGGTCGCGCAGCCGCAGGTTGCCGTGGGTGACCCGGCGGCTGCGGGTGAGCAGGTTGAAGGCGAACTGGCGGGGCGGCTGGTCCAGGTGGAGCGCGAGGTCCTCGAACCAGCGGAGGCTGGCGGCGGCGGCGCGCTGGGTGGACTCGACCACGGGGCGGCGTTCCGCCTCGTACGCGGCGAGGGCCTCGGGCAGGCCGGGCTGCTCCTCGACGCAGGCGGCGAGCGCCAGGGCGTCCTCGACGGCGAGCTTGGTGCCGGAGCCGATGGAGAAGTGCGCGGTGTGGGCGGCGTCGCCGAGGAGGACCGTGTTGCCGTGCGACCAGCGCTCGTTGGTGACGGTGCGGAAGGCGGTCCACGCGGAGGCGTTGGAGGTGAGCGGGCGGCCCCGGAGCGCGTCGGAGAAGATTTTGGCGCAGCGGCCGGTGGACTCCTGCTCGTCGAGTTCGTCGAAGCCGGCCGCCCGCCACACCTCCTCGCGCATTTCGACGATGACGGTGGAGGCGTCGGCCGTGTAGGGGTAGCCGTGCAGCTGCATCACGCCGTGCTCGGTCTCGGCGATCTCGAAGCGGAAGGCGTCGAAGGCGAAGTCGGCGGCGAGCCAGATGTAGCGGCAGCGGTGGGTGGTGAGACGGGGCCGGAAGACCCGGGCGTGCGCCTCGCGGGTCCTGCTGTGCACTCCGTCGGCGGCGATCACCAGGTCGTGCCCGGCGGCCAGTTCGGCGGCGGGCGGGGCGGGCGTGCGGAAGCGGAGCCGTACGCCGAGCCGCTCGCAGCGCTCGTGGAGGATCTGGAGGAGCCGGCGGCGGCCGAGGGCGGCGAAGCCGTGGCCGCCGGAGGTCAGGACGTTCCCCCGGTGGGCGATGTCGATGTCGTCCCAGCGGACGAACTCCCGCCGGAGCGCGGCGTAGACGGCGGGGTCGGCGTGCTCGATGCCGCCGAGGGTCTCGTCGGAGAGGACGACGCCGAAGCCGAACGTGTCGTCGGGGGCGTTGCGCTCCCAGACGGTGATCTCACGCGCGGGGTCGATGCGCTTGAGCAGGGCGGCGGCGTACAGTCCGCCCGGCCCGCCCCCGATGACGGCTACGCGCACGGCCGGTCACCGCCCCTGCCACTTGGGCGGCCGCTTCTCGGTGAAGGCGGCGTGGAACTCGGCGTAGTCCTCGCCGTTCATCAGGAGGGCCTGGGTGGCGGCGTCCAGCTCGACGGACGCGGCGAGCGGCATGTCCAGCTCGGCCGTGAGCAGCGCCTTGGTCTGGGCGTGCGCGAGGGCGGGTCCGTCCGCGAGGCGGCGGGCCAGCTCGGCGGCGCGGGTGTCGGCGGCGCCCTCCTCGGTCAGCTCGCTGATCAGGCCGATGCGCTCGGCCTCGGTGGCGCGCACGGGGTCGCCGAGCATCAGCAGCCGGGTGGCGTGCCCGAGGCCGACCACCCGGGGCAGGAGGTACGCGGCGCCCATGTCCCCGCCGGAGAGGCCGACCCGGGTGAAGAGGAACGCGAAGCGGGTGGTGGGGTCGGCGATCCGGAAGTCGGCGGCGAGCGCGAGGACGGCGCCGGCGCCGGCGGCGACCCCGTGGAGGGCGGCGATCACCGGGAAGGGCGCCTCGCGCAGCGCCCGGACGACCTGGCCGGTCATCCGGTTGAAGTCGAGCAGCTCGGCGGTGTCCATGGCGAGGGTGGCGCCGATGATGTCGTCCACGTCGCCGCCGGAGCAGAAGCCCTTGCCCTCGCCGGCGAGCACCAGGGCGCGGACGGCCCGCTCGCGGGACAGCTCGGCGAGCAGGTCGCGCAGGTCGGCGTAGGCGCCGAAGGTGAGCGCGTTGAGCCGGGCGGGGCGGGCGAGGGTGACGGTGGCGACGCCGTCGTCCACGGCGAGCCGCACATGCTCCCAGGCGGCGGTGCGGGAAGCGGAGCTGGAAAAGGGGCTCATACGGGTGCGGCCCTCCTCGGTCTGCCTGCGCAGATGCCTGCCCCTCGAAGCTATCACTTGTGCGTGACTTCCGTCACGTAGGCGCGATAAGCTGAGCGGTGACCTTTTGTCACGACTGTCGCCGAGTGACGGGGGTTCTGTAGCGGCTGTGGCACAGGTCTCCCGGCGGGTCGCCCGGGGCCTCTGGTGCGGCCGACTGCGCTACGTAAGGTTGAAGGCAAACCTCACGGGTTGCTGTTGTCCCACCGTTTCCCCCGCACCCACCGTTTCCCCCGCTCCCACCGTTTTCTCCCGTACCACCGCTCACTCCCCCCTCCCCCGGTCCCCCCAGTCCCGTTTTCGTCCCCATTCCCTCCCCTGCGCGCCGCAGCGTCGCGGCGCCGCGGAACGCCGCCGGACGCCCCGCCCCCGCCCGCCCCGCTCCCGAATGGAACCGGCTTCACCGAACGGATCCCCGCTGTGCCCGAAGCTTCCGGACCCTCCTCCTGGCGCGTCGCGCTGCCGCACACGACCGCCGCGGTGCCGCTCGCCCGCGCCCTGATACGGACGGCGCTGGCGGATCTGGACGCGTCGGCGTACCGGGACACGGCCGAGCTGCTGACGGCCGAGCTGGTGGCGAACGCGGTGGAGCACACCGCCGGCCAGGGCCCGATCGAGCTGGTGGTGCGGCTGCTGCCGAGCGGCTGCCGGGTCGAGGTGCACGACCGCGACCCCGCGCCGCCCGGCGATCTCGTACCGGGGCACGACACCCCGCCCGATCCGTGGCAGGAGCACGGGCGCGGCCTGCTGCTGATCCGCACCCTCAGCGCGGCCTGCGGTCACCGCCGCACGGACCGGGGCAAGGCCGTCTGGTTCACGCTTCCGGGGATGCAGGCTCCGTGACCCGCCCGAGGCGGGAGTGGCGCCGCCCGTAGAGGGCGTACACCAGGGCTCCGACGACCAGGAAGACGGCGAACTGCACCCAGGTCGTCCAGCCGGTCCCCCAGATCAGGTACAGGCACATGGCGACGCCCAGGACCGGGCTCAGCGGGTAGAGCGGCACCCGGAAGCCCCGCTCCAGGCCGGGGTGGCGGCGGCGCAGCGCGACGACCGCGATGTTGACGGCGACCATGATGGCGAGGGTGCCGATGGTGGTCAGGTTGAGAACCACGTCCAGCGGGACGACCGCGGCCGGGACGGCGAAGACCGCGGCGACGATCCAGGTGTTGGCGACCGGGGTGGAGGTCTTCGGGGAGACCTTCTCGAAGACGCGCGGGACGAGCCCGTCGCGGGACATCGACATCAGGATGCGGGTCTGGCCGTACATCACGGCGAGGACGACGGAGGCGATGGCGACGACCGCGCCGAAGGCGATCACACCGCCGCCCACGGCGGAGTCGGTGACCCGGTCCACGATCAGCGAGAGCGCGGCGGGCTGGTCGGCGACCTCGTCGGCGGACAGCGCGCCGATGGCGGCGACGGCGACCAGGCAGTAGAGCAGGGTGACGATCCCGATGCAGATCATGATGGCCAGCGGCACGTTCTTGCGCGGGTTCTTCACCTCCTCGCCGGCGGTGGTGATCGCGTCGAAGCCGATGTACGAGAAGAAGGCCACGGACGCCCCGGAGGTGACCCCGGCGAGGCCGTGGGTGACGAAGGGCGTGAGGTTGTCGGCCTGGTAGGCGCGGAAGGCGATCGCGCAGAAGAGGACCAGCACGAGGATCTTGACGACGGCCATCACGGCGGTGGCGCGGGCGCTCTCGCGCACGCCCCGCACCAGCAGGACGGCGGCGAGGCCAATCACCACGACGGCCGGGATGTTGACGACTCCGCCGTCGCCGGGCGGGCCGGCGAGCGCCTCGGGCAGCTGCCACCCGACGAGGCTGTCGAGCAGCTCGTTGAGGTACTGCCCCCAGCCGACGGCGACGGCGGACACCGACACGCCGTACTCCAGCAGCAGGCACCAGCCGACGAGGAAGGCGACGCGCTCGCCGAGGGTGGCGTACGCGAAGGAGTACGAGCTGCCGGAGACGGGGATCGCGCTGCCCAGCTCGGCGAACGAGAACGCCGTGAACACGCAGGTGATCGCGGCGAGCACGAAGGAGACGACGACCGCGGGGCCGGCCTCGGCGACGCTGTCGGAGAGCCCGACGAAGATCCCGGTGCCGACGATGGCGCCGACGCCGAAGCACACGAGCTGGAAGAGGCCCATGCTGCGCTTGAGGCCGTGCCCCTCGAGGTCCGCGCCGGACTCGGCGATCAGCTGGGCAGGGCTTTTGATGCGGGACGGTCCGCTGGGACGCATGGGGTGATTCTCTTCTCCGGTACACACGCGCGCCCGGGGTGCGCGTGGGGGGTGCAGGCGAAGGGGGTCCGGCGCCGCCCGCCTGCGCGGGTGACGCCGGACCCCCCATCTGTCCCGATATTAACGGCAGCGCCGCATATTCACCCCATCGGGCGTATCACCATGCCCGCCATGCCGAGCCGGGCGCCGGACCGGACCGCGTCGGACCGGACCGCGTCGGACCCGGACGGACCCGGACGGGCCGGACCGGGTCAGGCCGGGTCCCCCAGCGTGGCCACCATGACGGCCTTGATGGTGTGCATCCGGTTCTCCGCCTGGTCGAAGACCACCGAGTGCTCCGACTCGAAGACCTCGTCGGTGACCTCCAGCGCGGTCAGCCCGTGGCGCTCGTGGATCTCCCGCGCGACCGAGGTGCCCAGGTCGTGGAAGGCGGGCAGGCAGTGCAGGAACCGCACGTCCGGGTTCCCGGTGGCGCGCAGCACGTCCATGGTCACGGTGTACGGGGCGAGGGCGGCGATGCGCTCGTCCCAGACCTCCTTCGGCTCGCCCATGGAGACCCACACGTCGGTGGCGACGAAGTCGGCGCCGCGCACGCCCTCGGCGATGTCCTCGGTGAGGGTGAGGCGGGCACCGGAGGCGTCGGCCAGCTCCCGGGCCCGGGCGACGACCTCGTCGGCGGGCCAGTACGTCTTGGGCGCCACGATCCGGACGTCCATGCCCAGCAGGGCGCCGGTGACGAGGTAGGAGTTGCCCATGTTGTAGCGGCCGTCGCCGAGGTAGGCGAAGGTCACGCTCTCCAGCGGCTTGCCGGCGTGCTCGGTCATGGTGAGCAGGTCGGCCAGCATCTGGGTGGGGTGCCAGTCCTCGGTGAGGCCGTTGTAGACGGGCACCCCGGCGTGCGCGGCCAGCTCCTCGACGGTGGCCTGGGCGTCCCCCCGGAACTCGATGGCGTCGAACATCCGGCCGAGGACGCGGGCGGTGTCCTTGGCGGACTCCTTGGTGCCGATGTGGGACCCGGCCGGGTCGATGTAGGTGGTGGAGGCCCCCTGGTCGGCGGCGGCGACCTCGAAGGCACAGCGCGTCCGGGTCGACGACTTCTCGAAGATCAGCGCGATGTTCCGGCCGCGCAGCCACTGGACCTCGGTGCCCGCCTTCTTCGCCGCCTTGAGCTCCGCGGCCAGCGCGACCAGGCCGCGGAACTCCTCGGCGGTGAGGTCCAGCTCCTTGATGAAGTGGCGGCCGGTGAGATCGGTGGCCATGAGAACTCCTGGGATCCAAAGACGGGAACCGTAAGTCTATACGAGACTTCACATTAATATACGGAACCCGGGCTTCGAGGAGCCCTCCCGGCTCCCCGGCCCCGCCTGGGCCCCGGTCCCTCCCGGGAAGCGTTCCACGCCCGGCCGCGAGATGATGAACGCCGGGTCCCGGCGGACGACCCCGGCGCCCCGGCGAAACGAAGGAGCGTGAGCGGTGTGGCCCGGAATCGCCGACTGATCCTGAGTTCACCGTCCGAGGTGTGGGCCCTGCTGTCGGACGGCCACCGCTACGGCGAATGGGTCACCGGCACCCAGCGCGTGATCGCCGTCGACCCGCACTGGCCGGACGTGGGCGCCCGCCTGCGCGTCCGGGTCGGCGCCGGCCCGCTGGCCCTCGACGACACCTGCGTGGTCCGCATCTGCGAGCCCCGGCACCGCCTGGAGCTGGAGGCGAAGGCGGGCCCCTTCGGCGCGGCCCGGATCGCCATGAACCTGGTGCCCTGGTACGAGCACACCCTCTTCCTCCTCGAATGGCACCCCCTGCGGGGCCCGGGCCTCCGGATGCACGGGCTCCCCGTCGACTACCTCGTCTCGATCCGCAACGGGATGATGCTCACCAAGCTGGCCAGGATCGCGGTGCGCGAGCATCACAAGCCCGGCGACCGCACCCCCGCCGGCCGGGCCGGGGCAGCCCGCCCCTAACCGGGGTCCGCGTCCCGCTCGACCGGGCAGCTCATACAGCGCGGCCCGCCCCGGCCCCGGCCCAGCTCGCTGCCGGGGATCTCGATCACCTCGATGCCCTCCTTGCGCAGATGTGTGTTGGTGGTGACATTGCGCTCGTACGCGACCACCACCCCCGGCTCCACCGCCAGGACGTTGCACCCGTCGTCCCACTGCTCGCGCTCCGCCGCGTGCACGTCCTGCGTGGCGGTCAGCACCCGGATCGCCGGCAGGTCCAGCGCCCCGGCGATGGCGCTGTGCATGTGCTGGGGCGGATGGTCGGTGACCTTCAGCGCCCGGTGCCCCTCGCCCGGCTCGATGGTGTACGAGCGGAGCATGCCGAGCCCGGCGTACTGGGTGAACGTGTCATGGGCGACCATCGTCATGACCGTGTCCAGGTGCATGAACGCCCGGCTCTTCGGCATGTCGAGCGCCACGATCGTCCGGGCCGAGCCCGCCGCGAACAGCCCGCGCGCCAGCATCTCCACGGCCTGCGGAGTGGTCCGCTCGCTCATGCCGATCAGGACGGCGCCCCGCCCGATGACCAGGACGTCGCCGCCCTCGATGGTGGAGGGGTAGTCGTCCTGCCCCTCCGACCAGTGGTGGAAGGGGCCCGCCTCGGGGCCGGTGAAGAGCGGGTGGTGCTTGTAGATGGCCTCGAAGTGGACCGTCTCCCGGCGGCGGGCGGGCCAGCGCATGGCGTTGATGGACACCCCGTCGTAGATCCAGGCCGAGGTGTCGCGGGTGAAGAGGTGGTTGGGCAGCGGCGGCACCAGGAAGTCGTCCAGGTCCATGACGTGGAAGCGGACCGAGGTCGGCTCGGCGTGCCCGGCCAGGAACTCGCGCTTGGTCATCCCGCCGATCAGCGCCTCCACCAGCGCCGGGGTGTCCAGGGCGTCGAACACCGCTCTTATGTGGTCGGTGGCGAGCGGCCCGTACTCCTTCTCGTCGAAGACCCGGTCCAGGACCAGCTTCCTGGCCTCCGGGATCTCCAGGACCTCGCGCAGCAGGTCCCCGAAGAGGTGCACCGCCACGCCCCGGTCGCGCAGCACGTCCGCGAAGCCGTCGTGCTCCTGCCGCGCCCGCCGCACCCACAGCACGTCGTCGAAGAGCAACGCGTCCTTGTTGGTGGGGGTCAGCCGCTTCAGCTCCAGATCGGGCCGGTGCAGGATGACGCGGCGAAGCCGCCCGGTCTCGGAATCGACATGGAATCCCATGTCTCCATCCTCACCGCGCGAGCCCCGCTTCACCCGGGAAAACGGCGGACATCTCCCGCCCCTCGGCCCACGGCCCCCGGCCCCCGGCCCTCGCCGGGAGCCGAGAGCCGGATGCCGGGGCCGGGGGCCGGAGCCGGATGCCGGATGCCGGGAGCCGGAGCCGGGGGCGGGAGACGTGCGCCGTCGGTCAGAGCCGGGGGTCGACCGGCTCGGACTCCAGGGCGAGGACGGCGAACACCGCCTCGTGCACCCGCCAGAGCGGCTCGCCGTCGGCGAGGCGGGCCAGCGCCTCCAGGCCGAGGGCGTACTCGCGCAGCGCGAGGGACCGCTTGTGGCCGAGGTGGCGCTCCCGCAGCCGGGACAGGTTCTCCGGGCGGGTGTACTCCGGGCCGTAGATGATCCGCAGGTACTCCCGGCCCCGCACCTTCACCCCCGGCTGGACCGGCCGGCCCCTGCCGTCGCGGACCAGCCCGGCCAGCGGCTTGACGACCATGCCCTCGCCGCCCGCGCCGGTCAGCTCCAGCCACCAGTCGATGCCCGCGCGGACCGACGCCTCGTCCCCGGTGTCCACCACCAGCCGGCGGGTGCCCTGGAGCAGGCCCGACGGATCGTGCTCCACCAGCCGGTCCAGCCACGCCAGCTGGGTGTCGTGCGGGACGTCCGCGAGGCTCCGCCCGCGCGCCGCGAGGATCTGGAACGGCGCGAACCGCACGCCCTCCAGCCCCTCGGTGTCCCAGCAGTAGCGCCGGTACGCCTCGGTGAACGCCGCCGCGTCCGCCGCCCGTTCGCGCTGCGCGGCCAGCAGCCCGGACACGTCCACGCCCCGGCCCACCGCCGCCTCCAGCGCCCCGAGCGCGCCGGGGAACACCGCGCGCGACGCGGCGCCGACCGCCGCGTACTGCGAGCGCAGCAGCCCCGACGCCTTCAGCGACCAGGGCATCAGCTCCCCGTCGAGCAGGAGCCAGTCGCCGCCCTCGCCGGGGCCCGCGAGCTCGTCCCACAGCCCCGCCGCCCCGATCGCCGCGCGCAGCCGGTCCAGTACCTGTTCGGTGACCCGCTCGTCGGCGAAGAACGGCCGGCCCGTACGGGTGTAGAGGGCGCCGGCCGGCCCGGTCACACCGAACGCGCGGTGCGCCGCGTCCGCGTCCCGGCACACCAGCGCCACCGCCCGCGAGCCCATGTGCTTCTCCTCGCACACCACCCGCTGCACCCCGTCGGCGCGGTACTGCGCGAACGCCTCCGCCGGGTGCTCCAGGTAGCCGTCCAGCCGGGACGTCGGCGTCGGCGCCATCGTCGGCGGCAGGTACGGCAGCAGCCTCGGGTCGACCGCGAACCGGCTCATCACCTCCAGCGCGGCGGCGGCGTTCTCCTCCCGTACGCCGACGTTGCCCGCGTACCGCGTCTCCACGACCCGGCGCCCGTGCACATCGGCCAGGTCCAGCGGCCGGCCCTGGTGCCCGCCGGGCGCCTCCGTGGCGAGCGGCCTGACCGGCTCGTACCAGACACGCTCCGCCGGTACGTCGACCAGCTCGCGCTCCGGCCAGCGCAGCGCCGTCATCCGCCCGCCGAACACCGCGCCGGTGTCCAGGCAGATGGTGTTGTTGACCCAGCTGGTGCTGGGCACCGGTGTGTGGCCGTACACCACGGCGGCGCGACCCCGGTACTCCTCCGCCCACGGGTAGCGCACGGGCAGGCCGAACTCGTCGGTCTCGCCGGTGGTGTCGCCGTACAGCGCGTGCGAGCGCACCCGGCCGGAGGTGCGGCCGTGGTATTTCTCGGGCAGTCCGGCGTGGCAGACCACCAGCGCGCCGCCGTCGAGGACGTAGTGGCTGACGAGCCCGTCGATGAAGGTCCGCACCCGGTCGCGGAACTCCTGGCTCTCGCTCTCCAGTTGGGCGATCGTCTCGGCCAGGCCGTGGGTGCGCTGCACCTGGCGTCCCTTGAGCCAGCGCCCGAGCTTGTTCTCGTGGTTGCCGGGGACGCAGAGCGCGTTCCCCGAGGCGACCATGCCCATGACCCGGCGCAGCACACCGGGGCTGTCCGGGCCCCGGTCGACGAGGTCGCCGACGAAGACCGCCGTGCGCCCGTCGGGGTGCCTGCCGTCCTCGTACCCCAGCTTGGCGAGCAGGGTCTCCAGCTCGGAGCTGCACCCGTGGATGTCACCGATGATGTCGAAGGGGCCGGTGAGGTGCCGCAGGTCGTTGAACCGCCGCTCCCGCACCACCTCGGCGGTCTCGGCCTCCTCGACGCTCCGCAGGACGTGCACCTTGCGGAAGCCCTCGCGTTCCAGGCCGCGCAGCGAGCGGCGCAGTTCGCGGCGGTGGCGCTGGACGACGTGCCGGGGCAGGTGCGCCCGGTCCGGGCGGCCGGCGTTGCGCCGTACGCAGACGTCCTCGGGCATGTCGAGGACGACGGCGACGGGCAGGACGTCGTGCTCGCGGGCCAGCCGGACGAGCTGCCGGCGGCTCTCCGGCTGGACGCTGGTGGCGTCGACCACGGTGAGCCGGCCGGCGGCGAGGCGCTTGCCGGCGATGTAGTGCAGGACGTCGAAGGCGTCGCCGCTGGCGCTCTGGTCGTTCTCGTCGTCGGCGACGAGCCCCCGGCAGAAGTCCGACGAGACGATCTCGGTGGGCCGGAAGTGCTTGCGGGCGAAGGTCGACTTGCCGGAGCCGGTGGCGCCGACGAGCACGACGAGGGAGAGGTCGGGGACGGGGAGCCTGCGGGTCCCGCCGGTGGTCGTGGGCGTGGTCTCGGTCATGCGGCCTTCTCCTCCTTCGCGGTCGTGGTTGTGGTTGTTGCGGTTTCGGTGGTGGTGGGCGCGTCCGTGGCCGGGGCGGTGCGGAACACGGCCATCTGGGTCGGCGGCCCCACCTCCGGGTCGTCCGGGCCCACGGGGACGAACTCCACGCCGTAGCCGTGGCGTTCGGCGACACCGTGCGCCCAGGCGCGGAACTCCTCGCGCGTCCACTCGAACCGGTGGTCGCCGTGCCGGACGTGCCCGGCGGGCAGCGACTCCCAGCGGACGTTGTACTCGGAGTTCGGCGTCGTCACGATCACCGTCGCGGGCCGCGCCGAGCCGAACACCGCGTACTCCAGTGCGGGCAGCCTCGGCAGGTCGAGGTGCTCGATCACCTCGCTGAGGACGGCCGCGTCATAGCCCTTGAGCCGCTTGTCGGTGTACGTGAGCGAGCCCTGGAACAGGGAGACGCGCGCGGCCTGCCGCTCCCCCATCCGCTCCAGCCGCAGCCGGCGCGCGGCGACGGTCAGCGCCCGTACGGACACGTCGACGCCGGCGACCCGGGTGTACCGGGGGTCCCGCAGCAGCGCCTGGACCAACTGGCCCTGCCCGCAGCCCAGATCGAGGACGGTGGCCGCACCGGCCGCGTCCAGCGCCCGGAGGATCGCCTCCCGCCGCCGCTCGGCCAGCGGCACCGGCCTCTCCTCGGTGTCGGTGGCCTCGTCCACGGCGTTGTCGACGTCCTCGACGCCCAGGTCGTCGGCCTCGGCGAGGCGGACCAGCTCCAGGCGCTCCATGGCCTGCCGGGTCAGGCCCCGGCGGCGCGCCAGGTACCGGCTGGTGATCAGCGCGTGCTCGGGGTGGCCGGCCAGCCAGCCGTCGCCGGCCCGCAGCAGCTTGTCCACCTCGTCGGGCGTCACCCAGTAGTGCTTGGCGTCGTCGAGGACCGGCAGCAGGACGTACAGGTGCCGCAGTGCGGCGGCGAGCCGCAGCTCCCCCTCCAGCACCAGCCGTACGTAACGGGACTCGCCCCACCCGGGGAAGCGCTCGTCCAGCGCCACCGGCTCCGCCTCGACGGAGGTCCAGCCCAGCGGGCCGAACAGGGCGCGGACCAGCGGGGCGCCGCCCCGCGCGGGCAGCGCGGGGATCTCGATCCGCAGCGGCAGCGGCCGGGCCGCCCGCTCGGGAAGCGCCGCGCAGGTGCCGCTGAGCGCGGTCCGGAAGACCGAGCCCATCGCGACGGCCAGCAGCGACGACGCGGCGTACGGCCGGTCGTTGACGTACTGGGCGAGCGCCGTGTCCGGCGTACCGCTCCGGCCCTTGCCCCGGCCGCGCCGGACGAGCGCGACGGGGTCCACCTCCAGCAGGAGCGCGGCCGTGCAGCGCTCGTCGGACGCCTCCGGGTAGAAGACGTGCGCGGTGCCGTGCGCGGTGGAGAACGCCTGCGCCCGGCCGGGATGCTTGTGCAGCAGGAAGCCCAGGTCGGTGGCGGGTCGGAGCGGGTCACCGGTCGTACTGATCGTCATGAACACCCGTCCGAGTATTGCCGTACGGGCACGGGCCGACCAGCGGATTTCGCGCGTGCGGGTCAGTCGAGCTGGGGCATCACCCGTGACGCGATCAGCTCCAGGTGGGCCAGGTCGTCCAGGTCGAGCACCTGGAGGTAGATCCGCGAGGACCCGATCGCGGCGTACCGGCCGATCGTGTCGACGACCTCGTCGGGCGAGCCGGCGAGGCCGTGGGCCCGCAGCTCCGCCACCTCCCGGCCGATGGCCGCCGCCCGGCGGGCCACCTGGGCGTCGTCCTCGCCGACGCAGACCACCAGGGCGTTGGAGTACACCAGGTCGTCCGCCGCCCGCCCGGCCTCCTCGGCCGCGGCCCGGACACGGCCGAACTGCCGCGCGCTGTCCTCCGGGGACACGAACGGGACGTTGAACTCGTCGGCGAACCGGGCGGCGAGCCGGGGCGTACGGGTCGCCCCGAGCCCGCCCACCAGGATGGGCACCTTCGGCTGCGCGGGCTTGGGCAGCGCGGGCGAGTCGGTGAGCCGGTAGTACCTCCCGTCGTACGAGAAGGTGTCCCCGGGCTCCGTGGACCACAGGCCGGTGACGATGGCGAGCTGCTCCTCCAGGCGGGCGAACCGGGCCTTGGGGAAGGGAATGCCGTACGCCGTGTGCTCCTCCTCGAACCAGCCCGCCCCCAGGCCCAGTTCGATCCGGCCGCCGGACATCCGGTCGACCTGGGCGACCTGGATGGCCAGCACGCCCGGCAGCCGGAAGGTCCCGGCGGTCATCAGGGTGCCGAGCCGGATCCGCCGGGTCTCCCGGGCCAGCCCGGCCAGGGTGATCCAGGCGTCCGTGGGGCCGGGCAGCCCGTCGGAGCCGCCCATGGCGACATAGTGGTCGGAGCGGAAGAACGCGTCGAAGCCCAGGTCCTCGGTGGCCCTGGCGACGGTGAGCAGGGTGTCGTAGTCGGCCCCTTGCTGGGGCTCCGTGAAGATGCGGAGGTCCATGGCCCCATCCTGCACGGGTCCCCGCCGTCAACCCCGCTCTCCCGGCCGGGTGATCTTCGCGGAACCGGCGTCCGCTCACGGCCGGGCCAGTGACCCGTGGCCCGCGCCCCTCGTTGGCCCGGCGGTGCCGGACCGCCCGGCCCGCGCGCCGGCGGCGGTTGCCGGTGCGTCGTTCTCTCTTGCCGCCCGCCCCCGGCCGGGGCGGGCCGGGGCCGAGGAGGCCGCCATGTCCCAGGAAGCCGTGCCCGAGCAGATCCTGCCGGAGCACCCCAAGGGCCTGCTGCAGCAGATGGAGGAGTTGATGGCGGCGCTGACCGCCGACCTGACGCGGCTCGACGCCGACCTCCAGGCGTCCGCCGACCGGCTCCCGCCCTCCGGCTCCTCCGCTCCCCCGGCACCCCCGGCGCCGCCGGCTGCTCCCCCGGTGCCCTCCGCTCCCCCGGTGCCGCCCGCCCCGGACGCCGGGGCGCCGCTCGGCCGGGGCCGGTAGCCCCGCCGGGCCGCCCCCGCCGCCGTACCGCGGCCGGGGGCGGCTCGGCCCCGTCCCGTACTCCCGGGCTGGCCGGTTCTCGCCGGTTCCCGCCGCGCGCTCGCGCCAGGTCGGAACAGTCCGGACAGGGCGGCGAGCGCCCCGCCGGAATTCCGATCAAGAAGACATTCCGCCGCATCACCGGTTCTGCCTGGGAATTCGGAACGGCCGAAGATCCCATTTCCCGCACCGCGCCGCGCGCGGGGATTCGGCGTCAGCATGTCCTGATGCCGACTTATCGCCCCTCCTTTCCTCTGCTTCAGTGGACCGCGTTGTGTCCCGCACCGAAATGAGGAGGCCACATGGCCGAAGTCAGGAAGGTCGCCCGTCCCGCGGTCACCGCGTCGACGCGGCCCTGCGCGTTCGTCTCGCCCGACAAGGGCAACGCGCCGACCATCACGCCGGTCCGCAAGCAGGCGGAGAGCGGCACCGCCCCCACCGGGCAGCGGAAAGAGTCCACCCCCGCCTGACGTGCGTCGTCAGGGTGACGCCCGCGGGCTCCCCGGACGGTCCACGCGCCCACGGGCGGACGGGGCCCCGACGGCACGACCCGGGCTCCGGGACTGATCGGGGCTCGTCCGGCGAACCGCCCCCGGGGCGTCCGGCCGCACCCACCGGGCCCGGCCCGCGTCCCGGGGGCCACGCACCGCACCGTGCCGTGCCGACAGCCGCGAGACGCAGGGAGAATTGTTCAGCATGCAGAATTCGGTGTATCAGTCGTCGCGCTACGTCCGCACCCTGCGCGCCGCGGGCGACCGGGATTTCACGTCCTTCGGCGGGCGTCTTGGATCATATGAGGGCGACGAGCCGACCATGGCCTTTCACTCGCTCTACGGGAATGCGCGGATCATCGACAAGGACGTGGTGGAACTCCTGCGGGACGCCTCCCGGGGCCTCAGCGTGGAACGGCTGCGGGAGCGGGTCGACGACGACGCCCTGCGGGACCTGGTGGAGGCCCGGTTCCTGGTCGAGGCCGGGCACGACGAGGCCCGGGAGATCGACGATCTGCTGAAAAGCCGTCAGGAAGTGCTCGGGACCGGGGTGTTCCACTCCTCCATCCAGCTGGTGCTGACCAACGCCTGCAACTTCTCCTGCCAGGGCTGCTTCGCGTACAACTTCGACGGCGGCGTGGAGGAACGCAACACCTCCGGCGAGTCGGTGAAGCCCGGCCCGGTGCTGGTGGAGCTGCGCCGCTCCCGCGAGGACAGCGGCCCGGCGGCCCGTACGGACTCGGGACCGACGCTGGCGCGGGGCGACTGGAACCAGGGCTCGGACTCCGGCCGCAACCCGTCCATGCACATGTCGCACGCGGTGGCCGAGAAGACGGTCAAGGAGGCCATCGCGCTGCGGAAGGCCAACGGCGGCGGCCACCTCAGCGTGTCCTTCTTCGGGGGCGAACCCACCCTGGCGCGCGGGACGATCCTGCACGTGCTGCGCACCTTCGGCGACCGGTACGACGGGGTGAGCCTCTCGTACGACATGACGAGCAACGGCTCCCGCATCGACGACGAGCTGCTGGCGGCCCTCGCCGCGCACCGGGTCGACACCACGGTCTCCATCGACTACCTGGTGCCGGAGACCGGCGAGTTCCGCGGCGGTCAGCAGCAGCGCACGCCCTGGCCGGTGGTCCGCAAGGCGATCCTCGACATGAAGGCCGCCGGCGTCCCGGTCAGCATCACCACGGTGCTGTCCCAGTACACCTGGGAGAAGTGGGGCACCCCGCTGATCGACTTCGTCGCGGAGGCGGGTCTGGACACCCTGGACGTCATCGTCTCCTTCCAGGCCAACGAGTTCTTCGCGCGGCACAGTCCGCACGACGTCGCCCGGCGGCTGCTGGACGCGGTCGACTACGGCCGTGAGCGGGGGGTGCAGCTCAGCGGCTACTGGTACCAGACCTTCCAGATGATCATCGACGAGGCCAAGTGGGCCGAGCAGGCCGACTACAAGACCTGCCCGGCGGTCGGCCGGCAGCTCTCCATCGAGCCCAACGGCAGTGTCTTCGCGTGCAAGGCCACCGCGCGGTCGCTGGGCACCATCGACGACTGGCGGGGCATCTTCACCTCCCCCGCCTACCAGGACTACGGCATGCGCGCCTACACCAACGGACCGGGCTGCCAGGGGTGCGAGCTGCAGGGCACCTGCTCGGGCGGTTCGGCGGGCGCGCTGGAGGAGGAGAACGGGTCGATCCAGGTGATGTCGCCCGGCTACTGCGCCTATATGCGCGAGGTGGTGCAGGGGCTCCTGGAGCGGCACCACGCCAAGAGCCTCACGGCGCTGTCATGAGCGGGTCCGTGACGCGGCGCGGGCCCGAGGCGCCGTACGGGTCCGGCGCCCCGTACGGGCCTGGGATGCGGCGCGGGTCCGGGGTGCCGCTCCGGTCCTGGGTGCCGCTCCGGTCCCGGCCGGCCGGGGAGGGGTGACCGGTCCATGGCAACGATCGGCATGCACTTCGGCCATGACGCCGGCGCCGCCCTCACCGACGCGGACGGCTACCGGGTCGTCGAGGCGGAACGCCGGCTGCGGCTGCGCCATGTGTGCGGCGGCAACGGCGGCTTCCCGGAGGCCGCGGCGCAGTGGCTGGCGGAGCTGAGGGCCGGGGCGGCGAGCCCGGTGACCCGGGTCGCGGTCGCGGACTGGTACACCCCGGTGTGCCGGGTCCTGCCCCCGGCGCTGGTCGAGCTGGTCAACGAGGACGCGCGCTGGACGGCCCCCGGCGGGGCCGGGCTCGCCGACGCGGTGACCCGGGTGATCAAGCCGGTGGACTGGCCGCTCGCCGAGGGCCTCGGGGACATCACGCTCGTCGCCGTACGTCACCACTACGCCCACGCCGCGCTCGCGTACTACACCTCCGGCGCCCGCAAGGCGCTGGTGCTGGCCCTGGACGGGACCGGCAACTACGCCGAGTGCGGCATGGTCTGCCTCGGCGACGGCGACCGGCTGACGCCCGTGATGTCCTTCACCAACCGGGGCGGTCCGCGCTTCGGCCTGGTCTACGAGGCGCTGGCGCGGCGGGTGCACGGCAGCCAGTTCGACACCGGCAAGCTGCTCGGCCTCGCGGCGACCGGCGCGAGCGACCCGGCCCTGCTGCCGGTGCTGCGCGCCATGCTGGTCCCGCAGGCGACCCGGTGCGCCTCCCCCGACCTGTACGAGCGGCTGGACGAGGACCGGCTGGCCGGCTCGGCGCTGCGGTACGCCGACACCTGGTGGGAGTACGACCCCGTCAGCGGCGGCTATCTGGACGCGGGGCTCGCCGACTCCTCGGACGACGACGTGGTGCACTCCTACGGGTCCGTTTTCCCGGACGAGATCCGCACCCCGGACGGCCGGACCACCCTGGTGGGGACCTCGCCCGACGAGCGGGTCTGCCGGGACCTCGCCGCCACCCTGCAGGCCGCCGTGGAGCGGGACCTCGTGCGGCTGGCGACCGGGATCAGCGAACGGTTCCCGGGCTACTCCACGCTCTGCTACGCGGGCGGCTGCGCGCTCAACATCACGGCGAACAGCGGCCTGGTGGAGTCCGGGCGGTTCACCCGGGTGTCCGTCCCCACCTGCTGCGACGACTCGGGCGTGGCCCTGGGCGCGGCGCTGGCGGTGGCCGATCCGTCCGAGCGCCCGGCCCCGGCGGGCCGTTCGGGGTGGGCGCGGCTGGCGTACGCGGGGCCCCCGCTGGAGGGGTGCGACGACCGGGCGGAACCCGGCGGGATCACGGCGCGGCTCGCCGCCCTCGGGCTCACCGGGCGCGGCTGCGCCGACGACGGTGAACTGGTCCGGGCGGTCGCGGACCTGCTGGCCGGGGAGCGCTGCGTGGCCTGGCTGGACGGCGGCCTGGAGACGGGCCCCCGGGCGCTCGGCCACCGCTCGCTGCTCGTGTCGGCGCACTGGGACGGTGCCCGGCGGTACGTGTCCCGGACCATCAAGGGCCGCGAGTGGTTCCGCCCGGTCGCGCCGATCTGCCCGGAGGAGGTCGCCGACCGGTTCTTCAGCGGCCCCCTGGACCACACCGAGAGCATGCTGTTCGCGGTGCGGGTGCGGCCCGAGGAGGCGCACCGGCTCGCCGAGGTGCGGCACATCGACGGCACGGCCCGCCTCCAGACCGTACGGCCGGACACCCACCCGCTGCTGCACCGGCTGTGCCACGCGGTGGGCGACCGGACCGGGCTGCCCGTGCTCATCAACACCAGTGCCAACGGAGGGGGCATGCCCATCCTGAACCACCTCGACCAGGCCCTGGAACTGCTGGCGGAGACGGAGCTGGACGCCGTGGTGCTGCCGGGCCGCCGCCTGATCGTCGAGTGATCCGCGCCCACCGTCAGGTGTCCGGCGGGCGGTGCCGAACCCGGCCCGCCCGCCCCGTCCCCGTACCGGCGTCCCCTGGAGAGCGCACGTGCCCGACAGCCCTGCCACCCCCGACACCCCCGACAACTCGCCGTCACCCGCCCCTCGTTCCGACACCCCGCTGCGCGACATCCGCAAGACGCGGCCGCTGGGTGTCCTGACCCCCGCCGACTGGACGCAGTGGACCGAGCAGGGCTATGTGATCGTCCGCCGGGCGGTGCCGCCCGCGACGGTCGCCGCGCTCGTGGACGGGCTGCTCTCCTTCCTCGACATGCGCCCCGACGACCCCTCGACCTGGTCCTCGCCGCACACCGGCAACGACCGGCTGCCCGGCCACAGCGGGCTGGTCGAGATGTACAACCACCAGGCCCAGTGGGACGCGCGCCAGACACCCCGGGTGCACGGGGCGTTCGCCGACATCTGGGACCGGGAGGACCTCTGGGTCACCATCGACTTCGCCAACGTCAACCCGCCCAACCGGGGCGAGCGGGCCTTCGGGGGGTTCGTCCACTGGGACGTGGACACCTCCGCCGACCCGCTGCCGGTGACCTGCCAGGCGGTGCTGTCGCTGACGGAGGGCGACGAGGAGATCGGCGGCTTCCAGTGCGTGCCGGAGATCTTCGCCGAGTGGGACAAGTGGCTGAGCCGGCAGCCCGCCGGCCGGGACCCCATCACCCCCGACATCTCCGGCTACCCGGTCACCACCCCCGAGGTCTCCCCCGGCGACCTGATCATCTTCAACAGCCTGCTGCCGCACGGCGTCCACCCGAACGTCTCCGAGCGACGGGTGCGCATGGCGCAGTACCTCACCATGGCGCCCGCCTGGGAGGACGACCTCGCGCTGCGCGAGGCCCGGGTCCGGTTCTGGCGGGACCGCGTCCCGCCCCACCCGCCGGAGGGCGGGGTGCGGAAGGTGGAGGCCGAGCTGTACGGGCCGGCCCGGCTGACGGAGCTGGGTGAGCGGCTGCTCGGACGGCGCGGCTGGCACGGAGGGAGCATCGTTGGCTAGCACCACCTCGCCCGGCACCCGCCCGCCGGGAGGGGCGGACCTCGGCCGCCCGTTCCGCTGGCTCTGGGCGTCGGCCGCGGCCTCCAACGCGGGCGACGGCATCACCCGGACGCTGCTGCCGCTGCTGGTCGTCGCGCACCACCCCGACCCGGCGGCGGTCGCCGGACTGACCGCCGTGAACATGCTGCCGTGGCTGCTCTTCGCGCTCCCGGCGGGTGTCCTGGTGGACCGGGCGGACCGCAGGCTCGTCGTGCTCGGCAGCAACGCGGTCCGGGCCGCTGCGCTGGCCGGGGCGGTGCTCGTCCTCGCCCAGGACCGGCCGCTCGCGCTGCTGTACGCCCTCGCGTTCGTGCTGGGCATCGCCGAGACGCTGGCCGACACGGCCGCCCCCGCCATGCTGCCGCGCCTGGTCGGCGAACGGCAGCTGGAGCGGGCGAACGGCCGGCTGTCGGCGGCGCAGATCGTGCTCGGCGACATGGCCGGGCCGCCGCTGGCGGGGCTCCTCGCGGGGCTGGCCGCCGCGGCGGCGCTGGCCGTGGGCGGCGGGCTGTACGCGCTGGCCGCGCTGCTCCTGCTGGGCCTCGCCCCCCTCCCCCGGGCGGCGGGCACGCCCCGGCCGGTGCGCGGCGGCGGGGTGCTGACAGACATCCGGGAGGGCGTCGGCTTCGTGCTGCGCCACCGCGTGCTGCGCCGGACGCTGGCCGCGAGCGGCCTGTACGGGCTGGTCTTCTCGGCCACCTTCTCGATGCTGGTCCTGCTCAGCGACCGTACGCTCGGACTGAGCGGCACCGGGTACGGGCTGCTGCTGGCCGCCGGGTCGGTCGGCGCCGTCGTGGGCAGCTGGCTGGCGCCCCGGGCGGCGGACCGGCTGCCGGCCGTGCGGCTGGCCCGCTGGTCGCTGGTGGCGTCCGGGCTCGCGTACGCCGCGCTGGGCGCGGCCCCCGGGCCCGTACTCGCCGCGCTGATCCTCGCCGCGAACGGTGTCTTCATGATGGGCTGGAACATCCCGGTCGTGTCGCTGCGCCAGCGGCTCACCCCGGAGGACCTCCAGGGCCGGGTGATGAGCGTCGCCCGGTTGTGCTCCTGGGGCAGCATGCCGCTCGGCGCGCTCCTGGGCGGGCTGCTCGCCGAACTCCTCTCTGTCCGCGCGGTGTTCGTGGTCTGCGGCGCCGTCTTGGCCGTGGGTGCCCTGCTGCTGCTCGCCCCGCTGCGCGACGGTGACCGCGTGACTCCCATCGATCAGCGTCCGACCGATCAGAGTCCGACCGACCTACCCGACAAGGGGTGACCATTGGACACGCAGCTCTACGACACGGTGATCGTCGGCGGCGGCCCGGCCGGCCTGAACGGAGCGCTCTACCTGGGCCGTTCGCGCCGCCGGGTGCTCCTGATCGACTCCGGTGACGCCCGCAACATGGCCGCCGGGGTCATGCACAACGTCCTCACCAACGACGGGGTGGACATCGCCGACTTCCGCGCCCGCTCGCGCGCCCAACTCGGCGCGTACGACGTGACGTTCCGCGACGACGAGGTGGTGTCCGCGCACGGCGAGGACGACCATGTGGTGGTCACCACCAAGGAGTCCGGCACCTTCCGCGCCCGCACCCTGCTGTACGCGGCGGGGGTGCGGTCCGTCCTGCCCCCCGTACCGGGCATCGCGGACCTGTGGGGGAAGTCCGTGTTCGAGTGCCCGTACTGCCACGCCTGGGAGGTGCGCGAGCGGCCTTTCGCGGTGTACGGGGGGACGGTGCCGAGCGAGTGCCTGGCGTCGACCCTGACGGTGTGGTCCGACGACATCACCTACCTGCCGGGCCGGCGGGAGCTGCCCCGGGACGAGCGGGACCTGCTGGCCGCGGCCGGGGTGCCGGTCCGCGCGGGCGGGGTCGCGGGGCTGGAGCCGCACCCCGACGGCGTACGTGTCGCGTTCGAGGACGGCGGCGGGGCGCAGTACGGGGCGCTGTTCCTGCACCTCGACCTGGAGCCCCGTACGGAGCCCCTGCGGCCCTGGATCGACACGCCGGACCTGGAGTCGGTGCAGACCGACGACCGGGGCCGCACCAGCGTTCCCCGGCTGTATGTGGCGGGTGACCTGGGACGCAATATGCAGCAGGCGGCGATGGCCGCGGCCAGCGGCGGGCTGGCGGCCATGGCGGTGAACGCCGACCTGATCCGCGAGGACCGGCCCGGCTCCCTCCCCGCGCCGCCGCCCCCGGCCGCGCCCCGCTGAGCAGCCGTCTCCGTGCCGTCCGCCCACCGATGGGAGCCCCGCGAACGATGACCTCACCCCGCGCCCAGTACGCCCCGCACATGGAGCACTACACGTTCGTCCTGGAGGACCAGCCGTACCTGGGCTACTTCCAGTACGGCGGCGAGAAGACACCCGTCTACCGCACCGACCGGCACGGCTTCCGGGTCACCCCCGGCCCCGGCGGGCAGTGGGCCACGGTCGGCGACGACCGGCCCGAGGGCCCCGCACGCCTGCTGGCGGGCAGTTCCGCCGTGTTCGGCGTCGGTGCCACCGGTGACGCCGCCACCGTCGCGGCGCGCCTGTGGAACGCGTACGCCCCGCGGCTGCCGTGGCTGAACTTCGCCGGGCAGAGCCACAATTCGGCACAGGAGCTGCTGCTGTGCACCCTGTTCCAGCACGAGCTGCCGCCCGTCGAGGAGATCGTGCTGCTGTCGGGGGTGAACAATCTGGTGCTCAGCAGGCTGCCGGAGGAGAAGCAGGGCCGCCACGGCGCCTTCTTCGACTGCGGTCCCGCCCCGGACGTCGTCCCTCCGCCGGAGCGGCGGGTCGCCCACGCGACGGAGCTGACGTTGCGTCACCTGCGGGGCTGGAAGCTGCTCGCCGACGGCATGGGCGCGCGGCTGTCGTTCGTCCTCCAGCCGCTGGCGCCCTGGGTGCGCGAGGAGCCGCTGCCCCGGGAGCGGCTCCTGTTCGAGGAGCTGGACGAGGTGTCCAACTTCCGCCGGTTCCACCACGACATCTCGACGATGGCGGTCGGCCGCTCCTACGCGCGGCAGCTCGCCGCCGGGTGCGCCGCGCTGGGCGTGCCGTTCCTCGACATGAACGTCACCCTCGGGGAGGCCGCGGCGCCGGAGGACTGGCTGTTCATCGACCGGGTGCACTGCACGGACCTGGGGTACGACCTGGTGGCCCGGCAGCTGGCGGCCCGTCTGGACCTGGCGTGACGGCCCCCGGCGAGGACCGGGAGCGCGGGGCCGGCCCCGCCCGGGCGGGCCGGCGCCTGCTGGCCCGGCTGCGGGTCCGGAAGCGCGCGGCGCCCCCGCCCGCGCCGGACCGGGCGCCCGACCCGCCTCCGTCGCCGACGTCGCCATCGCGTACGTTGCGCCCGCAGCCCGGCGACGACGCCTCCGTCTACCCGCTCTTCTGACATGGCGGGGACGCGGGGCGACGGGCACCACCGGGGCGGTGGCGTGGACGGGGCCGGTGGGGTGGACGGGGCCAGTGGCGTGGACGGTCCCGTCCTGGGGATCTCGGCCTACTACCACGACAGCGCGGCGGCGCTGGTGGCCGGGGGCGCCCCGGTGGCCGCGGCGCAGGAGGAGCGGTTCAGCAGGCGGCGGCACGACCCGGCGTTTCCGTCGCGGGCCGTCGCCTATTGCCTGAGCGAGGCCGGACTGCGGCTGGACGAGCTGGCGGCGGTGGCGTTCTACGAGGATCCCGCGCTGAAGTTCCGCCGGGTGATGGCCACCTGGCTGGGCACCGCGCCCCGGGGGTTCCCCGTCTTCCGCCGGTCCTTCCCGCAGTGGGCCGGCTGGAAGCGGCGCGCCCTGGACGACGTACGGGCGCAGCTGCGGGAGCTGTCGGGTGCGGGGCCGCTGCCGCCGGTGGTGGCGCACCGGCACCACTTCTCGCACGCCGCCTCCGCGTTCCTGCCGAGCCCGTTCCCGTCGGCGGCGGTGCTGTGCGTGGACGGTGTCGGCGAGTGGGCGACGACAACGCTCTGGCACGGCCGGGGCACCGAGCTGCGGCCGCTGGCCGAGCTGCGCTTCCCGCACTCCCTGGGGCTGCTGTACTCGGCGTTCACCCACTTCTGCGGCTTCCGGGTCGACTCGGGCGAGTACAAGCTGATGGGGCTCGCCCCGTACGGCGAACCGCGCTGGGCGCCGCTGATCCGGGAGCGGCTGATCGATGTCAAGGCCGACGGTTCGTTCCGGCTCGACCTGCGGTACTTCACCTTCCAGTACGGCCGGACCATGACGGGCCGGGCGTTCGCGGAGCTGTTCGGCGGCCCTCGCCGGTCGCCCGAGGGGCCGCTCACCCAGCGGGAGTTCGACCTGGCCGCCTCGGTGCAGGCGGTGACCGAGGAGGTGGTGTCGCGGCTGGCCCGGACGGCCCTGGAGCGCACGGGCGAGCGGCGGCTGTGCCTGGCCGGCGGGGTGGCGCTCAACTGCGTGGCGAACGGGCGGCTCGTGGACGAGGGGGTGGCCGGCGAGTTGTGGGTGCAGCCGGCCGCCGGGGACGCGGGCGGGGCGCTGGGGGCGGCCCTCGCGGAGTCGTACCGCCGGGGCGGCGCCCGCGGGCACGTGGGGCGTGGCTCCGACGCCATGGCGGGCGCCCTGCTCGGCCCCGCGTACGGTACGGCGGAGATCGCCCGGTTCCTGGAACGGCGCGGGTGCCCCGCCGTACGGCTGCCGCAGCCGGAGCTGGTCGAGCGGGTGGCCGCCGAGCTGGGCGAGGGGAAGGTGGTGGGCTGGTTCCAGGGGCGGATGGAGTTCGGCCCCCGGGCGCTGGGCAACCGGTCGATCCTGGCCGACCCGAGGGACCCGGAGGCCCAGTCGACCCTCAACTTGAAGATCAAGTTCCGGGAGAGCTTCCGGCCGTTCGCCCCGGCGGTGCTCGCCGAGGACGCCAAGGACTGGTTCGACCTCCCCGGGGAGAGCCCGTACATGCTGCTGACCGCGCGGGTGGCGGCGGCGCGGCTCCGGGAGTGCGAGGCGGAGACCTGGGGCCTGTCCGGGCTCGACCTGCTGAAGGTGCCGCGCTCGGCGATCCCGGCGGTGACGCATGTGGACGGGTCGGCCCGGGTGCAGACGGTCTCCGCCGGGCAGAACGCCCGCTTCCACGCCCTGCTGACCGCGTTCCGGCGGCGGACGGGCTGCCCGGTGCTGGTGAACACCTCGTTCAATGTGCGTGGCGAGCCGATCGTGCGCGACCCCGCCGAGGCGTACGCCTGCTTCATGCGCACCCGGATGGACCTGCTGGTGCTGGGCGACTTCCTGCTGGACAAGCGCGACCAGCCGGTGTGGCGGGAGGAGGGCGACTGGCGTGCCGCGATCCCGCTGGACTGAGCGCCTCGGACAACTGGGCCTGGTCGTGCTGTACTTCGCTGCGCTGACCCCGGTCGGGTGGGCCGCCCGCGCCGTGCGCGATCCGCTGCACCGGGCCCGGGACCCGGACCGGGCGAGCTACCTGGAGCCGCCACCCCGGGGCGGGCCCGCGCGGCGCACCGCCGGGCGGTGGCGCTGAGCCTGCGGGTCAGCGCCCGCCCGGTGCGACGGCCGTGGTCACCACCACCCGGCGGGGGCCGAGGTCATGGACCCGGGAGACCGCGCCGGTGAAGCCCTGCGCGGTGATCCAGGCGTCGGCGTCCCCGGCGCCGCGCGGGAGCGGGACGTCCGCCGCGAGGAGCGCCGAGAAGCGCGCGGAGGGCCGGAAGTGCGTGACGGCCGGGAGGGTGAACCCCACGCGCCCTCCCGGCCGCAGCGCGCGCCGCCAGTCGGCCGGGGCCCGCCCGCCCAGGAAGTGCAGCGAGGACGCGCAGAGGACGACATCGAGGGAGTGGCCGGCGACCGGCAGCGGCACAGCGTCGGCGAGGCACCAGTCGATCGCCGCGCCCACCCCGGCGGCTGCCGCCCGCGACCGGCCTTCCGCGATCATGCCGGGCGACAGGTCGACGGCGAGGACCCGCGGCGCGGTGGCGGGACGGCTCCGCGCCAGCTGCAGGGCCACGGCACCCGCCCCGCAGGCCACATCGGCGACGGCCTCCGCCGGCCCGGGTCGCACCAGGTCCAACAGGGCCCGCGCGACCGCCTCGTGGTGCTCGTGGTCGTAACCGGACGCGAGGTCGTCGAAGACCCCGGCCAGGGCTGCGCTCAGCGTCATCGCCCGAGCCTACGCACGCCCACCCCCTCCCCGCGACCTCGCCCACCCCCGGCATCCGGCGCCCGAATCCCGACACCCGGTCCGGGGCCGGGCGGGGCGAGGGGCCGGACCCGGACGGGCCGGGGCCGGGGCGCGGGTGGGTCAGGCCGCGCCGGCCGAGGAGCCGGCGGCGTCGGGGGGTCTGGCCCGCTCCCGGAGGGCGAGGCGGCGGAGCATGCCGTGCACCCGGTCACCCGCCTCGTCCGCCGCGTCGATCGCCTCGATGCACTGCCAGTACAGCCCCTCCTCGTCGGTCGCGCAGGCGACGCCCACCAGCGCGATGCCCACCTCGCCGAGCAGCGCGCCCAGCCCCAGCAGCGCGCGGCGCACGTCGGAGATGCCCGTCAGCCGCAGTGCCCGCGCCGGGTGGTGGGGGCTCGCTCCTCCTCTGCTGCCTATCTCGCTGAGGCCCCGCGCCTCGCCCTTCAGCTCCACGGGGCCGTGCAGCACCAGATGGCTGCCGATCGCCTGCGCGAGCATCTGGGCCTGCCAGGCCTCTCCCACGATGTCCAGCTCCACCCGGCTGTCCGCCAGGGCGCGCCGGCCGGTCGCGATGAGCCGCTCCGCTTCCATGTACGCCGCCCCCGTTCGTACGACTGTCCGCCCATCAGTTCACTACCCAGAGTGAAGCTGAACCGACCCAAAAGCCAGGGGAATTCGGAAATCTGTGGACAGGAAGCTCAGTGTGGATAAGTGGATCACTCCGTAGAGTGACGATCCGGTGTCGGCGTGGCCCGCGCGGCCCGCCCCGGGGGCCTTCCGACCGGGAAGCGGACCTCATTGCGGTCGATCTTCGCGGACAGCGCGGCCAGCGGATCGACACCCAGCGACCCGCAGAACTGGAGCAGGTAGGCCAGCACATCGGCCACCTCGTCCCGCACCCGGTGCGCGGCCTCCGGGTCGTCCATCACCCGGGCCGCCTCCTCGGGCGTCAACCACTGGAAGATCTCCAGCAGTTCGGCCGCCTCGACGCTGAGCGCCGCCGCGAGGTTCTTCGGCGTGTGGTACGGCTGCCACTCCCGCGAGGCGGCGAAGTCGGCGAGCCTGCGCTGCAATCCCTGCACATCCAGTTCGGTCACGGGCTCAGGTCTACCACTGTCACCCCGGCCCGGCCCCGCGCGGCCCTGGCGCCCGCCTCGCCGACCGTACCCACCAGGCGCATGTGGCCGTCGGCGCAGATCTGGGCGGCCAGCGCGGCCAGTTCCCGCGTCTGGCGGCGGTCGAGCCCCCGGTCGAAGCCGTCCGCGAGCACGGTCAGGGTCTGCATCGCGGGCGGCACCTCGGCCACCGGGTCCATGGCGAGCACACCGGGCCCGGTGAGGAGCACCAGCGCGAGGGCGAGGTAGCGCAGCTCGCCCTCGCCGAGCCGGCCGACGGGCATGCCGCCCTCGGCGCCGCGCCCCAGCACCGCCCGCACCCGCCCGTCGGCCAGCTCCTCGACGTCCAGGTCCCGCACCGGCCCCGAGCAGCCGGCGCGGGCGACCGCCGCCAGCCGGGCGTGCCGCCGCGCACAGCCGGTCCTCGTGCGGTGCAGCACCTCCGCGAGGTTGTCGCAGCCGCGCCGCAGCCGCCCCTCGCCCGCCGGCACGGGGGCACGCATCCCCTGCGGCTGCGGGTCGCACGGGAAGACGGAGCGCAGGGCCACGACGACCTGTTCGGCGGCGGCGAGCACCTGGCGCTGCCCCTCCGTACGGCCCGACACGCGCAGCGGCAGCAGCGCGGTGCCGAGCCGGTCGCCGGGGAGCGGGGCCCGGGTGACGGGCACGGAGCCGGCGGTGTGCCACTCGGCCTGCACGGTGTCGCGCGAGGGGTCGCGCAGGGCCGTGGTGAGCAGGGTCCGCCCGTCACCGGTCCTGAGCCGCTCGCCGACCACACGCAGCTCCGGCACCACCTGGACGGCCAGGTCGAGCCGTACCGGTCCGGCCGGGCCGTCCACGGTGCAGCCGATCCGGAAGCCGCGCCGGCCCTCCGCGTCCGCCTCGGCGCGCTCGGGCACGCAGCCGACCGGGTCGGGGAAGGCGTCGGCGAGCGTGCCGCCCGCCCCGAGGAGCGCGAGCGCCTCGTACGCCTCCAGCGCGCTGGACTTGCCGGTGCCGCTCGCCCCCGCAAACAGCGTCACCGGCCCGAGGCGGAAGGCGGCGCCGCGGTGGGCCTTGTAGGCGGACAGCCGTAATTCCGTGACGGTGGGGCGGGCGGGGGCGGCGGTGGGCGGCGGCGTGGGCGTGGGCCGGGTTGCGTGCATGCCGGGACCGTACGAGGGCCCTGTCGTGCTGAACCGTTACGGCCGGGGGGCCTTCCTACGAACGAGGGAACCGTCAGGAATGCGGGACCGCGGCCGCGGCGGCGCCCTCGACCTCCGTGCCCGCCGGGGCCAGGAGGAAGACGTTCCGGTCGACGCGGTGCATCCCGCTGCCGAGCCCGAAGACCACACCGCTGCTGAAGTCGAGGATCCGCTTGGCGACGTCCGTGTCGGCGGCGGTGAGGTCCAGCAGGACGGGCACCTGGGCGATGAGGTGCTCGGCGACCTCGCGCGCGTCGGCGAAGACCTGGACCCGCAGCACGACCATCCGGCGCTGCTCGGCGGCCTCGTAGTCGTGCGGAACGGTGCTGTGGTCGACCCGGGACGGCCACTCGTTGCGCCCCCGCAGCGGGACGACCTGGGCCAGGCCCTCCCATTGTTCGTCGGTGACGTCGTACCTCTCGTACCTACTCATACGCCTATCCTCGCCTCCCTCACCCGTTCGGCCCAACTGCGACACGAGGCAGCGGCCGGAGCCCCTCGGAACGGCGCCCGTCCGGGCGGCCGGGGCCGGGCCGGCGCGGGCGACGGGGCCGCCGTCACTGACGGCCCGTCCGTCTCCCTGTCCGGAAACGGAGGTGACATGTCGTCCGAAAGAGTGGGGGGCGGGCCACAGTCCGGTCACGGGGGCCTGCCGGATGGCCACGGGCGGCGCGGTCGCGCAGCATTGACAGTGCAAAACAGCCCAGCTACTTTCGGCCCAGGCCGAAACTGTCCAGGTTTTGACAGGCCTTCCGGAGGCCCAGCATGAAGACAGGGTTCAAGCGCGCCACCGTTCCTCTCGCACTCCTCACCCTCACCGCGCTCACCGCGGCCGGATGCAACAGCGCCGACAGCGCCTCGGGGTCGAACAGGGTCACCGTCTGGATGTACCCGGTGATCATGGATCCGAAGGCCAACGCCACCTACTGGGACGGAGTCGAGAAGGGCTTCGAGACCGCGCACAAGGAGCTCGACCTCGCCATCGAGCAGCTGCCCTGGGAGAACCGCGACCAGAAGCTGGCCACCGCCTTCGGCAGCGGCAAGGGCCCGGACGTGGTGCTGCTCGGCCCGGACCAGATCCCCCAGTTCCAGGCGAACGGCGCGGTGCAGCCCGTCGACCGGGCCATCGAGAAGTCCCGGGCCGCCTTCCGCCCGACCGCGCTGGAGGCCATGACCCAGGACGGCAAGGTCTACGCGGCGCCGATCTACCACACCGTCACCAGCACCCTCTACAACAAGAAGC
The DNA here is from genome assembly GCF_043079975.1 of Streptomyces sp. NPDC015131. Taxonomy (NCBI): domain Bacteria; kingdom Bacillati; phylum Actinomycetota; class Actinomycetes; order Kitasatosporales; family Streptomycetaceae; genus Streptomyces; species Streptomyces sp. NPDC015131. Next base: position 338,940 of record NZ_JBIBVB010000001.1, on the reverse strand, counting down.
TGCTGGCCAAGGCGGGGATAAAGGAGCCCCCCGCCACCTGGGACGCGCTCCGGGCCGCCGCCCCGAAGCTGAAGCAGGCCGGCGTCGCCACGCTCGACTACTCCGCGAGCAACGAGGCCTCGCTCAACATGAGCTTCTACCCGCTGCTGTGGCAGGCGGGCGGCCGGGTCTTCGACGAGAGCGGCAAGAAGACCGCGTTCAACAGCCGCGAGGGCGTGGAGGCACTGACCTTCCTCGTCGACCTTTACAAGAGCGGCGCCGTGCCGAGGTCGGCGCTCACCAACGCCAACCTCTTCACGGACCACGCCCTCGGCAAGCAGCAGGTGGCGATGGGGTTCACCAACACCCCGTCCGACGCCGTGCTCGCCGGGCAGACCTGGGGCAAGGAGAACGTCATCGTCGGTCCCGCCCTCACCGGCCCCCGCAAGCAGGTCTGCTTCGGCATGCCGGGCGGCCTCGGCATCAACGCCCGGACGAAGAACCTGGCCGGAGCGGAGAAGTTCATCGCCTATATGACCGAGCCCGCGCAGATCGCCTCCATGGGCAAGGCGGGTGGCTTCTTCTCCCCGCGCACGGACGTCACCGTGCCCAACGACCACCCCTTCGCCAAGGAGTACGAGGCGGCGCTGGCGACCACCTTCCCCGGCGAGCCGCACCCGGCCGCGCGCCAGCTCATGGCGCTGATCACCCCGGAGATCCAGGCCGCGCTGACCGGGAAGAAGACGCCTGAGCAGGCGCTCGCGGCGGCGGCGAAGGAAGGCGACGACCTCCTGGCGCGGCAGCGTTGAGCCGGGTCGAGCCACGAGAGGCGTCCGAGGAGGAGCCGGAGTCCACGGGCCCCGGCCCCGGCCCTGGCGGTCCCGCTCCCGGCGGCCCCGCTCCCGGCCCCGTTTCCGGTCCCGCCGGCCGGGGGGCGGGCCTCGGCCCCGGCACCACGATCGGCACGCCCACCAGGGGCACGCCGATGCCCGGTACGGCCTCCGGTACGCCGGCTTCCGGTGCGCCGGCGTCCGGCGGGTGGCCGGAGCCCGCCGGGGCGGAGGCCCTGCCCCGTACCGCCGGGGCCCTGTCCACAGCCGTGGCCGCACCGCCCCCGGCCGCGCCGCACCCACCCCCGGGCGCCGGGAAGCTCCCGGCGGGCGGGGGCCGGAGGCGGAATCCGGTGCGGTGGCGGGAGGCCCTGGTCGGGCTGGCGTTCGTGGCGCCGATGCTGGCGCTGTTCCTGGTCTTCCGGTTCGGGCCGACCCTCGGTGCCGCGTTCCTGTCCCTCACCGACTACCGGCTCAGCGGCGAGTGGACCTTCATCGGGGCGGGCAACTACACCCGGCTCCTCCAGGACGACCTGTTCTGGGAGAGCCTCGGCGTCACCGCCGTCTACACCGCGCTGTACGTCCCGATGACCGTGCTGCTCGCGCTCGGCACGGCCGTGCTGCTGCACCGCACCCTGTGGCTGCGCGGCTTCTTCCGGGGCCTGTTCTTCCTGCCGTACGTCACCAGCATCGTGCTGGCGGCAGTCATCTGGAAGTGGATCTACGAGGTGGAGGACGGGCTGCTCAACGCCGCCCTCGGCGTCCTGGGCGCCGGTCCGGTCGACTTCCTCGGGGACGAGTCGCTGGTGCTGCCCTCGATCGCGGCGGCCTCGGCCTGGAAGGGCTTCGGCTACTCGATGCTGATCCTGCTCGCGGGGCTCCAGTCCATCCCGCGCGAGGTCGCCGAGGCGGCCACCATCGACGGGGCGAGCGCCTGGCAGCGGTTCCGCTGGGTGACGCTGCCGCTGCTGCGGCCCGTCCTGTTCTTCGTCCTCGTCATCGAGGCGATCCAGGCGTTCCAGGTCTTCGACGCGATGTACGTGATGACCGCGGGCGGCCCGGTGCGCGCCAGCTACTCCCTCGTGTACTTCCTCTACGACTCGGGCTTCAAGTTCTTCGACTTCGGCTACGCCAGCGCGATCGGCCTGGTCCTGTTCCTGGTGGTCCTGGTCTTCTCGCTGATCCAGCGCCGGCTCATCGGAAGGGAGGAGGACTGATGGCGCGGCTGAGGCTGCCGGTCCTGCTGGTCCTGGTCGCGTTCGTGACCGTCACCCCCTTCGTCGTGATGGTGCTGGTGGCGTTCGCGCCGCCCGGCGGCAAGACCCTGCCGGGCGCCTTCGACGTCACCCGGGCCACCCTGCACAACTTCACCGAGGTCCTGGGCAGCGCCGACATCACCCGCTGGGCGCTCAACTCGCTGGTCTACTCGCTGGTGTCGGTGGTGCTCATCCTGCTGTTCGCGTCGATGGCCGGGTACGCCTTCGCAAAGAAGCGCTTCCCGGGCCGGGAGGTGCTGTTCTGGGCGTTCCTGGCGACGCTGATGGTGCCGTTCCAGGCGACCCTCATCCCGTACTACATCCTGGTCTCCGAGATGGGCGGGGTGGACACCTACTGGGGTCTGATCGTCCCGACGCTGGCGAACTCGCAGGCGGTCTTCCTGATGCGGCAGTTCATCGTGCAGCTCCCGGACGAGCTGTTCGAGGCCGCGAAGATCGACGGGGCGTCGGAGTGGCGGGTGTTCACCACCGTGGTCCTCCCGCTGATCCGGCCGGTGCTGGCGACGCTCGGGGTGTTCGTCTTCCTCTGGCACTGGAACGACTTCCTGTGGCCGCTGGTCATCGGCCAGTCCGAGGCGATGCGGACGCTGACGGTCGGGCTGGCCACGCTGGAGGGGGAGAACGTGACCATCAACCAGATCATGGCCGGTGCCACCATCACCGTGATCCCCTGCCTGCTCGTCTTCGGCCTGCTCCAGCGGTATCTGACCGACTCCATCGCCACCAGCGGCATGAAGTCATGACCACCGTCGTCGACATCAACCGCACGCTCGGCCCGCTCCCCCACGACGACGTCCCCAGCCGGGACGAGGACGGTCTGCTCGCCGAGCTGGACCGGCTGCGCATCGACACGGCGTGCGTCGTCCACTCCCACGCCGTCCACCAGGACCCGCGCGACGGCAATGAGGCCCTGGACCGGGTCGGCAGCCCCCGGCTGCGGCCCGTGCCGGTCCTGGTGCCCGGGCCGCTGGGCACCGGGCCCTGGTCGGGCGGCGCCCCGCTGGTGCGGCTGTGCCCCCGGCGGCACGGCTGGTCGCTCACCGGGCCGCACGCCCGCCGGCTGCTGGCCGCGCTGGCGGCGGGCGGCACCACCGTGCTGCTGGCCCGCGACGAGACCACGGCCGCCGAGGTGTCCGCGCTGGCCGCCCTGTCCCCGGCGCCCCGGGTGGTCCTCACCGGCACGGGTTACCGGGCGCTGCGGGAGCTGGCCGAGCTGCTGGAGATCTGTCCACGGCTGTCCGTGGACACCTCCACGCTCTGCGGCCACCGCCAGGTGGAGTGGATCGCCGGGCGGTACGGGGCGCACCGGGTGCTGTTCGGGACGGGCGCGCCGGACACGGACGACGCCGGGCCCCGCCATCTGCTGGACCTCCTGGACCTGCCGGCGGCGGACGCGGCGCTGATCGCGGGCGGCAACGCCCTGCGGCTGATGGGCGCGGGGCGGTGAGCGCGCCCGGGCGCCGCCCGGCGATGGACGTCGTCGACGCGCACGCGCACATCGGGCGGTGGGGGGCCTTCGCGATCCCGGACGGTTCGGCGGAAAGCCTGGTGGCCATGATGGACCGGTGCGGTGTCGCCACGGCCTGTGTGTCGCACCTGCTCGCGGTGGGGCCCGACGCGCGCGCCGGAAACGCCGCGCTGCTCGGGGCCCTGGAGGCGCACCCGGGGCGGCTGCTGGGCTGGGCCGTGTTCCAGCCGCACGATCCGCAGGGCCCCGAGCGGCTGCGGGACCTGCTGGAGGTGCCCGGGGTCATCGGGGTCAAGCTCCACCCCGAGGTGCACGAGACGGCGCTGGACGACCCCGCGTACACGCCCGCCTTCGAGGCGGCGGCCGAGCGGCGGCGGCCGGTGCTCGCGCACAGCGAGCACGGCAGCGCCTGGGCCGACCCCCGGCACTTCGCGGCCGTGTCGCCCCGCCATCCGGGCGTCCCCCTGCTGATGGGGCACGCGGGGCTGTTCCCGCAGGGCCTCGGCGCCGCGCTGGACGCGGCGGGGCGCTGCCCGGACCTGGTGCTGGAGACCTGCGGGTCGCGGATGACGGCCCGTCACCTGACGCGGATGGTGGCCGGGGCGGGGGCGGACCGGGTGGCGTTCGGTTCCGACGCCGTCTTCCTGGACCTGCGGACCGGTCTGGGCCGGGTGCTCCTCGCCGACCTGTCCGAGGAGGACCGCGAGCAGGTCCTGCACGGCACCATGGACCGACTGCTCAAGGGCATCGGGTGACCGGTCCGCCCCGGTGGCCCTCCTGGCCGCCGCCCCCGACGGACGAGCAGCGCGCCGCCCTGCTGGGCGTGCTGGACAGCGGCCGGTGGGGTGCGACGAGCGGCACGGTGACGGAGGAGTTCGCGGCGGCGTTCGCCCGGCGGTGCGGCGCCGCCCACGGGGTGTGCACGGTCAACGGCACGGTGGCGCTGTTCCTGGCGCTGCGGGCGCTGGGCGTGGGGCCCGGGGACGAGGTGGTCGTCCCCGCGTACACCTTCGTGGCGACCGCCACGGCGGTGGTGCTGGCGGGGGCGGTCCCGGTGGCCGCCGATGTGACGGCGGCGACCCTGCACCTGGACCCGGCGGCCGTCCGGGCGGTCACCGGTCCGCGCACCAGGGCGGTGGTGGCGGTGCATCTGGCGGGTGCGCCCGCCGACACCGACGCCCTGCGGGCCACCGGGCTGCCGGTGGTGGAGGACGCGGCACAGGCGCACGGCGCGGCCCGGCACGGCCGGCCGGCGGGCTCGCTCGGGCGGGTGGCGTGCTTCAGCTTCCAGTCCGGCAAGGCGATGACGGCCGGCGAGGGCGGCATCGTGGTGACCGGCGACCGCGCCCTGTACGAGCGGGTGTGGTCGCTGCACAACGTGGGGCGCAGCCGGGGCGGCGGCTGGTACGACCATCCGGAGGCGGGCTGGAATATGCGGATGACGGAGTTCCAGGCGGCGCTGCTCCAGCCGCAGTTGGGCCTTCTCGACGGGTGGATCGACCGCCGGGCGCGGGGGGCGGCGGTGCTCGCCGAGGCCCTCGCCGGTGTCCCGGGCCTGGACCCCGTCGGTGTCCCGCCCGGTACCACGCGCCACACCTGGCACCTGGCGATGCTGCGGTACGACGCGGAGGAGTTCGGGGGCCGGTCGAAGGAGGAGTTCCTTGCCGCGATGGCCGCCGAGGGGGTGCCGCTGGACGCCGGTTACGGCTCGCTGAGCCGGCTGCCGTACGTCGCGTCCCCGGCGCCCTGCCCGGTCGCGGAGGCGGCCGAGCGGAGCGTGGTGTGGGTGCGGCAGCCGATGCTGATGGCGGAGGAGGCCGCGGTGGCGTACATCGGCCATGCGGCCCGGGCGGTCCGGCGCGCCCTCCGCCGGCGTACGCCCTCCTGAGAGCCCCCACCCCCAAACTCTTTTTGCAAAAATCTCTTGGCGAAAGGGGCCCGCGGCCCTAACCTCACCGCCATGAGCGAAGAAGCCGTTCCCGACGCCACCGGCAGCCGTGTCCTCGACCCCCAGGAGGACGCCGCGGCGCTCAAGGCGCTCACCCACCCGCTGCGCATCCGGCTGCTGGGGCTGCTCCGGCAGGACGGACCGGCCACCGCCAGCGAACTGGCCGCCCGTACCGGCGAGTCGTCCGCCTCCACCAGCTACCACCTGCGGGTGCTGGCGAAGTACGCCTTCATCGCCGAGGCCGAGCACCGCGACGGCCGCGAGCGGCGCTGGCGAGCCGTACACGCCGTCACGACCTGGAACAACGCCGCCATGTCCGGCTCCGACGCGTCCGGGCGGGCCTTTCTCGCCACCGTCCACCGCGCCCAGGCCGACCACTTCGCGCGGTCCCTCGCCGAGCACCAGGGCCACCTGGACGCCGGGCGGGTGGCGCCGGAGTGGCTGGAGCCGTCCGGCGTGATGGACCTCATGGTCCGGCTCACCCCCGAGTCCCTGGCCGAGCTGTCCGCGGCGGTCGAGCGCGCCGTCGGCGAACTGGCCGCCCGCGACGACGGCGACCCCCGCGCCCGGCAGGTCGCGCTCTTCTTCGCCGGCCTCCCGGTCCTGCCCGGCCGCGCCGAGGGGGCCGACACGCCGTGAGGCAGCCCCTCGACCCCGCCTCCGCCCGCCGCCGCTTCACCACCGTCACCTTCCTCCTCTGGCTGCCCGTGGGCCTCTACCTCCCCGCACAGGTGCTGCTCCTGACGGAGCGCGGGATGAGCCTGCCGGTCATCGCCGGTCTGTACGCGGTGTACTCGGTGACCGTGTGCGTCCTGGAGCTGCCGACCGGCGGGCTGTCCGACGTCGTCGGCCGCCGCCCCGTGCTGGCCACCGGGGGCCTGCTCACCTGCTGTGCGCTCGTCCTGCTGGTGCTCGGCACCTCCCTCGGGCCGCTGAGCGCCGCGATGGTCCTGCTGGGCGCGGGCCGCGCCCTGTCCAGCGGGCCCGCCGAGGCGTGGTACGTCGACACCGTGCGGGCCCACCCGGACGGCGGCGGCGACGTGCGGACCGGGCTGGCCCGCGCCGGTACCGCCTGTGCCGTCGCGCTCGCCGCCGGGACCCTCGCGGGCGGCGCACTGCCCCTGCTCCTCGGGCTCGGGTCCGACGCCGGCGCCCGCCTGGCCCGCGCCACCGGCGGGCTCGTCCTGCCGCTGTCGGTGCCCGGCCTCGTCGGCGCCCTGGTCTGCGCCGGGTACGTCGTCTCCGTCCTGGCCGCCCTGCCGGAACCGCCCCGCCCGCCCGTCGGTCCGCGCGCCGTGCTGCGGAGTGTGCCCGCGACGGTCGCCGACGGGCTGCGGCTGGGCGCCCGGGAGCCGGTGGTGCGCCGGGTGCTGCTGACGGCGACCGCCGCCGGGACCGCGCTCGCCACCATCGAACTGCTCGCCCCCGGACGGGCGGCCCGCTTCACCGGGGCACCGGAGTCGGGCGCCGTGCTGTTCGCCGCCCTCGCCTGCGTGGGGTTCCTGGCCACGGCGGCCGGCAGCCACGGCGCGCCGCTCGTCGCCCGGCTGGCCGGCGGCAGCGGGCGCGCCGCGCTGGCGGGGCTGGCGGTGAGCGGGGCCGGCCTGCTGCTGCTCGGGGTGACGGCCGCCTGGAGCGGGGCCGCGCCCGCCGCGCTCGCCGGGTGCGGGTACGCACTGGTCTACGCGGGCCTGGGCGCCGCCGGGCCCAACGAGAACGACCTGCTCCACCGCGCGACGGACAGCGCGGTGCGCGCCACGGCCCTGTCGCTCCAGTCGCTGGCCCTCCAGCTGGCCGGGGCGCTGGCCGGTCTGGTGGCCGGGGCGCTGCCGCCGGGCCCGCTGCCGTGGCTGGCCGGAGCGGCGGCCCTGCTGGCGGGCGCGGCGCTGTGGTCCGGCCGGCCGGACTCCCCCGGACCGAGGCAACCGGCCCCCGCATGCGGGAAGCCGGCCCCCGCCGAGAAGAACCCGGCCCCCGCAGCCGGGGAAACCGCCTGAGCCGACACGCGCGACACACGCAACACACGCAACACACGCGGCACAGACGACACGCGCGGCACAGGCGACACCAACACCACGCGCCGCCCACCTGCCGCCGGCGCCTCAGCCGGTCAGCGCGCCGAACGCCTCGATCGCCCGCAGCGCGTCCGCCTGCGGCATCCCGGGCGGCTGGATGCGCAGCACGATGCCGTCGGCGCCCATCTCCTGGTAGTGGCCGATCCGTTCGGCGCACTCGGCCGTCGACCCGATGACCGACCGGGACACGATGTCGTCCCACGGCTGGGCGTAGCGGGCGGCGTCGGCGGAGGTGCGCTTCCAGTCGCCGTACGCGTCGTACAGCTCCCGCAGCGGGCCCTCCAGGGCGGCGCGGGCGCCGGCGGTGGTGGGGGCGGCGTACCCCTCGCGGCAGACGATGACCTCGGCGCCCAGGGAGCGCGGGCCGCGCGGGTAGGAGCGGTAGTCGGCGATCTTCTTGGGCAGTTCCTCGTCGGTCTCGTTGAACGACGTCGTCCAGCCGTCGCACGCCCAGGCGGTGCGCTCCAGGGCGGCCGGGACCCGGCCGCCGTTCCAGATGAGGGGCCGGGGGCGCTGGACGGGGCGGGGCGACAAGAACGCGTCCTCGACGGTGTAGCGGCGGCCGTGGTGGGTGACCGTCTCCTCGGTCCACAGCCGGGTGACCAGCTCCAGGCACTCCTCGAACCGCGAGACGCGCTCCTGGGGCCGGGTGCCGTAGAGCGCGAACTCCTCGGGGCGGTAGCCCAGGACGAATCCGGCGGTGAGACGGCCCCCGGAGAGGACGTCGACATGGGCGAGGGTCTCGGCGAGTGCCACCGGGTGGTGCACGGGGGCGATGAGCCCGGCGGTGGCGAGGCCGATCCGGTCGGTGTGGGCGGCCAGATAGGCCAGGGAGGTGATGGCCTCGTGGTAACCGGGGCGGTGCAGGTGCCGTTCGCCGAGGACGGCCCAGGCGAAACCGGCCTGTTCGGCGAGGCGCACCTGCTCGACGGCGTCGGCGAGCCGGGGCCGGTCGGAGCGGTCCGCGTAGAGGTTGACGTACAGGCCCAGTCGCATCGTGGCGCCGTCCCTTTCCCCGGTTGCCCTCGGTGGCCGTTCCTTTACGGTCCGGACCGTAAAGGCTAGCGTGTCGGCGACGACCGCGACAGACGGGAGCACGCCCATGCAGGCCACGGAAGACCTCGTACGGCGGTTGCGCGGCACCGTCCTCCCCGCCGTGGCGACCCCGATGGACGCGGCCGGGACGGTCGACCTCGGCGCGCTGGGCCGGTACGCGGAGCGGATCGCCGCCGAGCGGATCGGCGGGGTGGCGGTGTGGGCGCACACGGGGCGGGGGCTGTATCTGTCGGAGGCGGACCGGCGCCGGGTGCTGACGGTGTGGCGGGAGGCGGTCGCCGGCCCGGTGGTGGCGGGTGCGGGGGTGCCGCGCTCGGCCGGGGCCGTGGACCGGGACGGGGCGGTGGACGCGACCGTGGCGATGGCGGTGGCCGCCGCCGAGGGCGGCGCGGACGCGGTGATGGTCTACCCGCTGGCGCGGCTGGCGGGGGACGACGACGCGGCCGTGGAGCTGCACGAACGGGTGGCGGCGGAGAGCGGCCTGCCGGTGGTGGGCTTCTTCCTGCACGGGGAGGCGGGGGGTTACCCGTATCCGCCGGAGCTGGTGGAGCGGCTGCTGGCGTCGCCGTCGGCGGTGGGGATGAAGCTGGCGACGCTGGACCGGGCGATGGCCTGTCAGGACGCCATCCGGGCGGTGGAGCGCGGGGGGCGGCTGGTCATCACGGGCGAGGACCGGATGTTCGGGCCGTCGCTGATGTGGGGGGCGGACACGGCGCTGGTGGGGATCGCCGCCGCGCGGGTGCCGCTGACGGTGGCGGTGCTGGAGGCGTGGCGGACGGGTGACCACGGGCGGTTCGTCCGGGCGTCGGGGCGGCTGGACCGGTTCGCGGAGGCCACGTTCCGGGCGCCCATCGAGGGTTACGTGCAGCGGATGCTGTGGGCGGCGGTGTGGGAGGGCCTGATTCCGGAGGAGGCCGCGCACGACCCGTACGGACCCGCTCTGCCCGCCTCCGAACGGGCCGCCGTGGTGGCCTGCCTGGAGGCGCTGGCGAAGGACGGCTCCGACGGCGCCGGCGCCGCCCGGCGGGGGCTGCTCCCGGCGGAGGGCCCCGCACCGGACGCTCCCGCACATGACGCACACGACGCACAGGGCAGGAACGAAACGACCGACAGGAACGGCGAGACCGACGGAGCCGCGCCCGCCCTCTGGTGAGGAGTCGTCAGGCAAGCGCGGCGACGCGTCAGTTGGCGAGCAGCCCCTTCAGGACGGCCTCGTACTGGGCGGTGATCCGCGAGGGGGTGCCGGAGGGGCACAGCGGGTCGAGCCGCAGCCGGGCGAGGGCGCGCGTGGACACGCCCCAGGCGTGCCAGGTGGCCCGCTCCCAGGCCAGCTGCGGCGGGTTGTACCAGCCGTCGCCCAGGCCGCCGAGGACCAGCTGCGCCTCGCCGGTCCCGTCGTCGAGCGGGCCGAGCCGGTAGACGGAGCCACCGAACACCGAGGCGTACACCTGGCCGAAGTGCACACTGATCTCGCCGTAGCTGGGGAGCTTGCCGGTACGCAGGACGGTACGGGTCTCGATGTCCATGGCGAACCAGGAGCCCGCCTGCCGCTTGTAGACGCCGTAGAGGATGCCGTCGTGCACCTCGATGTGCTGGATGCTGGCGTTGCCCTCGACCGGGGTGACCTCCCACAGCACGGTGCGGCGGCGCACGTCGTAGGCGACGACGGTGGCGTTGGGGCGGGTGGGGGTGACGCTGCCGCCGCCCCAGGTGTCCCCGGCGAGGTACGCGGTGCGGCGGCCGATCCGGTCGTCGAGGGCGACCGACATCACGCTCTGGTCGGTGATGACGTCCTTGTGGACGGTGAGCCTGCCGCGGGAGCGCTCCACCAGGGTCAGCGCGCCCTTGAGCCCGCCGGCCGGCGGGGCGCTGGCGACCAGCAGCAGGTCCTGTTCGGGGACGTACGCCATGTCGGTGGGGCGCTGCTGGTCGTGGTCGATGAAGCCCATGGAGCGGACCTTGCCCCGGCGGGGGTCGATCTCCAGGAACTCGGTGCTCGGGTACATCGCCGCGTACACCTTGCCGCCGATGGACCGGAGCGTCTTGGGCTCGCCGGGGATCCGGATGCGCTGCGAGGTGCCGGCGGAGGGGCGGTGGGTGGTCAGCGAGTAGTGGCCGCCGACGTGGACGATGCCGCCCGGCTCGTACGCGATGGACTGCACGGGGTCGGGCCCGGACAGGCCGATGTCGATCAGCTCGACCAGTTCCGGTTTCCCGGTGGCGAGGTCCAGCCACCAGAGCCGGCCGCTGCCGACCGCGCCGAGCATCTTCCCGTCCGGCAGCGGGACGAGGGCGCGGTGCTCGTCGCCGGTGGCCGGGGCGGCGACCTTGACGAGGGTGTCGCCGTCGCGGCGGTAGACGGTGCCGGAGGGGCGGCCGACGCAGTAGAGGGTGCCGTCGGCGGTGACCGTCATGGCGTCGGCGATGCGCTCGGGTGCGGGGATGGGGATGGCGTGCACGTCGCCGCCGTCGGGGGCGAGGTCGAGGATGGTCTTGCCGAAGGAGCCGTAGACGCGGCCGCCCCGGGCGAGGAGCGCGGAGGCGCCGCCGTACGGCTCGGGGGTGAGGGTGCGCCGGACGCCGGTGGTCCGGTCGTACGCGACGATGAAGCCGCGCGGGAGGGTGCCGGCGTAGACGTACCGGTCGTCGGCGGCGATGGCGCGGACGTACTGCTCGCCCGCCATGGCGGCGCCCAGGTTGCGCAGGGCCCCGGTGGCCGGCTTGTACTCCCAGACCTCGCCGCGCGGGCTGGTCCCCGCGTAGACCGTGCCGTCGGGGGCGGTGGTGAGGCACCAGACGAAGCCGCCGGCGGGGCCGATGGTGCCGATGCGGGTGACGCTCCCGGTGGCCGGGTCGATGCGGTGGATGTCGGCGAACGGGTAGGTGCCGATGTAGACCTGGCCGCCGGAGACGGTGGCGGCCCAGCCGCCGTCGCCCCGGTCCAGCCGGAAGGTTCTGACGAGTCTTCTCGTCGTCAGGTCGATCTCGCCGACGAGGGTGGGATTCTGGCCCCGGGCGACGACGTAGGCGTGGTCGCCGAGGACCGTCGTGCCGACGATGGCCGCCGTCAGGGACGCCACGCCGTGGGTGACGATCGGGCTGCCGGTGCAGCGGCCGGCGGCCGGGGCGGGCGCGGTGTCCGAGGGCGCCGCGCCGGGCGCCGGCGGTGCCGTGGCGGCGTGTGCCGCGCCGGGGGTGATGGTCGCTCCCGCCACTGCCGCCAGGGTGGCCCCGGCTCCGGCGTTGAGCAGTCGCCTGCGTTCCATGCGTCCCTCTCCTCTTCCGGTGGGTCCTGTCTCCGGTGGGTGGTGTCCGGTGGTCCTGTCCGGTGGTTCGGATCGCCTCAGGCGACCGGTGGCAGCGCCGTGCCGACCTTCAGGCCGAACAGCTCCGCCGCGTTGCGCCACAGCACTCGTTCCAGCTCTTCCTCCGTGAAGTGCGCGTCCCGGACGACGCCGAGGGACACACAGGGGTCGATCAGGGTGGCGTCGGTGCCGAACAGCATCCGCTCGACCGGGACTCCGGCCTCGCGGGCGTACGCGACGCGTCCCGCGTCGGTGGCCGTACGGCAGTGCTCCAGGTAGAGCCGGTCGCAGGCGGCGGCGGCGTGGGCCGCCTCGCGCCAGGCGTCGCCGCCGGCGTGGCCCATGATGACGCGCAGCCCGGGCCGTGCCTCGACCAGTTCGGGCAGGAGGGTGACCTCCCGTCCCCAGGTGTGCAGCAGCAGGGGTACGCCGGCCTCGGCGACCACGTCGAAGGCCGCCGCCATCTCGCGGGTGCCGGGCATCCGGCCCGGGTAGTGGGTGTGGATCTTCGCGCCGACGAAGCGGCCGGTGTCCAGGCAGCGGGCGAGGTCGGCGGCGCTGTCCTCGATGCGGTTGGGGTTGACGACGGCGTAACCGTACAGCCGGGGGCGGGTGGCGAGGGCCTCGCGGAGCCCGGCGTTCCCGGCGACCGCGTCGTGGACGACGGCCTCGGAGGCGGAGACGATCTGGAGGTCGATGCCGTAGCGGTCCATCTGGGCGAGGTTGGTGTCCGCGTCCCCGGTGGTCAGGTGGAACTGCCAGCGGCCCACGTGCGCGTGCACATCGATGATCGGCATCAGGCGAGCAGCTCCTCGACGTTCTTGGTGGCGATGGCGGCGCGGTCGTCGGGCGAGATGTCGGCGTAGCGCAGCTTCAGCGTCTGCGGCGAGATGTCCATGAAGGGGGTGCGGGAGCCGAAGACCAGGTGGCGCGGGCCGACGGCGTCGATGACCCGTTCGATGGAGTCGGGTCCGGACAGCATCCGGGTGGTGGCCTTGAAGCCGGGTTCGCGGCGGGCCATCAGCAGGAAGTCGGCCAACAGGTAGGCGTGCAGGTCGAGGAAGATCACGTCGGCGCCCCGGTCGGTGAGCGGCGGGCCGAAGCGGCGCGGGTCGCCGTCGTGGAGGAGGACCATGCCGCGGTCGATCGCCAGCTCCACCACGTGCCGGTACCCGGGGAAGCCCGGTTCGGCGGCCTGGTCGAGGGTGAACAGCCGCAGGAAGCGGACCCCGGCGGCGGCCAGTTCGTCCAGCCGGTCCTCGGCGGTCAGGGCGTCGCGTACGTCGACGGTGCCCACGGGCAGCAGTTCGGGGCAGTCCTCCAGGTCGCGGAGGGTCTCGGCGTTCCCGGCCGCGTCGTCGAAGAGCGGCCCCCGGGTGGACAGGGCCAGCGCCCCGGCGACGGGCGAGCGCCGCAGGTGGGCACGGACCTCGGCCAGGCCGGTGTCGCGGTGGTGGCGGGGCCAGGGCCCGTACAGGACGTCGACGTCCCAGCCGACGTGCTCCTCGGGCGCCGGCCGGAGCCACTCGTACGTGCGGTGCGGTGACTCGCTCATGATGTGGCGACCTTCCCCAGGGCCTGCGCGATCCGGTCCACGTCGTCCTCGCGGTATCCCTCGTTCCACGGCAGAACCAGCAACGTACGGTCGATGAGGCGCTCGGCGCGAGGACACAGGCCCGGCGGGTACCCGGACAGTGCCGGATTGGCGTACAGCGGGCGCTCCAGGTAGCCGGGCAGGGCGGGCACGCCCAGGCCGTCCAGCGCCTCGGCCCACCGGGTGTTGTCGTCCACCAGGAGCGGCACGACCCACCAGGCGTGGCCGGGGTACCGTCCGGCGACGCTCACTCCGGGCAGGCCGGCCACCGCCTCCGCGAGCCGCTCCGCACCGGCGCGGCGGCGGGCGACGACGTCCGCGACCCGGGTGAGCTGGGCGCGGGCGACGGCGGCGACCAGCTCCGTCATGCGGTAGTTGAGGCCCATGGTGCGGTGGATGCGGCCCTCGGCGCGGTCCCAGCCCTTGTCCATGAACAGCCGCATCCGGGTGGCGAGGTCCGGGTCGTCGGTGAGGGCGAGGCCGCCGTCGCCCGCGGTGATGTGCTTGTACTGCTGGAGGCTGAAGCAGGCGATGTCGCCGGCGGTGCCGAGGAGCCGGCCGCCGCCGTCCTCGCCGAGCCACGCCTGGGCGCAGTCCTCGATGAGCGTCAGCCCGTGCCGGTCGCAGATCTCCCGCAGCCGTACGGTGTCGGCGGCGGCGCCGAACAGGTGGACGGCGATCACCGCTCTGGTGCGCGGGGTGACGGCCGCCTCGACGGCGTCGGGGTCGAGGTTGCCGTCCTCCTCGCGCACGTCGGCGAAGACGACCCGCCCGCCCTGGGCGAGGACCGGGGCGACCGTGCCGAAGTCGGAGATCGGCGTGGTGACGACCTCGTCGCCGGGGCCGACCCCGGCGGCGGCGACGGCCAGGTGCAGGGCGGCGGTGCCGGAGCTGCACGAGACGGCCTCGGCGCGCCCGTACAGCCGGGCCATCTCGTCCTCCAGCGCCCGGGCCTCCGTCCCGAACGCCCCGCACAGCACGCCCGAGTCGAGGACCCGCAGCACCGCGGCGCGCTCCTCCTCGCCGAACGTCCTTCCCCGGGGATCCAGAACTGTGGGCAGCGGCATTTCCCGTTGCGGCATCGGGGGATTATCCTCTCGGCAGCACGCGATTATGGCCTGGGCCGAAAGTAGAACCCCTGTCGACGGCCGTCAATCAGGCGTCACCGGGCAAGTTCCCCCCGCACGTCCCGCTCGTCCCCGCACGTCCCCGCACGTCCTTCCAGCAAGTTCCGCCCCGCAGAACGGAGACCGGGCCATGCCGCTCACGGTCGGCGTGATAGGTCCCGAGGACCTCGTCCAGAAGGTGGTCGCGGTCGGCGACCGCGCCGGATCGGCGCGGCTGCTGCCGCTGCCGTACCGTCACGAGGACCAGGCGGCGCGGGTGGTGACCGGCGCCGGGTCCCGGGCGGACGCCCTGCTGTTCACCGGCGTCGTGCCGTACACCGGGGCGGAGGCGGCCGGGGTGCTGGACCGGCCCGCGATGTACGTCCCCTACAACGGCGCCACGCTGCTGCGGGCCCTGGTCGAGCTGCTGCGGCTCGGGCACGACGTCTCGCGCGTGTCGATCGACACGCTGCGCCGCGACGAGGTGCTGGAGACCATGGCGGAGGCCAAGCTCCCCACGGACCGGGTGCGGGTGCTGCCGTACCGGCCGGGGCTGACCTCCGAGGACGTCGTCGACTTCCACCTGGACGCCCGGGACGCGCACAAGACCCGGGTGGCCGTCACCTGCCTCGGTTCGGCCTTCCACGTCCTGGAGCAGCACACCCACGCGGTGCGCCTCGCGCCCTCGCGCCACTCGATACTGGCGACCCTTCAGGCGCTGGTCCTCGACACGGCCGGGCGGCACAGCGGTGACGCGCAGGTGGTGCTGGGGATCGTCGACCTGCCGGGCGCGGCGGCGGACGAGCGGCTCGCCGAGGACATACGGGTGCTCGGCGGCAGTCTGGCCGGGCTGCCCGACGGGCGCCGGCTGGTGGTGACGACGCGCGGGGCGCTGGAGACGGCGACGGAGGGCTTCACCCGCATCCCGTTCCTGGAGGGTCTCGCCGCCCGGCACGGCTCGGCGCACCTGGGCTTCGGCCTGGGGCGTACGGCCGCCGAGGCGGAGGCGCTGGCCCGGCGGGCCGTCAACCGGGCCCGCGCGACCGGCCCGGCGGCCGGGGCGGTGTCGATGGCGGACGACGTGGACATCGTGATCGCCCCCGACTCCGTCCCCGCGGGCGGTGCCGGGGCCGAGTCCCCGGCGGCCCCGGAGAGCCCCGCGCTGCTGGCCCGCCGGGCCGGCCTGCACCCCGGGACCCTCGACCGGCTGCGGGAGCTGGCCGCCGCCGACGGGGGCGCGGGCGTCACCGCGCACCGTGTCGCCGAGCACCTGTCCGTACAGCAGCGCACGGCCCGCCGCATCCTCAAGCGCCTGGAGCGGGCGGGTGTCGCCGTACCGACCGGCAGCCGCCAGGAGGGGCAGACCGGACGTCCCCCCATCGTCTACCGGGTCCTTCTCTGACCGGTTCCGCGGATTGCGGCCCGGGCCGAAACCAAGGAGCTTTCTGCGTGAGAATCGCCTCGTTCCACACCCGTGTCGTCCGTGCCCGCTACCGCCGTCCGTTCGTCATCAGCAGCGGCACCAGTCCCGAACTGGTCAGCGTGGTGGTGGAGGTGAGGACCACCGACGGGGCGTCCGGCTTCGGCGAGGCGTCGCCGATGACCGCGTACACCGGGGAGACCCTGGCCGGGCTGTGCGCCGCCCTGACCGAGCACGTCGCACCCGCGCTCGTCGGGCGCGACCCGCGCGACCTGGCCGGCGCCCACGCCGCGATGGACGCCGCCATCCGGGGCCAGCACCTGGCGAAGGCGGCCCTGGACCTGGCGCTGCACGACCTGGCGGCGCGCGCCGCCGGGTGGCCGGCGCACCTGATGCTCGGCGGCGGGCCGGTGGCGGCGGCGGTGCCGACCACCTGGGTGGTGGGGCTGGGCACCCCCGACGAGATGGTGGACGAGGCGGCCCGGTACGCGGCGGCCGGGTTCGGGCACATCAAGCTGAAGGGCGGGGAGGATCCGGCGCTCGACGTGGAGCTGGTGGCCGCCGTGCGCAAGGCGGTGCCGGACCTGGTGGAGCTGTCGCTGGACGCCAACGAGGGGTACGCGCCCGGGGAGGCGGCCCGCACGGTGGACCGTCTCGCGGACGCCGGGCTGGACCTGGTCGAGCAGCCGCTGCCGCGCTGGGACCTGGAGGGCCTGGCGGTGCTGCGGGCGCGGGGCGCGGTGCGGGTGATGGCGGACGAGTCGGTGCAGTCGGCGCACGACGCGCTGGAGGTGGTGCGCCGGGGCGCCGCCGATGTGCTGAACATCAAGATCCTGAAGGTGGGCGGGCTGTACCGGGCACGCCAGATCGCCGCGCTGGCGGAGACGGCGGGGCTCGCGGTGAAGATCGGCACGATGCCGGAGCTGGGGGTGGCGACGCTGGCCGCCGCGCACCTGTCGGCCGCGCTGCCGCACGCCACTGTCCCGCCGGACCTGGTGGGGCCGCTGCTGGTGGAGGAGGAGCCGCTGGCGCCCGCGCCGTTCGCGGCCACACCGGGCACGGGCCAGGTGGAGCTGCCGGTCGCGCCGGGACTGGGGCACGCGCTGGAGGGCGGCGCGGCGGCGGACTGACGCCGGGTCCGGTCGCGGAGTCCGTGGGTGGCCCCGCCGGGGGGCGGCCCGGCCCATGCGTATACAAAGGGAGGGACAAGGGGACGAAGACCACGGGGGCGGATCGGTACGTGACGGACATATCCACGGCGAAGGCGGCACGGCCCGAGGCACCCTCCGGCCCGCCCCGGCCGGGCGGACGGCTGATCAGCGTGGACGTGGCGCGGGCCGTCGCCGTGTTCGCGATGTTCGCCGCGCACATCGGCCCGCCCGCGAAGCCGGAGGGGGCGGGCCATCTGCTGGTGGCGTTCGACGGGCGGGCGCCGGCGATCTTCACGCTGATCGCGGGGCTGTCGCTGACGCTCTCGCGGGGCGGCACCCGGCCGCGTCCCGCCCCGGCCGGTGCGCTGCGCGGCACGCTCGTCCGGTGCGCGGTGCTCGCGCTGCTCGGGCTGGCGCTGACCGAACTGCGGTCGGGGATCGCGGTGATCCTCACGTTCTTCGCGCTGTACTTCCTGGCGGCCGAGCCGCTGGCCCGCCTCGGGACACGCGCGCTGACCGCGGTCGCCGCGGCGTCGGTGGTCCTCGGGCCGCTCCTGTCGTACGTGCTGGGGCCGGTGTTCGGCTACCGGGTGGCCGGCCGGGGCCGCTACCCCGGCTTCGAGGCCGTCACCAGTTGGCCCGGGTTCACCGGCGCGCTGGACACCCTGCTGCTGTCGGGCGCCTACCCGTGGCTCACCTACTTCCCGTACGTCGTCGTCGGCATGGCCCTGGGCCGGCTGCTGGACCTGCGGCGGCGGGGCGCCGGGCGGTGGCTGCTCGGCACCGGCGCCCTGCTGCTGCTCGCCGGGCACGGCCTGTCGGCCCTGGCCCTGGGGCCGGGCGGCGGACGGGCGACGCTGCTGAGGGCGATCGCGGGCAGCCACCCGTACGCGCTCGGCGCCCCCGACCCCGTACAGGCCGTGCTCAACCGGCAGGCGGGGGCGATCCCCAGCACCTCGTGGGCGTGGCTGCTGGTCGACGGGCCGTACAGCCAGACGCCGCTGGAGACGGTCGCCAACACGGGGGCGGGCCTGCTGCTGCTGGGGCTGGCCGTGGTGGTCTGCCGGAGCGTCACCGCCGGGCGGCTGCTGCGCCCGCTGGCCGTCGTCGGCACGATGGGCCTGTCGGTGTACGCCGTGCACGTCGTCGCCCGCGCGGAGCTCCAGCCCCAGCACGGCTGGCCGGCGCTGGGCGCCTTCTGCGGGGTGTCGCTGGTGGCGTGCGCACTGTGGGCGTACGTCTTCCGCGGTACGCCGCTGAGGCGCGGGCCGCTGGAGTGGGCGCTGCACGCGCTGATGCCGGGCCGCCGCTCCGAACGGCCGGGGCAACGGGACATGACGGTGCGTCAGGCCGGTGTGCCGGGTCGGGGCGTCTCACGCGTGGACGGGTGACTCCGCCCGGCGCACCGACCGCTGGGCCTCGGCGGCCAGGGTGCGGCGGTCCGTGCCGGTCAGCGGCGGGTGCGCGGTGATCCTGGCGTACAGGCCCTCGGCCCGGGCGACCCGGTGCAGGGAGGTGCCGAAGCCCTCGTCGCCGAGGAAGGCCGCGACCGTGCTGGGGGCGCCGCGCTGGAGGTAGTCGAGGGTGACGGGGCGGACCGGTGCGCCCGCGTCGACCGCCGCCTGGAAGGTGGCCCGGCGGAAGGTGCCGCCCGGGACGGTGCACCAGGTGGTGGCCTGGGGGAACACCACCACGGACCGGCCCGAACGCAGCACGGCCGCCAACTCCCGTACGACCAGCGGCAGATGACGTATCCCGTCCCGGTCGATGAAGCGGGTGCCGATCCGGCGCGCCAGTGCGCCGACGACCGGCCAGGCCGCGACCTCGCGCTTGGCGAGCAGGACCATGGGCTCGGCCGCGAGGAGGACGACCACGTCCAGCCAGGAGATGTGGTTGGCGACGACCAGGGTGCCGGTGGGGCCGGGCAGCGCGAGCGGCCCGCCCCGCCCCGGCGGGTCGGTGCGGACGTCGAGTGCGCGGAGCACGGCCCGCGCCTCGCCGCGCAGCACGGCGGGTTCGGTGAGCCGCTCCCCCAGCGCCGCGCTCCGGGCGACGGTACGGGCCAGGGCCGCGCAGCGGCGGGCCGCCTCGGTGGCGGGGACGCGGGGCGCCGTGGCGGTGACACAGGCCGGGGTGCAGCCGGGGGCCACCGCCCAGGGGCTCACCGGGTCTCCCCGAGGAAGTACCGGCGGTAGCGGTCGTTGAGCCGGTCCATGTCGAGCAGGACGAAGAAGTCGGCGACGTCGAACAGCGGGTCGTGCGCGGGGGCGCCGCACATCCACGCGCCGAGGCGCAGGTAGCCGCGGAGCAGCGGGGGCAGCAGGGCGGGGTCGGGCGTGCCGTCGCCGAGGACGTGGGGCGTCCACGGTGTGCGGGGGTGGACCCGGTACCCGGGGGGCGCCGCGTGCCTGGTGGTGCCGAGGAGCCAGGTGTGGGACGCGGCGCGGCCGCCGTCGCCCAGGGGTACGGAGGCGCAGCCGGCGAGGTAGCGGTTGCCGGACAGCAGGACGTACCGCGCCAGGCCGGCCCACATCAGGTTGATGACGGCGCCGGTGCGGTGGTCGGGGTGCACGCAGGACCGGCCGGCCTCGATCATCGAGGACCGCGCGGAGGCGAGTCCGCGCAGGTCGAACTCGGTGTCCGAGTACGACACCCCGGTGCGCCCGGGCGGCAGGAGGCGGTAGGTGCCGACGATGTCGCCGGTGGTGGTGTCGGTGACGATCAGGTGGTCGGCCAGGTCGTCGAAGGAGTCGACGTCGTGCCCGGCGAGGGGCGTGTCGAGACGGGCGCCCATCTCCTCGGCGAACACCCGGTACCGCAGGCGCTGCGCGGCCCGGATCTGCTCCTGGGTGTCCGCGACGGAGGTCACATAGGTGGGGGTGGCGGTGGTGGCCGTCGCCTGGGGTGTCGAGAGCATGGGGTGCCGTTCTCCGTTCGGGTGGGGAGGGCCGTCGCGGTGCGGCCCGCGCGTGGGGGTACGCGGGGCGGGCTCACGGGGTGCGCTCGGGTGCGGTCCGCGCGCGGGAGTTGGGGTCGGGTACTGCTCGTGCCACATGCGGGGGGGGTCCGGCAGGGCAGGGGGCTCGTGAAGGCGCTGGTGGTTGGAGTATCGAGGCGGCCGGTGAATGCCCGGAGACCCGCGGAAGAAGAGCGGACCTCGGCCGGGTGGTCGGCCGGAACGTGGATCACCCCGACGGCGGCAGCGGCGGCCCGGGGGCGGGGCGGTGCGAGCACGGCGAGGCCGGCGGCACCGTCCGGATCGTCCGCGTACCCGGTGACCTGGAGTGGACCGACCTCGGGGAGGGCGATGTCCTCCCTGGCCGGAGTGTGGACCACGGACAGCAGCGCGGCGCGGGCGTTGCCGTCGAGGTAGAGACGGGCGGCGCGGGCCGACAGGGGGACGTCCAGCGGGGCGCGGCGGGCGGCGTCCGCTCGCGCGCGGTCTCACGCGGCGAGCAGTCGTCCGGTCCTGTCCGACGGCGTCGATCCGTCAGTCTCGGCCGGGTGACGCCGGGATGGCGGATGGTTTACGGGACCACACCCGGGCGGCACTCCGCAGTCGGCCTACCTGCGGGGGTTCGCGACGGTCATGCCTCGCCAGCCCGGGCCGAGCCCTCGGCGCCCGGACGTGCCCGAGGGCGCGGGACGCACAGCGGCCGGTGCGGGCGGCAGTTGTTCCGGGCCGTCGAGGTGGTCCCGCAGGCGGCTGAGCGTGCCCCGGACGGCGAACAAGTGGAGGGTCGCGTGGGCGTCCATGTGCGGCGCCTCGGCCAGGGCCTCGGTCAGCGTCTCCAGGGCGGTGATGACGTCCTCGACGGCCGCGTCGGTCCACCTGCCTCCTTGTACGTCGGCAAGCAAGCAGGCAGTCTCGGCGACGGCGTCGGCCAACTCCTCCACGCCCGCGGCGGTGCGCTGTTCCATGACGTGATCCACGATGTCACGCCTCCGGACGGTCCGTACCACCGGATCCACGGGCGGCACCAGCCGTGCGGTGGCGGCGCGCACGAGGTGCCACCCGCGGCGCGCGTTCTGCGGCTCAGGGGGGCATCCCGGCCCACGTGATGTGAGTCACGCTCGGGTGCCGCTGCCCCGGTATCCATTTCCTCGAAGGTAAGGTTAGCCTTACCTCAACCCGCAGGGGTGTCGTTGTCGCCGGAGGGATCTCGCGCCGCCACCATGCGCGGTCCGCCGATCCGACCCGTACCGCTGGGAGTCCCGTTGAGCACCGACGACACCATCGCTCACGTCCTGCCCGAGCCGTCCGCCGCGGAGCGGGTGCGGACCGTGGTGGAGCGGGCGGCCTCGCTGTCCCTGACCACCGGGGCGCGGGAATACGACCTGCTCGACATGCACGAGATGGGCACCGGCGGGCGGATCGGGCTGCGGGCGGCCGAGGACAGCCCGCTGGCGCTGGAGGTCGCCGGGGCGCCGCACGGGAGTGTGGCGGCGCTGCTGGAGTTCACCGACATCGCGCCGACCCCGGTGCGGTCGCGGGTGCGGGCGCGGGTGGCCCTGTCCGGGTGGCTCGCGCCCGGCAGGGGCGGCGGGCTGGTGTTCACGCCCGCCCGTGTGACGCTGTCCACCGCGGGCGGCACCGTGGAGGTCGCCCCGGACGAGGTCACCCTCGCCGAGCCCGACCCGCTCGCCGGGGAGGAGGCCGCCATGCTGACCCATCTCGCCGACGCGCACGGCGAGCTGGTGGACGAGCTGCTCGCGCTCGCCGGGCCGCGCCTGCCCGAGGGCATGGTGCGCGCCGTCCCGTACGCCCTGGACCGGCACGCCCTCACCCTGCGCTGCGAGTACGCCACCGGCCACTGCGACCTGCGCCTGCTCTTCCCGGCGCCCGCGCGCGACGCCGCCGAGGCCGGGGAGCGGGTCCGGCAGCTGCTGACGACCCACCGCGAGTGCGGCCACCGGCACCACAGCCACCACTGACCCGCTCCGACGACTTCAGGGGGATCCATGGGACACGGCTGGCAGGGTGCCGTTCTCAAGCTCATGCGCGGCAAGGACTTCACGCTCACCGTGCGGTCCAACGAGCGGCTGTCGGACCGGTTGCACCGGCTGACGTTCAGCGACGGGGGCCTGCTCCGCGCGACCGGCGTCCACCCCACCATGTGGGTGCGGCTCTGGTTCGACAACGCCGGCCGGCCGCACCAGCGCGGCTACACGCTCGTCGAACCGGACGCCTCCGCCGGGACGTTCACCATGGACTTCGTCCTGCACGAGGGGTGCGCCAGCGACTGGGCGCGCGCCGCCCGGCCCGGTGACACCATCGAGGCGACGGTCCAGGGCTCGGACTTCACGCTGCCCGACCCGCCGCCCGCGCGGCTCCTGGTGGTGGGCGATCCGGCCTCGCGCCCCGCCGTCGACTCGCTGCTGGACGCGCTGCCGGACACCCCGGCGACCGTGTGGTTCGAGACGTCCCACCCCGCGGACAAGGCCCACTTCCCGCGCGGCGGCCCGCACCGGACGGTGGTACCGGTGCCGCGCCAGGACGGCGGGGCGCTGCTTGCGGAAACGGTTCGGCAGGCGCTTCCCGAGCTGCTGGACGACGGCGCCTACCTGTGGATCGCCTGCGACACGGCGACCACCCGCTCCCTCGCCTCCTTCGCCCGCCGCCAACTGGGCCTGCCCAAGGAGCGGTTGCACGCCCTGGGGTACTGGCGCGCGGCCTGAGCCGTACAGGAGGCCCGGCGGCGGGCATCGGGCCGCGGCGCGGACAGGAGGCCCGGCGTGCACCGGGTACACCGGGGGCCCAGCGTGCGCGGACCAGCGGCCCGGCGGCGGGCACCCGGGCGGCGCGCACCCTGCGCCGGGCACCCGGGCCCCGTAAGTTAGGTTAGGCTAAGTTAAGTCTCAACGGGCGCGTGATCCGGGCCCGGTCATCAGGGAGGGGTCAGCCATGAGCTTGCCGGTCATCGAGCCGTACCCGATGCCCGCCCCCGCCGCCCTGCCCCCCTCGTGCGCCTCGTGGACCGTCGACCCGGGGCGCGCCGCCCTGCTCGTGCACGACATGCAGAACCACTTCGTGCGCGCCTTCCCGGCCGGCCGGTCGCCCGTCGTGGAACTGGTCGAGAACATCGCGACCTTGCGCGAACTGGCCGGAAGGCTCGGCATCCCGGTGGTCTTCAGCGCCGAGCCCGCGGCCCAGCCGCCCGCCCGGCGCGGCCTGGTCGCCGACGTCTGGGGGCCCGGCATCGGCGACGAGCCGCGCGACGCGGCCATCGTCGACGACCTCGCCCCCCGCCCCGGCGAGCACCTGCTGCCCAACTCCCGTCCCAACGCCTTCCTCCGCAGCCACCTCGGCCGGCTGCTGCGCTCCCAGGGCCGCGACCAGCTGATCGTCTGCGGGGTGTACGCCCACCTCGGCGTCCTGCTGACCGCCGCGGACGCCTTCATGAACGACATCCAGCCCTTCGTCGTCGCCGACGCCGTCGCCGACTTCTCCGCCGAGGAGCACGCCATGGCCCTGCGCTGGGCCGCGCGCAGCGGTGTGGTCTGCACGACCGACACCCTGCTGCGCACCCTGCTGCTCGGCCGGGTCGTCCGCGACGCCTGATCCCCACACCCCAGGAGAACGGAAAGACATGACCGTACGGGTCGCGGTAGCCGGAGCGAGCGGCTACGCCGGCGGGGAGATCCTGCGCCTGCTGACGTCGCACCCCGGCGTGGAGATCGGTGCG
This sequence comes from Streptomyces sp. NPDC015131, assembly GCF_043079975.1. Classification (NCBI taxonomy): domain Bacteria; kingdom Bacillati; phylum Actinomycetota; class Actinomycetes; order Kitasatosporales; family Streptomycetaceae; genus Streptomyces; species Streptomyces sp. NPDC015131. The sequence continues at coordinate 315,045 of NZ_JBIBVB010000001.1, read as the reverse complement.
GTGACCGCGCACAGCAGCGCCGGCCGCACGCTCGGGGAGGTCCAGCCCCACCTGGCCGGGCCGGCCGACCGGGTGCTGGAGGAGACCTCCCCGGGCACCCTGCGCGGTCACGACGTGGTCTTCCTCGCCCTCCCGCACGGCCAGTCGGGGGCCCTCGCCGCCGAACTGGACCCGGACACCCTCGTGGTGGACTGCGGCGCCGACTTCCGCCTCCGCGACCCGGCCGACTGGGAGCGGTTCTACGGCTCGCCGCACAGCGGCACCTGGCCGTACGGGCTGCCGGAACTGCCGGGCGCACGCGCGGAGTTGAAGGGCGCGCGCCGGATCGCGGTGCCCGGCTGCTACCCCACCGCGGTCACCCTGGCGCTCTTCCCCGCCTTCGCGGCCCGCCTGGTGGAGCCCGAGGCCGTGGTCGTCGCGGCCAGCGGGACGTCCGGCGCCGGGCGGGCGGCCGGGCCCCATCTGCTGGGCTCCGAGGTGATGGGCTCCATGAGCCCGTACGGAGTCGGCGGCGGCCACCGGCACACCCCCGAACTGACGCAGAACCTCTCCCGGGTGGCGCGGGAGCGGGTCACCGTGTCCTTCACCCCGACCCTCGCGCCCATGCCGCGCGGCATCCTCGCCACCTGCTCCGCCCGGCTGCGCCCGCACGTCGCGTACGACGGGCGGGAGGACGCGGTGCGGGAGGCGTTCGAGGCCGCGTACGACGGCGAGCCCTTCGTCCGGCTGCTGCCGCCCGGCCAGTGGCCGTCCACCGCGGCGGTCCTCGGCTCCAACACCGCGCAGGTGCAGATCGCCGTGGACCCGGCGGCCCGCCGCCTCGTCAGCGTGAGCGCGATCGACAACCTCACCAAGGGCACCGCGGGTGGCGCGGTGCAGAGCATGAATGTCGCCCTCGGCCTGCCGGAACGGCTGGGCCTGCCCACGAATGGAGTGGCTCCGTGACCGTGACCGCCGCCCAGGGGTTCCTCGCCTGCGGTGTGGCCGCCGGCATCAAGGAATCCGGCGCACCCGACCTGGCCCTGGTGGTGAACCGGGGCCCGTCCCGGGCCGCCGCCGGCGTCTTCACCTCCAACCGCGTCCAGGCCGCGCCCGTCCGCTGGTCGCGCCGGGTGCTCGACGACGGCCGGCTGGCCGCCGTCGTCCTCAACTCCGGTGGCGCCAACGCCTGTACGGGCCCCACCGGGGCCGGTGACACCCGCCTGATGGCGGAGCGCGCCGCGGCGGCCGTCGGGGCCGCCCCGGACGAGGTCGCGGTGTGCTCGACCGGCCTCATCGGCGTCCTGCTGCCCATCGACCGGGTCACCGCCGGCATCGACGCCGCCGCGGCCGCCCTGTCGCCCCGCGGCGGCGAGGACGCGGCCGTGGCGATCAAGACGACGGACTCGGTGCACAAGACCGCCGTGGCGACCCGGTCCGGCTGGACGGTCGGCGGCATGGCCAAGGGCGCCGGGATGCTGGCGCCCGGTCTCGCCACCATGCTGGTGGTCCTCACCACCGACGCCGACGCGGACGCCCCGCTGCTGGACTCCGCTCTCCGCGAGGCCGTGCGCACCACCTTCGACCGGGTGGACTCGGACGGCTGCATGTCCACCAACGACACCGTGCTGCTGCTCGCCTCGGGCGCCTCGGGCACGGTCCCGGAGGCGGCGGAGTTCACCGAGGCGGTGCACGCCGTGTGCCTGGACCTCGCGCGGCAGCTCGTCGCGGACGCCGAGGGCGCCTCCAAGGAGATCGAGGTCGCGGTCGTCGGCGCGGCCTCGGAGCGGGACGCGGTGACCGTGGGCCGGTCGGTGGCCCGGAACAATCTTCTCAAGTGCGCGCTGCACGGCGAGGATCCCAACTGGGGCCGGGTGCTGTCGGCGATCGGCACCACGGACGCCCTCTTCGACCCCGACCGGCTGGACGTGGCCATCAACGGCGTCTGGGTGTGCCGCAACGGCGCCGCCGGGGAGTCCCGCGACAAGGTCGACCTGTCCGGCCGCGAGATCACCGTCACGGTCGATCTGCGCTCGGGCGGGGAGTCGGCGGTCGTCTGGACCAACGACCTCACGGCCGAGTACGTCCACGAGAACAGCGCCTACAGCTCATGAGCGGAGTGGTGACCCGGATGCGAGCCGACCTCGCACGGCCCGGTACGGACGGCGAGTCGCTCACCGGCGGGGACGCGTCGCCCGCCGGCGACCTGCCCTGGCTGGAGGAGCTCCAGGGCCGGATCGTCGTCGTCAAGTTCGGCGGCCACGCCATGGTGGACGAGGCGCTGCAGCGGTCGTTCGCGCAGGACGTGGTGGAGCTGTGGCACGCCGGGCTGCTCCCGGTCGTGGTGCACGGCGGCGGGCCGCAGATCAGCGCGATGCTCGACCGGCTCGACCTGGAGGTCCGCTTCGAGGCGGGTCTGCGGGTGACCACCCCGGAGACCATGGACGTGGTCCGGATGGTGCTGACGGGGCGGGTGCAGCGGGAGCTGGTCGGTGCGATCAACGCCCACGGGCCGTTCGCCGTCGGCCTGTCCGGCGAGGACGCGCACACCATGACGGCCGTGCGCCGCCCGGCGTACGTGGACGGCCGGCCGGTCGACATCGGCCTGGTGGGCGACATCGTGTCGGTGGACGCCGACACCGTCCGGGCCCTGCTGGACCAGGGGCGCATCCCGGTGGTGTCGCCGATAGCGCGCGGTACGGACGGGCAGGTCTACAACGTCAACGCCGACCTGGCCGCCTCGGCGCTGGCCGTCGCCCTCGGCGCCGAACGGCTGGTGATGCTCACCGACGTCGAGGGGCTGTACGCGGACTGGCCGCACAGCACCCGGCTGATCGAGAGCATGACGGCCTCGGAGCTGGGCGAGCTGCTGCCGGACCTGGCGAGCGGGATGCTGCCCAAGATGGAGGGCTGCCTGCGTGCCGTACGCGCCGGGGTCGGCCGGGCGCACGTGCTGGACGGCCGCGTCCCGCACGCGGTGCTGGGCGGCGTCCTCACCGCGAAGAGCCCGGGCACCACGATCCTCCCGGACGCCCGGCCCGCCGCCGGGGTGGCCTCCTCCGCGCACGAGGAGGCCGGCGCGTGACCGGCGGCGGCACCACGCCCGGGGGCCCGGGCGGGACGCTCACCGACCGCTGGCGCGCGGTCATGATGGACACGTACGGCACTCCCCCGCTGGCCCTGGTCCGGGGCGAGGGCAGCAGGGTCTGGGACGAGGCGGGCCGCGTCCACACGGACTTCACCGGCGGGATCGCGGTCAACACCCTCGGCCACGCGCACCCGGCGGTGGTGGCGGCGGTGAGCGCCCAGGCCGGGCGGCTCGGTCATGTGTCGAACCTGTTCGTCTCGGAGCCGGCCGTCGCCCTGGCGGAGCGGCTGCTCGGGCTGCTGGGCCGGCCGGGCCGGGTCTTCTTCGCCAACTCCGGCGCGGAGGCGGCCGAGGCCGCCTTCAAGATCGCCCGCCGGACCGGCCGGCCGGGGATCGTGGCGACCGAGGGCGGCTTCCACGGGCGGACGATGGGGGCGCTGGCGCTGACCGGGCAGCCCCCGAAGCGCGACCCGTTCCTGCCGCTGCCCGGCGGGGTGACGCACGTTCCGTACGGGGACGTGGCGGCGCTGCGGGCGGCGGTCACCGAGGACACGGCCGCCTTCGTGGTGGAGCCCGTACAGGGCGAGGCGGGGGTCGTTCCCGCGCCCGAGGGGTATCTGCGGGCGGCCCGCGAGATCACCCGGGACGCCGGGTGCCTGCTCGTCCTGGACGAGGTGCAGACCGGGATCGGCCGCACCGGCCACTGGTTCGCCCACCAGGCGGCGGACGGGGTGGACCCGGACGTGGTGACCCTGGCGAAGGGGCTGGGCGGCGGGCTGCCGATCGGGGCCGCGGTGGCCTTCGGCCCGGCCGCCGCCCTGCTGGGCCCGGGCGACCACGGCTCGACCTTCGGGGGCAACCCGGTGGCGTGCGCGGCGGGGCTCGCGGTGCTGGAGACGATCGAGGCCGAGGAGCTGCTCGCGCACACGGTACGCGTGGGACGCCTGCTGCGGTACGGGATCGAGGCCCTGGGCCATCCGCTGGTGCGCGAAGTCCGGGGCGCCGGGCTGCTGCTGGGCGTCGTCCTCACCGGGCCGGTGGCCGCGCGGGCGGTGGACGCCGCCCGGGAGGCGGGGTTCCTGGTGAACGCGGCGGGGCCCTCGGTGCTCCGGCTGGCCCCGGCGCTGACGGTCACCGAGGTGCAGGCGAAGGAGCTGGTGGCGGCGCTTCCGGGCATCCTGGACGCCTGCTGACGGCGCGTACGCCACGGGAGAGGGGCGGGTCCCGGACCAGGGCGTCCGGGGCCCGCCCCTCCTCGGTGCGGAGCGGCTACAGCTCGCGGGCGAGGACGCGGGCGCCCCGCCGGGGGTCCAGGGACCGGGCCCACTCCGCGGGCGCGAGGCCCGGCCGGGACGGGGCGAAGCCGTACCGCAGGAACAGCCGCCCGCTGCCGGTCGTCGCCGTGAACAGCGCCGTCAGCGACTGGGCCCGGGCCCGGGCCAGCGCGGCCTCCAGCAGCCGGGCGCCCAGCCCGGTGCCCTGCCGGTGCCGGGCCACACAGAAGTTGTACAGGACCCCGGAGGCGCCCGTGCCGCTCGCCGCCCCGGGGTGGACGCGCAGGGCGACGCAGGCGTCCAGCGAGCCGTCGGCCGCCTCGGCCACCAGGAAGTCGGCGGCGCGGCGGGCGTACACGCCGAACGGCCGCTCGCGCAGCGCCCCGGAGCGGACGAACGGCTCGGAGAGCGCGGCGAGGGCGCCGGCGTCCCCCGGGCCGGCGAGCCGCAGGAACAGCGGGGGGAGCGGGTGCGGCGCGCACGGCGGGGGGACGGGGCGCGGCGGGGCCGTGATCAAGGCGTTCCTTCCTCGGTTCCACCGCGGGAGAGGGTGGCCCGGTCGCCGCGTACCCCGGTGAAAGCGTGGAACTAAGGCTAGCCTTACCTAAAGCTTTTGGCCAAACAGGCGCGTGTCACCGCTTCCACGCCTCCCGGCTGTCCCGGCCGTCGACATAGGTGGTGACGACCTCGATGTCCCCGATCGCCGACGTCTCCACGCGCCGCGGATCGTCGCCGAGGACCACCAGGTCGGCGCGCTTGCCGGCGGTGATGCTGCCGGCGCTGTCGTCCCACCGGCAGGCGTACGCCCCGGCCACCGTGTAGGCGCGCAGGGCCTCGTCGACGGTGATGGCCTCCTCCGGGCCGATCGGCCGGCCGGAGAGCGAGGCGCGCTCCACCATGAACTGGATGGCCCGCAGCGGGGATCCGTCCGCGACCGGCCGGTCGGAGCTGCCGACGAGCGTGACGCCGTGGTCGAGGAAGCCCCTCCCCCGGTACATCCACGGGGCCCGCCGCTCGCCCATCACGGTGGCGTAGTCGTCGCCGAAGTACCGCAGGAAGCCGGGCTGGACGACCGCGCTCAGCCCGAGCCGGGCGAAGCGCGGCAGCTGGTCGGGGCGGACCAGCCCGGCGTGCTCGATCCGGTGGCGCGCCCCGGGGCGGGGCCGCAGCTCCTGCGCCCGCTCCAGCGCGTCGAGCGCGAGGTCGGCGGCGCGGTCGCCGATGGCGTGCACCGCGAGCTGCCAGCCGGCCAGGTGGCCGTCCACGATCAGCCCGGCCAGGACGTCCGGGTCGTCCTGCAACTGCCCGCTGCCGCTCATGCCTTCGTACGGGGAGGAGAGCGCGGCCGTGCGGGCCATCATCCCGCCGTCGGTGTAGATCTTGAGTGCGCCGACCGACAGCCAGTCGTCGCCGAACCCGGTGCGCAGGCCCAGGTCGAGCGCCCGGGGGATGCCGTCGTCCTCATGGGCGCCTGCGGACTTCAGGGTGTCGGCGCCCGGCATGAGCTGGACCCGCAGCGGCAGCCGGCCCTCGTCGCGCAGCAGTTGGTAGGCGCCCAGCTCCACCGGGCTGTGGCCCAGCAGTCCCCCGCCGATGCCCGCCTCCGCGCACGCCGTGATGCCCTCGGCGAGGCAGCCGCGCGCGGCCAGCTCGACGGCGTCGGCCAGTTCGCGCTGGGAGTACGGCATGCGCAGCCGCCGTACGGCGCCCATGGCGCTCTCCACGAGGAGGCCGTCCTCGTGCGGGACGCCGGCCGGGAGCAGGTCGAGCACGGCGGAGCTGACCACGCACGCGTGGCCGGAGGTGTGCATCAGGAAGATCCGGTGGCCGCGGCCGACCCGGTCCAGTTCGGCGGCGGTCAGATGGCGGCCGAGGGCACGCTGGTCGTATCCGCCGATCTCCACCCAGCCGCCGGGGGCGCCCGCGCCCGCCACGGCGTCCGCCACGACGGCGAGGGCGTCCTCCACCCCGGTGGCGCCGGCGAGGCTGGGGAAGCCCGCCTTGAGGCCGGTCCACGCCAGGTGGACATGGCTGTCGATGAAGCCGGGGAGCACGGTGGCGCCCTGGAGGTCGACCACCTCGCGGGCGGGGAGCGAGGTGACGGCCTCGTCCAGGCCCACGATCCTGCCGCGCCAGATGCCGAGGTCGCGGGCCACCGGGTGGTCCGGGTCCATGGTGAGGACGTTGGCGTTGGTCAGCCTCGTGCAGAGCATCGGGCTCCTAGGGAGTCTTGGCCATCACGGAAGGAGTGCCGGCACCGTCCTCGGGGACGGGGCGCCGGGGCGCGGCGGGGACCATCAGCGGGGTGCCGGTCTCGGGGTCGTCGATGATCCGGCAGGGCAGGCCGAAGACGTCCTCGACCAGCTCGGCCGTCATCACGGTCGCGGGGTCGCCCTCGGCGGCGATCGTGCCGCCGGGCCGCATCACCACGAGGTGCGTGGCGTAGCGGCACGCCTGGTTGAGGTCGTGGAGGACCGCCACCACGGTGTGGCCGCGGCGGGCGTGCAGGTCGGCGCAGAGGTCGAGCACCTCGACCTGGTGGGCGATGTCGAGGAACGTGGTGGGTTCGTCCAGCAGCAGGATGGACGTCTGCTGGGCCAGCACCATGGAGAGCCAGACGCGCTGGCGCTGGCCGCCGGAGAGGTCGTCCACGGGCCGCTCGGCCAGTTCGAGCACCCCGGTCCGGCGCATCGCCTCGACCACGGCCGCCTCGTCCTCGGCGGACCACTGCTTGAGCAGGCCCTGGTGGGGGTAGCGGCCGCGGGCGACCAGGTCGCCGACGGTGATGCCGCCGGGGGCGGTGGAGGACTGCGGGAGCAGCCCGAGCCGCCGGGCCACCTCGCGCGAGCGGTACGAGGCGATGGCGGCGCCGTCCAGGATCACCTGGCCGGCGCGGGGCTTGAGCATCCGGGCCAGCGCCTTGAGGAGCGTGGACTTGCCGCACGCGTTGGGCCCGATGATCACGGTGAAGGAGCGGTCGGGGATCTCGACACCCAGTCCGGTGGCGACGGTCCGCTGGTCGTAGGAGAGCGTGAGTCCCTCGGCGCGCAGGCGGGGCGCGCCGGTGTTCGTTGCGGTCATGCGCGGCTCTTTCGCGACTCGGTGATCAACAGCCAGATGAGGTACAGCCCGCCGATGGTGCCGGTCGCGGTGCCCACGGGCAGGAGCGCGGGGGCGAAGAGGCGCTGTGCGGCGAGGTCGCTCGCGGCGAGCAGCAGCGCGCCCATGACGGCGGAGGTCAGCAGCGGGGGCCCGGCCGACCGGGTCAGCCGCCGGGCCAGCTGGGGGGCGGCGAGCGCGATGAACCAGATGGGCCCGGTGACGGCGGTGGCGAAGGCGGCGAGGGCGACGCTGATGAGGAGCAGCACCGCGCGCGTGCGGGCGACGTTGACGCCGAGGGCCATGGCGGTGACGTCGCCCATCTCCACCATGGAGAGCCGGCGGGAGAGGAGGAGGGCGGGCGGCAGCAGGACGGCGACGGCGATCAGGACGGCGTTGGCGTGCTGCCAGCCCCGGTTGCCGAGGCTGCCGATGAGCCACGCCTGCGCCTCCAGCGCCTCCTGGAAGGTGGCGCGGGTGATGAGGTAGGAGTTGACGGCGAGCAGCAGGGAGCTGACGCCGATGCCGATGACGATCAGGCGGAAGCCCTGGAGTCCCCGGCCCAGCATGAGCAGGTGGACGGCGGCGGCGGTGGCGAGGCCGCCGATCAGCGCGCCGACGGCGATCTGGGTCATGCTGCCGTGCATCACGATGATGACGATCAGCGCCCCGACGGCCGAGCCGTTGGTGAAGCCGATGATGTCGGGGCTGCCCAGCGAGTTGCCGGTGAGGCTCTGGAGGATGGCGCCGCTGACGGCGAGCGCGGCGCCCACGCACAGCGCGGTGACCAGCCGGGGCATCCGCAGGGTGTTGACGATGAAGTCGGCGCCGCCCGAGGCGTTGCCGAAGACGGCCTGGACGACCTCGCCCACGGAGAGCTCGAAGTCCCCGGTGGTGAGGGAGACGGTCATGACGGCGAGCAGCGCGGCGGCCAGCGCGGCCGTCACCGCCACGGCGCGCCCCTGCACCCGCAGCGACAGCCCGCCGCGCCGGGGGCGCAGCACCAGTCCGCTGACCACGCGCGGCGGCGCGGTGCTTTCCCGAGCGCTCGCGGGGGCGCTCTTCTCCCGTACGACACTCACAGCATGACCAGCTTTCGACGGCGGCACAGCGCGATGAACAGCGGTGCGCCCAGGAACGCGGTGATGATGCCGACCTGCACCTCGCCGGGGGCGCCCAGCACCCGGCCGAGGACGTCCGCCCCGATGAGCAGGATCGGCGCCAGCAGCATCGAGTACGCGAGCACCCACCGCTGGTCGGGTCCGACGACGAACCGGGCGACGTGCGGTACGGCGAGGCCGACGAAGCCGATCGGTCCGGCGGCGGCGGTGGCGGCGCCGCACAGCAGCATCACGGCGACGGCGCCCAGGGCGCGCGTACGGCCGACGTTGAGGCCGAGGGCCCGGCCCATCTGGTCGCCCAGCGCGAGGGCGTTGAGCGAGGGGGAGAGGCCGAGGGCGATGAGGAGGCCCACCGCGATGAAGGGCAGGACGACCCAGACTACGTCCATGTACCGGCCGGAGAGGCTGCCGACGGTCCAGAAGCGGAACTGGTCGAACGCCCTCGGGTTGAGCAGGAGGACCGCCGAGTTGAAGGCGTACAGCACGGCGGTCACGGCGGCGCCGGCGACCACCAGCCGGTCGGGGGTGGCCAGTTTGCGCCCCGAGGAGCCCAGCAGGTGGACCACGACGGAGGCGAGGGCGGCGCCGAGGAAGGCGAACCAGACATAGCCCAGGACCGATCCGACGCCGAAGAAGGCGATGGCCATGACCACGCCGGCGGAGGCGCCCAGGCTGATGCCGAGCAGTCCGGGGTCGGCGAGCGGGTTGCGGGTGAGGGCCTGCATCAGCGCGCCGGACAGGCCGAGGGCCATCCCCACCAGCAGCCCGAGGAGGGTCCGGGGGATGCGGTAGTCGTGGATGATGATGGAGGTCTCGGACCCGTCCGGGTCCCACAGGACGCTCCAGGTCGCGGTGAACGGGATGCCTCTGGTGCCCACCCAGACGCTGAGGAGGCCGACGAGCACGAGCGCCGCGAGCGCCGCGATCAGGCCGATTCCCCGGAGGGTGGTCGCGCCCCGGCCCGCCTTCGGCGCGTCCGGGGCTGTGGTGGTCCGGTCCTGGGACACTGCCTGGGTCTCGACCGGCAACGACAACTCCCCCTGCGGCGCGGCGGTTCGGTGGACGCGAGCGGCGGGACCGCACGAGCACACGCACAACTTAGGTGAGCCTAACCGAAGGGCGCGCTTCGGGTCAACGCGCGCACGCGGGCGCCCGGAGGGGGCAGTATGAGCCGACCTGCGGTACCGCGGCGGCGACACCTCCGGGTCACCCGTTTAGAGTAGCCTTACCTAACTTACTGACGTCGGTGGAGGGGCACATGCCAACAGGAGGACCGACCGGGGGGCACGTCCTCCGAGAAGCGATCCGCGGACAGCGCCGGCGGGTCGTCTCGGCGTCCCTCCTCGGCATGACCCACCAGGGCTGCGAGGCCCTCGTGCCGGTGGTCATCGGCGCCGCGATCGACACCGCCGTGGCGACCGGCTCCTCGGACCAACTGCTGCGCTGGCTCGTCGTGCTGGCGGTGCTCTTCCTGGTGCTGTCCACCTGCTACCGGACCAGCGCCCGGATCGCGGAGGGCGCGGGCGAGCACGCCGCGCACGCGCTGCGCCGCACCCTCGGGGCCCGCGTGCTCGACCCCCGGGGCGGCGCCGACGCCGGCCGCCTGCCCGGCGCGCTGACCAGCATCGCCACCAACGACGCCCGGCGCGTGGGGTCGGTCGCCACCGTCATCGCGTACGCCGCGGCCGCGACCGCCGCCCTGGTGATCAGCGCGGTGGCCCTGCTCCGCATCTCCGTCCCGCTGGGCCTGCTCGTCCTGCTCGGCATCCCCCCGCTGCTCTGGCTGGGCCACCGCATCAGCCGCCCCCTGGAACGCCGCAGCGAGACCGAGCAGGAACGCGCCGCGCACGCCTCCGGCGTCGCCGCCGACCTGGTCTCCGGGCTGCGCGTCCTGAAGGGGATGGGCGCCGAGTCGGCCGCCGTCGCCCGCTACCGCACCACCAGCCAGGACTCGCTCACCGCCGCCCTGCGCGCGGCGCGCAGCCGGGCCGGCCACGAGGGCGCCGTCCTCGCCCTGACCGGTGTGTTCATCGCGGTGATCGGCGTCGTCGGCGCGTACCTGGCGATGCGCGGCTCCATCAGCGTCGGCGAACTGGTCGCCGCCGTGGGCCTCGCGCAGTTCCTCCTCGGCCCCTTCCAGCTCCTCGCGTACGTGAACGCCGAGTTCGCCCAGGGACGCGCCTCCGCGCGGCGCATCGCCGAGGTACTCGCCGCACCCGCCGCCGTCGAGGGCGGCGACGAGACGAAGGCCGGCACCACCGCCGGGCGCCTCACCCTGCACGCGGTCACCCTCGGCGCACTACGCTCCCTGGACCTCGACATCCGCCCCGGCAGCCTCACCGGTGTCGTCACCCGCGACCCGGCCGCCGCCAACGACCTGCTGCGCTGCCTCGCCCGCGAGGCGGACCCCGACGGCGGCCGGGTCGAGCTGGACGGCACACCGCTCACCGGGATCGACCCCGACGGGCTGCGCCGCTCGGTGCTGGTGGCCCACCACGACGCCGACCTCTTCGAGGCCAGCCTCCTCGACAACGTCCGCGCCGGCGCCGGGGACGGCACCGCCGTGGACGGCGCCCTCGCCGTCGCCGCCGCCGACGAGGTGGCCCGGCTCCTGCCCGACGGGGCGGACACCCTGCTCGCCGAGCGCGGCCGGTCCCTGTCCGGCGGGCAGCGCCAGCGCGTGGCACTCGCCCGGGCGCTCGCCGCCGACCGGCCCGTCCTGGTCCTGCACGACCCGACCACCGCCGTGGACACCGTCACGGAGGCGCGCATCGCCGCACGGCTGCGCGAGGCGCGCGACGGCCTCACCACCGTGCTCATCACCACCAGCCCCGCCCTGCTCGCCGTGACCGACCGCGTGGTCGTCCTCGACGAGGGCACGGTGTCGGCGGACGGCCGCCACGCCGAACTCGTCGCCACCCACGAGACGTACCGGTCGGCGGTGCTCGCATGACGGCCACGACAGCGACGACGGAGACGACCATGAGCGGAACCCGCACCGAGGACCGGGCGCTGCTGCCCACCGCCACCGGCGCCGAATGCGTCGCGGCGCTCCGCACCATGCTGCGCGGACACCGCGCGCTCGCCTGGACCGCCGTCGCGGTCCTGGTCACCGGCACCGCGATCGGCCTGCTCACGGCGCCCCTGCTGGGGCACATCGTGGACCTGGTCGTCGAGCGGCGCGGCACGCCCGCGCTGACCCTCCCCCTGGTGCTCCTCGTCGTGGTGGCCCTCGCCCGGGGCGTCGCCGCCGCCATCGGCAGCACCCTGGTGGCCCGGCTGGGCGAGACCGTCCTCGCCTCCGTGCGGGAGCGGTTCATCGAGCGGGCGCTCGGGCTGCCGCTGGCGCGCGTGGAGGCGGCCGGATCGGGCGACCTGGTCTCCCGGGTCACCAGCGACGTGTCCATGATCGCGAAGTCGGTGCGGCAGGCGCTGCCCGAGTTCACCCGCTCCGCGCTCACCATCGTGCTGACCTTCGCCGGACTCGCCATCCTCGACTGGCGGTTCCTGCTGGCCGCACTGCTCGCCGTGCCGGTCCAGGTCCTGTCCGTACGCTGGTACCTGCGCCGCGCCGCACCCGTGTACGCCGAGCACCGCGTCGCCACCGGCGCCCTCCAGCACCAGCTGCTGGACAGCATCGGCGGCGTGCGGACCGTACGCGCCTTCCGGCTGAACACCACCCACGCCGAGCTGCTGGACCGCCGCTCCGCCGCCGCCCGCGACGTGGCGCTGCGCGGCCTGCACATCGTCACCGGGTTCTTCTCCCGGCTGAACCTCGCCGAGTTCATCGGCCTGGCCGCGATGCTCGGCATGGGCTTCGTGCTGGTCAACAACGGCTCGGTGAGCATCGGTACGGCCACCGCCGCCGCGCTCTACTTCCACAGCCTCTTCAACCCCATCAACGCCACGCTCTTCCTGATCGACGACGCCCAGTCCGCGGGTGCGAGCTTCGCCCGCCTCGTTGGGGTGTCCGGCCTGCCCGCCGAGCCCGCTCCGCAGCGCCCGTCCGTCCCGGTCGACGGCTCGGTCCGGGTCACCGCCCTGAGCCACGCGTACGACGAGGGCCGGCCCGTGCTGCGGGACATCGACCTCAAGGTGCGCGCCGGGGAACGGGTGGCGCTGGTCGGCGCGAGCGGCGCCGGCAAGACGACGCTCGCCAAGGTGATCGCGGGCGTCCACGAGCCGCTGAGCGGGACCATCGCCCTGGGCGGGGTCGACGTTCGCGACCTGGGCCCCGCGGGCGTACGGCGCGCGGTGACGCTGATCAGCCAGGAGGTGCACGTCTTCGCGGGCCCGCTCGCCGAGGACCTGCGGCTGGCCCGCCCGGAGGCGACGGACGACGACCTGCGCGCCGCGCTGGACCGCGTGGGGGCGCTGGAGTGGGCCGAGGCCCTTCCGGAGGGCCTCGCCACGGTCGTCGGCGAGGGCGGCCACCGGCTGACGGTCACTCAGGCGCAGCACCTGGCGCTGGCCCGGCTGGTGCTCGCCGACCCGCCCGTCGCGATCCTCGACGAGGCCACCGCCGACGCGGGCAGCGCGGGCGCCCGCGTCCTGGAGGCCGCCGCGCTCCGCGCCCTGGAGGGCCGCACCGGCCTGATGGTCGCGCACCGGCTGCCGCAGGCCGCGACCGCGGACCGGGTGGTCGTCCTCGACCAGGGCCGCGTCGTCGAGACCGGCACGCACGACGAACTGGTCGCCGCGGGCGGCCGGTACGCCGAGCTGTGGGCGGCCTGGTCGGACAGCCGCCGCACCCCGGCGACCGCGGCGCCCTGACGCCCCCGCGCACGTAATGCCGACGGCCGGGCACGCGCTGCCCGGCCGTCGGCGCGGGGGCTCAGAGGTCCGCGCAGCGGGCCGACCCACCGTCCCGGAGTCGGCCGACGGCCGGGGTGGGGCCGTGCAGCGGCTGGCGGCGACCAGCGGCACCCTCCCGCGGGTGGGTGCCCCACCGCCGCTATCCTCCGCGACGTGATCAACTCGTATGCGGACCTTGACGATGCCGGGGTCGCGACGGCCGCGGTACGTGCCGGCGCGGAGGTCGTACGCACCCTGTACGGCCGGCGACTCGCCCGTATGGACAAGGGCGCCGGGGACTTCGCCACCGCCGCCGATGTCGAGGCCGAGGAGGCGATCCTCGGCGTCATCCGTGCTGCCCGGCCCGACGACGCGGTGCTGGGTGAAGAGGCCGGCCGGCAGGGTGCCGCGGAGGCCGCGCGCCAGTGGCTGGTGGATCCCCTGTGCGGCACGCTGAACTACGCCGTCGGCAGCATGCTCGTGGCCGTCAACGTGGCGCTGCGCGGCAGTGCGGCCGCGGTGGCCGACCCGTTCAGCGACGAGATCTTCTGCACCGACGGTGAGACCGCCTGGGTACGACACGACGGTGCCGACGTCCCGCTGGCGCCCACAGCCGCCACCCGGCTCGTGGACGTCAACCTGGATCCGCCGTTCCCCAACGCGCCCGGCTTCCGCGCGGTGGACTTGCTGGCCCAGCACCGGTTCGTGGAGCACTTCCGGCCCCGGGTCGTGTCCACCACCCTGGCGCTGGCCTGGGTCGCCGCCGGCAAGCGCGCCGCGTACGTCACGGACGGCGGTGACCTGTCCGGGAGTGTGCATTTCGCCGCCGGCATCGCGTTGTGCCAGGCCGCCGGCTGCGTCGTCACCGGGATCGACGGCGGCCCGATCGGACCGGCAGGCCGCGGACTTGTCGTGGCCGCGGACGGCGAAACCCACCAGCTGCTGATGTCGATGATCGTGCACGGCAGGCGTCGGACCACCGGATAGGCGTACTCGATGTGGACCGGGCGCGCCACACCCGCCCTCCCCCACCGCCCTGCCGGACGACCGCCCCGTCATACGCCGCCGCCCCGAGGGCGTCCTCGGGGCGGCGGCGGCCAGTCGGGGCGCCTCAGGCGGTCTGGGCCGTCAGGCTCGCGGGGCGGAGGTCCGTCCAGTGCGTTTCCACGTACGTGAGGCACGCCTCGCGGGTGTCCGGGCCCAGGACCGTGCGCCACCCCGCCGGTACCTCGGCGAACGAGGGCCACAGCGAGTGCTGGTTCTCGTCGTTGACCAGGACCAGGTACGTGCCCTGCGGGTCCTCGAACGGGTTGGTGCTCATGCGTTGTCACTCCTCTGGGACGGGACGGTGAACAGCTCCGAGAGCGGCTGTTCGGGGCGCGCGGCCACGGTACGCAGCAGCGCTTGCAGTTCGTCGGCCAGGCGCCGCGCCTTCGCGGTGCCCAGCAGGTCGGTCGCGTGGATGAGCCCGCAGTGCACCGGTCCGTCGCCGCGCGGCTCGTAGAAGCTGAGGGTCAGCTCCGCACGGGCCGCGCCGGTCGGCACCGCGTCCAGGGAGCCCACGCCGCCCTGGAGCTGGTCGAGGTCCGCCTGCTCGTGGTGCACCACCATGACCTGCGGGCCGCTCGGGGGCAGCCCCGTGGCGCGGACGACCTCGTCGAAGGGGACGTCCTGCCGGTCCAGGGCGCTCAGGGTGGTCTCCCGCACCCGGGTGAGCAGCTCCGCGAACGTGGGGTCGCCCGCCGTGTCGGTGCGCAGGACCACGGTGTTGAGGAAGCAGCCGACCAGGTCGGCGAGCTGGTCGTCGGAGCGGCCGGCGACCATGGTGCCGATGGGCAGGTCGGTGCCGGCGCCGTGCGCGGTGAGCAGGGCCGCCAGCGCAGAGTGGAGCACCATGAACATGCTGGTGCCGGTGGCGCGGGCGAGCCGGTCCACGCCCGCGTGCAGCTCCTCGTCGAGGACGAAGCCCACGACTCCGGCGGCCCGGCGGGAGCCCTCGGGCGCGGCGGCGCCGGGCCGGGGCCCGTCCGCCGGGAGGGCCAGCCGCTCCGGTACGCCGTCGAGGGCGTCCCGCCAGTACGCGAGCTGCCGCCCGCCGCGGCTGTCCGGGTCGGCGAGGTCGCCGAGGACCTCCCCGGCCCAGCGGGTGTAGTCGGCGTAGCCGACCGGCAGCGGCGCGAAGTCCGGTGCCCGGCCCTCGGCGCGGGCCGCGTGCGCGGTGGTGAGGTCCCGGAACAGCGGCACCACGGACCACTCGTCGACGGCGAGGTAGTGCATGGTCAGCAGCAGCGCCTGGGCGCCTTCCGGGCCGGTCAGCAGGTGCGCCCGCAGCGGGGCCTCGGCGGTGAGGTCCGGTGCCCCGGCGGCGAGTTCGGCGAGGCGGGCGTCCAGGTCGGCGCACTCCTCGACGGCCAGGGCGGGGGCGCCGGCCGGCCGCTGGACCACGGTGCCGTCCGGCAGTTCGGCGAACGCGGTGCGCAGCGGCTCGTGGCGGGCCACCACGTCGGCGAGGGCGGCGGCCACGGTGTCGGGGTCGAGCCCGCCGGCGGAGCGCAGCACCAGGGCGTGGTCGAAGCCGGGGGCGTCCCGGTACGCCTGCCACTGCCGGCGCTGGCCGGGCGCCAGGGGCAGCGGCTCCCCGGTCGCGCCGCTCGCCGGGCGCAGCGCCGGGCGGGCCGCGGCGGCGCCGTCCAGCTTGCCGGCGATCCCGGCGACGGTGAGCGCGTCGAAGACGTCCCGGATGCTCAGCTCGACCCCGAACTCGGCGCGGATGCGGCCGAGGAGCCGCATGGAGGCCATGGAGTGGCCGCCGAGCGCGAAGAAGTTGTCGTGCACGCCGACCGAGTCCAGCTTGAGGATCTCGCCGAACAGGGCGGCGAGCCGGGCCTGCGTCGCGGTCGCCGGGCGGGCGTCGCCGGTCATCGCGGACCAGTCGGGCGCGGGCAGCGCCTTGCGGTCCAGCTTGCCGTTGGGGGTGAGCGGCAGCGGGCCGTCCAGCGGGACGATCAGCGCCGGGACCATGTACTCGGGCAGCAGGCCCGCCACATGGGCGCGCAGGGCCGCCGGGTCGAGGTCGCCCGACTCCGGTACGGCGTAGCCGATCAGGCGGACGATGTCGCCGTCGCGGTCGGGCAGGACGGCGGCCTGGGCGACCTCCGGGTGGCCGGCGAGGGCGGCCTCGATCTCGCCCAGCTCGATGCGGAAACCGCGCACCTTGACCTGGGTGTCGACCCGGCCGAGGAAGTCGAGGTTGCCGTCGGCGCGCCAGCGGGCCCGGTCGCCGGTCCGGTACATCCGGCTGCCGGGGGCGCCGAACGGGTCGGCGACGAACCGTTCCGAGGTGAGGCCCGGCTTGCCGAGGTAGCCGCGGGCGAGGCCGCGCCCGGCGACGTACAGCTCGCCGACGACACCGGGCGGGACGGGCCGCAGGTGCTCGTCGAGGACGTACGCGCGGGTGTTGGGGTCGGGGCGGCCGATGGGGACGCGGCCGGACGGGGTGCCGCCGTGCTCGCGGGCGTTCCACAGCGTGGAGTTGACGGTCGCCTCGGTCAGCCCGTACGCGCAGATGAGGTCGGCGGTGGCGCCGAACCGCTCGAAGAGGTCCGGCGGGACGGTCTCGGTGCCGACGAGGACGGTGGAGCCCTCGGGCAGTTCGCAGCCGGGCGGCAGCGCGGACACCAGGGACGGCGGCAGGATCATGTGGGTGATCCCCCGGTCGGCGAGGAAGTCGGTGAGCGCCGGTCCGGCGACCCGTGCCTCGTCGGTGATGAGGACGAGCCGGCCGCCGTGGCAGAGCGCCATGGCCAGTTCGAAGGCGAAGACGTCGAAGCCGATGGAGGCGAACTGCAGGACGTGGCTGTCGTGGCGCAGCCCCATCCGGTCGACGGCGGTCGCCACCAGGCTGGAGATGCCCTCGTGGGGCACGACGACGCCCTTGGGGCGGCCGGTGGAGCCGGAGGTGTAGATGACGTACGCGGCCCCGTCCAGGCCGGCGGGCCCGCCGTCGACGGGCGCGTCGGACAGGGCGTCCAGTTCGGCGGCGGTGCCGGGGGCGTCGAGGAGCAGCACCGGTACGCCCGGTACGCCGGGGATCTTGCCCGCGACCGGTTCGGTGCCGACCACGAGGGCGGCGCCGGAGTCCTCGATCATGTAGCTGAGCCGGTCGCCGGGGTGGACCAGGTCGAGCGGCAGGAAGGCGGCGCCCAGCTTCAGCGCGGCGAGCACGGTGGCGACCATGTCGGCGGAGCGGGGCACGGCCACGCCGACGACGCTCTCGGGGCCGGCCCCATGGGCGGCGAGGAGCCGGGCGAGGCGGTTGGCGCGGGCGTCGAGCTGGGCGTAGGTGACGGACCGGTGGCGGTCGACGACGGCGACGGCGTCGGGGCGCTCGGCCAGGCGCCGGGCGAACAGCTCCGGGAAGGTCAGCTCGTCGACCTCGCGAGGGGTACCGTTGAAGCCCTCCAGGACCAGGTGCCGCTCGTCAGGGGCGAGGATCTCCGCCTGCGACAGGGGCTGTTCGGGGGCGGCGACGAGGGCCGCGGCGAGGCGGCGCAGCCGGTCGCCGAGGCGCTCGGCGGTCTCCCGGTCGAACAGCTCGGTGGCGTACTCCAGCCGGCAGGTGAGGGAGCCGGTGCCGCCGTCGGCGGGGGTGTGCTCGGTGAAGCTGAACACCAGGTCGAACTTGGCGGAGCGGACTCGGAAGGGCACGTAGTCGGCCTGGAGGCCGGGGAGTTCGAGGGCGTCACCGGTGCGGGCGTGGTAGCCGACCATCACCTGGAACAGCGGGTTGCGGGAGAGCGAGCGGGTCGGGTTGATCCGCTCGACGACGGACTCGAACGGCACGTCGGCGTGGGAGAAGGCGGCGAGGTCGGTCTCGCGGACCCGGGCGAGCAGCTCGGTGAAGCCGGGGTCGCCGCCGACGTCGGTGCGGAGCACCAGGGTGTTGACGAAGAAGCCGACCAGGTCGTCCAGGGCCTCGTCGCCGCGCCCGGCGATGGGCGAGCCGAGGGGGATGTCCGTCCCGGCGCCGAGCCGGTGCAGCAGGGCGGCCACGGCGGCGTGGACGACCATGAACATGCTGGCGCCGGTCTCGCGGGCGAGGCGCTTGAAGCCCTCGTGGACCTCGGTGCCGAACGGGATGTCCAGTTCGGCGCCGGTGAACGCCGGGCGCGCGGGGCGCGGCCGGTCGGTGGGCAGCTCCAGCTCCTCGGGGGCGCCGGCCAGCGTGGCGGCCCAGTGGTCGAGCTGCCGGGCGGCGAGGCTGCCGGGGTCGGCGGGGTCGCCGAGGAGCCGCTGCTGCCACAGGGCGTAGTCGGCGTACTGGACGGGCAGCGGCTCCCAGGCGGGGGCCGTGCCGGCGAGGCGGGCCTCGTAGGCGGTGGCGAGGTCCCGCAGGAAGGGCCGGTCGGACCACTCGTCGGTGGTGATGTGGTGCAGCAGCAGGACGACGACGTGCTCGTCCGGTGCCAGCTCCACGACGGTGGCCCGCAGGGGCAGTTCGGCGGCGAGGTCGAAGGGCCGGTTGACGGCCGCGTCGATGAGGCCGGGCAGCTCGTCCTCGCCGGCGCGCAGGTGCGTGACCTCCGGGCGGGCGTCGCCGGCGGGCAGCACCCGCTGGAAGGTCCGGCCGTCGGGCGCGGTGACGAACAGGGTGCGCAGCGCCTCGTGGCGGGCGGTGACGTCGGCGAGGGCGGTGGCCCACGCCTCGCGGTCGAGGGTGCCGCGCAGCCGCATGACGAGCGGGAAGTTGTACGCGGCGGAGGTGCACTCGATCTGCTGGATGACCCACAGCCGCTGCTGGGCGTGGGACAGCGGCAGCTCGTCGGGCCGGTCCCCGGCGGTGAGCGCGGGGCGGGCGGCGCCGCCGGAGCGGGTGGCGCGGGCGACGAGTTCGGCGACGGTGGGCGCCTCGAAGAGGTCGCGGATCGCCAGTTCGGTGCCGAGCGCGGTGCGGGCCCGGCTGACCAGGCGGGTGGCCAGCAGGGAGTGGCCGCCCAGGTCGAAGAAGTCACTGTCGATGCCGACGCTGCCGGCGGGCAGGCCGAGCACCTCGGCGAAGAGCGCGCAGAGCGTCTCCTCGCGCTCGTCGCGCGGGGCGCGGCTGGTGCCGGTGCCGGCGAGGTCGGGCGCGGGCAGCGCCCGGACGTCGAGCTTGCCGTTGACGGTCAGCGGCAGGGCGCCGACGGTGACGAGCGCGGAGGGGACCATGTACTCGGGCAGCCCGGCCTTGAGGTGGTCGCGCAGCCGCTGGGTGAACGCCTCACCGGCGGCTTCCCCGGCGCCGTCCCCGGAGGACTGCTCGGGGACGACGTAGCCGACGAGCCGCTTGGTGCCGGCGGCCTCGTGGACGACGACGGCGGCGTGGGCGACGTCCGGGTGGGCGGACAGGACGCCGGATATCTCGCCCAGTTCGACGCGGTAGCCGCGGATCTTGACCTGGTCGTCGGTGCGGCCGAGGAAGTCGAGCAGCCCGTCGGGGCGCTGCCGGACGAGGTCGCCGGTGCGGTACATCCGCTCGCCGGGCTCGCCGAACGGGTCGGCGACGAACCGCTCGGCGGTCAGGCCGGGACGGTCGTGGTAGCCGCGGGCCAGGCCGGTGCCGGCGATGTACAGCTCGCCGGGGCTGCCCGGCGGGACGGGCCGCAGCAGGGTGTCCAGGACGTACGCGCGGGTGTTGCGGATCGGCACGCCGACGGTGGAGGTGGCGCTGTCGGTGGTGGAGCCGCCGAGGGTGTTGATGGTGTATTCGGTGGGCCCGTACAGGTTGTAGCCGTAGGTGCCCTCGGTGCGGCGCAGCCGGGTCCAGACGGTGTCGGGGACGGCCTCGCCGCCGAGCAGGACGAGCGCGGGCCGGTGCTTGCCGGCGGCCTCGTCGTGGTCGAGGAGCCCTTCCTCGATGAGGAGCTGGGCGTACGTGGGGGTCACGTTGACCACGTCGACGCGGTGGGCGTCGCAGTAGGCGACGAGCGCCTCGGCGTCGCGGCGCAGCTCCTCGTCGCAGATGTGCACCTCGTGGCCCTCGACGAGCCAGAGCAGCTCCTCCCAGGACATGTCGAAGGCGAAGGAGACGGTGTGCGCGATGCGCAGGCGCCGGCCGCCGGCCGAGGTGATGGCCGGGTCGAAGATCTCCTTCTGGTGGTTGAGCTGCATGTTCGTCAGGCCCCGGTAGGGGGTGACGACGCCCTTGGGGCGGCCGGTGGAGCCGGAGGTGTAGATGACGTAGGCGGGGTGCTCCAGGCGGCCGGGGGTGCCGTGGGCGAAGGCGGGCCGTTCGGCGTCGGTGACGGCGCCGCCGTCGAGGGTGGCCAGTTCGGCGGCCACGGCCGGGTCGTCCAGGGCGAGTTCGGGCGCGGCGGGGCCGGTGTCGCCGCGCAGGCCGGGGGCGACGGCGGTGGTGGTCACCAGGCACAGCGGGCCGGTGTCCTCGACCATCAGGCGCAGCCGGTCGGCGGGGTGGTCGAGGTCGAGCGGCAGGTAGGCGGCGCCGGTGCGCAGCACGGCGAACAGCGCGGCCACCATGTCGAGGGAGCGCGGCAGGGCGAGCGCGACAACCTTCTCGGGGCCGGCGCCCCGGGCGAGCAGCAGCCGGGCGAGCCGGTTGACGCGCGCGTCGAGTTCGGCGTACGTGAGGACCTGGTCGCCGAAGACGAGGGCGACCGCGTGCGGTGTGCGGGCGACCTGGGCGGCGAGCATGTCGGCGACGGTCTCGTCGGGCACCGGCTCCCGGCTGGCGGCCCAGCCGGAGTGCAGTGCGGCGCGCTCGGCGGGCAGCAGCAGGTCGACGCCGGTGGTCCGGCGGGCGGTGGCGCCGTCGCCGTCGAGGGCCTTGGCGAGCCGGTCGAGCACGGTGGTGAACCGGGTGAGGACGGTGCGCGCGTCCTCGGTGCCGAAGAGGTCCGGCCGGGCGGCGAGGGTGACCCGCAGCCGCGCGCCGGGGGTGACGATCAGCGTGAGCGGGAAGTGGGTGCCGTCCACGTTGGACACGCCGGTGATGCCGTGCCGCTGCCGCAGCCGGGCGGCCCGTTCCTCGCCGTCGGCGGAGCGGAGCACGAAGAGGGTGTCGAACAGGCGGCGGTGGCCGGTCTCCTGCTGGAGGGTGCCGAGGCCGACGTACTCGTACGGCATGACGGCGGCGCGCTCGGACTGCATCCGGCGCAGCAGGTCGAGCAGCGGCTCGCCGGGGCCGTACGCGACGCGGGCGGGGACGGTGTTGAGGAACATGCCGATGATGCCGGCGACGCCGGGCACCTCGGTGGGGCGGCCGGCGACCGCGGTGCCGAAGGCGACGTCGGCGCGGCCGGTCATGGCGGACAGCACCAGGCCCCAGGCGGCGTTGAGGACGGTGTTGAGGGTGAGGCCGTGGCGGCGGGCGAGGGTGCGGAGCCGTTCGCTGGTCTCGGGGGTCAGCAGCGCGTCGTGGTCGACGGGGATCACCGGGCCGGCGTCGCGCCCGGTGGGGGCGACGAGGGTCGGCTCGTCGAAGCCGGACAGCGCGCCGCGCCAGGCGTCGAGGGCGGCGGTGGTGTCCTGCTGGTCGAGCCAGGCCAGGTAGTCGCGGTACGAGCCGGGGGCGGGCAGTCCGGTGGGGTCGCCGCCCTGCTCGTACAGGGTGAACAGCTCCTCCAGGAACAGCCAGGCGGACCAGCCGTCCCACAGGATGAGGTGGTGGGTGACGACCAGCCGGTCGCGGCCGTCGCCGAGGCGGACGAGGAGCAGCCGGCACAGCGGGGCGGACGCCAGGTCGAAGCGGCGGCGCCGGTCGGCGGCGAGGAGTTCCTCGGTGCGGGCGCGCTGCTTCTCGGCGGGCAGGTCCGACAGGTCGGCCACGGTGAGCGGGATCTCCGCGCCGTCCACGACGAACTGGACGGGGCGCGGCACGCCGTCGCTGGTGAAGCCGGCCCTCAGGCCGGCGTTGCGCTCCAGCAGCGCGCGGCAGGCGGCACGCAGCCGGTCGGCGTCGACGCGGCGGTCGAAGTCGAGGGTCTCCTGCGAGAGGTAGACGTCGAGGCCGTCGCCGGCGTCGTAGGTGGCGTGGAAGTACATGCCCTCCTGGAGCGGGGAGAGCGGCCAGATGTCGGCGACGGGGAGCCCGGCGGTCTCCTCGACGCGGGCCCGCTCCTCGTCGGTCAGTTCGAGGCCGCCGAGCGGGGCGGGAGCGGCGGCGGGGGCCTGCGGCGGGGCGGTGGCCGCGGCGGAGGTGAGCTGGTCGAGCAGGGCCTTGAGGGCGGGGTCGACGGCCGCTCCGGAGCTGCTCTGCTGCGCCAGCATCGCCTGGAGGGCGGCGGCGGCCTGTCCCGCGTCGGCGGCGGAGACGGTGACGGCCTCGGCGGCCGGTGCCCCGGCGGGCTCCTGGGCGGTGGGGGCCGCGGGGGCCGCGGGTGCGGCCTCCTCGGCGGTGGCGGCGAGCGCGGCGGGTGTCCGGTGGGCGAACACGTCGCGCGGGCTGGTGGTCAATCCGAGCTCCCGGGCCCTGGTGCTGACGGTGATCGAGGTGAGGCTGTCGCCGCCGAGGACGAAGAAGTCGTCGTCGGCCCCAATGCCCTCGACGCCGAGGACTTCGGTGAAGATGCGGCAGAAGGCGCGCTCCCGCTCGTCGCGGGGCTCGCGTCCGCCCGCCCTGGGCGCCACTTCGGGTGACGGCAGGGCGTTCTGGTCGAGCTTGCCGCTGGGGGTGAGCGGCAGGTCGGCGAGGGTCACCACGGCGGCGGGCACCATGGTCGCGGGCAGCGCCTCGGCGAGGGCGTCCCGCAGGGCGGCGGCGTCGGGGGCGGCGGTGCCCGGCGCGGGGACGGCGTAGCCGACGAGGGCGCCGTCGCGGACGACGACGGCGGCGCGGGCGACGCCCGGGAGGGCGGCCAGGGCGGCCTCGATCTCGCCCAGTTCGATGCGGTTGCCGCGGATCTTGACCTGCCGGTCGGTGCGGCCGAGGTACTCGACGGCACCGTCGGCGCGGCGGCGCACCAGGTCGCCGGTGCGGTACATGCGGCTGCCGGGCGCGCCGAACGGGTCGGCGGTGAAGCGTTCGGCGGTGAGGCCGGGGCGGCCGTGGTAGCCGCGGGCGAGCTGGACGCCCGCGAGGTACAGCTCGCCGGGGACGCCGTCGGGCACAGGGCGCAGGAACGGGTCGAGGACGTGGAGCCGGGTGTTCCAGACGGGCCGGCCGATGGGGACGGCGAGCCCGGTGCCGCCGTCGTAGGGGTGGTACGTGACGTCGACGGCCGCCTCGGTGGGGCCGTACAGGTTGTGCAGGGGCACCGGGCCGCGGGCGGACCGGGAGGTCAGCTCCCACCAGCGGCGGGCCTCGGCGCCGGTGAGCGCCTCGCCGGAGCAGAACACCCGCCGCAGGCTCGCGGCCCAGTCGGGCGCGCCGGGCGTGCCCTCCATGACCTGGGTGAAGGCGGCCAGCATGGACGGGACGAAGTGCAGGGTGGTGATGGCGCGTTCGCGGATGAGGCCGGCGAGGTAGGCGGGGTCGCGGTGGCCGTCGGGGCGGGCGAGGACGACGGTGGCGCCCTCGGTCAGGGGCCAGAAGAACTCCCAGACGGACACGTCGAAGCTGGACGGGGTCTTCTGGAGGACCCGGTCGTCGGGGCGCAGCCCGTACTCCCCCTGCATCCAGGCGAGCCGGTTGACGATGGCCCGGTGGGTGACGGCGACGCCCTTGGGGCGGCCGGTGGAGCCGGAGGTGTAGATGAGGTACGCGGGGTGGTCGGGGCCCGCGACCGGGGCGGCGCCCGGCTCGGCGGTGGCACCCTGGCCGTCGGAGTGGTCACCTTCCACCAGGACGTGCTCCAGGCCCGGTACGGCGGGGAGCCGCCCGGCGGACGCGGCGGTGGTGACGACGGTACGCGCGCCGGAGTCGGTGAGCATGAACGCGACCCGGTCGGCGGGGTAGTCGAGGTCGAGCGGCAGGTAGGCGGCGCCCGCCTTGAGGACGGCGAGCAGCGCGACCATCAGCTCGGCCGAGCGGGGCACGGCGACGGCGACGTACCGCTCGGGGCCGGCGCCGAGGGCGCGCAGCCGCCGGGCGAGGGCCTCGGCGCGCCGGTCCAGTTCGGCGTAGCTGAGGGTGGTGTCCTCGAAGACGACGGCCGGCGCCTCGGGGGTGCGGGCGGCCCGGTCGGCGATCAGCGAGGCGAGGGTGGCCTCGGGGACGGGCCGGGCGGTGTCGTTGAGCGCGGCGAGGTGGGCGTGCTCGCGGTCGGTGAGCAGGCCGGTGCGGGCGAGGGTGCGGCCGGGTTCGGCGACCAGGGTGCGCAGCAGCGCGGTGAACCGGTTGGCCAGCAGGGCGACGGCGACCTGGTCGATGCGGGCGGCGTGGTGCTTGAAGCGCAGCAGCAGGCCGTCGGCGCCGGGCTCGACGATCAGGGCGAGGGGGTAGTGGACGGCGTCGGTGACCTCGGCGCCGGTGATGCGCAGCTCTCCGGGGTCGGCGGCGGCGGACCGGTCGCCCGTGGGGTAGTTCTCGAACACCACCAGGGTGTCGAAGAGTTCACCGCCGGTGGTGCCGGTGAGGCGCTGGATGTCGGCGAGGCCGAGGTGCTGGTGGTCCAGGAGGAGGGCGTGCTCGTCCTGGACGCGGCGCAGGAGGTCGGCGAGCGGCTCGTCGGCGCGCAGGGTGACCCGGGCGGGCACGGTGTTGATGAAGAGGCCGACCGCCGCGTCGAGCCCGGCGACCTCGGTGGTCCGCCCGGAGACGGTGGTGCCGAAGACGACGTCCTGGCTGCCGGTGAGGGCGCCGAGGAGCACGCCCCACAGGCCGTGGACGACCGTGCTGAGGGTGAGGCCGTGCGCCCGGGCGCGGGCGGTCAGTTCGGCGGTGAAGTCCTCGGGCAGCCGCACGTCGACGTGGCCCGGCAGGGCGGGGGCGGCGGCCGGGTCGTCCGTCCCGGGGGTGAGCTGCGGCAGCCGGGTGGGGCCGTCGAGACCGGCGAGTGCCGTGCGCCAGGCGTCGCGGGCGGCGTCGCGGTCGCGGCCGGCCAGCCAGGCGAGGTACGGGTGCGGGGAGACGGGCTCGGGCAGGGTGTCCGCCCGGTAGGCGGCGGTGAGTTCGCGCAGCAGGACGGAGACCGACCAGCCGTCGGCGACGATGTGGTGCAGGGTGAGCAGGAGCCGGTGGCGGCGGCCGTCCCGGACGAGGGTGGCGCGCAGCAGCGGCGGGACGGCCAGGTCGAAGCCCCGGGCGCGGTCGGCGGCCAGCAGCTCGTCCAGGCCGGTGGTGGCGGTGTCGGCCTCCGCCCAGGGGAGGGTGACGCCGTCGGTGACGCGCTGGACGACCTCGCCGCCGGGGAGCTGGCGGAAGGAGGCCCGCAGCAGCGGGTGGCGGTCCAGGAGCAGCTGGAGGGCGCGGCGGAGCCGGCCGGGGTCGACGGGGCCGTCGAGGTCGAGCAGTTCCTGCACGACGTACAGGTCGGCGGCGTCGGTGTCGAACGCGGCGTGGAAGAAGAAGCCTTCCTGGAGCGGGGAGACGGGCAGCGCGTCCTCGTCCAGCTCCACCGGCGCGGCGGCGGTGGGGCCGCCGGCGGGTGCGGGGGCGGCGGTGGTGTCCGCCGACCGGGCGAGGGCGGCGACCGTGCGGAGCCGGAAGACGTCGCGGGGGGTGAGCGCGAGCCCGGCCTCCCGGGCGCGGTTGACCAGCTGGATGGCGACGATGCTGTCGCCGCCCAGCTCGAAGAAGCTGTCGTGGACGCCCACCGACGGCAGGCCGAGGACGTCGGCGACGAGCGCGGCGAGGGCCCGCTCGGTGCCGGTGGTGGGGGCGTCGGCGCCGCTCATCGCGGTCCAGCGGGGCTCGGGCAGGGCGCGCCGGTCGAGCTTGCCGTTGGGGGTGAGCGGCAGCGGGCCGTCGAGGACGACGACGGCCGAGGGCACCATGTAGTCCGGCAGGGCGTCGGCGATCCGGGCGCGGGCGGCCGTGACGTCGGCGTCGGTGGCGTCGCTCTCGCCGGTCAGGTAGGCGACGAGGCGCTTGACGCCCCGGTGGTCGTCGCGGACGAGGACGGCGGCCTGGGCGATGCCGGGGCAGGCCATGAAGGCGCTCTCGATCTCGCCCGGTTCGATGCGGTGGCCGCGGATCTTGACCTGGCCGTCGGCGCGGCCGAGGAACTCCAGGTTGCCGTCGGCGCCCCAGCGGACCCGGTCGCCGGTGCGGTACATCCGGGTGCCGGGCTCGCCGTAGGGGTCGGCGACGAAGCGCTCGGCGGTGAGTGCGTGGCGGCCCAGGTAGCCGCGGGCGAGGCCGCGCCCGGCGACGTACAGCTCTCCCTCGGTGCCGACGGGGACGGGGCGCAGCGCCGCGTCGAGGACGTAGGCGCGGGTGTTGGGGTCGGGGCGGCCGATGGGGGCGGGGCCGGGGCGGCCCGGTTCGGCGGTCCAGAGGGTGGAGTTGACGCTGGCCTCGGTGAGGCCGTAGGCGACGACGACCTGGACGCGGCCGGCCCAGCGGGCGATCAGTTCGCCCGGTACGGCCTCGGTGCCGACGACGAGGACGGAGCCGTCGGGCAGTTCGCAGTCCTGCGGGAGCGCCGAGACGAGCGACGGCGGCAGGATCATGTGGGTGGCGCGGTGGCGGGCGATGTAGTCGGTGAGGGCGCGTCCGGCGACGCGGCGCTCGGTGGGGACGACGATGATCCGGCCGCCGACGCACAGCGACATGATCAGGTCCCAGACCGTCACGTCGAAGCCGACGGAGGCGAACTGGACGACCCGGCTCCCGGCGGTGATGCCGATGCGGTCGGTGGCGGTGGCGATGAGGCTGCCGACGCCGTCGTGGGGGACGACGACGCCCTTGGGGCGGCCGGTGGAGCCGGAGGTGTAGATGACGTACGCGGCCTGGTCGAGGGCGACCGGTACGCCGGGGTCGGTGGCGTCCAGGGCGGCGACGGCGTCCACGGTGGCCGGGTCGTCGAGCAGGACGTGGGTGACGCCGTCGGCCGGGGGCAGCGCGCCCGCGAGGTCAGCCACGGTGACGACGGTACGGGCGCCGGCGTCGGCGAGCATGTAGGCGATGCGGTCCTGCGGGTGGTCGGCGTCCAGCGGCAGGTAGGCGGCGCCGGCCTTCATCACCGCGAGCAGCGCGACGACCAGTTCGGGCGAGCGGGGCAGGGCGACGCCCACCACGTCCTCGGCGCCCACGCCGTGCCGGGCCAGCAGCCGGGCGTGCCGGTTGGCGGCGGCGTTCAGTTCGGCGTAGGTCAGCTCGCGGTCCTCGTACACGAGGGCGACGGCGTCCGGGGCGGTGCGGACGCGCTCCTCGAAGGCGGCGGGCCAGGTCACGTCGGGCACCTCGCGCGGGGAGGTGCCGAACTCCTCGAGCAGGACGGACCGTTCGGCGGCGGAGGTCAGCTCGATGTGGCCGACGGGCCGCTCGGGGGTCTCGGTGAGGGCGGCCAGTACGGCGAGGAAGCGCCGCTCGTGGTCGCGCAGGGTGTCCTCGTCGCAGACGGCGGCGTCCGCGTCGAGGTGGAGGGCGACGCCGTCGCCGCCGCGGGTCTCGGCGAAGCTGACGGCGAGGTCGCTGACGGGGCCGAGCCATTCGGGGCGGAGGTCGGCCTGGAGGTCGCCGAAGCGCAGGTCCTCGGGCCGGGGCAGGATGTTGACGGTGGGGCCGGTGAGTTCGGGTACGCCGTCGACCAGGCCGAGGTCCTTGGCCAGATCCTCGGCGCGGTAGCGGCCGTGCGCGACGGCGTCGGCGACCGCCTCGCGGACCTGGGCGACCAGAGCCGTCCCGGTGGTGCCGGGGCGGACCGTCAGGCGCAGCGGGACGATGTTGGAGACCATGCCGGGGACGTCCGCCGCCGCGGAGCCGTGCCGGGCGGCGACCGGCAGGCCGAGGACGAGGTCCTGTTCGCCGGTGGCGCGGTGGAGGTGGGCGGCGACGGCGGCGATCAGCACGCGGGAGGGCCGCACTCCGGCGCCGGACGCGGCGGCGCGCAGCCGGGCCACGTCCCGGGCGGGGAGCTCGGTGGTGCGCCGCAGCCGCCGGGAGGTCAGCGCGGGGGCGCGGTCGACCAGGCGTACGGGTTCGGGCCGGCCGGCCATCCGCTCCCGCCACCAGGCGCGGTCGGCGGCGTACCGGTCGGACGCGCGGTAGGCGCGGTCGTCGGCGACGAGCCGGTCGAGGGTCCAGTCGGGGCGGGCGGGGGCCCGGTCGCCCAGGGTGTAGAGCTGTCCGGCGCGGCGGGTCACCAGGGCGACGCCCATGCCGTCGGTGACCAGGTGGTGGTAGCGCTGGTACCAGCGGACGCGGTCGTCCGCGAGGCGCAGCAGCGCCTGGGCGGACAGCGGTCCGCGGGCGAGGTCGGCGGGCCGGTCGCGGTCGGCGGCGATCCAGCGGGCGGCGGCCTCGTCGGGGTCGCCGGCGGCGCGCAGGTCGACGACGGGCACGTCGACGGAGGCGGGCCGGGGCGACTGGAGCGGTCCGGCGGGCCCGTCGGTGATGCCGACGTGCAGGCAGTCGGCCTCCTCGACGGCCTGCCGGACGGCCGCGGCGAGGCGGTCGAGGTCGGCGGTGCCGCGCAGGTCCAGGGTGAAGACGATGTTGTAGGCGGTGCTGTCGGGCTCGATCTGCTGGGCCAGCCAGATACCGGCCTGGCCGCCGGTCAGCGGGGTCCCGGAGGCGGGCGTCCGGTCCGACTCGACGTCAAACATCGTACGAAGTGGCCTTTCCCTGGTGGTGCGTCGGTGGTGGGTGGTGTCCGGTCCGGCCGGGGCCGCGGGCGGCGCCCCGCGCCCGTACGCGGGCGGAGGCGCGGGTACGCGGGCATGGGCGCGGGCCCGGCCGTCGCGTGTCCGGCCGGGCCGTGCGGGGAGGGGCGGGCGCCGGTGGCACGGACGTTCCTTGCCCGGGTGCCGTGCCGGGGAGGGCCGCCGCGGGCGGTGTGCCGGTCCGGCGCGCCGCCGCGCGTCCGCCCTCCCCGGTGCGGTGTGGCGGGGCCGTTACTTGACGGCCGCCAGCATCGGCTCGATCTGGTCGATGGCGTACGGGATGGAGAGGACCGTGTTGAAGGAGAACGCGGCGCCGACGTCCGGGTCCTGGTACGGCACGAACAGGTCGCGCTTCTCCTTGTGGACCTTGAGGTTCTTGTAGAGCGGCTCGGCCTTGATGCGGTCGTTGGCCTCGGTGCTGGAGGTCACCCAGACCAGCCGGTCGACGTCGAGGACGTTGAGCTTCTCGGCGCTGAGTTCGGCGACGTTCCAGCCGGGCTTGGCGAGGGTGTCGATCTGGGGCTTGAGCTTGAAGCCCAGCTCCTTGAAGAAGATCGACTTGGGGTCGGTCTTGGTGAAGGCGGAGTACTTGCCGGCCTCGAAGCTGTCGGCGACGGCCAGCGTCTTCTGGGCGAAGTCGGGGTGCTTGTCGCGGACGGCCTTGAAGCGGGCGTCGATGCCGGAGATCAGCTTCTCGGCGTCGGGGCCCTTGCCGAGGGACTTGCCGATCTGACGGGTCATCACCTGCCAGGAGGCGCCGTAGTCGGGCAGGCCCTTGGGCTGGGCGACGACCTTGGTGAACTTGGAGAGCGTGTCGTACTGCTCCTTCTTCATGCCCGAGTACTGCGCGATCACCAGGTCGGGCTTGAGCGCCGCGATCTTCTCGATGTTGTACTCGTCGCGCTCGCCGACGATCTGCGGCGCGTCGGAGCCCCACTTGTCCTTGGCCCACGGCCACTTGCCGTACGGCTTCTCCTTGAACCAGTCCACCGCGCCGACCGGCTTGACGCCGAGGGCGAGGACCGCGTCCTGGTCGGACAGGCCCAGGGTGACGACGCGCTTGGGCTCGGCGTCGATGGTGGTGCTGCCGTACTTGTGCTCGACGGTGACGGGGAAGGCCGCGGAGGAGGACTTCTCGCCGGCGGCGGGCTTGGTGTCGGCCTTGTCGTCGGACCCGCCCCCACAGGCGGAGAGAGCCAGCGCGGCGACGGTGGCGACGGCCACGCGCGGGAGGTGTCTGACGAACCGCGCGAACGCGGGACGCGTACCAGTGGACACGGGTGTTCCTTTCACGGGGTTTGCTCGGTGCGTGCCGGCCCCGCCGTGCGATGTCGGCGGTCGGGCGGGGCGCGGCGAGTGGGGGGTGGGGCCGTACGGGGGCAGAGGCTAGCGGGGCGAGCCGATGCCGTCGGCGACGGGCCGGTTCAGGCCGGCCGTCCGCTCCTGGCCGCGGTCCACGATGGACTCCAGGATCTCGCCGACCCGGATCGCCGTGTTGGACAGCAGGGAGGAGGTGATGCCGTGGGTGTGCTCGGTGCCGCCCTGGAGGTAGATGCCGCAGCGTACGCCGGGGTCGGTGGTGACGCGGTAGTCGCGCTCGACCCGGACGCGGCCCTGCTCGTCGCGGTGGCAGCGGGCGGCGACGTCGCCGAGCAGCCCGAGGGAGTCGACGGGGCTGTAGCCGGTGGCGAGGACCACCACGTCGGCCTCCAGCTTGTCCTCCTCGCCCGTGACGAGGGACTTGACCGTGGCGCGCACCGCGTCGGGGGTCTCCTCGACTCCGGTGAGGCGTGAGACGTTGAGGAAGCGCAGGCGCTCGGTGCCGAGGACCTTCTCCTGGTACGCCTGCCGGTAGAGGTCGTCGATCAGGTCGATGTCCACCACGGAGTAGTTGGTGTTGCCGTGGTAGTCCATCAGCCGGCGCTTGATGTCGTCGGGCGCGGTGTAGTAGGCGTCGACCGCGGCGGGGTCGAAGATGCGGTTGGCGAAGCTGCTGTCGTCGGCGGGGCTGTAGCCGTAGCGGGAGAAGACGGCGCAGACCTCGGCTCGGGGGAAGCGGCGGTGGAGGTACGCCACGTTCTCGGCGGCGCTCTGGCCGGCGCCGACCACGATGAAGCGGGTGGGGTCGGTGCCCTCCAGGGAGTCCACCTTGGACAGCAGGTCCGAGTTGTGCCAGACCCGGTCGGAGCGCTCGACGCCCTCGGGC
The DNA here is from genome assembly GCF_043079975.1 of Streptomyces sp. NPDC015131. Classification (NCBI taxonomy): domain Bacteria; kingdom Bacillati; phylum Actinomycetota; class Actinomycetes; order Kitasatosporales; family Streptomycetaceae; genus Streptomyces; species Streptomyces sp. NPDC015131. The sequence goes on along the minus strand of NZ_JBIBVB010000001.1, from coordinate 283,779 downwards.
ATCAGGGGGCGGAGGCCGGTGCCGACGACGAGGTTGCGGGCGCGGTGGACGACGGTCTCCGCGCCGGAGCGGGCGGTGACGTCGAGGTACTCCACCACGCCGTCGCGGACGACGGGTTCGACGGAGACGACCTCGTGGCCGTACGAGACCATGTCGTCGACCTTGGCCGCGGCCCACTCGAAGTAGTCGTGGAACTCCACGCGGAGAGGGAAGAGGTTCTTGTGGTTGACGAAGTCGATCAGCCGTCCCTTGCTCTGCAGGTAGCGGAGGAAGGTGTACTCGCTGGACGGGTTGCGCAGGGTGACCAGGTCCTTGAGGAAGGACACCTGCATGGTCGCGTCGTCGATCAGCATGCCCTTGTGCCAGCCGAAGCTCGGCTGGCGCTCGAAGAAGTGCGCCGTGACCGCCTCCTGCCGGCCGACGCGGGCGTTGTGCTCGCTCAGCGCGATCGCCATGGCCACATTGGACGGGCCGAAGCCGATGCCTATGAGGTCGTGGACCAGAGGTGCGTCGCCAGGAAGAACCTGTGACATGTCACTCCCATCGTGCGGGACAGCCGCCTGTGAGGCGTGGGGAAAAGAACCGGACGCCGAGCCCGCCGTGGCCGGCCAGCCGAACTTAGGTAAAGCTAACCTGACTCAGTGTGGCCTGTCGACCCGACAAAAGAGACAATCCCCCAGCTCAGGCCCCTAACGGACGGGAATTTGGCGCGCGTTGCGCCATTAGGTAAGGCTTGCTTTACTAAACGCTGATCAGCGCTGTCGCTACGAGGAGGAAACCCCATGCGGGTCGTCATGTTCGGATACCAGACCTGGGGCCACCGCACGCTGCGAGCGCTCCTGGACTCCGAGCACGACGTGGTCGCGGTCGTGACGCACCCCAAGAGCGAGCACGCCTACGAGAAGATCTGGAGCGACTCGGTCGCCGACCTCGCCGAGGAGCACGGCGTCCCCGTCATCATCCGCAACCGGCCCGACGACGAGGAGCTGTTCCAGCTCCTCAAGGACGCCGACCCGGACATCATCGTGGCCAACAACTGGCGCACCTGGATCCCGCCGCGCATCTACGGCCTGCCCCGGCACGGCACCCTGAACATCCACGACTCGCTGCTGCCCAAGTACGCGGGCTTCTCCCCCATCATCTGGGCGCTCATCAACGGCGAGGAGGAGGTCGGCGTCACCGCCCACATGATGGACGAGGTGCTCGACGCCGGCGACATCGTGGACCAGCGCGCGGTACGGGTGGAGCCCACCGACACGGCCACCGACCTGTTCCACAAGACGGTCGAACTGATCGCGCCCGTCACCGTCGGCGCCCTCGCCCGGATCGCCGCGGGCGAGACGGAGTTCACCCCCCAGGACCGCTCGCAGGCCACCTTCTTCCACAAGCGGTCCGAGGAGGACATCCGGATCAACTGGGACTGGCCGGCCGAGGTCCTGGAGCGCCTGGTCCGCGCCCAGTCCGCGCCCTACCCGAGCGCCTTCACCCACCACCGGGGCAAGCGCCTGGAAATCGTGTCCGCGGTCGTCTCCGAGGGCCGCTACGGCGGTACGCCCGGCCGCATCTTCTACCGCGAGGGCGAGGGCGTGGTGATCGTCGCCGGCGCCGACGCCCGCACCGGCCGCAACCACGGCCTGGCCGTCACGCGCGTCCGCACCGAGGACGGCCGCGAACTGCCCGCGACCGAGTACTTCACCTCCATGGGCGGCTACCTCACCAGCCGCCCCTGACCGGCCGGGCCCGCCACGGCCCGCCCACGACTCCGCCGCGCCCCGGACGGTCCCGGGGCGCGGCGGCGCGCTGTCCGGCCCCCGGGGTGTTGAACGCCGGGGCCGGATTTCTCGTTTCATGGGTAACTGCGCACCGCTCGCCGCGCGTTGAGCCGGGCGCGCCGGTACGATGTGCGGCCCTTCCCTCCAGGGGGCCGCGGAAATGGAACGAACGTGGAATCCCAGCGTATTGGTCGTCTCGCGGCGGTCGCCGCCCTTCCCGCCGCCGTCCTGCTGGCCGTGGCCGGCTCGTCGCCGGCGGTGGCGGCGGACGGGGAGGGGGAGGGCGGCACGGCCTTCCAGATCGACCTGGAACAGCTCAACGACACCGGCTCCAAGGGGACGGCCATGGTGAGCTTCGAGGGCACCGAGATGACCGTCTGGATCAAGGCCGAGGGCATGGTCCCGGGCCAGCCGTCGGCGCAGCACCTGCACGGGTCCACCGAGGGGCACGACTTCGTGTGCCCGGGTGCCGAGGCGGACACCAACAAGGACGGCATCCTCAACAACACCGAGGCCACCGTCCACTACGGGGACATCAACATCGCCCTGACCACCTCGGGCGACACCGACGCCGCGAAGAGCGGCCTGGCCGTGGACCGGATGCCGGTGGCCGACAAGGAGGGGAAGATCTCCTACAAGCGGACCATCGAGGTCGGGCAGGACGTGGCCGACAAGATCAAGGACCTGCACATCGTGCAGCACGGCATCGACCCCAACGGCAACGGCGAGTACGACTTCGAGGGCGCCGGCAAGAGCGAGCTGGACCCGAAGCTCCCGCAGGAGGCGACCGCCCCGGCCAACTGCGGCGAGGTCAAGGGCGCGGCCATCGGGTCCGTACCCATCGGCGGTGTCGAGACCGGCGGCGGGGCACCCGGCGGCGGGCCGTCCCCGGCGGTGTGGGCCGGCTCGGCCGCGGCGGCGGCCGCGATGAGCGCCGGCGCGTACGTCGTCGTCCGGCGCCGGACGGCGGCCCGGGGCGCCGCGGCCGTCGTGCGGACCGGGGGTGCCGCGTGACCCGGCCCGGCGGCGGCGCCGCGCACCGCGGCCGGCGGGCCTCCGCCGCGCTGGCCGCCCTCGCCTCGGCGGCCGTCCTGCTGGCCGGCTGCGCGGGGCAGGACACCGCCGCCACCGGGACGCCCACCGGGCAGAACGGGGCCGCGAGCGCCCCGGGCCCGGGCGGCGGACAGGCGGTCCAGGCCCTGGACCGGTCGGCGCCCGAGCGGATCGTCATCCCCTCCCTCGGCGTGTCGAGCGGGCTGGAGACCCTGGTGAAGGGCGAGGACGGGGCGATGACCACCCCCAAGGACCCCGGCCTGGCGGGCTGGTACCAGCCGGGGCCCTCGCCCGGCTCCCAGGGGCCGGCGGTGATCGCCGGGCATGTCACCTGGGACGGCGCCGACGCGGTCTTCAAGAAGCTCAGGACCCTGAAGGCCGGCGACACCGTGGAGGTCTCGCGCAAGGACGGCAGGACGGCGACCTTCACCGTGGACCGGGTCGAGGAGTACCCGAAGAAGGAGTTCCCCACCCTGGAGGTGTACAAGAACCTGGACCACGCGGGGCTGCGCCTGGTCACCTGCGGCGGCGAGTTCGACGCGGACCGGCACTACTACACGGACAACGTCGTCGTGTACGCCACCATGACCAAGGTCGCCTGAGCCGTCCCGTCACCGCCCCGGGGGCGTACGGTCCGGGAGGCGCGCCGTCCGCCAGGACCGCCACAGGGAGGCGTAGGCGCCGTCCGCGGCCAGCAGGTCGTCGTGGCTGCCGAGTTCGACGATCCGGCCGCGGTCCATGACCGCGATGCGGTCGGCGTCCCGTACCGAGTCCAGCCGGTGCACGATCGAGATCACCGTGCGGCCCTCGATCAGCGCGGCGAGGGAGCGCTCGACCCGGCGGGAGGCGGTGGAGTCCAGCAGCGCGGTGGCCTCGTCCAGGACCAGGGCGTACGGGTCGGACAACAGCAGCCGGGCCAGCGCCAGTTGCTGCGCGGCGGACGGGGACACGGCGGCGGCGCCCGGGCCGATCTCGCTGTCGAGGCCGTCGGGGAGCGTCCGGGCCCAGTCGGCGAGCAGGGTCGTCTCCAGCGCCTCCCACAGCCGTTCGTCCGGCGGGGCGTCCGCGCGGGCGAGGGTGAGGTTGTCCCGTACGGTGCCGGTGAAGACGTGCTGTTCCTGCGTCACCAGCACGATCTCGCCCCGGAGTTGCTCGACCGGCAGGGTGCGGATGTCGGCGCCGCCGACGCTCACGGTCCCCCGGGTCGCGTGGTGCACCCCGGCCAGCAGTTTGCCCAGGGTGGACTTGCCCGCCCCGGAGGCGCCGACCACCACGAGCCGCTCGCCGGGGGCGACGGTCAGGTCGATGCCGGTGAGCACCTCGCGCCCGGGGCCGTAGCCGAAGCCCACGCCGTCCAGCCGAATGGCGTGGCCCTCGGTGGCCGCGGGCGGCCGGGGCTCCTCGCGCGGCAGCCGGTCCACGCCCAGGATGCGGCGCAGCGCGGCGTTGCCGATCTGGAGTTCGTCGGTCCAGGTCAGCAGGTCGTTCAGCGGCTCGCCCAGCGCTTGGACGTACAGCACCACGGCGGTCAGCTCGGCGAGCCCGACGGCGCCGCGCTGGTAGGCGAGCCCGCCGATCAGCAGGGTCAGCGCCATCGGCACCATGGTGGCGAGGTCCAGGCTGGGGAACCAGACGGTCTGGAGCCAGGTGGTGCGCTGCCGGGTGCGGACGACCCGGTCGACGGCCGCGCCGTGGCGGGCGGTCTGGCGGGGGCCGAGCCCGAGGGCCTCGACGGTGCCGGCGCCGCGGGCGGTCTCGTGCGTGACGGCCAGGACGTCGGCCTCCTCGGCGAGCAGCCGCTCGTACGCGCGCGTGGCGCGGGGCCGGTACCACCAGGTCGACAGGACGGCGAACGGCACCCCGGCGAGCAGCCCGAGCGCCAGCAGCGGGGAGACCAGCAGGATCGCCGCCACGGTGAAGACCAGGGTGACGGCGGCCAGCGCGATCCGGGGGACGGCCTGCCGGATGCTCTCGTTGAGCCGGTCGGCGTCGGTGGTGGCCCGGCTGAGGAGGTCGCCGGTGCCGACGCTCTCCACCTCCGACAGCGGCAGCCCGAGGACCCGCCGGACGAAGGTCTCGCGGGTGCGGGCCAGGACCCGCTCGCCCAGCAGGGTCGCCTGGGTGCGGGCGGCGCGCGCCAGGAGGGCGTGGCAGGTCAGGATGGCGACGAACGCCAGGGCCAGCAGGTCGACCCGGCCGGTGGTGGTGCCCGACTTCACCGACTCGACCAGGTGGCCCAGGAGCCGCGGCCCGGTGAGCCCGGCCACCAGGGCGGCGGCGAACAGGGCGAAGGTGAGGAGCAGCCGGCCGGCCTCGGCACGCAGGAACGCACCGGTCCAGGCGCGGACGTCGGCCCGCCCGGCGAGCGGCAGCCGCCCCGGCCGGCCGGACGCCGCGGCGGGCGCGGGACCGGAGCCGTCACCGCCGGGCGGCGGGGGCGGGGCGGCCCCCTCGGTGGCGGCGGCGTGAGTGGGGGTCGTCGTCACGAGGGCACTCCTGCGGTGCGGTCGGGGCTGCCGGGGGCGTCGTCGCCGCCGAGGCGGACCTGCCGGTCGGCGATGCCGCGCCACAGCGGGCTGTCGCTGAACACGACGGTGGTCCGCCCGGCGCGCAGCGCGGCGACCCGCTCCACCACCCGGGCCTCGGTGTGGGCGTCGACGGAGGAGGTCGGGTCCTCCAGCACCAGGACGTCGGGGGCGGCGAGCAGGGCCCGGGCGAGGACGAGGCGCTGGCGCTGGCCGCCCGACAGGGTCCGGCCGCCCTCGTCGACGCGGGTGTCCAGCCCGTCGGGCAGGGCCTCCACCACGTCGGCGGCGTCGGCGGCGTACAGCGCGCGCTCCAGCTCTCCGGGGGTACGGGGAGTGCCGGCCGCCAGCTCGTCCCGGAGGGTGCCGCTGAACAGGGCGTCGGCGGGGCCGCAGCGCAGCACCCGGGCCCGGAGGGCGTCCGGGTCGACCCGGTCCAGCGGGACGCCGCCGAGCCGGACGGCGGTGCCGGGGCCGCCCGGTGCGGCCGGGAGGGTGAGGCGGTCCGCCAGCTCCCCGGTGCGGTCGGCGGGGGCGACGACCACGGTGAGCCGGCCCGCCTCGGCGGCCACCCCGGTGTGCGGGTCGGCGAGGGTGAGCGGCCCGGCGGGCAGCGGCTCGGGGTGCGCGGGCCGGGCGGTGGCGGGCGTGAGCCGCAGCAGGGCGCAGACCCGGCCGGCGGCCACCTTGGCGAGGCTGAGCGTCTCGGCGGCCTCGGTCGCGGTGCTCACCGGCAGGGTGAGGAAGGCGGACGCCCCGTAGAACGCGACGAGTTCACCGGCCGTGATGGTGCCCTGGAGCGCGAGGCGGGCGCCGAGCCAGACGATGCCGACGGTCACCAGGCCGGGCAGGAAGACCCCGGCGGCCTGGAGCCACGCCTCCATCCGGCCGGCCGACTCCCCGGCGCGCCGCACCTCCTGGCTGGTGCGGCGGAAGCGCTCGGCGAAGCCGGCCTCGCCGCCGATGCCGCGCAGGACGCGCAGTCCGGCCACGATGTCCCCGGCCTGCGAGGTGGCGGTGCCCATGTGGGCGCGCTGCGCCTCGTCGCGCTCCTGGAGGGGCCGCAGCAGGGGGCCGATGCCGAGGACGGCGGCGGGGACGCCGACGAGCACCGCGAGCCCCAGCACGGGCGAGGTGACGGTGAGGGCCACCGCCACCAGAACGGCCGCGATGACCGCGCCCACGGTGCGGCCGACGACCTCGAAGGCGTTGCCGATGCTCTCGGTGTCGGCGGCGGCGGAGGCGGCCACGTCACCGGAGCGGGCCCGGCCGCGCAGCCCGGCGCCGAGCCGGACCACCTGGCGCAGCAGGACGCGGTGGGTGAGGGACAGCGCGTGCGCCTCGGCGCCGACGGCGGCCTGGATCAGGCCCGCCCCGGCGACCGCCTGGAGGACGCCGAGGCCGAGCGCGACCAGCGCCCACAGGTAGAGGCCGCCCTGCCCGGAGCCCTCGCCCGCCTCGTCGATGGCCCGTCCGATGACGAGCGGGATCAGGGCGAGGGGCACCATCCAGACGGTGCCGAGGGCGGCGCTGAGGACCAGCGGCCACGGCCGGACGCGCACCAGCCACCACAGGTAGGCCCAGGGGCCCCGGGCGTCCGCCTCGGGCACGGCGGCGGGGGCGACGGACGCGTCGAAGAGTCGGTTGGTCACAGGTACCGGTCCCGGGTGGCGGCGCGGTCGACCTTGCCGGTGCGGGTGTGGGCCAGCCCGGGGACGACCACGATCCGGTCGGGCACCAGGGGGCGGGGGTGGGTGGTGAGCAACTGCCCACGCAGGGCCCCCGGTTCGGGGGCGGGGGCGCCGGGCCGGGCGACCACGAAGGCGACCAGGGCGGTGTGTTCGCCCTTGGTGTGCGGGGCGGCGGCGACGGCGGTGACCCCGGGGAGGCGGCCGAGGGCCTCCTCGACGTCCAGCAGGTCCACGCGGTGGCCCCGGATCTTCACCTGGTGGTCGGCGCGGCCGTGGAAGACGAGGCTGCCGTCGGCGGTCTCGTGGACGAGGTCCCCGGTGCGGTACCAGCGGTCGCGGCCGCCGCCGAGGTCCGCCTCAATGAAGCGGGCGGCGGTGCGTTCGGGGTCGTCGAGGTAGCCGGTGGCCAGTTGCGGTCCCGCCACCAGGAGTTCGCCGGGCCCGCCGGGATGCTCCGGGCGGGGCACCACGGCCTGCCGTACGGACGGCAGGGGCCGGCCGATGGGGACGCCCTCGGGGAAGACCCCGGCCGGGCCGGGTCCGGGGCCGGCTCCGGGGCCCGCTCCCGCGCCGGCTCCGGGGCCCGCGAGCAGGGCGCTGTGGGTGACCAGGGCGGTCTCGGTCGAGCCGTACGTGTTGAGCAGCCGTACGCCGCCGGCGCCGAGCCGGTGCCAGCGCTCCAGCATGTCGGGGCGGACGGCCTCGCCGCCGATGACGACCGTCCGGAGGCTCGCGGGGAGCGCGCGGCCGGTCTCCAACAGGTGGCCGGTGTAGAGGTGCCAGTAGTCGACGGGCAGGTTGACCAGGGTGACGCCGTGGTCGGTGAGGACCCGGTCGAGGTCCGCCTCGGCGTCCCCGTCCAGGACGACGAGCCCGCCCGCCAGCAGGGGCGGCAGGATCTCCTCCAGGCTGGTGTCGCCGTCGGCACGGGTGAAGTTGAGGGACACGGTGTCCGGGCCCACCCCGTACAGCTCGCCCAGGTGGGGCAGGACGGCGCCCAGCGCGCGGTGCGGCACGGCGACGGCCTTGGGGGCGCCGGTCGAGCCGGAGGTGAACAGGACGTAGGCGGGGTCGCCGGCGCGGACCGGCCGGCCGCCGTACCGGACGGGCAGGCGGGGGCGGCCCCAGTGCGGGCGCAGGACGCGGTCGACGGCGGGCAGGTCGCCGGTCTCGGCGGTGGCGATCAGCTCCCGGCAGCCCAGCGCGCGCAGGGACGCCTCCGCCCGCGCGCCGGCCTCGCCGGGCACCACGACGTAGCCGCGCCCCGCAGCGAGGGTGCCGAGGATCGCGGCGATGTCCCGGACGCTGTGGTGGGCGACGAGGGCGACGGGCGGGTGCGGTCCCGGTGCGCGGGTGGCGACGAGACCGGCCACTCCCTGGGCCCAGGCGGCGAGTTGTCCGTAGGTGACGGTCATTCCGTTGTCGACGACGGCCGGCCGTTCGGGGTCGGAGGCGGCGACGGCGAAGAAGGGGTCGAGCGGGCTGGGCAGGGAGGTCATGGCAGGGTGTCTTCTCTTGTCCGTCCGTGGGGTGTTCAGCCGCCAGGGGTGCCGGCCGCGCCGCGTGTCGTTCCGGGCGCCGCGCCGGGTGCCGGGGCGGTCCCGGTGCCGGGGGCCGTGCTGGTCTCCGGGCCGGTCCCGGTACCGGGGGGCGTGTCGGTGCCGGGGGGCGTGTCGAGGAGGGCGGTGAGGGCGGCCCGGTGGCGTGCGGCGAGGCCGCGTACCGTCGCCTCGTCGTGCAGGGCGGTGGAGTACCACCACTCGACGCGCAGCACCTCGTCGTCGGTGGTGGCGATGACCTCGACGAGGTGGGGGCGGGTCCAGTGCGGGGCGGTGATGTCGCCGACGGGCTCGGGGGCCGTGTCCGGCAGCAGGGTGCCCAGCGGCAGGGCGTCGCCGTCGTCGCCCTCGAAGTCGAAGGACACGTCGCTGGGCGGGGCGGCGCGCAGCGCGGCGGCGAGCTGCGGCCGGCCGTGGCGGGCGAGCGCGCCGTACCCCACTCCCCCGCCGGGCAGCGCCGCGAGGTGGCCGACGGTCCGGGCGAGCCGTTCGGCGGCGGGGCCCGGCGCGAGGTCGAGGCGGACGGGCACGGTGGTGGTGAACCAGCCGGTGGTGCGGGCGAGATGGGAGTCGCCGACGGTCTCCTCGCGGCCGTGCCGCAGCACGTCCACCCGGACCGCCGTCTCGCCGAGCAGGCCGGCCAGCGCCTCGCCCAGGGCGTGGAGGACCAGGTCGGAGGGGTGGGCGCGGTGGGCGCGGGCCGCCGCGCCCAGCCGGGCGGTGAGGCCGGGGCCGAAGTCCTCGGTGTGTGTCGCGGCCGTACCGGCGGTGTTGGCGGCGCGCGGGTCGTCCACCGGCCGGTCGAGCGGGAGGGTCGCCGGGGTGCGCGCGACGTCGGTCCACCAGGCGGCCTCCGCCTCGGCCTCGGGCGTGCGGGCGTGGTCGGCGAGTGCCCGGGCCCACTCGGCGTACGTGGTGCCCTCGCCGCACCGGACGTCGTGGCGCCCGGCTTCGAGGGCCGTGTACAGCTGCTGGAGGTCCTCCAGGAGGATGGACCAGGAGACCATGTCGCAGGCGAGCTGGTGGAGGACGACCAGCAGCCGTCCGGGGCGGGCGGGGCCCGCGTCGAAGCGGACGAACCGGGCGACCCGTCCGGCCTCCGGGTCGAGGGAGCGCTGTTCCACCGCGCAGCGCAGGGCGATCGCGGCGGGCAGGGCGGTGTCGTCGAGTTCGGAGATGTCCACGGTGTCCAGCACCGGGCCGAGGGCCTCGCCGGGCGGGCCGTCGAGCGCGAGGGGGGCCACCGTCTGGCGGGGCCGCCGGGCGGGCCGGGCCTCGACGGCCAGGCGCAGCGAGGCGTGGCCGGCGACGAGGCGGCGGACGGCCTCGGCGAACAGGTCGCCGTCGACGTCCGGCCGGGTGAGGAACAGCATGGCCTGGTTCCAGTGGCTCCGGTCGCCGGTCTGCTCCTCCCACCCCTGTTCCTGCGGCGGGGCGAGCGCGACCGGGCCGTGCGCGGCGCCGGGCGGTGCCGTGGTGTCGGCGGTACGGCGCCGGGCGGCGCGCTCGGCGACCAGGTCGGCGAGGAGGGCGGTGGTGAGCCCGGGGGCGGCCAGTTCCCGCAGCTGCACCCGGACGCCAAAGGCGGCTTCCAGGCGGCGGGCGGTGCGGATGAGGTCGAGGGAGTCCACGCCGAGTTCGAGCAGGGGGGCCGAGGGGTCGGCGTCCGGGGTGAGGACGGTCTCGGCGAGCCAGGCGTCCAGCCGGGCGCGGATCTCCTCGGGGGCCGGGGCACCAGGGGCGGCGTCCGTACCGGCGTTCGTACCGGACAGGGTGCGGGGCGGGGCGGTCACGCGCCGGCCTCCCCGGGGGCGGTGCCGGCCCGGCGTACCAGGAACGGGCCGAGGGCGAGGGCGTCCATCGGCAGCCGGTGGAAGGTGGCGAGGGCGTCGCGCGGGGTGCAGACGACCGGTTCGTCGCGGCCGTTGAAGGAGGTGTTGAGGACGACCGGCGTCCCGGTGTGCTCGGCGACCTCGCCGATGAGCCGGTGGTAGAGCGGGTCGACGGCGGCGGAGACGGTCTGGGGCCGGGTGGTCCGGTCGCTGTGCACCACGGCGGGCATCGCGGCGGCGCCCGCGTCGGTGACCGGGGTGGTGACGATCATGTACGGCAGCGGGGTGGCGGTGCCGATCAGGGACTCGGCCGCCTCCTCCCGCATGCTCGGGGCGAACGGCCGCCACGCCTCGCGGTCCTTGATGCGGACGTTGACCCGGTCGCGGGTGCCCTCCGGGTCCGGGACGGCGACCATGCTGCGGTGGCCGAGCGCGCGGGGGCCGCCCTCGGCGCGGCCCTGGAACCAGCCCGCGACGCCACCGGCGGCCAGGACGCCCGCCGTCGCGGCGGCGATGTCGGCCGGCTCGGTGTAGGCGGTGCCGGTCGCCTCCAGGACGCCGCGGATCTCGTCGGGGCTCCACCGGGGGCCCCAGGCGACGGAGCCCGCCATGGGCCGTATCCGGTCGCCCTCTTGGGCCGCGCACCACACGGCCGCGCCCAGCGAGACGCCCTGGTCCCCGGCGAGGGGCTGGACGAAGAGGTCCCGCACCTCGGGCATGCGCATCAGCTTGCCGTTGAGGGTGGCGTTGAAGCCGACGCCGCCCGCGATCAGCAGGCTGCTCTCGCCGCTCTCCCGGAGCAGGGAGCGGACGAGCGCCATGACCGCGCGCTCCAGGGCGGCCTGGGCCGTGGCGGCGACGTCGCGGTAGGAGAACGGGTCCCGGTCGGTGACCCTGGTGTAGCGGCCGGTACGCGGGTCGAAGCGGCGCACACTGCGGTTGGGGGCCTCCGGCAGGGCCTTCTCCAGGTGCGCCAGCCAGTGCCGGATGGTGGCCGTCTCCTCGTCGGTGCTGCCGGTGGAGCGCAGGTCGGGCGGTACGGCTCCGACGGTGAAGCCGTCGTCGGTGAAGCCGAGGGCGCCGCCGAAGGTGAGGTCGCCGGGGGTGCCGTAGGAGGCCAGGCCCATCATCTTGCCCGCCGCGTCGGCGCCGAGACCGGCGTACTCGCAGACGGCGGCGTAGAAGTAGCCCAGGGACCAGCCGGGGGTGAAGGTGCGCAGTGTCTTGATCTCGCCGTCGATGCCGACGGCGAGCGTGGTGCTCACGTCCTCGCCCTGGCCGTCCAGGACGAGGATCGCGCCGCGGTCGCGCCCCGAGAGGTGGTAGGCGCTGGCGGCGTGGGCGATGTGGTGGTTGACGAAGGTGAGCCGCGGGTCGCGGGTGCGCGGGAACAGCGCCTTGGGCAGCAGGTGTTCCAGCGCGGCCGCGTCGTCGGGGAACCAGTCCAGGCCGCGGTCGCGGAAGAGCTTGGGGAGGTCCCAGCCGTGGGCGACGACGTCGATGTCGTCCAGGGTGAGACCGCCCTCCGCGAGGCAGTGCGCGGCGGCGCTGAGGGGCGCCTCTCCGTAGGCGTGCTTGTTCCGGGTGAAGCGTTCCTCCTCGGCCAGGGCGACGACGTCGCCGTCCACGAGGAGGCAGGCCGCGCCATCGTGGCTGGCCCCGGGCCAGCCGTTGACTCCGAGCACACGCATGGTCAGTCCCCAAAGGTCGGTCCGGATCGTCCGGCGCGCCCCCGGCCCCTCGGGCGCGGGGTGCGCCGGTCACGCCGACCGATCGTGGCTTCCCGCGGGGTTGTACACGACCTTCGCGGTTGTGCGGAGATCGGCGGCGAAGATCGCGGAGGCCGCTTTGAGCACTTCGTTGGTGCGCCGCAACTCCTCGACCTCGTCGCGCAGCCGGCGCAGTTCGGCGCGCTCGTCACCGGTCAGCGCGCCGGTCGCCGGGGCGGGCGGGCCGGGCGCGGGAGCCGGGGCCGCCCGGGGAGGGGCGGTGCGCACGGGGACGGTACGGGCGGGCACGGTACGGGCCGGGCCCGTGCGGGCAGGCACGGTACGGGCGGGGGCCACGGGGGCCGTCGGTTCTGCGGCGGCGCCGGGTACGGGGGTGACCCGGCCGGCCGCCCGGCCGCGCGCGGCCCCGGCGGGGGAGGCCGCGGGGGCGGGGGTCGCGGAGGCGGGCCGGGGCGGCTCCCGTTCGGTGCCGCCCGGCGGGGCCTGTCTCGGCCGGTCCTGTGCGGCGCGGCCGGGTGCCGGGCGGTCCGGCGACGGGCGGGTGCGGCCCTCCAGTTCCCTGCTGACGCTGTGCCAGCGGCGGGTCCACATCTCCGGGTCCCCGCCGCACGCGGTGACATAGGCCAGGGTCACCTTGAGCGAGGGCTTGTGCAGCCCGCGCGCCGCCTCGGCGAGCGTGGCGACCGAGTAGTGCGCCCGTTTCGCCATGGCGCGGTACGAGGGGTTCCCGGCCCTCCTCCGCAGCGTGCGCAAGTCGTGGGCAAACGCCTCCAGTGGTCCGGCTGTGGGATCCAGTAAACGCTCTGGCCTGGGCACTTTCCCCCCTGGTACTCGGTTGTGTCGACGAAGCGCAAGGGTTGCTCGGGACCGTACAACCGTGGTCGGCGGTGTACGGGTCCGGCGGCACGTTCAGACCGAAGCCGCCGGCCTCCGCGGGGAGGCCGGCGCACCGGATCTGCCGTCATTGGTACATGCCAGCGACATGCACATCAACTCACCGCCTGATGATTCAGGCCAGCGCCGACGCCGGTCACCCGGCCCCGGGACGCCGCCCTCCACCGTCCCTCTACCCCGGACCGGCGCTTCCGTTTCCCGCCCGGGGGCCCGGAGTTGTACAGGGGCACTCACCGTTCGCACCCCGTACAACTTCCTCTCGTGTACAACCCCTCACGCTCTGCAAGATCGGCGTCAGGCGATACGGCCGAAACCGATGGGATTGGGTGGCGGGTGGTGGACACAGCACGCAACCAGACGGAATCACCGGCACTGGAGGGCGTCTACGAGTACCGCGGCCGTTCTCTCGTGGAGCCGGACTGGCGGCGCCTGCCCGGGTGGCGCGACGTGTCCCCGGCCGAGTGGGCGGACCCCCAGTGGCAGCGCGCCCACTGCGTGAAGGACGCGAAGGGCCTGCGCGCGGTCATGGGCGGCCTGCTGGACGAGGGCTTCTACGAGGACTGGGAGCGCGACCGGCTGCACCGCGCCACGATGTCGGTGCTGCTGCCGCCCCAGATGATCAACACCATGGCGCCGGACGCGACGGGCGCCCGGCCGGGTGAACTGACCAAGGCGTTCTACGACGACCCGGTGCGCCGGTACATGCTGCCGGTGTTCTCCGACCGCCAACCGCAGTGGCCCTCGCACCCGATGGCGAGCCGGGACTCCCTGCACGAGCAGGACATGTGGGTGGTGGAAGGGCTGACCCACCGCTACCCCACCAAGGTGCTGGCCGAGCTGCTGTCGACCTGCCCGCAGTACTGCGGGCACTGCACCCGGATGGACCTGGTGGGCAACTCCACGCCCCAGGTGACCAAGAACAAACTGCAGTTGCGGCCCGCCGACCGGGCCGACCGCATCCTGGAGCATCTGCGGGCCTCCCCGGGCATCCGGGACGTGGTGGTCTCCGGCGGCGACCTGGCCAACATGCCCTGGCCCCGGCTGGAGCGCTTCATCGGCGGTCTGCTGGAGATCGACTCGGTGCGCGACATCCGGCTGGCCAGCAAGGGCCTGATCGGACTGCCCCAGCACTGGCACTCCGGCCCGGTGCTGGAAGGCGTCGCCCGCGTCGCCCGCACGGCCCGGTCGCGCGGGGTGCGCATCGCCCTGCACACCCACGCCAACGCGGCCCAGCAGATCACCCCCTCGGTGGCGGAGGCGGCCTGGGCGCTGCTGGGCGCGGGCCTGCACGAGGTGCGCAACCAGGGCGTGCTGATGCGCGGGGTCAACGACAGCGCGCACGACCTGCTCGACCTGTGCTTCGCGCTGACCGACCGGGCCGGCATCACTCCGTACTACTTCTACATGTGCGACATGATCCCCAACGCCGAGCACTGGCGGGTGCCGCTGCACCGGGCGCAACTGATACAGCGTCAGATCATGGGCTACCTGCCCGGCTTCGCCACCCCGCGCATCGTCTGCGACGTGCCGATGGCCGGGAAGCGGTGGGTTGACCAGGCCGACTCGTACGACCGCGAACTCGGCATCTCGCACTGGAGCAAGAGCTATCTCACCCCGCTGGAAGCGGCCGACCCGGAGGCCCGCGGCGGCTCGTACCACTACTACGACCCCATCGACACACTCCCCCTCGCCGGGCAGCAGTGGTGGCGGGAGACCCTGCGGCACGACACCGCGGGACACCCGTCGGGGGAGGAAGGGACAGGTGCACAGGCATGAGCAGGACGCGTCCGCCGCGTGAGGAACCGCCGGTGCTGGAGGAGTGGTACCGGCGGCACCTGGCCCCCGGCCTGCACGACATCAGCTCCAGCGGCGTCCACCCGTACACCTTCGCCGAGATACGCGACCTGTGCGGTCTGACCGCCGGTGACCTGGACGCGATCGTCATGGACGACAGCGTCTCCCAGGGCGGCGCGGGCGTCCGGCAGGCGATAGCCGACCGGTACGCGGGCGGTGACGCCGACCGCGTCCTGGTCACCCACGGCTCCAGCGAGGCCATCGCCCTCACCCTCCACGCGCTGCTGCGGCCCGGCGACCGGGTCGTCGTGCAGCAGGGCATCTACCACTCGCTGGGCCACTACCCGAGGGAGACGGGCTGCGAGGTCGCCGAGCTGCCGGCCGCGGCCGTGCGCGACGGCGAGATCGACGAGGACGTCCTGGAGCGCCTGGTGACCCCGGGGACCCGGGCCGTCGTCGTCAACTTCCCGCACAACCCCACCGGCGCCACGCTCTCGCCGCGCGGCCTGAAGGCGCTGACCGAGCGGACCACCGCCGCCCGGGCGACCCTGGTCTGGGACGCCGCCACCGCCGAGATCACCCACCGCTGGGACGTGCTGCCGGACCCCGCCGCCACGGACCCCTCCACCGTCTCGTACGGCACCTTCTCCAAGACCTTCGGCCTGCCCGGCCTCCGGGTCGGCTGGGCGATCGCCCCGCCGGAGCTGATCACGGCCTCCTTCCCGCTGCGCGACCGCACCACGCTCTTCCTCTCCCCGCTCGTGGAGCTGATCGCCGAGCACGCGATGCGCCACGCCGACGTACTGATCGGCACCCGCGCGGCCGAGGCCCGGCGCAACCTCGCCCACCTCGTGGACTGGATGGCCGAGCACGAGGAGTGGGTGCGCTGGACACCCCCGGAGGGAGGGGTGTGCGCGCTGCCCGTCTTCCGCGAGCTGGAGCGGGCCGGCACCGGCCCCGCCGCCGTGGAGCGCCTCTGCCTGGACCTGCTCTCCCGCCACCGCACGCTCCTCGTGCCGGGTACGGCCTTCGGCGCCCCGCACGGCGCCCGGCTCGGCTTCGGCGGCCCGGAGGAGGACTTCCGGGCCGGGCTGGCGGGCCTCTCGGAGTTCCTGCGCACCCGCGGGGCGGCCCGGTGAGCGCCGTGTACGGGGCGGGCGCGCCCGGCACCGACCCGGAGGTCCCGGACGTCCCGGACGTCCCGGACGTCTTGGACCTGTGGGACCGGCGGGTACGCGAACAGGGTGACGTCGCCGCTGTAGTGACGTCGCGTCAGGTGTGGTCCTATCGGGCGGTGGACCGGCTGACCGACGCCTGGGCCCGCTCGCTGGCCCGGCGGGGCGCGGGCCCCGGCCGGCTGGTCGGCCTGGCGTTCCCCGACCCCGGGCGCACGGTCCTGGGCATGCTCGCCGCGCTGAAGGCGGGGGCCGGGTTCACGGTCCTGGACGACCGGTTGCCCGCCGCCGCCCGGTCCGCGCTGGTGCGCCGCACGGACGCGGTGGTGTGGCTCGGCGACGGCGCGCACGCGCCCTCGACGGCGTACGTCCCGCCGGACCCGGAAGGGGACGACGCGGTACCGGACGACGCGGCACGGGACGGAGGGGCACGGGACGACGCGGCACCGGGCGGCGACCTCGCGCGGCCTTCCGTCCGGGCCGCCGGGAACGACGTGGCGTATGTGCTGTTCACCTCCGGGTCCACCGGGCAGCCCAAGGGCACGGTCGTCGAGCGGGACGCGCTGGCCCGGTTCGCCGGCGCCGTCGCCGAGCGGCTGGAACTGGCTCCCGGGGACCGCTGGTTCCAGGTGGCCTCCCTCGGCTTCGACGTGCTGATCGAGGAGGTGTTCCCGGCGCTCGTGGCCGGCGCGGCCGTCGTGTGCCGGGCCGACACCCGGGCCCTGGACGCGGAGGAGCTGCACACCGCGATCGCCCGCACCGGCACCACGGTGGTGGAGCTGTCCACCCAGTACTGGCTCGAATACGCCCGCTGGCTCGGCACGAGCGGGCTGACCACCCCGCCCGCCCTGCGGCTGGTGGTGGTCGGCGGCGAGCGGATGGACCCGGGGCCCTACCGGGAGTGGCAGGCCCGCCAGCCCGCCCGGCTCGCCCATGTCTACGGCCTGACCGAGTGCACGGTCACCTCCACCTTCTACACCGGGCTCCTCCCGGCCGGTGTCGAGGAGGTCCCGCTCGGCACCCCGCTGCGGGACGTCCGGATCAGTGTCCGGCGCGACGGGCGGCCGGTGCCGCCGGGCGAGGCCGGGGAGATCCACATCGGCGGGCCGCTGCTCGCGCGGGGCTTCCTCGGCGACGGGGCCGCCACCGCCCGGCGGTTCGTGCCGGACCCGTACGCCCCCGCCCCTGGCGAGCGGGTGTACCGGACGGGCGACCTGGGGCGGATCGACGCCGAGGGGAACCTGGTCTTCCTGGGGCGGCTCGACGACCAGGTGAAGATCCGGGGCCACCGGCTGGAGCCGGCCCGGGTGGAGCGCGCCCTGTGCGAGAACCCGGCCGTGGACCGGGCCGTGGTGTTCCCGGACCCCCGCACCGGCACCGTGCTGTGGGCGTTCACCGTGCCGGCCGACCCCCGGCACGCCCCGCCGCCCGGCAAGGCGGTCCGCGTCACGGGGGCGGAGCGGGACGCCCTGCTGGCACCGCTGGAGGAGGCCCTGCCCGACTGGGCCGTGCCCCGGGTGCTGCACCGGGTGGCGGCGCTGCCGAAGAACCCGCACGGCAAGATCGACAAGCGCCGGCTGGGTGACTGGGCGGCCCACGCGGCGACGGGCGCCCCCGGCTCCCCGGGCGGCCTCAACTCCCCGGCCATCCCCGGCTCCCCGGCCACCCCCGGCTCCCCGGCCACCCCCGGCTCCCCGGACAGCCCCAACTCCCCAGCCACCCCCGCGAGCGCCGACCCCGCGACCGCCGCCACCGCCGACCCCGCTCTCGCGGACGAGCCGCTGGCCACCGTCGTACGCCTCTACCGCGAGGTGCTGGACGCCCCGGGGCTCGGACCCGACGACGACTTCTTCCAGCACGGCGGGCAGTCCCTGCTCGCCATGCGCCTGCTCGCCCGGCTGCGGGAGTCCTTCCCGGACGCCGCCGGGCTCCGCGCGAGCGCCCTGCTCCGCCGCCCGACCCCCCGGCTGCTGGCGGGGGCGCTCACCACCGGCGGCGACACCCGCCGCCCGGCGGCGGCCGTTCCGGAGACCACCCGCCCCTGACAGGGCGGGCGGCCGGCGGCCGTCCCGTACCACCCGAGGGCCCACCGGCCCGGCTCCGGCCGGCCGGGGGCAGCAACCATCCCCGACCACTCAGCGAGAGTTGGCCATGTCGAACCTCACCGACCAGTCCACACGCAGCTACACGCTCTCCCCCGACGAGGCCGCCGAGACGGCGGAGCTCACCCTCTCCCTCGCGGCCGAATACCCGTCCGTCGACGACCCCGGCCTGCTGCGCGACCTGCCGCGCCTCGCGGTACGGCTGCCGCTGGGCGTGCAGCGCTTCGTCCGCGACTTCCGGCTGGCCGACCGCCACGGCCACACGGTGATCGGCGGCCACCTCTTCGACCAGGAGCGCATCGGGCCCACCCCCGAGCACTGGCGCGGCCGCCGCCGGCCCGGCCCCGAGTTCCCCGAGGAACTGCTGCTGATGCTGTACTCGGCGCTGCTCGGCGAGCCGTTCGGCTGGGCCACGCAGCAGGACGGCCACCTGGTGCACGACATCTTCCCGATCCGCCGGCACGAGAACGACCAGCTCGGCATGGGCAGCAAGGAGTTGCTGACCTGGCACACCGAGGACGCGTTCCACCCGTACCGCAGCGACTACCTGATCCTCGGCGCGCTGCGCAACCCCGACCGGGTGCCGACCACGGTCGGCGAGCTGGACCTCGGCTCGCTGTCCGAGGCGGACATCGACATCCTCTTCGAACCGCGCTTCCACATCGCGCCGGACGAGTCGCACCTGCCGAAGAACAACACCATCGCCTCCGCCGAGGAGGCCGCCCGCTTCGCCACCATCCAGCGGATGATCGACGAACGGCCGCTGATGCCCCTGCTGTACGGCTCGCGCCAGGACCCCTACATGCGGCTGGACCCGTACTTCACCTCCGTACCGGAGGACGACGCCGAGGCCCGTAGGGCGTACGACGCGCTGTTCAAGGTGGTGGACGCCGGGATGCACGAGGTCGTGGCGAACCAGGGCGACGTGCTGTTCATCGACAACCACCGGGCGGTGCACGGTCGGCTGCCGTTCACCCCGCGCTACGACGGCACCGACCGCTGGCTGAAGCGGGTGTGCGTCACCTCCGACCTGCGGCGCTCCCGGCCGATGCGGGCCACCGCCGAGACCCGGCTGCTGGGCTGAGCGCACCGGTGGCACTCACCCTCACCGACCTGTCCCGCGACCCGTGGCTGCGGCCCGAGGTGGACGCGCTGATCGGCGCCAACATGCCCGCGTTCATGAGTTGGGAGTCGCCCGGCAACTGGCGCTGGCACGAGATGTACGAGCGCCACCCCGCCGACCAGCTGTGTCTGGTGGACGGCGCCGGAAAGCTGGTCGCGGCGGCCAACGGGCTGCCCGTGCGGTGGGACGGCGCCGCCTCGACGCTGCCCTCCGGCAGTGACGAGGTGCTGGTCGAGGCCGCCGACCGGGAGCCGCCGGACCGTCCGGACGCCCTCTGCATGCTGTCGGTGTCCGTCGACCCGGCGCACCGCGCGGCCGGCCACGCCGAGCGGCTGCTGCGCGAGGCCCGCGCCCGTGCCGCCGGGCGGTGTCCGCGCGGGGTGATCGTCCCGGTGCGCCCGACGCGCAAGCCCCGGTACCCGCTGATCCCGATCGAGGAGTACGCCGCGTGGCGCGGCCCCGACGGCCACTGCTTCGACCCGTGGCTGCGGACCCACCTGGAGCTGGGCGCCCGCCAACTGGGCATCGCCGCCCGGTCCCTGGTGATCCGTCAGCCGGTGGCCCGCTGGGAGGAGTACCTCGGCCACGCGCTCCCCGGACCGGGCGACCACCCGCTGCCCGGCGGCCTGGTGCCGCTGCGGGTCACCGACGACGGCCACGGGACGTACACCGAGCCCAACGTCTGGGTGCACCACCCGCCCGCCGCGCCCTGACCCCTCTGAACCGTCCGCCCCCGCGACCCTCCGATCCGCCGACCCCCGGCAAGCCCCCAGCCCCAGCCCCGACCCAGCCCCAGCCCCGCCCGAGCCCCCCGGCCCGTGCCGGCCCTTCCCCGGACCCTGGAGTACCCATGTCTCCCGTACGCCTCGCCATCGTCGGATGCGGCGCCGCCGCCCGTGGCTGCCACCTGCCCGCCCTGCCGCCGCTCAAGGGCGACGTCCAGCTCACCGCGCTGATCGACCGGGACCCGCGGCAGGCGCGGGCCGCGCTGGATCTGTACCGCGAGCTCGGCGGCACCGGCGCCGACGACGTGGTGATCGCCACCGATCCGGCGGACGCCGCCGGCGCCTTCGACGCGGCCGTGGTCGTCGTGCCGCACACCGCGCACACCGCGACCGTGGAGGCGCTGCTCGCCGCCGGCAAGCACGTCCTGCTGGAGAAGCCCATGACCACCTCGGCCGAGGACGCCCGGCGGCTGGTCGCCCTGGCCGCCGAGCCCTCCTCCCCCGTGCTGGCGATGGCCCATCCGCGCCGGCTCTTCCCCGCGTACGCCTGGGTCAAGCGCCTCATCGAGGGCGGCGACCTGGGCGAGGTGGTGCGCGTGGACTGGTCGGAGGGGCACCCGTACGCCTGGGAGCCGGTGTCCTGGTCGATGTTCGACCGGAGGCTCGCGGGCGGCGGGGTGCTCACCGACACCGGCTCGCACGTCTTCGACACCCTGCTGTGGTGGCTGGGGCCGGACGCCGAGGTCGTGCGGTACGAGGACGACGCGCTGGGCGGGGTGGAGGCGGACACCGAGGCCCGGTTGCGGTTCGGCGCGGTCGACGTGCACTGTGCCTTCAGCCGCCTGCGCGACCTGGGCATCTCCTGCACGGTGACCGGCACCCGGGCGACGGTCACCATCGGCACCGACTTCCCGGCCGGCGAGTGCACCCTGGTGACGGCGGACGGGGAGGAGCTGCACCGGGGCGACGTGGAGGCGGTCGCGCCCGCCCAGGGCGAGTGGGAGCTGCTGTTCACCGAGCAGCTCGCCAACTTCGCGGCGGCGGTGCGCGGGGACGCCGTGCCGCACTCGGTCCCTGAGGACGGGCTGCGGGTCGTGGAGCTGATCCAGGAGTGCTACGGCGCCGCCCGCCGGGAGGCCGCCCGGCCGTGGACCACCCGGGGAGCGGTCGCGGACGGCGGGGAGGCGGGCGCCGGTTCCGCGCTCGCGGGCCGCACGGTGGCGGTGACCGGGGCGAGCGGATTCATCGGCGGCCGGGTGGTCGAGCGGCTGGCGCTGTCCACGTCCGCCCGGGTGCGGCCGGTGGTACGGGGCTTCGGCCGGGCCGCGCGGCTGTCGGTGCTGCCGCAGGAGCGGCTGGCGTTCCGCCGGGCCGACCTGCTGGACCCGGAGGCGCTGCGGGCGGCGTTCGAGGGCTGCGACACGGTGGTGCACTGCGCGTTCGGCAGCTCCGGCGAGGAGGCGGACCGCTGGGCGGCCTCCGTCGAGGGCACCGCCCAGGTGCTGGCCGCCGCGCGGGCGGCCGGGGTGCGGCGCCTGGTGCACCTGAGCACCGTCGACGTGTACGACCCGGCGGTCGCCGGGGACCTGACCGAGGAGTCGCCGGCCCGCCCGGCCGACCCCGCCGACCGCGAGTACGAGCAGCAGAAGCTGGCCGCCGAGCGGCTGGTCCTCGACGCCCACGGCCGGGACCTGGAGACGGTGGTGCTCCAGCCGGGCGTGGTGTACGGGCCGTGGGGCGGCCAGTGGACGACCGCCCAACTGCGGCGTCCCGAGGCGGACTTCGCCGCGCTGCCGTCGGGCGGGGACGCCGGGGTGTGCAACGCCGTGTACGTCGACGACCTGGTGGACGCGGTCCTGTCGGCGGCCGTGGCGGAGGCGGCGGCCGGGCAGCGCTTCCTGGTCGGGCACGACGAGCCGCTCGGCTGGGGGGACTTCTTCGACGCGATCCGCTCGCTGCGCGGCCTGGCCGCCCCGGACGGCGCGGAGGTGCCCGGGGACGGCGGCCCGGTGCCCGGCTGGGAGCTGGAGCTGTACCGCTCGACCGCGCGGGCCCGCCACGACAAGGCGCGGCGCCTGCTGGGCTTCACCGCGCGCACCCCGTTCGCCGAGGGCGCGGCGCTGACCGGGCAGTGGGCGGTCTGGGCCCGTGAGGTGCCGGGGGCGCGGTCATGACCGGGGTCACCGACGTCCTGGTGGTCTCGCCGCACCCGGACGACGATGTGATCGGCTGCGGCGGCTCCCTGGCCAAGCATGTGCGGGACGGCGCCCGGGTGACGGTGGTCGTGGTCATCGGGCGGGAGCGCAGCGCCCTGGACGACGCGGTGTCGGACGCCGAGTTCGCCGCCGAGACGGAGAACGCGGCCAAGACGCTGGGCGTGCACCGGGTGGTCCGCTTCGACGAGCCGTCCCGGGACTTCGCGCTCTCCCGCCGCGTCCACCTGAATCTGGTGCGGGTGCTGCGGGAGGTGCGGCCCCAGGTGGTGTACCTGCCGCACGACAACGACGACGACGTCGAGCACCGGATGGTGCACCAGCTGACCACCGAGGCGCTGTGGATGGCCCAGTCGGAGTTCTTCCAGGAGGCGGGCGGGCCGCCGATGCCGGCGCCCCGGCTGGTCCTGGGGTACGAGGTGTGGGCGCCGATGGCGCGGTTCCAGTACGCGGAGGACATCGGGGGCCAGATCGAGACCAAGGTCGAGGCGATGCGGGCGTACGTCTCGCAGCTGCGCCACGCGGCCTGGGACGAGGGCATCCGGGGGCTGGCCCGCTACCGGGGCGCGCTGGCGTCCGGGTCGGGGCACGCGGAGGTGTTCCAGGTGCTGAGCCTGCGCGGGCCCGCCGGGCCCGGCGGGCCGGCCGGATCCGGGGGCGGTCGTGACTGAGCGGCTGCTGGTCTGCGGGGTCGGCTCGGGGATGGACCACTCGCTGGGTGAACTGCGCTCGCCGAGGCGGGAGTTGGTGGTGGTCACGGACACGCCCACCGAGCGGGCGCGGGAGGCGGCCGACACCCTGCTGGCGTGCGACCCGGCCGACGCCGGCGCGGTGCTCGCGGAGCTGTCGGCGGCGGGCGTCGACCGGCTGGACGGGGTGTTCTCGCTGGGCGCCGACAACCCGCCGGTGATCAGCCTGCTGGCGGACCGGTTCGGCTGCCCGGGGCTGCCGGTGGAGACGGCGCTCGACTGCACGCTGAAGGACCGGCGGCTGGCGATCCTGCGGGGGGCGGGGCTGGACGTGCCGCGCTTCGCGGTCGCACGGAGCACGGCGGAGGCGGTGCGGGCGGTGGGCGAGGTGGGGCTGCCGGCCGTGCTGAAGCCCTGCGACCAGACCGGCTCGGTGGGCGTGATGAAGGTGACCTCGCCGGGTGAGGTACGGGAGCGGGCGGCCGAGGCGCTGCGGCTGAGCCCGGCGGGGCGGATCGTCGTCGAGGAGTTCCTGGAGGGCACCGAGCACACGCTGGCGGCCTTCATGACCGGCGGGGAGCTGCACCGGTTCGGTTTCGCCGACCGGGAGTACGGGCGCAAGGAGGAGTTCGCCCCGTACTTCTTCGAGGGCGGCGACACCCTGCCCAGCCGGCTGTCCGCGGAGCGGATCGAGGAGGTCACGGACGTGGTGCGGCGCGGGGCGCTGGCCCTGCGCCTGGACCCGGCGGTGATCAACACGGACATCCTGGTCACCCGGGACGGCCGGGTGGTGCTGCTGGAGATCACCTGCCGGATCACCGGGGCGCGGATCGCCACCGAGGTGATGCGGCTGGCCACCGGCGTGGACCCGCTGCCCAATGTCGTACGCCTGGCCACGGGCCGTCCGCTGGAGCTGTCCGAGCTGCGTCCGGACCGTGACCGGGCGGCGGTGCAGCGGTTCCTGCCGGCGGACGGCGGGGTGGTCGAGTGGGTCGGCAACCCCCGGGACGTGGCCCGCCGGGCGGGGGTGCACGACGTCTTCTGGGGCATGGACCTGGCGCCCGGGACCGTGGTGCCGCCCTATCGCGGCGGGGCCGACGTCCTGGCGGGGGTGATCGCCCACGCCGACGACCCGGCGGAAGCCGAGGCGGTCGCCGCCCGCACCCTGCGCGCCCTGCCGCTGCGGTTCAAGGCGCCGGAGCGGTGAGCGCGCCCGGGCAGGCGGCGCCGCCGGACGCGTACACCCCCCGACGTACCGACATCACGAGGGAGAATCCGATGGACCCGGTGGACGAGGCCGCTGTCGACAAGGGGATCGCCCGCACCGCCGTGGTCGTCGCCCTCCGCGACGACCTCCGGATCGCTGACTGCATCGCGTCGATCGACGAGGACGTGGAGATCGTCCTCGCGCTGAACGGCCCGAGCGACGCGGTGCTGAAGCTGATCGCCGACCACCCGCGCCCGCTGACGGTCACCGAGATCGCCGACGTGGGCAATCTCGGGGCCGCGTACAACGCGGGCGCCGCCGCGACCGACCGGCAGTACCTGCTGCTGATGGACTCCGACTGCACCTTCGCGCCGGGCGTGGTGCGGGCGATGGTCCGCGCGGTCCTCACCAGCCCGGTGGTGAAGGGGCAGGTGGTGTACGGGGAGTCGGAGGGCCTGCTGAGCCGGCTCACCGCCCGGGTGCGGGAGTTCGACGAGGGGGACTACGTCAGCGCGCTGTCGCCGCCGCTGATCTACAACCGGGCGATCGTCGACCACATCGGCGGCTACCACTTCGACGAGCTGATCCACTGGTGCGAGGACCGGGAGTTCGACTTCCGGCTCCAGCTGGCCGGGATCCCGGTGGTGTACCTGCCCGAGGCGCGGATCTTCCACGACGCCCAGCACGGCTTCGCCAACATGCGCAGCTACTTCCGGTACGGCGTCGGCGAGGGCATCGCCCAGGAGACCGGGGTGTTCACCACCCCGGCGGTGCCGGTGGTGTGGCGGCTGTACGAAGCGGCCAGGACCCTGGTGCACTGCGCCCGCGACAAGGGCCCGGCCGCCGCCGCGTACTACGCGCTGCTGAAGGCCGCCTTCCACGCGGGCACCGCGCACCACCTGCTCAACGACCCCTACCGGGTACGGGACCGCTACCCCGCGTCGGCGAAGCGGGCCCGCATGGTGCGGTCCATCCCGCAGCACAGCACCCGGCTGACGCCCGCCCAGCTGCGGCGGCTGCGGCGGGCGCACTGGGAGGCCGGGCGGCGGATCGAGCGGCTGGCCGACCTGTCGGTCTTCCACCAGGACGCCGCCGGGCCGGCCTCCGGTGCGTCAGCCGCCGGCGAGGCGCGGCAGCAGCAGGTGTGAGGGGTGGTCGCCGCCGTGGTGGACGGTGTGGTGCGCGACCACCCGGGGGTGGACGTCGAAGCGCGGGAAGTTGGAGGCGGCCACCTCCAGGCGGACGCGGTGACCGGGGCGGAACACATGTCCCAGGGCGCCGAGTTGCACGGTGACCTCGACCGGACCGGTGTCCCCGGGGGGTGCTGCCGGTGCCGGTTCCAGCCGGCGCACCCCGTCGCACAGCAGCTCGGCGCGGCCGTCGGGCGCGACGTCCACCAGCTTTCCGGTGACGTCGGCGCCCGCCGCGTCCGGGGTGACGTACACCGTGAGGACGGTGTCGCCCACCACGGTGAGGGGTTCGGTGAGCGGGGGGCCGGTGAAGCACAGCACGTCGTCCCGCCGCTCCACCTCGCGCTGGTCCAGCGGCCCGCAGTCGCCGCCGGTGTACTGGCCGGGCTGGGCGGTGGCACCGCCCGTGGTGGGCACCGGCCCGGCCGGGTCGTGGCGGATCGTGTCGCTGCCGGGCGCCTCGGGCGCGGGGCCGGGGGTGAGCCGCCGGCCGTCGAGGTGGAGCACGTACGCCTCGGTGCCGGGGACCGGCCAGTCGGGGAAGGCGCGCCACTCGTCGGCGCCGGTGAGGAACAGCCGCGCCCGCTCCGGGGCCGGGGCTCCGGCCTGCGGGCGGCCGCGCAGATGGCGGTCGAAGTGGTCCAGGTGGAGGCCGGTGACGTCGAGCCGCTGCTCGTCGGCGGCGAGCCCGTACCGGCGCTGGGGGAAGATCCCGCCGGTGACGCAGTGGGACCACGGGCCGACCACCAGGCGGGCGTCCCCGCCGTGTGCGCGGATTTCCCGGTGATTCTCCAGGGCGCCGTCGAGGAAAAGGTCGTACCAGCCGGTGAGCTGGAGCACGGGAATGCCCGCGGAGGAGGCGGATTCGCGGGGTGCGGCGCGTTTCCAGTAGGAATGGCCGGAGGGGTGCTCGCGCCATTCCCGGTAATAGGGGGCGAGCCGGTCCAGGAGTTTCGCGGCGGTGTCCGGGTCCGCGTACAGCGCGTCGATCCGGTCGACCGCGCGGGCCACCTCGGCGCGGTCCGGCCCGTCGAGCCCGGCCCCGTCGAGCAGCAGGTCGTACAGCACCCAGTACAGCAGGAAGCCGAGCTGGAGGGCGCCGCCCCGGCGGGTCCAGCCCTCGTCGAAGCGGGAGCCCGCCACCTGTGCGGCCACCGCCTTCAGGCCGGGTGGCCGCTCACCCGCCGCGAGCAGGGCGGCCATGCCCTCGTACGACCGGCCGAACAGGGCCGCCGAGCCGTCGCACCACGGCCGCGCGACGGCCCAGGCGACGGTGTCGGCGCCGTCCGCCGCCTCCCGCCAGTACGGCTCGAAGGTGCCGCCGGAGGCGAACCGCCCGCGGACGTCCTGCACCAGCAGGGCGTATCCGGCGCGGACCAGGCGCAGTCCGTCGACGGAGGCCCCGCCGGGGCTCCCGGACTTGCCGTAGGGCGTGCGCCGGACGAGCACCGGCACGGGACCGGCGGTGTCCGGGCGGTAGAGATCGGCGCTCAATAAGGCGCCGTCCCGCACGGGTATTTCCACGTCGTGTTCCACAACAATACGCACGCCCCAATGGTCCGACACAATACGGGAATTGACAATGGAGCACTCCGGGTCCGCCGCGGACTCATTTCTTCCGGAACCTCTTCCGGGGCCTCTTCCGGAAGCTCTTCCGGAAGCTCTTCTGGAGCCCTTCTTCGCCATGGCGCGGGACGATCCCGGCCGCCCGGCGGTGGTCGACAACGGCCTGGTGCTGACCTACGGCACCTTCGCCGCCTGGGTGCTGGCGGTGGCCGCCGCCCTGGAGCCGCGCACGGCCGGACCGCAGCCGCCGGTGGGCGTGGTGGTGCACCACTCGGCGCGGGACGTCGCGGCGATCCTCGGCGTCCTGGCGGCGGGGCGGGCCTACGTCCCGCTGGAGGCGCACCATCCCGCCGCCCGGCTGGAGGACGTCCTGCGGCGGACCGGCTGCCGGGAGGCGGTGGCCACCGGCGAGTCCGGCTGGCAGCCGCCGGTGGACCGGGTGGTCCGGCCGCGCTGGTCCCCCACCGCCGCGCCGCCCGCGCGGCCCTCCCTCCCCCGGGCCCGCCCGGAGGACCCGGCCTATGTGCTGTTCACCTCCGGGTCGACCGGCGAGCCGAAGGGGGTGGTGGTCCCGCACCGGGCCCTGGCCGCCGTGGTGCCGCCGCTGCGTGAGCTGTACGGCACCGGGGAGGGCGCGTTCGTGCTCCACTTCCACGGCGCGGGCGGGGACACCAGCCTGGAGGAGATCCTCCCGGCCCTCACCGGGGGCGCCACGCTGGTCGTCGACGACGGGGCGCGGGAGGGCTTCGCGCGCGTGGCGGAGGACCAGCAGCTCACGGTGGCGGTGCTCCCCACCGGGTTCTGGGACGTCCTGACCGGTGACCTGCTGCACCAGGGCGACCGGTTGCCGCCGTCCCTGCGGACGGTGGTGATCGGCGGCGAGGCGGTGCGCGCCGACATGCTGGAGCGCTGGCACCGGCTCCCCGGCACGGCGGGCGTCCGGCTGCTGAACACGTACGGCTCCACGGAGACCGCGCTGGTCACGCACGCGGTGGAGCTCGCCGGGCCGGGCGCCCCCGCGCTCCCGGACACCGGGGGCGACCTGCCGATCGGGTTCCCGCTGCCCCATGTGCGCCAGGAGGTCGACGCGGCGGGCGAGTTGTCGGTGGCGGGGCCCGGTCTGGCCCTCGGCTACCACGAGGACCCCGGCGGGACGGCCGCCCGTTTCACCGAGCGGGACGGGGCGCGCTGGTACCGGACGGGCGACCTGGTGACCGAACAACCGGGCGGCTGCCTGGTGTTCCGGGGCCGTGCGGACCACCAGGTGAAGATCCGCGGCCACCGGGTGGACCTGCTGGACGTGGAGGCCCTGATCGGGGCGTGCGAGGGGGTGTCGGCGGTGGCCGCCGCGCGGGTGGAGCGCGCCGGGCACTCCTCGCTGGCCGCGTTCTTCGTGCCCCTGCCGGGCCGCGCGCCGGACGAGGTGGCCGCCGCCGTGCGCGTCCGGCTGACCCGGACGGCGCCGCCCCATCTCGTACCCGGCCTGCTCGTGCCGGTCGGCGCGCTGGAGCGTACCCACACCGGCAAGGTGGACCGGAACGCGACCCGGGACCGCCACCTGAACCCCGCGGGGGCCGCCCGATGAGCGCCCCCGTCCCCCCGGGCGCCCCGGCCCCGCCGGCCGCCCGGCTCACGGACGCGGCGGCCCGCGCCGCCGGCCGGCTCGGTGTGGTGTTCGTGCCGGGCTCCGCGCGGGCCGACGACAGCGGCTGGGACTTCCGCGTCACCCACGTCCGTGACACGGCGGGCCGTCACTGGATCCTGCGGGAGCCGCGCCGTCCCGAGGCGTCCGCCCAACTCGCGGTCGAGGACGCGGTGTTGCGCGCGGTGCGCGACCGGGTCGCGGTGGCGGTGCCGGACTGGCGGCTGTACACGCCGGACCTGGTGGCCTACCCCCGGCTGCCCGGCGAGCCGGCCGGCGGCGAGGACCCGGACACCCTCGTCTACGGCTGGTCGACGGACCCGCTCGCCCACCCCGCCGGCTATCTGGAGCCGCTCGCCCGCTGCCTGGCCGCGGTGCACGCCACGCCCCTGGACGGCTCCTGGCTGCCGGGCGCCCACCCGGCCACGCCCGGGGAGGTCCGCGCCCGGGTCGCGGCCAAGCTGGCCCGTGCCCGCGCCGAACTGGACCTGCCCGCCGCCGCGTCGGGCCACTGGCTGCGCTGGCTGGACGACGACCGGCTGTGGCCCGACCGCCTGGTGCTGATCCACGGGGACGTGCACCCCGGCCACACCCTGGTCGCGCCCGGCCCGTCCGGCGCCCCGGTGCTGTCGGGCCTGCTGGACTGGGCGAACGCGGGCGCCGGCGATCCGGCGGCCGACTTCGTCGACATGCTGTACGCGGGCGGTACGGAGCTGCTGGACCGGCTGCTGGACGCCTACCGGGCGGCCGGCGGCGAGGTCCGCCCCGGGATGCGGGAGCACGTCCTGGCGCGGGCGTCCTTCCTGTGGGTCCATGTGGCGCTGCGGGGCCTGGACACCGGGCGCCCGGCGTGGGTGGAGACCGCGCTGCGGAGGATGGCCCGGTGAGCGGCGGGACAGCGCACACGCTGCACGGCGCCGGAGGGCCGGACGGGCGGGCGCCGGTGGTCCTGGTCGCGGGCGCGGGAGGGGCCGGCCGGATCTGGGAGCACCACCAGGTGCCCGCGCTGACGGCGGCCGGGTACCGGGCGCTCACCTTCGACCACGACGCGGACTCCGCCCCGGAACTGGCTGTTCATATACGGGAGTTGCTGACCGGGCTCGGCCTGCCGCCCTGCCCGCTGGTCGGCCACTCCCTGGGCGCCCTGGCGGTGCAGGAGCTGCTCCTCACCGATCCGCACCTGGTGAGCGGCGCGGTGCTGGCCGCCACCCGCGGGCGGCCCGACCCGGTCGGCGAGGCGATGGCACGGGCCGAGGCCGCGTACGCCGAGTCCGCGCACGCCGGGGCGGGCGGGGGGCTCCCGGCGGAGTACACGGCCTTCGTGGCACTCACGCAGAACCTCTCGCCCCGGACCCTGGCCGACGAGAGCGCCGTCCTGGACTGGCTGGACCTGTTCGAGCTGGCCGCCCCCGGCGGCGCCGGGACCGTGCGCCGCGCGCCCCGCACTCCCCTGCCCGACCGGCTGGCGGCGTACGCGCGGATCACGGCGCCCGTGCTGGTGGTGGGCTTCGCCGACGACGTACTGGCCCCGGCCCCGCTGGGGCGGGAGGTGGCCGCGGCGGTCCCCGGCGCCCGCTACGTACACCTGCCGGACACCGGCCACCTCGGCTTCCTGGAACGCCCCGGTGCCTTCAACTCCCTGCTGCTGGACTTCCTCGCCACCCTGCCCGCGACCACCCCGGGAGCGCCCCGTGCCGTCTGAGACCCTCACCGCCGCCACCGTCACCGAGGTCGTGCACGTCGGCCAGGAGCCGCCCGGTTCCTGGGAGGCGTCCGTCTACCTGTGCGGGCCCACGCCCACCGACCCGGCCGAGCCGTCCTGGCGGCCGGACGCCGTGGCCGCGCTGCGCGCCGCCTGGGAGGGGCCCGGGCGGCTGGCCGTGTTCCTCCCGGAGCCCGCCGCCGGCGGGTCGTACCCGGCGTACGGCGACCAGATCGCCTGGGAGGAGGAGGCGATGCGCCGCGCGGACGTCGTCCTGTTCTGGATCCCCCGGGAGATGGGCCGCCTGCCGGGGCTGGTCTCCAACATCAAGTGGGGCGCCTGGTACGACTCGGGCCGCGCGGTGCTCGGCGCCCCGCCGGAGGCCGAGCGCATGGAGTACCTGCTGCACTTCGCGGAGGCGTACGGCGTGCCCGTGGCCCGCACCCTGCCGGAGGCGGCGGGCGCGGCGGTGCGCGCGGTGGGCGCCGGCTCCCGCCGCACCGGCCACGAGCGGGCCGTCCCGCTCCCGGTGTGGCGCTCCGGGCCGTTCCGGTCCTGGTACGCCGCCCTCCGCGCGGCGGGCGGGCGGCTGCTGGACGCGCGCGTGGAGTGGTACGAGCGGCCGGCCGCGCCGGACGGCGACCCGGCCTGGCTGCTGACGGTCACGCACACGGCGGGCCCGGGCGGCGGCCCCGGGCCCGTCGTACGGCGCCTGCTGGCGGCTCAGGACGGGCAGGGCATGCTCATGTAGAGCGCCTGCTCGCCCGCCGAGGGTGTCCCGTCGTACAGGGTGGTGTCCAGCCCGCAGAGGGTGAAGCCCATCTTCCGGTACGCGTGGATCGCGGGGGCGTTGACGTTGGTGACCTCCAGCCAGATGTGCCCGGCCCCGCGCTCCCGCCCGAAGTCCACGGCGCGCTCCATCAGCGCCCGGCCCACCCCGCGCCCCCGGTGCTCCGGGGCGACCTCGATGTCCTCGATCGTCAGCCGGCGGTTCCACGCGGAGTACGACACGGCGACGAAGCCGGCCAGGTCCCCGGCTCCCCCGTGGGCGACGACGGTACGGGAGTCCGCGCCGTCCTCCTCGTGGTCGTCGTCGTCCTCGTCCGGCTCGTCGGGGAACACCTTGGTCAGCGGCGGGTCGACCGCCACCTCGCGCAGGGCGAACCCGTCGTCGGTGGCGGTCACGCGAAAGATGGTGCCGGTGGTGAAGGACCCGTCCAGCGCCTCGATGGCCGCGCTGTCCCCGGGGCCGGCGGTGCGGTACCGGTAGGCCGTGTCGTCAAGGGTGCTCATACCCCGACGCTACGACGCGCCCCGCACCCCCCGGTCGCAATCCGGCCGCCCGCCGCGACACCGTCACGGCACTCAGGCGGTGGCGATGCCGTCCAGGTTGCCGGCCTTGGCCTCCTCCACCAGGGAGGCGAACTGGTCGACGCTCATCTGGACGCGCTGCCCGAAGTCGTCGGTGAGCAGGACCCGCCGCTCGGCGGGAGCGGCCGGGTCGACGAACAGCTGCGGGCAGCCGCAGTCGCACTTTCCGCAGAAGGTGGCCAGGGGCTCCAGACCGGTGATCTCGTTCATGGGGCGCTGCCTTTCGATGGGAAGGTGACCGGAAGATTCCCCCCAGCACCCGCCGTCACGCCCCACCGCCGAAGGACGCCGAGGCATGCCCCGGCGTCCCCGTGCGCCGTATGCCCCCAGTGCACCCGCACCCACCCGCCCGACGGGAACCCGGCGGCGGCGCGGGACGACTACCTGAAGCGGGTGTCAGGTGCGGGCGCGCCGCACACCTGCCTCGCGGGTTCCCGTGATCCGCACCGGGCATCCGGCCGATGTCCCCGGCCCCCGGCCGCGGTTCACGCGATCACGAGGTCCTCGCCCGCCGCGTTCGTGACGGCCCGGTCGAACGCGGCGCTCCGCAGCCCGGGCACCTTCCCCGCGATGCTCCGCAGCCTGGCGTCGGTGAACCCGTCCACCTCCTCCGACGCCGGCTGATTGCTGTACGACAGCCGGTGCAGCTCGGTGAACTTCCCCGCCTCCAGCGCCGCCCCGAGCGCGGCCACCGCCTTCTTGGACCCGCTGCCGCCCTGCTTCTCGTCGATGAAGGTCGCGAACCGGTACTCGATACTGATCTTCCGCTGCCGGGCCAGCTCCACCAGATGAGCGCCACTGCCCGAGGTCTCGAACTCCCGGGGCATCGCACAGCGCGGATCCTCGAACACGGTGACGGTCGTCCGCGCGGCGGGATCTCCCACGACAACGCCCATGGTCCGGTCGTCCAACCGCTCGGGCAACTTCCCCGCGAGCGGCTTCGGCTCGTCCTTCCACCACGGCCCGAACACCCCGATGGCCACGGCCGCGGTCACACATGCCGCGACGGCACACCCCAAATTGCGCATCTCACCCATGAGGCTCCCCCCCCAACCCCACCCGACGGGCAGGACCGAGGGCAGAGTACGCGCCCCTCCGAATCACCCCACGAGGCGGTGGACGCATCCCATCAGACGCAGCCCAAGCCGAAGCCACAGGGTTGAGCCGTACCAACCCCCGCAATCGGCAGGCGGGCATCTCAACCGGCTCGATATCATCCCGGCTGCAGCCACAAGATCGCTCCTGGCCGAGTGAACTGCGCCGGGTGCGCCGCCACCGCGTTCACACGGCATCCGAGCGAGGTGGGAATCGGCATGCGGCCGCTCTGGAGAGGAGCACGAAGTGATCTCGATCGCCTTATTCAACAACAAGGGAGGCGTGGGGAAGACCACCCTCGCTTACCACTTGGCGCACATGCTCCAGCGCGAAGGCGCCCGTGTGCTCGCAGTGGACCTCGACCCGCAGTCCAACCTCACCGCGGCGATCCTGGACGAGCAGGAGCTGGAGGTGCTGTGGGGCAATGACTCCGAGCTCTTCGCGCAGAACGGCCACCCGGTACAGCGCAGGCTCTTCACACGAGCGGAAGACCAGCGCACCCTCGCCGATGCCGTGCGCCCCATCCTCGAAGGCACCGGAGACATCGATCCCATCTCTCCGGTCACCGTGACCGAGGGGCTCTGGCTGCTTCCCGGCAACCTGGAGCTCAGCAGCTTCGAGGACCGGCTGTCCAGTGCCTGGTTGTCGGGATACGGCGGCGACCCTGCGGCCATCCGCACCACCACCGCGTTCCATCGCATCATCGACTCGGCCGCCCGCGCGGTCGGTGCGGACCTCATCCTGATCGATGTCGGCCCGAACCTCGGCGCCATCAACCGGGCCGCATTGCTGGCCGCGGACGCAGTACTCACTCCCATGGCAGCGGATCTCTTCTCGCTCAAGGGTCTCCTCAACCTCGGCCCCACCCTCCGGGAATGGCGCAAGACATGGCAGGAACTGGTGCGGCCCAAGATCTCCCTGGAGATCCCCGCCCCCAGTGCGGCCATGGCTCCCCTGGGGTACGTGATCATGCAGCCGGAGATGAGGCTCGACCGTCCCGTCCGCGCCTACCAGCGGTGGCTCACTCGCATCCCCTGGGTCTACGGGACAGCGGTTCTCGGCAAGGAGGACTGGCCAGAGGGCGACCACTCCTACGAGATCACCACCTTGCGCAACTACCGCAGTCTGATGCCGCTTGCCCACGACGCCCGCAAGCCCATGTTCGACCTCCGCACGTCCGACGGCGCACTGGGCAGCACCCAGAAGTACGTACAAACCTGCCACCAGGAGTTCTCCGCGCTGGCGCAAGAGGTCCTCCGCCGTGCGGCAGCTCTCCGTCACCAGCGTCTGACAGCGTGATCAGGCACCCCGCTCCTTCTCCTGCGGAGCCTTGCTCCTGAATCCGCCCTGGTGACACGGTCACCGGCGAGACTTCTGCGGCCCGAGGCAACCGCACAGCGGGGGAATCCACGAGGGAGATCGCGGCTGTCCATGGGTTGGTTGGCCCCGCCGTCCGGGCCCGGTTCCGTCGAAACGAGCGTTTGGGCCGGCTCAGCCCCGGGGGCGGTTCCCGGGGCGTTTCCAGGCGGGGACGGTGAGGTGGGTGGCTGCCCGCAGCAGCCATTCGACGGGCCCGTGGGCGTGGGTGCGCATCCATACCGACGACAGCCACAGCTGCGCCGCGTAGAGGAGGAGGGTGAGTGCGAGGACGGCGGCGGGAGGCAGGTGCCCGACGGCGCCGAAGCCGTACCCCGTGAAGACCAGCGCCAGGACGGTGGACTGGAGGAGGTAGTTGCTCAGTGCCATGCGGCCGGCCGGGGCGAGCGCACGGGTGAGCCGGTCGCCGTTCCTGGTGTGGAGGGCGCGCAGTACGGTCGCGGCGTAGGCGGCCGCCAGGGCGGGGGCGGTGAGCAGGCCGACGGCCAGGGCGTACACCTCGTAGGGGGTTCCGGCGGTGTGCGGGCCGGCGCCGGTGTAGACGAGGCCGCCGGCCAGCCCGACGGGGAAGCCGATCCACTGGATCCGCCGCAGCGCCCTCACATGGCGGACGGGGTCGGCGAGGACGGTGCGGGTGCCGGCGGCGAGGCCGAGCAGGAACATGGCCAGGGCCGCGGGGGCCTGGAAGAGGAGCAGCACGGCGGCGGTGCCGGGCAGGTCCCGCAGGTGGGCGGCGACGACCTGGCCGGGGCCGCCGGTGAGTTGGGCGGCGAGGTTCTGGGCCTGGGCGGTCAGGGCGGCGTGATCGGGGGCGTGGTACTCGCCGGACGCGGCCTGGAGCAGGCCGAGTCCGGCGTACACGGCCGCGACGGTGGTCAGCAGCACGGTGGCGGTGATGACGGCCGTGCGGGGCTTGAGGTTGCCCAGGGCCAGCAGAACCAGTCCCAGCATCGCGTAGGTGGTGAGGATGTCACCGGTGAACAGCAGGACGGCGTGGGCGGCACCGAGGGCGAACACGGTGGTCAGACGACGCAGGAACGAGGCGGTGAACGGGGTGCCTCGGCGTATCGCGGACTGGCGCTGAAGGGTGAAGGAGTAGCCGAACAGGAAGGAGAACAGAAGGTAGAACTTGGTCTCGAACAGCAGGGAGATGCCCGAGCGGACGGCGGTGTCGGCGGTGGAGGTGAAGGCGGGGTCCTCGATACCGGTGCTGTGGAAGGCGGAGGCGAAATAGGTGGCGTTGACGACGAGGATGCCCACGAGGGCGAACCCGCGCAGCGCGTCCACGTCGGCGAGTCGTCCTGCCCCCGTAGCCGTCGTGAGGGGGGCGGGGGCGGATCGGGTCCGGTGCACTGGCGGATTCCTTCGCGTGGTGGACATGGCGGTCGTGCCCCTGGTCAGGGGGATCAGGGGGATGCCTCAACCGTAGGAACGGGAGCCCGCCGGGGCGTCCGCCACATCTCCGATCGCTGAATGCGACCTTGGTCGTACCCGGGCCCGGCCGTCGTGGGCCGAGGCGTTCCTAGACTGATTGCATGATCCGTCTCCGGCTGCCGCCGACTCCCGCCGCATGGGCCGGCCCCGTCTGGGGGGTGCCCGCGGCGCTGTTGTTCGTGCTGGTCGCGGTCCGCGAGATCATGGCCTCCGCGGACCTGGCCGGGCCGCTGTGGGCCCATGTGCTGACCTCGGCCGGCATGGCCACGCCGCTGGTGGCCGGCCGCCGCTTCCCGGCCATGTCGGTGATCGCCGCCGTGGCCGGCGCGGTGGCGCAGACCACCTGGCTCACCCCGTCCACCCACCTGGCCATGCCTCTGCTCGGTGTACTGGTGGCCGCGTTCACCGCTGCCCGCCACACACCCGGCCGGCGCGGCGCGCTCGCCCTGCTGGCTCTGTGCCTGGCCGGGGAGTGGGCCGGCCCCGTCGCCGTCAACCAGGACCCGCTGGGGGACGGGCTGTTCGTCAGTGTCGCCCTGTGGGCGGTCTGGCTCCTGGGGCGTTCGGGCCGGGCCCGGGAGCGGTTCGCCCGCGAGGAAGAGGCCCGCATCCGCGCCGAACGCGAACGGGAGGCACGGGTCCAGGCGGCCGTCACCGCCGAACGCCAGGCCGTCGCCCGGGATCTGCACGACACTGTGGCCCACGCGGTGACCCTGATGGTGCTCCAGGCCACCGGCACCCGGCTGATCGCCCGGGAGCGGCCCGAAGCCGCGCAGGCCGCGCTCGGGTCCATCGAACAGGCGGGCCGCCGGGCCATGGAGGACCTGCGCGCGATGCTGCACGTGCTCCGCGAGGACGGCCCGGGAGGCGCCCCCGCGGCACCTCTGGCGCCGGGGCCCGGACTGGATCTCCTGCCCGGCCTGGTCCAGGGCGCGTGTGACAGCGGACTCGAGGTCACCCTGGATCTCGCGCCGGCGGCGACGGACCTTCCCCCGGCGCTCGCCGCGACCGCCTACCGCACCGTCCAGGAAGGGCTCACCAACGCCGCCCGGCACGCCCCCGGCAGCCAGGTCCACGTCACCGTCCGCGCGACGACGCACCTGGTGACCACCACCGTCGACAACGGCCCACCGTCCCGGCCCGCCCCGGCCCCCACCCACGGCACGGGCACCGGGCTGATCGGCCTCGGGGAGCGGGTCACCGCCCTGGGCGGCCACCGCTCCGCCCGGCCCCGCCCCGACGGCGGCTTCACCCTCACCACCGAGCTGCCCAGGAAGACCCCGTGAGCCCCATCCGCGTCCTGATCGCCGACGACGAGCCCCTGGTGCGCGGTGGCCTCTCCCTCATCGTCAACGCCGCCGACGGCCTCACCGTCGTCGGTGAAGCCGCCTCCGGCCCCGAAACCCTCGCCCAGACCGCTCACCTCGCGCCCGACGTCATCCTCCTCGACATCCAGATGCCCGGCGGTGACGGCATCTCCGTCACCCGCGCCCTGCGTGAACGCCCCGACTCCCCGCGCATCGTCATCGTCACGACCTTCGGTCTCGACAGCCATCTCCACCAGGCCATCGCGGCCGGAGCCGACGGCTTCATCCTCAAGGACGCCCCCGCCGAACTCCTCCAGCAGGCGATCCGCTCCGCCGCACAGGGCGACGCGGTCCTCTCCCCCCGGATGACCCGCCGCCTCATGCACCGGTACACCACCGGCGCCCCCACCGACCCGGCCCCGCCCCCCGGCCACGACCGGCTCACCGTCCGGGAACGCGAAGTGCTCCGTCTTCTGGCCCAGGGACACTCCAACGCCGAGATCGCCGCCCAGCTCTTCATCAGCGAAGGCACCGTGAAGACCCACATCACCCGCATCCTGATGAAACTCGGGCTGCGCGACCGTGCCCAGGCCATCGTCCTGTCCCACCGCCACGGCCTCCACCGGCCGGATTGACCGGAGCACGGGCGGGACCTGGGCCGCAGGTATTCCGGCCCCGGCATCGACGTCCCGTACGAGCCGGACAGCGCCTCCGGCTTGTGCGCGCCTCTCGCACTGAGGCGACTCGGCCGTGCACCGACCCGGCACATCGGCTCGGGAGGTCGCGTCCGGAGGGGCTGACGACGGCATTGGCGTCCGGGCGTGTGGTCGATTTAGGCTGCGTCGGTTCGTGTCGTCCACGGCGGCAGCCCATCGACGGAGAGGAAAGCCGATCATGCAGCAGGCATCGGCCACCGACCCGGCTCCCGGGCGCCGCCCCGAGCTGGTCCCCGACCCGGACGCGGAGGCGGCCCGTATCGCGGCGGT
Organism: Streptomyces sp. NPDC015131; assembly: GCF_043079975.1. Classification (NCBI taxonomy): domain Bacteria; kingdom Bacillati; phylum Actinomycetota; class Actinomycetes; order Kitasatosporales; family Streptomycetaceae; genus Streptomyces; species Streptomyces sp. NPDC015131. The sequence continues at coordinate 246,025 of NZ_JBIBVB010000001.1, read as the reverse complement.
GCGCCGCTACGACATCCTCGACACTCCGCCCGGCGGGGCGTTCGACCGGGTGGCGGCGCTGGCCGCCCGGCTCTTCGACGTGCCGGTAGCAACGGTGACGATCGTGGACACCGACCGCATCTGGTTCAAGGCCGCCCACGGCCTGGAGGGCGTCGCGGAGATCGGCCGTGATCCGGGCCTGTGCGGCTCGGCGATCCTGCGCGACGACACGATGGTCATACCCGACACCCTCCTGGATCCGGTCGCGCTGGACAATCCGCTGGTCACCGGAGAGATGGGGGTGCGCTTCTACGCCGCCGCGCCGATCATCACGCCGGAGGGGCACCGGCTGGGCACGGTGAACGTTCTCGACACCCGGCCGCGCTCGATCACCGAGGAGGACACCGCCACTCTCGCCGATCTCGCCGCGATCGTGCTGGACGAGATGGAGCTGCGGCTGTCGGCGCTGCGCGCCCTGCGCGACGAGCAGGACCGCCGGGAGGCGGAGCAGCGGCACGCGGAGGCGGAGCGGGCCGCGCGGCAGAAGGCGGAGCAGGACAGGGCCGCCATCGCCGCGTTCGCCTCCACCCTCCAGCGCACACTGCTGCCCCCGGCCCTTCCCGCGGTGCCGGGCCTGGAACTGGCCTGCCACTACCGCACCGCCTCCGCCCACGACGTGGGTGGCGACTTCTACGACGTCTTTCCCCTCGACAGCGACCGGTGGGCGTTCGTCCTCGGTGACGTGTGCGGCAAGGGCCCCGAGGCGGCGACCGTCACCGCCCTGGCCCGCCACACCCTGCGCGCCGCGGCCCAGATCAACGCCGACCCCACCGCCGTGCTGAGCGCGCTCAACACCATGCTCCTCACCGACGTCACCGCCGGCCGCCGCTTCTGCACCGTTCTCTTCGGCCTCCTCGAGCCCCGGGAGGGCGGCGGCTTCACCGTCACCGTCGCCACCGGCGGCCACCCGCCGGCCTACCACCTCCGCCCCGACGACAGCGGCACCTCCTGGGTGCGGGCCGTACGCCCCGAGGGCGGGATGCTCGTCGGCGCCTTCCCGCAGGCGCCCTTCGCCCGGACCACGTTCTCCCTGACGGCCGGGGAGAGCCTCTTCCTGTACACCGACGGGCTGACCGAGGCCCGCACCGCCGAGGGCGCCATGCTCGGTGAGGACGGTCTGGCCGGCTTCCTCCACCAGCGCACCGGGCCCGTCACCGCGACCTCCCTGGTCGAGGACAGCATCACCCTGCTGGCCTCGCTGCCCGACGGAGCCGGCGACGACGTGGCCCTGCTGGCCCTGTCCGTCCCCCACCCGCACACCACACCCGAGGGCAGTGTCGCCGCCACCGCCCACACCGCCGCCGCGCCCGAACACTTCGGCCAGGAGTGACGACCGACGTGACCGACATGCTGCAGCTGACCGTCCAGTACCCCCGTCCCGGCCTCGCGATCGCCTCGGTCGCCGGGGACGTGGACCTGCACACCGCGGACACCCTGCGCCGCGAAGCCATGGAGATCATCCAGCAAGGGTGCCCGCACCTGGTGCTGGACCTGTCACACGCCGGCTTCTGCGACTCCGCCGGCCTGAGCGCGCTCATCGGCCTCTGGCACGCCGCCCAGGCGGCGGGCGGTGGACTCGGGCTCGCCGCCGTTCCCGACCGCCTGATGCGGATGCTCGTCCTCACCGGTGTCGACACCATCCTGCCGGTCCACGCCACCAGCGCCGAAGCGGTCGCCACCATGACGCACAGCTCGGCCACCCACGCCGCCACCGGCGGTGAGGCCGGTGAACCGACCGGGGCGGAGCCGCGGGCCTGCGACCGCGCGCACAACCCCGCTGCCGACCCGAGCTGAGCCGGGCGCAGCCGCCACCGGTCACCGGTCACCGGTCATCGGCCCCTGGCCTGCCATTCGGGAGCGAGGACCGCCCAGAGCTGCTTGTCGTGGCGCGTGCCCCGGTAGGGCCACGCCTCGCGTCGCACACCCTCGAGTGTCATGCCGAGCCGCTTGGCGACCGCGGAACTGCGGTCGTTGTCGGCCCGGCAGTGCCACTCGGCCCGGTGCAGTCCCCGGGTCGTGAACGCCCAGTCCAGCAGCGCGACGCAGGCCCGGGTGACGAGGCCGCGGCCCTCGGCGGACGGCTCCAGCCAGCAGCCGATCTCGCACGAGCCGAACGCCGCGTCGAAGTCGGTGAACATGACGCCGCCGGCCAGCGCTCCGTCCCGCCAGATGCCGTACAGCCGGGCACCGTCGGCGGCCTGGCGCTGCGCGTACCGCTCGAGCGTGGCCCGGGCGCCGCCCACGTCCTCGGTGACGAACCCCGGCCCGACCCACGGGCGGATGTGGTCACGCGCCCGGTCCAGGTGCTCCGCGAACTCCTCGGCGTGCCGGACCTCCAGCGGGGCGAGACGGGCATCGTCGTGCAACGGCAGCGAGAACATGAGTGCCTCCCCATTCACATAACAGTTGTTCTGGGAATGTATCGTGGCGGCATGGCGCGGACCAGGGGTGATCATGAGGCACGCAGACGCGATGTCTCCCAGGCGGTCTGGCGGGTCATGGCGGCGCGCGGCTTCACCGGGCTGACTCTGCGCGCGGTCGCGGCCGAACTCGGGGCGACGACCGGCCTGCTCACGCACTACTTCCCCACCAAGAGCGCGCTGGTGGACCACGCCCTCGGCCTGCTCGAAGAGCGCACGCTCTCCCGCCCCCGCCGCGCATCGGGCCCGGGTCTGGCCGCCGTCAGGGATGCCCTGCTGGACATCCTGCCGCTGACTCCCGAGGCCACCGACAGCAACCGGATCTGGGTGTCCTCCTGGGACGCCGCGCTCTCCGACCCCCGCCTGAGCGCCGACTACGCCCGCAAGTACGCCGAGAGCCGCGCCCGGCTGCAGGAGCGGGTGGTCGCGGCCCAGGAGCTGGGCGAGATGCGCCCCGGTGACCCCGCGGAGCTGGCGGCCGGGGCCCAGTCCTTCGCGCTCGGCCTCGTGGTCCAGGCTCTGTTCGCCCCGGAGGCGTTTCCCCCGGCACGGCAGGTGCGTCTTCTGGACGACTACCTGGCCGGCGTCGACCCCGCCGGGGAGAAGGGCCCGGCATCACCCTGACACGAGTGGCAGGCGCTGATGCCCGCGCGCGCCTGGTGTCAAGGGTCATGACCCCGGGGGGATCTTGACCGTCGTTGGATCCGGTGGTGCCGCCGGGCCGGACCAGGCCGGGGCGCGAGGTCACCGCGCCCGAGGTCCGGCTCACCAGGGCGGGACCGGGTACGGGCTTCAGGCCCGGTCGTCCTGGGCGTGCTCCGGGGGCTGCGGAGGGGGGTTGTCGGCCGTGCGCAGCGCGAGGACCATGGTCAGTCCGCCTCCGGGGGTGTCCTCCGCCGTCACCGTGCCGCCCATCGACTCCAGGAAGCCGCGGGCGACGGCGAGGCCGAGGCCGACGCCCTCGCCGCGCGGGGCGTCGCCGTAGCGCTGGAAGGCGCCGAAGATCCGGTCCTTGGCCTCGTCGGGGACGCCGGGGCCGCGGTCGACGACGCGCAGTTCGACGCGGCGGGCCAGGGCGCTCGCCGCGACGAGGACGGGCTCGCCGGGCGGGCTGTACTTGACGGCGTTCTCGACGATGTTGGCGACGGCCCGTTCCAGCAGGCCGCGGTCGACGGCGACCATGGGCAGCGTCTCGGGGATGTCCAGGTGGACGCTGTCGTCGGGGACGCCGAGGAGCGCCATCGGGACGACCTCGTCGAGGTCGGTCTCCCGGATCACGGCCGTGACGGTGCCGGTCTCCAGGCGGGACATGTCGAGGAGGTTGCCGACGAGGTGGTCGAGGCGGTCGGCGCCGTCCTCGATGTTCGCGAGCAGCTCCGTCCGGTCCTCGTCCGACCACTCCACATCGTCGGCGCGCAGGGAGGAGACGGACGCCTTGATGCCGGCGAGCGGAGTGCGCAGGTCGTGGCTGACGGCGGCGAGAAGCGAGGTGCGGATCCGGTTGCCCTCGGCGAGCCTGCGGCCCTCCTCCGCCTGGTCCACGAGGCGCTGCCGGTCGAGGACGACGGCGGCCTGGGCGGCGAAGGCACCGAGGACGCGTCTGTCCTCGGCGGGCAGGACGCGGCCGTTCAGGGCGAGGGCCAGGTGGTCGCCGACCGGCATGTCGACATCCGCGTCCTCGGGGCGGCCGATCACACGGGGGCCGACGGCGGCGACGCAGGTCCAGGGTTCGGTGTCGTCACCCCGCTCCAGGAGTGCCACCGACTCCATGGAGAAGGTCTCCCGGAGCCGTTCGAGCAGGGCGTCCAGACCGGTCTCCCCGCGCAGCACGCTGCCGGCGAGGAAGGAGAGCGTCTCCGCCTCCGCTCGCAGCCGTGCCGCCTGGTGGGTGCGGCGGGCGGCGACGTCCACCACGGAGGCGACCGCGATGGCGACGCCGACGAAGATCACCAGAGCGACGATGTTGCGCGGGTCGGCGATCGTGAGCTCGTGGACCGGCGGGGTGAAGTACCAGTTGAGCAGCAGCGATCCGACAGCCGCGGAGGCGAGGGCGGGCTTGAGACCACCGAGCAGGGCCGCCGCGACGGTGAGGGCGAGGAACAGCAGGACGTCGTTGGCCAGGCCCACGCCGGGGAGGGCGTTGCTGAGCAGCAGGGTGAGCAGGACGGGACCGGCGAGACCGACGGCCCAGCCCCACAGGGTGCGCGACCTGCCGAGCCGCGTCCGGCCGGTGGCCGGCAGGCCCCGGCCCTTCGCGGCCTCGTCGTGGGTGACGATGTGGACGTCGAGGTCGGGGCCGGACTCGCGGGCGACCGTGGCGCTGACACCGGGCCCGAACGCGTACTGCCAGGTCCGGCGGCGGCTGACGCCGAGGACGATCTGGGTGGCGTTGACGCCGCGAGCGAAGTCGAGCAGTCCGGCGGGGATGTCGTCGCCGACGACGTGGTGGAAGGTTCCGCCGAGGTCCTCGACGAGGGTGCGCTGGAGCGCCAGCTCCTTCGGCGAGGCGGCGGTGAGGCCGTCGCTGCGGGAGATGTACACGGCGAGCACCTCCCCGCCGGCGCCCTTCTCGGCGAGGCGCACGGCTCGCCGGATGAGGGTGCGGCCTTCGGGTCCGCCGGTGAGGCCGACGACGATCCGCTCGCGTGAGCCCCAGATCTTCGAGACGCGGTGCTCGGTCCGGTATTCCTTCAGGTACTCGTCGACCCGGTCCGCGGTCCAGAGGAGGGCGAGTTCCCGCAGGGCGGTGAGGTTGCCGGGGCGGAAGTAGTTGGAGAGGGCGGCGTCGACCTTGTCCGGCTTGTAGACGTTGCCGTGGGCCATCCTGCGGCGCAGCGCCTGCGGCGACATGTCGACCAGCTCGATCTGGTCGGCCCGGCGGACGACCTCGTCGGGGACGGTCTCGCGCTGCCGGACACCGGTGATCGCCTCGACGACGTCGCCGAGGGATTCCAGGTGCTGGATGTTGACCGTGGAGATCACGTCGATGCCGGCCACGAGCAGCTCCTCGACGTCCTGCCAGCGCTTGGCGTTGCGCGAGCCCGGCACGTTGGTGTGGGCGAGCTCGTCGACGAGCGCCACGGCCGGCCGGCGGGCGAGGACCGCGTCCACGTCCATCTCCGTGAAGACGGTGTCCCGGTACGTGATCTCCTTGCGCGGCACCGTCTCCAGACCGTGCAGCATCACCTCCGTACGCGGCCTGTGATGGTGCTCGACGAAGGCGACGACGCAGTCGGTGCCGCGCTCGACCCGGCGGTGGGCCTCCGAGAGCATGGCGTACGTCTTGCCGACGCCTGGTGCCGCGCCGAGGTAGATGCGGAACTTTCCACGTCCCATGGTGATGTGCGCCGCCGTTCTCGTTGGGGGGTGGTGTCCGGAGGAGGGTCAGGGTTCGAAGCGGTAGCCCATGCCGGGCTCGGTCACGAGGTGGCGGGGGTGCGCCGGGTCCGGTTCCAGCTTGCGACGGAGCTGCGCCATGTACACCCGGAGGTAGTTGGTCTTCCTCCCTGAGCCGGGCCCCCACACCTCGGTGAGGAGGCGCCTCTGGCTGACGAGGACTCCCGGGTTGCAGACGAGGATCTCCAGGAGGTGCCACTCGGTCGGCGTGAGCCGTATGTCCCGCCCCTCCCGCCGGACCTTCTTGGCCATGAGGTCGACGGTGAACGCCGCGGCCGTGACCAGGTGCGTCGTGAGCGGCCGGGTGGGTGCCTCTTCGCTGCGCCGGGTCGCCGCCCGTACGCGAGCCAGCAGCTCGTCCATGCTGAACGGTTTCGTCATGTAGTCGTCGGCGCCGGAGTCGAGCGCGCGGACCTTGTCCTCGGAACCGCTGCGCGCGGAGAGCACGAGCACCGGTGCCCTGCTCCATCCACGGAGCGCCTTGATGACGTCGACCCCGTCCATGTCGGGCAGTCCGAGGTCGAGAAGGATCATGTCCGGCCGCTCCGAGGCCACCAGCCGCAGTGCCGTGGCACCGTCGGGCGCGGCGTCCACGGCGTACTTCCGTGCCTGCAGGTTGATCACCAGTGCGCGTGCGAGCTGCGCGTCGTCCTCGACGACCAGCACCCGGGTCATCGGTGCTGCCCCTCCTGTCGCGGTGCGGTGTGCGGCCGGAGCCGGCGGGCCATGGATCGTCCGTGGCCGCGCCGGCTCCGCTGTCCTTCGGTCAGGCCCATCAGCCCTTGGCCACCAGGTCCTTGAGCGCGATGTTGAGCTTGAGGACGTTGATGCGGGGTTCCCCGATGAAGCCGAGGATGCGGTCGTCGGTGTGGTCGGCGACCAGCTTCTCGACCGTGGCGACGTCCAGCTTGTTGCGCTCGGCCACCCGGTGGGCCTGGAGCTTCGCGTACGCCGGGGAGATGTGCGGGTCCAGGCCCGAGCCGGAGGAGGTGACGGCGTCGGCCGGCACGTCGGAGGGCTTCACCTTGTGGTCGGCGGTGGAGTTGTCCTTGACCACCGCCGCCTTGGCGTCCGTGACCCACTGGATCAGGTCCGCGTTGTCGCCGGAGCGGTTGGTGGCGCCGGAGAGGATGATCGCGTACTGGGTGTTGACGCTGTTGGTGCCCAGCCCGTTGGAGGGGCGGGGCTGGAACCAGCGCAGGTCGGGGGCGGGTGTCTCCTCGCCGTCCTTGAGCGGGAGGTCGTAGCGCTGGCCGATGAGTTCGGACCCGACGACCCTGCCTCTCGCGTCCTTGATCTCGGAGCCGTTGGCCTTGCCGGGCATGGCGACCTGGGCGATCCCGGTGACGGCGAGCGGGTAGAGGACGCCGCAGACGAGGCTGAGGACGAGGAGGGCGCGCAGGCCCGCCCAGAGGACACGGCCGGTGTTCGCTGCTGAGTTGTTCATCGTGGGTCAGCCGATTCCGGGGATGAGGGAGAGGAGCAGGTCGATGAGCTTGATGCCGATGAACGGGGCGATCAGGCCGCCGAGTCCATAGAGGCCGAGGTTGCGGCGGAGCATCGAGTCGGCGCTGCTCGGCCGGTAGCGCACGCCCTTGAGGGCGAGCGGGACCAGGGCGACGATGACCAGCGCGTTGAAGATGACGGCCGAGAGGATCGCGGACTCCGGCGAGGCCAGGCTCATGATGTTGAGCTTGTCCAGGCTCGGGTGGGCGACAGCGAACATCGCGGGGATGATCGCGAAGTACTTCGCCACGTCGTTGGCGATGGAGAAGGTGGTCAAGGCTCCTCGGGTGATGAGGAGTTGTTTGCCGATCTCGACGATCTCGATGAGTTTGGTCGGGTTGGAGTCGAGGTCGACCATGTTGCCGGCCTCCTTCGCGGCCGACGTGCCCGTGTTCATCGCCACGCCGACGTCCGCCTGGGCGAGCGCGGGGGCGTCGTTGGTGCCGTCACCGGTCATCGCCACCAGCTTGCCGCCGGCCTGCTCGCGCTTGATGAGGGCCATCTTGTCCTCGGGCGTGGCCTCGGCGAGGAAGTCGTCGACGCCCGCCTCCTCGGCGATGGCCTTCGCGGTCAGCGGGTTGTCACCCGTGATCATGATCGTCTTGATGCCCATCCGGCGCAGTTCCTCGAACCGCTCCCGCATGCCCTCCTTGACGACGTCCTTGAGGTGGATCACGCCCAGGACGCGCGCGCCCTTGTCGTCGTCCACAGCCACCAGCAGCGGCGTGCCACCGGCCTGGGAGATGGCGTCGGTGAGCTCATGGGCATCCTTCGCGACCTCGCCACCACGTTCCTGGACCCAGGTCACGACCGAACCGGTCGCACCCTTGCGGACCTTGCGACCGTCGACGTCGACGCCGGACATCCGGGTCTGGGCGGTGAACTCGATCCACTCGGCGCCGGACAGCTCGCCCTGGTGGCGCTCGCGCAGTCCGTACTTCTCCTTGGCGAGGACGACGATCGAGCGGCCCTCGGGGGTCTCGTCGGCCAGCGAGGAGAGCTGGGCGGCGTCGGCGACCTCGGCCTCCGTGGTCCCGCGCACCGGGACGAACTCGGCCGCCTGGCGGTTGCCGAGGGTGATCGTGCCGGTCTTGTCGAGCAGGAGCGTCGACACGTCACCGGCGGCCTCGACGGCGCGGCCGGACATCGCGAGGACGTTGCGCTGCACCAGCCGGTCCATGCCCGCGATGCCGATCGCGGAGAGGAGGGCCCCGATCGTGGTCGGGATCAGGCAGACGAGGAGCGCGGTGAGGACGATGAGGGACGTCTGCTCGTCGGCCCCGGCGTAGATCGCGAAGGGCTTGAGCGTGACGACCGCGAGGAGGAAGACGATGGTGAGGGACGCCAGCAGGATGTTGAGTGCGATCTCGTTGGGGGTCTTCTGCCGGGCGGCGCCCTCGACCAGGTTGATCATCCGGTCGATGAACGTCTCGCCCGGCTTGGTGGTGATCTTGACGACGATCCGGTCGGACAGCACCTTCGTACCGCCCGTGACCGCGCACCGGTCGCCGCCGGACTCGCGGATCACGGGCGCGGACTCACCGGTGATGGCGGACTCGTCCACGCTCGCGACGCCCTCGACGACGTCGCCGTCGCCGGGGATGACGTCACCGGCCTCGCAGACCACCAGGTCGCCGACGCGCAGCTCGGTGCCGGGGACCTCCTCCTCGCCCTGGCCGCCCCGGGTGAGGCGGCGGGCGACGGTGTCGGTCTTGGCCTTGCGCAGGGTGTCGGCCTGGGCCTTGCCGCGGCCCTCGGCGACGGCCTCCGCCAGGTTGGCGAAGATCGTGGTCAGCCACAGCCAGGCGGTGATCGCCCAGCCGAACCAGTCGCCCGGGTCCGTCAGCGCCAGCACGGTGGTGACGACCGACCCGACTAGGACCACGAACATGACCGGCGACTTGACCATCACCCGCGGGTCGAGCTTGCGCAGCGCGTCCGGGAAGGACGCGATCAGCTGCTTCGGGTCGAAGAGGCCGCCGCCGACCCGGCCGGCCGGCGGGTGCCCGCCGGACAGGCCGCCGTGCGGTGCCTTCGTCGAAGGGGCGGAGGTGGACATCGGGTCCTCGTGCTTCTGTACGTCGGTGGTCATGCCGCGAGCCCTTCGGCGAGCGGGCCAAGGGCGAGCGCCGGGAAGTAGGTGAGACCGGTGACGATCATGATCGTGCCGACGAGCAGCCCGGTGAACAGCGGCTTCTCGGTCCGCAGGGTGCCCGCGGTCTCGGGTACGGGCTTCTGCTCCGCCAGCGAGCCGGCCAGCGCGAGGACGAACACCATGGGCAGGAACCGGCCGAGCAGCATGGCGATGCCGATGGTCGAGTTGAACCACTGGGTGTCGGCGTTCAGGCCCGCGAAGGCGGAGCCGTTGTTGTTGGCGCCGGAGGTGTAGGCGTAGAGGATCTCGGAGAAGCCGTGCGCGCCCGTGTTGGTCATCGAGTTCACCGGGGTGTCCAGGACGAACGAGGCGGCGGTGAAACCGAGCACCAGCGCCGGGGTGACCAGGATGTAGCAGGCGGCGAACTTGATCTCGCGGGTGCCGAGCTTCTTGCCGAGGTACTCGGGCGTGCGGCCGACCATCAGGCCGGCGAGGAACACCGCGATGATCGCCATGATCAGCATGCCGTACAGGCCGGAGCCGACACCGCCGGGCGCGATCTCGCCGAGCTGCATGCCCAGCAGGTTGATGCCGCCGCCGAAGCCGGTGTTGGAGGAGTGGAAGGAGTTCACCGCGCCGGTCGACGTCAGCGTGGTGGCGACGGAGAAGAGCGCGGAGGCGGAGATCCCGAAGCGGGTCTCCTTGCCCTCCATCGCCCCGCCGGCGATCTCGAACGCCGGTCCCCTGCCCGCGAATTCGGTCCACATCATCAGCGCCGTGAAGCCGAGCCAGATCACGGCCATCGTGCCGAGGATCGCGTACCCCTGCTTCAGCGAGCCGACCATCCGGCCGAAGGTCCGCGTCAGTGCGAAGGGGATGACGAGGATCAGGTAGATCTCGAAGAGGTTCGAGAGTCCATTGGGGTTCTCGAAGGGGTGGGCCGAGTTGGCGTTGAAGTAGCCGCCGCCGTTGGTGCCCAGCTCCTTGATGACCTCCTGCGAGGCGACCGCGCCGCCGTTCCACTGCTGCGAGCCGCCCGTGAACTGCCCGACCTCGTGGATGCCGGAGAAGTTCTGGATCGCACCGCAGGCGACCAGGACGAGCGCGCCGATCACCGCGATCGGCAGCAGGATGCGGACGACACCGCGGACCAGGTCGGCCCAGAAGTTGCCCAGCTCGCCCGTACGGGACCGGGCGAAGCCGCGTACGAGGGCGACCGCGACCGCCATGCCCACCGCGGCGGACACGAAGTTCTGCACGGCGAGGCCACCGGTCTGCACCACGTGGCCCATGGCCTGTTCGCCGTAGTACGACTGCCAGTTGGTGTTCGCGACGAACGACGCGGCCGTGTTGAACGCCTGGTCCGGGTCGATCGACACGAAGCCGAGCGAGCCGGGCAGGGCGCCCTGGAGCCGCTGGAGGCCGTAGAGGAACAGCACACTCACCGCGGAGAAGGCGAGGACCCCGCGCAGATACGCCGGCCAGCGCATCTCCACCGACGGGTTCGCGCCAATCGCCTTGTAGATCCACTTCTCCGGCCGCAGGCGCTTCTCGGAGGAGTACACCTTCGCCATGTAGTCGCCCAGCGGCCGGTACGACAGACCGAGCGCGACGACCAAGGCCAGGAGCTGGAGGATGCCAGCCAGGACAGGACTCATATCCGTACTCAGAACCTCTCCGGCTTGACCAGCGCGAGGACGAGGTATCCCAGCAGGGCGGCGGCGACGAGCAGACCGACGATGTTCTCGGCACTCACAGCTTCGCCACCCCCTTGGCGATGAACGCCACCAGCGCGAAGACCGCGATCGTGGTGACGACGAAGGCCACGTCGGCCATCGTGAACTCCCGGAAGAAGGAAGAGCGGATTCTCTGACGAGATGAGGAAATCGCCTTTTCGGCCACCCACTGTTCCCCTTGACGCCGCCCTGACGCTCCTTACGCCTCCTTTGACGCGTCCCCTACGCGACACGTCGCCGGCGAGGATTCCGGCCGGTGGCCCCGCATGCCGCGGGCGACATCAGGAGTCCGTGGGGACGGTCACGGCCCGCGTCCGGGAGTCCGCGCAGGGGAGTGTGACGACCATGGTCAGGCCACCTCCGCGAGTGTCCTCCGGGGCGAGCGTGCCGCCCATCGCCTCGGTGAGGCCCCGGGCGAGCGCCAGGCCGAGGCCCACGCCGGTGGTGTTGTCGGTGTCGCCGAGCCGCTGGAAGGGCTCGAACACGCTTTCCCGGTCCGCCGGCGGCAGACCGGGGCCCCGGTCGACCACGCGCAGCTCGACGCGGCCCGCGAGCGCGCTGGCTCCGACAAGGACGGGGTGGCCCGGCGGGGAATGGCGCAGGGCGTTGGCGACCAGGTTGGCGACGACGCGTTCGAGGAGCGGAGCGTCGGCCAGGACCGGCGGAGCTTCCTCCAGGCCGTGGAGGGCCACCCGTCGTGACGTGTCGCCGGGGAGGCCGTCGAGGGCCGCCGGGACGACCTCTTCCCAGGCCGTGGGGCGGAGATCCAGAGTGAGGGCGCCGGCCTGGAGGCGGCTCATGTCGAGGAGGTTCTCGACGAGCCTGCTGAGCCGGGCCATGGACTCGTCCGCCGTGGCCAGGAGCTCGTCCCGTTCCTCCGCCGTGAAGTCCACATCGGGGCTCCGCAGGGAGGCCACGGCCGCCCAGCCCGCGGCCAGCGGGGTCCGCAGGTCGTGGCTGACGGCGGCGAGAAGGGCGGTACGCATCCGGTCGGCGGCCTTCGCGGTCTCCGCCTCGGCGGCGGTCTCGGCGAGCCGGGCCCGTTCGACGGCGGCCCTGAGGTGGGCCGCGTACGCGGTGAGGACGCGGCGATCCGCGGCGGGCAGCGTACGGCCGCGCAGGACGAGGAAGCTCCCATTCCCCAGTGCCACCTGGCTCGCGGCGGGGTCGTCCACAGGGCGGTCGGTCAGTTCGGCGGCGTGCGCGGCGAAGGTCTCCCGGGTGCGGGCGAGCAGTTCGGGGACGGTGTGCGCGCCCCTGACGACGGAGCCCGCGAGCGCGGAGAGGGTCTCCGCCTCGGCGGTGGCGCTCGAAGCCCGGCGGGACAGCCGCAGTGAGCGGTCGACGACAGCCGCCAAGGCGCCCGCGACCACGACGAACACACCGAGGGAGAGAACGCTGCCGGAGGCTTCGAAGGAGAACTCCCCGAGGGGTGGCACGAACCAGTAGTGGAGCAGCAGGGAGGCCGAGACGGCGGCGACGAGTGCCGGTCCGATGCCGCCGATGCAGGCCACACCGACCACGGTCACCAGGAAGAGCAGGGCCTCGCCGGACAGGTCGAGACTGCCGCGCGTCCGGTCGAGCAGCAGGGTGAGGAGGAACGGGAGGACGATTCCGGCGAGGGGGCCGGCGGCGCGCCGGGGAAGAGGGAGGGTACGACGGCGCGAGGGCAGCAGGCGTCCCCGGCCCGCCCGCTCGTGGGTGACCATGTGCACATCGATGCCGCCGGACAGCGCGACGGTGGTCTCACCGATGCCACGCCCGGTGAGGAAGCGTTCCAGGCGGCTGCGTCTGCTCGTGCCGAGGATCAGCTGCGTGGCGTTCCCGGCCCGGGCGAAGTCCAGCAGGGCACTCGGCACGTCCTCGCCGACGACCGTGTGATAGCTGCCGCCGAGGCTCTCGACCAGGCGCCGCTGGCGTGCGAGCGCCACCGCTGAGGCACCTGCCGCGAGCCCGTCGCCTCGTGCGACGTGCACGGCCGACAGCTCACCGTGCGCCGACCGGGCGGCGATACGGCCGGCTCGGCGTACGAGGGTGTCACCCTCCGGGCCGCCGGTCAGGCCGACGACCACGCGCTCCCGGGCCTCCCAGACCCCGTCGATGCCGTGGTCGGCGCGGTACTTCCGCAGGGCGTCGTCGACCTGGTCGGCGACCCAGAGCAGCGCGAGTTCCCGCAGGGCGGTGAGGTTGCCGGGACGGAACCGGCTGGCCAGCGCCGCGTCCACCCTCTCAGGAGGGTGGATGTTCCCGTGCGCCATCCTGCGGCGCAGCTCCTCGGGATCCACGTCGACGAGGACGATCTGGTCGGCGCGGCGGACGAAGCCGTCCGGGACCGTGTCTCCCGGCGGCACGTCGGTGATCGCCTCGACGACGTCGCTGAGGGATTCCAGGTGCTGGACGTCGAGGGCCGTCAGGACGTCGACGCCGGCGGCGAGGAGGTCCTCGACGTCCTGCCAGCGGTGGGCGTTGCGGCTCCCGGGAGGGTTGGTACGGGCCAGGTCGTCGACGAGGAGCAGTCCGGGGCGGCGGCGCAGCGCGGCCTCCAGGTCGAACCCGCCGGGATCGCCCCCGGGAGGGCGCTGCGGCCCTGCGCCGCGAGACGGCGACCGGTGTCCCGACGAGCCGACGGCCGCGTCGCCCAGACGTTCCAGGCCGTCGAGGAGTGCCTCGGTGTGCGGGCGGCCCCGGCAGTCGGCGACGCCCACGACCACGTCCGTCCCACGGGCCGCCCTGCGGTGGCCCTCGTCGAGCATCCGGTACGTCTTGCCGGCTCCGGCCGCGGCGCCGACGAGGACCTTCAGCCTTCCGCGACGTCCGGCGTCCGGGCCGGTCCGCGGCCACCCGGCGGGCGGTACGTGCTCCGGGCGCCCGGTGCCGGTCAGAACTTCTCCGGGCGGATCAGCGCGGCCACCAGGTAACCGACGATGCTCAGGGCGACGACGAGACCGACCACGTTCTCGATGCTCACGAACGATCAACTCCCCGGAGGTGGAGGCGGATGCAGGCGGTACGGAGGGGCGCCGGAGCACGGTCGCCCCCTGCCATCGAAGCCCGCGCGCGGCGGGGGATCACCCACCTTGACGTCGTCCTGTCGGCATCGCCGCGGAAGCTGACGGGGCCTTGACGCCTCCCGTACGGCAGGTTCACGCGGCCGGACGCACAGGCCACCGGACCGGGGCCGGGGGCCGCGGAGCCGGGAGGGGGTGGTCGCACGCACGGGCTCGTCCGGCCCGCGGCCACCCCCTGGTGCCGCGGGCCGGAACGTCCCTCCCGGCGGACGGCCCCGTTCGGTCGTGTCGAGGCGTCGGTCCGGGCCGTCAGTCACGGACCACGCGTACCGCCGCGCGGCACGCCCCCTCACACCTCACACGTCCGAACGGCCGTCCGCCTCCCCCGTGAGGGCACCATCCTGTACCGCGACCTGGCCCGAACCGGCCTCCCTGATGCCGCTCTGACGCCGAACCAGGGCGCTTTGACAGGACTTTGACGACCGCGGCCGACGGTTCGTCAGAGGGTCGTCAAAGCCTGCGCCACAGTGGCATCGCCGGCGCGCCGAGCGTCTAGATTCACCCTCGGTCGCTCACCGGCCCGGGACGTCAGTGGCCTGACCGTTCCGGGCCGCGGGGGCACGGACGCTCTCCCATCCGGCGCTCCGTGCCCCCGCGTCGCGACCGCGCGGTCCGTCCACAGCCGCGCCGCGGGTGCCGAAAGCCACCACGGCCCGGCACTCCGCACGGCGTGGGCCGGACCGTCCCCTCCTCCAGGACTCCTTCCAGGAGGAGCCGTTGCCGTCTCCTCCGGCCTCCGCCGCACGGACGGCCGGGCTCTCCCCGAAGGTCTTCCGCGATGCATTCCGCCGCACCCCGACCGGCGCACCCTCCCGCCGACCCGCGTTCCGCCGGCGGCCCGCCGTCTCCCGGCGGACCGTCCTTCCCCGGTCTCCCGCCGGCGCCGCCCCGGAAGCCCGTTCCCCGCCTCCGCCCCGGACGACGGCGTGCGGGCCACCGGGGTCTCCTCGACCCGGTCCGGGTCGTGAAGTCCCTCCCCGAGGCCGTGCGCAAACTGCACCCGCGCACGCTCGTCCGGAAACCGGTGCTTTTCGTGGTGGCCGTCGGCTCGGCCCTGACCACGCTCTCGGCCCTGTTCGCCCCGTCCGCTTTCACCTGGACCGTCAGCGTCTGGCTCTGGCTGACCGTGGTCTTCGCGAACCTGGCGGAGGCCGTCGCCGAGGGCCGGGGCCGCGCGCAGGCCGAGTCCCTGCGCAGGGCCCGTACGGACACGGTCGCGCTGCGGCTGAAACACTGGCGGTACGGCACCGACGTCGACCGCGCGGCGACGGAGGCGGTGGCCGCGACCGACCTCAAGCAGTTCGACTTCGTGCTCGTCGAGGCCGGCGAACTCGTCCCGGCGGACGGCGACGTCGTCGACGGGATCGCCTCGGTCGACGAATCCGCCGTCACAGGCGAGTCCGCGCCCGTGATCCGCGAGGCCGGGGGCGACCGCTCGGGGGTCACCGGCGGGACGACGGTTCTCTCGGACCGGATCGTCGTACGGGTCACCTCGCGGCCCGGCCACTCCTTCATGGACCGGATGATCGCGCTCATCGAGGGCGCGGAACGGCGGAAGACCCCGAACGAGATCGCCCTCAACATCCTCCTCTCCGCTCTGACGGTCGTCTTCGTCCTGGTGGTCGTCGCCCTCAAGCCGATGGCAGGGTACGCGGACACCGCCCCGTCCACCACCGTCCTCGTCGCCCTTCTCGTCACGCTCATCCCCACGACGATCGGCGCGCTGCTCTCCGCGATCGGCATCGCGGGCATGGACCGGCTCGTGCAGCGCAACGTGCTCGCCATGTCGGGCCGGGCCGTCGAGGCCGCCGGCGACGTCAACACCCTGCTGCTCGACAAGACCGGCACCATCACCCTCGGCAACCGCGAGGCGGTCGCCTTCATCGCGCTCCCGGGGGTGGAGGCCGCCCTCCTGGCCGACGCGGCCCAGCTCTCCTCACTCGCCGACGAGACCCCCGAGGGGCGGTCCGTGGCCGAGCTCGCCCGGCGGCAGTACGGCCTGGAGGCACCCGCCGAGGGTGAGCTGGCCGGTCCCCGTTTCGTCGAGTTCAGCGCGCAGACCCGCATGAGCGGCGTCGACCTGCGCTGGGACGACGGCGCCTGCCACATCCGCAAGGGAGCCGCCGCCCAGGTCATCGCCTGGGTGGAGAGGTACGGCGGAACGGTTCCGCCCGAGGCCCGCGCCTGGTCCGACGCCATCGCGGACGCCGGCGGCACGCCCCTCCTCGTGGCCCTGCACGACGGAGAGGGCCCCCGGGTGCTCGGGATCGTCCACCTGAAGGACGTCGTCAAGGAGGGCATCCGGGAACGGTTCGCGGAACTGCGCCGCATGGGGATCAGGACCGTCATGGTCACGGGTGACAACCCGCTCACCGCCCGGGCCATCGCCCGCGAGGCCGGGGTGGACGACTTCCTCGCCGAGGCGACCCCCGAGGACAAACTCGCCCTGATCCGGCGGGAGCAGGAAGGCGGAAAGCTGGTCGCGATGACCGGCGACGGCACCAACGACGCCCCCGCGCTCGCCCAGGCGGACGTCGGCGTGGCGATGAACACGGGCACGTCGGCCGCGAAGGAGGCCGGCAACATGGTCGACCTCGACTCCAACCCGACCAAACTCATCGAGATCGTCGAGATCGGCAAACAACTCCTCATCACCCGGGGCGCCTTGACCACCTTCTCCATCACGAACGACGTCGCCAAGTACTTCGCGATCATCCCCGCCATGTTCGCGGGTGCGTACCCGGGCCTCGAAGCCCTGAACATCATGGGCCTGAGCAGCCCCACCTCCGCGATCACCTCCGCCATCATCTTCAACGCCCTGATCATCGTCGCGCTGATCCCGCTCGCCCTGCGCGGCGTCCGCTACACCCCCGCGTCCGCGCACGACCTGCTGCGCCGCAACCTGCTGGTGTACGGGCTCGGCGGTCTGGCCCTGCCGTTCGTCGGCATCAAGGTCATCGATCTGCTCGTCTCCGCCGTCCCCGGCCTGGGGTGAATGCCCATCAGGGCGGCGTCAGGGAAACCCTCGTGCGCTTGCGACCGGGGCTCCCGAGGGCTTCGATGGGGAGCATGGACAGCGCGTGGCTCCTGCTCGACCGGCCGCCCCATCGGGCGCCCCGTCGTGCGCCCCGCTGTCCGGAGAACGCAGTACGCCGCTGATCCTTCCGGCCCTGCCACGGGGCGCCGCGACCTCTCGCGTCCGGCGCCCCTTTTCGTACCCGCACACCTTCGACACCCGTAAGGGACTGACCAGTCATGTCCGTTTCCGACCTTTCCTCCCGCACCGTCCTGGTGACCGGCGCCACCTCCGGCATCGGGCACCAGACCGCCCGGATCCTCGCCGAGCGCGGCGCCACCGTCCTCGTCCACGGCCGCACCGCCGAGGAGGCGCACGCCGCCACCGACCGGCTGATCGCCCTGGCCGGCATCGACGAGGCCCGACTGTGCCCGTTCGGCGCGGACTTCACCCGCCTGGAGGAGGTCGAACGCCTCGCACACCGCGTCCTGGCCGAGCACCCGCGCCTCGACGTGCTCGTCAACAACGCCGGCATGGCCGCGCCGGAGCGCCACACCGTCACCGCCGACGGCAACGAGATCGCCTTCCAGGTCAACTTCCTCGCCCACTACCTCCTCACCCACCTCCTCGAACCCGCCCTCACCAGCGACCCCGGCGGCCGGGTCGTCAACGTCTCCTCCACGCTCCACCGCACCGGTTCCATCCAGTGGAACGACCCCCACCGCGCACGCCGCTACTCCCGCCTCGCCGCCTACGCCCAGTCCCAGCTGGCCCTCACCGTCTTCGCCGCCGACCCTCGCGTCACCGCCGTCTCCGTCCACCCCGGCATCTGCGCCACCGGCCTCCTGCCCCTGTACGCCCACGAGGGCGTCGCCCCGGCCGAGGGCGCCGCCCATGTCGTCCGCCTCTGCGACCCGGCCACCGAGATCGTCAACGGCGCCTATTACGACCGCGACCAGCGCGTGGCCCCGGCACCGGTCGCGACCGAGCCCCGCACCGTCAAGCGGCTCACGAAGCTCGCCGACCTCCTCGTCGGCCAGAGCGCCTGAAGGGGGGCCGGGACATGTCGAAGCGCGCCCGCAAGAAGAAGGCCCGTCGCAAGAAGAAGGCGAACCACGGCCGCAAGGCCGGCCAGAGCTGACCCACCGGGGCGGCCCGCACCGTGACGGCGGACCGCCCCGTTCCCCGTACTCCCGGAGGTCCCCCGTGCTGATCCCGCACCCCGCCCACCAGCCGCCGGCCTGCGCGCGCTCCTTCCCCGTCGGCGCGCCCGGCACGGCGACGCCGGCCGAGCACGTCCTCGCCACCGGGCACAGCACCTGGTGGACCGACCGGCCCGTCCAGCCCCGTGCCGTCGCCGTCACCAGCGGACGCCACGCCCTCCTGGCCGGCGACCCGACCGCCCTCGCCCCGGCCGACCTCGCCCCGCTGGCCGGTCACTGCGTCGAGGCGTCCACCCGCTTCCTTCCCGTCCTCACGGCCGCCTTCGACCTGCTCCAGCCGTGGGACCGCATGCTCTACCTCCACCAGGGCGATCCGGCCGCCGCACGGGTCCCCCGTGGCACATCCGTCCGCCGCCTGCGCGCGGATGACGGTCCGGCGCTCGCCGCCGCCGGCCCCGCCCTTGGCTGGACCTTCGCCACTTGGGGCGGCGCCGAGGGACTCGCCCGGTCCGGACACGGCTGGGCCGCCTTCCGCAAGGGCCGCGTCCTGGCCGTGGCCTGCGCGCGGTTCACGGGCAGCCGGTACGAGGACGTGGCCTGCGCCACCGACCCCGGCGAGCGGCGACAGCACCTCGCCCTCGCCTGCGTCTCGGGCCTGACCGCCGACATCGCCGCCCGCGGCCGGACCGCCACCTGGAGCTGCTCCCGCGAGAACCGGGCGAGCCGCGTGCTCGCGTGGACGGCCGGCTTCCGGCTTCACCGCGAGTACGTCCACCACACCACCGGCCCCGCCGCCGTCAGCAGTACGTCAATTCCGCGGGCCGCCGCGTAAACAGCGCGTAGCCTCCGCCGGACGCGCGCCACTGCGGCCCTAGCGTCAGCGGCATGCAGCTCCCGCTCCCCTCCCGCCGCCCCTCCACCGACGTGCTGTACGACACCGGATGGCCCGGTGAGGCTCGGGCCGCCCTCGTCTGCTCGGGCCTCCTGCTCGGCGCCGCGCTGACCGTCGGCGCCGGTGTCCACGGCCTGACCCCGCTCGGGACGGTGGGCTGCATCGCTCTGTCGGCGTTCCTGCTGGGGATTCTGCTGCCCGCCCGGGTGAGCGCGGCCCCGGGCCTGCTGACGGTCCAGGGGCTGTGGGTCACCAGGACCGTGCGCACCGACCGGCTCGCGGCGGCCGTCTGGCCGGCGGACACCGCCGGGCGCCTCTGCCTGCGGGACGAGGACGGAGGGCGGGCCGAGATCGATCTGCGCGTCCTGCTCTCCAACCCCGCCCTGTGGCTGCGCCTCGAAGCCGACGCCCGCGCCGCACGCGAACGCGGCACCCTGGACCACGGCGCGGCCGACCTCGCGCGGCTCGCCCTGCACGTCCACACCGAGACGGCCCGCTCCGTCCTGAAGCTCTCCGGTCTGTGACGGCCGCGCGCCGCCGTCGAGCACGAGCCCGGCGAGGCCCGCCCCGCCCACCGGTGGGCCAGGGCGGCGACGGCGACGGCGACGGCGACGGCGACGAACGGCTGCGGCCGACGTGACGAAGGTGACGCCCTCCCGGCGGATCTTGACGGTTCCCTGACGCGCCTGCCGGACGTGCCTCCGCAGCTGCTGCTTACGCTGGCTCGGCCGCGCGACCAGCGGCCGGAAACAGATCACCGAGCAGACCGCAGGAGCACCCCCCATGGCCACCACGGACGAGACGCGCGGCGGCAGGCTGCGCGCGTGGATGCTGGAGGGGCTGTCCGACATGGGCAGGGGCAAGCCCTCCCGTCCGAAGGCGGCGGCCCCGGACTCCGGGCACCAGGGGCAGCCCTGGTACCGGGTCATGTGCCTGACCGGTGTCGACTACTTCTCCACACTCGGCTACCAGCCCGGCATCGCCGCCCTGGCCGCCGGCCTGCTCTCCCCCGTCGCGACGATCGTGCTCGTGGTCGTCACGCTGGCCGGCGCGCTGCCGGTCTACCGGCGGGTGGCGGAGGAGTCCCCGCACGGCGAGGGCTCGATCGCGATGCTGTCGCGGCTGCTGTCGTTCTGGAAGGGCAAGCTCTTCGTCCTCACCCTGCTCGGCTTCGCCGCGACCGACTTCCTCATCACGATCACCCTCTCCGCGGCGGACGCCTCCACCCACCTCGTGGAGAACCCACACCTGGAATCGGCCCTGCACGACAAGCAGGTGCTGATCACGATGATCCTCATCGCGCTGCTCGGCGCGGTCTTCCTCAAGGGCTTCCTGGAGGCCATCGGCGTCGCCGTCGCCCTGGTGGGCATCTACCTGACGCTGAATGTGGTCGTCGTGGTCACGGGTCTGTGGCAGGTGATCACCGAGGGCCATGTCGTCACCGACTGGACGGCGGCCCTCACCCAGGAACACGGCAACGTCTTCGTGATGATCGGCGTCGCGCTGATCGTCTTCCCGAAGCTCGCCCTCGGCCTGTCCGGATTCGAGACCGGCGTCGCCGTCATGCCGCACGTCAAGGGCGACCCCGGCGACACCGCGGCGAGGCCCACCGGCCGCATCCGGGACACGAAGAAGCTGCTCACCACCGCCGCGCTGATCATGAGCGGCTTCCTGATCTCCACCAGCTTCATCACCACGGTCCTGATCCCCCACGAGGAGTTCGAGTCCGGCGGCAAGGCCAACGGCCGCGCCCTCGCCTACCTCGCCCACGAGTACCTGGGCAACGCGTTCGGCACCGTCTACGACGTCTCCACGATCCTCATCCTGTGGTTCGCCGGCGCCTCCGCCATGGCCGGCCTGCTCAACCTGATGCCCCGCTACCTGCCGAAGTACGGCATGGCGCCGCACTGGGCCCGCGCCGTGCGCCCGATGGTCATCGTCTTCACCCTGGTCGCCTTCCTGGTGACGTGGATCTTCGACGCCGACGTCGACGCCCAGGGCGGTGCGTACGCCACCGTGTCCTGGTTCTGATCTGCTCGGCCGCCATCGCCGTGACGATCGCGGCCCGCAAGGCAGGACAGCGCGGCTGGACCATCGGGTTCGGGATCATCTCCGTCGTCTTCCTCTACACGACGGTCGTCAACGTCATCGAGCGCCCGGACGGCGTGAAGATCGGCGCCTGCTTCATCGCCGGCATCATCCTCATCTCCCTCCTCTCGCGCCTCGGCCGCGCCTTCGAGCTGCGCGTCACCCACGTCGAACTCGACGACATGGCCGAGCGCTTCATACGCGACATCGCCAGCCGAACCCCCCGGTTCATCGCCAACGAGCCGGACAACCGCGACGCGGAGGAGTACCGGGCGAAGAAGGACCAGATCCGCGCCGACAACGACCTGCCCGGCACCGAGGACTTCGTCTTCATCGAGGTCACCGTCACCGACCCCTCCGAGTTCGAGGCCGGCCTCACCGTGCGCGGCGAGGTCATGCACGACCGCTACCGGGTGCTCACCGTGGAGTCCTCCTCCGTCCCCAACGCCCTCGCGGCCCTGCTGCTGCATGCCCGGGACCTGACCGGCGTCCGCCCGCACGTCTACTTCGAGTGGACCGAGGGGAACCCCTTCGCCAACTTCCTCCGCTTCTTCCTCTTCGGCCAGGGCGAGATCGCCCCGGTCACCCGCGAGATCCTGCGCGAGGCGGAGTCCGACCGCGACCGCCGCCCCCGCGTCCACGTCGGCTGACCGGGCGCCCGCCCATCGGCTCCGGTGACGCGGCCGGTACGGCGGGATGTCCGCGCCGGAGGCATGGCGCACACGATCCAGCCGGCTAACGACCCCCGAGCCGGAACCTCAGCCGGCAGATCACGGCGTCGGTGTCCCTGCGTACGGCGTGGGCGACGACGGCGCCGCGCTGGTTCTGCAGCAGCCGCTGCCACAGGCTCTCGGGCTCGGCCTCCGGGATCAGGACGGTGACGCGGGTGGCCGGCTCGGCGGCGCGCAGATCGCGTACGTAGCCACTGACCGGCCGGCCGAGCGAGCGGCGTTCGCAAGGGAGCCGGACGAGCGGGACGCCCGGGTTCCACAGCGCCCAGTCGCGCTCCAGGGCCTCGGTGGCAGCCAGGTCCTCGGGGTCCGGATGGCAGACGGTCACCGCGCGGACCTCGTCGCCGAGCGAGACGGCGGTGGTCAGGGCCTCGCTGGTGAGCCGGGTGAGCGAGGAGACGGGGACCAGGACCAGCGAGCGCTCACGGTGCGGCGGTTCCGGGATCCGGCCCACGCCCAGGCGCTCGCCGATCCGCCCGTACGCGCGGTGCACGGTCTCGAAGGCGAGGACGAGTACGGGCAGGGCGATCACGATCAGCCAGGCCCCGTCGTGGAACTTGGTGGCGGTGACGACGATCGCGGAGACACCGGTCAGGAGGGCGCCGAAGCCGTTGAGGAGGGCCCTGCCCCACTGCCGGGTGGCCCGCCAGTGCAGGACCATGCCGGTCTGGGCGATCGTGAAGCCGACGAAGACACCGATGGCGAAGAGCGGTACGAGGGTGTTGGTGTCGCCGCCGGAGAAGACCAGCAGCCCGGCCGACACCACCGCCAGCCACATGACGCCGTGCCGGTGCACCTGCCGGTCGGCCTTCAGGCCGAAGACGTGCGGCGCGTAGTTGTCGCGGGCCAGCAGCTTCAGCAGCACGGGCAGCCCGCCGAAGGAGGTGTTCGCGGAGAGGGCCAGCAGCAGCATGGTGGCGAACTGCACGACGTAGAAAGCCCCGTTGTGACCGAGAGAGGCGTCGGTGAGCTGGGCGAGGACGGTGACGCCCTCCACCGGCTGGAGGCCGAAACGGGAGATCAGCACGGACAGCCCGATCAGCATCACGCCCAGCAGTACGCCCAGCGCCACCTCCGCGCGCATCGCCCGGCGAGCGCCCGGCGCCCGGAAGGACGGCACCGCGTTGGCTATCGCCTCCACCCCGGTCAGTGCGGAGCAGCCGGAGGCGAACGCCTTGAGGAGGAGCAGAGCGCCCACGGTGGTGGCGTTGTCGGCGAGGACGGAGACGTGTCCGTCGGAGGCCACCGTGGAGGCGGGCGCGTCGCGGAACAGACCGACGAAGATCACGACGAGGATCGCGCCGACGAAGACGGCGGTCGGGACGATGAAGGCGCGGGCCGAGTCGACGATCCCGCGCAGGTTCACGGCCGTGATGAGCACCAGGACGCCGAGGCAGAGCACCAGCCGGTCGCCGTACAGGCCCGGGAAGGCGGACGTCAGCGCGGCCACACCGGCGGTGACGGCCACGGCCACGTTCAGGACGTAGTCGAGGACCAGCGAACCGGCCGCGACCAGGCTCGTACGCCGTCCCAGGTGTGCCTTGGCGACGGCGTAGGAACCGCCGCCGTCCGGGAAGGCGGCGATGACCTGCCGGTACGAGGCGACCAGCACCGCGAGCAGCCCCGCGATGGCCAGCGTCACCGGCAGCGTGAATCCCAGCCCGTACCCGCCGGCCGCCGCCAGGACCAGCACGATGGCCTCGGGCCCGTACGCCACCGACGCCATCGCGTCCAGCGACAGGGCCGCGAGCCCGGTGACGGCGGTCAGCTTGTGCCGCGCACCGGTATCGGGCGGTTCCTCGGCGCCGGGAACGGCGCCCTTCTCGGCGGTCACGGTGGTCATGCGGACGGACTCCTTCGGGTAGGGCTCCGCTCAGCCTCCGCCCGTTCCCCGAGCTTGTCCGCCCGTCCTGGCGCGTTCTTGGCGCCGCCCGGCCTTCCCCTGACAGCTCTTTGACGCCGGCCTCGACGGCGAGCCGCAGTTCAGCGCCCTACTTCACCGGCTCCAGGATCGCCACGCACTCCGCATGATGCGTCATCAGAACGATGTTAGGGCAAGCCGGTATGGCAAAACGTGCAGGTCAGAGGACCTCTTCCTCAAAGGGTGACGTGCGATTGCGGGCGAGGAGCGTCAAACGAGCGTCAGCAGCTCCTCACCCGGGCAACCGCAGCGGCTCAGCCCACGTAGCTGCGCATGATGCCGGCGAAGTCGTCCTTGTCGTAGATGGCGTCAGCCATGGCGACCGGAAGAGGTTGGCCGTTCACCAGGATGGTGGGCGTGGCAGGGGATCCAGCCCTGGCGTGGGCCTCGTCGGCATCGGTGACGAAGTCGTTGTCGCTCAAGTTTCTGACGGTCTGATCGAAGGTGGTGCCGCGCAGGCCGGGAATCTTGCTCGCGATGCTCAGCAGCTTTTCGTCGGTGAACCCTCAACGGCCTCCGTCGGCGGCTGGTTGGTGTACAGCAGTCCGTGGAGTGCGGTGAACTTCCCCGCGTCCAGCGCCGCTCCCAGTGCGGCCACCGCCCTCTTGGATCCCGAAGCACCCTGCTTGCCGTCGATGAAAGTCGCGAATCGGTACTCGACGCTGATCTTGCGTTGCCGGGGCGAGCTCCAGCAGATGAGCACCACTGCTTGAGGTCTCGGACTCCCGCGTCATGACACAGCGAGAATCTTGGAACACAGTGACCGTCGTGCGCGCGGACGGGTCACCGACGACGACGGCCATCGTCTGCGTATCCAGCCGTTCGGGCAGTTCCCCCATGAGCGGCTCGGCTCGTCCTTCCACCACGGCCCGTACACCCCGATACCGACGGCTGCGGCGACACAAGCCGCGAGCGCACACCCCAGATTGCGCATCTCACCCATGAGGCTCCCCTCCCCAGCCCCGTCAGGTGTGACAGGGTCGGGGAGCGGGGTACACCCAGGCCCGATGGTCACGGCGAGAGGTTGAGTATGGGTCCATTCCGACCCTCCGGAGTACGCGACGTCGCCCTGTCCAGCGACGAGGCTGCGGACAGGGCGACGTGATCACGCTTGCGTAAAGCTCGAACTACAGCGAGCTAGTTGTACGGCTTGAAGAATCGAGTCCATTCGTATTTCCACTGGTCCGATGTGTAGATCCAGGAACTCGGCTTTGCGCCGTTGAACTTTCCGTCCGGTTTCGCGGTCCATGTCCACATCTTTACGGCACCATCCGGCTGGTGGTACATGGTTCCGATGTCGTCGTACCCGTCGCTGTTATAGTCGCCGATCACCATCTGACTCTTTTTTACCTGCCAGCTGGGGTCAGCGACGAGCGAGACGTAGGCGGAGCTGAACTTGTTGTCCTCCTGGGACTCGGCAATGATCGTCGACACCTTGTCACTGGTGGTGGCGTTGTCGTACCAGAGAATGGCGTCATCGCGGCCGTCACGGTTGAAGTCGCCGGCGTGCGGGATGGCGAGATCCCAGTCCAGGGCGCTGCTGTACCACCATGAGGTGGGCTTGGCGAAGCCTCCCGAGACAGTAGCCAGGAAGGTGTGGTTGCGGACGGTGTCGTCACCTTGTCCGTAGAAGACGCCGAGGTCGTCGCGTCCGTCTCCGTTGAAGTCACCCGTGACAAATTTGCAGCGGTCCCTGACCCAGGTGCCCTCCGGTGCGGTCCAGGACTCGAAGGGTTTGTTGAATCCGCCCTGAACGTTCGCGGTGTAGGTGAGCAGTTTGGTGGTTCCGTCGGGGTGGGCGTACCAGACGGCGATATCGTCTCGTCCGTCACCGTTGAAGTCTCCGGCCTGGGGCGTCATGTAGCTGGTGTGCATGACACCGGCGGGGACATTCCAGGAGGAGAAGGGGGTGCTGAAGCCTCCGTCTGTCTTGCCGAGTGATGTCCACAGTTTCATGCTGGTGTCGCTGTATGGGCGGAGGGTCGCCATGTCGCCTCGGCCGTCGCCGTTGAAGTCGCCGGTGACGAACTTCATGTACTGGGCTTCCCACACTCCGGCTGCTGCTGCGTAGGACTTCATCGGGAGGTTGAAGGTGCCGTCGGAGTTGGACAGCGTCGTATAGGTGGCGTCCGTACCGGCGTCGAAGTCGTACCACAGGCCCATGTCGCTGCGGCCGTCACCGTTGTAGTCGTGTCGGGTGTGGGTGCCACTGGACCAGACGGCTTGGCCTTTGCCGTTGTGGATGACGAGGTTGCCTCGGTCCTGGAGGAGTGCGTAGCCGGTGCCGGGCAGTCCCGGGTCGACGTTCTCCTGTCCTGCTACCGGGGTTGGGTTGACGTTGGTGCTCCAGAGCTGGGTGCTTTCGTCCGCGGAGTAGACGGCGAGGTTGCCGTTATTGAGCACCCGCGCAGTGGCACCGTTGTTTCCGGCGGTGCCACTCGTCCACAGGATTCCACTCGTGTTCGACGTGATGACGAGATTGCCGTCGGCTTGCATGGTGAGCTTGACGGTTGTGGAGGCAAGGGACTGGCCACCTGTGAGTGTCGTGCCGGCTGGAATGTGGCGGCCGCCGTTGACGCCGTCGATGGTGAAGTAGGCGCCGATGCCGGTGTAGTCGCTTCCGGTTTTACGCCCTGGCCAGCCCACGAGCGTATTGTTGGACTTGCGTCCCCACAGGTCGGGGATGCCGTCGCCGTCCGAAACCCCGTCACCATTACCGTCGCCGTCGAGGTCTCCGGTCACGCCGAGGGTCCGGTAGAGGCTCTTGGGGTGTGTGCCACTGGTTAGCTTGACGCGGTTGGCCGGTGTGCCCCAGGTGGCGAGGTTCAGCGTGCTGTCGACGTCGGGTTTACCGTAGGAGCGGTAGATGTCTCCGGAGGCGTCCTCGCGAAGCAGCAGGTCGGGCAGTTTGTCTCCGTTGAGGTCGCCCGCGACGATGACGGTGAACCGGTCCCAGTCGGTTGCGCCGACGAGGATGGCGTGCGGGCGTGTCACGTCGAGTCTGGCGTTGCGGCTGCCGTAGTAGGCCCACAGGTGCTTGCCCTGCTTGACCAGGAGATCAGCCATGCCGTCGGCGTTGATGTCACCGCCTGTCGTGATCTGCTCGGCGTTGTGCCAGTGGTCGTCTCCGTTCCATGTTTCGGTTGCCTTGCAGCGGCCGGAGGGCCTGGCTACCGGGCAGCTGACCTTCAGCTCCAGCTTGCTGTCCGGGTTGATGCTTCCTTCGCCGTTGTTGCTGTAGAGAACCAGGTCCTTCTTGAGGTCGTTCGGGTTGTATTCGAGGGCGATGAGGTCGTTACGGCCGTCCTGGTGCCAGTCACCGCTGTACGTGACCTGCTGGTCGGGGAAGCTCGCGCCCGCGTTGGTCGCGGAGGAGAAGTCCCGGTTCCCCTGGCCCACGTAGGTAAGGAGAGTCCCGTTGATGTCGGTGCTCCAGATGTCCAGGAACCCGTCACCGGTGAGGTCGCCCGGCTTGTCCCGTGCCTCGGCCCGATTGGCGTAGTACAGGTAGGTGGCTTGGTCGGACCGGTTGCCGGCTTTGTCAACGCTGTACGCGTGCACCAGGTGGGGGCCATAGGAGGGAGGTGTGATGAGCGCGGAGGCGACGCCTGCGGGGGTCATCCGCACTTCGGGGTTAGTGTCGGTCCACCAGTAGTAGGCGACGACGTCCTTGACTCCGTTGTTGGCGAAGAGGAACTTGCCCGCGCTGCGTGCAGTACCGGTCTGCGCCGGCCAGCCATCTTCGCCGTTGGGGAACTTGCCACCCTCGGATGTGATGAGCGGCGGTTGACTGGGACGACTGCGGTCGAGGCTGAACTTGCACGTTGTGCTCCACGCGGACAGCGCACCGTCAGGGTCCTTTGCGCGCACCTTCCACGTGTAGTCGCCGGAAGGGGTCTTCTCCGCGGGCAGAACTAGGGTGGTGACGCGCCCCTTCAGTGCAGGCAGGCTGGTGTCGACAACGGGGACTGTCGGGGTCGATGAGCCCGTCCTGAACAGCTGGAACTGTGCCGTGAGGTTGCCACCGTCCGGGTCGTCGGTCTTCGCGTACAGACTCACCGCGCTGTTGCCGATGTTTCCCCCGGCGGTGCAACTGGTACGAGGGTTAGTGCCCAGACCGGTCGGCGTCTTGGGCGGGTGGTTGTACTTGATTTCGAGCGTGGCGGTCTTCGGGTCGAACTTCTTCCAGCCGAAGGTGTCCTCTTCGTTGGCCGCATAAAGGCCGAGGGTGACACCAGCGTCCTTGTTGGCAGCCGCCTTGCGCACGACGGGAGTGGCATTGAACTCGAGGTTGCCCGCAGCGCAGTCCTTGCTCCAGCCCTTGGCGTCATTTACGGTCGCAAGCGGCTTGACGTTGTCGCCGCCGATCTTGGCCGGTTGGTTCCGCCAGGTCGTCTTGCGAGAGATGTCACCGGTTTCGTACAGCTCGATGGGGCGTGGCTGGCACGACCAGGACCAGGTGTTGCGGATCCGGAAGGTGGCTTCCTTGATCTGAGCCCCTGCTACGTCGCTGGTGTCGAGTTGGAAGAACGAGCGGGAAACGCGGTCGCTGCCGCCGGTCTCGGCTTCGTATCCGACGCGTACGACTTCCTTGACGTCATAGAAGGACGTGTTGGGGTACGCCTTGTAGACACGGGCCCAGTGCTGCCACTCACCCCAGGCCCAGCTCGGGTCGATGTAGACGGGGTAGGTGGTCCCGGCCCCGGTCAGCAACTCCTGGTCTGGCGTGATGGTCAGCGAGTCACCGGTGACGGTGGTTCCCATCTGCGCTTCTTCCGCGCCTGCGCCAGGCTCGAAGGCATCCGCCGGCGCCTCGGCGGCCAAGGTTCGCATCTTAGGGCTCGTCGGCTGGCTGGAGTCCCACATCAAAGGCGTGGGGCTCGTGAATACCGTCTGCCCGGCCGGATCCTGTGCCTCGAGGGCACCCGTGTCCGCGTCCTTGGTGACCGTCAGGCCAACAGTGTTCATCGCGAACTGGAGTTTGGCCAGTTCGGGGTTCTTGGCGGCGTCGGCGGTCTTGACGACCAGTAGTTGAGAGAAGCCCTCGGTCTCCGCCTTCAGTTGCAGGTCGACCCCGGCCAGCACCTCTGGGTACGTGGCCACGTTGCCGTTCAGTGTCGGCTTGGGCAGCGGCTTGGGCCAGGCTAGTGACAGGGAGCGTCCGTCCTTGACTCCGGTCAGCATCGGCCCGCTGCCGCCACCGGAGAACCGCACCGAGACCGAGGACGCTCTGGGCACGACGGAACCATCAGCCGTGAAGACGAGCGTTGGATCCGTGGGAACCCAGGCACCTTGGCGCCAGACGCGTACCGCTGTCCCGTGACGCTTGACCGAGAAAGCACCATCTGGTTGTGCCCAGGTGTCACTTGCCTCCGTCCGCGCGGACACCAACTCCACGGGTTTCCCAGAGGCTGCAGCGTCCTGCAACGCCTTGTCCTCCTCGCTGAGCGAGCCAGCAGCCACCGGATCGTCGGCCGTCTGCGCCGGCATCTGATTCGGTGGACTGGCGTAGGCCGCTTCGGGCGACACCCCCGGAGCGAACAGACTGCCTGCCAGCGCGAACGCCAGCAGGCCGGCCTGCCGCCTCCGGAAGCCCCCTCCCTTGTTGCGTATGGACACGCAGGTCTCCCCTTATTCGATGTGTCCGGATTTCGCGCCAAACTATATCTGCCTCTCTTGAAAAGCATCCTGACTGAGCAATCCAGAGCAGAACACCACTCGTGATGAAACCATGCACATGTAGTAAAGATGGACAGTGTCGATACGGCCAAGCGAATCGTAACTCTGCTGGTTGAACCCACAGTTCGACCCTTCTCCGAACCCTCACAAGAGGGGAGGATGAGGTCGGAATCAGACATCACTAAGAAACAGCCAGTTGCTTGCTCATTGGCCACATCACCTATTTGCAGATGGCCTCTGTGCTGTTATGGTCGGCTCAATTTTGTCAGTGTTCATGAGGGGTGGGGGCGTGAGCCGTTTCGGCGCGCGTAAATGGGTTGGGGTCCTCGCGGCCGCCGTCGTCGCGAGCTTGCTGCCCGCGCAGGCAACAGCTGTTGCCGCAGCAGCCGGGAGGGGGCCGGAGCTTCCGCAACTGAGACAGCCGCCCACGGTGCCAGTCACGAAGGTGTCCGTTGGAGGCACTAAGGCCCGAGGCACCGCAGCCGCTAAGTGGACCTCGCCCAAGGTTGTCTGGCCGACCGCCGGCTCCGAGACGGTTCTCCTGCAGTCGGCCACCGGGGCAGGGCACACTCCCCGACGGGCTGGCGGCCTGCCTGTCTTCCTTGGCGCTGCTCAGTCCAAGGCTCGCATCGGCGCTCAAGCCGTCGGCAAGGTGAAGGTCACCGTCGCCTCCCAGGCCGCAGCGCGCAAAGTCGGCGTGGAAGGGCTGGTGTTGTCGCTCGCCCCCACGGACGCCACCGCCACCGCGAGCAAGGTCGACGTCCGCGTCAACTACGCCTCCTTCAAGGGCGCCTATGGTGGCGACTGGGCAGCCCGCCTGCGCCTGGTCCAGCTTCCAGCCTGCGCGCTGACCACTCCGGACAAGCCCGCATGCCGTACGGGCAAGCCGTTGCCGACGAAGAACGACACGAAGTCCAGCACGGTGTATGCGACCGCGCCGCTTGCTGGCACCGCTGCTTCGGGCGCAAGAGCCGCTTCCACGGGGTCGGGGTCGACGGTCCTGGCGGCGACGGCGGAAGCGTCGGGCCCCACCGGTGACTACAAGGCAACGTCCCTCACGGGCTCGGGCTCGTGGACCGCCGATGACGCCACGGGCGGGTTCAACTGGTCCTATCCGGTGGGCGTTCCCGCCGTCCCTGGTGGTCTCCAGCCCTCCATATCGCTCAACTACAGCTCACAGGCCATTGACGGTCGTACGGCGGTCACCAACAACCAGGCGGACTGGATCGGTGACGGCTGGGGATGGCAGCCGGGCCATATCGAACGCCGCTACAAGGCGTGCAACGACGACAAGGTGGGCGGCACCAATACCACCAGGATGGGTGACCTGTGCTGGTACAACGACAACGCGACGCTGTCACTCGGCGGCAAGAGCACCGAGCTCGTATACGACAGTGCCAAGGGCTGGCACCCGGCTTCGGACTCGGGTGAGAAGGTCGAGAAGCTGACCGGCGCGTCAAACCCTGACAAGGGGACGGCCGGCGTCGATGGTGTCGGTGAGCACTGGAAGGTCACCACGTCCGATGGCACCCAGTACTACTTCGGTCTGAACAAGCTGCCAGGCTGGCGCGACAACGGCACCGCAGCCGACGACCCGGTGACCAACTCCACGTGGACGGCACCCGTCTTCGGTAACCAGTCCGGCGAGCCGTGTTACAACGCTTCCTTCGCGGCCGCCTGGTGCCAGCAAGCCTGGCGCTGGCAGCTCGACTACGTGGTCGATCCGCGCGGTAACGCCATGGCGTACTACTGGAAGACGGAGGCCAACAACTACGGCCGCAATGTCTCCGAGACCACCGGAAGCGCCACCGTCACGTCCTATACCCGCGGCGGGTGGCTCGACCACATCGACTACGGGCTGCGCTCCAACGCCGTGTACACCGACAAGCCCATGGGCAAGGTGCTCTTCGGCGTCAGTGAGCGCTGCCTGTCCTCCTGCACCACCTTCGACGAGGCCAACGCGAAGAACTGGCCTGACGTCCCCTTCGATCTCTACTGCAAGGACGGGTCGACGGAGTGCAAGGACAAGTACTCCCCCAGCTTCTGGTCCCGTAAGCGACTCACCTCCATCACCACCCAGGTGCTCACCGGCGGTGCCTACAAGGACGTCGATTTCTGGGCCCTGAAGCAGAACTTCCCGCCCTCCGGTGACGGCATCTCCACCCCCATGTGGCTGGAGTCCATCACCCGCACCGGCAGGGCGGGCGGCACTGCCGCGCTGCCTGCGGTGACCTTCACAGGCGTGCAGAAGCCGAACCGCGTGGACAAACTCGGCGATGGCCTTGCACCGTTCATCCGCTTGCGGATGGCCCAGATCACCACCGAATCGGGTGGCACCGTAGGCGTCGACTACTACGACCCGGATTGCACGGCTGCATCCCTGCCACCGACCGACGCCACGAACACCACCCGCTGCTATCCGGTCAAGTGGGCCTACGAGGGCGAGACGGCTAAGCAGGACTGGTTCAACTCCTACGCTGTCCAGCGGGTCACCGAAGGGGACAACCTCGCCGAATCCCCCGATATGGTCACCGAGTACACGTACACCGGTGGTGCCGAGTGGGCCAAGAGCACCGACGAGTTCACCAAGCCCGTGGACCGGACATACTCCGTCGCCCGCGGCTACCACACCGTCCAAACACGCAAGGGCGCCGGTCTCGACCGCAAGACGCTGACCGAGACACGCTACTTCCGCGGCATGGACGGCGCCGCGGTGAAGGACTCCGCCGGAGTATCGGTCACGGACCG
Source organism: Streptomyces sp. NPDC015131 (assembly GCF_043079975.1). Taxonomy (NCBI): domain Bacteria; kingdom Bacillati; phylum Actinomycetota; class Actinomycetes; order Kitasatosporales; family Streptomycetaceae; genus Streptomyces; species Streptomyces sp. NPDC015131. The sequence continues at coordinate 213,527 of NZ_JBIBVB010000001.1, read as the reverse complement.
CGAGCAGTTCGCCGGCACGGTCAGGGAGAAGGCCACCTACAACGGTGACGGCGGTGTGCTCGTATCCGCCACCTCCTACACTCCCTGGCGCTCCGCTGTGACCGCCACCAGGTCCCGCGCCGCAGCTGATCTGCCGGCTCTCGAGGCGTACCAGACAGGCACACAAGCGGAAGAAGCCCGCACCACGATCACCGGCGGCACTCGTACTACCAAGACCACCCGCACCTTCGACGCCTACGGCATGGTCGCCACCCAATCCGACCTCGGTGACATCTCCAAGTCGGGCGACGAACAGTGCATCACCACCAGCTATGCCCGCAGCTCCACCAGCCCCATCCTGAACGCCGTCTCCCGTACCGACACCGTGGCTGCCGCGTGCGGGGCCACCGTGAGCCGACCTGCGGACGTTATTGACGACGTACGGAACTACTACGACGGCGGTGTTTTCGGGGCGGCGCCCACCAGGGGCCTGGTGACCAAGACCGACCGTATCAACGGCGCGGGCAGCGGGTACGACGTCACCACGTCCACTCCTGCCACCTGCGGAGCGGCCAAGGACCAGCTCTGCTTCGACCAGTACGGGCGCGCGCTGGCTGCCACTGACGCGTACGGCAAGACGACGACCACTGCCTACACACCGGCGACCGGGGAAGTACCGACTTCCACCCTGGTCACCAACCCCCTCGGTCACAAGGTCACCACGGTGCTGGACCCGTTCCGCGGGCAGCCCACGAAGGTCACCGACCCCAACGGCAAGGTGACCTCGACCGCGTACGACTCCCTTGGGCGGGTCGCAAAGGTGTGGATCCCGACGCGGCCTCAGGCCACGTACCCCAACGCTCCGAACCACGTCTTCGACTACTTCGTTCGCAATGACGGACCGGTCGTCGTCACGAGCAAATCGCTCGATCACAACAGTCAGTACCAGACCAGCTACGCCTTCTTCGACGGGCTGCTACGCGCCCGCCAGACCCAGGAGACCTCGCCCGACCGCGCAGGTCGACTGATAACTGAGTCGTTCTACAACACCCGTGGGGAAGCCTGGCTGTCGTCGGGGACCTACTTCGCCACGGGAGCCGCCGAGCCGGTACTCGTGACAGGTCAGGAGACCCACTACCCCTCCTCCACCGAAACCGTATTCGACGGCTCGGGACGCCCGACCGCCGTCATCGCCAAGCGGTTCGGTGACGAGACCAAGCGCACCACCACCAGCTACACCGGCGACACGACCACGGTCCTCCCGCCTAAGGGCGGCACCGCCACCACCACGGTCGTCGACGCACTGGGCAGGACCGTCGAGCTCAAGCAGTACACGACAGCTGACCGCACCGCGTCGCAGGCCACCCTCTACGGCTACAACAAGCACGGCCGCCTCGAACTGGTCACCGACGCCTCCGGTGCCAAGTGGACCTACGGCTACGACACCCGTGGCCGTCAGACCTCCATCACCGACCCTGACAAGGGCCCGACGACCACCGTCTACGACAAGGGCGACCGCGCCACCGACGTCAAGGACGCCCGGCTAATCACCCTGCACACCGACTACGACGACCTCGGCCGCCGCACCGCGCTGAAGAAGGGCACTACCACCCTCGCTTCCTGGACGTACGACACCCTCGCCAAGGGCCAGCCCACCGCCGCCACGCGCTACAGCGGCGGCAACGCGTACGTCAGCGAGGTTACCGAGTACAACGACTTGTACCAGCCGGTCGGAAGCAAGGTCACCATCCCTGCGGCTGAAGGACAACTGGCCGGAACGTACGAGTGGTTCAACTTCTACAACGACAACACGGGCCACCTTGAGGAAACTGAACACCCGGCCACCGGTGGCCTGCCGGCCGAATCCGTCGTCACGAACTACAACACTGGTGGTTTGCTGGTCTCCGCCTACGCCGGCCAAGACCCCCTCATCTCCGACGCGAGCTACGACCACTACGGTCGGCCGCAGCGCCTGGAGTACGGCGAGTTCGGCCAGCACTTGTGGACCACCAACGAGTACGACGACCACACTGGCGCGCTGACCCGCTCCTATGCAGACCGCGAGGTCGCACCCCAGCGCATCGAAGACTCCCGCTACTCGTACGACCCGGTCGGCAACATCACCTCGATAGCCACCGCCTACGGCCAGGACACTACCCGCACTACCGACACCCAGTGCTTCGCCATGGACGCCTTGCGCCGTATCACCGAGGCGTGGACCAACACCGGGGAGCAGTGCGCCACCACCCCGTCCGCCACCGTGGTGGGAGGCACCGACGCCTACTGGACCAGCTACACCTACGACGCCGTCGGCAACCGCAAGACCGAAACCCAGCACAAGACCGCGAGCGGCCCCACCGCCGACACAGTCCGCACCTACGCCGCCCCGACCGCCGGCAAGCATCAGCTGCCCTCGGTGACCCAGACCGGCACCACCCCCCACAGCGCCACCTACACCTACGACGCGAGCGGCAATACCGAGACCCGCAAGTCCACCAGCCCTGGTGCCCCGCTCGACCAGACCCTGTCCTGGGACGACGAAGGCCACCTCTCCAAGGTCACCGACGGCACCAAGACGTCCAGCTACCTGTACGACACGGACGGCCAGCGCCTCATCGGCCGCGACTCGACCGGGACCACCACGCTCTACCTGCCCAACGGCAATGAGCTGGAAATGGACAAGGTCGGCCTGGTCACCGGCACCCGCTACTACGGCGCCGGCGGCAAGACCGTCGCCATGCGCACCAACAACAAGCTCACCTACATCCTCACCAACCACCAGAACACCAGCACCACCCAGATCACCAACGACGCAAGCCAGGCCGTAACCCGCCGCAAGACCACCATGTTCGGCGCCCCCCGGGGCACGCAGCCGACCAACTGGACCGGCAAGAAGGGCTTCGTCGGCGGCACCAACGACGCCGACACCAGCCTCACCCACATCGGAGCCCGCGAGTACGACCCCACGATCGGCCGCTTCATCAGCGTCGACCCGATCATGGACCTGACCGACTCGCAGCAACTGCATGGCTACACCTATGCCAACAACAATCCCGTCACATATTCCGACCCAACCGGACTCATTCTTAGCGACTGTTGGGAAGCCAAGACCCCTTGCCATCAGGGCAAGCCAGGCAATAAGCCCGGCAAGGGCAGCGGCAAGTCGTCAAGCCCTGCAAATGACGGTGTGCGGGACGAGAGGGACATAAGTCAAGCTGACTCCGCGTTCACAAACACAAACGGCAAAACGTGGACCTTCGTAGACGAAAGCCCGGAGTTCCGCCGGGTTTACATCGAGCGCTACGAGTACAAGCTAAAGGCCCTCGACTACCGAGATGCACAGCAACGGGAGATGGCGCAACTCAGCGCAGCACTTTCCGCTTGTCAGAATGTTTACAACGACGAACGGTGCTGGTCGTATCTCCAGGCGTACCACGCCCCGATGCACGAAAGGGGTGAACTTCTGGGGTGGGATACAAGAGCGCCTCTTGTTGCGGGCGCGCGGTACGCCAAGGCCGTCAGAGGCCCCCCCTGCAACCAGTGCTTCCTCGCCGGCACTGACGTCCTCATGGCTGACGGAAGCACGAAGAACATAGAGGACGTCAGTCCCGGGGATGCCGTACGCGCCACCAACCCCCTGACGGGTGAAACGGAAGCGCGCAAAGTCACGCAACTGATCGTCACTGACGACGACAAACGCTTCAACGAGCTTACGCTGCAAACCGCCGAGGGCGCCGAACGTCTCACCGCAACGTTTGAGCATCCCTTCTGGTCCCCGTCGGAGGGTCGCTGGATCGAGGCCCAGCACCTCACCGCCGGCATGACCCTCCTGACTGACACCGGCGTCATCGTCAGTGTGCAGGCAAACCGCTCCTTCACCAAGCACGCCCGTACGTACAACCTAACGGTCGATGACCTACACACGTACTATGTGCTGGCGGGGCAGACTCCGGTCCTTGTTCACAACAGCAACTGCGGCCCGTACCTGAAGGATTTGCAGAAGGACTACCCGCGGCGCACTGTGGGAATTCTTGATGTCGGGGGCGATCAGCTGCCGATGATCAGTGGTCCAGGCGGTCAGTCGGGACTCCTCAAGAACCTCCCAGGTCGTACGAAGGCCAACGGGGAGCACGTGGAGACGCACGCAGCAGCTTTCTTGCGTATGAACCCGGGTGTCAGAAAGGCCGTGCTCTACATCGACTACCCGACGGGGGCCTGCGGAACATGCAGAAGTACATTGCCTGACATGCTGCCCGAAGGTGCTCAGCTGTGGGTGATCTCACCGCGTAGGACTGAAAAATTCACGGGACTTCCTGACTGAGTTAGGAAAGGAATCGGCGGCCCATCCAGGTGGATCGGCCGCCGATTCGTGTTTCCCTGTCTACCAGGGCAGTGGTTCATCGGTTGTGTGGTCCTGAGCGCCGGAGTATGAGCGCCACTTGACTCCTGGCATATTCTCCGCCCAGGAGAGATCGCCTGGCGCCCTCGCCGCCAGGGTGACGTCATGACCTTCGTCGGGATCATCGCTCGGGTGGACGAGCGCCAGCCAGCTCTCGCCGAAGAGGATGCGCGAATCGTTGGCTGGCCAGTTCCACGCAGGGAAGGGGAGCTCATGACTTCCCTCCCGAGACCAGAGCCAATCTGCCGGGACTCCTTGCGCTACTTTCGTCGCAGGGGCCCCCAGGATTGCCTCTAGGATCGTGGCATGAATCAAGAAATCTGAGAGCTGCTCGTCAGTCCGTCGCCATGGGTTCGGTTCGTCAGATGGCTCTCGCTCGTACACAGAGCGATCTTCACTGGCCGGGTCGAATGCCCAGACCCAAGTTCCTTGGTTCTCAACCCAGAACGGAATCTTTCCGTCTTCCACCGCAAGTTCCGAAAGGGGGATGGCGTAGTTGTGCGAGGTGATCTCCCCGCCCCACTGGGCAGAGATTTCATGCCACTCGACAAGCTCCCTGGGCGCTTCAGGTGATTCTCCCAGTCTCACATTGGGTGATTGCGGGACGCCGTACCACCTCCGCAGAAATCGCAGCAGGCCCGGGTTGTCCGTGGGAGCGAGAGAGTTCATGTGAGACATTATGCGCTACATGCCGGGTGTCGAGGTGAGTTGACCTGTATCGCTAAAGCAGAACGGAGCCCCGTAGGTGGGGCTCCCGTGGGCCATGACGGCAGTAGTTGACGGCAACGTCAGCGGACGAGGGCAGCGCAGGGCGGCGGTTCGTCGCCGTCGCCGCTTGCCGTCTCGGCGGTCTCCGGGCTGCCGAGTGCGGTGCTGAAGGGTGTTGATGGCGTCGCGCTGGAGGCGGAGTCGGACGCGGGCGTGGACGGTGGCGGTGACGCCGATGTGGGCGTGGCCGAGGAGTTCCTTGATCACGACGAGTTCGACGCCCTGTTCCAAGAGCAGGGTGGCGGTCGAGTGGCGGAGGTCGTGGAAGCGAATGCGGCGGAGGCCGGCCTTGTGGAGGAACGTGATGAAGGCGCGGGTGAGGTTGGACGGGTCGATCGGTCGACCCTGCGCTGTGGTGAACACGTGCCCGTCGTGCTGCCATGTGGTCCCCGCGGCCTCACGCTCGCGCTTCTGCTGTTCGTGGTGGAGCTTCAACGACTGGACGCAGCGGGTGGGGAGGGCGATGCGGCGCTCGGAGGCCCGCGTCTTGGTGGGCAGCGTGGTGAGCCCGCCTGCGGCGGTTCGCTGCAGGGTGCGGCGAATGGCGGCGGCGCCCGCGTCGAGGTCGAGGTCCTCCCAGCGCAGGCCAAGGAGCTCGCCCTTGCGGAGTCCGGTGTGGAGGGCGAGTTCGAACAGCGCGTGCAGCCGGTGGCCCTGGGCGGTGGCGAGCAACTGCCGGGCTTCTCCGGCGGTGAGGGGTTCGAAGCGTCGGGGCCGGGGTGTGCCGATGCGGACGTTGCGGGCGACTTGCGCGGGATCTCCTCCTCTCGTACCGCGTGCTCCAGGGCGGACTTGAGGACGGAGTGGACGTAGGCCAGGGTCAGGGGCGAGAGCCGCTTGGAACAGCAGTTTCCGGCGGCGCAGCAGCGGGGCTTATCTCGGCCGGCGTCGAGGCGGCGAGTGCAGCACTGGCAGGTGGTGCGGAGCTGGTTGAGCCAGGTGCGGACGTCTTTGCCGGTGAGCTTTGCGACCTTCTTCCGTCCGAGGCCGGGGATGAGGTAGAGCCCGGCGACTGCGGTGTAGCGGGTGTACGTGTTCTCTCGCAGGTGGTGGATGGCGACGTTCTCCAGCCAGTACGTCAGGTACGCGGCCACGCTGCCCTGCGCGGACGGTACGGGGTGGCCGCGGTTGCTGGCCGCGATCTTCTCGGTGAGCTTGGCCAGGGCTTCCTTGCGGGTGGTGTCGTAGACGCGGACGCGGCGACGGGTATTGCCCGGCGCGAGGACGTATCCGGCGGCCTCCCAACGGCCGTCCTTTCGCTGGTAGATCGTGCCGTCTCCGTTGGCTCGGGTACGGCGGGAGACGGGGGTGTCGCGGGGCGTGGTCATCAGGCGGCTTCCTGTTCGAGGCGAGCGTGGATGAAGTCGGTGAGGGCGTGGGTGGGGATGCGACGGGAGCGGCCGAGGGTGATCGAGGCGAGCTGGCCGGTGCGGAGAAGGTCGTAGACGGCGGAGCGGCCGAGCTGGAGGCGGGCCATGACCTGGGGAACCGTCAGCAACTCCGGAGCCCGGCCCGCATCCGCGTGGAGGACGGCGGGCGGGGGCGAGGCCATCAGCAGCCCCCTTCGGCCGTGAACTGCCGGTCCAGTTCCCTGCGGTGCCATACAGCGGCGGCGAGGAGGTTCGCGCCGGGGCTGTAGCCCGAGCCGAGGTAGTCCCAGTGGCCGATGACGAGAGTGGTCGTCGGGTCGGGTTCGGGAAGGCCGGCGTGGGCGCGGGCCCGTTCGGTACGCCAGGCCCGGCGGGCGTCGCGCAGCGCGCCGAGCGTGACGGAGTAGGAACGGGACTTGGTGGAGAAGTGACCCCGGAAGCCGAGCATGTGCGCCCACTTCCAGAGCTTGAGATCGGCGAACTCCGGCAGGCGGCCCAGCTCCCAGCAGGTGCGGATCATCTGCCGGACGTGCCGGGCGACGACGAGGCGGGGCAACGGCCGGGCCTGCCCGGTGCCGTCGCACGCGCTGCACGGAAGCGGGGTCCCGTGGGGCAGGAGGGTGGCGCCGCGTCCCTGGCAGGGGCGGCAGAACAGGGCGCGGTCGAGGGTGCCGGAGGCGTCGGCGGACTTGGTGGCGTACTTCGCCACGTAGGCGGCCACGGCCTGATCGCTGAATTCGGTGTCGGTGCCGAAGGCGGCGATCTCGCGCACGTCGAGCTGCTGGCCCCAGCCAAGTTCGCGTTCCCCGACCGCGTCGGAGTCGACGGAGATGCGGGCGCGTGGCGTGGCGGCGTGGATGGCGTCCGTGAGCACGGCGACGGTGGCGTACGGGGGCGGGGACTGGGTGCTGCCGTCGGGGCCGTCGAGTCGGATCACGGCGTGGAAGTGGACCAGGCCGCGCTTCTGGTACTCGGCGACATTGGCGAAGGACACCCGCAGTACGGCGCGGGCGGCCTTCTGGGTGAGGCCGAGCCGGGCGGCGAGCTCGCGGCGCAGGTAGGTGGTGAAGCGGGCCCACAGGGCGGAGGCGTGGGCGTTGAAGAGGACTGCGCCCGTGTAGTCGTACGTCGCCGGATTGAGCGGCGTACCGAGCAGCGGATCCGTTGAGTCGTGGCGGGTGCCGCAGCGGCAGGGCCGTGCGTCGGGGCGGTTGTGGACGGGGCCGAAGGAGGGTGCGGTGAGGGTGGCGAAGACGCGGGGGTGGGTGCGGACGGTGTCGGGGACAGTCTTGCCGCCGGAGAGGCCGGCGCGGATGAGGTGGTAGGTGTCGGCGGCGTAGAGGCGGGAGCAGGCCGGGCAGCGCGAGGAGCGGCGATTGCCGCACGGGGTGAGCAGACTGCCCGTGGGCTCCTCGGCGGAGCTGTAGGAGCGCAGCACCTCCCCGGTCGTCGTGTTGAGGGTGGTGGTGTGGCCGTTCAGGCGGACGGGTTCGGTGCAGCCGCCGAGGCGTTCGATCTGCAGCCGTGTCCGGTCGAAGTCGGGTTGGTTGACTAGCTGAAGCAGGTCCCGTACGGCGGGGCTTGCCACGTGGCGCAGGTCCAGGGTGACCATTCGGGGCGTCTCCCTTCAGTTCGGGTGGGCGGCCCCGAGCAGCAACCAGCCAGGTGCGGAGGTGTTTTGGTGCTGCTTGGGGCATGACGAACCAGGCCCATGGACGGGCGTGGGGCTGAGCGAGGGGGTGCCGCTGGTGAGGGCCGGGCTCAGAGCTGAGCGAGGGCGGCGGTGGCCACCGGCAGGGTGACGCCCATGCGAGTCCCCAACTGGGCTGCTGTGATCGGCGCTTCGTGCTCGGTGCGGTGGGTATCCGCGATGCGCCGGGCCGCGTCCAGCAGGGCAGTCGGCAGGGCCGGGCCAGAGGCGGGTCGAGCCGTCTTCGCGACGGTGACGGGCAGAGCCGCGGCCGGAGCCGGGGCGGGCTGCGATTCCTCGGCCGGGGCGGTAACGACGTCCGGGATGAGAGTCGGGGGTGCCGATTCGGGGGCGGGTGCCTCGTCGGGCACCGGCTTGGGGACAGTGGTGGGTACGGCCTCCAGCTGCGGGACGGGGTGGGTGGGGGCGTGGAACTGGGCGAGGAAGGCGGGGCCGACATGGCCCCAGCCGAGGAGCAGGAGCGGGGCGACGGTGTCCAGGCAAGTCCGGCCGTAGCGTCCGGTCAGCAGCGGTTCGGGCTCTACGAGCAGCGGGCCGATATCCCCGTCTCGGCGTTCACCGACCTGATGGCCCAGGCCCGGGAACGGATCGACATCCTCGTCTACGCGGCCGTCCTCCTCCACGAGGCGTACCCCCGGCTGAACGAACTCCTCACCGAACGCGCCGCCCAAGGCTGCACCGTCCGCATCGCGATCGGAGACGCCGACAGCGACACCGTCCAAGCCCGCGGGGGCCAGGAGGAACGGTTCGGCCACGGCATCGAATCCCGCTGCCGCCTCGCCCTCATGCACTACAGGCCACTCGCCGGCACCCCCGGCATCGAAGTCCGCACCCACGCCACCACGCTCTATAACTCCCTCTACCGCGCCGACGACCAGCAACTCGTCAACGCACACGTCTGGGGCGTCAACGCCTACGCCGCCCCCGTATGGCATCTTCGCCGACACGAGACAGGCTGCATGTTCGACACCTACGCCGAGAGCTTCGACGCTGCGTGGACGACGGCAACGCCCGCACGAGAGGAAGGCTGACTGTGGCCCGCACCGAGTACTACGACGACCCGAACGCGCCCAAGCCGAACAGCATGGTCGTCGCCGCCTCCGCCGTCGTCACCGACGACCACGGGCGCATCCTCCTCCAGCGCCGCCGAGACAACGACTTGTGGGCGCTGCCCGGCGGCGGTATGGAACTCACCGACTCTCTGCCCGGCACGGCCGTCCGCGAGGTCAAGGAAGAGACCGGCCTCGACGTTGAGATCACCGGTCTGGTCGGCACCTACACCGACCCGAAACACGTCATCGCCTACACCGACGGCGAGGTCCGCCGCCAGTTCCACGTCTGCTTCACCGCCCGCATCACCGGCGGCCAACTGGAGATCTCCGACGAGTCCACCGAACTCCGGGTCGTACCGCCCGAAGAGATCGCGCAGTTGCCGATGCACCACACCCAACGACTCAGGCTCCAGCACTTCCTGGAACACCGCGAGAAGCCGTACCTGGGCTGAACCGCCTGACGGCAGTAGCGACGGCAACACCCACGGATTCCCCCGCACAGCCACGGACACCAGCGGAACCCGAAACCGTCGCTGATCTGCCAATACGCAGATAGAGAGGGGCCGCGTAGCACACATACTATGTGCTGGCGGGGGCGACTCCGATTTTGGTGCACAACGCTGACCCGGGTTGTGCCACCAAGCTTCGGAATGCCCGCAACGCTGCTGGCGTCTCGGAACCAGCAACGCCTCACTCGCCGCACCACATCGTGGCAGGAAATTCACCGAAGGCAGCTCCCGCAAGGGCACAGCTGGACAGATTTGGAATCGGTGTAAACGACGCCGAGAACGGTGTCGGGCTTCCGCGAAGCAGCTCGTCTCCTAACCCGCACGGGTTGTCAGTGCACTCGAAGATTCATACGAATGAATACTACGCCTGCGTGAACAATTTGATGAGTGGAGCCAGAAATAGGCGTGAAGCGCTTGACGTCATGGACCACGTCAGACGACAGTTGCAAGGTGGTCACTGGCCGTAGGTCGAAAGCGCCCGCCTGCCGAGGAGGGTAGGTGGGCGGGCACTGTTCAAGGCGCGTACCGAGGACTTGTGAGTTGATCATGTCTGGGAAGCAGCAGGTAGAATCGGCGGAGGCCATCGCACGCCAGCTCGCCGAGGAGATGGGTGGGGTCGACCGGTCAGTCTCGGGGCTGACTCCGCTAGTGAGGCGATTTGCAGAAATAGAGTTCGAAGTGCCGGAACTCCCCGACGCGGATGGATATCTTTTCCAGTACGGGCAGGCCAACTGGTTCCCAGAGCCCACTTTCGCTCTCGGGATTGTCCGACAGATTGAATTCGTTGACGCGGCCGGCGAGCACGAATCTTACGTTCAGGTGCAATTCGAATTCAGGTATCCCTTGGATGACGAACTTGATTCCGTAGACAGTCATTCAGAGTGGTGGTTCCCCGGTGACGGGGCCTCGTTCGACAGCTGGCTGGATTCCGTGGATCGAGCTGAAATTTCCAATCTTCTTGCTGCGAAGAGTCCTCGCGATATTGCGATCTGGCAAGAGATGGTTTAGCTGGATCGTTGAATGCTCGAAAGTAGGAGCCCCACCGGTTTGATCTCGGTGGGGCTCCTGCCCGCTTCGCCTTGCAGCCTCCGCTGAGCCGCAGCCGTGGCCAGTAGCGCGTCGTTACTACGTGCATACGAGTCCCTCGAGATTGGCCAGGTGTAGCGCTGACCTAGAGCTCGCAGCAGAAATCGGGAGCCGCGCAGGCTCATGTCGCCTGGCCTGTCCGGCTCATGGCCAGTCAGCTGTGCTCGGCCGGACTAGCCGGGCCCTGGGCGGCCCCGTGCACAAGGTGGCGCGCCGCTACCCGGTGTTCAACGAGTTCGAACCGCCGGTGTATCGACAACCGCCTCCGGTGACCAGCCGACTCGCCGCTCGCCAGGCTTTGTGTCTCCCCGTCGAGCGTGAGGTCAGCCGCAGTCCACCATAGTGAGAGGCGATGCCCCAACACTGCAGCAAGGCAACAGCGCTCCCGTGATCGTGATGGGAGCTGGCCCACACGGTCTTGCGGCCGCCGCACGACTGCGCTCCGGCATTCCGGCCGTGATCCTTGAACTGTCCGCGAAGGGGTCAACCTGCGCGACTTGGTCGCCCCCTGGGTCGTGCTGGACGAGGAACGAGCAACCGCTCGCCGTAGAGGCACAGCCCACCCCGAGGCCGCGCTCCTGTACGTCGCCGGATACGCCAGGTCCCTCACGGGTGTCCTTCGCCGGGCGGGCAACGAGGACATGTCATCGACCGCGGTCTACGACGCGAAACTGTGCGGGCGCCTTTTGCCACCCCTCGCATTGGCGACCGCACCGCCGACACACTCCACAGAAGGCACACTCCGAGTTAACGGGGCCCGGCAGCTCGGCCCTACAGCGGCAGCGTGCCCCCGCAGGACGAGTGGATGGCGTCACGCCTGCGGCCACACAGTCGATGGCCTCCTGGCCGCTGGCCAGGACTGCCGGCATCCTCCCTGTCAGCTCACGGCGACGGGCTGCCGTGGGTCGCGCCCCCACCCTGTAGCGGGTGGGAGGCTGGCCGGACGAGGGAGAAGTTCGCTGCCCCGACGCGGGACAGAGGGCGGATGCTCCTCGGTGACGTAGGTGGCAACCTCACCGCGACCTCGGCGCTCGGCCCGCTGGCCCCCTGCGCGGCAGGCATCACCCTGGCTTCACGAAGGCGGCAAGCCGGACCAGCGCCAGCCGGCGCCCAGCCCCTCATTCCCACGCACAGTTGGACCAGAGTCACCCACCCGACGCTCCGTCGGAACCAGCGTCAGATCAGCGTTAGGAAGGTTGCCCATATGCTGCTACGGACCGTGGAGAATGCCTCGATCATCTCACGAGACGCCCACGAAGCCACAGGTCAAGGCCACTGCCCAGTACCAGGACATGTTCCACGTCGTGCACCTTGGAGAACAGGTCGAGGAACCACCGGCGATCCTCACCAATCCAGAAACAGCAGGTCAGAGCCCCTTTTCAGCAGGCTCCAGAATCGCCACGCACTCCACGTGGTGCGTCATCGGGAACAGGTCGAACGCCCGCAGCGTGCGTACCCGGTAGCCGGCGTCCGCGAAGTAGGCGAGGTCCCGGGCCAGGGCGGCCGGGTCGCAGGCGACGTAGGCGATGCGGCGGGCGCCGAGGCGGGAGAGGTGCTGGACCGTGGCCTTGCCGGCGCCCGCGCGGGGCGGGTCCAGGACGACGAGGTCCACCTCCGTGATGCCCGTGCGCGGGAGGGCCTGCTCCACCTTGCCCTGCTCGATGCGGACGCGCTCGAAGTGCTGGAGGTTGTGCCGGGCGTCCTCCACCGCGCGCTTGCCCGACTCGATGCCGAGCACCGCGCCCTTCTCGCCCACCCGGTCGGCGAGGGCGCCCGCGAAGAGGCCCACGCCGCAGTAGAGGTCCAGCGCGGTGTCGCCCTTCCGGGGCAGCAGGCCCTGCATCACCGCGCGCACCAGGGTGTCGGCGGCCTTCGGGTGGACCTGCCAGAAGCCGCCGTTGCCCACCCGGTAGGTGCGGTCGTCGGCGCGTTCGCGCACGAAGGGGCGGCCGTGGACGCGGTGCACGCCCTTGTCCTCGGCGACCCGCAGGACGGAGACCGGCTTGTCCAGCTCGACCAGCGGGAGGCGGGCGCCCGGGCGGGGGGAGAGGACGACCTGGCGGTCCTGCGAACCGGTCGCGGCGATGGCATCGACCGCGGCCATCCCGGTCCAGTCCCGCTGCTCGATGCCCAGCTCGCTGACGCCCTCCGCCGCGATCAGGCACCGGTCGACCGGCTGGACCTCGTGCGAGCGGTGCTTGCGCAGCCCCGCGCGGCCGGAGGCGTCCACCGCGTACTGCACGCGCGTGCGCCAGGCGGGGACCTCGCCGGCCGGGACCTTGTCGCCCTCGGCGGGCATGACCGTCCCGTCCCAGCCGGCCTCCTCGGGCGTCAGGCCGGCGAGCCGCTTCAGCTGCTCGGCGACGACCTCGCCCTTGAGGCGGCGCTGGGCGCCGGGCTTGGCGTGCTGCCAGTCGCAGCCGCCGCACTTGCCGGGCCCGGCGTACGGGCAGGGCGCCTCCACCCGGTCCTTGGACGCCTCCAGGACGCGTACCGCGTCGGCGCGCAGGAACCGGGAGTCCTCGTGGCCCTCCGTGACCCGCGCGGTGACCTTCTCGCCGGGCAGCGCGTGCCGGACGAACAGGACGCGGCCCTCGTCGGTGCGGGCGATGCAGTGGCCGCCATGCGCGACGGGGCCGACCTCGACCTCGTACTCCACCCCGACGAGCGAGGACTCGGGTGCGTTCTGCATGACGGGGTGACTCCAAGCAATTGACGAGGGCTGCCGCGGCGGCGGCAGCCCTCCAGTCTACGTGCCGGTCCGGTCAGTTCTTGCCGGTCGGTTCCTTGTGGCGCTCGGTGGCCGGACCACGGCGCACGGAGCCCGGGGCGTTCCAGTCCTGGCGCTTCTTCTCGCGCTTCTTGGCCACCTCGGAGGACTGCAGCTGGTACGGGACCGAGGTCACCATCACCCCGGGGGTGAACAGCAGCCGGCCCTTGAGGCGCAGCGCGCTCTGGTTGTGCAGCAGGTGCTCGTACCAGTGGCCCACCACGTACTCGGGGATGATCACGCTCACCGCGTCGCGCGGGCTCTCGCGGCGGATGCTCTTGACGTACTCGACGACCGGGCGGGTGATCTCGCGGTACGGAGAGTCGAGGATCTTGAGCGGGACGTTGATGCCGCGCCGCTCCCACTCCGCGCGCAGCGCCTTGGTCTCGGCCGGGTCGACGTTGATGCTGAGCGCCTCCAGCTTGTCGGAGCGCATCAGCTGGGCGTACGCCACGGCCCGCAGGGTGGGGCGGTGCACCTTGGAGACCAGGACGATCGAGTGGACGCGGGACGGCCGTACGGTGTCGTCGCTGGGCTCGTCCGGGGCGGCGATCTCGCCGGCGACCCGGTCGTAGTGCTTGCGGATCGCGGTCATCGTTCCGTAGAAGATGACCATGCCCAGCAGGGCGACCCAGGCGCCGTGGGTGAACTTGGTGGCGAGCACGACGACCAGCACCAGGCCGGTGAAGAAGGCGCCGAAGGTGTTGATCGCCCGGGAGCGGATCATGCGGCGCCGGACGGCGGGGTCGCGCTCGGTCCTGAGGTGCCGGTTCCAGTGCCGCACCATGCCGGTCTGGCTGAGCGTGAACGACACGAAGACGCCGACGATGTAGAGCTGGATCAGCTTGGTGGAGTCGGCCCCGTACAGCCACACCAGCAGCATCGCGGCGCCCGCGAGGAGCACGATGCCGTTGGAGAAGGCGAGCCGGTCGCCGCGGGTGTGGAGCTGGCGGGGCAGGTAGCGGTCCTGGGCGAGGATCGAGCCGAGGAGCGGGAAGCCGTTGTACGCCGTGTTCGCCGCGAGGAACAGGACGAGCGCGGTGGCGGCGGCGAGCAGGACGAAGAAGAACGTGTGCTCGCCGAAGACGGCGGCGGCGACCTGGGAGATCACCGGGTTCTGCACATAGCCGTCGCCGACGGGGACGCCGTCGCGGATCAGGTCGTGGGCGGGCTGCTCGGCCATCTTGACGTCCGTGGCCATGGCGAGCCCGATGATGCCGCAGAACATGGTGACGGCGAGGCCGCCCATCAGGGCGAGGGTGGTGGCGGCGTTCCTGCTCTTGGGCTTGCGGAAGGCGGGGACGCCGTTGCTGATCGCCTCGACGCCGGTCAGGGCGGCGCAGCCGGAGGAGAAGGCGCGCAGCAGCAGGAAGATCAGCGCGAAACCGGCGAGGCCCTCGTGCTCGGGCCGGATCTCGAAGTCGGCGGTCGGCGCCTTCATCGTCTCGTCGAGGACGATTCCCTTGAACGCGCCCCAGGCGATCATGATGAAGACACCGGCGACGAAGACATACGTCGGAATGGCGAAGAGCTTCCCCGATTCCTTCACACCTCTGAGGTTCATGAGGGTGAGGAGGAGGATTATCACCATGGCCGAGAGAACCTTGTGTTCGACCACGAACGGAATGGCCGAGCCGAGGTTTTCGACTCCGGAGGAGATCGAGACGGCGACGGTCAGTACGTAGTCGACGAGAAGGGCGCTGGCGACGGTCAGGCCGGCCTTGGGGCCGAGGTTGGTGTTGGCGACCTCGTAGTCGCCGCCCCCGCTGGGGTAGGCGTGGACGTTCTGCCGGTACGAGGCGACGACGGTGAACATCAGGACCACGACGGCCACCGCGATCCAGGGGCTGAAGTGGTACGCCGACACACCCGCGATGGAGAGGACCAGCAGGACTTCGCCCGGCGCGTACGCCACGGAGGAAAGCGGGTCGGAAGCGAAGACGGGCAGTGCGATGCGTTTGGGAAGAAGGGTCTCCCCCAGCCTGTCGCTGCGCAGCGCCCGGCCGATCAGGATCCGTTTGGGCACGTCGGTCAGTTTGGACACGCAGAGGATCGTAAGCGCTGGAAAGGGGCGTGGCGCACCCACACCCCTCCTCGCCGGAGAAACTTGCGATCCCTTAACGCGGATGGCACGTGGAGGGAGCGAAAACTTGTGATACGTGCCACCGGCACCCGCTTTCCGCGGCAACCCGCCGTCCCTCGGCGGCGTCCTTCGAACGGCACCCCTTCAACCGGTCGGCGGCGGTGGCCGGAAGGTGCCGCAGCCGCGTCAGCCGCCTCGGATGAGGGCAACTGCCCCGTCGCGGCCTAAGCTCGTCATCGGGCAACACCGCACACAGGCTGAAGAGAGAAGAGTGAGCAGGGTGTTTTCGCAGGTCAGCAGAGTGACCAGGAGTGCGGGGTAAGCAGCGTGCACATCGTCATCATGGGCTGCGGCCGAGTGGGAGCCGCACTCGCGCAGACCCTGGAACAGCAGGGCCACACGGTCGCCGTCGTCGACCAGGACCCGACGGCTTTCCGACGCCTGGGATCGGGCTTCGGCGGGCGGCGCGTCACCGGCGTCGGCTTCGACCAGGACACCCTGCGCGAGGCGGGGATCGAGGAGGCCGGGGCGTTCGCCGCGGTGAGCAGCGGTGACAACTCCAACATCATCGCGGCGCGGGTCGCCCGCGAGATGTTCGGCATCGAGAACGTGGCCGCCCGCATCTACGACCCCCGGCGCGCCGAGGTCTACCAGCGCCTGGGCATCCCGACGGTCGCCACCGTGCGCTGGACCGCCGACCAGATGCTGCGCCGGCTGCTCCCGTCCGGCGCCGAGACCCTGTGGCGGGACCCCAGCGGCGGCGTACAGCTCGCCGAGGTCCACACGTCCCCCTCGTGGATCGGGCACAAGGTCAGCAGGCTCCAGGAGGAGACGGGCGTACGCGTCGCCTTCCTCACCCGGCTGGGCGAGGCGATCCTGCCGACGTCCCAGACGGTGCTCCAGGAGGGGGACCTGGTGCACGTGATGATGAGGACGGACGAGATCGAGAAGGTCGAGGCGTCCTTCGCCGAAGGCCCTGAGGAGGGCGGTCACTGATGCGGGTCGCTATTGCGGGCGCCGGCGCGGTGGGCCGCTCCATCGCGGGCGAGTTGCTGGAGAACGGGCACGAGGTCCTCCTCATCGACAAGGCGCCGACCGCGATCTCGGTCGAGCGGGTGCCGCAGGCGGAGTGGCTGCTGGCCGACGCCTGCGAGATCACCTCGCTGGACGAGGCCGCGCTCCAGCGCTGCAACGTCGTGATCGCCGCGACCGGCGACGACAAGGTGAACCTGGTCGTCTCGCTGCTCGCCAAGACCGAGTACGGGGTGCCCCGGGTCGTCGCCCGGGTCAACAACCCGAAGAACGAGTGGCTCTTCAACGAGTCGTGGGGAGTGGACGTCGCCGTCTCCACTCCGCGCCTGATGTCCGCGCTGGTGGAGGAGGCGGTGAGCGTCGGCGACCTGGTCCGGCTGCTGCGCTTCAGCCACGGCGACGCCAACCTCGTGGAGCTGACGCTCCCGCCGGAGTCGGCGGTGGCCGGTACGACGGTGGGCGACGTCGCCTGGCCGCAGGACACCTCGCTGGTGACGATCATCCGTGGCTCGCGCGTCCTCACGCCGAGCCCGGAGGAGACGCTGGAGGCCGGTGACGAGCTGCTCTTCGTCGCGGCCCAGGCCCGCGAGGAGCAGCTGGAGGACCTGCTCCAGGTGCGCCGCGAGGACGCGCCGGCGGACTGACTCCGCCGCCGCCCGGCGCCGTACAGACGGACGTACGGACGGACAGTGAAGGGCCCGCAGCCGGCTTCCGGCTGCGGGCCCTTCGTGGTGCCGCGTGAGGGCGGGGCGCCCTCTGGCGTCAGGCCTCCGGGGTGCCCGACTGGGCCGCCTGGCGCGCGGCGGCGGCCTTGCGCTCGTTCTCGGCGCGCTCCTCCGCCTCCATCTCGGCGAACACGTCGATCGGCGGCGGCGCCTTGGCGAGGAACAGCCACGTCAGATAGACCGCGAGCAGGAACGGCGGGATCTTCAGGATCACCAGCACCCAGCCCAGCTGGGTGGTGTCCGCCCACCAGTAGAGCGGGAAGAGGATCGCGCACTTGGCGAGGAGGATCAGGCCCCACGCCCAGCTCGCCTTGGCGTACGCCTTCTTGCGGCCGGGGTTGCGGGTGCGCCAGGAGAGGTTCTCCTTGAAGACCGGGCCGAGGATCAGGCCGATCAGCGGGACGCCCGCCAGGGTGGTGATGATGTAGGCGAGGCCGAGGCCCAGCGTGTACAGCATGCCCGGCAGGTAGAAGTCCTTGGCGTTGCCGGTCATCAGCGCGAAGACCACACCGAACGCGACACCGAAGACGCCGCTGAAGGCGTGCTTCACGGTGTCCCGGCGGACCAGCCGGACGGCGACCAGCACCAGGGACACGCCCAGCGCCGCGATCGCGGACAGGTGCAGGTCCTTGTTGATGGTGTAGATCGTGACGAAGAGCAGGCCGGGGAGGACGGTCTCCACCATGCCGCGCACTCCGCCGAAGGCGTCGAACAGGGCCGCCTCGGTCACGGCCCTGGAGTCGTGAGCGCCCTGTGCGTCCTGGTCGCTGGTGGTCGGCTTGTCGGGTGACGTCACCGGCTACTCCTGTCCGAGCGGTCGCAGTTCGTATTTGGGGTTGAAGAGGACCCTGCGGCCATGGCTCATGGAGATCCGGCCGGAGGCGATCAGCTTGCGGCCCGGTTCTATGCCCACGATGGAGCGCCGGCCCAGCCACACCACGTCCAGCGGGGCCGTGCCGTCGAACAGCTCGGCCTCCAGCGCGGGCACGCCCGCGAGCGGACGCAGAGTGACCGTCCGCAAGGTACCAGTCACCTTCACTATCTGGCGGTCGTCGCAGTCCGAGATACGGATGCACCCCGAAGCCTGCGTGTCCTCGCGGAGCTCCTCCGACTCCAGCTCGCCCTGGGAGCTGGAGAGCCGGTCGAGCATCCGGCGGAAACGGCCGGCCTGCTTCTCGGTTCGCGGTGCAGCACTCATACCGAAAGCGTACCGGCCCCCGCTGACGGGCCGGTCAGCGCTCGAACCGGTAGCCCATGCCGGGCTCGGTGATGAAGTGCTCGGGGTGCGAGGGGTCCGCCTCCAGCTTCCGGCGCAGCTGGGCCATGTAGACCCGGAGGTAGTTGGTCTCCGTCCCGTACGACGGCCCCCACACCTCCTGGAGCAGCTGCTTCTGGCCGACGAGCCGGCCGCCGTTGCGCACCAGCACCTCCAGCAGGTGCCACTCGGTGGGCGTCAGGCGGACGTCCCGGCCGTCCCGCTGCACCTTCTTGGCGGCGAGGTCCACGGTGAAGCCGGGCGTCTCCACCACCACGGTGCCGTCGTCGGCGCCGCCGACCGGTTCGGCCCGGCGCACCGCGGCGCGCAGCCGCGCCAGCAGCTCGTCCATCCCGAAGGGCTTGGTGACGTAGTCGTCGGCGCCGGCGTCCAGCGCCTCGACCTTCTCGTCGGAGGTCTGGCGGGCGGAGAGCACCAGGATCGGGACGCGGGTCCAGCCGCGCAGTCCCTTGATCACCTCGACGCCGTCCATGTCGGGCAGTCCGAGGTCGAGTACGACGACGTCGGGGTGGCGGGAGGCGGCCAGTTCGAGCGCGGTCGCTCCGTCGGGGGCCGCGTCGACCTCGTACTTCCGCGCCTTCAGGTTGATCACGAGGGCGCGTACGATCTGCGGCTCGTCGTCGACCACGAGCACCCGCGTCATGAGGGGCCTGCTTTCTCCAGCGAAGGGGATGGTGAGGGGGTGGGGGCGGCGGGGGCCGGGGTGGCCGCCGCCTTGAGCGTGAGGACCATGGTCAGGCCGCCTCCGGGGGTGTCCTCGGCCGTGATGGTGCCGCCCATCGCCTCGACGAAGCCGCGCGCGACGGCGAGGCCGAGGCCCACGCCCGCGCCGCGCGGGGCGTCGCCGTGGCGCTGGAAGGGCGCGAAGATCCGGTCCTTGGCCTCGTCGGGCACCCCGGGGCCGCGGTCCACCACCCTCAGCTCCACCCGGTCGGCCATGGCGCTGGCCGACACCAGGACCCGGGCGGTGTCGGGGCTGTACTTGACGGCGTTCTCGACGACATTGGCGACGGCCCGCTCCAGCAGGCCCTTGTCGACCTCGACCATCGGCAGGCTCTCGGGGATGTCCAGCTCGGCGCTGCCGTCCGGCACTCCGCCGAGGGCCATGGGGACGACCTCGTCCAGGTTGATGGCGCGGATCAGCGGGGTGACCGTGCCGGTCTGGAGGCGGGACATGTCCAGGAGGTTGCCGACCAGGTGGTCGAGGCGGTCGGCACCGGCCTCGATGCCCTCCAGCAGCTCGGCGCGGTCCTCCTCGGACCACTCGACGTCGTCGGAGCGCAGCGAGGAGACGGCCGCCTTGATGCCCGCGAGGGGGGTGCGCAGGTCGTGGCTGACGGCCGCCAGCAGCGACGTACGGATCTTGTTGCCCTCGGCGAGCTTGCGGGCCTCCTCGGCCTCGCCGACCAGGCGCTGCCGGTCCAGGACGACGGCGGCCTGCGCGGCGAAGGCGCCCAGCACCCGGCGGTCCTCGGCGGGCAGCACCCGCCCGGACAGCGCGAGCGCCATGTGGTCGCCGACGGGCATGTCGACGTCGGCGTCCTCGGGGCGCGCCACGGGGCGGCGGCCGACGCTGCCGGCCCTGGTCCACGGCTCGATGTCGTTTTCGCGCTCCAGCAGGGCCACGGACTCCATGGAGAACGTCTCGCGGACCCGCTCCAGCAGGGCGTCCAGCGCGGTCTCGCCGCGCAGCACGCTGCCCGCGAGGAAGGACAGCACCTCGGACTCGGCGCGCAGCCGGGCGGCCTGGTGGGTGCGGCGGGCGGCCAGGTCCACCACGGCGGCCACCGAGACGGCGACGCCGAAGAAGACGGCGATGGCGATGACGTTCCGCGGGTCGGCGATGGTGAACCGGTACAGCGGCGGCGCGAAGAACCAGTTGAGCAGCAGGGACCCGAAGGCCGCCGACGCCAGGGACGGGACGAGGCCGCCGAGCAGCGCGGACGTCACGGTCAGCGACAGGAACAGCAGCATGTCGTTGGCGAGCCCGAGGTCCGCCTCGATGTGGGTGAGCAGCAGGGCGAGCAGGGCGGGCCCGGCGACGCCGGTGAGCCAGCCCCAGATGATCCGGGCGCGGCCGAGGCTGGCGCCGCGGGCGACGGGCAGCCCCCGGCCGCGGCCCCGGGCGACCTCCTCGTGGGTGACGATGTGGACGTCGAGGTCGGGGCCGGAGTCGCGGGCGACGGTGGCGCCGACGCCGGGGCCGAACACGTACTGCCACGCCTTGCGGCGGCTGGAGCCGAGCACGATCTGGGTGGCGTTGACGCCGCGCGAGAACTCCAGCAGCGCGGAGGGGATGTCGTCGCCGATCACGTGGTGGAAGGAGCCGCCGAGGTCCTCGACCAGGGTGCGCTGGACGGCCAGCTCCTTGGGCGAGGCGGAGGTCAGGCCGTCGCTGCGGGCGATGTAGACGGCGAGGATCTCGCTGCCGGAGCCCTTGGCGGCCATGCGGGAGGCCCGGCGGATCAGGGTGCGGCCCTCGGGGCCTCCGGTGAGGCCGACGACGATGCGCTCGCGGGCCTGCCAGGTGGTGCGGATGTTGTGCTCGCCGCGGTACTGCTGGAGGTACTCGTCGACCCGGTCGGCCGTCCAGAGCAGGGCCAGCTCGCGGAGGGCGGTGAGGTTGCCGGGGCGGAAGTAGTTGGAGAGGGCGGCGTCGACCTTGTCGGGCTGGTAGATGTTGCCGTGCGCCATGCGGCGGCGCAGGGCCTGGGGCGACATGTCGACCAGCTCGATCTGGTCGGCGCGGCGGACCACCTCGTCGGGGACGGTCTCCCGCTGCCGTACGCCGGTTATGGACTCGACCACGTCCCCGAGCGACTCCAGGTGCTGGATGTTGACGGTGGAGATCACGTCGACGCCGGCGGCGAGCAGCTCCTCGACGTCCTGCCAGCGTTTGGCGTTGCGGGAGCCGGGGACGTTGGTGTGCGCCAGCTCGTCGACGAGGGCGACCGCCGGCCGGCGCTCCAGCACCGCGTCGACGTCCATCTCGGCGAAGGTGGCGCCGCGGTGGACCAGCTCCCTGCGCGGGATCTGTTCGAGGCCGTGCAGCATGGCCTGGGTACGGGGGCGGTCGTGGTGCTCCACGTACGCGACGGCGCAGTCGGTGCCGCGCTCCACGCGCCGGTGCGCCTCGGAGAGCATCGCGTACGTCTTGCCGACGCCCGGTGCCGCACCGAGGTAGATCCGAAGCTTGCCGCGTCCCATGGCCCCATTGTCGTCTTTGTCGTTCGACTGCTTGTGCGTAGACCTTACGACCAGAGTTCGGGGCGAACGGGACGGGGAGGCCGCCCGGGGGCGTCTTTGACGGGATTCTGATGGCGGGGCGGGGCGGGTGGCCGCCTGCGAAGGAGGCCCCCGGCGGGACCGGAAACGACGGCACGGGCCGCCCCCGATCTGGTCGGGGACGGCCCGTGCCGTGTCGTACGGGGCCCGTGCGCCGGGTCGTACGCGGCCTTGCCGTGTCATACGCGGCCCCTGCCGCCGTACGCGGAGGGCGCTGCCGTACGCGGCCTGTCCGCCGTACGCGGGGCTCAGCGGACCTCGGTGATCTCCGGCCCGCGCTGGAGCTGGCCCATGCCGCCGGAGAAGCGGGACGACTCCTGGTCCTCCTGCTGGACACCCTCGGGCACCATCTGCGCGTCGTTCGGCAGCTTCAGGACGATCGGGTCGCGCGGGGCCATCGGGCCCTCGCCGCGGACGACGACGGTGTCCCGGAAGATCTGCTCCAGCAGGCCCGCGGCCTCCGGCTGCACCGCGCCCTGCCCGGAGATGACACCGCGCAGGAACCAGCGCGGGCCGTCCACGCCGACGAAGCGCACCAGCTGCACCCCGCCGGTGCCGTCGGGCAGCTTCACGGGCACCTGGGCCCGCAGCTCCCAGCCCAGCGGGCCCTCGACCTCGTCGATGACGCCGCCCTGCTGGGTGATGCCGGAGGCGATCTCCTCGCGGACCTCGCCCCAGATGCCCTCCTTCTTGGGGGCGGCGAACGCCTGCAGCTGGACGGCGCTGTCGCGCAGCACCACCGTCGCCGCCACGATCGCGTCGCCCGCGACCTCCACGCGCAGCTCCATGCCCTCGACCCCGGGCACGAACATGCCGCCCAGGTCGACCCGGCCCTCCTCGGGCCTGGTGACCTCGGAGACGTCCCACGGGCCGTCGGGCCGGGGCGCCGGCGGAAGGTTCACCCGGCGCGGCTCACTGTCCGCCGCGTCGTCAGTGCCGACCTCGTCGACGACCTGCTCGGCCTCGCCCGCCGCGTCGGCAGCGGCACCGCTCTTCTTGCGACGTCCGAACACGTCACTGTCCTTCCCGGTCGGATACGACCGAAGCGTATCGATTCCCACCCGTCCAGCCCTCCGTGGCGGCATGACCGCCGGTGGACCCGAAGCCCCCCTCGGCCCGCGCCGAGCCGGGAAGCTCCGCCACCTCGTGGAAACGGACCTTCTCGACCTGCTGAACGACCAGTTGGGCGATCCGGTCGAACCGCTCGAACCGCACGGTCTCGCGCGGGTCCAGGTTGACCACGATCACCTTGATCTCTCCACGGTACCCGGCATCCACGGTCCCCGGGGCATTCACGAGGGCCACTCCGCACCGGGCGGCGAGGCCCGAGCGGGGGTGCACGAAGGCGGCGTACCCGTCGGGCAGCGCGATGGACACCCCGGTGGGCAGGAGCGCGCGCTCGCCCGGGGCCAGTTCGGCGGCCTCGGTGGTGACGAGGTCGGCGCCCGCGTCGCCGGGGTGCCCGTACGACGGAATCGGCACCTCCGGGTCCACGCGGCGGATCAGGACGTCGACGGGGTTCTGCATCAGGGGTTCACCTCGAAGGCGCGGGCGCGCCGGACCTGGTCGGGGTCGGCCATCGCCGCCCGGATCTCCTCCGGACGGCCGTTGTCGATGAAGTGATCGACCTTGACCTCGATGAAAAGGGCGTCGGCGCGGACGGCCACGGGGCCCTCGGGGCCGCCGATCCTGCCCGTCGCCGTGGAGTAGATCTTGCGGCCGTGCACGGCGGTGACCTCGGCCTGGAGGTGCAGCAGCGTGCCGACCGGCACCGGCCGGACGAAGTCGGTCTCCAGCCGGCCGGTCACCGCGATGGTGCGCAGCAGCCAGTTGAGCGAGCCGAGGGTCTCGTCCAGCGCGGTGGCGAGGACGCCGCCGTGCGCGAGGCCCGGGGCGCCCTGGTGGTCGGTGGTGACCGTGAACCCGGCGGTGACGGTCACGCCCTCGCCGGCCCGCGCCTCCAGGTGGAGCCCGTGGGGCTGACCGCCGCCGCAGCCGAAGCAGTGCTCGTAGTGGGCGCCCAGCGGCTCGCCGGGGGCGGGCGCGTCGGGGTGCCGTACCGGCGGTATGGCGTCGGCCGGGGGCGTCAGTGCAGTGCTCACAGCGGGAGACCTTACCCGCGCGGGGGACCGCCGGTCGCGCCGTGCCAAGCTTGGGTGTATGCAGCCCTCCGCGACGGCTTCCGCCTCCGCCTCCGCACCTTCGTCCGAGCCTTCGTCCGCGACCGGCTCCGTACTTGGTTCCGTGTCCGCGTCCGTGCCGCTGTACGACGAGCGGCTCACCGCTCCCCGCTCCTGGTGGCTGCTGGCCGCCCTGGTGGGGGTGTCGGGCGCGCTGATCATGCTGCCGCTGGGCGTGCTGCCCATGCTGGCCGGCCTGATCGTCGCGGGCGCGCTGGCGATGGCGGCGGTCAGCGCGTACGGCTCCGCCCGTATCCG
Organism: Streptomyces sp. NPDC015131; assembly: GCF_043079975.1. Classification (NCBI taxonomy): domain Bacteria; kingdom Bacillati; phylum Actinomycetota; class Actinomycetes; order Kitasatosporales; family Streptomycetaceae; genus Streptomyces; species Streptomyces sp. NPDC015131. Next base: position 189,044 of record NZ_JBIBVB010000001.1, on the reverse strand, counting down.
GGTGGTGGCCGGTTCGCTGGTCGCCGGGGACGCGCGCGTCCCGGTGTCGGCGCTGGGCGAGCCCGAGGTGCTGGACGCCGAGGAGGCGCGTGCCTGGCGGACGTACAAGGCGGACACGCGTGCGTACATGCTGCTGCGCGGGTACGTCCCGGGGGCGGTACGTGTCGAGGTCACCGACCCGGCGGACCCGACCCCGTACGTGTACGTGTCGAGCCGTGACCCGAAGGCCCTGGCAGCGGCCCTGACGGCCGTGCGCGAGGAGCGGGGCACCGGGGGTCCGGCGGCCTGATCGCGGCGCTCCGGCGCGCGTGCGGGGGCGTGTCCGGTGCCGCCGCGGGCGGCGGCGGGAACAGCCGCACGACGGGGACGGCCGGGCCGGCTGTCAGAAGCCGATCTCCTTGGGGTTCTGCGGCTGCTCCAGCGGCGGCAGGGCCGGCAGGGCGTCCCAGGGCACCTGGCGGCGGCGCAGGTCCTTGCGGATGTGCTCGGCGAGCTTTCTGGTGTCGCGGCGGTTCATCACGGCGCCGACCGCGGCCCCGACCATGAAGGGCGTCAGGTTCGGCAGGTTGCGCACCATGCGCTTCATGATCTGCTGGCGCAGCTCGCGCTTCATCCGGCCGCCGAGGGCGGCGTTGACGGTGGTGGGCTTGGTGACGTCGATGCCGCGCTCCTCCGTCCAGGAGGTGAGGTAGGCCATCGCGCGCTCCCGCAGATTGCCCGGGGGGCGCTGTCCGTAGACCTCGTGCAGCTCGGCGATGAGCTTCAGCTCGATCGCGGCGACGCTGGTGATCTCGGCGGCCAGCTCGGCAGGCATCGCCGGCGGTACGGGCAGCATGGCCGCCGCGCCGATCCCGGCGCCCACCGTGGAGGTGGCGTTCGCCGCGCCCGCGACGAGCTTGTCCGCGAGCTGTTCCGGCGTGAGGCCGGGGAACTGCTTGCGCAGGGTGTCCAGGTCCCGCACGGGTACGCGCGGGGCGTTCTCGACGATCCGGTCGGCGAGGTGGGCGAGGCCCGCCCTGGCGCCCTCGCGGCTCCTGGTCACGCCGCGCTTGACGGCGTCGAGGCGCCGGCCCTTGGCGGGGGTCCCGGCCGGCGTGCCCGCGCCCGCCCGTGCGGCTGCTTCGAGCGAGGCCGAGGGGCCCCGCTCGTCGTCACGCGCGCCGGGAGGGGGCAGGAGGGCGGAGTGCTCGGTGGACGCGTCGTGCGGTGCGTCCGGTACCGGGCCTGTGCCGCCCTGGTACGCCTCCGGCTTCCGATGGAGCCGGAAGCGTCGCTTCCGAGACGGGGTGTCGCCTGCCACGGCCGACGGACCTCAGTCGCAGTCGCGGCAGATCGGCTGGCCGTTCTTCTCGCGGGCCAGCTGGCTGCGGTGGTGGACCAGGAAGCAGCTCATGCAGGTGAACTCGTCCGCCTGCTTGGGCAGCACCCGGACGGCCAGCTCCTCGTTCGAGAGGTCGGCGCCCGGGAGCTCCAGGCCCTCGGCGGCCTCGAACTCGTCGACGTCGACGGTCGAGGTCGACTTGTCGTTGCGCCGGGCCTTCAGTTCTTCAAGGCTGTCCGAGTCGACGTCGTCGTCGGTCTTGCGTGGGGTGTCGTAATCCGTTGCCATGTCGCTCTCCCCCTCTGGGTGGTTGCGGTGTCTCCAGCGCACGTAACGCGTGAGAGGCCGGACTTGTGCCCGACCTGAGGCGGAGATTTTGCCTCACATCAAGGTCTGTTACTCAATCGACACCCAACCGGACCCCTCGAGAGTGATCGAGTTTGGATGGCGAACGGGACCGTACACGGTCCGGGAGCCGCGCCCGACAGGCGCCACCCCCTGTACTTCCCGTGATCCGACCCCCCGGAAACCCGGACTTTTCCTGGTTTTCCGGAGGAATTCTTGATCACGGAGAGTAGATGGCCGGATAGGGTTCCTTGTGATCGATCCCACAGGGAACGTCCCGGACGGAGTCCGGGAAATTCCGCGTGAAGCGAACACGATGGACGGCTCACCCTGCGTGTCACACCGGAAGCGTGACGCGCATGACGAGGCCGCCGCCCTCGCGGGGCTCCGCGATGATACGGCCCCCGTGGGCCCGCGCGACGGAGCGGGCGATCGACAGGCCCAGCCCGACGCCCTTGTCGCTGCCGGTACGGTCCTGCCGGAGCCTGCGGAAGGGCTCGAAGAGGTTGTCGATCTCGTACGCCGGGACGACCGGCCCCGTGTTCGACACCACCAGGACCGCCTGGCCGGGCCGGGTCTCGGTGGTCACCTCCACCCAGCCCTGGTCCACGTTGTAGCGGACGGCGTTCTGCACCAGGTTCAGGGCGATCCGCTCCAGCAGGACGCCATTGCCCTGGACGACGGCCGGCGCCCGCTCGCCGCGGATCTCCACACCCTTGGCCTCGGCATCGGCGCGCGACTGGTCGATGGCGCGCGACGCCACCTCCGCCAGGTCCACGGGCTTGCGCTCGACGATCTCGTTGTCGCTCCGGGCGAGCAGCAGCAGGCCCTCCACCAGCTGCTCGCTGCGCTCGTTGGTGGACAGCAGCGTCTTGCCCAGCTGCTGGAGCTCCACGGGCGCCCCCGGGTCCGAGAGGTGCACCTCCAGCAGGGTGCGGTTGATCGCCAGCGGGGTGCGCAGCTCGTGCGAGGCGTTGGCGACGAAGCGCTGCTGGGCGGTGAAGGCCCGGTCGAGCCGGTCCAGCATGTCGTCGAAGGTGTCCGCCAGCTCCTTGAGCTCGTCGTCCGGGCCGTCCAGCACGATCCGGCGGGACAGGTCCGTGCCGGCCACATTGCGCGCGGTGCGGGTGATCCGGCCCAGCGGGGACAGCACGCGGCCCGCCATGGCGTACCCGAAGGCGAAGGCGATCACGCTCAGGCCCAGGAGGGCGAAGAGCGAGCGGCGCAGCAGGTCGTCCAGGGCGTGCTGGCGCTGTTCGTTGACGCAGGAGTTCATCGCCCGGTTGAACTCGTCGGGGCCGGCCTCGACCGGGAAGTTGCAGACGTTGCTGGTCACCTGGCCGTTGACGATCTTGAAGGGCAGCTCGCTGCCGATGTGGAGCGCCTGGGCGGCCAACAGGTAGATGATCGACAGCAGGAGGATGCCGGCGATCAGGAACATCCCGCCGTACAGCAGGGTGAGCCGTATCCGGATGGTGGGGCGCAGCCAGGGGCGCACGGGCTCCCGGGGGTCCCAGGTGGGCTTGGGGGGCGCCTGAGGGGGCGCGGGGGTCGCGGCCACGGGTCAGATCCGGTAACCGGAGCCGGGCACGGTGACGATCACCGGGGGCTCGCCGAGCTTGCGGCGCAGGGTCATCACCGTCACGCGCACCACATTGGTGAACGGGTCGGTGTTCTCGTCCCACGCCTTCTCCAGGAGCTGCTCGGCCGAGACGACCGCGCCCTCGCTGCGCATCAGGACCTCCAGGACCGCGAACTCCTTCGGCGCGAGCTGGATCTCCCGGCCCTCCCGGAACACCTCCCGCCGGTTGGGGTCGAGCTTGATCCCGGCGCGCTCCAGGACCGGCGGCAGCGGTACGGTCGTGCGCCGGCCGAGCGCCCGGACGCGAGCGGTCAGCTCGCTGAACGCGAAGGGCTTCGGCAGGTAGTCGTCCGCGCCGATCTCCAGGCCCTCCACCCGGTCGCTGACGTCGCCGGAGGCGGTGAGCATCAGGACGCGGGTGGGCATGCCCAGGTCGACGATCTTGCGGCAGACGTCGTCGCCGTGGACGAGCGGCAGGTCGCGGTCGAGGACGACGACGTCGTAGTCGTTGATCCCGATACGCTCCAGGGCCGCCGCCCCGTCGTACACGACGTCGACGGCCATGGCCTCCCGGCGCAGTCCGGTGGCCACCGCATCGGCGAGCAGCTGCTCGTCCTCGACGACGAGTACGCGCACGGCGCTGTCCTTCCTCCCGAGCCCCGGTGCGGGGCCTGTGAGCCCGGACGGGGTGGCTGGACCCCCTGTCCGGGCACGTCTTTCCTACTGACTGTGCGTGTCCATCCTGCCCCGTACGCGCGTAAACCGGCTGTAAGGCGGACTGCGGGCGGACCGCGGGCGCGGGCGGGCGGGCCGGGGCGGTACGGGAATCAACGGAATTGGCCGCGGGGTTGAGGTTTCCGAGCGGGAGCCCTTGGGGAGGACGACTGCACACCTGAGATCACGCCCCGTATGTGGCGCGCCACGAAACGCTCTGTCTGCCAGAGGTGCTGTGCGTGATCACCCGACAACCCTCGGCACACCCCCGTGCCACCGACCCATGACGAGGGGGCGCACGATGGACGCTTTCACCGCTGGACTGCTTCAGCGCATAAGGGCCACGGAGACCGACCTCACACGGGCTCGCGAGACGGGAGACGACTTCCTGGCCGACGTCGAGCAGGCGGAGCTCGACGATCTGCACCGCCTGGCGGCGGAGCACGGTGTGGAGGTCACCACCGCGAACGCCTGACGGAACGAACGGGGTCGGCCCCGGCGACCCGCGGACTCCCGCGGAACGCCGGGGCTTTTCGTTCGCCCGGGGCCCGAGCGGCCGTCGGCGGGCCAAGCGGTCCCGGGACCAGGCTGTCCCGGGGCCGTGTGGCCCCTTGTGCGCCGCGCTAGTCGTGCCAGGCGCCGAAGTCCTCCAGGAGGGCCTGGAGCGGCTCGAAGACGCCCGGGGGCGCCGCCACCGTCAGCTCGCCCGTCGGGGGCGTCCCGGGGCGGCCGCCGGTCAGCGCGCCGGCCTCGCGGGCGATCAGGGCGCCGGCCGCCAGGTCCCAGGGGCTGAGGCCCCGCTCGTAGTACCCGTCCAGGCGTCCCGCCGCCACGTCGCACAGGTCGATCGCGGCGGAACCGCTCCGCCGGATGTCCCGGAGCCGGGGGATCAGGCGCTGGGCGACGTCGGCCTGGTGGGCGCGGACCTGGGCCACGTAGTTGAAGCCGGTCGACACCAGCGCCTGGTCCAGCGGAGGCGCGGGCCGGCACCGGACGGCCCGGCCGTTCAGCCGGGCGCCGCCGCCGAGGACCGCCTGGAACGTCTCGCCCCGCATGGGCGCCTCCACCACCCCGACCAGGGCCCGGCCGTCCCGTTCGGCGGCGATGGAGACGGCCCACGTCGGCAGGCCGTAGAGGTAGTTGACCGTGCCGTCCAGCGGGTCGACGACCCAGCGGATGCCGCTGGTGCCCTCGGTGGAGGCGCCCTCCTCGCCGAGGATGCCGTCGTCGGGCCGGTGCTCGGCCAGGAAGGCGGTGATCAGCTTCTCGGCGGCGAGGTCCATCTCGGTGACGACATCGATGGGGCTCGACTTGGTCGCGGCGACGCCGAGGTCGGCCGGGCGGCCGTCCCGCAGCAGGGCGCCGGCCCGGCGGCCCGCCTCCAGGGCGAGGGCCAGCAGCTCCGCCGCGAGCGGGTCCTCCGGGGCGGACGGGGGAGGCGTGTCGTGCGGATGGGTCACGGGTGGCTCCTCAGGCGTAGGGGCTGTCGGCGCCGGCCGCGGCGGGGCGCTCGGCGCGGGCCGGGCAGCAGCCGACGGGGCACAGGTCGTGCGAGGGGCCCAGCGCGCCCAGGGCGCACCGCTCGACCGCGATCCCCCGCTCGGCGGCGGCGCGCTCCAGCACCAGGTCCCGCACGGCGGCGGCGAACCGGGGGTCGTCGCCCACGGTGGCCGACCTGCGCACCGGGAGCCCCAGCTCCGCGGCCTTCGCGGCGGCCTCCGTGTCCAGGTCGTACAGGACCTCCATGTGGTCCGAGACGAACCCGATGGGCACCATGACGACCGCGGGGGCCCCGGAGCCGCGCAGCGCCTCCAGGTGGTCGCAGATGTCGGGCTCCAGCCAGGGGATGTGCGGTGCCCCGCTGCGCGACTGGTAGACCAGCTCCCAGGGGTGCTCGACACCGGTCTCGTCCCGGACGGCGTCGGCGATCAGCCGGGCGACCTCGAGGTGCTCCCTGACGTAGGCGCCGCCGTCGCCGTGCTCCCCGGCCGGGCCGGAGGTGTCGGCGGACGCGGTCGGGATGGAGTGCGTGGTGAAGGCGAGGTGCGCGCCGGCCCGCACGGACTCGTCCAGCTCGGCCAGCGACCGCAGCACGCCGTCGATCATCGGGCGGACGAACCCGGCGTGGTTGAAGTAGTGCCGCAGCTTGTCGACCCGGGGCAGCGGCAGGCCCTCCGCCTCCAGCGCGGCGAGCGCGTCGGCCAGGTTCTCGCGGTACTGGCGGCAGCCGGAATAGGAGGCGTACGCGCTGGTGGCGAGGACGGCGATCCGGCGGTGGCCGGCGGTGACCATCTCGCGGAGCGTGTCCGTGAGGTACGGGGCCCAGTTCCGGTTGCCCCAGAAGACGGGCAGGTCCAGGCCCGCGTCGGCGAAGTCCTTGCGCAGCGCGGCGAGCAGCGCGCGGTTCTGGTCGTTGATCGGGCTGACGCCGCCGAACAGGAAGTAGTGCTGTCCCACCTCCTTGAGGCGCTCCTTGGGGATGCCCCTCCCCCGCGTCACGTTCTCCAGGAAGGGGACCACGTCGTCGGGACCCTCGGGGCCGCCGAAGGAGAGCAGCAGCAGCGCGTCGTACGGGGCGGGATCGCGCTGATCGGACACGGGGTCGGACACGGGGTCGGCCATGGCATCGGACATGGCATCGATCCTGCCACCAGGCTCTGACAGCCGGAAAACCGCCGTGCGTCGTCACCCGTTCGGCCGTAAGCTGTGAAGGCTGCCCATACGCCTTACGTACCGGGTCGCGCACGCCCGTACGCCCCCGCACGTGCCCCCGTACCCCGCAGCTGTCCCCCCGCAACCCGCCACGCACTCCACGCGCGCGATGTACGCCTCACCGGCCGGAGAGTCCCTTGCCCAGTCCCTACCGCGCGATCTTCTCGGCCCCCGGAACGGCCGCCTTCTCCGCCGCCGGCTTCCTGGGCCGGATGCCGCTGGCCATGATGGGCATCGGCATCGTCACGATGGTCTCCCAGCTCACCGGCCGCTACGGCCTCGCGGGCGCGCTGTCCGCGACGCTCGCCGTCTCCGCCGCCGTCCTGGGCCCGCAGGTGTCCCGGCTCGTCGACCGGTACGGCCAGCGGCGGGTGCTGCGCCCGGCCTCGGTGATCACGGTGACGGCGGTGGCGGGGCTGCTGGTCTGCGCCCAGCAGGGGTGGCCGGAGTGGACGCTGTTCGTCTTCTCCGCCGCGGCGGGCTGTGTGCCGAGCATCGGGGCGATGACCCGGGCACGCTGGGCGGCCATCTACCGGGGTTCGGCGCGTGAGCTGCACACGGCGTACTCCTTCGAGTCGATCGTCGACGAGGTGTGCTTCATCTTCGGGCCGATCGTCTCCATCGGTCTGTCCACCGTCTGGTTCCCGGAGGCGGGGCCGCTGCTGGCGGCGGTCTTCCTGGCGGCCGGGGTGTGGTGGCTGACGGCGCAGCGGGCCACGGAGCCGCAGCCGCACCCGGCCGAGCACCACTCCCGTGGTTCGGCGCTGCGCTCCCGGGGGCTGCAGGTGCTGGTCGCGGCGTTCGTCGCCACCGGCACGATCTTCGGCGCGGTGGACGTGGTGACGGTGGCCTTCGCGGAGGAGTCGGGCCACAAGGCGGCGGCCAGCCTGGTGCTGGCGGTGTACGCGCTGGGCTCGTGCCTGGCGGGCGCGGTCTTCGGGCTGCTGCACCTCAAGGGCGAGCCGTCGCGCCGGTGGCTCGTGGGGGTGTGCGCGATGGCCGTGAGTATGATCCCCCTCCAACTGGCCGGGAGCCTGCCGTTCCTGGCCGTGGCGCTCTTTGTCGCGGGCCTTGCCATCGCGCCGACGATGGTGACGACCATGGCCCTCGTCGAGGCACACGTACCGCGCACTCAGCTGACCGAGGGCATGTCCTGGACGAGTACCGGGCTCGCGGTCGGTGTGGCGCTCGGCTCGTCGGCCGCCGGCTGGGTGGTCGACGCGCACGGGGCGGCGGCGGGGTACGCGGTGCCCGGCGTCGCGGGAGTGCTCGCGGCCGCGGTGGGGTTCCTGGGGTACCGCCGGCTGCGCAGGCCGGTGCCGACGCGGGAGGGGCAGGGGCGGCGTGACGAGCGCAAGCAGGACCCGGAACAGCCGGAGAAGCAGCAGCACGTGGTCTAACTGGGCGGGGAACGTGGTCTCCCGGCCGGTGCGGGAGGCGCGGCCCGCCTCGGTGGCGGAGCTGGCGGAGACGGTGCGGACCGCCGCCGAGCAGGGTCTGCGGGTCAAGACGGTCGGTACGGGGCACTCGTTCACGTCCATCGCGGCGACCGACGGGGTGCTGATCCGCCCCGACCTGCTGACCGGCATCCGCCGTGTCGACCGGCGCGCGATGACCGTCACGGTGGAGTCGGGCACTCCGCTGAAGCGGCTGAACGTGGCCCTCGCGCGCGAGGGCCTGTCGCTCACGAACATGGGCGACATCATGGAGCAGACGGTGGCGGGCGCCACCAGCACCGGTACGCACGGGACGGGCCGCGACTCGGCGTCGATCGCCGCGCAGATCCGGGAGCTGGAGCTGGTGACGGCCGACGGCCGGGTGCTGACCTGCTCCGCGGAGGGGACCGAGGAGGAGCGGGCGCTCTTCGCGTCGGCCCGGATCGGGCTGGGCGCGCTGGGGGTCGTCTCGGCCCTCACCCTCGCCGTGGAGCCGCTCTTCCTGCTCCACGCGCGCGAGGAGCCGATGAGCTTCGACCGGGTGACCGCGGAGTTCGACGCGCTGCACGCCGAGAACGAGCACTTCGAGTTCTACTGGTTCCCGCACACCGGGAGCTGCACCACCAAGCGCAACAACCGCAGCGCCGGGCCGGCCGCGCCGCCCGGGCGGGTGAGCGGGTGGGTCGAGGACGAGCTGCTGTCCAACGGGCTGTTCCAGGTGGTCAGCTCGGTCGGCCGGGCGGTTCCGGCGGCCGTGCCCGCGATCGCCCGACTCTCCAGCCGCGCGCTGTCCGCCCGGACGTACACGGACATCCCGTACAAGGTCTTCACAAGTCCGCGCCGGGTGCGGTTCATGGAGATGGAGTACGCCCTGCCGAGGGAGGCGGCCGTCGGCGCGCTGCGCGAGCTGAGGGCGATGATCGACCGGTCGTCGCTGCGCGTCGGCTTCCCGGTGGAGGTCAGGACCGCGCCCGCGGACGACATCTCGCTCTCCACGGCGTACGGCCGGGACACCGTCTACATCGCGGTGCACATGTACCGGGGGACGCCGTACCGGGCGTACTTCACCGCCGCCGAGCGGATCATGACGGCGCACGGCGGACGGCCGCACTGGGGCAAGCTGCACACGCGGGACGCCGCGTACCTCGCGGAGGTCTACCCGCGGTTCGCCGAGTTCACCGCGGTGCGTGACCGGCTCGACCCGGAGCGGGTCTTCGGCAACGACTACCTGCGGCGGGTCCTGGGCGACTGACCGGCCTCACCCGGTGGTCCCGCCGGCGCCGGAGGGCGCCGGGCCGGTGGGCGGGGTGGGGTCGGCGGGGGACGCCGGGGGTGTCGGGTCCGCCGGGTCCTGCCCGCCCGTTCCGCCGGAACCCTGCGTGCCGCTCGACGAGTCCTGGTCCCCGCCCTTCTGATCCCCACCCTTCTGGCCCCCGCCCTTTCCGGACGGCGTGGGGGTGGGGGTGGGCGTGGGGTCGGTGGAGCCGGTGCCCGGGTCGGTCGAGGGGTCGTTCGTCCCGCCGCCCCCGCCGCCGTCCCGGCCGGTGTCCGGGTCGGTCGCGCCGGGGGTCCCCTGCTGCTGGTGACGCTTGTCACGCTGCCCGTCCTGACCACCGGTCTGTGAACCGGGGTCGGGGTCGGGCCGCGAGCCCGAGTCGCCGCCGCGGACGACGCCGCTGATGGTGGTCCCCTTGCCCCCGCTGAAGTCCTGACCGGATATCAGCTCGTACGCCGTGATGCCGGCCATGGCCACGCCGAAGACCAGCGCCGCCGCCACGGCCGAACGTTTCCAGCCACGCACGCGTGTGCCGTACGTGGTGGCCTCGCCGAACACCCCGTGCGCGTCCGGCCGCGCCTCCTCGGCCTTCCCGGTCTTCCCCGCCCTGCCGGCACCCCGGAACCTCCGGACCTTCCCGGAGGCGCGGGTTCCGCGGCCGGTGGGGCGGGTCGCGGGAAGCGCCGCCTCGGTGACCCCCCGCACCCGCTCGCCCGTGCTCCGGAACACGTGCTGGAAGACCGAGCCGCCGCAAGTGGCGATGATGCTGATGACACCGGCGCCCAGGACGGTGCCGTACACCCCCATCTTCGACGCCAGTTTGGCCGCCACGACGGCCGCGACGGCGCTGCCCGCGACCTGGGCGGCGTTCAGGTCGAGCCGCCGCTTCCCGGGCTTCTCCGCCCCGTCCGCCCGCTCGGCCCGACCGGCCTGCCCGGTCTGCTCGGCCCGCTCGGCTCCGTCGTGCGCCCCTTCTGTCCGGCTGTTACGTGTGTACACCTTCTGATCCATCTCCGGCCTCGGTTCACCCATCTGTCCCAGCATGCAAGGAGAAGGGACTTATGGGCGAAGCGAATAGTTCCATTTCTGCGGATTCTGTGAAGGAACACACGTATGACGGCCGTTCAGGCAACTCAACTGCCGTACGCGGGGAGAACTTCGGCGGCGCGCCGGTCCACCCAGGTGGCCCGAATGGAGTACTGTGGCGAGCCCTGGGCCCCGTTCCCTTTCGGGGATCCGGGACCAACGGGAGGGGGCCGAAAACCGGCACTCGTCCGGCGGCGCCGCAGCACCGCACGGCAACCTGCTGTACGCAGTGACCAGGCCGGTCACCCTGCGTGGCAAACAGGTAACCGTGCCATAACGGCGTTCCAGGGCCCATGCCCGACACGCCGGGCAACTCGGCAAGGTTGTGGCAGGCTGCACCCGGGCAGGCCACACTCGACTAGCGGAAGCAGCGACGCAGGTGACGTCGGCAGGCACCACCCGGGAGGTCCCCATGCCCGAACTGCGTGTCGTGGCCGTCTCCAACGACGGCACACGACTGGTGCTGAAGGCTGCTGACAGCACGGAGTACACGCTTCCGATCGACGAGCGGCTGCGTGCCGCCGTCCGCAACGACCGCGCCCGCCTCGGCCAGATCGAGATCGAGGTGGAGAGCCACCTCCGCCCCCGGGACATCCAGGCGCGGATACGCGCGGGTGCCTCGGCCGAGGAGGTCGCCCAGCTCGCGGGCATCCCGGTCGAGCGGGTCCGCCGCTTCGAGGGCCCCGTCCTCGCGGAGCGCGCCTTCATGGCGGAGCGGGCGCGCAAGACCCCCGTCCGGCGGCCCGGCGAGAACACCGGCCCCCAGCTCGGCGAGGCGGTGCAGGAGCGGCTGCTGCTGCGCGGCGCCGACAAGGACACCGTGGTGTGGGACTCCTGGCGCCGCGACGACGGCACCTGGGAGGTGCTGCTGGTCTACCGGGTGGCCGGCGAGGTCCACTCGGCGAGCTGGACGTACGACCCGCCCCGCCGGCTGGTCCAGGCCGTGGACGACGAGGCGCGGGCGCTGATCGGCGAGACCGACGACGCGGTGGCCGTGCAGGAGCCGAGCTTCCCGTTCGTCCCGCGCATCGCACGCCTCCCGCGCGACCGGCCGCTGGACCGCGCCCTCGACCGGCAGATGGAGCGCCCGGCACCCGTCCCGGCGCCCGAGCCGGAGGAGGAGCCCGAGCGGGACTCGCTGACCAGCCTGCTGGAGGCGGTGCCGAGCTTCCGGGGCGACATGGTCGTCCCCGAGCTTCCCGCCGCCGACACCCCGGTGGCCGCCGAGCCGGACGACGAACCGGACGTGGAGGAGCCCCCGGCTCCCGCCCCGGCCGCATCGGCGGGCGCGGGTTCGGCGTACGCGGACGTCCTGATGCCCCGCGCGGTGAGCGGTCACCGCGACCGGCTGACCGGCACCACCGACCGCCAGGCCGAGGCGGACGGCGTCCGGCCGGGCCGCCGGGCGGCGGTCCCGAGCTGGGACGAGATCGTCTTCGGCACGCGCCGCAAGAAGCAGGAGTAGGCCGGACGTCCCCGCCCGCGTGACCGCGCGGACCGCGTGACCGCGCGGACCGCGTGACCGCGTGACCGCGTGACCGCGTGACCGCGCGGACCGCGTGACCGGGCAAACCGACATGCGGAGTACCGGGCGGGGGCACCGGCCGGGTGTGTCCGGGCGTCAGCCGCGTGCGGGGCCCTTGGCGACCGGGCGGGCGGGGTCGGCGGACCACTCCGACCAGGACCCCGCGTAGAGGGCCGCCCGGATGCCCGCGACCTCCAGGGCCAGCACCTCATGGGCGCCCGAGACGCCCGAGCCGCAGTAGACGCCGACCTCCGGCGCCTCGGCCGCACCCAGCGCCTTGAAGCGGGCCGCCAGCACCTCGGGCGGCAGGAACCGGCCGTTCTCGTCGACGTTCTCCGTCGTCGGGGCGGAGGCCGCGCCCGGGATGTGCCCGCCCACCGGGTCGATGGGCTCCACCTCGCCCCGGTACCGCTCCCCCGCCCGCGCGTCCAGCAGCAGGCCCGTCCGGGCCAGGGCCGCCGCCCCGTCCGCGTCCAGCAGCGGCAGCCGGCCCGGCTCCGGCACGAAGTCACCGGCCGGGGGCTCGGGCGTCACCGTCGACAGCTCGCCCCGCCAGGCGGCGAGGCCACCGTCCAGCACCCGCACGTCCGGGTGGCCGGTCCAGCGGAGCAGCCACCACGCGCGGGCCGCCGCCCAGCCCTGGCCGCTGTCGTAGACGACGACCGGCGAGCCGGCGCCGACACCCGCGCGGCGCATGACCGCGCCGAACTCCGCCACGTCCGGCAGCGGGTGCCGCCCGCCCCGGCCCGGCGCTCCCGCCAGCTCGGTGTCGAGGTCCACGTACACCGCGCCGGGCAGGTGACCGGCCTCGTACTCGGGCCTGCCGGGCGGGCCGCCGAGCTGCCAGCGGACGTCCAGGAGGACCGGCGGGCGCCCGCCGGTCAGCTCACCGGCGAGTTCGGATGCCGAGATCAAGGGATTCATGCCGCCATCCTCGCGCAGAACGAGCGGCGCGCGGTACGGCAGCGGAGGGCGTTCCCGGTACGCGGACGCATGGCGTTCGCGGTACGGGGGCGGAAAGCGTGCGGGCGACCGCGGGGATGGGCGGCGATTTTTCGGGCATCCTCCTGCCGGATCGCGCCGTATCACGGCGCGGCCGGGGCGCACCGCGCGGCCGTCGGTGCAAGCATCTGACGGGGCGTGAAGCCGGGCCCACAGCCCGTGGCCGGCACTCGTCGCGCCCTTTCCCTTGCACGGCCACGACGATGGTCCGAGGAGCGTAGTGACGATGAGCGAGGCGGCTCGGCGTGAACCCGGTACACCCTGCTGGGTGAGTCTGATGGTGCACCGGCTTGACGTGACGCAGGAGTTCTACGGGTCGCTGTTCGGCTGGCGGTTCCAGCCGGGGCCCCAGCAGCTGGGCCCTTATGTACGCGCGGTGCTCGACGGCGCGGAGGTGGCGGGCATCGGCCGGCTCCCGGCCGACCGGGACCTGCCGACGGCCTGGACCACCTATCTGGCGTCCGACGACGCCCGCGAGACCGCCCAGACGATCAGGTGCAGCGGCGGCACGGTGGCCGTCGGCCCGCTCGACGCCGCCGAGGCGGGGCGCCTGGTGATCTGCTCCGACCCGACCGGGGCGGTGTTCGGCGTCTGGCAGGCCGCCGCCCACCTCGGTACGGCGGTCGTGGGAGCCCCCGGCGCCCCCGTCTGGAACGAGCTGCTGACGCAGGAGACGGAGTCGGTCGGGAAGTTCTACAAGACGGTGTTCGGGTACGAACTCGACCCCGCGGGCGCCCCGGGGGCCGACGTGGTGACGCTGCGGGTGGGCGACCGGCCGGTGGCGTCCCTGCACGGCATGGGCAGCGCCCTGCCGCGCGACCGGGGCGCCCACTGGATGACCTGGTTCGAGGTCGAGGACACCGACGCGGCGGCGCACCGGGTGACCGAGCTGGGCGGCCGGGTGCTGGAGGCGCCGCACGACGACCCGGCCGGGCGGCTGGCGACCGTCGCGGACCCGGAGGGCGCCGTCTTCACGATCGTACGGTCGTCCCGGCGCTGACCTGGAGGGCCGGGGCGGAGAGGCCCTCGGCGGGGGCGACGGGTCCGCCGGGCCGGTGAGGAGTCTCGCCGGCCCGGTGCTGGGCGGAGTCGTCGGGCCGGTGGGCGGGTTCGCCGGCCTGGTGAGCGGGTTCGTCGGGCCGGTCCGTCAACTCTTCGGCCGGGACCGGGAGTACGTCGGGCGAGAGCGCGGCGGCGCGGGCGGTCGCGGCCGTCATACGGCGCCGGTGGTGGCGGCGGCAGAGCACCTCGTACCCCACCTCGTCCCCGGCGTTGACGTCCCCGATGACGACCTGGGCGCCCTCGACGACCATCTCCCCGCCGACGGTGCGCGCGTTGTGGGTGGCCCGGGCCCCGCACCAGCAGAGCGCCTCGACCTGGAGGACCTCGACGCGGTCGGCCAGTTCCACGAGGCGCTGGGAGCCCGGGAACAGCTTGGAGCGGAAGTCGGTGGTGATGCCGAAGGCGAAGACGTCCAGTTCGAGGTCGTCGACGACGCGGGCGAGCTGGTCGATCTGCTCGGGCGCGAGGAACTGCGCCTCATCGGCGATCACGTAGTCGCAGCGGCCGCCGCGGGAGAGGTGGGCGACGAGGTAGGCGTAGAAGTCGAAGCCCTCGGACGCCTCGACGGCGTCGGTGACCAGGCCGAGCCGGGAGGACAGCTTGCCCTCGCCCGCCCGGTCGTCACGGGTGAAGATCATGCCCTGCAGGCCGCGCGCGGAGCGGTTGTGCTCGATCTGCAGAGCGAGGGTGCTCTTTCCGCAGTCCATGGTTCCGGAGAAGAACACCAGCTCGGGCATGGGGTGGTGACGACCTTTCGGGGGTCCGGGTGGTGGTGCGGCGGTGCGCGGGGCGGTGGACGGTCGGGCGGCGGGGCAGGGTCACGTACGGACTTCGAGCAGGGGGACGAGCTGCTCCACGGGCGTCATCGAGCCGTGGACCCCGACCATCGCGGACTCGTTGGGCTCATTGACGGACGCCGTGATGATCACGTCGTCGTGGGCGGCGGCGATCACGTCCCCGATCCTGCCGTGCACCCGCTCGTCGATCACCGGGCCGAACCATCCGGCCGCGATCGCCTCGTCCCTGCTCGCCACCCAGAACTGCTCGCCGAGCACTTCGCGCCAGCACGCCAGGACATCGCTCGCGGCGCCCGGCACCGCGTACACATGGCGCGCCCTGCCCTCGCCGCCGAGGAGCGCGACTCCCGCGCGCAGCTCCCAGTCCTCGTCGAAGTCGATCCGGGACCGCTCGTCGAAGGGAATGTCGATCATGCCGTGGTCGGCGGTGACATACAGCGCGCTGCGGGGCGGGAGCTGCTCGGCGAGCCGCTGCACCAGCCGGTCGACGCACATCAGCTGGCCGCGCCAGGCGTCGGAGTCGACGCCGAAGCGGTGGCCGCTGCCGTCGACCTCGCTGTAGTACGTGTAGACCAGGGACCGGTCGCCGGCGGCGAGCTGCTCGGCGGCGAGGTCCATCCGCTCCTCGCCGGTGAGCCGCCCATGAAACGTTCCGCCACTGAGCGCGACCTTGGTGAGCGGGGTGTCGCGGAAGGTGGGCGAGGAGACCTGGGCGGTGTGGACGCCGACGGCGTCGGAGAGCTGGAAGACGGTCGGGTACGGCTGCCAGATGTGCGGCGGGGTCCAGGGCTTCCAGCGGAGCTGGTTCATCAGCTCGCCGATCGCCGGGTCGCGCACGGTGTAGCCGGGCAGCCCGTGCTCGCCGGGGGGCCGTCCGGTGCCGACCGAGGCGAGCGAGGTGGCGGTGGTGGCGGGGAACCCCGCGGTGATGGGCCGTCCCGTGCCGCCGCGCGAGCCGCCGAGCAGGGAGGAGAGGAAGGGGGCCTCACCGGGGTGGGCCTTGATCTGCTCCCAGCCGAGGCCATCGATCAGGAAGACGCAGTTCCGGTCGGCGGGCGTCAGCTCGGTGATGCGGTGCTCGAAGCCGGGGACGCCGAGCCCGGCGGCGAGCGTCGGCAGCAGGTCGGCCAGCGAGCCGGAGCCGTACTCGGGGACGGGCGCGGTGTCGAGGGCGAGCGGCTCGGGCTCGTCGGGCCAGGCGGACGCCATGTGTGCGGGCTGGACCATCAGCAGTTGGCCGCGGTGGCCGCAGTGGCTGCAGTGGCTTCGGAGAGTGCCTGCGCGAAGGCGAGCGCCTGCCGGACCGTCTCGGGGCCGTCGCCCGCCTCGCTGACGCGCAGGCTCAGGTCGTCGGCGGTGGAGCTGCCGGTGTAGCCGTGGTCGGCCTCGCAGTTCGGGTCGCCGCAGGCGGCCGGTTCGAGGTCGATCCGGGACACGGCGCCCCATCCGATGGTGAGGACGACCTCGCGCGGCAGGGTGCCGGGCGTGTACGACTCGGGGTTGGCGACGACACGGCTCAGCACGACGGACGAGATGCGGTCCAGCTTGACCGACTCGGTGGAGGTGGTGGCGTACGGCGTCGGGGAGCTGGTGTCGGCGTTCTGCTCGTCGGTGTGGCTGACGATGAACCGGTTGGCCGTCAGGACGAGGACGGTGACATGGCGGCGCACCTCGTTGGCGTCGAAGGTGGTCTCCTGGTGGACCAGGTACGACGCGATCGGCTCCCCGCCGACGGCGGCCTCCACCGCCTCGGCCACGAGGGCCGGGTAGTAGCCGCTGCGCTCGATCGCCGCGCGCAGCCCCTGGGTCGTCGTACCGGTCTTCGCCATGGGCTCCATCCTACGGGGGTGCGGTGACTGCGAGGGACGCTCGGGAGCCGGTTCGGCGCGGGGCGTGGCGACGGACCGCCGGTGAGGGCTGGGGCGGGCAGCGGGTGGGGGCGGGCAGCGGGTGCGCGGTGGCTGTCGTCGTCTCGTGGTGGCTGCTGTCGTCTCGTCGGTGCCTGCCGTCGTCGGTGAGCGCCGTCGTCGTCAGTAGCTGGGGAGGCGGCGGGGGCCGAGGTCGGTGCGGGCGGGTGGCGGGGCGAGCCGGACGGTGGCCCCGAGCACGGACAGGCCGCGGGCCGCGACGACCACCGGCTCCAGTCCGACGGCGACGATCTCCGGGTGGTCGTCCACCAGCCGGGAGACCCGGAGCAGCAGCTCTTCGAGGGCCTGGGTGTCGGCGGGCGCCGAGCCGCGCCAGCCGAACAGGAGCGGGGCGGTGCGGATGGAGCGGATCTGCTCGGCGACGTCCCGGTCGGTCGCGGGGACGAGGCGGTGGGCGGTGTCGCCCAGCAGCTCGGAGGGCGCGCCCGCGAGGCCGAAGGACAGGACCGCGCCGACGGCCGGGTCGATGGCGGCGCGCACGACGGTGTCGACGCCGCGCGGCACCATGGCCTGGACGACGGGCTGGAGCTCCTCGGGCTTGCCGAGGGTCTCGGTCAGCTCGGTGTAGGCGGCGCGCAGCTGCTCCTCGGTGGCCAGGTCGAGGCGTACCCCACCGAGGTCGGGGCGGTGGCGCAGGTGCGGGGCGGTGGTCTTGAGGGCGACGGGGTAGCCGAGGCCGTCGGCGGCGCGGACCGCGTCGCCTGGGGTGGGGGCGGGGAGCGCGGGGCGTACGGGGATGCCGTAGCGCCCGAGGAGTTCGCGGGCCTCGTCGGGGGTGAGGGTGACGCCCCGCTCGTCGGCCGCGCCGGTGAGCGCCCGGCCGATCTGGGCGGCGGCTCCGGCTTCGTCGATGCCCTCGTACTCGGGGACGCGCCCCGGCTCGGCCGCCTGGCGCCGCCACTGCCCGTACCGGACGGCCTCGGCCAGGGCGCGGACGGCCCGCTCGGCGGCGGGGTACGCCGGGATGCGGTACTCCCCCGCCGGTGCGTCCTCGGGAGCCGGGGCGCCCTCGGGGTGCGCGGCGCCCTCCGGGGCCCCGGGCTCGCTCGGAGGCCGGCCGCCCGGCGGGGTCGCGGGCGCCCGCTCCGGCGGCGGCACCTGGCCCGGCGCGGGCACCCGGCCCGGCGGGGCGGCGGGTGGCGGTGGTGCTCCGGGGGCGGGGGGCGCCGTGCTGGTGGCGGCGGCCAAGGCGTCGGCGAGGGCGCCCATCTCGACATGGACGACCAGCACCGGCTTGGCGGGCGCCTCCGCGGTGGCCGCCCGGAGGGCCGCGGCCAGCACCTCGCCGCCGCCGGACTCGGTCGCGCCGTTCTCGCCGACCCAGGGGATGGCGGTGACCACGACCGCGTCGGAGGTCTCGTCGCGCAGGGCCTCGGCGAGGGCGGCGCGGAAGTCCTGGGGGGTGGCCGCCGTGGTGAGGTCGCGCGGCGGACGGGGGCGCAGCCCTTCGGCCAGGCAGGCGTCGTACGTCAGCAGCCCGAGGGACTCCGAATTGCCGAGGATCGACACGCGCGGGCCCGCCGGGAGGGGCTGCCCGGCGAGCAGCAGGCCGGCGTCGACCAGCTCGGTGACGGTGTCGACCCGGATGACGCCCGCCTGGCGCAGCAGGGCCGAGACCGTGGTGTGGGGGACGCGGGTGGCGGGGACGGCGTGGCCGGGGGGCGCGCTGCCGCTGTGCCGGGCGCCCTTGACGACGACGACCGGTTTGACCGCGGCGGTGCGCCGGGCGAGCCGGGTGAACTTGCGGGGGTTGCCAATCGATTCGAGGTAGAGCAGGACGACGTCGGTGTCGGGGTCGTCGTACCAGTACTGGAGAATGTCGTTGCCGGAGACGTCCGCGCGGTTGCCCGCGGAGATGAACGACGACAGGCCGGCGCCCCGCCGGTGCAGCCCGGAGAGCAGGGCGATGCCGATGGCGCCGGACTGGGTGAACAGCCCGATCCGTCCGGAGGCGGGCGGGTGGGGTGCGAGGGAGGCGTTGAGCCGGACGCCGGGCGCGGTGTTGATGACGCCGAACGCGTTGGGGCCGATGATGCGCATGCCGTACGCCCGCGCCTGGCGCACCAGTTCGCGCTGGCGCTCCCTGCCCTCGGCGCCCTGCTCGGCGTACCCGGCGGAGAGGACCACCAGGCCCTGCACGCCGTGCTCGCCGCAGTCGGCGACGGCTTCGGGCACGCGTGCCGCCGGTACGGCGACGATCGCGAGGTCGACGGGCTCCCCGATGTCGGCGACCGAGCGGAAGGCGGGCACCCCCTCCAGGGTGGTGGCCGTGCCGGTGAGGGCGCTGTTGACCGCGTACGTACGGCCGGTGTAGCCGGCGTCGAGGAGGTTGCGCAGGACGGTGCGGCCCACGCCGCCCGGTGCGCGGCCGGCGCCGATGACGGCCACGGAGCCGGGGGCGAGGAGGCGCTGGACGGACCTGGCCTCGGCGCGCTGCTCGCGGGCGCGTTGCACGGCGAGCGACCGGTCGGTGGGCTCCAGGTCGAGGTGGAGGCGTACGGCGCCGTCCTCGAAGCTGCGTTTCTGGGTGTACCCGGCGTCGGTGAACACCTTGATCATCTTGTTGTTGGCGGGCAGCACCTCGGCGGCGAAGCGCCGGATGCCGCGCTCGCGGGCGACGGCCGCGATGTGTTCGAGCAGCGCGGAGGCGACGCCCCGCCCCTGGTGGGCGTCCTGGACCAGGAAGGCGACCTCGGCCTCGTCGGCGGGGGCGGGGGCGGGGAGGCCCTGGTCGTTGATCCGGTCGTAGCGGACGGTGGCGATGAACTCGCCTCCGACGGTGGCCGCGAGGCCCACCCGGTCGACGTAGTCGTGGTGGGTGAAGCGGTGCACGTCCTTGGCGGAGAGCCTCGGGTAGGGGGCGAAGAACCGGTAGTACTTCGACTCGTCCGAGACCTGCTCGTAGAAGCTGACCAGGCGCTCGGCGTCCTCGGTGGTGATGGGCCTGATCCGCGCGGTGCCGCCGTCCCGCAGCACGACGTCGGCCTCCCAGTGGTCGGGGTACACGTGTTCCGGCTGTTCCGACGGGGTCCGCATGGGCCCCAGAGTACGGCGCGGGCCGCCGGTGGCGGGGGCCCTGTGGACAACCCGGGTGAGACGGCGTGGCCGCCGTCCGCGTGCCCCGACGCGGCTGGTCCGAGCACCCCGGGGGACATGAGAGACTGGATTCCAGAAGTGGTCTAGACAACCTCCGAGACTCGAAGGGCAACACCATGGCTGAGCGCCGCGTCAACGTCGGCTGGGCCGAGGGCCTGCACGCCCGCCCCGCCTCCATCTTCGTCCGCGCCGCCACGGCCTCCGGCGTCCCCGTGACGATCGCCAAGGCCGACGGCAACCCGGTCAACGCCGCGTCGATGCTCGCGGTGCTGGGCCTGGGCGCGCAGGGCGGCGAGGAGGTCGTCCTGGCCTCGGACGCCGAGGGCGCGGACGCCGCCCTGGACCGGCTGGCGAAGCTGGTCGCCGAGGGGCTCGAGGAGCTTCCCGAGACGGTCTGACCCTCCCGGGTCGCACCTCCCGCGAAGAAACCCCCCACACGGGACGGAGTCGTACGGGCCGGAATTCCGGCCGGTACGACTCCGTCCTGCTTTCCCCTCCGCCGTCCGGCCCCGCCTCGATCTCCCGCCCCCTGTATTCGGGAAATCGGCACCGGAATTACCGGGGGCACTCATGCGGCGGGAATTCATTCCCCTCCCCCGGCCCGCACCCCTCATTTCTACGGGGCCTCTGTTAATTTCCGGCGTTCGCGGTGTTTACACGGTGTTGCGACGTCCTCACCGCCGGCCCCGCCGGCCCTTCCGTGCGGCGCAGCCGGTGGGCCGCCGCGGCCCGCTGGACATGGGCGGCGGTGAGCGTACGGGCCCGCTCGGCGTCGCCGCGCGCCACGGCGTCCACGATCGCGCCGTACTCGGCCCACGCCTCCGCCGGCCGGGCGGGCGCGTCGACCACCGCGTACATCCAGGCGATCTTCTGGCGCAGCTGGGTCAGCAGCCCGGTGAGCGCGGGGCTGCCGGACGCCTGGGTGAGCGTCTCGTGGAACCAGCCGTCCAGCGGGCGCAGGTCCTCGCCCTGGCCCCGGCGGGCCCGCTCCTGCCCCAGCCTGACCAGACCGCGCAGCACCTTGAGGTGCGCCTGGGTGCGGCGCTGCGCGGCGCGCGCTGCGGCCAGGGGCTCGAGCAGGGCGCGCATCTCCAGCAGGTCGGCGGCCTCCTGCTCGGTGGGCTCGGCGACGTACGCGCCGACGTGGCGGCGGGTGGTGACGAAGCCCTCGGACTCCAGGGTGCGCAGCGCCTCGCGGACCGGCACCCGTGAGACGCCGTAGCGGCGGGCCAGCTGCTCCTCGGTGAGGCGGCTGCCGCGCGCGTGGACCCCGGTGACGATGTCGTCGCGGATGGCGGTGCACAGCGAGTGCGCCGGAATGCGCATACCAGAACCCCCAGGTGATTCACGCGAAAACCCAGCCGGCGCCCCACCGATAAGTGAGCCGTTCGGGACGCCTGAATGCCGACTCTATGGCAGGACGGCGGAATTTCCGACCGCCCCCGGGAATTCAGGCCATACCTTCCGGCCGAAAAGCGCCCGCCCCGGAGCCGCCGCGGCGCGGGGAAAGAGCGGCGGAACGGCGAAGGCCCCGGTTCGGGCGGCGAACCGGGGCCTTCGGTGTGAGCGCGAGCGGGCGGGGCGTCTCAGACGTTGACGCCGTGCGAGCGGAGGTACGCGACGGGGTCGATGTCCGAGCCGTAGTCGGCGCCCGTGCGGGCCTCGAAGTGCAGGTGGGGCCCGGAGGAGTTGCCGGTGGAGCCGGACAGCCCTATCTGCTGGCCCGGCATCACGGTCTGGCCGGCCGAGACGCTGACCGAGGAGAGGTGGCCGTACTGGGTGTACGTGCCGTCGTTCATCCGGATCACGACGTTGTTGCCGTACGCGCCGCCCCAGCCCGCCTCGACGACGGTGCCGGCGCCCACGGAGACCACCTGGGAGCCGGAGGCGGCGTGGAAGTCGATGCCGGTGTGGCTGCCGGAGGACCACATGGCGCCACCGGTCTGGTAACCGGTGCTCACGTAGCTGCCCTCGACCGGGAGCCGGAAGGCGTTCAGCCGCTGGCGCTCGGCCTCGCGGTCGGCGCGCTCCTTGGCCTCGCGGGCCGCCTTCACCCGGGCCTCGGCCTTGCGCTTGGCCTCCGCCTCGGCCTTGGCCTGGGCGGCCGCCTTGGCCGCGGCCTCCTGGGCCTCCAGCTCCTGCGCCTCGGCCTGGGCGTCGACCTGCTCGGCGAGGCTGTCGGTGACGACCACCTGGTTGAGGCCGGTGTCCTCCAGGGCGCCGGGGGCGGCGTCCGGGGCGGCGGCGAGTGCCGGGGAAGCGAGGGTTCCGATGACGCCGGTGGTGGCGAGGGCCGCGACTCCGGCGACCTGCGCGCTCTTGCGGCTCAGGCGGCTGGGGGCACGGTGCTTCCCGGTGGCACGGGTGAACGCCATGGAGTGGCTGATCCTTTCCTTCCTTCTCGCCTACCGGGTTAGCTGACGGGTTCGGAGCAGGAAGGTCTCCTACGGGCCCCTCCGCACGGGTGCGAAGGCGTCCGATTCACCCCAGGGACTGAGTGGGTCCCCGGCTCCCCAGGCTCGCGCCTCAGGGGACTCGGCGATGGCTGCCCGGTGCCGCGGATGCGGCGGGTACCGGTCGGACAGCCGATCAGACGCTAAGCGGCCGATCTTTCAATCACCAAACAGACACGGTTTTTTGTAGCGCACGCCACAGCGCAGACACCGAACCTCCGCAACAAAGCGGACATATGGCCGGGGGTCGTGCGGGGGTACGGAAGGACCCCGGCACCGTGCGGTGCCGGGGTCCTGGAGCCGGCGGACCGGCGTGCCGACGGGTGGCTGCGCCGTCGCCGTCCGGACGGGCCCGGGGCCCGGCCGGACGGCGACGGGGCGTCAGTCAGCCACGTACGACGGTCACTTCGCCGATGCCGAGTGCCTCCACGGGCTCCTGGATCTGGGACGCGTCGCCCACCAGGATCGTGACCAGCCGGTCCACCGGGAAGGCGCTGACGACCGCCGCGGTGGCCTCCACCGTGCCCGTCTCCGCGAGCCGGGCGTACATCCGGGCCTGGAAGTCGTCCGGGAGGTGCTGCTCGACCTGGTCGGCGAGCGTGCCCGCGACGGAGGCGGCCGTCTCGTACTTCAGCGGGGCGACGCCCACCAGGTTCTGCACGGCCGTCTCGCGCTCGGCGTCGGTCAGCCCCTCGGCGGCGAGGGTGCGCAGCACCTTCCAGAGGTCGTCGAGCGCCGGCCCGGTGTTGGGCGTGTCGACGGAGCCGCTGATGGCGAGCATCGCCGCGCCGTCGCCCTCGGGGCCGGAGAGGAGCACCTGGCCGAAGGCCCGTACGCCGTAGGTGTAGCCCTTCTCCTCGCGCAGGACCCGGTCCAGACGGGAGGTGAGGGTGCCACCGAGGCAGTAGGTGCCCAGCACCTGGGCGGGCCAGACGCGGTCGTGCCGGTCGGGGCCGATCCGGCCGATGAGAAGCTGGGTCTGCACCGCGCCGGGGCGGTCGACGATGACGACCCGCCCGGTGTCGTCGGCCGTGACGGCCGGGACGGGCCGGGGCTCGGCCGTGTCGCCGGTCCACGCGCCGACGGTCTCGGCGAGCACCGCGTCGAGGTCGACCCCGGTGAGGTCGCCGACGACGACCGCGGTGGCCGTGGCGGGGCGGATGTGCGCCTCGTAGAAGGCGCGTACGGCCGCGGCGTCGATACGGGCGACGGTCTCCTCGGTGCCCTGGCGGGGCCGGGACACCCGGGAACCGGCGGGGAACAGCTCCTTGGAGAGCTGCATGGCGGCCCGGCGCGCGGGATTGGCGATCTCGTGCGGGATCTCGTCGAGCCGGTTGCGGACGAGGCGCTCGACCTCGCTGTCGGCGAAGGCGGGGGCGCGCAGGGCCTCGGCGACCAGGCCGAGGGCCTTGCCCAGCCGGGAGACCGGGACTTCGAGGGAGACCCGGACGCCGGGGTGGTCGGCGTGCGCGTCGAGGGTCGCGCCGCACCGCTCCAGCTCGGCGGCGAACTCCTCCGCCGAGTGCTTGTCGGTGCCCTCGGACAGGGCGCGCGCCATGATGGTGGCGACGCCGTCGAGGCCCTCGGGCTCGGCCTCCAGCGGGGCGGCGAGGAAGATCTCCACGGCCACCACCTGCTGGCCGGGGCGGTGGCAGCGCAGCACGGTCAGGCCGTTGTCGAGGGTGCCGCGCTCGGGGGCCGGGAAGGCCCACGGCTCGGCGGTCCCGGGGCGGGGCTGCGGGTGGAACTCCATGGACGTCAGGGACACAGCGGCGTCGCTCACTGGTCGGCCCCCTCTTCTTCCTGGTCGTCGGCCTGATCGTCGTCGGCGGCGGCGAGGGGCTCGTAGACGAGCACCGCCCGGTTGTCGGGGCGGAGCCGGGCCGCGGCGACCTCCCGCACCTCCTCGGCGGTGACGTCCAGGACGCGCTGGACGGCGGTCAGGGCCAGCTGCGGGTCGCCGAACAGCACGGCGTACCGGCACAGTTCGTCCGCCCGGCCGGCGACGGTGCCGAGGCGGTCCAGCCACTCGCGCTCCAGCTGGGCCTGGGCGCGCTCCATCTCCTCGGGCGTGGGGCCCTCGGCGGCGAAGCGGGCCAGCTCCTCGTCGACGGCCGCCTCGATGTCCGGCACCTCGACGCCGCCGGAGGTCTTGACGTCGAGCCAGCCCAGCGAGGGCGCGCCGGCCAGGCGCAGCAGGCCGAAGCCGGCCGCCACGGCGGTGCGGTCGCGGCGCACGAGGCGGTTGTACAGCCGGGACGACTCGCCGCCGCCCAGGACGGTCAGGGCGATGTCGGCGGCGTCGCACTCGCGCGTGCCGTCGTGCGGGAGCCGGTAGGCGGCCATCAGGGCGCGGGCCGGGACCTCCTCCTCGACGACCTCGCGCAGCTGCTCGCCGATGATCTCGGGTAGGGAGCCGTCCCGGGGCGGCCGCTTGCCGTCGTGGGAGGGGATGGAGCCGAAGTACTTCTCGATCCAGGCGAGCGTCTGCTCGGGGTCGATGTCGCCGACGACGGACAGGACGGCGTTGTTCGGCGCGTAGTACGTGCGGAAGAAGGCGCGCGCGTCCTCGAGGGTGGCGGCGTCCAGGTCGGCCATGGAGCCGATCGGCGTGTGGTGGTAGGGGTGGCCCTCCGGGTAGGAGAGGGCGGTCAGCTTCTCGAACGCGGTGCCGTAGGGGACGTTGTCGTACCGCTGGCGGCGCTCGTTCTTGACGACGTCCCGCTGGTTCTCCATGGACTCTTCGTCCAGCGCGGAGAGCAGCGACCCCATCCGGTCGGCCTCGAGCCACAGCGCCAGCTCCAGCTGGTGGGCCGGCATGGTCTCGAAGTAGTTGGTGCGCTCGAAGCTCGTGGTGCCGTTGAGCGAGCCGCCGGCGCCCTGCACCAGCTCGAAGTGGCCGTTGCCCCGGACCTGCTTCGAGCCCTGGAACATCAGGTGCTCGAAGAGGTGGGCGAGGCCGGTCCGGCCCTGGACCTCGTGGCGCGAGCCGACGTCGTACCAGAGGCAGACCGCGGCGACCGGGGTCAGGTGGTCCTCGGAGAGCACCACGCGCAGGCCGTTGGCGAGGCGGTGCTCGGTCGCTGTGAGGCCGCCGGAGCCGGCCTGGGCTGTGGCCGTGTGACCCATGGGCATGTACGTCCCTTCGATCGCTGTGTGATCGCCGTGTGCCGCTGTGCGGCGGGCCCCGCCGCGCGCCGCCGCGGAGGGTCCTGCCACTGTATGCGGCGGCCGCGACCTGCCGCGGACCGCCGTTCATGTGCTGCCACTGTATGCAAGCGCACTGACACCCCGCGAAGTTCCCGCATCCGCGTGACGTCCCTCTTCCGGGTCGCGGTCGGTGTTGTCAGTGCGACGGTCCACAATGGTCCGCGTCAGATCAACCTTGTTGGTGAAGGAGCCGCAGCCGCGATGGCCCGCCGCAGCACGAAGACCACGCAGCCCGACGACTTCGAGGAGAAGATCCTCGACATCGACGTCGTCGACGAAATGCAGGGCTCCTTCCTCGAGTACGCGTACTCGGTGATCTACTCCCGCGCCCTGCCCGACGCCCGGGACGGCATGAAGCCGGTGCACCGCCGGATCGTGTACCAGATGAACGAGATGGGGCTGCGGCCCGAGCGCGGCTTCGTGAAGTGCGCCCGGGTCGTCGGCGAGGTGATGGGCAAGCTCCACCCGCACGGTGACGCGTCGATCTACGACGCCCTGGTGCGCATGGCGCAGCCGTTCTCGATGCGGCTGCCGCTGGTGGACGGCCATGGGAACTTCGGTTCGCTCGGCAATGACGACCCGCCGGCCGCCATGCGGTACACCGAGTGCCGGATGGCGGACGCCACGTCGCTGATGACGGAGTCGATCGACGAGGACACGGTCGACTTCGCGCCGAACTACGACGGGCAGGAGCGCGAGCCGGTCGCGCTGCCGGCCGCCTTCCCGAATCTCCTGGTCAACGGCGCGTCGGGGATCGCGGTCGGGATGGCGACCAATATGCCCCCGCACAACCTGGGGGAGGTCGTCGCGGCGGCCCGCCACCTGATCAGGCACCCGGGCGCCGACCTGGAGACCCTGATGCGGTACGTGCCGGGCCCCGACCTGCCCACGGGCGGCCGGATCGTCGGCCTGTCCGGCATCAAGGACGCGTACGAGACGGGCCGCGGCACCTTCAAGATCCGCGCCACCGCGACCGTGGAGAACGTGACGGCGCGCCGCAAGGGGCTGGTCGTCACCGAACTGCCCTTCGCGGTCGGCCCGGAGAAGGTGATCGCCAAGATCAAGGACCTGGTGGCGGCGAAGAAGCTCCAGGGGATCGCTGACGTCAAGGACCTCACGGACCGCGAGCACGGGCTGCGTCTGGTCATCGAGATCAAGAACGGTTTCATCCCCGAGGCCGTCCTGGAGCAGCTCTACAAGCTGACGCCGATGGAGGAGTCCTTCGGCATCAACAATGTGGCGCTGGTCGACGGGCAGCCGCTCACCCTGGGCCTGAAGGAGCTGCTGGAGGTCTATCTGGACCACCGCTTCGAGGTGGTCCGGCGCCGCAGCGAGTTCCGGCGGGGCAAGAAGCGGGACCGGCTGCACCTGGTCGAGGGCCTGCTGGTGGCGCTCCTCGACATCGACGAGGTCATCCGGCTGATCCGGTCGAGCGACAACTCGGCGCAGGCGAAGGAGCGGCTGATCGAGCGGTTCTCGCTGAGCGAGATCCAGACGCAGTACATCCTCGACACACCGCTGCGCCGGCTGACCCGGTTCGACCGGATCGAGCTGGAGGGCGAGCGCGACCGGCTGACCGGCGAGATCGAGGAGCTGACCCGGATCCTGGAGTCCGACGCCGAGCTGCGCAAGCTGGTGTCGTCGGAACTGGCCGCCGTCGGGAAGAAGTTCGCCACGGACCGGCGGACCGTGCTGCTGGAGTCGGCGGGCGCGCCGGTCGCGGCGGCGTCCCTGGAGGTGGCGGACGACCCCTGCCGGGTGCTGCTGTCGTCGACGGGGCTGCTGGCGCGGACGGCGGGCGGCGACGCGCTGCCGGACAGCGGCGGCAAGCGCGCCAAGCACGATGTGATCGTCTCGGCGGTACCGGCGACCCAGCGGGGTGAGGTCGGCGTGGTGACGTCGGCCGGGCGGCTGCTGCGGCTGTCGGTGATCGACCTTCCGCAGCTGCCGGACACGGCGTCCGCGCCCAACCTGTCGGGCGGGGCGCAGATCTCGGAGTTCCTGACGCTGGAGAAGGACGAGGCGGTGATGTGCCTGACCACCCTGGACGAGTCCTCGCCGGGCCTGGCGATCGGCACCGTCCAGGGCGTGGTCAAGCGGGTGGTCCCGGACTATCCGGCGAACAAGGACGAGTTGGAGGTCATCGGCCTGAAGGACGGTGACCGGATCGCCGGCGCGGTCGAGCTGCGCACGGGCGAGGAGGACCTGGTCTTCATCACCAGCGACGCCCAGCTGCTGCGGTTCCCGGCCTCCCAGGTGCGGCCCCAGGGCCGGCCGGCGGGCGGCATGGCGGGCATCAAGCTGGGGGCGGGCGCCCGGGTGCTGTCGTTCACCGCGGTGGACCCCGCGCAGGACGCCGTGGTGTACACGGCAGCCGGCTCGTCCGGCGCCCTGGACCCGACGGCGGTCACCTCGGTGAAGCTCACCCCCTTCGACCAGTACCCGCGCAAGGGGCGGGCCACGGGCGGGGTGCGCTGCCAGCGGTTCCTGAAGGGCGAGGACATGCTGGTCCTGGCGTGGGCGGGCGCGGCCCCGGCGTACGCGGCGCAGAAGAACGGCACCCCGGTGGAGCTGCCCGAGGCGGACCCCCGCCGGGACGGCTCGGGCACCCCGCCGGCCAAGCCGGTAGCGGTCCTGGCAGGCCCGGCGTCCTAGCGGGGCGGGGGCGCGGGAGGGGCGGGGGTCACTCCGGGGTGTGGCTTGCGCCCTCCGCGTCCTCCGGGTCCGTGGGGTGCGGTGCGTCCGGTGCCTTGGGTACGTAGCGCAGGACGCCCCACATGCTGTGGTCCTCGGGGGCGTCCTCCGGGCCGGTGACGCGGGCCGCGTCCAGGGCCTTGAGCAGGGCGTCCCCGTCGGTGCCGGAGCCGATGAGGACGAGCTGGGTGAGGCGTTCCCCGCCGCGCGGCCAGGGTTCGGGGTAGAAGCGCAGGAAGCGGCCGACGGCATGCAGGGCGTAGCGGTTCGCGGGGTCGGCGTCGCCGAAGTCGACGAAGCCCTTGATCCGGTAGAGGCCGTCGGGGCGGGAGTCGAGGAAGTCCAGCAGCCTGCGGGGGTGCATCGGCCCGGCGGCCGTGAAGGAGACGGTGTCGTAGCCGGCGTGCGGGTGGGCGTCCTCGACGGCGTACAGCTCGTCGAGGTCCTCGAAGGTCAGCTGGCGGGGGCCACCGTCGTCGTCCCGGGCGGCCCGGTCGAACAGCAGCTCGGGGTCGATCCTGCCGTACGCGGCGTCGATCACCGCCGCCCGTTCGGCGAGCCCGGTCACCGTGGTGTGGACGCGGCGCAGCTCGTCCGGGCCGACGCGGTCGGCCTTGTTGACGACCACGAGGTCGGCGATGGCCAGGTGGCGGTCGGTCTCGGGGTGGCGGGTGCGGGTGGCGTCGAACTCGGCGGCGTCCACCACCTCCACGAGCCCGCCGTAGACGACGCGCTCGTTGTCGCTGGCGAGGATCATCCGGACCAGTTCCTGCGGTTCGGCGAGCCCGCTGGCCTCGATGACGATCACGTCGAGCCGGGAGGACGGCCGGGTGAGGACCTCCAGGTAGGTGTCGAGCTCGCTCGCATCGACGGCGCAGCACAGGCAGCCGTTGCCGAGCGACACGGTCGAGCCGACCTGGCCGGAGACGGTCATGGCGTCGACCTCGATGGAGCCGAAGTCGTTGACCATTACGCCGATGCGGGTGCCTCTGGCGCTGCGGAGCAGGTGGTTCAGCAGGGTCGTCTTGCCCGATCCCAGGAAGCCGGCGAGGACGACGACGGGGATCTGCTGCACGCTGCTCAAGGGGCGCCTTTCTCGGTGCCCGGAGGCACCCGTCTCGGTCGGTTCCGCGTCCGGTGGCCGATCGCCTGTGGCCGGTGGTGGGTGGCCGGTGGCTCGGCGCACGCGGGTGCGCCCCAGGATAGGCGGGGCGCCGGCCGGTGGCGGGCGGGCGTGACGCCGGACATTTCGCCGGGGGCCTGGCTCCGCTTACCGTTCGGGCATGACTCCCGCCGCCGCCTCGCCGCCCGCTGCCGCGCCCGTGTCCGGCCCGGTGGCGCGGCGGCTGCGGTTCGGGTGGCCGCAGCGGGTGTTCTCGCAGGTCCTGCTGATGCAGCTGGCCATCGTCGTGGGCGTGACGGTGCTGGCCACCGGGCTGTTCCTGGCGCCGCTCAGCGCCCAGCTGGACGACCAGGCCATGCGGCGGGCCCTGGCGATCGCCGAGGCCACGGCGTCCGGCCGGGTCGCCGGCGCGGTGACCACCACCCCGCCGGCCCCCGGCGGGCCGGTCCAGGCGGAGGCCGAGCGGATCCGGGTGGCGACCGGCGCCGAGTACGTGGTGATCATGGACCGGCGTGGGGTGCGCTGGTCGCACCCGGACCCCGCGCAGATCGGCCGGCCCGTCTCCACCGACCCGAGCGAGGCCCTCGCGGGACGGGACGTGATGGAGATCGACAGCGGGACGCTGGGCCGTTCCGCCCGGGGCAAGGTCCCGCTGCGGGACCCGGCGGGCCGCGTCGTGGGCGCGGTGTCCGTGGGCATCGAGTACGACAGTGTCCGCGCCCGGCTGCTGGCCGCGATCCCGGGCCTGCTGGCGTACGCCGGTGGCGCCCTGGCGGTCGGGGCGCTGGCCGCGTACCTGATCTCGCGGCGGCTCCAGCGCCAGACCCACGACCTGGCCTTCTCGGACATCTCGGCGCTGCTGGCCGAACGCGAGGCGATGCTGCACGGCATCCGCGAGGGCGTCGTGGCGCTGGACCGCTCCGGCCGCGTCCGGCTGCTGAACGACGAGGCGCAGCGGCTGCTGGGCGTGGGGCCCGAGGCGCGGGGCCGGTCGCTGGAGGAGGCGCTCGGCGCGGGCCGTACGACCGACGTCCTGGCCGGACGGGTGGAGGGCGAGGACCTGGTGACCGTACGGGGGCAGCGGGTGCTGATCGCCAACCGGATGCCGACCGGCGACGGGGGCGCCGTGGCGACGCTCCGCGACCGGACGGAGCTGGAGCGGCTGGGGCGTGAGCTGGACGCCACCCGTGGCCTCATCGACGCCCTGCGGGCTCAGGACCATGAGCACGCCAACCGGCTGCACACCCTGCTGGGGCTGCTGGAGCTGGAGATGCACGAGGAGGCGGTGGAGTACGTCACCGAGGTGGTGGGCGTGCACCGGGCGACGGCCGAGCAGGTCACCGAGAAGGTGCACGACCCGCTGCTGGCCGCGCTGCTGGTGGGCAAGGCGACCGTCGCGGCGGAGCGGGGCGTGTCACTGCGCCTGACGCCGGGCACCCTGCTGCCCGACCGCCTGGTGGAGCCGCGCGAGCTGGTCACGGTCGTGGGCAATCTGGTCGACAACGCGCTCGACGCCGCCGCCGGTTCCGCCGAGCCGCGCGTCGAGGTGGAGCTGCGCGCCGAGGGCCGCACGGCGGTGCTGCGGGTGTGCGACAGCGGCCCCGGGGTGCCGCCCGAGCGGCGGGAGCTGGTGTTCACCGAGGGCTGGTCCACCAAGGACCGCCCCGCCCACGGCGCCCGTCGCGGCCTGGGCCTGGCCCTGGTGCGCCGCCTCGCGGAGCGCCACGGCGGCACCGCGCGGGTGGCGGAGGCGCCCGCGGGCGGGGCGGAGTTCACGGTCGTCCTGCCGGAGGCGCTGACGGTGGACGCCCACGAGACGGAGGCGGGCCCGGCCGCGGCCGCCGGGGCGGGAGGCGCCGGATGATCGGCGTGCTGGTCGTGGACGACGACGTACGGGTCGCGGAGATCAACGCGGCGTACGTCGCCAAGGTGCCCGGCTTCGAGGTCGTCGCGGTGGCGCACTCGGCGGCGGAGGCGCTGGCCGCCGTGGAGCGGTCACCGGTTGAGCTGGTCCTGCTGGACCACTACCTGCCGGACGAGAACGGCCTCGCGGTCGTCCGCGAGCTGCGCCGGCGCGGCCACCAGACCGACGTGATCATGGTCACGGCCGCCCGTGACGTGGCCACCGTCCAGGCGGCCCAGCGCCATGGGGCCCTCCAGTACCTGGTGAAACCGTTCGCCTTCGGGGGCCTGCGCCCCAAGCTGGAGGCGTACGCGGGGCTGCGGCGCACGCTCGACGGCGGCGGCGAGGCGGAGCAGGCGGAGGTGGACCGGATCTTCGGCGCCCTGTCGGTGAGCACGGGCGAGCCCACCCTCCCCAAGGGCCACTCCCCCACCACGGCGGAGCTGGTACGCCAGGTCCTGCTCGCCGCGGCCGGGCCGCTGTCCGCGCAGGAGATCGCGGAGCGGGCCGGGGTGAGCCGGCAGACCGCGCAGCGCTATCTGAAGCTGCTGGAGCGGACGGGGCGGGTGCGCCTGTCGTTGCGGTACGGAGAGACCGGCCGCCCCGAGCACCGCTACACCTGGGGCACCGCCTGAGCCTCGGCCACCCGCGCCCGCGCACCAGCAGCGTCCCCCGGCCGCGGGCCGCCGGCTCCCGGGTGCTCCCGCCCGCGCCCGCCGCCCGCGCTACACGGCGCCCGCCCCCGTCAGGGCCCGTACCTCCGTCTCGGCGTGCTTGGCGGGGTCCGGGACCTCGGGGGAGGTGACCGTACCGAGCCAGCCGGCGAGGAAGCCCAGCGGGATGGAGACCATGCCGGGGTTCTGCAAGGGGAAGAGGTGGAAGTCCACTCCCGGGAAGAGCGCCTCGGGGTGGCCCGACACCACGGGCGAGAACACCACGAGGAGCACCGCCGGGACGAGCCCGCCGTACACCGACCAGACCGCGCCGCGGGTGGTGAAGTTCCGCCAGAACAGCGAGTACAGCAGGACCGGCAGGTTCGCGGAGGCGGCGACCGCGAAGGCCAGCCCGACCAGGAACGCCACATTCAGGTCCCGGGCCAGCAGGCCCAGCCCGATGGCGACCGCGCCGACCCCGGCGGCCGCGACCCGCGCCACCGCGACTTCCCCGTACCGCCGCGCGTCCTCCCGGCCCTCGCCGCGGCGGCGCCGGAGGGTGGCGTACAGATCGTGGGCGACCGAGGCGGACGAAGCCAGGGTGATGCCCGCGACCACGGCGAGGATCGTGGCGAAGGCCACCGCCGCGACCACCGCGAAGAGCACCGCTCCCCCGGTCGACCCCGCTCCCCCGCCCAGGTCGAGGGCGAGCAGCGGTACGGCCGTGTTGCCGGCGGCGTTCGACGCGCGGACCTCGTCCGTCCCGACGATCGCCGCCGCGCCGAAGCCCAGGACGATCGTCATCAGGTAGAACGACCCGATCAGCCCGATGGCCCAGACGACCGAGCGGCGCGCGGCCCGGGCCGTGGGCACGGTGTAGAACCGCGACAGGATGTGCGGCAGCCCGGCGGTGCCGAGGACCAGCGCCAGCCCGAGGCTGATGAAGTCCAGGCGGGAGGTCCAGTCCCCACCGTACTTGAGCCCGGGGGCGAGGAAGTCCCGGCCGTGCCCGCTGCGTTCGGCGGCGGTGGTGAGCAACTGCCCGATGTCGCCGTGGAAGCGCAGCAGGACGAGGACGGTGAGGGCGATCGCGCCCGCCATCAGCAGGACCGCCTTGACGATCTGGATCCAGGTGGTGGCCCGCATTCCGCCGAGGGACACATAGACCACCATCAGCGCACCCACGCCGATCACGGTCCAGGAGCGGGCCGCCTCGCTCGTCCCGCCGAGCAGCAGCGCGACCAGGCTGCCGGCGCCCACCATCTGCGCCACCAGGTAGAGGACCGAGACGGTGACCGCCGACGTCCCGGACGCGATCCGCACCGGGCGTTCCCGCATCCGGGCCGCGATCACGTCGGCGAGCGTGAAGCGGCCGCAATTGCGCACGAGTTCGGCGACCAGGAAGAGCACCACGAGCCAGGCCACCAGGAAGCCGACCGAGTAGAGCATCCCGTCGTAGCCGAAGAGGGCGATCAGCCCGGAGATGCCCAGGAAGGACGCCGCGGACATGTAGTCGCCGGCGATCGCGAAGCCGTTCTCCAGGGGCGAGAACAGCCGTCCGCCCGCGTAGAACTCCTCCGCCGAGCCGCGCCGGTGGCGGCTCACCCAGGTGGTGATGGCGAGGGTGGCCGCGATGAAGGCGCTGAACAGCAGGAGCGCGAGGGCCTGGTGGTCGCCGGTCACCGCTCGACCGCCCCTCCGGCCGGCGCCTGGCCCCGCTCCCGGTCGAAGACGGTCCACCGCAGGTCGAGCGCTGCGCGGTCCCGGTGCAGCCGGGCATGGCGTGCGTACGCCCAGGTCAGGACGAAGGTGCTGAGGAACTGCCCGAGTCCGGCGACCATGGCGACGTTCAGCGCGCCGGCGACCGGGCGGGCCATCAGCCCGGGCGCCGCCGTCGCCGCCACGACATAGGCGAGGTACCAGGCGAGGAAGGCCGCGGTGGCCGGTACGACGAAGCGCCGGTACCGGCCGCGCACCTCCTGGAAGGCCGCGCTGCGCTGCACCTCCAGATAGATGTCGGCCGCGCCGGGCCGCTCGGGCGGAGGTGGTGCGGGAGCGGGCACCTGTGGCGCCCCCGTGCCGTCCCCCTCGCCCCAGCCGGACGCCAGCGCGTCGTACCACGGGTCGTCGATCCGCACTGGCGCGGCATCGAGCCCTTCCCTGTTCTCCACCGGTCAACTCTCCTTGTCGGCGAACCGTTTCGGCCGCGTGCACAAGGATGGGCAGACCGGGAACATCCCGGACTCTTCTCTTGGGAGCGTTCACCCCATCAGGTGATGTTGGCGCCCGGCGCCCGCTCCAGGCGGTAAAGGAGCCGCACGCCGATACGCCGACGGGGGCCGGGGTGCCCTGGTGGCACCCCGGCCCCCGTCGCCGTAGCGGCGCGGCCGGCCTCGCCGGTCAGGCGTCGATGCGGGAGCGGTCCAGCGTGGCCGCGGAGCTGGTGATGAACTCCTTGCGCGGCGCCACGTCATTGCCCATCAGCAGGTCGAAGACCTGCTCGGCGCCCTCCAGGTCACCGATGTTGATGCGGCGCAGGGTGCGGTGCCTCGGGTCCATCGTGGTCTCCGCGAGCTGGTCGGCGTCCATCTCGCCGAGGCCCTTGTACCGCTGGATGGAGTCCTTGTAGCGCACGCCCTTGCGCTGGAACTCCAGCAGCGTCTGGCGCAGTTCGTTGTCCGAGTACGTATAGACGTACTTGTCCTGGCCCTTCTTGGGCTGGATCAGCTCGATGCGGTGCAGCGGCGGTACGGCGGCGAACACGCGGCCCGCCTCGACCATCGGCCGCATGTAGCGCTGGAACAGCGTGAGCAGCAGGCAGCGGATGTGGGCGCCGTCGACATCGGCGTCCACCAGCAGGACGATCTTGCCGTACCGCGCGGCGTCGATGTCGAAGGTGCGGCCGGAGCCCGCTCCTATGACCTGGATGATCGCGCCGCACTCGGCGTTCTTCAGCATGTCCGAGACGGACGACTTCTGGACGTTGAGGATCTTGCCCCGGATGGGCAGCAGCGCCTGGAACTCGCTGTTGCGGGCGAGCTTGGCGGTGCCGAGCGCGGAGTCGCCCTCGACGATGAACAGCTCGCTGCGCTCCACGTCGTCGCTGCGGCAGTCGGCGAGCTTGGCGGGCAGCGTGGAGGACTCCAGCGCGGTCTTGCGGCGCTGCGCCTCCTTGTGCTGGCGGGCGGCGATCCGGGTCCGCGCGGCGGCGACGGCCTTCTCCAGCACCGCGCGCGCCTGCGCCTTGGCGTCGCGCTTGGTGGACGTGAGGAACGCCTTCAGCTCCTTGGCGACCACGTTGGCGACGATGCGGTTGGCCGCGGAGGTGCCGAGGACCTCCTTGGTCTGGCCCTCGAACTGCGGCTCGGCGAGCCGCACGGTCACCACGGCCGTCAGGCCCTCCAGGGCGTCGTCCTTGACGATGTCGTCCTCGGCGACGCGCAGCAGCTTGGCCGAGCGCAGGACCTCGTTGACCGTCCTGGTGACCGAGCGCTCGAAGCCGCTGACATGGGTGCCGCCCTTGGGGGTGGCGATGATGTTCACGAACGACTTGACCGTGGTGTCGTACCCGGTGCCCCAGCGCAGCGCCACGTCCACCCCGAGCTCCCGGGTGACCTCGGTCGGCGTCATGTGGCCGCGGTCGTCCAGGACGGGCACGGTCTCCTTGAAGGTGCCCTGCCCGGTGAGCCGGAGCACGTCGCAGACCGCCTTGTCCTGGGCGAGGTACTCGCAGAACTCGCTGATGCCGCCGTCGAAGCGGAACGTCTCCTCGCTCTTGCCCTCCCCGGCCAGGTCGCGCTCGTCCCGCACGACGATGGTGAGGCCGGGCACCAGGAAGGCGGTCTGGCGGGCGCGCTGGTGCAGGTTCTCCAGGGAGAGCCGGGCGTCCTTGAGGAAGATCTGGCGGTCCGCCCAGTACCGCACGCGGGTGCCCGTGCGGGTCTTGGGCACGCGCTTGGTCTTGCGCAGGCCGTTGGCCGGGTCGAAGGGGGCGTCGGGGCCCGACTCGGTGAAGATCCCGGGGACGCCCCGGCGGAAGCTGATCGCATGCGTGGAGCTGCTGCGGTCCACCTCGACGTCCAGCCGGGCCGACAGCGCGTTCACCACGGAGGCGCCCACGCCGTGCAGGCCGCCGGACGCGGCGTACGAACCGCCGCCGAACTTTCCGCCGGCGTGCAGCTTGGTCATCACGACCTCGACGCCGGAGAGACCGGTCTTGGGCTCGACGTCGACGGGGATGCCCCGGCCGTTGTCCCTGACCTCCACCGAACCGTCGTCGTGGAGGATGACCTCGATGTGGTCGCAGTACCCGCCGAGGGCCTCGTCGACGGAGTTGTCGATGATCTCCCAGAGGCAGTGCATCAGGCCGCGGCTGTCGGTCGACCCGATGTACATTCCCGGGCGCTTGCGAACCGCCTCGAGTCCTTCAAGGACGAGCAGGTGCCGCGCGGTGTAGTTGGAACCGTCACGGTCTGCGGTCAGCAGCGCACTGGACGGCACGGACGTCTCGGCGGTCACGCGGTTCGCTCCTCGCTGAATTTGGATGGTGGCCTGTGGGGGTAAAGGCCCGGCGTCTGTCACCGGTCAGAGCGTACAGAGCCCTGGTAGAGCCGTTGTCACGCCACCCGTGTGAGAACTCATGCTAGTCCAGAGTCGCAAGGGTGTTCGATCCCTCGAAGGAGTGACGTGGACATCACGTTCCCTTCCAGGCATGAACCATTTAGGCTCCGGGCACGTCCTCATGAACAACCGGCAGCCAGCCGGGAGGGCTGAACGAGACTTAACGAGACAAGCAACGCGAAACCCGTAGAGCACAGCAATACGGCTCATTCGCCGCCAACCGGTAGCAGACAGCCTCCTTGGAAGAACTTTCAGGGAAAAGCCACGAGCGGGAACGTTTTCGGCCTGGTTGGATGTTGACCCTGGTACGACAGCTCGTCGAGCTAGAGAAGAGGCGACGTGACTACTGTTCTGACCCCCGCGAGCCCGCTGACGGCCGCCGACCGCTGCGACCGCTGCGGCGCCCAGGCATATCTGCGCGTCGTGCTGACCAGCGGTGGCGAACTGCTCTTCTGTGCCCACCACGGGCGCAAGTTCGAGCCGGAACTCAAGAAGATCGCCGCGGAAATACAGGATGAGACGGACCGGCTCACCGCCGTTCCGAGCGCAGTCGAAGAGGACCGCTGACACTCGCATCCACGACGAGCCGAGGGCCGGTCCCGGACCGGCCGACGGGCGACCGCCCCCCACCACCGGGGGCGGTCGCCCGTTCTCATACCGTCACCGCACCGCCGGGCTCCTCGTGCCTCACAGGTCCGGGAGCACCGCCGAGACCCGGGTGTACACGCCCGGACTGCCCGGCTCCCCGCAGCCGCTGCCCCAGGAGACCAGGCCGATGAGCCGCCCCCCGGCCACCAGCGGTCCACCGCTGTCGCCCTGGCACGCGTCCTTGCCCCCGTCCGGATCGCCCGCGCACAGCATCGTGGCGGGCAGGTAGCCCCCGCCCGACGCGTCCGGCGGGTACGCCTTGGCGCACACCTCGTCCGGCAGCACCCGCACCCCGGCCCGGCGCAGCGCGTACGCGTAGGAGCCGCTGCCCGTGGTGTCGCCCCACCCGTACACCGAGGCGCTGGTCCCCGCCCGGTACGCCGGATCCCCCCGCCGCGCCGCCTTGATCACGTACGTGGCCGGGAGCGCGCTCGCCAGGGTGAGCACGGCCAGGTCACCGGCCTGGGTGGTGGCGTCGTACGCGGGGCTGATCCAGGCCGCCGTCACCGGGATCTCCCGCCCGCCGGCGTCCCGCAGCTCGGTGCGGCCCGCGATGACCTTGAGGTCGTTCAGCTCCTTGGCGTCCGTGCCCAGCACCGAGGAGCCCAGGCAGTGCGCGGCGGTGACCACCTTGGTGGGGGCGACGACCACGCCGCCGCAGAACTGCCCCGCGCGCGTACCCCCGAACCGGTCACGGCTGGAGAGCGCCACCGCCCAGGGGCTGTCGGCGGCCTCCACCGGCTGCCCGCCGACGACGACGCTGTCGGCGGCGGCCGGCACGGGCGTACTGAGCTGCGACGCGGCCGCGGCCACGAGGGCGGCCACGGCCACGGTCCGCTTCCGGCTGATGGGGCGACGCATGCGGTCTCCTGACTCTCCGGTGAACCACCTTCACCCAGAGTCGGCCAGCGCGCCCCAGCGCGCACCCCAGCGGCCCCCTCCCCCGTACGGCCGCCGGACATGCCGGAGGGCCCGGTTCCCTTCCGGGAGCCGGGCCCTCCGCCGTGAACGGCGCGTACGACCGCCTGACGGCCGTCCGGACGGCCGGTGAGCGGCCGTCCGGCGGATGTGTCCGACGGGGTCGGATGTGTCCGCCGGGGTCGGCCGGATCAGTCGAGGTAGTCGCGCAGCACCTGGGAACGCGACGGGTGGCGCAGCTTGGACATGGTCTTGGACTCGATCTGGCGGATCCGCTCACGGGTCACGCCGTAGACCTTGCCGATCTCGTCCAGGGTCTTCGGCTGGCCGTCGGTCAGGCCGAAGCGCATGGAGACCACGCCGGCCTCGCGCTCGGACAGCGTGTCCAGCACCGAGTGCAGCTGCTCCTGGAGGAGCGTGAAGCTGACCGCGTCGGCCGGGACGACCGCCTCGGAGTCCTCGATGAGGTCACCGAACTCGCTGTCGCCGTCCTCGCCCAGCGGGGTGTGCAGCGAGATGGGCTCACGGCCGTACTTCTGGACCTCGATGACCTTCTCGGGGGTCATGTCGAGCTCCTTGGCCAGCTCCTCCGGGGTGGGCTCGCGGCCCAGGTCCTGGAGCATCTGGCGCTGCACGCGCGCGAGCTTGTTGATGACCTCGACCATGTGCACCGGGATACGGATGGTGCGGGCCTGGTCGGCCATGGCGCGGGTGATCGCCTGACGGATCCACCAGGTGGCGTACGTGGAGAACTTGTAGCCCTTGGTGTAGTCGAACTTCTCGACCGCGCGGATCAGGCCCAGGTTGCCCTCCTGGATCAGGTCCAGGAAGAGCATGCCGCGGCCGGTGTACCGCTTGGCCAGGGAGACCACGAGGCGGAGGTTGGCCTCCAGCAGGTGGTTCTTGGCGCGGCGGCCGTCCTCGGCGATGATCTCCAGCTCGCGCTTGAGCTTCGGGGCCAGCTTGTCGGAGTTCGCCAGCTTGTCCTCGGCGAACAGTCCGGCCTCGATGCGCTTGGCGAGCTCGACCTCCTGCTCGGCGTTGAGGAGCGGGACCTTGCCGATCTGCTTCAGGTAGTCCTTGACCGGGTCGGCGGTGGCACCGGCGACGGCGACCTGCTGGGCGGGCGCGTCGTCCTCGTCCTCGTCCGAGAGCACGAAGCCCTTGTTCTCGCCCTCGGCCTCCTCGTCCTCACCCTTGCCGGGCGCGACGTCCTCGAGCAGCTCCTCGCCCTCGATGACCTCTTCCGCGTCCTTCTTGGAGGTGGTCTTCTTGGCGGTGGTCTTCTTCGCGGCGGTCTTCTTGGCCGCCGTCTTCTTGGCGGCGGTCTTCTTCGTGGCCGCCTTCTTGGCCGGGGTACCGGCTTCTTCGGCCGGCGCGTCCGCGCTCTCGGCCGCCGGAGCCGCGGCCGCGGCCGCGACGGACTTCGTCACGGCGGGCTTCGCGGTGACGGTCTTGGTGGCGGTGCGCTTTGCCGGGCTCTTCGCTGCGACGCTCTTGCGGGTGCGCTTCGGCGACTCCGCTGCACTGACCATCAGCGTCACACCCTCTTCCTCGAGGATCTGATTGAGGCTGCGCAGAACATTCTTCCACTGGGTTGGCGGAATCTGGTCAGCCTCGAAGGCACGACGCACGTCATCGCCGGCGATCTGCCCATCAGCCTTTCCCCGCTCGATGAGCGCCATCACAGACTCGGACTCGGCGATCTCCGGCGGGAGCGTACGGGATGTGCTGGCCGACACGAACAACCTCTCGGAACGATGGAAACGGCTTCCGGCCCCGCCCATGATCGGGCCGGAGCCGACGACCGTCGGCTGGGGATGTGCCGACGACGCGGGCTGAACCTCGGAGCTGGACAGCGCCGTCATCGGCGGCTGTATTCCTTCCTCGGCTGTCACCTCTTAGGTCATCGCAGGGCCACGAGGAGCGTTACGCCCAATCCGCGTGGCCCGAGTCACACCCCGTATGCAACCAAATACCCCCAGACCAGGAGGTCATCCCCCGAACACCGGTCCGCCTTCCCCCCTCCTGCCCGACTGGGCCCCTGGCGGAACACCGGCCGGGGCGGGCGGGCCGGGCCCCGGGGCGATTCCCGGGGACCGGCGGCCCGTGCCGTACGCCGCGATCAGCCCGGTCCCGGCACGGTGGCCGGGGGTGGTCAGGGTGGTCACTGCGGTCCCGGTAGCGCGGTGGCACGGTGGCGCGCGATGGCGCCGTACGCGTGACGCCCGGCGCGTGACGCGGTTCCGTCATGCGGTCCGGTCATGCGGTTCCGTCGTGCGGTACGTCGGGTCGTACGCGCGCGGGGGTGCCGGTGCGGCGGCGGCGCCGGGCCCGCGCGGGGCCGGGGCCTGAGCGCCGGTTGTGCGCCGGGTACGCGCCCGGCGTGCGCCGGTGTGGGCGCCGTACGGGCTCCGCGCCGGTCGCTCAGTGCTCGCGCGGCGCGGGGACGACCCGCTCCACCTCGGGGTGGACCGTCAGCAGTTGGCGCATGGCCGCCTCGGCGGCCGGGCCGTCGCCGGTGGCCAGGGCGTCGACGATGCGGGCGTGGTGCGCGAGGCAGGGCTCGGTGGGGCGGTCGCAGCTGGTCGTCGGGGAGCCGGAGACCTGGAGGGCGGCCGAGACGATGCCGGAGAGGTGTTCGAGCATCCGGTTCCCGGCGAGCTGGATGAGCAGGCCGTGGAACTCCGCGTCGGCGCGCGAGAAGGTGATCGCGTCACCCTGGGCGAAGGCGTGGCCCATGATCTCGACCATGTCGCCGAGCCGCTGCTGGACGTCCTCACGGCCGTGCCCGGCGGCGAGACGTGCGGCGAGGGGCTCGATCGTCCAGCGCAGCTCGCCGAGCTCGCGGCGCTGGTCCTCGCGCTGCGGCCCGAAGGCGCGCCACTCGATGATGTCCGGGTCGAGCAGGTTCCAGTCGCTGACGGGACGGACACGGGTGCCGACGTTGGGGCGGGCGCTGACCAGGCCCTTGGCCTCGAGGACGCGGAGCGACTCGCGGACGACGGTGCGGGAGACCTCGAAGCGCTGACCGATCTCCTCGGGCACGAGCGGCCGGTCGGCGCCCAGATCGCCCGAGACGATCATCTGGCCGAGCTGCTGGACGAGTTGGCCGTGCAGTCCGCGGCCTCGGCTGCCGGCGGTCCGCCGGCCCACCCGGCCCAGCTCCGAGTCGGCGCCGTCCCAGGCGGGAGGGCCGACGCGGTCGGCGCCGGGCGCCTCCGCGAAGGGGTAGCGGTCGAGTCCGCCCGGGGCCGTGAGGCCGTTCTCCACGGAGCGGGCGGCGGTCATCATGGTGTGCGCAAGGGTACTCACGCATCCTTTGTCGGCGCCGCTTCCACGGCCCTTGAGGTCTTTGGTGAAAAGCACACGAAAGGGTGATCGGCGCCCGCTCTCCAATTGACGCCTTATCGGAAGGAACCGGGCAATTTCCAAGGGAGTTGTGACCGATTGCAGCGCCCGGGTCACCGCTCGGTCACCGATGGCCGGTCCTTGACCTACCAACGCGCCCTGCGGCGCAGGCCGGTGAACAGATAAGCGCACACCAGAGCGGCCACCGACAACAGCAGCGCGGTGCCCACCGGTTGGGCGGCCACCCGCGCCGCGGCCAGCAGCCAGCGGTCGGTCTCGTACGGCCACTGCGCCCAGGTCAGTTCGCGCAGCCGGGCCGGAAATCCCGCTACGGACCGCACGGAAGGGCCCGCCAGCGCCTTCTGCACGAGCGGGGCGACCACCACGGGGACCGCGAGCACGGCGGCGATCCCGGCGGCGGTCGCCCGGAAGATCCCGGCCGCCAGCAGGCCGGCCCAGGCGCATCCCACGGCGAGGCCGAGCCAACCGGCTCCGAGCGCGGGCCAGTTCCCCGGCACGGGAACGGCACCGGCGCCGTAGAGGAGGCGCAGCGCCCCCAGGTCGGTGAGGGCCACGGCGACGGCCAGGAGCAGGGCGGTGGCGGCGGTGACGGTGAGCTTGGCGAGGATCAGCCCGAGCCGGCGCGGGACGGTGCCGCGGCCGGGGGCGAGGACGGGGTGGCGGAACTCCTCGCCGAAGGACAGGGCCCCGAGCAGCCCGGCGCCCAGGGCGGCGGGAGGCAGCGGCAGCACCCCGGGCCAGGCGGCGAGGACGGCGGGCAGGGACTGGGCACCGGAGCGGCCCAGCAGGGCGGCGAGGACCGCCGAGGTGACCAGGGTGGCGGCGGCGACGAGGTAGGTCGCCGGGACACCGACCAGCCGGCGCACTTCGTAGCGGAAGGGCCGCAGAGGCGCGCGCTGCGGCCTGCGCGGGAGCGGGGGCGCGGACGAGGAGGGGGCGGTACGCGGGCGCGGGGACTCCGCGAGGGCGGGAACGGTGGTCGCGGGTCCGGTCGCGGTGGGCTGCGCGGGGGTGGGGACGGTGGTCGCGGTACGCGGGCGCGGGGACTGCGCGGGGGCGGGGACGGTGGTCGCGGGCCCGGTCGCAGTGGGCTGTGCCGGGGCGGGGGCGGGCAGGGGGTCGGGTGCCGTGTCGCCGGTCTCGTCGGCGAGTTGATGCAGGAGGACGCCGTGCCGAAACGCGGCCTCGCCGATGCGGGCGCAGTCACTGCCGTACACGCTCAGCCGGTTGCCCCCCTCGGTGACGACTTCGACCGAGCGTTGCGCGGCGCGTGCCTCGCGGGTGACGACGGCGGCGAGGCGGGCGGCGTGCGGGGTGCGGACGGCGACGCGGGGGCGGAGGCGGGTGCGGGCGAAGGCGGTCGCCTCCTGGTCG
The DNA here is from genome assembly GCF_043079975.1 of Streptomyces sp. NPDC015131. Lineage (NCBI taxonomy): Bacteria > Bacillati > Actinomycetota > Actinomycetes > Kitasatosporales > Streptomycetaceae > Streptomyces > Streptomyces sp. NPDC015131. The sequence goes on along the minus strand of NZ_JBIBVB010000001.1, from coordinate 146,194 downwards.
GCGACGAGCCGCCCCTGGCTGACGGTGACGACGTGGTCGGCCGTGCGGGCGGCCTCCTTGGGGTCACGGGTGGTGTAGAGGACCGTGCCGCCGTGGGCGGCGTGGGCGCGCAGCAGGCTGAAGAGCCAACTGGTCTCGCGGGGGGAGAGTCCGGCGGCCGGGGCGTCCAGCAGCAGGGTGTGCGGGTCGCCCAACAGGGCCGCGGCGAGGGCGAATCGGCGTTCCATGCCCAGGGAGAGGGTGCCGAGGCGCTGGTCGCGGAGGGCGGCGAGGCCGACAATGTCGAGCATGTCGTCGGCGCGGGAGGCGGGTACGCCGGCGGCGGCGCAGAGCATCCGCAGCTGGCCCCGGCAGGTGCGGGCGGGGTGGCCCGGTACGTCGCCGAGGAGGACGCCCACTTCGCGGGCCGGGTGAGCGACGCGGTGGAGCGGACGGCCGCGGAAGTAGGTGACGCCGCGGCCCGGTTCGAGCTGGAGCATCATGCGCAGCGCGGTGGTCTTGCCGGATCCGGCGGCGCCGAGGAGCGCGGTGACGGAGCCGGGCCGGGCCTCGAAGGTCAGGTCGTCCACGGCGGGCGGACGGTCACGGCGGGGGGTGCTGGTCAGTCCGATTGCCTGGAGCATCGCTTCTCCCGCGGTAGAGGACACCGCTCGGCGGCAGGGTGACACGCGCGCATGCGGGTACCGCAGCACGATAACGCGGCATTTCGGACTTTTTGCGCAGGGTTGGCGGGTGCGGTGGCGGTGTCAGACCTCGGGCCGCAGCATGGGCGGGTTCAGCAGGGTCGCTCCCCCGGCCCTGAACAGCTGTGCGGGGCGGCCGCCCTGACGCGTCGTCGTACCGCCGGAGGGGACGAGGAACCCCGGTGTGCCCGTCACCTTGCGGTGGAAGTTGCGCGGGTCGAGGGCGACTCCCCACACCGCCTCGTAGACCCGGCGCAGCTCGCCGACCGTGAACTCCGGCGGGCAGAAGGCGGTGGCCAGCGAGGAGTACTCGATCTTCGAACGGGCCCGCTCGACCCCGTCGGCGAGGATGCGCGCGTGGTCGAAGGCGAGCGGGGCGGGCGGCTCGCCCTCGCGGCCCCGGCCGTCCTTCGGGTCGAGCAGTTCGTCGACCGGCGCCCAGCGGGCGCTGTTGGCGTCGCCGCCGGCTCGCGGCGCGGGCAGGTCCGGCGCGAGCACCAGGTGGGCGACGCTGACGACGCGCATCCGGGGGTCCCGGTCGGGGTCACCGTAGGTGGCGAGCTGTTCCAGGTGGGCGCCATTGCCGGCCTCGGGGAGCGGGGCGCCCGGGTCGTGGGCGCACAGCCCCGTCTCCTCGACCAGTTCGCGCGCCGCGGCGGCGCCGAGGTCCTCGTCGGGCCGGACGAACCCGCCGGGCAGCGCCCAGCGCCCCTGGAAGGGCGGCTCACCGCGGCGGACGACCAGCGCGCACAGGGCGTGGCGGCGCACGGTGAGCACCGCGAGGTCGACGGTCACGGCGAAGGGCGGGAAGGCGGACGGATCGTAGGGCGCCATGCGGCGATCATAGTCGTCTTCCTGACGATAAACACGCCCCTCGGTGATCCCGGCGGCCCTCCGCTCCCCCGTCCCCGCCTCCATGTCGCGGAGGTGCCCGCCGGCGTACGGCACGGCGGCGCTCACCCGGTCAGACCCCCAGCTGGAGGCCGGGGGCGGCCTCTTCGACCATGCCCAGGCCGAGCCTGCTGACCCGGACGGCGAAGGGCTCGCCCGCGACGCACAGCCCCGAGAGCCGGACGGCGCCCAGGGGGGCGCCGCGCAGCGGGTGCAGCGCGACCGTGCGTGCCGGGGCGTCGGGGCGGATGCCCGCCACCGCGGCGAGCAGGTGGACCCCGGCCGCGGCGGCGATCGCGGCGGGACGGCAGGCGGCGGGGTGCGGCACGGGGACGCTGCCGGTGGTGCGCTGATCGCCCGCGTACATCTCCGGCAGCCGGTACGCGAACGCCTCGGCCGCGTCCAGCAGCCCCCGCAGCAGGGAGCCGGCCTCCCGCTCGTGCCCGGCGGCGGCCAGGCCGGCGACGGCGACGGCCGTCTCATGGACCCGCACCGCGCCGGAACGGTGACCGAAGGGGTTGTGTCCCGGCTCCCGGGCGCCGAGGCCCCGCAGGCCCCAGCCGGAGTCCATGGCGGGGCTGCCCAGGAGCCGGGCGAGCTGCTCGGTCTGCGCCTTGTCGAGGAGCCCCTCGGCATACCGCCCGCCGCCCAGCAGTCCGGTGTCGAGGAGGTGCGCGGCGGTCCCTCCCAGGTGGGGCACGGGGCGGCCCGCGAGGGTGCGGGCGGCGGCGGGCCGGCCGCCCGCCGGGTCGTCGAGCCAGAACGCCTCACGGAAGCGCAGGCGCAGGGCCCGGGCCCAGTCGCGCCAGTGGTCCGCGCCCGGGCGCCCGCACGCCTCCAGGAGCTCGGCCCCGAGGAGTGCGGCGCGATGCGCGTGGGCCTGCGTCTCGGCCCGCTGGAGACCGCTGGGGCCCCGGTCGCCCGGGTCGGCCAGCAGGCCGTCCTCGCCCGCCGTGGTGCGCAGCCAGTGGAGGCAGCGCTCGGCGGCGGGGAGCAGCTCCGCGAGGTCCTGCTCCGGGAGCCCCCAGCGCCGGGCCTCGGCGAGCACGGCGGGGAAGCCGAGAGTCGCCTCGGTGCCGGTGCAGCCGGGTGGCAGGTGGGGGCCGGCGTCCCGCAGCGGGCCGGGGAGGAATCCGGCTCCCGGGCCCGGGCCGCCGAGCTGGGTGCGCGCGAGGGTGCGCAGGGTGCCCACCGCGAGCCGGGTGCCCAGCGGGAGGGCCATCCGCGCGGCCCAGAGCGCTTCGGCGGGCGCGGGGCCGCAGCGCCAGGGCACCCCTGCGGCGAGGTGGAGGTCCGACGGGTGGGCCGGGTCCCGGACGAGGAGGGCCCGCAGATCGGCGAGGGAGGCGCGCAGGAGCCTGTCCACTCGGGGGTCGTCGCCCTCGGCGTGGGCGTCGGTGAGACCGTGACCGGGCGTCGCGCCCACGGGGCGCGGGCGGTGGGGCGAGACGCTCCGGACGGCGAGGGTGAGGGTGCGGGGGGTGCCGGGGCGGACCTCCAGGTCCCAGCGCAGCAGTCCGGCGGAGGCCAGCGTGGTGTCGGGGGGCGGGTCGGCGGTGACGGTGGTCCGGCCGCCGTCTCCGGCGGTCCAGCGCAGTCCCGCCTCGTGGACGGTGGGGCGCAGGTCGGTCCGGGGCCGGCCGGACGCGATGGTGCCGAGGTCGGCGAGGTCGGTGCCCAGGGCGATCTCGACGGGGACGCGGACGGGGCGGCCCGCCGAGCTGCGGAAGGTGATTCGCTCCGTCCCGTCCGCGTCCCTGGTCCGTTCGATGCCGATGTCCGGGTCGGGGCCGGGTCCCGCGGCGACCGGGACGACGGCGGTGAACTGTGCGCGCCCGGCGGACACGAGGCGGCCCTGCAGGGTGACGGGCTCCCGGCCGGCCACCCGCAGCCGGCAGCGACCGAGCACTCGGCGGCCCGCGGTGTAGACGCCTTCGATGCCGTGGCCGGTGAGCTGGCCGTGCGGGGCGGAGAGGGCGAAGGACGGGAGCGCCACGCAGACCAGGGCGTCGTGCACGGCGGGCGGTGGGCCCATGGGGCTCGCGGGCGGTGGGACACCGGGACCCGCGGGTGCGGGAGCCGGTGGCGCCGGGGGCGGCTGCCGCAGCGGCGGGGCGAGGGTGGGCCGGGACGGGACGGTGAGGTCCATGGGTGGTGTGCTGAGCCTTCTGTGCGCTCCGGACAGCCGCTGGAGGTACGACGGCACGGGTCGGGCGACTCCGCCACTGTGGGCAACGGCGGCACCCGGGTCCGGGTCACGGCCGTCATCGCCCGCTCCTGCTGCCACGCCCTCCGGGGCGGCGGGCCACCCGGCCGCGGGCGGCGGCCGGGGAGTCGCCCCGCGTCCCGCGGGCGGGGACTCGGCCGTCCCCTCCGGCGGTCGGCCGCCCGGTCCGGCGCCCTGCCCGGCGGGCCGCCGCGCGCCCCGCGGTCCGGGCGCCGACCGGGGGGCGCGCGGCGGAGCGGGTGCCGGGTGCGCCGCCCGGCCGGGCGGCCGTCCGCACGGGGGCCTCGCCCGCCCCGGACGAGGCTTCCGCCCCGGGTGAGACGCGCGCTCCGGACGAGGCCGCCGACCCGGGTGACGTTCCCGCCCCGGGTGAGACGCCCGCTCCGGGCGAGGCCCCCGACCCGGGCGAGGCCCCCGCCCCCGGCGAGGCCCCCGCTTCGAGCGCGCTGCCCGTCCTGGCCGCCCGGGCCTCGCGCTCCTCGCGCAGGCACCGGCGCAGCGACTCGGGGTCCAGCCCCTCGTTGCACGCCTGGTGCAGCAGGCGGGCGAACACGTACTCCGGGTCGCACTCCAGGGCGAGGCCCAGCGCCACCCGGGCGGCGGGCTCGTCACCGGTGGACCAGGCGACCCAGCCGGCCAGCGTCAGCGGTGCGGCCGCGTGCTCGGCGTAGGCACCGGCGCAGCGGCGGGCCAGCGCGCGCCACAGCCGGAGCGCGGGCGCCGCGTCGGGGCCCTCCATCCACTCCGCCGCCCGGTCCCGGGTCTCCCGGTCCTGGAGGCCCAGGATCGCCGCGGCCGCCTCCTCGTGGCCGATCAGCGCGTCGTCCCGGGCGTCGGCCTCCACCGGGTCCGCGAGGCGCGGGCCGTCCGCCAGGCGCCCCATGAGCGTCCGGACCAGCCGGATCGTGTCCGCCCGCACCGCCTCGCGGCCCGTCAGGTGCAGAATGCGGGGCACCAGGTCGGCGCCCGCGGTGTCGAGCGCCCGCACCTGCGCGGCCGTCCCGGCGGCCTCGTACGGCCAGGGCCTCAGCCGCCGCTCCATGTCCTTCAGCGAACCGCGCACCTGAATGCCCGCGTAGGCCGCGGCGGCCGCCATCACCGACGTACCGGGCAGGCCCATGGGATTGCCCTCGGGCGGGCAGCAGCGGGTGTCGGGGCAGCAGTAGGACCAGAACCTGCCGCCGGAGATGCAGAGGGCCTCGTAGACCGGGACGTCGAGCGACCCGCAGGCGGTGCGCAGCCGCTGGGCCAGCGGGCGCAGCCGCTCCATGACGCCGCGCGCGGTCTCCTCGCCGGCCGGGTCCTGGCAGAGGAAGACGACGATGCCGTCGGGCCGTGAGCCGCGCCGCTCGCAGCCCTCGATCAGGCAGTCGGCGAGCTGCTCGGCGACGGGCGGCCACTCCCTGGGCGAGCGCGGGATGCCGAGCCTGAGCCGGCCGCCGAAGCGCCCCCGGTCGCCGTGGAGCGCGACCATCACGATCGAGTCGGTCGGGTGATAACCCATCATGTACGGCAGGGCGTCGGCCAGTTCCGCCGGGCCGCGCAGGGTGATCTGCTGCTGGTCGTCGGCCGGTCCGGTGATCTCGTGATGCTTGTTCATGGTCACGACGGTCCCGCGGACTCCCGCGTCCGTCGACCCCTGTGGATAACCGCCGGACGCCGCGCCGACCGGCTGTCCACAGCCCCGGCCGCCCGCTCGCCACGACGGCGTTCCGCTGGTATACCGCGCGACGCGCGACGTGCCGGTACGCCGCCCGGCCGCCGGTTCGCCGGTTGTCAGACCCGTGCTGTTGCATGGAGGCATGGAGCAGACGAGCAACGCAGGACCCAGCACGCTTCGCGCGGCCGCCGACGCCGTGCTCGCCCGTCTCGTCGGGGACGGGAGCGGGACCGCCCGGCTGCGCGAGGACCAGTGGCGGGCGATCGAGGCGCTGGTCGCCGACAAGCGCCGGGCGCTCGTCGTGCAGCGCACCGGCTGGGGCAAGTCGGCCGTGTACTTCGTCGCGACGTCGCTGCTCCGTGAGCGCGGCAGCGGCCCGACGGTGATCGTGTCGCCGCTGCTCGCGCTCATGCGCAACCAGGTGGAGGCGGCGGCCCGGGCCGGGATCCGCGCCCGGACCATCAACTCCTCGAACACCGAGGAGTGGGAGACGATCCAGCAGGAGGTCGCCGACGGCACGGTCGACGTCCTGCTGGTCAGCCCCGAGCGGCTCAACAACCCGGACTTCCGCGACCAGGTCCTGCCGCGCCTCGCCGCCGCCACCGGTCTGCTGGTGGTCGACGAGGCGCACTGCATCTCCGACTGGGGCCACGACTTCCGCCCCGACTACCGGCGGCTGCGCACCATGCTCGCCGAGCTGCCCGCCGGGGTTCCGGTGCTGGCCACGACCGCCACGGCCAACGCCCGCGTGACGGCGGACGTCGCCGAGCAGCTCGGCACCGGCGCGGGCACCGACGCACTCGTCCTGCGCGGGCCGCTGGACAGGGAAAGTCTCAGCCTCGGGGTGCTGCGGCTGCCGGACGCGGCGCACCGCCTGGCCTGGCTGGCCGACCACCTCGGCGAGCTGCCGGGCTCGGGCATCATCTACACGCTCACCGTCGCCGCGGCCGAGGAGGTCACGGCCCATCTGCGCCAGTGCGGGCACACGGTCGCCTCCTACACCGGCCGCACGGAGAACGCGGACCGCCAGCAGGCCGAGGACGATCTGCTGGCCAACCGGGTCAAGGCGCTGGTGGCCACCTCGGCGCTCGGCATGGGCTTCGACAAGCCGGACCTGGGCTTCGTCGTGCACCTCGGTTCGCCCTCCTCCCCCATCGCGTATTACCAGCAGGTGGGCCGCGCGGGCCGCGGCGTGGAGCACGCCGAGGTGCTGCTGCTGCCCGGCAAGGAGGACGAGGCGATCTGGCAGTACTTCGCCTCGGTCGCCTTCCCTCCCGAGGAGCAGGTGCGCCGGACGTTGGACGTGCTCGCGCACGCGGACCGGCCGCTGTCGCTGCCCGCGCTGGAGCCCCTGGTGGAGCTGCGGCGCACCCGGCTGGAGACCATGCTCAAGGTGCTCGACGTGGACGGCGCGGTACGCCGGGTGAAGGGCGGCTGGACCTCCACGGGTCAGCCCTGGTCGTACGACTCCGAGCGGTACGCGTGGGTGGCGCGCCAGCGGGAGACGGAGCAGGCGGCGATGCGGGAGTACGCCGCGACCGACGGCTGCCGTATGGAGTTCCTGCGGCGGCAGCTCGACGACGAGGAGGCGGCCCGCTGCGGGCGCTGCGACAACTGCGCGGGGCCGCGGTTCGACCCCAAGGTGTCGGCGGCGGCCCTGGACGCGGCCCGCGGTGAGCTGGGCCGGCCCGGGGTGGACGTCGAGCCGCGGAAGATGTGGCCCACGGGCCTGCCCGCCGCCGGTGTCGACCTCAAGGGCAAGCTGCCCGTGGGCGAGCAGTCCTTCACGGGCCGGGCGCTCGGCAGGCTCTCCGACATCGGCTGGGGCAACCGGCTGCGGCCGATGCTGGCGCCGGGCGCGCCGGACGGTCCCGTGCCGGACGACGTGGTGGACGCCATCGTGCGTGTGCTGGCCGACTGGGCCCGGGGTCCGGGTGGCTGGGCGTCCGGGGCGGCGGACGCTCCGGCGCGGCCGGTGGGCGTCGTCACGGTCGCCTCACGCGCCAGGCCGCAGCTGGTGGAGTCCCTGGGCCGGCGGATCGCCGAGGTGGGCAGGATGCCGCTGCTCGGCTCCGTCGAGTACGTCCCGGAGGCGGCGGACGCGCGGATCTCACGGACCAACAGCGCGCAGCGGGTGCTGGGGCTGCACCGGGCGCTGACGGTCGCACCCCCGCTGGCCGAGCGGCTCGCCTCGGCGGGCGGTCCGGTGCTGCTGGTGGACGACTTGTCGGACAGTGGATGGACGCTCGCGGTGGCGGCCCGCCTGCTGCGCCGGGCCGGAGCGGAGGGGGTGTTTCCGCTGGTCCTCGCCGTCCAGGGCTGACCGGACGCGTCAGAAAGGTCCCGACGGGGAAGGATATGAGTGTCATACCGGCTCATTCCAGTCAGCGGCCTCAATTGCTCGTTGCCGCCCGCCCGTTCCGCCAGCAAGAATTGGACTCCGCTTCCCGCACGGTCCGTTCGCGGTCCTGGAGGGCTGTGCCGGTGCGTCCCTCACTCGACCCTGCCCGCTCTGTGGGCGCGTATGCGAAGGGAGGACCGTGACCTTCGGATTCGCTCCGTCCGCAGCCACCTCGATCAGCACGCCCGCCGCCTCAGCCAGCCGGCTGGCCCGCATGCTCGAACCCGCCGAGTGGGCGGCGGCCGGTATTCCGCTGCTGCGCAATCCGCGCGAGGTCGTCGGCGGCCTGCACGCGCGCCATCACCCGACGCCCGCGACCGCCGTGGTGGCCGTCCTCGACCACGAGGAGCGGCTCGCCGCCAGCGCGTCCTTCGCGCGCCGCGCGGTGCCCGCGGACGGCTGGGAGTTCCGCAACTCCCTGCTCGCACACCTGCGCAGGGTCATCCCGCACGATCTTCGCCGCCGCACCCCGGCGCGCACGGCCGTCCTTCTGTACTGCCGGGACGGCGACGAGCGCTGGACGGAGGAGGACGGAGCGTGGATGTGGGGCCTGCGGGACGCCTGCACGCTCCACGGGCTGCGCTGCGGCGCGTACATCACACTCACCCGCGGCGGATGGCAGGTCCTGGGCGAGGGTCGCGGGGGCCGCAGCCCGCACTCCGCCTCGCCGCCCGGCGACCTGGCCCGTGTCGGCGCGGACGAGATGATGCCGGCTCCGCGTACCGCGAGCGGCGCGTCGGAGCCCCTGCGGCGCACGGCTGCCCGCTGACGGCACGTTCACCGACGGTGCGTTCGCCGACGGTGCGTCAGGAGGCGTGGTCCGTCCAGGTCGTGCGTCTCCCGGCGGCCGGTAGTGGGTACCGGGGCGGCGCCACCGGGACGGCGGACCACACCTCTGCGGCCGTACCGCCCGGGACTGGCCGGACAGGGGCCGCCGGCAACTCGGGGGAGCCGCCTCGCCCCGGCGCGTTCGCCGCGCCTAGGCCCGGCCACGCCCACGCCTCGGTAAGGGACGCTTACCCGCGAGGATGGCCACGCCGATAACGGGGGCCGTACGCACCCGGCGGGGCGGCCCCCAGCTCGTGGCCATACACCCGTGGGCCGGGCGCCTCAGCCGTACCCGTACGACGCCGTGGGATCGGGCGCCCCCGTGCACGGCCGTGTACACCCGTAAGGCCGGGCGCTCCGGTTACGCGCACGCCCTACCGGGCGCCTCGGGCCGGCCCCGTAGACGGCCTTACGCGCCCGTAAGGCCGGGCGCTCCCGTACGCACACGCATTGCCCGACGCACCCGTCCGGCCCGTACGCCCTCGTGGGACCGACCACGCCACGCCCGTCACATGGCGTACGCACGCGTGGTCGGGCCGCCCGTCACGCGGACGGCACGCGTACGTGGGGCCGGGCGGCGCCCGGAACGCGGTCGTGCGCGCCCGTGAGGGCGGGCGGCCTCGGCCACCGGCCCTGGGCCTCGCCCCGCAGCCGCGGGGGCGGCAGGGCGTGGGCCGGGGGGACGGTTCGGGGCGTCAGACGCCCGCGCCGAGGACGGTGTTGATCCGCTCGGGGTCACCGCACACGACGAGCAGGGTGCCCGCGCGGGACAGCGCCGCAGGGAGGGCGTGGGTGGCGGCGTCGTCGGCGCCGCCGTTGACCGCGACGACCACCACGGGCCGGGCCGAGGCACGGTCCAGGGCGGCGGCGTCCGCGAAGAACACGTCGTCGCGGGCGTCCTGCTGGGCCCAGTAGGCGGCCTCGCCGAAGGACAGCTCGTGGGTGGTCCACGGGTGCTGCTCGCCGGTGGTGAGGAACAGGATGTCCCCCGGCGCGCGGCCGGTTTCGAGCAGCAGGTCGACCGCCTCTTCGGCGGCGTCGAGCGCGCCGTCCGCGGGGGCGGGGATCAGCTGGATCTGGGGGCGGTCCGACGGCGCGGGACCCGTCGCGGAACGATTCTCCGGACGGGACGGACGGGACGGGCGGGACGCCGGGGACGGGGCCGCACCGCCGTGCTGGCGCGGTGACGCCGGAGGCGCGGGCCTGGCCGGGCCGGGGCCCGGGCGGCCGGGGCGCGGCGAGGCCGCGGAACGCGGACCGGGTACGGGTCGGGGGGTCGGCGCGGGGCGGCCTGCGGCCGGAGTGGCGCGGGGACCCTGGGCACTCTCGTGAATCTGAGGCTCCTCGGGGATGAGAGGCATAAATGGATGTCTATCAAACACCGGTGCGAGTGGCACCGGCGGGTGGGGCATACACGCGACGCGCACGGAGACACGTACACGCCACGCGTGCGTGCGGCGCCCGGGGGGCGGGCGGCGCGGCGGGGCCGGACGGTCAGAAGTCGAAGCCGAGTTGGCCCCCGCTTTCCAGTTCGGCCGCCTCCGGGGAGAGGCGGACCTTCTTGAGGTGTCGCCACTGGGGCAGCGCGTCGAGGTAGGCCCAGCTCAGCCGGTGGTACGGCGTGGGGCCCCATTCCCGGAGCGCCTCCTTGTGCACCGGCGAGGGGTACCCGGCGTTGTCTCCGAACCCGAAGACGGCGCACTGGGTGGACTCCGTCCCGAGCTCGGCCATCATCGCGTCCCGCCGCACCTTGGCTATCACCGAGGCGGCGGCGACCGCGACACAGGACTGGTCGCCCTTGATCACCGTACGGACCTGCCAGGGCCGGCCCAGGTAGTCGTGCTTGCCGTCGAGGATCACAGCGTCGGGGCGCACCGGCAGCGCGTCCAGGGCGCGGACGGCGGCGAGCCGCAGTGCCGCGGTCATCCCCAGCTCGTCGATCTCCTCCGGAGAGGCGTGCCCGAGGGCGTGCGAGGTGACCCACTTCTCCAGCTCCTGCGCCAGTTCCGCGCGGCGCTTGGGGCTGATGAGCTTGGAGTCGGTCAGTCCGGCGGGTGGCCGGCGCAGTCCGGTGACGGCGGCGCAGACCGTGACGGGACCGGCCCACGCCCCGCGTCCGACTTCGTCGACTCCGGCGATGATCTTGGCGCCGGTGGTCGCCCTGATCGAGCGCTCGACGGTGTGGGTGGGTGGTTCGTACGGCATGGCGCCAGACAGGTTACGCCGCCCGACCCCGCCCGCGACACCCGGATTGCGATCCTCCGGCGGTGCGGCTCCCGCAGCCCGTCGACGGTCGCCGGAGCGGAATGGCGCGAGGGTCGCTCACGCCCGCCGCACTCGCGAATCCGGTTCGCTCTTGCACAGTAGCTTCGGCACCGGGTGGCGCTTAAAACGGGCAGATGGTGGCCACGTGATGGCGGGTGCGAACTCCGAAACAGCCATCCCCCACCCACTCGGTCCGCCTGGCGGCGCCCATCCGGAACCGGAGCCGGACACCCCGGCCCGGCCGGCAAGTCCGCCCCGGTTCCGCTGCCTTGCCGGACGGGGGGGACGATCAGCCGGGAGCGGAGTCGCGCCAGGGGCCGTCCGGCAGGAGCTCCGCGAGCACGGCGAGGAGCCGCGGCGGCTCCAGCGGGTCCGGCAGGTCCCCCAGCTCCGGCCACGGGACCCACGCGTGCGTGCCGAGCGTGGCCTGTTCGTGAGGGAGCAGTCCGGTGCGTACGACGGGAGGCCGGTCGGCCCCGAACCGGGCGAGGAAGAACCGTTCCGTACCGATGCGCCGCTTGCCCTTCCACCAGACGTCCCGCCCGACCAGGACCGACCGGTCCTGCACCGCGGCCGGGTCGAGGCCGGTCTCCTCGGCCAGTTCGCGCCGGGCGGCCACCAGGGGTGTCTCGCCCGGTTCGACGCCCCCACCGGGCGGCTCCCAGAGCCACCTGCCGTCGAAGGGGTCGCGCCAGCGGAGCAGGAGGACACGGTGGCCGGCGTCCAGGCAGACGATCCGGGCGGCGGACCGGCGCGTGCTCATCGTCGCGGCACCCGTCTAGTAGTCGTACTGGTCGAAGGGGTCGCGTTCGCCGTACGGGTCGTCCTCGCCGTACGGGTCGCGCTCGCCGTACGGGTCCGTCCCCTCGCGTCCGGGGGTGCAGGAGTAGCCGCCGACGGAGACGCCGCGCGCGTCGAGGATCTCCCGGGCGCGGACCTCTCCCCGGCTGACCGCGTACCAGGGCTCGTCGCCCGGGCGCAGGTCCCGTGCGATGTGCCGCAGGGCGCAGGAACGCAGGGGCTCGGGCAGCCGGTCGAGCGCGGGGGCGGCGTCGGCGGAGAGGCCGTCGAGGTACGAGATGTCGATCTTGCCGGTCCGCTCGTAGCGCTGGACGTTCCGCTCCGCCACGAACCCGTCCGGCGAGATCAGCCCGAAGGCGAGGACCCCGGCCGCCGCGCTCACCGCGACGGTGCGCGGCAGGGGCAGCCGGCGGGCGCCGAGCAGCCCGGCCGCCATGATCAGGACGAGGACGACCCCGAGCCACAGCTCCACGGCGGCCACCGAGAGCCTCAGCCGGGTGAGTCCGTACGCGTCGACGTACAGGTCCATGCGCCGCAGCGCCGAGGCCACGACCACCAGGGCGAGGAGGCAGAGGGCGCCCAGGACCGACCGGACGAGCGTACGGTCGCGGGGTCCGCCCCGAGGCGCCCACCGGAGGGCCAGCGCGATCACCACGAGGGTGAGCAGGGTCACCCAGAGGAGCTGCCAGAAGCCCTGGCGCGCGTAATCGGCGTAGGTGAGGCCGGTCTGGCGCAGCACCTTCTCGTACCCGCCGAAGAGGACGGCGAGCTGGACGGCGTTGAACGCCGCGAAGAGCAGGGCGAGCACGATGAGCGGAAGCGCCCATTCCAGCCGGGTGCGCGGGCGGCCGGGGCGGGCCTTCAGACGGTCCCAGCGCAGCGGCGCCGCGGCCGTGCGGGCGACGGCGATCGCGCCGACCAGCCCCAGGGCGAACAGCAGGAACCGCCACGGGCCGTCCGCGACCGAGACATCGGGCAGGAGCGATCCGAGGAGGTCGGCGAAGGCCGCGTCGGCGCCCGCGAACAGCGCGCCGAAGACGACCAGCAGGCCGAGGGCCACCGCCAGCGTCCGCAGCAGGGCACCCGCGCGGCCCTGCCCGCTTCCGGCCCGCTCCCGCAGTCCGCGCCACGCCCAGATCAGGCCGGGGACGGTGGAGTCGGCGAGCCCGAAGGGGCTGAGGAGGATGCCGCGCCAGGAGCGGCTCCCGTGCAGGGCGAGGGAGGCGAGACCGAGGGCGGAGACGACGGCCAGGAAGGTGGGCCAGCCCGCGTCGCGCAGCGCGGGCACCACCAGCAGCGCGAGCCCGCCCGCTCCCCACACCGCGGTCCACGGCCGGATCCTGCGGCCGGCCGCCCTCGCGGCGAAGTAGGCGGTGAGCGTGGCCGGGACGGCGACGATCAGGAGGTTGAGCCCGAGGCCGTCACCCAGCAGGAACGCGCTGAGCAGGGCGGTGGCGAGGGCCGACCACAGGGCGGCGGCCGGTATCGGGGCGGGCGGGCGCGGGCGTATGCGCGTCAGCCAGGTGTCGAGCGTGGGCGGCGGGTTGTAGCCGCGTACCGGAGGAGGCGCGAAGGGCGACGGGCGCGCGGACCCGGCGACGGACCCGGCGACGGACCCGTCCCCCGCCCGGGCGCGCCCCTGAGGAGCGCCGGGCTGCCCGGCGGCGGGAGCGGTCGTCGTGGGGGCGGGACCGCATGGACCACCCGCCGGTACGGCGTCCTGCGGCTCGGTGGGCCGCGCCTCAGCCGGCTCCGATACGCCCGGTGCGGCCGGTACGCCCGGTACGCCCGGTACGCCCGGTGCGGCCGGTACGCCCGGTGCGGCCGGTGCACCCGGTGCGGCCGGTGCACCCGGTGCGGCCGGTGCACCCGGTGCGACCGATGCCCCCGGTGTGGCCGGTGCACCTGATGCGCCAGGTGCGGCCAGTGCGCCCGGTACGCCCGGTGCCCCCGGTGTGGCCGGTGCACCTGATGTGCCCGGTGTCTCCGGCGTCTCCGGCGTCTCCGGTGACGGCGTGGCGGACGGTGTGTCTGGCACGGGACCCCCCTCCCGGCCGGGCGTCGCGCCCGCGCCCGTGGGAGAGCGGTTCCGTACGGCCCGGCGTAAGTCAGCGCACACTTGTCATGATCAAAGCGGCGGCGTGGCCGAAAGGGTAGCCCGGAAGAGGGCCGGTTCCCGCCCGCCGGCCACCCTGTGGCAGGACCGTGACACACCGGCCCGTGACGTACCCACCCGTGAAGCACCGGCTTGTACCGCCCGACAGCGCGCAGCACCCGACCCGCGCTTCAGCGCCCCGCCGGGCCCTTCGGCAGCCAGCCGGGCAGCGTCTCCGTCCGGTCCAGCCAGGCGGCCGGGGGCGCGCCGGCGGCCGTGGCCGCGACCACCCCGCCGACGATGGCGCACGTGGTGTCGACGTCCCCGCCGACCTGCGCCGTCGTCCAGAAGGCCCGCTCGAAGTCGCCCAGGGCACGCGCCGCCGACCAGAGGGCGAACGGCACCGTGTCGTGCGCGCTGGTGCGCCGCCCGCTGCCGAGGACGGCCGCGACGGTCGCCGCGTCCCCGTAGTCGAGCATGTCCCGGGCCCGCCGCAGCCCGGCGCCCACGGCGCTGCGCGGCACGAGCGCGACGACGCCGTCGAGCAGGGCCTCCGGGGTCGGCGGCCCCGCCGGGTCGGCGGCGAGGGCGGCCGCGGCGGCGACCGCCATGCAGCCCACCACGGCCTCCCGGTGCTGGTGGGTGGTGTACGAGGAGATCTCCGCCTGGTGGGTGGCCTGCTCGGGGTCGTCGGCGTACCAGGCGCCGAGCGGGGCGATGCGCATGGCGGCGCCGTTGCCCCAGGAGCCCTGGCCCTTGAAGAGACCGGCGGCGAGTTCCCGCCAGTCGCCGCCCTCCCGGATGAGGCGCAGCATCCGGTTGACGGCCGGGCCGTAGCCCCGGTCGAAGTCGTGGTGCTCGGCGAACGAGCGGGCGAGCGCGTCCTGGTCGATACGGCCGTGCTCGGCGAGGACGGCCAGCACGGAGGCGGCCATCTCGGTGTCGTCGGTCCACTGCCAGTCACCGGGCGGCAGGTCGCGCCGCTTCAGCAGGGGATAGTGGGCGGGTACGAAGAACTGGGAGCCCAGGGCGTCTCCCACGGACAGCCCGCGCAGGCTGGCCAGGGCGCGTTCGAAGCGCCGGTCGGAAGAGGAGTCAGCGGTCATCGCACCGCCACTCTATCCGGTGGTGCCGTACGGCTCGGGGGTGTGCCATCGCTCGAACGGCCGGTCCAGCGTGTAGCGCCCGTCCTCCCCGAGCAGCAGGGTGCGCGTTTCACCGTTCTCCGGGTTGACCAGGGACTCGAATTCGGCCACCGTCCAGTGGAACCAGCGCATGCAGAACAGCCGCATGGTGAGGCCGTGCGTGACCAGGAGCACGTTCGGCGGGTGGTCGGGCGCGTCGAAGCTGCGGTGCAGGCTCTCCAGGAAGGCCCCGACCCGGTCGTACACGTCGGCGCCCGACTCGCCCTGGGCGAAGCGGTAGAAGAAGTGGCCGTAGGCGTCCCGGTACGCCTTCTGGAGCCGGACGTCGTCCCGGTCCTGCCAGTTCCCCCAGTCCTGCTCGCGCAGCCGGGGCTCCTCGCGCACCCGTACGCGATCGGGGTCCAGCCCGAGCAGCCGGAAGGTCTCGTGGGTGCGGCGGTACGGCGAGATGTAGGCGCTCACCCCCTCGTCGCCGAACAGCGCGCGCAGCCGCTGGCCCGCCTCCTCGGCCTGCCGCCGTCCGCGGGCGGTGAGCCGCAGCGCGTGGTCGGGCTCGCGTTCGTACACGGTGTCGTCGGCGTTGCCCTCCGACTCGCCGTGCCGTACGAGGACGATGCGCCGCGGTCGTGCCATGCACCCGACACTAGGGCCGGCGCCTCCGGATCGCGCGCCCGCGCCTCCGGATCGCGCGCCCGGCGCCGGGCAGCGGCGGCCGCCCCGGGCCACGGCGGTCGCCTCGGGGCCCGGCGGGCGGCTCAGACCGTCCAGGCCGTCTCCAGGTCCACGACGTCGCCGGTGAGCGCCGCGACGTCGGCCTCGATCTGCGCGCGCAGGGCCAGCCGCTCGACGCGCTCGGTGCGGTACTTGCCGTGCTCGGCGGCCGACCGCCACATGGACAGGACCAGGAACTCGTTGCCGGGGGCCTCGCCGAACAGGCCGCGCAGCATGCCCGGCGAGCCGGCCATCGCCGGGTTCCAGACCTTCTCCTGCATCAGGGCGTAGTGCTCCACGCGCTCCTGGTGGATCCTGCTGTGCGCCACCCGGACGACATCGGCGTCGGTGAAGCGCGGTTCGAAGCCGGTCTTCACGTCGAAGCGGTGGTCGAACAGCTTGACCTGCATGTCCTTGTACGTGCCCGACTGCGCGGCCGCCAGCCGGTCGTGCGAGCGCGCCATGAACGAGTCGTAGAACGGGCGGCTCTCCCAGAAGGCGAAGACATGGGCGACGCCCGGCCGGCTACGGCTCCACCCGCCCCCCTGTCCCCGGAATCCCGGCTCACCCAGCAGCCCCGCCCACTTCCGCTGCCCCCGCTCGAACCCACGACGGTCCACCACGGTGCAGCGAATCCACTTGACCAGCACCGCGCCATGGTATGCGGCCGCCGACCCGCGCCGGTCCAGGTCCGGCACATCGCCCGCACCGGCGCCCGGCGCCGCCCCCCGCGTACGCCGGCGTCCGCGTGACGACGCCGTACGCGTACGCCGGCGGCGCACGGACCCGGCCGTTCCGCCCGACTCCCCGGCACAATGATCACATGATCGCGCTGGACACCAACCCGCTCTTCGCCCGCCTCGAACCGGCCCGGCGCATCCTGGTCGCCGGGGCCGGCGGCGGCTTCGACATCTACGCCGGGCTCCCACTGGCGCTCGCCCTGCGGCACCAGGGCAAGGAGGTGCACCTGGCCAACCTGGCCTTCAGCGCCGTGGAGGGGCTGCCCCAGGACGACTGGCTCGCCCCGGACGTGGCCGTGGTGACGCCCGATTCGGCGCCGCACCAGACGTACTTCCCGGAGCGCGTCCTCGCCGAGTGGCTCGCGCTGCACGGCTACCCCAGCACGGTGCACGCCTTCGCCCGGGTCGGCGTCCAGCCGTTGCGGGCCGCGTACCGGGCGCTGATCGAGCAGTACGCGATCGACGCCGTCGTCCTGGTCGACGGGGGCACCGACATCCTCATGCGGGGCGACGAGTCGGGGCTCGGCACCCCGGAGGAGGACATGGCCAGTGTGGCCGCCCTGGCGGGGCTGGACGTGCCCGAGCGGCTCGTGGTCTCGATCGGCTTCGGGGTCGACGCGTACCACGGGGTCAGCCACGGCCTGGTCCTGGAGAACATCGCCGCCCTGGAGCGGGACGGCGCCTACCTGGGGGCCTTCTCCGTCCCGCGCGCCTCCCGCGAGGGCGCCCTGTACCTGGACGCGGTGGCGCACGCGCAGCACCGTACGCCCGACCACCCGAGCATCGTCAACGGCTCGATAGCCGCCGCCGTCCGGGGGTCGTTCGGGGACGTCCGCTTCACCACCCGTACGCGTGGCAGTGAGCTGTTCGTCAACCCGCTGATGGCGCTCTGCTTCACCTTCGAACTGGAGGGGCTGGCCCGCCGCTGCCTCTATCTGAACCGTATCGAGGACACCCACCTCATCCGTCAGGTGAGCAGCAGGATCGAGGAGTTCCGCGACGAGCTGCCCCGGCAGCGTCCGCCTCGCCGGATTCCGCACTGACCGTGTGACCCTGCGTGACGTGACCCTACGTGACACCATGGCAAGCAGCCGTGATCCACGGGGAGTTGACCGTGTCCCGCAGAGGGGCACGAGGGGCACGAGAGAGGGGTACGCCGTGAGCAGCGTCAACAAAGGGGTCGGCAAGGTCGAGGTGACGCTCAAATGGGATCCGAGCCCCGCGGGCGCCCCCGACCACGACCTGGACATCATCGCCGGGGTCTACCGGGCGGAGGAGCCCCAGGGCGCGCCCGCCTACCTGGTGCACTTCGGCAGCCGCTCGCCGGACGGGACGATCACCCTGAACCGGGACAGCCGCACCGGCCAGGGCTTCGGTTTCGACGAGGCCATGACCCTGGAGCTGGACCGGCTGGCGCCCGCCTACGCGCGCGTGGTGGTGGGCGTGGCCATACAGCAGAGCGGCGGGCGCAGGACGTTCGGTGACATCACCAACGCGCTGGTCCTGGTGAAGGAGGGCTACCAGGAGCTGGACAGCTACGACTTCGCGGACCTCGGGGAGGCCACCGCGGTGACCGTGGTGGAGTTCCTCCGCGACGGGACGGGGAGCTGGACCTGGCGCCGGTCGGTCCGCGGTTTCGACGCCGACCCGCAGGAGTTCACCGCCCTGATGGGCGCGGACCACGCCTGAGCCCCGGGGCCCATGCCCGCCTGAGCGGGGCAACCCCAAGGGCGCGCCTCAGCACGCGTACGGGTGAGGGGCGCCGGCCCGTGGCCGGCGCCCCTCACCTCTCGTACGTCAGCTGCAGCCGCTGGTGGAGCCGCAGCCCTCGCAGATGTAGCACGAGCCCGCGCGCTGCATCTTCGTACCGCAGGAGAAGCACAGCGGCGCGTCGGCGCTGATGCCGAGCTGCATCTCGACGAGCTCCGCCGAGGTGTGCGCCTGCTGCGGGGCGGGCGCCTCCGCCTTCGCCGGTGCGGCGGAGGCGACGGCCTTCGGGGCCTCCTGCCGGCGCGGCGCGGACTGGGCGAGGCCCTCGACGTCCACGTCGACGTCGTCGTCGGCCGATTCGTACGAACCGGTCTCCAGGTGGCGCTGCCGCTCCTCCGCCGAGTGGATGCCGAGCGCCGAGCGGGTCTCGAACGGCAGGAAGTCCAGCGCCAGGCGGCGGAAGATGTAGTCGACGATCGACTGCGCCATCCGCACGTCCGGGTCGTCCGTCATACCGGCCGGCTCGAAGCGCATGTTGGTGAACTTCGAGACGTACGTCTCCAGCGGCACCCCGTACTGGAGGCCGACCGAGACGGCGATGGAGAAGGCGTCCATCATGCCCGCGAGGGTCGAGCCCTGCTTGGACATCTTCAGGAAGACCTCGCCTAGGCCGTCGTCCGGGTAGGAGTTGGCGGTCATGTACCCCTCGGCGCCGCCCACCGTGAAGGAGGTGGTGATGCCGGGGCGGCCCTTGGGGAGGCGCTTGCGCACCGGGCGGTACTCGACGACCTTCTCGACCGCCGCGCGGATGGTCTCCTCGGCCTTCTCGGTGACCTCGGTCTTCTCCTGCTCCTTCTTCTTGGCGGAGAGGGGCTGGCCGACCTTGCAGTTGTCGCGGTAGATGGCGAGCGCCTTGACGCCCATCTTCCACGCCTCGAAGTAGATCTCCTCGACCTCCTCGACGGTCGCCGACTCCGGCATGTTGACCGTCTTGGACAGGGCGCCGGAGATCCAGGGCTGGATCGCGGCCATCATCCGGACGTGGCCCATCGCGGAGATGGAACGCTCGCCCATGGCGCAGTCGAAGACCTCGTAGTGCTCCTGCTTGAGGCCGGGCGCGTCGATCACATTGCCGTTCTCGGCGATGTGGGCCACGATCGCCTCGATCTGCTCCGGCTGGTAGCCGAGCCGGCGCAGCGCCTGCGGGACGGTGCCGTTGACGATCTGCATGGAGCCGCCGCCGACCAGCTTCTTGAACTTGACCAGCGCGAGGTCCGGCTCCAGGCCGGTGGTGTCGCAGGACATCGCCAGGCCGATGGTGCCGGTGGGGGCGATGACGGACGCCTGGGAGTTGCGGAAGCCGTTCTTCTCGCCGAGGCGGATCACGTCCTGCCACGCCTCGGTGGCGGCGGCCCAGACCGGGGTGTCCAGGTCGTCCATGCGGACGGCCTTCGCGTTGGCGTCGGCGTGCTGCCGCATGACGCGCTGGTGCGGCTCGGCGTTGCGGGCGTAGCCGTCGTACGGGCCGACGACGGCGGCCAGCTCGGCGGAGCGCTTGTACGAGGTGCCCGTCATCAGCGAGGTGATGGCTCCGGCGAGGGCGCGGCCGCCGTCGGAGTCGTACGCGTGCCCGGTCGCCATCAACAGGGCGCCGAGGTTGGCGTAGCCGATGCCGAGCTGGCGGAAGGCGCGGGTGTTCTCGCCGATCTTCTGGGTGGGGAAGTCCGCGAAGCAGATGGAGATGTCCATCGCGGTGATGACCAGCTCGACGACCTTGGCGAAGCGCACCGAGTCGAACGACTGGTTGCCCTCGCCGTCGTCCTTGAGGAACTTCATCAGGTTCAGCGAGGCGAGGTTGCACGAGGTGTTGTCCAGGTGCATGTACTCGCTGCACGGGTTCGAGCCGTTGATCCGGCCGGACTCGGGGCAGGTGTGCCAGCGGTTGATGGTGTCGTCGTACTGGATGCCGGGGTCGGCGCAGGCCCAGGCGGCCTCGGCCATCTTGCGGAACAGCGCCTTCGCCTCGACCTCCTCGATGACCTCGCCGGTCATCCGGGCCCGCAGACCGAACTTCCCGCCGGACTCGACGGCCTTCATGAACGCGTCGTTGACCCGGACGGAGTTGTTGGCGTTCTGGTACTGGACGGAGGTGATGTCGTCGCCGCCCAGGTCCATGTCGAAGCCCGCGTCACGCAGGGCGCGGATCTTCTCCTCCTCCTTGACCTTGGTCTCGATGAAGTCCTCGATGTCGGGGTGGTCGACGTCCAGAATGACCATCTTGGCGGCCCGGCGGGTGGCGCCACCGGACTTGATCGTTCCGGCGGAGGCGTCGGCGCCGCGCATGAAGGAGACCGGGCCGGAGGCGTTGCCGCCGGAGGAGAGCAGCTCCTTGGAGGAGCGGATGCGGGAGAGGTTCAGGCCGGCGCCGGAGCCGCCCTTGAAGATCATCCCCTCTTCCTTGTACCAGTTGAGGATCGACTCCATGGAGTCGTCCACGGCCAGGATGAAGCAGGCGGAAACCTGCTGGGGCTGCGGCGTCCCGACGTTGAACCACACCGGGCTGTTGAAGCTGAAGATCTGGTGCAGGAGGGCGTACGCCAGCTCGTGCTCGAAGATCTCCGCGTCGGCGGGCGAGGCGAAGTAGCTGTAGTCCTCACCGGCCTTGCGGTAGGTCTTCACGATGCGGTCGATCAGCTGCTTGAGGCCGGTCTCGCGCTGCGGGGTGCCGACGGCCCCCCGGAAGTACTTGCTGGTGACGATGTTGACCGCGTTGACCGACCAGAAGTCGGGGAACTCGACTCCGCGCTGCTCGAAGTTGACCGAGCCGTCGCGCCAGTTGGTCATGACGACGTCACGGCGCTCCCACACGACCTCGTCGTACGGATGCACGCCGGGGGTGGTGTGGATGCGCTCGATCCGCAGGCCCTTGTTCACCCTGTTCACCTTGGCCCCCTTGGTACGGGACCCACGTGCCGGGCCGCTCGCCGTCTCTGTCATGCCGCCTCCCATATACGGGCAAAACACCCTCACGCGCCCAGGTCTTCCCGGGGCACGGATCTTCGCCTGTCGTCTCTGCGTCTCTACGTCTCTACGTTCTTCGGCTGTCGCCGCGGGGGCCGCCCCGCACGGCACCCGTGACCCCTCACACGCCCCCGGCGGCACGTCCTGCCCGGCCGACGGCGCTTCCCGCCCGCGCCGGGACCACCCGGCGCACCGTCCGGCGGCACGTCCCGCACCGCCCGGCGGCCGTCCCTCGCGGGACCGGCGGTCAGTCGGCGGCGTTCGCCGGCACCGGGATCCCGGTGGCCTCGGCGGTCCCGCCCTCGGCCGCGCCGGGCCGCTGCTCGCGCAGCTCCGCGATGGCCGCCTCGAAGTCCTCCAGCGAGTCGAACGCGCGGTACACGGACGCGAAGCGCAGGTACGCGACGAGGTCGAGCTCCTGCAGCGGTCCGAGTATGGCGAGTCCGACGTCGTGCGTGGTCAGCTCCGCGCTGCCGGTGGCGCGCACCGCCTCCTCGACCCGCTGGCCGAGCTTGGCCAGGGCGTCCTCGGTGACCGGCCGCCCCTGGCACGCCTTGCGGACGCCGGAGATGACCTTGGTGCGGCTGAAGGGCTCGGTGACCCCGCTGCGCTTGATCACCATGAGCGACGCCGTCTCCACCGTGGTGAAGCGGCGGGAGCAGTCGGGGCACTGGCGCCGGCGGCGGATGGCCGTCCCGTCGTCGGTGGTGCGACTGTCGACGACACGGCTGTCGGGGTGCCTGCAGAAGGGGCAGTGCATCTCCCAACCCTCCTTACACAGCGCGACGGAACAGCCTCGCCGGGCCCGGATTTCCCAGCCGTACGAAGCAGCCACCAGCATAGGCGATGACCACGACCCCGCCAGACCCGGGACCACAACTTGTGGGTGGCCGAGCCAATCCAACCACTAGATCTGGTGTCGGTCCGCCCATTGGACACCCAGCGCGTGTCGCGCACCGGCGCGCCGGGCGGCCGCCCGAAGCCTACGGGAGGGCGGCGGGGCCACGGATTCCGGGGCGCCGGGCACCGGAGGCCGCCCGGATTCGGGGGGCCAGGCGGGAGGTCGCCCGGATCGGACCGCCGGGTGGTCCGCCACGCGCGGCCGGGCCCCGGCGCCGCCCGGCGGGCCGCGGACGTTACGGTGAGGGGACACGGCGGCGGGTCACCGGCGCAAAAGCGCGCCGGAGGCGTTCGGACGGGGCGTGCGGATGGGGCGTCCGGGCGGGCCCCGGCGGGGCGGCGAGTGATCGCACATACACCTCGCCACACGTACACGTAAGCCAAACTTCGATTTTTCACTCGAACGTGTGTTTGGCGCAACCTTTCGAAAGCAACTACCGTTGTCCAGCGTGGGAGACCATTCGAGAGGGGCCGCCGACGTGACCACCACCGCAGACAGCGCCACCATCACCGCTCAGGACCGCCCCCAGGGCCGTCTCGAGCCGGTGCACGGCATGACGGAAGCGAACACGGGCGCGGAGGGCCCCAAGCCCGCGCGCTCGCTGCCGGGGCGACCTCCGGGCATCCGGGCGGACAGCTCGGGCCTCACCGACCGGCAGCGGCGGGTCATCGAGGTCATCCGGGACTCGGTGCAGCGGCGCGGCTACCCGCCGTCGATGCGGGAGATCGGCCAGGCGGTCGGCCTGTCCAGCACCTCCTCGGTCGCCCACCAGCTGATGGCGCTGGAGCGCAAGGGCTTCCTGCGCCGGGACCCCCACCGCCCCCGGGCCTATGAGGTGCGCGGGTCGGACCAGCCCAGCACCCAGCCGACCGACACCACGGGCAAGCCCGCCGCGTCGTACGTCCCGCTGGTCGGCCGTATCGCCGCCGGTGGTCCCATCCTCGCCGAGGAGTCGGTGGAGGACGTCTTCCCCCTCCCCCGCCAGCTGGTCGGTGACGGCGAGCTGTTCGTCCTCAAGGTCGTCGGTGACTCGATGATCGAGGCCGCCATCTGCGACGGCGACTGGGTCACCGTGCGCCGCCAGCCGGTCGCGGAGAACGGCGACATCGTGGCGGCCATGCTGGACGGAGAGGCCACGGTCAAGCGCTTCAAGCGGGAGGACGGCCATGTATGGCTGCTCCCCCACAATGCGGCCTACCAGCCGATCCCTGGTGACGAGGCGACCATCCTCGGCAAGGTGGTGGCGGTACTGCGGCGCGTGTGATCCACCGCGCCGGCTCCGACCGGACCCCGGGACCCACTGCGCCGGTCCCGGGGTCCTGCCATGCCCGGAGCCGGGAGCCGGGAGCCATGGGCGCTCAGCCGGGGGCGCACGGCCCGGGATCGGACGGCACGGGAGCGCACAGCCGGGGCGGCACAGCGGGAGCGCACGGCCGGGGGCGCACGGCCGGGAGCGAACGGCCGGGGCGGCACAGCGGGAGCGCACGGCCGGGAGAGCCCGGACCCGGGAGCGCCAAGCCCCGGGAGCGGCCGGGTGCGGAGCCCGGCCCGCGCCCCGTCCGCTCCTCCCTGCTGCTGCCCGGCGAAGGCTCGGCTACTGCCCGGCTACGGCTCGGCTACTGCCCGGGGGCCTTCGCCGCCGCGTCGACAGCCGCCGCTTCGGTGGCCGCCGCGTCGATGGCCGCGAGGGAGCGGCGCACCTGGTTGCGGTCGGTCGTGTACCAGAAGTCGGGCAGGGACGCCCGCAGATAGCTGCCGTACCGCGCGGTGGCCAGCCGGGGGTCGAGGACCGCGACCACGCCCCGGTCGCCGGTGGCGCGGACCAGGCGGCCCGCGCCCTGGGCCATGAGCAGCGCGGCATGGGTGGCCGCGACCGCCATGAAGCCGTTCCCCCCGGCCTCCTCCACGGCCTTCTGCCGGGCGCTCATCAGCGGGTCGTCGGGCCGGGGGAAGGGGATGCGGTCCATCACCACCAGCTGGCAGTTCGGGCCGGGGACGTCCACGCCCTGCCACAGCGACAGCGTGCCGAACAGGCAGGTCTCCGGGTCGTTGGCGAACGTCTTGATCAGCTCGCCCAGGGTGTCCTCGCCCTGGAGCAGGATCGGCTTGGCCAGCCTGCCCCGCAGCTCCTCGGCGGCGGCCTGGGCCGCCCGCATCGAGGAGAACAGCCCGAGCGTCCGGCCGCCGGCGGCCTCGACCAGCTCGGCCAGCTCGTCCATCATGTCGCCCCGGCTGCCCTCCCTGCCCGGGGTGGCCAGATGCCGGGCGACATAGAGGATGCCCTGCTTGGGATAGTCGAAGGGCGAGCCGACGTCGATGCCCTTCCACACCGGCACGTCCTCGTCCTCGGCGCCCGCCGCGCCCGCCGTGCCCTCCGGGGGCAGGCCCAGGGAGGCCCCCACGCCGTTGAAGTCCCCGCCCAGCTTCAGGGTGGCGGAGGTGAGGACCACCGAACGCTCGGCGAACAGCTTCTCCCGCAGCAGCCCGGACACCGACAGCGGCGCCACCCGCAGGGACGCCCCGAAGCGGTCGTGCCGCTCGTACCAGACGACGTCGTACTCGGAGCCCTGGGTGATGCGCTCGGCGACGCCGTACACGGTCTCCACCGAGGCGCGGGCCTGCTTGCGGACCGCGTCCTCGTCCTGCACGGACCTGTCCCGGGTGGTGCCCAGGGCGGTGATCACCGCCCGGGCCGCGTCGCGCAGCGCCATCAGCGCGTACCCGAGGTCCTCGGGGATCTCCTCCAGCCGGCCCGGGAGGGCCAGCTCCATCAGCCGCTCGAACCCCTCGGCCGCCGTCTGGAGCTGGTCGGCGACCTTCTCGTCCACCAGCTTGGCCGCCCGGCGCACCGCGCGGTTGACCTGGCCGGGGGTGAGCTCGCCGGTGGCGACGCCGGTCACCCGGGAGACCAGCTCATGGGCCTCGTCCACGATCAGGACCTCGTGCTGCGGGAGCACCGGCGCGCCCTCGATGGCGTCGATGGCGAGCAGGGCGTGATTGGTGACGACGACGTCGGCGAGCTTGGCGCGCTCCCGCGCGGCCTCGGCGAAGCACTCGGCGCCATAGGCGCACTTCGACGCTCCCAGGCACTCCCGGGAGGTGACGGAGACCTGGGACCAGGCGCGGTCGGAGACGCCCGGGGTCAGGTCGTCGCGGTCGCCGGTCTCGGTGTCGTCGGACCAGTCGCGCAGGCGCAGCAGGTCCTGGCCCAGCTTGCTGGTGGGCGCCGCCGCCTCGAAGGGGTCGAAGAGGCCGTCCTCCTCCTCCTGCGGGACGCCTTCGTGCAGCCGGTGCAGGCAGAGGTAGTTGGAGCGGCCCTTGAGCATGGCGAACTCGGGCCGGCGCCGCAGCTGGGGGTGGAGCGCGTCCACCGTGCGCGGCAGGTCGCGCTCCACGAGCTGGCGCTGGAGGGCGAGCGTCGCGGTGGCGACCACCACCCGCTCCCCGTGCGCCAGGGCGGGCACCAGATAGCCCAGGGACTTTCCGGTGCCGGTGCCGGCCTGGACCAGGAGGTGGGAGCCGTCGTCGATGGCCTGCGCGACGGCCTCGGCCATGGTGACCTGGCCTGGCCGTTCCACGCCGCCGACGGCGGTGACGGCGGCATGGAGGAGCTCGGGGAGGGATGGCTTCGTCATAGCCCGTCCACCCTACGGCGCCGCACTGACAACCGGATCCGCGAGCGGGTTGGGCACGGTGCCGTGCACGGCGGCGTGCGGGCGCTGCGCCCGGTCCCGGTAGCCGTCGAGGTGCAGGCGGTTGCGGTTGAGGCAGAGCCGCTCGATGCGGGGCGTGAGCAGGTCGAAGAGCTCGTACCGGTCCTTGAGCTCCGGGAAGCGCGCCTGGTGCCGCAGGATTTCAGCCCGTACGAGTGACCAGAAGTCCCCCTCGGGCACTCCCAGTTGCTCCTCGCAGAGCGGCGCCAGGTAACGGAAGACCCCGACGAAGAGGCCGGAGTGGATGAACTGGGTGAGGAAGCCCGGCTCCTCGGTGAGCAGCACGTCCCGGACGCCGGGGGGCATCGAGTCGTGCTCGGGCACCGCGTGGGCGCTGACGTTGATGTCGTCCACGAAGTCCTTGATCGCCAGCCGTACCGGCACGTCCTGGTCGTCGAAGACGACGATGGCGTTCTCCCCGTGCGGTGAGAAGACCGTGCCGTAGCGGTAGAGGAAGTGCAGCAGCGGCGGGAGCAGGGCGGCGAAGAGCCGCCGCAGCCACGCCTCCGCGGGCAGCCCCGAGCGCTCCACCAGCTCGGCGGTGAAGGCGCGGCCCCGCGGGTCGGTGTGCAGGAGCGAGGCGAGCGTCCGGGCGCGCTCCCCCGGCGGCAGGCGCAGGGGCTCGCGCCAGATCGCGCCGAGCAGCTCCTTGTACTGGTACGGGGCCTCGGGGAGGTGGTCGTACAGCGGGTGCTCGACGGTGACGGAGGCGACCTCGCCCAGCAGGATCACCCGGCACTCGTCGCGCAGGAAGGGGTCGCCGTCGCGCAGCGCGTGCACCCAGGCGGTGACGGCCGGGGCGGCCAGGGTGCGCTCGGTGGGCAGGCCGCGCCAGACGAGGGTGTTGAGCACCGACAGCGGCAGCTTGACGCTGAACCGGTCGGGCCTGCCGGCGTTGAGGAACGTGCGGATGGACTGCTGCGGCAGCCGCGGGTCGCCGTCGCTGGGGAGCGGCACGATCCGGCCGCGCGCGACGGCGGGCGCGTACAGCTGGAGGAGGACTTCGTCCCACTGCCAGGGGTGTACGGGGAGGTAGAGGTACGCCGCCGGGTCCAGCCCCCGGGAGCGGAGCTCGGCGGCGAACGCGTCCCGCACCCCGGGGTCCAGCTCCCGTTCGTAGAGGCTCTCGGGGGTGGCGAGGGAGCGGACGCCCCGGTAGGCGGCGAGGTCGGTGCTGACGGCGATCCACGGGAGGGGCTCTGCCCGGCGTGCCTCGGGAGCCCACCGGGCGGTGTCCGCGGCGGAGAAGCCGATCCGGCCCTTGTTGAAGACGATCCACGGGTGGCCGGTCTGGTGGCCCTCCAGCTCGGCGTGGCCGAGGTCGGCGAGCCGGGCGGCGGGGAGCGCGGTGTGTTCCAGCCGGGCGTCGGCGGCGAGGGTGACGCTCAGTTCGCGCAGGAGGTGGCCGAGGGTGGCGCCGTCGAGCCGGAGGAGGTGGCGGGCCCGGACGAGGAAGTCGAGCGGGTCGGTGAAGGGGGTGCCGTCGCGGGTGAGGGAGTCGGGGTCGACCCGCCAGCTTCCGTAGGCGGTGCGGCGGGCGGTGAAGGCGAGCCGGGACCCGTCGTCGAGCGTCAGCCCGTACGCCGTGGGGGGCGCCCCGGCCACGCGTCCCGCCGCGACGCCGTTCGCCGCGTGCCGCGCCCCGGGCAGGGAACCGCCCTCGCCACCGCCGTCTCCACCGTCGTCACCATCGCTTCCGTCGTCACCGCCACCGCCTCCGTCGTGCGCCGTGTCCGCCGGGTCCGCCGGGCCGTGGGGCGGAAGGGGGACCGGCTGGATGATCTCCTCGTACGCGAACTCTCCGAGCATCTTGGCGAGGAGGCGGCGGGAGACGCGTGCCCATGTCTCCGCGTTCAGTTCGGGCGGGGCCGTGGCGGCCCCCGGGGCGGTCGGCTCCAGGGCGTCGGGGATGGCGGGCGATGTCGGCACGGGACTCCTCCGGGGGGAACCGTTGCGGATCGGGACGGGTATGTGGCGCCGCGGGCCGTTCACGGCGGATGTCACAGCAGGTGTCGCAGGGCGCGGTCGCGGATCATCAGAGCGGCTCTCTTGTCGGGGAGGTCGAGTTCGGCGGAGAAGCGGAACCCCGCGCTCATGAAGGCGGAGACGGACGGGGTGTTGCGGAGGTCCGGTTCGGCGACGACCCGGGCGCAGTGCGGGCGGTGGTCCAGGACGAGGTCCGCCACGGCCCGGAGCAGGGTGGTGCCGACCCCGCGCCCCCGGTCGGCGACTCCCCCGACGAGCAGGTGGACGCCGGTGTCGTGGGGGCGGGCCGGGTAGTGGCGGGCCAGGGGGTCGAGGTCGGCGCGGTAGACCTCGAAGTACCCGACGGGCGTGGAGTCGAGGACGCCCAGGCAGGGCACGCTGCGCCCGTCCCCGTCGAGTTGGGCGCGCAGGTGCTTCTCGGTGGTGGAGGCGGGCCCGGCCAGCTCCCAGAAGGCGGCGACGGCCGGGTCGTTCATCCACCGGGTGATCAGCGGCAGGTCCCGCTCGATCTCCACGGGGACCAGCCGGAACCGTCCGAGCGGCGTGGGGGCCGCGCCCCAGCCGGCGACCCCGTCGAGCTGGTCGCCGCTCCCCGCTCGGCCGCGTACGGCGGGGGCCGTCGCCCCGGCCGGTCCGCCCGGGGCGCCGGGGGCGTCCGGGCCGTCGGGCGGGAGGAGGGCGATCAGCTCCTCCGGCAGCCGGAGCTCCAGGGTGTCCTCGGTGCCCGGGCCGGCCTGCGCCGGGGTGGGAGGTCCGGTGTCGGGGCTCGCTTCGGTGGGCGGCACGGGCGCTGTCCTCTCGGCGGTTCGGCGGATGGTCGTCCTCGGTCAGCGGCGGAGGGGGTTGGCGATGGTGACGTACACCGACTGGGTGTCGACGGGGCCGACCAGTTCGTCGAGGCCGTGCAGCCGGGTCAGGAGGTTGGCCTTGCAGCGGAGGGTCGGGCTGTCCAGCAGGAGGGCGGGCAGCGGGGAGCCCAAGGACACCGCGCCGGCGAGGAACTGGCGGAGCGCGGCGAGGAGGAGCTGCTCGTCGGCGAGGCGCTGGGCGCCGAACGCCCCGATGAGACCGAGGACGTTGTTGATGCCGAGGTAGTAGGCGAACCGCTCGTCGGTGACCTCGTCGGAGACGAACGTGTCGCTGCGGGTGCCGATGCCGGGCAGCCGGCGCTCCAGGGCGTCGCGGTGCGACTCGCGGAAGTAGTACCCCTGGTTGTCGCGGTAACGGCCGCCGCGCGGCCAGCCGTCGGGGTCGAGGATCACCAGGGTGTTCTGCTGGTGGGCCTCCAGGGCGACGCCCGCCGTGCCGTCGAGCCGGAGCACGGGGCGGACGACCTGGTCCAGGTAGCGCAGGAACCACTCGGCGGCGACGGCTCCGGTGGGCCGGCCGGTGCGGGTGGCGAGGGCGGAGACGACGACGGCCAGCCGGGAGCGCATCGCGGTGTCGCCGGGCCAGGGGCGGGGGGCGGTGAGGCCGGCCAGGCAGACGGCGTCGTCCCCGAGGGTGAAGGGATTGTGCCGGAGGATCACGTCCAGGCCGGGGACGGGCTCCCCGTCGGGGGTGTCGACGGCGAGCCACGCCGGGTCGCGGACGATGTCGAAGTTCGGGTGGGCGGCCTGCCACTCCTCGGCGAGGCCGGTGCGCAGCAGCCGGTGCACCTCGACGCCCCGGTGCAGCTCCTTGCGGAGGTTCTCCCGGCGGGAGTTGGTGATGCGCACGCCCAGGGACAGCTTCAGCATGGCCGGGGCGCCGGGGCGGTGGACGGTGCGCACGGAGGAGGTGGGGTGCCAAAGGTCGCCGTGCGGGCCGAGGTCGTGGAGGAGGCCGGCGGAGAGCAGCTCGGCGACGGCGGGGCGGTGCGGCAGCTCGCGCGCCTGCCAGGGGTGGAGGGGCAGGGCGGCGGTGCCGGCGGGGAGGGCGAGGCCGCTGGCGAGGCGGGCGGTGAGGTGCTCGGCGGTGCGGGCGCGGCCCTGTTCGGTCCACGCCGAGTCGGTGGCGAGTACGGAGCGGTCGACGGCCATCCAGTGGAGCGGGAAGGAGCCGCCCAGTTCGGGCGAGTAGAGCCGGGCCTCGGCGTCGGAGAGCCCTTCGCGGCTCTTGGGCGTGGGGTGCAGGGGGTGGCCCAGGAGCAGGGACTGCTCGGCGGTGAGGAAGAGGTCGGCGTCGGGGGCGGGGCCGGGGTGGCGGCGCCGGTGGGCGATGAAGTCCGCGGTACGGCGGGTGGAGTCGGCGACCCGGCCGACGAGGTCGGCGCCGTCCCGGTGGCCCCCGGCGCCGGACTCCCCGCCCCGGTCGCCCTCCCGGCCGATGAGCGCGGCGATGGTGACGGCGTCCACGGGCGGGGCGGAGGGCGGGGCGCCCTCGAGGGCGGGCGGGCCGAAGCGGTGCCAGCCGGTGGGCGACCAGTAGCGGACGGGGACGAGGAGGGCGGTGCCGCTCGCGTCGAGGGGGACGCGCAGGGTGGTGCCCGCGGGGCGGGGGAGGTCGTTCTCGCGGACCCAGCAGCGCAGGAGGTTCTCGGCGGCGGCGGCGTCCGCGGCGTACTCGGCCCGGGGGTGGTCGAGCGGGTCGGCGCACGTCCCGGGGGCGCCCGCCGTGCCGCCGCCCGGGCGGGTGGGGCCGGTCAGGACTTCGTGCCCTCCCGCGTGCTGGCGGGGCACGGTGGCCGGCTCGCCGGGACGGGGGCCGCCGGTTGCTTCGGGGACGGGAGTGGGGTTCACGGGAGGGCGCTTTCTGACGAGGGGACGTGGTGCGGCGGGACGGGGGCGGCCGGATCGCCGGGCCGGAGCGGGCCGGTGAGGCGGGTCGGTGGGGCGGGCCCGGCCGGGGCGGCCGCAGCGGTGAGGGGCCCGGCCCGGGACGGTCGGGGACGGTCAGCGGGCGGGGGGCGGTCCGCCGGGCCGGGGTGAGGTGCCCTCGGCGGCGGACAGGGCGTCGGCGAAGCGGTCGAGGACGGCCACCGCCTGTTCGTCGGTGATCGTCAGCGGCGGGAGGAGGCGGACCACCGCGTTGTGCCGGCCGCCCAGTTCGACGATGAGCCCGCGGTGGAGGCACTCCCGCTGCACGGCCGCGGCGAGCGCGGGGTCCGGGGGCGGGACGTCGGCGGAGGTGCCGGGGGCGACGAGCTCGACGCCGATCATCAGGCCCCGGCCCCGGACGTCGCCGACGCGGGGGTCGGCGGCGGCCAGCCCCTGGAGCTGCCCGAGCATCCGGGCGCCGAGGGTGGCCGCGCGGTGGGCGAGGCCGTTCTCCCGTACGTACGCGAGGGTGGCCGCGCCGGCCGCCATGGCGAGCTGGTTGCCCCGGAAGGTGCCGGCGTGGGCGCCGGGCTGCCAGACGTCGAGCGCGGAGCGGTAGACGATGACGGCCAGCGGCAGGGAGCCGCCGATGGCCTTGGACATGACCATCACGTCCGGGACGACGCCGCTGTGCTCGACCGCCCAGAACGCCCCGGTGCGGCCGACGCCGGTCTGCACCTCGTCGGCGATCAGGGGGACGGACCGGGCGGTGGTGATCTCGCGCATCCTGCGCATCCAGCCGTCGGGCGCGGGGATCACCCCGCCCTCGCCCTGGACCGGTTCGAGGATCATCCCGGCGGGCCGGGGGACGCCGGACTTGGGGTCGTCGAGGAGGCTCTCGGTCCAGCGGGCGGCGATCTCCGCGCCGCGCTCGCCGCCGACGCCGAACGGGCAGCGGTAGTCGTGCGGGTAGGGCAGGCGGGTGACCCGCACCTCGGTGGCGCCGCCCGAGGCGGCCAGGGCCCCGGCGGTCATCCCGTGGTACGCGCCGGTGAAGGCGAGCAGGTCGTGGCGGCCGGTTGCCTGCCGCACCAGCTTCAGCGCCGCCTCGACCGCGTCGGTGCCGGCCGGGCCGCAGAACTGGATCCGCGCGTCGTCGGCCAGTTGCGGCGGGAGGGTGGCGAACAGCTCGGTGGTGAAGGCGTCCTTGACGGGGGTGGCCAGGTCGAGGACGTGCAGCGGGGCGCCGGAGTCGATGACCTTCTTGACGGCCTCCAGGACGACCGGGTGGTTGTGTCCGAGGGCCAGGGTCCCCGCCCCGGACAGGCAGTCCAGATAGCGGCGCCCGTCGGCCCCCTCGATGGTCAGTCCCCGCGCCCGCACCGGGACGATCGGCAGGGAGCGCGCATAGGTGCGGGCGGCGGACTCGCGCAGTGACTGGCGGCGCAGGATGCCCTCGTGGGTGGACGTCGGTGCCACCGGGGCTGATTCGGTCACTGCCACGGCTTCGGATCCTCCCGGTGAACGGTGATGCTGCCCTTCGGGGTCGCGGCCCGCCCGCCCCCGATCGGGCGACGGAGGCCGACCTTCTGTCCCCCGTACGTACTAACGACGGCATCCCGTCCGGATCACGGGTCGCGGCGAAGAACCTTGGGACGGGACGCACCGGCCGCGCGGCCGGGAGAGGCGGCCGGGGAACCGGGGACCTGCCGCACGCCGTCCCCCAGGGCACCGGCATAGTGGGGGACCGCGCTCCACGAGTGCTCTGCCACGAGTCACGAAGTCCCAGGGGGATCACGACATGCGACCCATTCGTCCGCTGCTCGCCGCAGCCTCCGCCGCCGCGGCGCTGGCGCTGACGGCCACCGGGTGCGGCCCGGGCGACGACAGCGCGGGCGGCGACCCGGCCGCCTCCGCGACCGCGTCGGCCGGCCGGTCGCCCGACGGCCGGATCACGATCCCGGACGATCTGAAGGACCGGCTCAAGGAGCACGGGATCGACCTGGACAAGTGGCGTAATGGCGAGTGGAAGAACTGGGACAAGGACACCTGGCTCCGTGAGGCCAAGGACTACGTCAATCCGATCATCGAGGACCTGTGGGACCCGGACCGGATGAGGGAGGCGGAGGAGCCGCAGCGGCCGGTCGAGGAGGAGGACGTCGCGGGCGACGAGGGGGTCACCGACCCGACGCCCGAGCCGGTCGAGGCCGCCGCCGTGAAGGCGCCGTACCACGGCTCGGTCCCGGAGGCGGGCAAGGTCCTCTTCGACGGGCCGCAGGGCTCGATGGTCTGTTCCGCGACCGTGGTGAAGGACCCGGCGAACCCGGGGAAGTCCAACCTCGTGTGGACCGCGGGCCACTGCGTCCACGCGGGCAAGGACGGCGGCTGGTACCGGAACATCGCCTTCGTCCCCTCGTACAACGACAGCGGTCTGACCGGCGCGGCGCTGGAGGGCGCGACGCGCGAGGAGATCGCGCCGTACGGCGTGTGGTGGGGCGACTGGGCGCAGACCTCCGAGCAGTGGATCGCGCAGGGCGCGGCCACCGGCGGCCAGGGCGCCCCGTACGACTTCGCGGTCATCCATGTGACGCCGGAGAAGGGCGGCGACGGCAAGTCGCTGGAGGAGACGGTCGGTTCGGCGCTCCCGGTCGACTTCGCGGCCCCGGCGGCGCCGGAGGTGGCGAGCATGGAGGCGACCGGTTACCCGGCGGCGCCGCCCTTCGACGGGCAGCGGATGTTCCAGTGCGCGGACAGGCCGGGCCGCCTGTCGCTGGACGCCGCGCAGCCGACGATGTACCGCATCGGCTGCACCATGACGGGCGGTTCGTCCGGCGGCGGCTGGGTCGCGCAGGGCCGGGACGGGGCCCCCGCGCTGGTGTCGAACACCTCGATCGGTCCGGTGTCGGCCGGGTGGCTGGCCGGTCCGCGCCTCGGCGCCGAGGCGAAGGGCGTGTACGAGGCGGTCAGCGGGAAGTTCGCGGGCCGGTAGGCCCCGGGGGGTGGGCCCCGGGGGGCGGATCCGGGCGGCCGGTGGAGACTCCGTGCAGGTCGGGCCGTACGGCAACTGCCCCCGGCACGGGCGCCATAGAGTGGTGGCGCCCGTGCGGGCTCGCGGTCCCGGAGGACCGCGTCGGCCATGTCAGGCACATGACACCCCGCACCCGGGCAGCCCACCCACCGCAGCACCACGCACCACGTCACACGCGCTGCGTACCACGCCACACGCACTACGTACCACGCACTACGTACCACGCATCACGCGTCATCAGGGGGAATCGTTCTCATGCGCTCCATACGCCCGCTCCTGGCCGTCACCGGCCTGGCCGCGGCGCTCACGCTGACGGCCACCGCCTGTGGCCCCACCGAGGACCGGGGGGCCGGCGCGACCGCCTCGGCGAGCCCCGCCGACGGCCGGGGCTCCGGGCAGGACGGCGGCGCCGCGCTCCCCGCCGACCTCGCCGACAAGCTCCGGGAGCACGGCGTCGACCCGGACAAGTGGAAGGACGGCGAGTGGAAGAACTGGGACAAGGACACCTGGCTCCGTGAGGCCAAGGACTTCGTCAACCCGGTGATCGAGGGCCTGTGGAAGCCCGAGCGGATGCGGTCCGCCGAGTCCCCGCAGAAGACGATGGCCGCCGGCGCCGGCGTCGGCGACCAGGGAGCCACCGACCCCGAGCCGCGGCCGGTCCGCGCCGAGGCGGAGAAGAAGCCGTACCACGAGAACGCCGCACCGGTCGGCAAGGTGTTCTTCGACGCCCCGGAGGGATCGATGGTCTGCTCCGCGACCGTCGTCAAGGACCCCGCGAACCCGGGGAAGTCCAACCTCGTGTGGACCGCCGGCCACTGCGTCCACGCGGGCAGCGCCGGCGGCTGGTACCGGAACATCGCCTTCGTCCCGGCGTACAACGACCTGGGCAAGACCCCGGCGGCGCTGGAGAAGGCGCAGCCGCAAGAGGTCGCCCCCTACGGCGTCTACTGGGCCGACTGGGTCGCGACCTCCGGCGAGTGGATCGACCAGGGCGGCCCGACCGGCGGCGGGGGCGCCCCGTACGACTACGCGGTGATGCACGTGAAGCCGGAGAACGGCGGGAAGTCCCTGGAGGAGACCGTCGGTGTCGCCCTCGACGTCGACTTCGCCGCCCCGGAGGCCGCGAGCGTCCCCGCGATGGGCGCCTGGGGCTACCCGGCCGCCCCGCCGTACGACGGCGCGCTGATGCACAAGTGCGTCGACCGTCCCGGCCGCCTCACGCTGACGCCCGGCACGCCCACCATGTGGCGGATCGGCTGCACCATGACCGGTGGGTCGTCGGGCGGCGGCTGGTTCATCACCAAGCCGGGCGGGAAGCTGGCGCTGGTGTCCAACACCTCCATCGGGCCGGTCACGGCCGGCTGGCTGGCCGGCCCGCGCCTCGACCGGGGCGCGGAGCGGATCTACACGATGATGAGCGAGAAGTTCGCCGGGCAGTGAGGGATCCCGTGACGCACCCGGTCACGCAGCCCCGGGCGGTTTGACGAAGGCCCGCCCCCTCGCACGGAGGGGGCGGGCCTTCGTCGGACCGGACCGGACCGAACCGGACCGGACCGAACCGGACGGGACCGGCCGGCGGGTGCGTGCGGTCAGTGCACCGCGGGCACGAACGGCGCCAGGGAGGCGGCCAGTTCCTCGTGGACCCGTGCCTTGAGCAGCGTGCCCTCCGGGGTGTGCTCCTCGGAGAGCACCTCGCCCTCCGCGTGCACCCGCGAGACCAGCGCGCCCTCGGTGTAGGGCAGGAGCGCCGCGATCTCGACCTTCGGCCGCGGCAGCTCGGCGTCGATCAGCGCGAGCAGCTCGTCGATGCCGGCGCCGGTACGCGCCGACACGGCGATCGAGTGCCGCTCCACCCGCAGCAGCCGCTGGAGGACCAGCGGGTCGGCCGCGTCCGCCTTGTTGATCACCACGATCTCGGGCACGTCGACCGCGCCCACGTCGCGGATGACCTCGCGCACGGCGGCCAGCTGCTCCTCGGGCGCCGGGTGCGAGCCGTCCACCACGTGCAGGATCAGGTCGGAGTCGCCGACCTCCTCCATGGTGGAGCGGAACGCCTCGACCAGGTGGTGCGGCAGGTGCCGGACGAATCCGACGGTGTCCGCCAGGGTGTAGAGGCGGCCGCTCGGCGTCTCGGCCCGGCGCACGGTCGGGTCGAGGGTGGCGAACAGCGCGTTCTCCACGAGGACGCCCGCGCCCGTCAGCCTGTTGAGCAGGGACGACTTGCCGGCGTTGGTGTAGCCCGCGATGGCGACCGACGGGACCTTGTTGCGGCGCCGCTCCTGGCGCTTGATGTCCCGGCCGGTCTTCATCTCCGCGATCTCCCGGCGCATCTTCGCCATCTTCTCGCGGATCCGCCGCCGGTCCGTCTCGATCTTGGTCTCACCGGGGCCGCGGGTGGCCATGCCGCCACCGCCGCCGCCACCCATCTGCCGGGAGAGCGACTGGCCCCAGCCCCGCAGGCGCGGCAGCATGTACTGCATCTGCGCCAGGGCGACCTGCGCCTTGCCCTCGCGGGACTTGGCGTGCTGGGCGAAGATGTCGAGGATCAGGGCGGTGCGGTCGACCACCTTGACCTTGACGACGTCCTCGAGGTGGATGAGCTGGCCGGGGCTCAGCTCACCGTCGCAGACGACGGTGTCGGCGCCGGTCTCCAGCACGATGTCCCGGAGCTCGTTCGCCTTGCCGGAGCCGATGTAGGTGGCCGGGTCCGGCTTGTCGCGGCGCTGGATCACCCCGTCGAGCACCAGCGCGCCCGCCGTCTCGGCGAGGGCCGCCAGCTCCGCGAGGGAGTTCTCCGCGTCCTGCACGGTCCCCGAGGTCCACACGCCCACCAGCACCACGCGCTCCAGGCGCAGCTGCCGGTACTCGACCTCGGTGACGTCCTCCAGCTCGGTGGAGAGGCCCGCGACGCGGCGCAGCGCGGCGCGCTCGGAGCGGTCGAACTGATCGCCGTCCCGCTCTCCGTCGATCTCGTGGCTCCAGGCGACGTCCTCTTCCATCAGGGCATCGGCCCGAAGGCTCTCGGTGCGGGTGGTGTCCGCGAAGCTCTGCGCGTCCTGGGAAGGGGAAGAAGAGGAGGTCATTGGATCCTTACGTCGATGGGCCGGGCATCGGTGCCGGTGCGCCGATCTACCGGGGTGGGTGTCGCTCGTCAGTGACAACGCGTGACTCCCCCGGATCATTCCCGGGGGCCGGCCCCGGGAATCCGGGGCCCGGCGGCGCCGCCGACCCGTTGATGGTCGCACGGTGCGGCCGGGCCCGTCACCCGGGTTTCGCGGCCTGTGGACAACCTCGTCCGGGCGCTCGCGGAGCGGGGCCGTCAGCGCTTGGCGGCGGGGGCCGGAGCCTTGGTGGAGCCCTTGACGGGCGCCTTGCTGCGCCAGTCGGGGTGGCCCGGCATGGCCGGCGTCCTCTCCCCGTACAGCCAGCCCCGCAGGAAGGCGGTCAGGTCCCGGCCCGCCTCCTCGGAGGCCAGTCGTACGAAGTCGTCGGTGCTCGCCGTGGCGTGCGCGTACCGGTCGACCCAGCGCCGCTCCAGGCGCTCGAAGGCGGCCTTGCCGATCTCCTGGCGCAGGGCGTACAGGACGAGGGCGCTGCCGTCGTACACGACCGGCCGGAAGAGGCTGATCTTCTGTCCGGCGGCGGGCGGCCTGGGTGCGGCGGGCGGTCCGCCCGCGGCGCGCCAGCGGTCGGAGTCGGTGTACGCCTGCCGCATCCGGGCCTCCAGCGACTGCTGGGCGGTCTCGTCCGCGTAGAGCGCCTCGTACCAGGTGGCGTGGCCCTCGTTGAGCCAGAGGTCGGCCCAGCGGCGCGGCGAGACGCTGTTGCCGAACCAGTGATGCGCGAGCTCGTGCACCATGATCGATTCGACGAACCAGCGGGGCAGGCTGCTGCGGGTGAACAGGGAGCGCTCGAACAGGGAGAGCGTCTGGGTCTCCAGTTCGAAGCCGGTGTCGGCGTCGGCGACGAGGACCCCGTACGTCTCGAAGGGGTAGCGGCCGACCTTGGCCTCCATCCACTCCAGGTGGGCGGGGGTCCTCTTGAGCCAGGGCTCCATCCGCTCGGCGTCGGCGGCCGGTACGACGTCGCGCACGGGCAGCCCGTGCGGGCCGGTGCGGTGCAGGACGGTGGAGCGGCCGATGGAGACCTGGGCCAGCTCGGTGGCCATGGGCCGGCTGCCGCGGTAGAGCCAGGTGCGGGTGTCGCCGCTGAGGGTGCGGCCGACGCCGCGCCCGTTGGCGACCACCGTGAGGTCCTTGGGCGCGGTGACGCGGAAGGTGAAGTACGCCTTGTCGGAGGGGTGGTCGTTGCCGGGGAAGACCCGGTGGGCGGCGTCGGCCTGGTTGGCCATGGCCAGGCCGTCGGAGGTGCGGACCCAGCCGCCGGTGTTGCGGGGGCCGGAGGGGTCGCTGGTGTGCGTGACGGTGATCCGGAACCGGGTCCCGGCCGTCACCGCCCGGGACGGCTCGACGATCAGGTCCTCGCCGCCGAGGGTGAAGGCGGCGGGCTGCCCGTCGACCAGCACCGAGCGCACGGTGCCGTGGGTGAAGTCCAGGTTCACGCGGTCGAGCCGGTCGGTGGCCATGGCGTCGATCTTGGTGACGGCGTCCAGCGGCTTGCTGTTGTCGCCCCGGTAGGTGAGGGCGATGTCGTAGGCGAGGACGTCGTAGCCGGGGTTGCCGAGGTGCGGGAAGAGCGGGTCGCCGATGCCGAGCGGTTCGGGCGCGGGCAGCGCCGCGCCGATCAGGCCGGCCGAGGCCGCCGCCACCAGGGCGGCCCGGAGGCGCCGCGAGGTGCGGGCTGTGCGTGGGGCACGCGATGTGAGGGTCATGGCCAACCGCTACCAGCGCGCCGGGGCCCGGCCGTGACGGCGCGCGCCCCGCGCACCCGAACGGACCGCGCGCCCGGTACGGGGGTGGGGCGGGGCCGTGAGGGAGGGCGGGGGTGCCGGTCAGCCGGTGGCGGCGGGGTGGCGGCCCCGGCTGACGTCGTAGACGCCGGGTACGTCGCGCATCGCGCGCATCAGGGCGGGCAGCTCGGCCGCGTCGGCGAGCTGGAGCGTGTAGGTGTGCCGTACGCGCTGCTCGGTGGGCGGCTCGACGGTGGCGGAGACGATCGCCGCGCCGGCCGTGGCGATGGCCTCGGTGAGGTCGGCGAGCAGCCGGGGGCGCCCGAAGGACTCGGCGACCAGGGTGACCCGGCACTCCGCCGCCTCACCCCACCGCACGCCGACCGGTTCGCGCCCGGCCGCCTCCATGCTCCGTACGGCGGGGCATCCGACCCGGTGGACGGTGACGTTCCCGCCGCGTACCGGGAAGCCGGTGACCGCGTCGGGCGGTACGGGGGTGCAGCAGCGGGCCAGCCGCACCGGGGCGCCCGGCCGGTCGGCCACCACGGCGCTGGCGGCGGTGGACCGGGTGGCCGCCCGGGGGACGGCGCCCGCGCCCCCGGCGGGGCGGCGGGGGGCGGCGGCGGGGACCCCGGGGCCCTCGGGGTGGGCGGCCAGCCAGCCGGTGATGGCGATCCGGGCGGCGGGCGTCCGGGCGTGCTTCAGCCAGTCCGGCGAGGGCCCCGCGACCGGGTCGTGCGGGGCACCCGCCCCGGCGGCTGTCCCCGTGCCGGCCCCTGCACCGGCCCCCGCGGCTGTCCCCGTGCCGGTCCCTGCGCCCGTCCCTGCGGTGGTCCCCGCGCCGGCCCCTGCGCCCGCCTCGGCGGGGGTGCCGTCGGGGCCGGGCGTCCGGCGGGCGCCGCCGGCGAGCAGCAGCTCCACGGTGTCGCCGTCGGTCAGGACCGTCCCCAGCGCCGCGAGGCGGCCGTTGACGCGCGCCCCGACGCAGGTGTGGGCCGCCTCGCCGTACTGGGCGTAGGCGGCGTCGACGCAGGTCGCGCCGGCGGGGAGGGCGAGCATGCCGCCGTCCGGGGGGAAGACGGTGATCTCGCCGTCCTGGGCGAGGTCGGCGCGGAGCGAGGTCCAGAAGGTGTCGGGGTCGGGGGTGGCGCTCTGCCAGGCGAGGAGCCGGGAGAGCCAGCCCGGCCGGGTGGGGTCGACGCGCTCGCCGTCCTCGGCCGCCGGGTCGGCGCCCTCGGCGGGGGCGGCGTAGGGGTTGCCGAGGGCGACGACCCCTGCCTCGGCGACCTTGTGCATCTGGTGCGTACGGATGAGGACTTCGGCGACGGCGCCGTCGGGTGCGGCGACGGCGGTGTGGAGCGACTGGTAGAGGTTGAACTTGGGGGCGGCGATGAAGTCCTTGAACTCGCTGACGACCGGGGTGAAGCAGGTGTGCAGCTCGCCGAGCGCCCCGTAGCAGTCGGCGTCGTCGCCGACCAGGACGAGCAGCCGCCCGAAGTCGGTGCCGCGCAGCTCGCCGCGCTTGAGCCGGACGCGGTGGACGGAGACGAAGTGGCGGGGCCGCACCAGGACGTCGGCCGGGATGCGGGCCTCCCTGAGCACGGCTCTGACGTCGTCGGCGATGGCGGCCAGGGCGTCGCCGGCGGACGCGTTGCCGGCGATGAGGGCGCGGGTCCGCTCGTACTCGGCCGGGTGGAGGATGGCGAAGACCAGGTCCTCGAGCTCCGTCTTGAGGGCCTGGACGCCGAGGCGTTCGGCGAGGGGGATGAGCACGTCGCGGGTGACCTTGGCGATGCGGACCTGTTTCTCGGGGCGCATCACCCCGAGGGTGCGCATGTTGTGCAGCCGGTCGGCGAGCTTGATGGACATCACGCGCACGTCGTTGCCGGTGGCGACGAGCATCTTGCGGAAGGTCTCCGGTTCGGCGGCGGCGCCGTAGTCGACCTTCTCGAGTTTGGTGACGCCGTCGACGAGGTAGCAGACCTCCTCGCCGAACTCCTCCCGGACCTGATCGAGGGTCACTTCGGTGTCCTCGACGGTGTCGTGGAGGAGGGAGGCGGTCAAGGTGGTGGTCTCGGCGCCCAGTTCGGCGAGGATCAGGGTGACGGCCAGCGGGTGGGTGATGTACGGCTCGCCGCTCTTGCGGAACTGGCCGCGGTGCGAGGACTCGGCGAGGACGTAGGCCCGGTGCAGGACGGACAGGTCGGCGTCGGGGTGGTGGGCGCGGTGCGCCTCGGCGACGTGGCTGATGGCGTCGGAGAGCCGGTCGCGGGCGCCGCCGGGGCCGAGCAGTGCGGCGCGGCCGAGCCTCCGGAGGTCGATCCTGGGGCGGCCGCGCCGACGGCCGGGCGCTTGGTTCGTGGCCTCTGCACTCAGATTGGCGGCCTCTGCGCTCATGGGCACCTCCGACGGCGTCGACCGGCGGTGGGACGGGCAAGGCGTGCCCGCCGGGCCGGTGCTTGATGCTACCGAGCCCACCACGCGCCGCTGACCCGCTCTCGCCCAGAGTGAACGGGATCACCCATTCGAGCGATGGTGGCGCGGCGCGTGCGGACCGGCCCGGGCGGGGGCGGCGGGAGGCGCTACGCGCGCGTGGCGGCGAACCAGGCGGGGTCGATACGGCCCTCGGCGACGATGACCGCGGGCCCGGTCATCTCGATCTCGCCGTCGGGGTGCTCGGTGATCACCAGGGTGCCGCCGAGGACGTCCACGGTGTACTCGACGGGGACTCCCGTGACGAGCGGGTCGGTGCCGTCGCGCCGGGCCGCGGCGACGGCCACCGCGCACGCGCCGGTGCCGCAGGAGCGGGTCTCGGCGGCGCCGCGCTCGTGGACGCGCATGGCGACGTGCCGGGGGCCGCGGTCCGCGACGAACTCGATGTTGACCCCGTCGGGGTAGACGGCGGCCGGGGTGTAGGGCGGCTCGGCGGACAGGTCGCCGGCGTGGTCGAGGCTCTCGACGAAGGCCACCGCGTGCGGGTTGCCCATGTTGACGTTGCGCGCGGGCCAGCTCCGCCCGCCGACGCTGACCGTGACGCCCTCCTCGGGCAGCAGGGCGCGGCCCATGCCGACCGTGACGTCGCCGTTCTTGGCGAGGTGGACGCGCTTGACGCCGCCGCGGGTGGCCACCGCGACGTCCCCGGCGGTGGTGTGCCCGGCGTGCTGGAGGTAGCGGGCGAAGACCCGGACGCCGTTGCCGCACATCTCGGCGACCGATCCGTCGGCGTTGCGGTAGTCCATGAACCACTCGGCCTCGCCGGCCATGTCCCGCGCCTCGGGGTGGGCGGCTGAGCGGACGACATGGAGGACGCCGTCGCCGCCGATCCCGGCGCGGCGGTCGCAGAGCCGGGCCACGACGGCCGGCGGGAGGTCCAGGGTGTTGTCCGGGTCGGGCACGATCACGAAGTCGTTCTCGGTGCCGTGGCCCTTGAGGAAGGCGACGGGTGCGCTGGTCGCGGGATCGGTGGTCACAAGGTCAATCGTACGGCGGCGGCGGGGCTCGCGGCCGGTCGGCCCGGGGCGGTCAGCGCAGCCGGGCGACGCGCCAGACGGCGAGGACGACCGGGACGGCGACGCCCACGGCGTACAGGGCGACGACGCGCCAGTCGGGGCGGCGGCCCGAGCCCCGGGGGGGCAGTCCCGGCCAGGTGTAGCCGACGCGGCGGGCGGCCATCATGCCCCAGCCCGCGGCGCAGCCGCAGAGCAGCAGGCCGAGCATGGCGAGGACGGCGCCGCCGTCGCCCGATCCGAAGGCGAGGGGGAAGCCGAACATCAGCGAGCCGATCACGCCGAGGCCGACGATGGGGGCGAGCTGCCAGATGCGCAGCTTGCGCTGCGGGCGCAGTTCGACCTCGACCTCGCCGGGGGTGATCTCCGGCGTCCCGTCCTCGGCGAGGTCGGGGCCGTCCGGGCTCAGGCCGGGGACGTCACCGGGCACCCGGATGCCGTCCGGTGCCTCCTGGTGTCTGTCGCGAGGGCCGGCCTCCATCGCCACGCGCCCTCCCCACTCGGATTCCATGGTCGATCGTTGCTCGATGATGGCACGCCCCCGACCGCCGGAATGACGGCCGGAGCGTCCCGATGCCATGACGTGATCAGGCTGTAACCGCTCGTTCGACCAACGTCAGCGCCAGCCGCGGAAGTTCCGCCCGGTCGGCGGCGGATCCGCCGAGCCAGTGGACGCGCGGGTCGCGGCGGAACCAGGAGTCCTGGCGGCGGGCGAAGCGCTTGGTGGCGCGTACGGTCTCGGCGCGCGCCTCCTCCTCGGTGCACTCGCCCGCGAGCGCGGCCAGGACCTGCTGGTAGCCGAGCGCGCGGGAGGCGGTGCGGCCCTCGCGCAGGCCGCGGGCCTCCAGGGCGCGGACCTCGTCGACGAGGCCGGCCTCCCACATCCGGTCCACGCGCGTGGTGATCCGCTCGTCCAGCTCGGGGCGGGCGACGTCCACGCCGATCTGGACGGTGTCGTACACCGACTCGTGGCCGGGGAGGTTGGCGGTGAAGGGGCGGCCGGTGATCTCGATCACTTCGAGGGCGCGGACGATGCGGCGGCCGTTGCCGGGGAGGATCGCCTCGGCGGCGGCGGGGTCGGCGGCGGCGAGGCGGGCGTGCAGGGGGCCGGGGCCGCGCTCGTCGAGTTCGGCCTCCAGCCGGGCGCGGACGGCGGGGTCGGTGCCGGGGAAGTCGAGCGCGTCGATGGCGCCGCGGACGTACAGCCCGGAGCCGCCGACGAGGACGGGCGTGCGGCCGGCGGCGAGCAGCCGGTCGATCTCGGCGCGGGCGAGCCGCTGGTACTCGGCGACGCTGGCCGCCTCGGTGACGTCCCAGATGTCCAGGAGGTGGTGCGGGACGCCGCCGCGCTCCCCGGGCGTCAGCTTGGCCGTGCCGATGTCCATCCCCCGGTAGAGCTGCATGGAGTCGGCGTTGACGACCTCGCCGCCGAGCTGCTGGGCGAGGTGGACGCCCAGATCGGACTTTCCGGCCGCGGTGGGGCCGACGACGGCGATGACCCGCGGGGCGGGAGCTGTGCTTCTCACCGTCACAGTCTCGCAAACCCGGAGACCCGTACCCGAACGAGTGACGTGACGGCACGCCCTCGGCGTCGTTGCCTGTTGCGAGGTTCCGACCGCCGGTTTGCGGACCGGCTCCCCCGGGCGACGCAATGGGACGCTCCGGGCGGGGCGGAATTTCGCCCGCACGAGTACGCTTTGGAGTGGATATGGGTGTGTTTTCACGGTTTCGACGGAAGAAGTCCGAGCCCTCGGCCGAGGAGACGGCACCGGCCCCGCTGACGGAGAGCGAGCCGGAGGGCGCCGCGGAGCCGGAGGCGTCGGGCTCCGCCGTTGAGCCGGATGCCGC
The DNA here is from genome assembly GCF_043079975.1 of Streptomyces sp. NPDC015131. NCBI lineage: Bacteria > Bacillati > Actinomycetota > Actinomycetes > Kitasatosporales > Streptomycetaceae > Streptomyces > Streptomyces sp. NPDC015131. The sequence goes on along the minus strand of NZ_JBIBVB010000001.1, from coordinate 102,447 downwards.
AGCGGTGGCTCAGGAGCCGGAGGAGGCCGCCGCCGAGGGTGTGGAGATCCCCAAGCAGCAGTCGGCCGAGGAGGCGGCGGACAGCGAGGCCGGCGAGGGCGCCCGCAAGTAGGATCGGTCCCGACGACGGTCATTTCCGACGGTTACACCGAGGGAAGGTGCCCCATGGGCTTCCTGGATTCGCTGAAGGCCAAGCTCGGCCCCGCCAAGGACAAGGTCACCGATCTCGCGCAGCAGCACGAGGGCAAGATCGACCAAGGGCTGGAGAAGGCCGCCAGGATGGTCGACCAGAAGACCAAGGGCAAGTACAGCGACAAGATCGAATCGGGCACGGGGAAGGCCAAGGACGCCCTGGGCCGGATCGCCCACAAGGACGACGGGGGCACCGGTGGCACGCCTCCGGCGCCGCCGGCCCCGCCGGCCTCCTGACCTCGTACCGGCACACGGCACACGACGGACGGCCGCGAAGCGCTCACCACCGCTTCGCGGCCGTCCGCCGTCGTCGGGGGCCGCCGGACCGGAGCCGTCGCGGTCAGGACCAGGCGGCGACGGCGTACCCCACGCCGTAGGGCGCGTCCTCGTACAGCAGGCGCCCGGCCAGGCCCGCGCCGTCCGCCGCGCCCGCAAGCACCTGCCAGGGCGCCCGGCCCGCCGCCTTCAGCTCCCGTGCGAGCCCCTCGTCCAGGGCCATCAGGGCGTCCGGGTCCGCCGCGCCCAGCGCCCGGGCCGCCCGCTCGTCGAAGGCGGCGGCGCGCTCGTCGAAGTAGCCCGGCGCCTTGAGGCTGCGGCAGGCGCTGCCGTCGCCCAGCACCAGGAGGGCGAGCCGCCCGTCCCCGGCGGCCGTCTCCCGGCCGGCGGCGGCGCAGGCCCCGGCGGGCAGCCCCTCCCCCACGGCGAGGCCCTCGACGGGCGCGGCGGCCCAGCCGGCCCGCGCCAGCAGCCAGGCGCCCACGGCGAGCGGGGCGGGCAGCGGCCGGTCACCGCCGGGTCCCTCGCCGAGCGTCACGTCCAGGGGGACGCCGAAGCCCCGGAAGCCGCCGGCCGTCCCGGCCGGGTACCGCTCCAGCCCCTCCCCCGCCGCCGGGCCGACCACCACCAGCCGGTCGGGCCGGGAGGCGGCCAGGACCGCGAGGGCGTCGGAGCACGCGGTGCGGGCCGCGTCCAGTTCGGGCGCGGCCCCGGCGGCGACGCCGGGCACGAGGAGCGGCGGGCAGGGGCAGACGGCGGCGGCGACGAGCATGATCGGCAGCGTAACCGGTGGACCGGAGTGCGGCGGCGTCAGCCGACCGCGCAGCCGCCGGTGACCGGGGGCAGCGGGGCGGGCACCCCGACCTGGGGCAGGCCGAGCATCACCCCGGCGGGCGCGGCGGCCTCGGCGGCGTTGCGCTTCTCCCAGGCGTCGCCCGCGCGGGTGCGCCGGACGCCGGTGGTGGGGCCCTCGGCCAGCAGGTGGTGCGGGGCCGCGTAGGTGATCTCGACGGTCACCACGTCGCCCGGGCGCACGTCCTGCTCCGGCTTGGTGAAGTGGACCAGGCGGTTGTCGGGGGCGCGGCCGGAGAGGCGGTGGGTGGCGCCGTCCTTGCGGCCCTCGCCCTCCGCGACCATGACCTCCAGGGTGCGGCCGACCTGCTTCTTGTTCTCCTCCCAGGAGATCTCCTCCTGGAGGGCGACCAGCCGCATGTAGCGCTCCTGGACGACCTCCTTGGGGATCTGGCCGTCCATGGTGGCCGCCGGGGTGCCGGGGCGCTTGGAGTACTGGAAGGTGAACGCCTGGGCGAAGCGCGCCTCGCGCACCACGTGCAGGGTCTGCTCGAAGTCCTCCTCGGTCTCGCCGGGGAAGCCGACGATGATGTCGGTGGAGATGGCGGCGTGCGGGATGGCCTCGCGCACCTTGCCGATGATCCCGAGGAAGCGCTCCTGGCGGTAGGAGCGGCGCATCGCCTTCAGGACGGTGTCCGAGCCGGACTGGAGCGGCATGTGGAGCTGCGGCATCACATTGGGCGTCTCGGCCATGGCGGCGATCACGTCGTCGGTGAAGTCGCGCGGGTGGGGCGAGGTGAAGCGGACGCGCTCCAGGCCGTCGATGGTGCCGCAGGCGCGCAGCAGCTTGCTGAACGCCTCGCGGTCGCCGATGTCGGAGCCGTACGCGTTGACGTTCTGGCCGAGCAGGGTGATCTCGCTGACGCCCTCGGCGACCAGGGCCTCGATCTCGGCGAGGATGTCGCCGGGGCGGCGGTCCTTCTCCTTGCCGCGCAGCGCCGGGACGATGCAGAAGGTGCAGGTGTTGTTGCAGCCGACGGAGATGGACACCCAGGCGGCGTAAGCGGACTCGCGGCGGGTGGGCAGCGTGGAGGGGAACGCCTCCAGCGACTCGGCGATCTCGACCTGGGCCTCCTCCTGGACGCGGGCGCGCTCCAGGAGGACGGGCAGCTTGCCGATGTTGTGCGTGCCGAAGACGACGTCGACCCACGGCGCCTTGGTGACGATGGTGTCGCGGTCCTTCTGCGCGAGGCAGCCGCCGACGGCGATCTGCATGCCGGGCCGCTTCGTCTTCATCGGGGCGAGCCGGCCGAGGTTGCCGTACAGCTTGTTGTCGGCGTTCTCGCGGACGGCGCAGGTGTTGAAGACGACGACGTCGGCGTCGCCGTCGGCGCCCTCGGGGGCGCGTACGTACCCGGCGTCCTCCAGCAGCCCGGAGAGGCGCTCGGAGTCGTGAACGTTCATCTGGCACCCGTAGGTGCGCACCTCGTACGTCTTCAAACCGTCCACTACTCCGCCAGCCACGTCGTTACCGCTCACCCGTCCAGGGTAAGGGGTCGCGCCGTGCCCTCCCGCTGGGCCGGGGCGGTCCGCCCGCCGTCCGCCGCGCGGAGTGTGGCGATCAGCGGGGCGGACGGCTGGAGCAGCAGGCCGGCGCCGGGGCGCACCTTTCGGGGCGGGAGGTCGAGGCGGAAGCGCTGGGCGAGGGTGGCGAGCACCAGGACCGCCTCGACCTGGGCGAACCGGGCGCCGAGGCAGGTGCGCTGCCCGCCGCCGAAGGGGAAGAAGGCGTGGTCGGGCACGGCGTCGGGGGCGTCGGGGTCCCAGCGTTCGGGGCGGAACTCGGCGGCGCCCGGGAACCACCGGGGGTCGCGGTGGGTGGTCCAGGGGCTGCACCAGACGAGGGTGCCGGCCGGGACGGGCGTCCCGGCGAGGGTGGCGCCCTCGCGGGCGGCGCCGGCCAGCAGCCAGGCGGGCGGGTAGAGCCGCAGGGCCTCCTTGACGACCTGCTGGGTCCAGACGAGCCGGTCGTGGTCGTCGATGGCGGGCGGCCGGCCGGCGAGCACCCGGTCCAGCTCGGTGTCGAGGCGGTCGCGGGCGGCGGGCGACGCCGACAGCAGGTACCAGATCCAGGTCAGGGCGGTGGACGTGGTCTCGTGTCCGGCCGCCCAGAGGGTGACGGCCTCGTCGCGCACCTCGCGGGGGGTCAGGGGCCGGCCGTCGGCGTCGCGGGCGGCGAGGAGCCGGCTCAGCAGGTCGTCGCGGCCGGACGCGTCCGCCGGGCGGGTGTGCAGCTCCCGCTGCCGGGCCCGGATGAGCCGGTGCACCTCGGTGTCGATGACGGCCACGGCGCGGCGCACCCGGCGGCGTGCCGGGGTGGGCACCCAGCCGGGCAGGAAGAGGGACATGTTCCGCAGTTCGGCGCCGATCTCGTGCTCGGCGACGGTCATGGCGTCGGCGAGCGCCCGGGTGCTGTCGCCGAGGTCGTTGCCGAACAGGCAGCGCAGCACGATGCGCTGGGTGATGAGCGCCATCTCGCGCCGGACGTCGATCCGCCGGCCGTCCCGCCAGCTCCCGGCCGCGGTGGCGGCGCAGTCGACCATGGTGGCGGCGTAGGTCCTGACCTGGCGCGGCCGGACGGCCGGCTGGACCAGGGAGCGCTTGCGGCGCCAGTCCGCGCCGCTGCTCATGATCACGCTCTCCCCGACGACCTGTTTGAACGCCCAGCCGATCTCCAGGATGTCGTACGTGTCCTCGCGGGCGGCGAGCAGTTCGGCGATGTGCGCCGGGTGGGACAGGAAGAGGCCGGGCCGGGGCCCGAGGGACCAGCGCACGGCGTCGCCGTGGTCGTCGCGCAGCCGGGTGAGGAAGGCCAGCGGGTCGCGGCCGAAGGCGGGCAGGTTGCCGAGGCCGGGCAGGCCGCGGGGCCCGGCGACCGGGACGAGGGGGACGCTGCGCGTGGTCATGGGGGCTCCGGCGGGTCGGGCGCGGGCGGGTCACCGGTCCCAACGCGCCGCGCCCGCCGGAGGTGACGGCGTCAGTGGTGTGTCAGCCTCGGTCAGGATGGTGGGGGGCGCGGACCGACGGCGTCCCGTACGACGAGGGGTTGGGGGCAGGACGATGTGGACACAGTGCGCCGAGGCACGGCCGTTCGCGGACCGGCGGCTGGTGTGTTTCCCGCACGCGGGTGGCTCGCCCTACTTCTTCCGGGGCTGGTCCAAGGCGCTCACCGGGTTCGAGGTGCACACGGTGTGCTATCCGGGCCGGGCCGAGCGGATCGCGGAGCCGCCCGCCACGGACCTCGCCTCGATGGCGGCGGACGTCGCCGGGGCGCTGCTGCCGTGGCTGGACGGACGGCCCACCACGTTCTTCGGGCACAGCATGGGCGCGATCGTCGCGTACGAGGTGGTGGCGGCGCTGGAGGCGGCGGGCCACGCGCCGGCGCACCTGGTCGCGTCCAGCGCCCGGGCGCCGCAGCTGCTGCGGCCGGACCCGGACGTGGCCACCACCTGGAACGACGAGTCGATCGCGCGGACGCTGGTGGAGCTGGGCGGCACGGACGCCGAACTGCTGCGCAACCCGGCGTTCGTGGAGCTGGTGATGCCGTACATCGGGGCGGACTTCCGCATGCTGGCCTCGTACGGGCCGGGCCCGCGCACCCCGCTGCGGTGCGCCGTCACCGCGCTGGTCGGGGACCGCGACCCGCGGGTGCCGGCGGACGGCGTCGCCGCCTGGCGGGCCGCGACGCGGGGGCCGTTCCGCTTCCGCACGGTGCCCGGCGACCACTTCTACCTGGCGGCCGAGCCGCCGTTCGGCCTCATCGGCGCGGCGCCGGACGGGGAGTGAGGGGCGCGGGGCGGTCGCGGTACATCTCGGCCAGCAGGAACGCGAGGTCGAGCGACTGGGTGTGGTTGAGACGCGGGTCGCAGGCCGTCTCGTAGCGGTGGTGGAGGTTCTCGGCGAGGACCTCGTTGCCGCCGCCGACGCACTCGGTGACGTCGTCGCCGGTGAGTTCGACGTGCACGCCGCCGGGGTGGGTGCCCAGCTCCCGGTGGACCTCCACGAAGCCGCGCACCTCGTCCAGGACGGTGTCGAAGCGGCGGGTCTTGTGGCCGCTGGGGGCCGTGATGGTGTTGCCGTGCATGGGGTCGCTGACCCAGCAGACCAGGGCGCCTTCCGCGGTGACCTTCTCCACCAGGTCGGGCAGCACGTCGCGGACCCGGTCGGCGCCCGCGCGGACGACGAAGGTCAGCCGGCCGGGCTCGCGCTGCGGGTCGAGCCGGTCGAGGAGGCCGAGGACGGTGTCCGGGCCGGTGGTGGGGCCGAGTTTGACGGCGATCGGGTTGTGCACCCGGGAGAAGTACTCGACGTGGGCGCCGTCGAGCGCCCGGGTGCGCTCGCCGATCCACAGCAGGTGGCCGCTGGTGGCGTACGACCGGCCGGCGGCGCCCACCGCCGGCTCGGCGCGGGTCAGGGCGGACTCGTAGTCCAGCAGCAGCCCCTCGTGGCCCACGAAGAACTCGGCGGTGTCCAGGCCGGCGGTGTCGACGCCGCACGCCTGCATGAAGGCGAGGCTGCGGTCGATCTCGTCCGCCAGCCGCTCGTAGCGCTCGCCGGCCCGTGACCCGGCGACGAACCCGCGGTTCCAGGCGTGCACCTGGCGCAGGTCGGCGAACCCGCCGGTGGTCAGGGCGCGGACGAGGTTGAGGGTGGTGGCGGAGCTCTCGTACATGCGCCGCATGCGGCGGGGGTCGGGCCGGCGCGCCTCGGCCGTGAACTCCAGGCCGTTGACCGCGTCGCCCCGGTAGGAGGGGAGTTCGGTGCCGTCTCTGGACTCGGTGGGCGAGGAGCGGGGTTTGGCGTACTGGCCGGCCATTCTGCCGACCTTCACCACCGGCAGGGCGGTGGCGTGGGTGAGCACGACGGCCATCTGGAGCAGCGTCTGGAGCTTGCCGCGGATGGCGTCGGCGGTGACCCGCTCGAAGGTCTCGGCGCAGTCGCCGCCCTGGAGGAGGACCGCCTCTCCCCGGGCGACGGCCGCCATGCGGTGGCGCAGCAGGTCGCACTCGGCGGCGAAGACCAGCGGCGGCGCGGCGGCCAGCCACCGGGTCACGGCGCGCAGTTCCTCCTCGTCCGGCCAGTGCGGCTGCTGGGCCGCGGGGAATTCCCGCCAGGACTCGGTGAATTCGGTCGTCATCCTCGGTTCCTCGCTTCTGCGCCGGCCGGATGGATCGGGATATTCAGCTCAGTGCACCGGCCGTGCGGGGTCAAGGAATTGTGGAAGTGGTCCGCACGGGCGGCGGTCGATTGGTCTGGCGACGCCACCGCGCCCGCTGTTTTCCTGATCGCGGACATCGGGATGCCGACGGGAGTTCACCATGACAGCAGCGGAACGGATCGGGGTGCGGGTCACCGCGACCGGATTGCCCCCGCACGATCCCCTCGACGTGTACGAGCGGCTGCGGGTCGCGCACGGGGACGGGGAGGTCTTCCTCTTCGAGAGCGCCGACGGCGCGGAGCCCGACCGCCGGTGGGCGGTCGTCGGGTTCGGGCGGCTGGCGGAGCTGAGGGTCTTCGGCGGTCACGTCGAGATCGACGGCGCCCCGGGGGTGGCGGACGCGCTGGTGTCGGCCGCCGCGGGGGCGGGGCTGCGGCCCGCGCCGGGGCGGGGCGCGGTGCGCCGGCTGGAGCTGCCCGGGGGCGGCGACCACGTGTGGGAGCTGCTGGCGCGGGCGCAGGGGCTGTTCGCGGTGGACACGGACGCCCCGGCCGCCTCGTACGCCTTCGGGTTCCTGACGTCCTTCGCGTACGAGTCGGTCTGGCACATGGAGACGCTGCCGGCCCGGACCAAGGAACCGGACGGGCCCGACATCACGCTGACGCTGTTCCGGGACACCGTCTGGTACGACCTGGTGACGGGCGAGGTGCGGCTGCTGGGCGCCCGCAGCGACGCGTTCCCGGAGCGGACGGCCGCCGCGGCGGACGCGGTGGTGACGGCGGCCCGGGACGCCGCCCGGCCGGGGGCCGGCGGGCGGGCGGCGGAGGTGCCGGGGGCGCCCGTGCCGCTGTCGGTGCGCGACAGCGTCGGCAGGGAGACGTTCCTGGACTGGGCGGCCACCTGCCTGGAGCACATCGGGGTCGGTGACATCTACCAGATCCAGATCGGGCACCGCATCGACGTGACGACGACGCTCACCCCCGTGGACGTCTACCGGCGGCTGCGGGCGCGCAACCCCTCGCCGTACATGTATCTGATGCCCCGTGCGGGCCACATGCTGATCGGTGCCAGTCCGGAGCTGTTCTTCCGGATCGAGGACGGCGAGATCGTGATGCGGCCGATCGCCGGGACCGCGCGGCGCGGCGCGGACGAGGAGGAGAACCAGCGGCGGGTGAAGGAGATGCGCGAGTCCACCAAGGAGCAGGCCGAGCACATCATGCTGGTGGACCTGTGCCGCAACGACATCGGGCGGGTGAGCCGGCCCAGTACGCAGCCGGTGGACCGGCTGATGGCGGTGGAGCGCTACTCGCACGTCTTCCACCTGGTGTCGACGGTGTCCGGGCGGCTGGAGGAGGGCGTCGACACCTGGAGCGCGGTGCGCGCGACCTTCCCGGCGGGGACGATGACGGGGGCGCCGAAGGTCCGCGCGATGGAGATCATCGACGGTCTGGAGCGCGAGCGGCGCGGGAGCTACGCGGGGGCGGTCGGCCTGGTCGACGTGCGCGGGTGGAGCGAGTTCGCGCTGTGCATCCGTACGGTCGCGTACGACGGGACGACGTACTCCACCCAGAGCTCGGCGGGCATCGTGGCCCAGTCGGAGCCGGAGGCGGAGTGGCGGGAGACGCTGGCGAAGATGGGGGCCGCCCACTGGGCGCTGACCGGTGAGGAGTTGCTGCCGTGAGCGGGCAGGGGACACGGGTGCTGCTGATCGACGCGTACGACAGCTTCGTCCACATCATCGACCAGTACCTGCGCACGCTGGGCGCCCGGACCGAGGTGGTGCGCTCGCGCACCCGCTCCCCGGAGGAGCTGGCCGGCTCCCGGCCAGACGCGGTGGTGCTGGGGCCGGGGCCGGGCCATCCGGCGGCGTCGGGCCATGTGGAGCTGGTGCGCCGGTTCGCCGGGCGGGTGCCGCTGCTCGGGGTGTGCCTGGGGCACCAGGCGATCGCGCTGGCGTACGGCGGGCGGGTGGAGGTGGCCGGCCAGGTGATGCACGGGCGGACCAGCACCGTGCGGCACGACGGGGCGGGGGTGTTCACCGGGCTGGGCCACACGCTGGAGGCCACCCGCTACCACTCGCTGGTGGTCGCCGACCCGCTGCCCGGGGAGCTGGTGACCACCGCCGTCGCGGTCGACCACGGCTATGTGATGGGCCTGCGCCACCGGACGCTGCCCGTCGAGGGGGTGCAGTTCCACCCCGAGAGCATCATGACGACCGGTGGCCTGGCGATGATGGAGAACTTCCTCGCCGCGGCCCGCGGGCCGAGGGCCGCGGCGGCCGTCGTCTGACGCCCCCGGGGCGGGCCGGGGGGCGTCAGCCGCCGGGGTACGCCGCGCCGATCGCGCGGAGGGCGTCCGCCACCCCGGCGCGGGGCAGATGGGCGTGGCCGACCACCAGGGCGGGGGCGTCGCGGCGGGGGCGGACCCGGAACGCGGAGCCCCCGCGCACCACCACGGAGCGGCGCAGCGCCCCCGCCACCAGCGCCGCCTCGTCGGTGTGGCGGGGCAGCGTCACATAGGCGTGCAGCCCGGCCGCGCGGCCGGTGACGGTGGCGCCGGGCAGGTGGCGGCGCACCGCCTCCTCCAGGGCCTCGCGGCGTTCGCGGCAGTGGGCGCCGAGCCGCCGCAGGTGCCGGTCGAACAGTCCGCCGCGCAGCAGTTCGGCGAAGGCGAGCTGGGTGAGGCCGTCGGTGCCCAGGTCGTGCCGGGCGCGGGTGCGCAGCAGCCGGGCGAGGAGGTCCGGCGGGGCGGCGACCCAGCCCAGGCGCAGTCCCGGGGCGAGCGCCTTGCTGGCCGTGCCCGCGTAGACCACGTGCTCGGGGGCCAGGCGCTGGAGGGCGAGCGGGCGGGGCCCGCGCTCGTACCAGAGGCCGCCGTCGTAGTCGTCCTCGACGATCCGGCCGCCGGTGTCGCGCGCCCAGCGGACCAGGGCCTCGCGGCGGGCCGGTGAGAGGGTGACGCCGGTGGGGAACTGGTGGGCCGGGGTGACCAGGACCGCGCGGACGCCGGTGGCGGCCAGCGCGTCCACGTCGATGCCCTCCTCGTCGACCGGTACGGGGACGGGCCGCAGCCCGGTCTCGTGGACGAACTGGCGCTGGCCGGGGTGGCCGGGGTCCTCGATGCCGAGGGCGTCGACGCCGTCCTGGCGCAGCACGGTGCACAGCAGCCCCAGTGCCTGGGCGAAGCCGGCGACGACCATGACCTGGCCGGCGGTGACGCGGACGCCCCGCACCCGGCCGAGGTAGCGGGCCAGTTCGGTGCGCAGGCCGGGTTCGCCGGCCAGGGGCGGGTAGCCGTGGTCGGCGGGCTGCGCCGCCTGCAGGACGCGCTGGTAGCAGGCGAGCCATTCGCGGCGCGGGAAGGCGGGGAGGTTGCGCCCGCCGGTGCGCAGGTCCCAGCGGACGGCGGGCACCGGGGCCTCGTCCAGCAGCGCGGGCACGACGGGCGGCGCGGCGTCGAGGTGGGTGACGACGCGGGTGCCGGCGCCCTGGGTGGCCTCCAGGTAGCCCTCGGCGACGAGCTGCCCGTACGCCTCGACCACGACGCTGCGGGAGACGTCCAGGTCCCCGGCGAGCCTGCGGCTGGACGGCAGGCGGGTGCCGGGATGGAGAATTCCCTCGGAAATCTCCCTCTTGATGAAACTCTGGATCTGCGCGGTCAGGGACGTCCGGGAATCCCTGACCACTTCGACCGCCATGTGCAGGGCCATGGCCCTCCCCCTTTCGCAGTGGTCCCTCTCGAATTGGTCCGCTCATCTCGCCGGGCAGTGGTCTGGTGGGTGTTGGCCGTCATTCGGAGACTGGGCGGAGAAGTGTCCGAAGGTGCCGTCCAAGGAGAATTCCCGTGACCGCCGAATCGCAGGGCCCCACCTGGCCGGAATTGCTGAACGCACTGCTGGAGCGCAGAGACCTGTCCGCCGACGAGACAGACTGGGCGATGGACGGGGTCATGTCCGGCACCGCGGGCCCGGTGCGGCTGGCCGGGCTGCTGGTGGCGCTGCGCGCGAAGGGCGAGACCGTCGAGGAGATCGAGGGCCTGGTACGGGCGATGGCGCGGCACGCGGTCCCGCTGCGCGTGCCGGGGCCCGCCGTGGACGTCGTGGGGACCGGCGGGGACGGTTCGAACAGTGTGAACGTCTCGACGATGTCGGCCGTGGTGGTGGCCGGGGCGGGGCTGCGGGTGGTGAAGCACGGGAACCGGTCGGCGTCCTCGGCGTGCGGATCGGCCGATGTGCTGGAGGAGTTGGGGGTGGCGCTGCGGCTGCCGCCGGGCGACCTCGCGGAGGTGTGCGAGGAGACGGGCATCACCTTCTGCTTCGCGCCGGAGTTCCACCCGGCGATGCGGCACGCGGCGGGGCCGCGCCGGGAGCTGGGGGTGCGGACGGTGTTCAACGCCCTGGGTCCGCTGGTCAATCCGGCGTCCCCGGCGGGGCTGGCGCTGGGCGTGGCGGACGCGCGGCTGGCTCCGCTGCTGGCGGGCGTGCTGGTGCGGCGGGGGGTGTCGGCGCTGGTGTTCCGGGGCGACGACGGGATGGACGAGCTGACGGTCACCACGACCTCCACGGTCTGGTCGGTGAGCGGTCCGGCGGCGGGCGGTGCTGGTGTGGTGCGCCGGGAGGTGTTCGATCCGCGGGACCTGGGGATGGCGCTCGCGCCGCGGGACGCCCTGCGGGGCGGGGACCGGGCGTGCAACGCCCGGGTGGCCCGTGAGGTGTTCGCGGGGGCGCGGGGCCCGGTGCGGGACGCGGTCCTGCTGTCGGCCGCGGCCGGCATCGCGGCGCTGGAGGGGGCGGCGGGGGTGGGCGGCCCGGCGGGTTCGGGGACGGTCACGGAGCGGCTGGCCGCGGGGGTGGAGCGGGCCGCCGAGTCGATCGACTCCGGCGCGGCGGCGGCCGTCCTGGAGCGGTGGGCCGCCGTCACGACGAAGCGGGCGGAGGCGGCCGGGCTGTGACGGCCCGGCCGGGCGGGGTCAGCGGGCGGACGGCACCGGCCGGGCGGGGTCAGCGGGCGGACGGCACCGGCCGGGCGCCCGCGAGCAGGGCGGCGAGCGTGGCGCGCGGGTCCGGCCCGGTGACCAGGGCCTCGCCGACCAGGACCGCGTCGGCGCCGGCGCTCGCGTAGCCGGCGACGTCCAGGGGCCCGCGCACCCCCGACTCGGCGACCTTCACCACACCGGCCGGAAGGTGCGGCGCGACCCGGGCGAACGTGCCGCGGTCCACCTCCAGGGTGCGCAGGTCCCGCGCGTTGACGCCGACGATCCGCGCCCCGGCGGCCACGGCCCGCTCCGCCTCGGCCTCGTCGTGCGCCTCCACCAGCGGGGTCAGGCCGATCTCGGCGGCCAGCGCCACCAGGTCGGCCAGCCGGGGCTGGTCCAGCGCGGCGACGATCAGCAGGGCGAGGTCCGCGCCGTGCGCCCGCGCCTCCCAGAGCTGGTACGGGGTGACGATGAAGTCCTTGCGCAGCACCGGGACGGCGACCCGCGCCCGGACCGCGTCCAGGTCGTCCAGCGAGCCGCCGAACCGGCGCCCCTCGGTCAGCACGCTGATCGCCGCGGCGCCCCCGGCGGCGTACCGGGCCGCGAGGTCCGCGGGGTCGGCGATCTCGGCGAGGGTGCCCTTGGAGGGGCTGGCCCGCTTCACCTCGGCGACGATCCTGGGGCCCCCGGCCCCGGCGCGCAGCAGGGCCGCGCAGTCCACGGGGGGCCCGGCCGCGGCGGCCCGTTCGCGCAGCGCCGCCTCGGGCACCGACTTCCGGCGTACCGCCAGATCGGCACGCACCCCTTCGACGATCTCGTCGAGCACGCTCATGGTGAGCCTCCGGCAGCAGAGGGAGTACGGGGACGGGGAACACGCCCGACCCTAGGGAGGGGTCCGGGGGGCGGCCACGTCCTTAAGCATTCGGCGAAAGTCCCTGGTGGTGACGGTCCCGGCACGTCAGCCGGGCGTCAGCGCGCTGCGGCACCCTGGCAACCGCCGCCTGTCCGCGACCAGTCAGGAGTGCGCCATGGAGATCGATCCGAGCCGGATCGCCGGCGTCAACGCCCATGAGACGGCCTTCCTCTACGAGGAGATCTTCGTCCGCCGCGCCTACCTCCCGGACGGGACGACGCTCCCCCGGGACGCCGTGGTCTTCGACGTGGGGGCCAACATCGGGGTGTACTCGCTGTTCGTGCGCGCGGAGTGCCCGGACGCCGTGATCCACGCGTTCGAGCCACTGCCGCCGGTCTTCGCGCGACTGGCGGAGAACATGGCCGCGTTCGGCGTGCCGGCGCGGCTGCACCCCTGTGCGCTGGGCGACGCCGAGGGCGAGGCGGCCTTCACGTACTACCCCGGCTACACGACGATGTCGGCCCGTTCCGCGCACGCGGCGACCGCGACCGACCGGGAGTTCGTCAAGCGCCAGGTGCTGGGCGGGCCGGAGGTGGCGCAGTGGGGCGAGGACCTGGACCTGCTGGACGAGATGCTGGCGTACCGGTTCCGCGAGGAGTCCCACGCCTGCCGGATCCGGCGGCTGTCGGACGTGATCGCCGAGGAGGGCGTGGAGCGGATCGACATGCTGAAGGTGGATGTGCAGCGGGCGGAGGCGGAGGTGCTGCGCGGGCTGGACGAGGAGCACTGGCCGCTGGTCCGGCGCATCGCCCTGGAGGTGCACGACGAGCCGGGCACGGCGACCGACGGGCGGCTGGGCGAGCTGTGCGCCGGGCTGACCGCCCGGGGTTTCACGGTCGCCCCGCTCGGGGACGACGGGCTGGTGGAGCCGGGGCGGTACTCGGTCTTCGCGTCGCGCCCCGCCTGAAAAAGGCGCGGCCCGCCTGAGAAAGGCGAGCCCCGCCCGAGGCGCGGCCCGCCCGTGGGGTGCGCGGCCCGCCCGGGGGGCGGCGTGCGGGAGGGGCCCGGCCGGCGGTGGCCGGGCCCCTCCCGGGCGCCGCCCCTCAGGTCATGGAGACGACCACCTTGCGGGGGCCGGTGTACGCCTCCCGCCCGTGCAGGACCGACATATTGGCGACGATCATGATGTCGCCGTCGTGCCACGGCTCGACGAGCCGGTTGCGCCGGGCCGCCGCGCGCACCTGGGCGAGGTCCTCGTCCGGGATGGGCGAGCCGTCGCCGTACGTCACCCAGTGCGGCAGGTCGTCGACGTCGTCGATGAGCGACAGCAGCGTCTCGGCCTCGTCGCCGGGCAGGTTCGACGGGTGCCACTGGTCGGCCTGGTTGAACCAGACGTCCCGCCCGGTCAGCGGGTTGACGCGGATGCCGGGGCGGTGCTGGCTGACGCGCAGGCCGCCGTCGGCGGTCCACCGGTACTGGGCGCGGGACGCCTCCAGGAAGTCCTCGACCACCTTCCGGTCGCCGGTCTCGAAGGTGTCCTGCCAGGACTTGCCGAGACCGAGGCCGCCGTGCAGGTGCTGCCGGTAGACCACGCCCGACGCGAACCGCCGGCGCACCTCCGGGTCGAGGTCCGCCAGCAGGGCGTGCCCGTCGCAGACCGGGGTGGCCCCGCCGGTCTCCGGCGCCCGGAGGCAGCAGAAGAACAGGCGGCTGGGCCAGCGGTGGGCGTACGACAGCTCGTTGTGGAGCGAGATGTCGAAGCGCGCCGGGTACTCGGTGGACGTGAACACCCCGTCGGAGACGGCGGCACGCGGGGTGTTGCCGCCCCGGTAGCTGTCGATCAGCGGGTCGCCGAACGCGCTGACCGCGCGGTGGAAGCCGTCGGCGTCCTCGATGCCGGGGCCGCGCAGCATCACCGCCCCGCACTCGGCGAGCAGGTCCTCCACCCGGTCGCCGACCTCGCCGAGCCGGCCGGGGTCCCAGGCGCCGTCCTGTCCGAGGGGTTCGTCGACGTACAGGACGGCCAGGGTGGTGCCGCCCGCCGTTCTCCTCTCCTCCCGCATGTCAGCCCGTCACCTCCCCCGCCGCGGCCGGTGCGGGGACCCGGCCCGCCGGTTCGGCGGTGAGCCGCACCGGCAGGCCGCTGTAGCCGTGGACGAAGTTGGAGTAGAGGCGCTGCGGCGGGCCGAGCAGCTCGATGTCGCGGACCGCGGTGCGCAGGGCGTCGACCATGGCGTTGACGTGGACCCGGCCGAGGAAGGCGCCGAGGCAGAAGTGCGGCCCGTGCCCGAACGCCACGTGCTTGTTGGGCGTGCGGCCGATGTCGAAGCGGTACGGGTCGTCGAAGGCGTCCTCGTCGAAGTTGGCGGAGCTGTTCCAGAGGGTGACCACGTCGCCGGCCCGGATCACCTGGTCGCGCAGGGGTACGTCGGTGAGGGCGCGCCGCCCGAAGTGCATGGCGGGAGTGGTCCAGCGCAGCACCTCCTCGGTGGCGGTGTCCGCGCCCACGTCGCCGTCCTTCAGCCGGCGCCACTGCCCGGGATGTTCGGAGAAGGCGATGAGGCCGCCGACGGAGGACATCCGGCTGGACTCGTCGCCGCCGAGGATCAGGCTGTAGCAGTTGAAGACGATCTCCTCCTCCGACAGCGGGGTGCCGTCGACGGTGGCGGTGGCGAGCGCGCTGATGACGTCGTCGCCGGGGTTGCGGCGGCGTTCGGCGGCCAGCTCGGAGAAGTAGAGCAGGATCTCGTTGCGGGCCATCACCTCGTCGAGGACGCTGTCCTCGGAGCTGTGCCGGGAGAGGGTCTGGGTGTTCCAGGCGACGAGGCGTTCGCGGTCGGCGGCCGGGACGTCCATCAGGTCGCCGATGGTGTTGATGGGGATGTGGTCGGCGACGTCGGTGACGAAGTCCAGGCTGCCGTGCTCCAGGGCCCGGTCGACCAGTTCGCGGGTGCGGCGGTGGACGCCCGCGACGACGGGCTCCAGGACGCGCGGCGAGAAGGACTTCAGCATGAGGTTGCGGATCTCGCGGTGGCGCGGCCCGTCGGTGACGGCCAGCATCTTGCGGGAGGCGGAGTCGCCGCCCTGGAGCAGGGTGGCCAGCACGTTGCCCTGTTCGGAGGTGAAGCGCTTGTTGTCCCGGTAGACGGTGACGACGTCGGCGTACGTGGAGACCACCCAGAAGCCCGGCACGGGGGTGCCGGCCGGGTGCCAGTGGACCGGGCTCTCGGTGCGGAACCGGCGCCACAGGGTGTGGTGGTCGGTGTCGAGGAACGTCTGGGGGTCGGTGAGGTCGTACGCGCCGAGGGACGGCGCTGCGGGCTGCTGCGTGGTCATGGCTGGGTTTCCTCCAGGCGGCGGGGTCAGGAGCCCGCGGTGCGGTAGCGGCGAAGGCTCACGGCGGAGCAGACGGCGAGCAGCGCGGCGAGCGTCACGGCGGCGACGGCCACCGGGTGCTCGGCGGGGAAACTGCCGCCGGTCGCCGCCGGGTTGCCCCACAGGTCGCGGCAGGCCGCGATGACGGCGCTGAGCGGGTTCCACTCCGCGAGGGGGCGGACCGCCGCGGGCATGGACTGCGGGGCGAGGAAGGCGTTGGACAGGAAGGGCAGGACCACGACGATGAACGGGGTGACGACGCTGATGGTCTCCACGGTGCGCAGGGTCGTCGCCAGCAGGACGCCGACCCAGAGCATCACGTACACGAACAGCGCGATCAGCCCGAACGCGGCGAGGGTGGGCAGGAGCCCGGTCCGGGTCCGCCAGCCGAGGAGCAGTCCGGCGCCGGTGACGACGGCCAGGCCGAGCATCCCCACCAGCCAGTCGGCGAGGGTGTGTCCGGCGAGGACGGCGGACCGGCTGATGGGCAGGGACCGGAAGCGGTCGACCAGTCCGCCCCTGATGTCCATGGCGACGGAGACGGCGGTGGGCCCGACGCAGGCCAGGGCGACCTGGACGGCGCCGCCGGCGAAGACGTACTCGCCGTAGGAGCCGCCCGCCGGGAGGCGGATGGCGTCCCGGAAGAGGTAGCCGAGCATCACCATCGACACCAGGGGGCTGAGCGCCACGCCGATCACCCGCCCGGGCGCGCGGCGCAGGTGGCGCAGCCGGCGGCCGGTGACGGCGAGGATCTCGGTGAGGAGGGCCGCGGTGGTGCCGCCGCGGCCGGCCTCGGTGTACGTCGCCGTCGTCATGACCGCTCACGTCCGTCCCGCTGCTGGTGGAGGCGGTCCAGCTCGGCGGCGACGACCGGGCCGAGCGCGGCGAGCGGTTCCGGGGCGAGGATGTCGTCGTGGGTGCAGGGGAGCCGGTGGACGCGCAGGTCGCCGGTGAACCAGGGCTTCCAGAGCCGGTCCTTGTCGGGGCCCTTCTCCACCTGGCCGGCGCCCTCCTCGCCCCACGCCGACCGCTCGGCGAGGAAGAGGTGCATGGTGGCGTCGAGGTCGCGGGGTGCGTAGCGGGTGTTGAGCGCCTGGTGGTGGATCATCAGGTCGACCATCCGGGTCATGCGCTGCTCCCCCATGCGCGCCATCGGGCTGTTGTCGCGCCGCAGCGCGTCCAGGACGTCGCCGGGGACGAGGTCGCGGTCCCCGAACTCGGAGCGGTGGTGTCCGACTCCCTCCAGCAGCCAGGCCAGCAGGCTCTGTTCGTCGCGTTCGTCCTGGACGCCGGTGCGGGGGTAGGAGTCCAGGTTGGCGACCAGCCCCACCTCGTCGCCGGCGAGCCGGAGCTGGACGGCGATCTCGTAGGCCAGCAGCCCGCCGAGGGACCAGCCGAGCAGGTGGTAGGGGCCCTCGGGCCGCACCTGTTTGATCGTCCTGATGTAGTCGGCGGCGATCTCCTCGACGCTGCCGGGCAGTGGGGCGTCGCCGACGACGCAGGGCGCCTGGATGCCGTAGAGCGGGTACGCGTCGCCGAGGTGGCGGGCGAGCGGCAGGTACGACAGGGCGAACCCGACGCCGCTGTGCAGGCAGAACACGGGCAGCCGGGTCCCGGTCGGCCGGATGCTGAGGAGGTGGGCGAACGGGTCGGCGTGGCCGAGGCGGTCGGTCTCGTCGATGGCCTCCGCCATGACCCGGGTGCTGTGGCGCGGCGCGGGCCCTTGCGGTGCGGCGGGCCGGGGGGCGGGTTCGGCGGGTTCGGCGGGTTCGGTGCCGAGGGTGGCGGCGAGGGCGCGGACCGTCTGGTGCACGAAGACGTCCGCGATGCTCACCCGGAGCCCGGCCTTGCGCGCCAGACTCACCAGCCGCAGCGACTTCATGCTGTCCATGCTCGCCCCCGGCGCCTCGAAGAAGTTCTCCTCGACCCCGAACGACGCCACACCCAGCACCTCCGCCACGATCCCGCACAACACCTCCTCGGCGGGCGAGAGTTGCTCCGTGAGGGTGGCGGCGAGGGCGCGGACGGTCTGATGGACGAAGACGTCCGCGATGCTCACCCGGAGCCCGGCCTTGCGCGCCAGACTCACCAGCCGCAGCGACTTCATGCTGTCCATGCTCGCCCCCGGCGC
>NZ_JBIBVB010000001.1:0-84538 GCF_043079975.1 Streptomyces sp. NPDC015131 | reverse complement strand
GCCTCGAAGAAGTTCTCCTCGACCCCGAACGACGCCACACCCAGCACCTCCGCCACGATCCCGCACAACACCTCCTCCGCGGGCGAGAGTTGCTCCGTGCGGGCGGCGGCCGGGACGGCTCCGTCCGCCGGCGCCGGGGAGGCGCCGGGGGCGAGGAGCCTGCCCTCGGTGTCCCACTTGGCGCGTACGCCGGTGCGGTGGAGCCGCGCGCCCGCCGGGCCGAAGGGGTCGGCCACGAACCGCTCGGCGGTGGCGCCCGGCCGGCCCGCGTAGCCCCGGGCGAGTCCGGCGCCGCCGGCGTACACCTCGCCCACGACACCGGGCGGTACGGGGGTGAGCCACTCGTCCAGGACGTACAGGCGGGTGTGGGCGGTGCCCGGCCCGGAGGCGAGCGTGGCGGGGGTGGCCCAGTCCAGCGGCAGCGGCGCTCCGTCCGCCTGACCGGCCGGGACCCCGGTGCCCGCGAGGAGCGGTCCGAACAGGCCCGTCCCTGCGGGGGCCTCGCCCGTCTCCAGGGCGCGGGCGAGCGCGGCGGCGGCGGCCCGGTGCTCGACCACGACACCGCGCGGCCGGCCCGCCGCGTCCTCGGCGCGGACGAGGTAGGCGGCGTGCTCGGGGCGCAGCGGGCCGGTGCGGTCGGCGTCGGTCACGGGCGCGGCCGACCCGGCGCGGACCTCCGGCCCGTCCAGGACCACGGTGGGGACGCCGGTGCTGCGCAGCCGGCCGGCGAGGCCCGCCGTGGTCAGGACGCACACCGGGCGGGTGTCGGCGAACAGGGCCTTGATCCGGCCCGCGGGCTCGTCCGCCGCCACCGGCACGTACGCCGCGCCCGCCTTGAGCACCGCGAGGGCGGCGACCGCCCGGTCGGCGGGGCGCGGCGCGGCGACGGCGACGACCTGCTCGGGTCCGGCGCCCGAGGCGATCAGGTGGCGGGCCAGCCGGTGGGAGCGGGCGTCGAGCGCGGCGTACGTCAGGGCGTGGGCGCCGCCGCCGACGGCGGGCGCGTCCGGGGTGCGGGCGGCGCGCTCGGCGAACAGGCCGGTCAGGGTCGCCGGCGGGACGTCCCGGGCGGCGTCGTTCCAGGTGTGCAGGACCCGCTCGCGCTCCTCGCCGGTGAGCAGCTCCAGGGCGCCGATCCGGACGCCGGGGTCGGCCGCCACGGTGCGCAGCACCTGCTGGAACTGCGCCACCATCCGCTCGGCGGTCGCCCGGGTGAAGAGGTCGGTGCTGAAGTTGAACAGGCCGCGCATGCCGCCCTCGCCGGGCCAGGGCAGCAGCTCCATGACGAGGTCGAGCTTGGCCCGGCCGGAGCCGACGTACTCGGGCTTCACGGTGAGGCCGGGCAGGGCCAGCGGCTGGTCGCCGTGGCTCTGGACGCTCAGCACGACCTGGAAGAGCGGGTGCCGGGACAGTGACCGGGCCGGCTTGAGCGCGTCCACGACCTGGTCGAAGGGCACGTCCTGGTGGGAGTAGGCGGCGAGGTCGGTCTCCCGCAGCCGGTCGAGCAGCTCGCGGAAGGTGGGGTCGCCGCTGGTGTCGCCGCGCAGGACCAGGGAGTTGATGAACATGCCGACGAGGTCGTTGAGGGCCTCGTCGGTGCGTCCGGCGACCGAGACACCCAGCGGGATGTCGGTGCCGGCGCCCAGCCGGGTGAGCAGCGCGCACAGTGCGGCCTGGAAGACGATGAACTCGGTCGTCCCGGTCTGCCGGGCGATCTCCACCAGGTCGTGGTGGAGTTCGGGCTCCAGGTCGAACATCACCACGTCGCCGGACGAGCCGGGCACCTCGGGGCGCGGGAAGTCGGTGGGCAGGGCGAGTTCCGCGGGCAGCCCGGCGAGGGCGTCCCGCCAGAAGGCGAGCTGCTGGGAGACGACGCTGTCGGGGTCGTCCCCGGAGCCGAGCAGCTCGTGCTGCCAGGCGGCGAAGTCGGCGTACTGCACCGGCAGCGGGGCCCACTGCGGGGCGCGTCCGGCGCACCGGGCCCGGTAGGCGGTGGACAGGTCGGTGAGCAGCGGCACGATCGACCAGCCGTCGAAGGCGATGTGGTGCAGCACCAGCAGCAGGACGCACTCGTCCGGTCCGGTGGCCAGCAGCCGTACCCGCAGCGGAGGTTCGGCGGTGAGGTCGAAGCCCTGGTCCGCCTCGGCGGCCAGCGCGGCGGCGAGCCCGTCCCCGGTGACCGTGCGGGCCTTGAGCACCGGCCCGCCGGTCCGGGCGTCGAGCACCTTCAGCGAGGGCACGCCGTCGGTGTCGGGGAGGACGGTCCGCAGCACCTCGTGCCGTTCGGCGACGTCGGTCAGGGCGGCCTGGAGGGCCGCGGTGTCCAGCCGGCCGGTGAGGCGGAACGCCATCGGGGTGTTGTAGGTGCCGTCGGCGGTCTCCTGGCGGCGGTTGAGGAACCACTGGCGCCGCTGGGTGAAGGACAGCGGGCGTGCGGCGTCCTTCGGCGCGGGGAGCAGCGGTGGCCTGGCGTGTCCGGCGGCCTCGACGACGGCCGCGAGCGCGGTGACGGTCGGCGCCTCGAACAGGGCGCGGATCGGCAGTTCGACGCCGAGTGCCGAACGGGCGCGGCTGACCAGCCGGGTGGCGAGGAGCGAGTGCCCGCCGACGGCGAAGAAGTCGTCGTCGATGGAGACCTGCGGCAGGGAGAGGATGTCGGCGAACAGGCCGCAGAGGATCTCCTCGACGGGGGTGCGCGGTCCGCGTCCCCGGGCCGAGCCGGCGACGTCGGGCGCGGGCAGCGCCTTGCGGTCGAGCTTGCCCTGCGGGGTGAGCGGCAGGGACTCCAGGGCGACGACCGTCGAGGGCACCATGTAGTCGGGCAGGGACTGGGCGAGCCGGTCGCGGAGGGTGGGGCTCAGCGAGGAGTCGGCCGGCGCGGCGGGGTCGGCGGCCACGACGTAGGCGACCAGGCGCCGGTCGCCGGCCTCGTCCTCGCGGACGATCACGGCGGCCTGGTCGATGCCGGGCTGGGCGAGCAGCGCGGAGGTGACCTCGCCCAGCTCGATGCGGAAGCCGCGCAGCTGGACCTGGTCGTCGGCGCGGCCCAGGTAGTCCAGTTGCCCGTCCGGCAGCCAGCGGACCAGGTCGCCGGTGCGGTACATGCGCTGCCCGGCCGGGCCGAAGGGGTCGGCCACGAACCGGTCCGCGGTCAGCCCGGGGCGGGCCAGGTAGCCGCGGGCGAGGCCGCCGGCGACGTACAGCTCGCCGGTGACGCCGGCGGGCACGGGGGCGAGCTGCCGGTCCAGGACGTAGACGCGGTGGGCGGTGGTGGGCCGGCCGATGGGCGGGCGTCCGGTGCCGTCGAGGGGCCCGGCGACGGTGGAGCTGACGACGGCCTCGGTGGGGCCGTAGCCGTTGTGGAGCCGGACGCGGGAGGCCCAGCGGTCGACGATCTCGGCCGGGACCGCCTCGCCCGCCACGGCCAGGCGCAGGTCCGCCGGGAGGGTGCTGCCCTCGGGCAGTCCGCCGACGACCACGGGCGGCAGTCCGGCGAGGTTGATCCGGGCGCGGTTGATCAGGTCCACGAGCGGGGCGCCGGGGCTGCGGCACTCCTCGTCGGCGATCACCAGGGTGCCGCCGGTGAGGAGCGCCAGCATGATCTCCCAGACGGAGGCGTCGAAGCTGAGCGACGCGAACTGCAGGACGCGGGTGCCGGTGTCGAGGCCGAAGCGGTCGGTGAGGCTGTCGACCATGGCGAGCAGCCCGGTGTGGGTGACCACCACGCCCTTGGGGCGGCCGGTGGAGCCGGAGGTGTAGATGACGTACGCCGGGTGGCCGGGGTGCGGCGGGGCGGCGCGTTCGGCGTCGGTGAGGTCGGTGCCGGGCAGGGCGGCGAGCCGCTCGGCGGTGGCGGGGGCGTCCAGGACCACGGTGTCGACGCCGGGCCCGGCCGTGCGGGCGGCGGTCGCCGTGTCGGTGAGGAGGGCCACCGGCCGGGCGTCGTCGAGCATGTGGGCGATGCGGTCGGCGGGGTAGGCGGCGTCGACGGGCAGGTAGGCGGCGCCCGCCTTGAGGACGGCCAGGGCGGCGACGACGGCCTCGGGGCCGCGCGGCAGCATCACGGCGACGATCTGCTCGGGCCCGGTGCCCCGGTCGGCGAGGAGGCGGGCGAGCCGGTTGGCGCGGGCGTTGAGCTCCGCGTAGGTGAGGTGGTCGGCGCCGAGGGCGACGGCCTCCTTGTGGGGCGTGGCGGCGGCGCGTTCCTCGAAGACGTCGGTGGCACGCCGGGTGGCGGGTGCCGCCGTGGCGCCCGCGCCGGACCAGTCGCCGAGCAGCAGGCGGCGCTCGTCGGCCCCGAGGGCGTCGAGTGTGCCCAGGGTGGTGCCGGGGGCGTCGGCGAGGGCCTCCAGGACGCGGGTGAACCGCCGCAGGACCGCGTCGACCTGGTCGGGTCCGAAGATGTCGGGCCGGTACTGGGCCTCCAGCCGCATCGGGTCGCCGGCGCGGGCGCCGGGGAAGACCCCGAGGGCCAGCGGGTATTCGGCGATGACGCGCGCCTCCCAGGCGCGGGTGGTCAGGCCGGGGACGTGGTCGCCGATGCGGTCGAGGGCGCCGGACGGGTAGTTGTGGAAGCTGACGACGGTGTCGAACAGCTCGCCGATCCCGGCGCCCTGCTGCACCTCGGCGAGGCCCAGGTGCTGGTGCGGCTCCAGCCGGAGCTGGCGCTCCTGGAGGCCGGCCAGCATCGCCTCCATCGTGAGGGCGGGCTCCAGCCTGACCCGTACGGGCAGGGTGTGCATGAAGGCGCCGACCATCCGCTCGACGTCCGGGAGTTCCTCGGGCCGCCCGGAGGCGACCGCGCCGAAGGTGACGTCCTGGCGGCCGGTGAGCCGGCCGAGGGCGACGGCCCAGCAGCCCTGGGCGACGGTGTTCATCGTCAGGCCGTGCTCGTGCGCCCAGGCGGTCAGGGCGTCCGTCAGCCCCTGGGGCAGGGTGGCGGTGCGGGTGGCGGGCAGGGCGGTGACCCGGCCGCGGTCGGCGGGCCCGAGGCGGGTCGGCTCGTCGATGCCGGCCAGCTCCTTCTGCCACGCCTCCCGGGCGGCCTCCTTGTCCTGCGCGGCGGACCACTCCAGGTAGCCGTGCACGGGGGCGGCGGGCGGCAGGACGGAGGTGTCGGCTCCGTTGCCCCACAGGGTGACCAGTTCCTCGGCGAGGACGGCGGACAGGGACCAGCCGTCGACCAGGATGTGGTGGGCGGTCCACACGACGCGGTGGCGGTCGTCGCCGAGCCGGTACACCGTGAAGCGGGTCAGCGGGGCGCGGGTGACGTCGAAGCGGTGCAGCCACTCCTCGTCGGTGAGGCGCCGCGCCTCGGCCTGTGCCTCGGCGGCGGGCAGGCCGGTGAGGTCGGTCTCGGTCCAGGGCAGGGCGACGGTCTCGGGCACGATCTGCACGGGGTCGCCGCCGTCCCGTTCGCGGAACGCGGCCCGCAGGCCGGGGTGCCGGTCGAGGAGCGCGGCGACGGCGGCGCGCAGCGCGGACCGGTCGAGCGGCCCGTCGAGGTCCATGACGACCTGGAGCGTGTAGGCGTCCATGCCGTGCCGGTCGAACTGGGCCTGGAAGAGCAGGCCGCGCTGGAGCGGGGAGAGCGGCAGCACGTCGTGGAGGCCGCCGGTGTCCTTCTCGTACGCCTCGATCTCCGCCTGCCCGACGGTGACCAGGGGGAACTCGGACGGGGTGCGCCCGCCGGCGCCGGGCCGGCCGGCGTGCGCGGCGAGGGCGCCGAGGGCGGCGGACCAGTCGTCCGCGAGGCGGCGGACGTCGTCCTCGCCGAGGACGCCGTTCGCGTAGGTCCACTCGGTGACGAGGACGGGGCCGCCGGGCCGGTCCTCGGTGGTGGCGACGATGTCCAGGGCGTGGCGCAGCGGGGTGCCCGGGGCGGCGGTGAGGCCGGAGGAGCCGGCGCGCAGGGACCAGTCGCCCTCGCTGCCGGTGGTGAAGCGGCCCAGGTAGTTGAAGCCGACGCGGGGGGTGCCGAGCCGGGCGAGGACGGCGGCGGTCTGGGGGTTGAGGTGGCGCAGCAGGCCGTGGCCGAGACCGCGGTCGGGCAGGGCGCGCAGGGTCTCCTTGACCCGCTTGAGCGCGGTGCCGCACGCCTCGCCGCCGTCGCGCAGGGAGGCGCGGTCGAGTGCGCCGATGTCGAGGCCGACGGGGAAGACGCTGGTGAACCAGCCGACCGTGCGGGACAGGTCGGTGTCGTCGCCGGCGTGTTCGCGGCCGTGGCCCTCCAGTTCGATCAGGGCGCGGCCGGTGGTCCGGCCGGTGCGCCGCCGCTCGTGGTCGGTGAGGGCGAGGGCGAGGGCGGTGAGGAGGACCTCGTCGGTCTCGGCGTGGAAGGCGGTGGGGACGCGGGTGAGGACGGCGGCGGTGAGGTCGGCGGGCAGTTCGGTACGGAGCCGTCCGGCGGTGCCGTGGGTGTCGCGGGCCGGGTCGAGGGGCCGTTCGCCCGGCTCGGCCGGAGCGCCCTCGAACTGAGCGGTCCACAGCGGGAGTTCGGCGACGCGGGCGGCGCTGCGGGCCTGTTCGGTGAGGGTGCGTGCCCAGCGGCGGTACGAGGTGGGGACCGGGTCGAGGCGGAGGTCGCCGCCCTCCTCGGCGGCCTGTTGGGCGGCCTGGAGGTCGCCGAGCAGGATGCGCCAGGACACCCCGTCGACGGCCAGGTGGTGGACGACCAGGAGCAGCAGCCGGGGCAGGCCGGCGCCGGTGTCGAGGAGGACGCCCTGGACCATCAGGCCGTCCTCGGGGCGCAGCCGGGCGCGGGCCTCGGCGACCTGCCCGGCCAGGAACGTGTCGGGGTCGGCGCCGGCCGGCACCTCGGCGGTGCGCAGGACGTCGGCGGCGGTCACCGAGCCGGGGGGCGGCACGTCGAGGGACCACACGCCCGGGACCGGGGAGGTGAGCCGCATCCGGAGGGCGTCGTGCCGGTCGAGGAGGGCGCCGATCACGGTGCCGAGCCGGCCGGGGTCCGTGCCGGCGGGGACGGTGACGGTGACGTACTGGGCGTACTCGCGGGTGGCGGCGGGGAGATGGGAGACCTCCTCGCGGAACTGGTCGGCGACGGGGGTCAGCGGGATCTCGCCGACCCCGTCCTCGACGACGGCCGCGGCGCGCTGTCCCGCCGGGCGGGCGACGGCGGCGATGGCGGCCGGTGTGCGGTGCCGGAAGACGTCCCGGGAGGTGACGGCGAGCCCGGCCCTGCGGGCGCGGCTGACGACCTGGATGGCGCTGATGCTGTCGCCGCCGAGGGCGAAGAAGCTGTCGTCGACGCCGATGCCGTCGATGCCGAGGACGTCGGCGAGGACCTCGCACAGGACGCGCTCGGCGTCGGTGCGGGGGGTGCCGCCGGTGCGGGTGGCGGCGAAGTCGGGGGCGGGCAGCGCCTTGCGGTCGACCTTGCCGTGCGGGGTGAGCGGCAGGGCGGGCAGGGGGAGCAGCAGCGACGGCACCATGTGCTCGGGCAGCACCTCGCCGAGCCGGCGGCGCAGCTCGGCGGGGTCGGCGGTGCCTCCGGGCGCGGTGGGGTCGGCCACGAAGTGGGCGACGAGCCGGCGGTGCCCGGCCGGGTCGGTGACGGCGGAGGCGACCGCGTCGGCGACGGACGGCAGGGCGCGCAGGGCGGCTTCGACCTCGCCCAGCTCGATGCGCTGGCCCCGGATCTTGACCTGGTGGTCGCGGCGCCCGGTGAACAGCAGCTGCCCGTCGGCGAGGAGGACGACGGTGTCACCGGTGCGGTACATCCGGGTGCCGTCGGCGGCGAACGGGTCGGGGACGAAGGTGCCGGCGGTGCGCCCGGGGTCGCCGAGGTAGCCGCGGCCGACGCCGGCGCCCGCGACGTACAGCTCGCCGGGGGCGCCCTGCGGGACGGGCCGCAGGTCGTCGCCGAGGACGTACAGGCGGGTGTTGCGCAGCGGGCGGCCGATGGGCATGGAGGCGTCACCGGGGCGCAGGTCGGCGGCGGTGCGGGCGTAGGCGTGGGTGACGTCGTCGGAGCACTCGGTGGGGCCGTAGACGTTGGCCAGGGCGATGTCCGGGTGCCGGGCGAACCAGCGGGCGCACAGGCCGGCGGGGAGAGCCTCGCCGTTGGAGATCATCCAGCGCAGCGCGGGCAGCCGGGGCGCGCCGCCGAGGGCGTCCCAGGCGTCGAGGGTGGCGCGCAGCAGGGAGGGCACGACCTCCAGGACGGTGAGGTGCTCGGCCGCGATGACGCCGAACAGCGCGTCGGGGTCGGCGGCGGCGTCGCGGGGCACGGCACGGACGCGGCCGCCGACGAGCAGGGTGGTCAGGCTCTGCCAGACGGTGACGTCGAAGGTGACGGGCGCGTTGTGGACGAGCGCGTCGGTGTGGTCCAGGCCCAGCTCCTCGACCTTGGCGAGCAGGTGGTTGAGCATGCCGCCGCGCTCCACCATGGCGCCCTTGGGCCGGCCGGTGGAGCCGGAGGTGTAGATGACGTACGCCAGGTCCCGCGGCCCGCCGAGGACGGGGGCGAGGCCGTCGGCGGGGTCCTCGGCGCCGTCGAGTAGGAGGACGGGGAGGTCGCCGGCGACCTGCCGGGCGAGGTCGTGGTGGGCGGCGTCGGCGAGGACGCAGCCGGCGCCGCTGTCGGCGAGCAGGGCCGTGAGGCGGGCCCCGGGGGCGGCCGGGTCGAGGGGCAGGAAGGCGCGGCCGGCGCCGAGGACGCCGAGTTCCGCGGTGACGAAGTCGCGCCCCGGTGCGGTGAGCAGCGCCACCGGTCCGGTGCCGGCGGTGAGGCGGCGGGAGAGGGCGGAGGCCCGTCCGGCGAGCGCGGCGTAGGTGAGGGTGCCGCCGTCGTCGGTGACGGCGGGCGCGTCGGGGCGGGCGGCGGCGTGGTCCCGTACGCGCTCGACGACGCCTCGGTGGGGCTCCGCGCGTACGGGACCGGTCAGGGCGGCGGCCAGGGCTTTGGCCTCACCGGGGGCGAGCAGGTCGAGGGAGTCCAGCGGGGCGTCGTCGGCCATGGTGACGAAGCGGTCGAGGAAGCCGGTGAACCGGGCGAGGTGCGCGCGTACCTCGTCCCGCTCGTAGAGGGCCTCGTTGCCGCTGAGGTCGACGCCGATGCCGTCGGCGCCCTTGTCGGCGACGGTGAACTCCAGGTCGTCGACGAGGCCGGTGGAGGGGCTGTGGAGGGTGGCGTCGCAGGGGCCGATGGTCAGCTTCTCGATCTGCGGCATCATGTTGAGGAACGGGCCGAACGGCCGCCGGTCGTCGCTGCCGAGGCCCATCGCGCGGCGGATCCTGCTGACCCGGTGGCGCTGGTGCTTGAGCGCCCCGGAGAAGGCCCGGTAGGTCGCGGTGAGCAGGTCGCCGCGGGTCGTGCCGGGGCTGATGGGCAGCCGCAGCGGCACGTAGTTGACGACCATGCCGGGGATGTCCTGCATCGTGCCGCCGACCCGGGCGGTGACGGGCAGGGAGAGGATGACGTCGTCGGTGCCGGCGGTGCGGCGGGTGTACGCGCCGAGGGCGGCGGCCAGGACGGTCTGCCAGGTGACCCGGGCGTCCCAGGCGACGGACCGCATCCGGTCGGCGGTGCCGCCGGCGAGGACGGTCTCCTCGCGGTGGAACGCCTGGGCGGGCCCGGCGTCGCGGGTGGCGAGGCTGACGGGCTCGGGCCGGTCGGCGAACCGCTCCTCCCAGTAGGCGCGGTCGCGGTCGGCGCGCGGGGAGCCGGCGTAGGCGGCCTCGGCCTCGATCAGGGTGCTCAGCGGTGCGAAGCGGCCCTCGTCGGGCGAGGTGCCGGCGAGGAGCGCCTCGTAGAGGGCGGACAGCCGCTGCCAGTAGATGACGTAGCTGAAGCCGTCGGAGACGAGGTGGTGGTTGAGGAGGCAGAAGAAGGTGCGGTCCTCGGCGAGGGTGAAGACGCTCAGCCGGAACAGCGGCACATACGGGTCGGCGGTCGGTACGAGCGGTACGCGCAGGTCCGCCCGGATCGCCTCGCGGGCCGCGGCGGCGGGGTCGGCGGCGGCGCTGACGTCGGTGACGGTCAGCGGCAGCGCGGCCAGTTCCTCGACGTACTGCCGGGGCTCCCCGTCCACGTCGGTGAAGCGGGTGCGCAGGCACTCCGACTCCTCCACGAGCCGTTCCAGCGCGGCCCGGAAGACCCGCTGGTCCAGGGGGCCGCGGATGTCCCAGTAGATGGCGGTGTTGTAGGTGGCGCCGCCGCCGGACAGCTTCTCGTCGAACCAGATGTCCTTCTGCCCGGCGGTGAGCGGCAGGCCGGCCGTGTGGCGTTGAGTCGTCATACCAATCCCCTAGCGAAGGTCATCGAGTTCACTGCACCGATCGTCGGCGAGCGCGCTGACACCGGGCTGACCACGAACTGACGCCGGCCGGGCCCGGTGCCACGGGCCCGGCGGGGCGTCGGCCGTGCGTCAGCCGCAGCCGCCGGCGTGCCCGTCGTCCGCCGACCGGCCGAGGCCGACCGGGCCCACGAGCGGCTCGGGCACGGAGGCGGCGGGCAGCGCCTTGGCGCGCAGGTGCGCGACGAAGTCGCCGAGCCGGTCCAGGCCCCAGAAGCGGGTGTAGCCGTGGACGAGGAACGGCACCCCGAAGGCCCCGTCCCGGCAGACGCCGAGCAGGGCGCGGACCCCCTCGGCGCGCAGCGCGGGGTCGTCGCTCGCGTCGGCGAGCCGCCGGGAGTCGAGGCCGAGCTCGGTGCCGATGCCGGCGATGGTGGCGCGGTCGCAGATGTCGCGGCCCTCGCCGAAGCGGGCCCGGTAGCAGGCGGCGATGTAGTCGTGGCCGCGGCCCTCGCGGGCGGCGGCGAGGTAGCCGAGGTGGGGCACCTCCCACACCGGGTGGCGGTCGACGGGCCAGGTCACCGTGATGCCTCTGGCCTTGGTGAGCCGGCCGACGTCCTGGAGGACGTACCGGTTCTTCTCGCGCGACATCTCGGAGTAGGGGAAGTCGCCGCCCTGTTCGGCGAGCAGCCGGGCGCTCTCGGCGTCCGGTTCGAAGAACGGCACCCAGTCGAGGACGTCCACCAGATCGGAGTGACGGTCCGTCAGTTCCTGGTACGCCAGCCAGCTGTAGGGGCTGCGCAGGGAGAAGTAGAAGCGCGGTGTGGTGTTCTTGGGCATGGTGGTGTGTCCCGTTGGTCGGGTGGGGGCGGGGTCCCTGGGCGCGCGGCGGCGGGTCAGACGACGAGGCCGCCGTCGACGCCGAAGACCTGGCCGGTGATGTAGGAGGCGCGGTCGGAGGCGAGGAAGGCGACCAGGTCGGCGACCTCCTCGGGCCTGCCGAGGCGGCCGAGCGGGATGCGCTCGGTCATCCGGGCGACGTGGTCGCCGGTGAGGCCGGAGAGCATGTCGGTCTCGATGAAGCCGGGGGCCACGGCGTTGGCGCGGATGCCGTAGCGGCCGGACTCCTTGGCCAGGGCCTTGGTGAAGCCGATGATCCCGGCCTTGGTGGCCGAGTAGTTGGTCTGGGTGGCGTTGCCGTGGACGCCGGCGACGGAGGACATCGTGATCACGGAGCCGGCGCGGCGCTTCATCATGGCGAAGACGGCGGCCTTGCAGACGTTGTACGTGCCGTCGAGGTTGACCCGCAGCACCGCGTCCCAGTCCGCCTCCGGCAGCATCACGAGCGGGTTGTCCCGGACGATCCCGGCGCAGGACACCACCGTGCGCAGCGGTCCGAGCGCGCTCTCGGTGCCGCGGACGAAGTCGCGTACGGCGTCGTGGCCGGACACGTCGACCTGTGCCGTGTGCACCCGGGCCCCGGCGGCGGTGGCCTCCTCGGCCACCGCGTCGGCGGCCTCCTTGTTGGACTGGTAGCAGAAGGCCACGTCGTAACCGTCCCGGGCGAGCCGGGTCACCACATGGCGGCCGATGCCGCGGGAGCCTCCGGTCACCAGGGCGACGGGGCGGTCGTGTGCGGACATGCTGGTGTCTCCTCGTCGAGGGGTGCTCGCCGGGCGCGGCCCGGCGCGGTGGGTGCCGTCCGGCCGGGGCGCGCGGCGGGGCCGCTCAGGCGCCGGACAGCAGGGCGCAGCCGACGGTGCCGTCGCGCTCGACGCCGGTGACCAGGGCCGCTTCGCCGGGGGCGAGCCCGGTGTCGCCGGCGGCTGCCAGGACGGCGGCCAGCTGGAGGCTGGTGGAGGCGGCGGAGGTGTCGCCGAGCAGGGGGCGGCAGCGGATCCAGCGGGGCGGGGTGGCGCCGAGCGCGTCGGTGATGCCGCCCTCCTCCAGGGCGGCCGGTTCGCCGCCGGCGCCGAGCGGCGCGACCAGGCGGACGTCCTCGGCGGCGACGCCGGTGGTCTTCAGGGCGTCGCGGATGCAGGCGGCCAGCGCCGCGCGGGCCTCCGTCCGTTCCCCGTACGCCCGGAAGCGGGTCGTGCGGACCCGGGCGAGGGGCGTCCGCCCGGCGGTCCGGGCGTCCTCGGGCGTCTCCAGCAGGAACACCGCGCTGCCCTCGCCGAGCGGTGCCGCCCGCTCCTCGTCGGGGCGGCCGTGCCACTCCAGCCAGGCCCGCTGGGTGGAGTACTCCTCGGCGGCTCCGCACAGCACCCGGGCGCAGTGCCCGCCGGCGTGCAGCCGCACCGCGTAGCTCAGCGCGAGCAGTCCGGTGAGCCAGCCGCCGGCGACGGTGGTGTTGGGGCCCTTGATGCCGTGCCAGATGGCGCTCGACCCGGCCGCCCGGTTCATCACGGTGTTGGGGAAGCGGGCGGGATCGACGTGGTAGGGGCGTTCACCGGCGAGGGAGTCGCGGGTGAAGTCCATGATGCTCTGGACGCTTCCGGAGCCGGTGCCCAGGACGAGGGCGGTCTCCTCGGGCCGCCGCACCGGTTCCCCGTCGCAGGAGGCCAGCAGCCGGCCGACCGCGGTGACGGCGAGGGCGGTCACCCGGTCCATGGTCCGGGTGCCCTTCCGGCCGACGTACTCGGCGGCGGTGAAGTCCGGGACCAGGCCGCCCCGGTCGAAGGGGCCGGGGTGCTCGGTGCGGTCCAGCGCGCGGACGGCGCCGCGTCCGCCGGTGATCCCCTCGGCGAAGGGCGCGCTGCCGACCCCGTACGGGGAGACCGCCGACCAGGCGGTCAGGACCAGTGGGGACATCACCGCACCTCCCGGTACCGGCCGAGGATCAGCACGGCGTTGTTGCCCGCGAAGGCGAGCGCGTTGTTCTGGACGACGTTCAGTTCGGCGGGCCGCGCCTCGTTGGGGACGCAGTCGAGGCCGCACTCCGGGTCGGTCTCCCGGTGGTTGATGGTGGGCGGGATGAAGCCCTCGGTGAGGGCCAGCGCGCAGGCGGCCGAGGCGAGGGCGCTGGCCGCGCCCATGGAGTGCCCGATCATCGACTTGATGGAGATGGTGGGCGGGGGTTCGGCGAAGACCTGCCGGATGGCTCCGGCCTCGGTCACGTCGTTGGCGTGGGTGCCGGTGCCGTGGGCCGAGATGAAGTCGATGTCCTCGGGCTTCACGCCGGCGTTGCGGTGGGCGACCTCCATGCAGCGGGCGAGGCTGGCCCGGTCGGGGGCGACCGGGTGGTGGGCGTCGCAGTTGAGCCCGTACCCGAGCACCTCGGCGTAGATCCGGGCGCCGCGGGCGAGGGCCGAGTCCAGGCTCTCCATCAGCAGGATGCCGGCGCCCTCCCCGGTGAGGATGCCCTTGCGGTCCTTGTCGAAGGGCTGGCACACCTCGGGGGCGATCGTGCCCAGCCGGTAGAAGCCGGCGAAGGTCTTGCGGCACACGGCGTCGGCGCCGCCGCTGAGCGCCACCTCGACCTCGCCGCCCCGGATGGCGTCGAACCCGCTGCCGATGGCGTAGTTGCCGGCCGCGCAGGCGGTGGGGATGGTGAGCGCCTCGACGTCGGTGAGGCCCAGCTCCCGCACGATGCCGGTGGACAGGCGGCCCGCCTGCGCCCGGCGCACCACACCGGGCGGCAGGTGCTCGGGTCCCTGGCCGAGCTGCACGCCGACCAGGGCGTCCAGGTCGCGGGACTCGGCGTCGGTGGTGCCGACGGAGACCAGCGCCCGGCGCTCCCTCAGCTCCTCCACGCTCAGCCCGGCGTCGGCCACCGCCATCCGGGCCGCGGCGACGGAGAACTGGGTGGCCCGGCCCAGCTCGTCCGGGTCGATCCGGTGGATCCACTCGGCCGGGTCGAAGTCGTCCACCTCGCACCCGTTGGCGTGGGCGAACCCGGTCGTGTCGAAGGCGGTGATCGGCTTGACCCCGCTGCGCCCGGACCGCAGTCCGTCCAGGAAGGCCGGGACGCCGAGCCCGATGCTGCTGACGGTGCCCAGTCCGGTGATCACCACTCGGCGCGGCGGCCGCTGATCGCTGTCGTACACCTTGCGCTCCCGTCGTCCGGTGCCGATGCCTAGTGGGAGGCCGCCTTGGCCGCCACGGCTTCGTCGACGACGGTCACCACGCCCTCCAGGTTGACCATCCGGGCCAGTTCGGCCTGGTCGATGTCGATCCCGAAGGCGCGCTCGAGCTGGGAGAGGATCTCGATGGCGCCCATCGAGTCCGCCTCGTGGTCCTCCTTGAACCTGCTGGTGTCGGTCATCTCGTCCGCGTCGATCTCGAGGATGTCGCAGATGATTTCCTTGATCGTGGCACGGCCGTCGGCGTCCACGCGGTTCGCTGTCGTCATGCGGACGATGCTGGCGAACGCGCCTGACAGCGGGCTGATGGCCGGCTGATGACCCGCTGACAGTGCTCAGGCGGGTTCGAGGTAGCGGAACAACTCGGGGAATTCGGAGGGGTGTTCCCGCATCCAGGCCCAGTAGCGGGGGATGGTCCGGGCGTACGCGCAGTAGTAGCGGCGGACCGTCTCCACCAGCCGGGCCACGGTGGCGCGGGCGACGGAGCCGCTGCGCCAGACCATCACCATCTCGGTGCTCTCGGTGCCGGTGATCGGCACCAGGGACACGTCGCTGGTGGCGCCGGTGGGGGTGGTCAGGGCGGCCGCGTGGGCGTCCCGTACCCAGGTCATCGCCTCGTGGTGGCCGTCCACGTAGTGGAGCACCTCGGCCTCGGCGCGCGGGAAGCGGGTGAACAGCTGCTTCTCGATGGGGTGGAACCAGTGGTCGCGGGCGTAGCGCACCCAGGGCAGGGCGGCGAGGTCCGGTGGCTCCAGGGCCGGTTCACGGGAGAGCGGATGGCCCCGGGGCACGGCGAGCCAGACCGGCTCGCGGACGATGACGGCGGTGTCGAGGGCCGGCCCGGCCGCGTCGTCCGGCTCGACGAGCGAGGGACAGGGCACGAGCGCCGCACTGAGCCAGCCCCGCCGCACCGCGTCGAGGGCGGCGGCGGGGCTGAGGGTCTCGGTCTGCACCTCGGTGGCGGGCAGCGAGGACTGCAGGGCGCTGTGCAGGGACGGCGGCGTCCATTCCGAATTGCCGAACCGGAAGACCGTCGAGGCATGGGCCGCCGCCTCGACGATCACGAGGTCGGCCCGCTGGACGAGTTCGGTGAGCATCGGGACGAGCCGTTCGCCCACCGAGGTGCGGACGACTCCGGCGGAGGAGCGGACGAAAAGCCGCGCACCCACGGCCTTTTCAATGCGTTTCAGTTGGGCGGTGAGACTGGATTGCGGGACGCTCAGCTCGGCGGCCGCTTTGGAGATACTGCCGACCCGGTCTATCACCGTGACAATTCTGGCATGCCTTAACTCGATGTTCACATATGCCCCCGTGACGCCCGAAAAGTAAACGTGCGACACCCCGGCACCGTAAATGCCGAGGCGGTCCACACGCTAACAGGACGCCCCCACCACGTCCACCATACGGGTCCGCACAAAGGTTTCACAAGGTTTGCCCGGAATGAATGGACCGTGAACGAGGAGCCAGGAAAATACCGGTCGGCAGGATCTCCTTTCAGCGCCCGGCGGGGAGCAATACCTGACGGGGTTCCCCGAGGATTTCGTCCTGGGTGAGAATCGCCTGGTACGCCCGGTGCAGCCCGCGCCCCGGTTCCAGGCCGAGGTCGTCGGCCAGCCGGCGGCGGGCGCCGTGGAAGACCTCCAGCGCCTCGGCCTGCCGGCCGTCGCGGTAGAGCGCGAGCATCAGCAGTTCACTGAGCCGTTCCCGGCCCGAGTGCTCCACGGCGAGCTGGCGCAGCTCGGCCAGCGGGACGCGTTCCGCGGCGACCCGCAGGCGGGCCGCCGTCAGGTCCTCGTACGCGGTGATCCGGCGCTCCTCCAGGTGCGCGGCCCGCACCCGGCACCGCAGGCCGTCGCAGGTGTCGAGCAGGGCGGGTCCCCGCCACAGCGCGAGCGCCGCCTCCAGGCGGACGATCGCCTCCACCGGGTCGGTGTGGACGAGCTGGGCCCCGGTGTCGGCCTCCTCGGTGAAGCGGTGGGCGTCGACGACCCGGGCGGGGACGTCGAGGAGGTAGCCGCTGCCGACGGTCCGGACGAGCGTGTCGCCGTCCCGGCCCGTCGCGGTTCTCAGGAATTTTCTCAGGCGGGTGACATTGGCCTGGAGCGCGTTGCGCGCGTTGCTCATCGAGCGGTCCGCCCAGAGTTCGTCGACCATCTGGTCGAAGAGGACCGGAGTCCCGGGAGACAGTGCCAGCAGCGTCAATACGACACTCGCCCGCTTTGACACCAAGGTGTACCGTTCGCGGCCTTGCGTGAGGTTGAGCGATCCCAGCAGATTGATCTCCACGGCGTGAATACCCCCATAGCTATCGGCAGCCGCTGGAAATTCTGCCCAGTATTGCTCGAACAAAGGAAATACCATCTCGCCGGTGTTCGCCGGGCGGGATGGTATGACCGGGGGGAGGAGGCGCCGAACCGGCGGGGGATCCGGTCCGGCGCCCGTCTGTGGGGCCGGCGGCCGGCGCGGGCCGCCACCGGGTGGTGGCGGGCCGGCGCGGACGGGCCGCCGGGGAGGGGCGGGTGGCTAGCGGTACCGGGCCGCCGGGGCGGTGGCCGCCGCCGGGGCCCCGCCGCCGGGCGCGACGGCCTGGGTGCGCCGCGTCCTGCGCGAGGGCCACCAGCTGGCCTCGCCCAGCAGGATGAGGGCCGAGGGCAGGATCATCACCCGGATGATGAAGGCGTCCAGCAGCACCGCGACCGCCAGGCTGAAGCCGATCTGCTTCATCTCCGCGAGGTGCAGGAACATGAAGCTGGCGAAGACGGTGACCATGACGACGGCCGCGCTGGTCACGACCTTGGCCGACTTCTCGATGCCGTCCAGGACCGCCTCGCGGGTGGACAGCCCCTCCATCGCCGCCTCCTTGATCCGGCTGACCACGAAGACCTGGTAGTCCATCGAGAGGCCGAAGAGGATCACGAAGAGGAAGAGCGGCACCCGTGAGCCGATGGCGCTGGTGGCGCTCGCGTCGAAGCCGAAGAGCGTGGTCGCCAGGCCCCACTGGAAGAAGACGACGACCAGGCCGAAGGCGGCGCCGACGGACAGCAGGTTGAGCACCACGCCCACCAGGCCGATGATCACCGAGCCGAAGACCAGCACCGTCATCAGGAAGGTCAGCAGCAGCAGGAAGCCGACGACCAGGGGCAGTTTGTCGCTCTGGTGGGCCAGATAGTCGACGTCCACCGCGACGGGGCCGTCCACGCCGTACTCGGCGCCCTGGACCTTCCCGAGCGTCTGCGGCAGGTACTCGCCGCGCAGGTGTTCCAGCGAGCCGGTCGCCTCGGGGGAGCTGAGGCGGTGCGGCACGGCCAGGGTCATCACGCTGACCCGTCCGTCCTCCGAGGTCCGCACGGCCGGCGGGTTCTTGGAGAACATGGGGTCGGCCTTGGCCCGCTCGGCGAGGGCGTCGAGGGCCGTGGCCACCTCGCCCCGCTGCTCCGCGTCCGCCCGGACGACCACCCAGTGCTCGGAACGGCGGTCCGGGAAGGCGTCGTTGAGCTTGTCGTAGGTCCGCATCTCGGGGATCGCCCGGGAGTGGGTGTCCTTGTTGAGGACGCGCAGCTCCATGCCGAGCGCGGGCAGCGCCAGGCCGACCATCACCAGGGTGGAGACGATCAGGGTGGCCGCCGGGTGCTTGCGCGCCGGATTCAGCAGCGCGGTGAAGATCCGGCCGGTGCGCTCGGGGTGCCGCTCGCGCAGCCGCTTGCCGCGGGCCGCGGCGCGGGCGGCGCGGCGGTCGGACCGGCGGCCGATGACGACCAGCAGGCCGGGCAGGACGGTCACCGAGCTGACCATGGCGACGAAGACCACGAGGATGGTGGAGGTGGCCAGCGAGGAGAAGATGATGTCGGTGGCCAGGAACAGGGTGGCGCTGGAGACGATCACGGCGAGGCCGGAGACCACGATGGCGCGTCCCGCGGTGGCGGCGGCGATGCCGACGAGCGCCTCGGGGCTGAGGGAGCCGGCCGCCCGGTCCCGTTCCTCGCGCTCCCGTTTGAGGTAGAAGAGCGTGTAGTCGACGCCGACCGCCATGCCGATGAGCAGGATGACGTTCATGCCGACGCCCGCGTCGGGGATCAGGTGCGAGACGACCATGGACAGGCCGACCGCGGCGGCGATCGAGGAGAGCGCGAGCAGCAGCGGGACGCCGACCATCACCAGCGAGCCGAAGACGATCAGCAGGGTGACCAGGGTGACCGGGAAGGTGATCATCTCGGTCTGGGCCAGGTCGTCGCTGCGCTGCTTGTTGAGGCCCTTGCTCACGGAGGCGTCGCCGGTCTCCTCGACGAGGAGGTCGGGGTGGGCCTTCTGCACGGCGGCCGTCTGCTCCAGCAGCGGGTCGACGTGCTCCATGGCCTCGCGCTTGACGCCCTTCATGGTCACTTCGACCATGAGCATCCGCCCGTTGTCCGAGAGGACCGGGGGCTCGACCTCCAGGACCTCGGGGAGCTTCTCCATCCGCGCGGTCAGGTCTTGGGCGGCGGCGCGGGCCCCGGCCTCGTCCAGGGTGCCCGTGGTGGCGCTGAACATGATCTGCTCGGTCGGCCTGCGCTCCAGGCCGGCGTCGGTGGCGATGGCCTCGGCGCGGCCGGACTCGCCCACCCGGTAGTCCTTGGCGACCGCGCTGTTGGTGCCGACCGCGACGCCCACGGCGAGACACAGGGCGACGAAGGCGAACCACGCGGCGATCGCACGCCCCGGGTGTAAGGCGCTCCAGCTCGCCACCCTCACGGTGATCGGCTGCTTCTTCACTGTCCCAGCTCCTTCAGGGTCGTCATGACCGCCCAACGGGTGTAAGTCGAAGATGACAGGTGACGGTGCGATGCGTCAACCGTAAGACCGTACGGTGGCCGGATCCGCACCGTGCCGCTCCCGGCTCCCGGGCACCGGGGCGGCACGGCGCGGCGGCACAGCGGCACGGCCCCCGTCCCGGGTGGCGGACGGGGGCCGTGCGGGCCGTGCGGGCGGTACGGGCCGTACGGGGGGCGGGGCGGGCGGTCACGGGGCGCGGAGCGCGTCCCGGTCCAGGGCGCGGGAGCCGTAGATGTCACTGACCCAGTTGGTCTGGTAGACGGAGTCCAGATACCGCTCCCCCAGGTCCGGCGAGATCGCCACCGCGGTGGCCCGCCCGTCCGGGCGGTGCTCCGCCAGCCAGCCCGACGCCCCGGCGATGACCGTCCCGGTGGAGCCGCCGAACAGGAACCCGGCCGTCGCCAGCCGGTGGGCCGCGCGGATCGCCTCCACCTCCGGCACGTGCACCACGTCGTCCACGAACGACTCGTCGAGCAGCTGGGGCCGCACGCCCGCCCCGAGACCGGGGATCATCCGCAGCCCGGGCGGCCCGCCGAAGGTGACCGAGCCGACCGAGTCGACGGCCACCACCGTGACCGGGCGGCCCGACTCCTTGAAGTACCGGGCGCAGCCCATCAGCGTGCCCGTGGTGCCCGCGCCGACGAACAGCACGTCGAGGCCCGGGAAGTGCGACGCGATGGCGGGTGCCGTCGTCCGGTAGTGCGCCAGCCAGTTGTACGGATTGGCGTGCTGGTTCAGCCACAGGTGGCGGTCGTCGGAGGCGCAGAGCTGGCGCACGTGGTCCAGCCGGGCGCCCAGGAAACCGGTCTCCGGGTGGGGCTCGGTGACGATGTGCACCTGGGCGCCCATCGCCTCCATCAGCCGCCGGGTGACCAGGTTGCAGCGGGTGTCCGTGACGCACAGGAAGCGGTAACCCTTGTCCGCCGCGATCATGCTCAGGGCGACCCCGAGATTGCCGGACGAGGACTCCACGATCACGGAGTCACGGGTGAGGACGCCTCGGGACTCGGCGTCGGCGATCATCGACGCCGCCGCCTTCAGCTTGATGGAGCCGGCGAAGTTGAAGCCCTCGCACTTCAGGTACAGCGAGGTGTCGAGGGCCGGCCGGAGGTCCACATAGAGGTCGTCCACATGGAAGTCCTCCGGCGCGGAGATCACGGGCACTGCGACCACCCCGTCTCAGGTACGGCGGCCGGCCTCGCCGGCGCGCCCGTAGCGGTCGGTCTCGTGGAAGAAGCCCTCCACGACGTGCAGGTCCCCGGCCGCGCGCACCGTGTCGTACACATGCTTGCCGACGGCCAGGTCGAGCACGCCCAGCCCGAACGGCGAGAAGACCACGGGCCGGTCGGCGGGCATCCGGAGCCGGCCGGCCAGCACGTCGTGGAGCGTCCCGTCGATGAAGTCCCGGCCACCGGTGAGCTGCTCGGTCAGGTGCGGGGAGGTGTCGGCCTTCAGGCAGTGCTCGACGTCGTCGACCACGTTCGCCGAGGCGAGCAGCACCTCGGGGGCGAGGTCGCGCAGGGAGACGTTGAGGACCAGCGGGTTGTGCGTGAACCAGCCGGGGTCGGTGACGTGCGGGGCAGCGGCGACCGTCGCGAACACCACCAGGTCCGAGGAGCGCACCAGGTCCTCGGCCCGCTCGTGGACGGTGATCCGGCCGCCCGCGCCGCTGCCCTCCAGGTACGCGCGGAAGCCCGCGGCGTGCTCGGCGGACAGGTCGTGCACGCCCACCTCGTCGAAGTCCCAGCCGGTGCGGGTGAGATAGGTGTGGATGTGCCGGGCGATGAGCCCGGTCCCGACGAAGCCCACCCGGGCCGGCCGGGTGCGGTCGCGGGAGAGCCGGTCGGCGGCCAGCGCCGCCGACGCGGCGGTGCGGGCGGCGCTGATGATGGAGCTCTCCAGGCAGGCGAACGGGTAGCCGGTGTCGTAGTCGTTGAGCACCAGCACGGCCGAGGCCCGCGGGACGCCGCGCTCCACGTTCTGCGGGAAGCTGGAGATCCACTTCAGCCCCTCGACCCGGGTGCCGCCGCCGATCGAGGCGGGCAGCGCGATGATGCGTGCGGAGGGCCGGTCGGGGAAACGGAGGAAGTACGAGGGCGGGTTGACCGTGTCGCCCTCGCCGTGCACCCGGTACGCCGCCTCGACGATGTCGACGGTGCCCTTCTCGTTGCCGGACAGCACGCGGTCCACCTGGGCGCCGGGGATCACGGCGAACGGCGGGACATGGACTTGCTGTGTCATGCACGACTCCATTGCTGTAGGCGGGCGACCCGTTGCCACCCGGGGCGGGGCGCCGTGGGGCACGGCGCCCCGCCACCCTTCGCGCGGCCATGCTGCCGCCCGGCGCTGACACAGTGCTGACGTCGCGTCAATGGCTGCGACGGCCTGCGATTTTCGTTCGACACTTAATGATCTGGGCCCGTCTTCCCGGGCTGCCTAGGGTTCTTTCCCGGTGGCGCCACCCCGGAATGCATCCCGGCACGGCGCCGCCACGACCGGACATCCGGCCTTTCGGAACCGGAACTCGTGGAGCTACCGACGGGAGTAATCAGTGCTCAACAACGTAGTGATCGTGGGCGGCGGGACGGCGGGCTGGATGACGGCCTCGTACCTCAAGGCCGCATTCGGTGAGCGCATCGACATCACCCTGGTGGAATCCGGTCACATCGGCGCCGTCGGCGTCGGCGAGGCCACCTTCAGCGACATCCGCCATTTCTTCGAGTTCCTCGGACTCAAGGAGAAGGACTGGATGCCGGCCTGCAACGCCACCTACAAGCTGGCGGTCCGCTTCGAGAACTGGCGGGAGAAGGGCCACTACTTCTACCACCCCTTCGAGCAGATGCGGTCGGTCAACGGCTTCCCGCTCACCGACTGGTGGCTGAAGCAGGGGCCCACGGACCGCTTCGACAAGGACTGCTTCGTGATGGCGTCGGTCATCGACGCCGGGCTGAGCCCGCGCCACCGGGACGGCACGCTCATCGACCAGCCCTTCGACGAGGGCGCGGACGAGATGCAGGGCCTGACCATGTCCGAGCACCAGGGCAAGACGCAGTTCCCCTACGCGTACCAGTTCGAGGCCGCACTGCTGGCCAAATACCTGACGGCGTACGCGGTGGAGCGCGGCGTCCGGCACATCGTGGACGACGTCCGCGAGGTCTCCCTCGACGACCGCGGCTGGATCAGCGGGGTGCGCACCGCCGAGCACGGCGACCTCACCGGTGACCTGTTCATCGACTGCACCGGCTTCCGGGGCGTGCTGCTGAACCAGGCCCTGGAGGAGCCGTTCATCTCCTACCAGGACACCCTTCCCAACGACAGCGCGGTCGCCCTCCAGGTGCCGATGGACATGGAGCGCCGGGGCATCCTGCCGTGCACCACGGCCACCGCCCAGGACGCCGGGTGGATATGGACCATTCCGCTGACGGGCCGGGTCGGCACCGGTTACGTGTACGCGAAGGACTACCTCTCCCCCGAGGACGCCGAGCGCACCCTGCGGGAATTCGTCGGGCCGGCCGCCGCCGACGTCGAGGCCAATCACATCCGTATGCGCATCGGCCGCAGCCGCAATTCCTGGGTGAAGAACTGCGTCGCCATCGGGCTGTCCAGCGGATTCGTGGAGCCGCTGGAGTCCACCGGAATCTTCTTCATCCACCACGCCATCGAGCAGCTCGCCAAGAACTTCCCGGGCGAGGACTGGAACCCGGTGCACCGGGACGTCTACAACAACGCCGTCTCCCATGTCATGGACGGCGTACGGGAATTCCTGGTGCTGCATTACGTGGCGGCCAAGCGGAACGACACGCAGTACTGGCGGGACACCAAGACCCGGGCGATTCCGGACTCCCTCGCCGAGCGCATCGAGAAGTGGAAGGTCCAGCTGCCCGACTCCGAGTCGGTCTACCCGTACTACCACGGCCTGCCGCCGTACTCGTACATGTGCATCCTGCTCGGGATGGGCGGCATCGACCTGAAGCCGTCCCCGGCGCTGTCCCTGGCCGACCCGGGCGCGGCGGAGCGGGAGTTCGCGCAGATCCGGGAGAAGACGGAGCGGCTGACCCAGGTGCTGCCCAAGGCGTACGAGTACTTCACCAACCTCGGCTGACCTCCCCCCACGGGCCGATCGGGAAGGACCCCCCACACCATGGACGCCCTGGACCTCCTGCGGTGGGCCGCGCACGCGGTGGCGGCGCTCGCGGCCGTCCTGCTGCTGGCCGCCGCGGGCCGGTCGGCCGCCCGGAGGCTGCGCCAGCCGGAGGTCGTCGGAGAGGTCACGGTGGGCCTGCTGGCCGGGCCCGCCGTGGTCGCGCTGTTCGGCGGCGCCGTGCTCGACGCGCTGCTGCCGGGCCCGGTGTTCCGGCTGCTCACCCTGGCCGGTGAGGCCGGTCTGGTGCTGTTCCTGGTCGGCCTCGCCCACAAGCTGCGCCTCGGCCCCGACCGGCCGCCGCGCCGCGCGATGGCGTGGGTGACCGCCGGCTCCCTGGTGCCGCCGCTGCTCACCGGGGTGCTGCTGACCGGGTGGGTGCTGCTCACCGGGGACACGGCGGCGCGCGGCACCGCCCCGCTGCCGGCCTTCGTGCTGATGGTCGCCGTCTCCCTGTCCATCACCGCCGTGCCGGTGATGGCCCGGATCCTCACCGACCGGGGCATGGGCGCGTCGGCGGCCGGCCGGCTGGCGCTGGCGTCCGCCATCGTGATCGACGCGGCCGGGTGGCTGCTGCTCACCGCGGCGGTCGCGCTCGGCGCGGGTGATCCCGCCGGGGCGCTCGGTACGGCGCGGGCGCTGCTGGTCGGTGCGGTGGGCGCACTGGCCGTCCGGTTCGGGCTGCGCACCCGGGCGGCGCGCGGGCTGTGCGCCCGGTTGCCGCGCACCGCGGCGGTCGCGCTCGGCGCCGCCGCGCTGGCCGTGGCGCTGGCCATGGAGCACCTGGGCATGACCGCCATCCTGGGCGCCGCCCTGGTCGGGCTCGCCGTCCCGGGCGACGAACGGGCGCCCTGGGCCGGGGCGGTGGCCTCGGTCGCCCGGACCGGCCGCGCTCTGGCGCCCGCGTTCTTCGTGGTCACCGGCGTCACCGTGCTGACCGGCGCGTTCGCCTCGGCGTCCGGGTGGCTGATCGGGGTGACCGTGCTGCTGGGCTGTGCCGGCAAGGTCCTCGGCGGGTACGCGGGGGCCCGGCTCGGGGGCCTGACGCGCCCCGAGGCGGGCCGGGTCGGGGCGCTGATGAACACCCGGGGCCTGACCGAGCTGATCGTGCTCCAGACGGGGCTGAGCGCCGGCATCCTCTCCGGGCCGCTGGTGCTGGCCCTGGTGGTGATGGCCCTGGTGACGACCGCGATGACCGGCCCGCTGCTGAACGTGCTCGACCGCCGCGACCGCCGCCGGGCCGGACCGCCCGCCCCGGCGCGCCCGGCACCCCCGGCACCGACGGCTCGGACGGCACTCCCGGCACCGGCGGCCGGGCCGGCGCTCCCCCGGCAGCGCTCCGGCCGCGACAAGCTTCCCGTCGAGACAGAAAGCGGTACGCGATGACCGACCCCGCGATACGGACCACGACCCCGACCGCCGTGCCGGTGCCCGCCCCGGCCACCCCCGACGGCTTCCGCGCCATGATGAGCGGCTTCCCCACCGGTGTGGGCGTCGTGACCACCACCGACCATCGCGGCGCGCCGCGCGGGATGACCTGCTCCTCGGTGTGCAGCGTGTCGCTGGAGCCGCCCACCCTGCTGGTGTGCCTGCGCGACGGCAGCCCGACGCTGGACGCGGTGCTGCGGAGCGGGGTGTTCGCGGTCAACCTGCTGCACGAGGGCGCCCGGGAGGCGGCCGAGCTGTTCGCCTCGGGCGATCCGCGCCGGTTCGACCTGGTGCCGTGGGAGCAGGACCCGGACATGGCGGGCCCGCACCTGTCCCGGGACGCGCACACCGTGGCCGACTGTGACGTGGTGCTGACGCAGAAGCTCGGCAGCCATGTCGTCGTGTGCGGCGCGGTGCGCCACATCGCGGAGCGGCACTCCCGCCCCCCGCTGCT
Organism: Streptomyces sp. NPDC015131; assembly: GCF_043079975.1. Lineage (NCBI taxonomy): Bacteria > Bacillati > Actinomycetota > Actinomycetes > Kitasatosporales > Streptomycetaceae > Streptomyces > Streptomyces sp. NPDC015131. Next base: position 59,365 of record NZ_JBIBVB010000001.1, on the reverse strand, counting down.
CTACGGGCTGCGCCAGTTCCGTGCCTGGTCCGCCATGTGAGCGCCGGGGCGCCCTTTCTGACGTGGCGTCACCAAGAGGTCCGGTCCCCGCCCGGGGGCCGGACCTCGCCGTGTCGCGCCCCGGCGAGGAGCGAGGGAGATATGCCGTCCTGACGTTTGACAGGCTTCTCAGGCATGTGTCAGTCTCGACTTACATGCTTCCGGGTGAGAGGGCGTGGACCATGACGAGCGAGGAGCTGCTGGCCGTGCTCGCCGCCGTGGGCCACGCGCAGCGCCTCCGGGTCATCGCGGAGATCTCCGGCGGCCGGATGTACGTGAGCGAGCTGGCCCGCCGTCTCGGCATGTCCCGGCCCCTGCTCTACATGCACCTGGAGCGGCTGGAGAAGGCCGGCCTGGTGGTCGGGACGCTGGAGCTGTCGACGACCGGCAAGGCGCTGAAGTACTTCGAACTGGCGCCGTTCGACCTCCGGGTGAACGCGGAGACGATAGCCGCGGCCGTGGCGGCGGACGCGGAAGGCTCAGTCAGTGACGTGAAGGGAACCCCCGCATGACCGGCGCCGTCATCACGATCGCCATCATCCTGATCATCGCCGGTGGCAGCACCCTGAGTGTGGTCGCCTACTTCCGGCTCCAGCGCCACCGTGCCGACGCCGTCGCCATGGCCTCGTACCGCAGACTCGCGGAGGAGGCGAGCGCCGGACACGCGGCCCTGCACCAGCAGTTGGGCGCGCTCGACGAGCGGCTCAAGGCGATCGAGACGCTGCTGCGGAGCGTGGGATGAGCGCCCCGGAGGCCACTCCCGGCGCCCCACCCCGCCCGGCGGCCCCGGACGGCGACCCCGACCGCACCCACGGCTCCCATACCGGCACCGGTCACCAGGACACCGGCACCGAGCGCGTCCCCTCACTGCTCCGCCGGGTGTCGGCCGCGCTGCTCCCCGCCCGCCGGCTGCCGCGCCACGGCAACCCGGCGCGGATGCTGCTGTCCGCCACGCCCTGGCGCGCCACCGGCTACCTGCTGGGGTACGCGGTCACCGGCCCGGTGTTCTTCGCCGTGGCCACCGCCGCCGTCCTGGCCGGCGCCGCCCTGGGCCAGCTCACCGTCACCCTCGCCCTGACCGTCGGTTCGGTGTGGGTGGTCCGGTGCTGCGCCCAGGTCGAGCGCGGCCGGGCCGTCCTGGTCGACGCGCCCGTCCCGTACCGCTATCAGGACGTCACCGAACCGGGCCTCGCCGGGCACCTGAAGGCCCGCTGGACCGACCCCGCCTTCTACCGCGACTGCTGCTACCTGATCCTGCTCCACCCCTTCCTGCTGCTCCTGGACGCGCTGGTGCTCGCCGTCTGGCTGCCCCTGCTCGCCGGGGCGGCGCTGCCGCTGTGGTTCTGGACCGTCGACTCCCGCCGGGCGGACGGCACCCTCACCGCCGGCGTACGGCTCGGGCGGTCGGACGGGTCGGGGCCCGGCGTCTGGATCGACACCTGGCCGGCCGCCCTGGCCGCCTCGGCCGTCTTCCTCGCCCTGGCCGCGTACGTCTCGTACGCCGTGGTCGCCGCCGCCCGGCTCCATCTGACCGTCGCCCACGGCCTCCTGCGCCCCCCGCCCGACCCGCTCGCCGCCGCCAGGCAGGTGCTCGCCGGGCCGGGCCCGCTCTCCTCCACCACGCCCCGCCCGGTCGCCGGGCCCACCGCACACGAAGGACACCGCTCATGAACGGTCCGATCCCGCAGGGACGCCCGGCGTACGAAGGCCCCGCCGACCCCGGCGGCTACGAGGTCGTCCGGCTCGACTCCGTACGCAAGGTCTACGGCGGCTCCAAGAACCAGGTCGCCGCCCTCGACGGCGTCACCATCGGCTTACCCCGCGGCAGTTTCACCGCCGTGATGGGCCCCTCCGGCTCCGGCAAGAGCACCTTCCTGCACTGCGCCGCCGGGCTCGACCGGCCCACCTCGGGCCGGGTGCTGCTCGACGGGACCGACCTCGCCCCGCTGGGCGAGAAGGAGCTGACCAAGCTGCGCCGGGAGCGCATCGGCTTCATCTTCCAGGCGTTCAACCTGCTGCCGGCGCTGAACGTCGTCGACAACGTCACGCTGCCGCTGCGCCTCGCCGGCCGGCGGCCCAAGCGGGCGGAGGTCGACGAGGTGATCGAGCGCGTCGGCCTCTCGGCCCGCCGCGGCAACCGGCCCGGCGAGCTGTCCGGCGGCCAGCAGCAGCGCGTCGCCATCGCCCGGGCGCTCATCACCAAGCCGGCCGTGATCTTCGGTGACGAGCCGACCGGCGCCCTCGACACCTACACCGCCCGCGAGGTGCTGACCCTGCTGCGCGAGGCGGTGCGCTGGGCGGGGCAGACCATCGTGATGGTCACCCACGACCCGATGGCCGCCGCGCACGCGGACCGGGTGCTGTTCCTGGCCGACGGACGGATCGTCAGCGCCCTGGACCGGCCCACCGCCGACCAGGTCGCCGAGCGGATGACCCACCTGGGCGCCTGGGGCAATGAGCCCGCCGCCCCGGGCACCCCCGCCCAGGGCCGGGGGGCGCGCTGATGTTCCGGCTCGCGCTCAAGACCCTGCGGTTCCACAAGGGCGGCTTCATCGCGACGTTCATCGCGCTGTTCTTCGGCGCCGCGATCGTCGTCGGCTGCGGCGGCCTCTTCGAGACCGGGCTGCACCGGGCCGCCCCGCCCGAGCGGCTGGCCGCCGCCCAGGTCGTCGTCACCGGCGACCAGCGCTACCCCGGCACCCGGCGCGACATGTTCCCCGAGCGCATCCGCGTCGACACCGCCCTGGCGGCCCGGATCGAGGCCGTGCCGGGCGTCACCCGCGCCGTGCCGGACGTCTCCTTCCCGGCCGCCGTCCTGGCCGGCGGGCGGCCCGGCGCACAGCTGACCGGCCACGGCTGGTCGTCCGCCGCCCTGGCCCCGTACCGGATCGACGAGGGCAGGGCACCGGCGGCCGGCGAGATCGCGGTGGACGCCCGCTTCGCCCGCGAGCACGGTGTACGCGTCGGCCAGGACCTGCGCCTGGCGGTACGCGGCGAGGCCGCCGCCCACCGCGTCAGCGCCCTGGTCTCGGGCCCCGGCGGCGGCGAGGCGGCGACGGTCTTCCTGCCCGACACGGAGGCGGCCGAGGCCACCGGCCGGCCCGGTCTCGCGGACTCCCTCGGGGTGTTCACCGAGCCCGGCACCCCCCTCGGGCCCGTCGAGCGGGCCGTGAAGGAGGCGGTGGGCGACGGACCGGTCCAGGTCCTGACCGGCGACGAACGGGGCTGGGCGGAGAACCCGGACGTCATCGCCGAGGGCAGCAAACTCGTCACCCTGGCCTCGGTGTTCGGCGGCCTGTCCGCCGCCGTCACCGTCTTCGTCGTCTCCAGCACGGTCGGCCTCTCGCTCAACCAGCGGCAGCGCGAGTCCGCGCTGCTGCGGGCCATCGGCGCCACCCCGGCCCAGCTGCGGCGGATGGTGCTGGGCGAGACCCTGTTCATCGCCGTGTTCGCCACCGCGCTGGCCTGCTTCCCCGGTCCGGCGATCGGCCGGTGGCTGCTGGACGCCTTCGCGGGCGCCGGGGTCGTCCCCGAGACCATCGCCTTCCGCGCCGGCCTCGTGCCCATGGCGGTCGGCGTCGCCACGGCGCTGCTCACCGCGCTCGGCGCGGCGTTCCTCGGCGCCCGGGCCGCGACCCGTACCCGGCCCACCGAGGCGCTGGCCGAGGCCACGCTCCAGCAGCGCTGGTTCTCCACGCCCCGGCTGGTGTTCGCGCTGCTCTTCCTGGGCGGCGGGACCGCGCTGGCGCTGGTCACCGCGAACATGGCCGGGCCCTCGGCGGGCAGTACGGCCACCCCGGCGGCGATGCTGTGGACGGCGGGCTTCGGCCTGCTCGGCCCCGGCCTGGCCAAGGCGATCACCGCGGTGCTGCGCGGTCCGCTGCGGGCCCTCACCGGGCTGGCCGGCTCGCTGGCGTCGCTCAACGCCAAGGCCCGCACCAGCCGGTTCGCGGGCGCGGTGATGCCGGTGATGCTGGCGAGCGGACTGGCCATCTCACTGATCTACCTCCAGACCACCCAGTCCAGCGGCGCGGAGCGGGCGTTCGAGGAGAACCTCCGCGCCGACCTCGTCGTCACCTCCGCCAGTGGCGGCCTGCCCCTGGAGCTGGTCGACACCGTCGCCCGGCAGCCCGGCGTCGAGGCCGCCTCGGCCCAGGTCTCCACCCTCGGCTACATCGACCCGCCCGCCCCCGCGCGCCCCGCCCCCGGCGACGAGGGCGACGAGCCCGACGAGCCGGAGCCCACCGAGGTGCCGCTGCAGGGCGTCACCCCCGCCGGGCTGGAGAGCACCACCGCCTTCCGCGCCGCCGAGGGCGACCTCACCCGGCTGACCGGCGACACCGTCGCCCTGCCGACCGCGTTCGCCGAGGCGTCCGGGCACACGCTCGGCGACAAGGTGCCCATGCGGCTGGGCGACGGCACCGCGGTCGAACTCACCCTGGTCGCCACGGTCGACGGGCGGCGCGGCTACGAGACCGCGCTGCTGCCCGCCGCCCTCCTGGTGCCGCACACCGACACCGGGCTGCTGCCGCAGATCCTGGTGAAGGCGGAGCCGGGGGCGGACCGCGCCGAACTCGCCGGGACGCTGTCCGCCCTGGCCGCCGGCCACCCCGGGCTGCGGGTCGCCGACCGGGCCGCGCTCGCCGTGGTGCAGGCGGAGGCCGACGACACCCAGACCTGGATGTCGTACCTGCTGCTCGGCATGGTCGTGGGCTACGCGACCATCGCGCTGGTCAACACCCAGGTGATCTCGGTGACCGAGCGGCGGCGGGAGTTCATGCTCCAGCGGCTCATCGGCTCCACCCGCCGCCAGGTGCTCCAGATGATGACGGTCGAGGCGCTCCTGGTGGCCGTCGCGGGCATCGTGCTCGGCGTCCTGGTGGCGGCGCTCACCCTCGTACCGCTGAGCATCAGCGTGCTGGGCTCACCGGTCCCGGACGGCTCGCCGTGGATCCTGGCCGGGGTGGTCGGCGCCGCGCTGGCCCTGACCCTCGCCACCACCCTGCTGTCGGCCCGGCTGGTCCTGCGCGGCAAGCCCGGCGAGATGGCGGGTGTACGGGAGTAGCGCCGGCCGCGCACGACGAGAGCCCCGGTACGCTGCCCGTACCGGGGCTCCCGTGCGGTGACGTGCGGTCAGGAGGCGCGCCGCTGCTGCGGCAGGGACTCCAGCGGCGACGGCGTCCGGCCGTGCCGGCGGACCGCGCCCTGGGCCGGGAGCGACCGGAGGACCCGCCCGTCGAGCAGCGCCACGCCCAGCGGGGTCACCGTGTGCAGCACGGTGTTGCGGATGCGCCGGGTGGTGATCAGGCCGGTCTCGCGCAGCACGGCGGTGTGCTGGCTCGCCCCCGCCGCGGAGATCCCGAGCTGGTCGGCGAGCTGGCTGGTGGTGCAGGTGGCGCGCAGGACGCGCAGCGCGGCGGCCCGGGTCTGCCCCACCAGCGCGCCGAGCGACTGCTCCCGGTTGTCGGGCTCCTCCCAGAGCACCGCGGCGCGCGCCGCGTCGGGCGGCGCGGCGAAGGCCAGCACGGGCTGGCCGTTCTCCGCCGCGGCGGGCAGCAGCCGGGCGGGCCGGTGGCTGAGGAACACCGACGGCGTCAGGATCAGGCCCCGGCCGCCGAGGTGGACGTCCTCGTCGGGCCCGCCCGGGATCTCCAGGACCGGGGAGCGCCAGGTCGTCCGGGGGTGCAGGGTGGCCAGGAGCTGCTCCACTCCCCCGGCCATCACGATCCGCCCGCGCGCCTCGCACTCGGCCTCCAGGTGGGCGCGGAGCCGGTCCCAGTAGGGGGCGACCGCCCCGCGCCACACCTCCGCCAGCTCGGCGGACCGGGTGGCCGTGCCGCCGTCGCCGGGGCCGCCTGCGCGGGCGACGAGGAGGTCCGGGTCGAGGGCGGCGCCGCCCTGCCCCGGGGGGCCGGACGCCCAGCGGGGCAGCCGCTTGGTGACCTGGCGCCGCCAGCGGGCGTAGGGCGCGCCGACGCCCCGGCCGAGGAGCCCGGCGGCGAAGGCGGTCTCGACGAGCGGCCCCGCCGTGGGGCGGAGCCGCGTTCTCGCGAAGTCGGCGGCGGCGAAGTGGATTCTCTGCATGGTGGCCCCCGTAGTCCCGCGGCCGGCCGCGGGATGAGAAAAAGAAGGAAGACGCGCGAGAGGCGGCCCGGGACGTCTCAGGCCGAGCGGCCGGTGAGGGAGACGAAGACGTCGTCGAGCGTCGGCCTGCGCAGCGCGAAGTCGGCGACCGCCACCTCGTCCCGCCGCAGCGCGGCGGCGGCGGTGGCGATGGCGTCCATGCTGTCCGTGCCCTCGCCGACGGCGAGGGAGACGACGCAGGTGCCCGGGTCCGCCACGGGCTCGCCGGCGCTCGCGCGCCGCAGCGCCGTCACCGCGGCCGGGACGTCCTCGGGGCGGGCGACCGCGATCTCCAGCCGCTCCTCGCCGACCTTGCGCTTGAGCTGGTCGGGTGTGCCGTCGGCGATCACCCGGCCGGTGTCCACCACCACGATCCGGTCGGCCAGGTGGTCGGCCTCCTCCAGGTACTGGGTGGTGAGCAGCACCGTGACGCCGTCGGTGACGAGTTCGCGCACCGCGGACCACAGCGCCATCCGGCTCACCGGGTCGAGTCCGGTGGTGGGTTCGTCGAGGAAGAGCACCGAGGGGCGGGCGACCAGGCAGGCGGCCAGGTCGAGGCGGCGGCGCATGCCGCCGGAGTAGGTCCGCACAGGCCGGTCGCCCGCGCCCGTCAGATCGAAGCGGTCGAGCAGCTCCGCCGCCCGCCGCCGTGCGGCACGCCTGCCCAGGTGCAGCAGCGTGCCGATCAGCGCCAGGTTCTCGCGCCCGGTGAGGAGTTCGTCCACCGCCGCGTACTGGCCGGCCAGGCCGATGCGGCGGCGCACCTCGCGCGGCTCGCGCACCACGTCGTGGCCGGCGACCTCGGCGCGTCCGCCGTCCGGGACGAGCAGGGTCGCCAGGGTGCGGACCGTGGTGGTCTTGCCGGCCCCGTTGGGGCCGAGCAGGCCGAGCACGGTACCGGCCGGCACGGCGAGGTCCACCCCGCGCAGCGCCTGGGTGCCCCGGTAGTCCTTGCGCAGCCCCTCGGCCCGGATCGCCATGTCCACGGGCGGGGTTCCCTCAGGAGGCCCGCGGGGCGGTGGCCTCGCGCAGGCTCAGGGGACGCATGTCCGTCCAGTTCTCCTCGACGTACGCGAGGGCCGCCTCGCGCGTGCTCTCGTCGAGGGCGACGGTCCAGCCGTCCGGGCGCGGGGCGAAGGCCGGCCACAGGGAGTGCTGGCCCTCGCCGTTCACGAGTACGAGGAACGTTCCGTCCTGGTCGTCAAAGGGGTTCGACACGTTGCCCACTCACTCCCGTATCCGAGTCGTCCGCCGGACCCGTCGTGTGCCCGGCGCGTCGTCATGCTCTCGGAGTCCGCTGACACGCCACTGACCGTCCTCTGATGCGCGGGGGCGCGCCGCTATCCGGCCGTGCCCTCCAGCAGCCGGCGGGTGGCGGCGAGGTCGCACTTGCCGTTGGAGTTGAAGACGATCTCCGGTACGACGTGCACCTCGTGGGGGACGAGGCCCGAGGGCAGCGCCCCGGTGAGCGCGGTGCGCAGCGCGCCGGCCAGGGCGGCGGCGTCGGTGCGGTGCGGGTCGGCCGGGCGGACGAAGAGCTCCAGGCTGTCGACGGGGCCGCGGACCAGGTCGAAGGCGGCGTCCGCGACACCGGGGACGGCCAGGACGTGGTGGCGCAGCTCGCCCAGCTCGACGCGGTACCCGTTGACCTTCCACTGGTCGTCGCGGCGCCCGAGGTGGAGCAGCCGCCCCTCGGGGAGCAGTTCGGCCAGGTCGCCGGTGCGGTACGCGGGGCCGGGCGCCCCGCCGAGTTCGCGTTCGTCGAGGAACCGGCCGCCCGTGCCGCCGAGGTAGCCGGCGGCGACGGCGCGCCCGGCGATCACCAGCTCGCCGGGGCGGCCGGGCGGCAGCGGGCGCAGGTCGTCGTCCACCAAGTAGGCGCGGGTGTTCCAGGCGGGGGTGCCGATGGGCACGGTGGGCGTGCCCGGCAGGGAGGCGCGGTCGAAGAGGTGGGCGCAGCAGCCGATGGTGGTCTCGGTGGGGCCGTAGTGGTTGACGAGCCGTACGCCGTCGAGGCGGGGGCCCAGCGCGGTGATCAGCGCGGGGTCGAGCGCCTCGCCGCCGAACATCAGCAGCCGGGTGGTGCGGTGGTAGCGGGGCGGTTCGGCGAGCGCCTCGAAGAAGCGGGCGTGGGACGGGGTGAGCTTGACGAAGGTGTACGGGTCGGCCTCCGCCCCGAACAGGGTGGCCTGGTCCCACAGTCCGGGCACGGTCACCACCCGCGCGCCCTGTGCGAGGGGCACCCACAGGGACGTCATGGCCAGGTCGTAGCCGAGGCTGGCGAACAGCGGGCTGCCGCTGCCGCCCGCGCCGACCAGCTCCCCGCACCAGGCCACGTAGTTGGCGAGGGAGGCGTGCGGCACCATGACGCCCTTGGGCGTGCCGGTGGAGCCGGAGGTGAACACCACGTACGCGATGTCCTCGCCGCGCGGCAGGGGCGGCTCCGGCGGGACGGGGGCGCCGGCGAGGTCGGCCGCGTCGATCACGGGCAGGTCGGCGGCGGGGAGCCGGCCGGCCGCGGGCCCGTCGTGGACGAGCGCGGCGGGCGCGGCGCCGGCGAGCACCGTGGCGACCCGCTCGGCGGGGTGGGTGGGGTCGAGGGGCACGTAGGCGGCGCGCAGGGACATCACCGCGAGGGCGGCGGCGATCACCCCCGGGGTGCGGTCGGCCCAGAGGGCGACGCGGTCGCCGGGGCCGACCCCGGCCTCCGCCAGGACGCCGGCGGTGACGCGGGCCCGGTGCCACAGCTCCCGGTAGGTCCAGCTCGTGCGGCCGGACCGGACGGCCTCGGCGTCGGGGCGCAGGCGTGCGTGCGCCCGGACGAGGCGCACCACCGAGTCGGCCCGGATGTCGCGCACCTCGCCGGACAGCATGCCGGTGTGCGCCGCTGACGTGACCATCGCTGCTCCTGTTGTGGGCTGTGGGGGGCCGGGGCGCGGGCGCCGGGCCGGACCCGGCCGCGGCCCGCGCCCCGGCGGGGGGTGAGGGGGGTCAGGCCAGAGCGGCGCGGCTGACCATGTCTCCCATGGCCACGATGATCTTCCGGTCGCCCTCGAAGGGGTCGCGGCCGTGCGAGACGAGCATGTTGTCGATGATCGCCACGTCGCCGCGCTCCCAGGGGAAGCGCTGCGCCAGGGAGTCGTAGAGCGAGCGCAGCGCCGCGAGGGTGTCGTCGTCGATCGGGGAGCCGTCGCCGAAGGAGGCGCTGCGCGGGTAGGCGGTCTCGTCGTCGCCGAAGAGCGACCTCATCACCTCCCGTACGGACGGCTCCAGGCAGGCCGTGTGGTGCAGGAACAGCTGGTTGAAGAAGACCTGTTCACCGGTCCGGGGGTGCTGGACGACGGCCGGGGCGTTCTGCACCGTGCGCAGGACGCCGTCGGGCAGCCACTGGCACTCCACGTCCTGGGCGCGGCAGCGCTCCTCCACCTCGGCGCGGTCGGTGGTGCCGAACATCTGCTCCCAGCCGACGTCGAGGCCGGGGATGAAGTTGCGTACATAGCGGATGCCGAGCGCCTCGAAGCGGCCCCGGAGCGCGTCCGGGAGCGCCGCCCAGACCTTGCGGCCGTCGACGATCGGGGTGGCTCCGCCCTTGCCGGCGGGCTGGACGCAGCAGAAGAACTGGCGGCTGGGCCACTGCGGCATGTGCGAGCTCTCGTGGTGGAACAGGATCGACTGCTGGGCCGGGTACGGGGTCGACTTGTAGACCCGGTCGGCGTCCTTCTCGTGCGGGAGGTCGCCGTAGTCGCCGTACAGGGTGGTCACCAGGGAGGACGCCACCGCCTCGAAGGCGTCCGCGTCCGCGACGCCGAAGCCGCGCAGGACGACCGCGCCGTGGACGAGCAGCAGGTCGTCGATGACCGGGCGGTGCCGCGCCGCCCACTCCCCCGCGTCGAGGCCGGGTGTCTCGCACCGGACCAGGGGCGGGTAGATCTCGTCGTTGAATGAGACGCCAGGACCGAACATTCCCGACCATCCCTTCCTCTCGTGGTCGCGGACACCGGCCGCGCCCGTCCGAGGCCGCGTGGGTCTGCCCGACGGAGTGACAGCGCCGGGGGCCCGGCGACACCATGGGACGTGTTCGGCTTCCGGTCGTGCGTCAGCGGGCTCGGCGCCGTGCTCAGTGGGAACGGCCACGAGTCTAGGAAGGCGGGCGGGCCCCGGCGACGCTGTTAAGTTCCGACCTAAATTCGCAGGTCGGAAGCGGTCCCGGGGCAGTGCCGCCCGGTGGGGCGGGGGTTATTCGACGCTGCGCAGCAGGGCCTCGACGGCCTTGACGCGGTCGCCGAGTTCGGCGAGCTGGCCGCGCAGCACCTCCTGCTGGGCCACCGCGTCCTCGGCGAGCTTGCGGTACGAGGCCATGGCCACGGCGTCGGCGCGGTGGCGCTGGAGTCTGAAGTAGGCGACCACGCTCGCGGTGATGCCGCCGACGACGATAAGGACGACGGCGATGGCGATGATGGCCCCGGTCATGTGCGTTTCCCCTTCACGTCTTTCAGGCCCTTCCGGTCCTTCGGGCCCTCCGCGTCCGCCCGCTCCGGCGCGGCGTCGGGGTCATCCGCCCGGGCCTCGTCGGCCCGTACGGCCGCCAGGATCGTATCGACATTCAGGTGGAGGTCGAACGCGCCCAGTTCGAAGTACTTGAGCGCCTTGCCGTCGTCGGACAGCTCCAGGTTGCCGACGACCAGACCGGCCTTTTCCAGCCGCTCCAGGTGCATGTACAGCAGGGGGCGGGACATGCCCAGACGGCGGGCCAGTTCACTGACGTACATCCGGCCCTCGGCCAGTTCGGCGATGACGCGGAGGCGCTGTGCGTGGCCGACGGCAGCGAGAACGGCCAGGAGCTCCTCGCTGGTCATGGCCCACCTCTGACATCCCGGGAAACTCTAGGACGAGACTTTCCCACGACCTGCGCGGATGTCAAACAAGGGGACCACCACCGCGGCGGCCACGAACCCGCCACCGGTGGTCCACCGGCCGGTCGTCCGCCCGTCGAAGAAGGCCGGTTCGGCCGCCCCGTGCGCGCGGGCGGCCGAACCGGCCACCACCCGCGCCCGGAACACCCCCGGGCACGGCGTGAATTCGACGTCCACGTCGAGGAACCCCAGCCGCGTCCCGGTCAGCGGGAACCACGCCTTGTACACGGCCTCCTTGGCGCAGAACAGCAGCCGGTCCCAGCACACGGCGCCGCCGCTGCGCTCCAGCTCCGCCTGCCGGGCGCGCTCCCGGGGCCGGGCGACGCTGGCCAGGACCCCGTCCCGGAGCGGCCGGTGCGGCTCCGCGTCCACCCCGATCGCCCGCGCGGCGCCGGTCGGGGCGACCGCGGCGGCCCGGTAGCCGCCCCGGCAGTGCGTCATGCTGCCCACCACCCCGGCGGGCCACCGGGGCGCGCCGTCCCCGCCGGGGAGCAGCGGGACGGGGGGCCGGCCGAGTGCGGCGAGGGCGAGGCGGGCGCAGTGCCGGACGGTGGTGAACTCCCGGCGCCGCCCGTCGGCCGCGCCCGCCACCACGGCCCGTTCGGCGGGCAGGAGGCGGGCGCCGGGTGGGTCGGAGAAGACCTCGGCGACGGCGGCGTACGGCGGCAGAAGGCGGTGCAGCAGCACGGGACCCGGCGGGTGCGCGGCCGGTTGGTCCACGGCCGGCGGGTGCGCGCCCGGCGGGTGCACGGCCGGCGGGTACGCGGCCTGCGGCTGCACGTCCGACGGGTGCACGGCCGGCGGGTGCACGCCCGGCGGGCCCACGTCCGGCGGGTGCACGCCCGGCGGGGTCACCCCGAGGCGGCCGGGGCGCGCCCGGTGACGAACAGCTCCCCGCCGTCGAGGAACCCCCGGTCCCGGGGGCCGCCGGCCGGGCCCGCCGGCGCGTCCACCCGGATCTCGCCGACCGCCCGCTCCGGCAGCGTCCGCCCCGACACGGGGTCGGCGACCCGTACCCCGGTGCCCGGCAACGGGGTCCCCCTGCCGACCAGTGCGACCGCGCCGGGGTGCGTCGGGGGCACCGGGACCGCCGCGCCCCGGGCGAGCGCCGCGCGGTCGTAGTGGCCGGTGGCGGCCGGGTGGAGCGGCCGGCCCAGCGTGGCGGCGGGCAGGCCCCGGCCGGGGCCGTACCCGGGGACGAACACCTCCTCGCGGAAGAAGCCGGGGCGGAAGGCGTCCGCGAACCGGCGCAGCGTCCCGGGCCGGACCGGCCGGCCCCCGTCGCCCCCGACGGCGGCCACCCGCCAGGTCGACAGGTCGACACGCATCCGCCCGTCCGCGGGCGCGCGCCGCGCGCACAGCTCGTACGCGCCGGCGGGCGCCGCGGCGACGACGTCCTCCTCCGCCTCGACGGCCCGCAGCCACAGGCCCGGGTCGCGCAGGAAGGCGGCGGGTTCCAGGACGACCGAGGCCGCCCCGGACACGAGGGGGAGGACCAGGGCGGTGGCCAGTCCGGTGCCGTGCGACAGGGGCAGCCAGCTCACGACGGTGGTGTCCGCGTCGACGTCGCACCGGTCGCGGACCGCCGCCTGGCCGGCCACCAGCTCGCCGTGGCCGACGGCGCCCGCGGTCCCGCCGGTCCCGGCGAGCAGGGCGGGGGCGAGCGGCTCCGGGCGGGCCGCCGGGCCGTGCCGCCCCGCCCCGGCCCGTACCGCCGCGCCGAGCTCGACCCGGGTCACGCCCGCCGGGGGCGGCGGGGCGGCGCGGTCCGGGACCAGCATCGCGGTGGCGCGGTGGTGCCGGGCGACGGCGGCGGTGGACGGCCCGGCCGGTTCCGCCACCGGCACCGCGACCATCCCGGCGTACAGGCAGCCGAAGAACGCGGTGGGGAAGTCCGCGACCGGGAGCGGGGGAAGGAGCACCCGGTCGCCGGGCCGTCCCGTGGTGAGGAGCGCATCCGCCACGGCGCGGGCCCGGACGTCCAGCTCGGCGGGGGTGAAACGCGCGACCGGCTCCCCGGAGGGCCCGAGCGCGGTGAACAGGGGCCGGTGGGCCGCCGCTCCCCCGGCGCGTACGGCCAGGAGGTCCGCGACGGCCGGAGCCGGGCCCGTGGGCGGGGAGGCGGACAGGAGCGGGGACGTGGGCGGGGGCGGGGACGTGGGCGGGGCGTCCGCCCGCGGGTCCCCGGCGAGCTTCTCGGTCGGCGATGCGCTGCTCATCGGTCCGTCCTCCCGGTCGAGCCACTGCGTCCCCCGGCATGCTGCCGCCCCGCGCTGACGTGACACTGACAAGCGCGGGGCGGCCGGGGACCGCGCCCGGGGCGGCCGGGGACCGCGGCCGGGGCGGCCGCCGCGCCGCAGGGTGGCGGGTCCGTCACCCGGCGGCCCTGGTGATCACCGGGCGTGAGCTGGCAGGATCGCGCCCATGCTCCAGGCCCTGTCCCGTGTCAGCCGCCGCCGCGCCCTCCGGGGGTCGGCGGTGGGGCTCGTGGTGCTGGGCCTGCTGCTGTGGTGGCTGGTGCCGACGGGCGAGTCGTCGCCGCGGGGCACGGTCACCTTCAGCACCGGAGTGCCGACGGGCGTGTACCAGCGGTACGGGAAGCTGCTGGAGGAGGCGCTCGGGCGCCACGTCCCGGACGTCGACATAAAGCTCCTGGACAGCGAGGGCTCCCGGCAGAACCTGGCGCGGCTCGCGTCCGGGGAGGCCGACTTCACGATCGCCACGGCCGACGCGGTGGCCACCTACATCCGGGACAGCCGCCCCGGCGCGTACGATCTGCGCGGCTGCGCCCGGCTGTACGACGACTACGTGCAGCTGATCGTGCCCAAGGGCTCCAAGGTGCGCTCCACCCGTGACCTGCGGGGCCTGCGCGTCGGCGTGGGGCAGGAGGGGTCGGGGGTCCGGCTGATCGCCAACCGGCTGCTCCAGGCCGCCAAGGTCGACCCGGAGAAGGACATCACGCCGGTGTCGGCGGGCATCGACACCATGCCGTCGCTGCTGGAGCAGGGCCGCCTCGACGCCTTCTTCTGGTCGGGCGGGCTGCCCACCAGCGCGGTGCAGAAGCTCTCCGAGCGCCACCCGATCCGGCTGGTCCCGCTGGAGGACGACCTGGTCGACCGGGTGCACGAGGGCGGCGGCAGCGGCCGCTACTACCGCTCGGCCGTGGTCCCCGCCGACGCGTACGCCCTGTCCCAGGAGGGCCGGCCGGTGGAGACGGTGGCCGTGGCCAACCTGCTGGTCACCACCGACCGCACGGACCCGGCGCTGGCGGAGGCGTTCACCCGCACGGTGATCCAGAGCCGGGACCGGATCGGCCGCGAGGTGCACCCGGCGCAGCTGGTCGACCTGCGCACGGCGGTCTACACCGACCCGCTGCCCCTGCACGAGGGCGCCCGCCGCTACTACCGCTCGGTCAAGCCCTGAGGCGACTCCGGCGCGGTGCGGGGCACCGTGACGGTGACGCGCAGGCCGTGCGGCTCGTGGTGCGCGTACGTGAGGGAGCCGCCGCCCGCCGCGAGCAGGGCGCGCGAGATGGACAGGCCGAGGCCCGATCCCTTGATGTTCTGGTGGCGGTTGCTGCGCCAGAAGCGGTCGCCGACGCGGGCCAGTTCCTCGTCGGTGAGGCCAGGGCCGCCGTCGGTGACGACGATGGTGGACGCGGGGCCGTCGGCACCGGCCGTCACGGTGACCTCCTCGCCGGCCGGGGTGAACTTCAGCGCGTTGTCGATCACCGCGTCGAGGGCGCTGGAGAGCGCCACCGGGTCGGCCCAGGCGGTGACGGCCGCGCCGTGCCAGGTCAGGCGGACGCCCTTCTCGTCGGCCAGCGGGCGCCAGGCGGCCACCCGCTCGCCGGTGAGTTCACCGATGTCGGTGAGTCTGAGGTCGGCGGCGGCGTGCTCGGCGAGGGCCAGGTCGAGCAGGTCGTCCAGCACCTGCGCCAGGCGCTTGCCCTCGGTGCGTACGGAGGCGATCTCGTCGTTGCCGGGCGGCAGTTCCAGCGCCAGCAGCTCGATGCGCAGCAGCAGCGCGGCCAGCGGGTTGCGCAGCTGGTGGGAGGCGTCGGCGACGAAGGCCCGCTGCTGTTCCAGGACCTCCTCGACGTTGTCGGCCATCTCGTTGAACGAACGGGCGAGGCGCCGCAGTTCGGGCGGGCCGCCGGCCGCCGCGACCCGGGAGTTGAGCCGGCCGGTCGCGATGCCGTGGGTGGCGGCGTCCAGCACCTTCACGGGCTTGAGCACCCAGCCGGTGAGCCGGAAGGCGGCACCGACCGCCAGCAGCATCGCCGCGACCTCACCGGCCGCGATCAGCAGCCAGCCGTGCAGGATGCGCGAGCGGAGCTGGCCGGTCGGCGAGTCGGTGAGCACCACGGCGACGACGTCCCCGTCCCGTACGACGGGTGAGGCCACCGCGAGCCGCGCGTTCGTCTGCCAGGGCCACACCTGCGGCGGGTCGTGGCTGCGGCGGCCGAGCAGGGCTTCGCGGAAGGCGCGGCGGGGCTCGCCGGACAGCGGGACGTCCCAGTCCTTGGGGGCGCGGGCCATCGCGGTGGTGTCGCGGTAGAAGACGCCGACCTCGATCCCGTACACCTCGTGGTAGCGGACCAGTTCGCCGTGCAGCGTCGACTGCCGCTCGTCGATGCCGGGGCCGCGCTCGGTGACGAACTGGGCGAGCGCCGCGAAGCGGGCCGTGTCGTCGATGCGGTCGACGACGACGGTCTGCTGCCGGGCCGCGGCGAGACTGGCCGCGAGCGGGAAGCCGAGCGCGAGCAGCACGCCCGCCATGAGGACGAGCAGCAGGGGCAGGAGCCGGGTGCGCACAGGAGGGGCCCGCGGTCACGCGGCCGGGGCGACCAGGCGGTAGCCGACGCCGCGCACGGTCTCGATGAGGGCGGGCATGCCGAGCTTGGCGCGCAGGGAGGCGACATGGACCTCCAGGGTGCGGCCGGTCCCCTCCCAGCTGGTGCGCCAGACCTCGCTGATGATCTGCTCGCGGCGGAAGACGACCCCGGGCCGCTGCGCGAGCAGGGCGAGCAGGTCGAACTCCTTGCGGGTGAGCTGGACCTCGGCGCCGGCCACGGTGACCCGGCGGGTGGGCAGCTCGACGGTGACCGCGCCGAGGCGCAGCGGCGCCGTCTCGTCCGCCCCGCCGGCGGTGGTGCCGGGGCCCGCGGCGGTGCCGGACTCGTCGGTGTCGGGGGCGGTGGAGCGGCGGCTGACGGCGTGGATGCGGGCGAGCAACTCCCCCGTGTCGTACGGCTTCACGACGTAGTCGTCGGCGCCGAGGTTCAGCCCGTGGATCCGGGAGCGGACGTCGGCGCGCGCGGTCACCATGATCACCGGGGTGCTCGTGAGCTTCCGGATCTTGCCGCACACCTGGTAGCCGTCCTGGTCCGGCAGCCCGAGGTCGAGGAGGACCACGCCGAAGGGTGCCCGGCCGGCGTTCGCCGCGGGCAGGACGGCCTGGAGCGCCTCCTCGCCGTTGCGCGCGTGGGTGACGTCGAACCCGTGCTTCTTGAGGATCGCCGACAGGGCGGCGGCGACATGGTCGTCGTCCTCGACGAGCAGAAGTCTCATGGCCCCCCTCCGGCGGCTGGGTGGTGATCGGTCGCTGCGGTGACCATACGGCCACCTCGGCATGAACGCTGATGGGCGGCCCGCCAGTCAAGGGGGTTCCGGGGGCGCGGGGGGTTCTGTTATGCACCCGTTCCCCTCCCGCGAGCCCCCCGGCGCCCTGTTCACGCATAGTGTCCGGTTGAAGCCGGATCGTTATGCTCAATTTCCGCTCAGATGTAATGACGTTGGTCGCACCGCGTGCTTAATGTCCTCCCCAACCGAGGAGGACGGAGCAAGAAGCCGATGAGCGGAGTTTCAGTGACCAAGGGCGCGGAGGACGCCGTACCGACGGCGGGCGACCTGGTCGTGCTGAGCAACGTCAACAAGCACTTCGGCGCGTTGCACGTGCTCCAGGACATCGACCTGACCATCGCCCGTGGCGAGGTCGTGGTCGTCATCGGGCCGTCCGGGTCCGGAAAGTCCACGCTGTGCCGCACCATCAACCGCCTGGAGACGATCGACTCCGGAAGCATCACCATCGACGGCAAGCCGCTGCCCCAGGAGGGCAAGGAGCTCGCCCGGCTGCGCGCCGACGTCGGCATGGTCTTCCAGTCCTTCAACCTCTTCGCGCACAAGACGGTGCTGGAGAACGTGATGCTGGGCCAGGTCAAGGTCCGCAAGGCCGACAAGAAGGCCGCGGAGCAGAAGGCCCGGACCCTGCTGGACCGCGTGGGCGTCGGCACCCAGGCCGACAAGTACCCGGCGCAGCTGTCCGGCGGTCAGCAGCAGCGCGTCGCGATCGCCCGGGCCCTGGCGATGGACCCGAAGGTGATGCTCTTCGACGAGCCCACGTCGGCGCTCGACCCCGAGATGATCAATGAGGTCCTCGAGGTCATGCAGCAGCTGGCGCGGGACGGAATGACGATGATCGTCGTCACCCACGAGATGGGCTTCGCCCGCTCGGCCGCCAACCGCGTCGTCTTCATGGCGGACGGCCGGATCGTCGAGGAGGCCGTGCCGGAGCAGTTCTTCAGCAACCCGCGCAGCGACCGGGCCAAGGACTTCCTGTCGAAGATCCTGCACCACTGAGGGGTCCCGCCGCCGGCCGGCGGCCATGACGACTTACGAACCACGACGTACCACGACATAAGGGATGTTCACCATGAAGCTTCGCAAGACGGCCGCGCTGGCCGTTGCCGTGCTCGCGCTGTCCGCGACCGCCTGTGGTGGCAAGGAGGGCTCCGCCGGCGACAAGCCGGGCGGCGTCCAGCCCGGCGCCACCAACGCTCCGGCCCTGCCGAAGTACGTCGTCGCGTCGAACGTCGACCTCAAGGACTCGCCGACGTTCAAGGCGGCCAAGGAGCGCGGCAAGCTGATCATCGGCTCCAAGGCCGACCAGCCGTACCTCGGCTTCGAGGACCAGGCCACCAAGGAGCGCTCCGGCTTCGACGTGGAGATCGCCAAGATGGTCGCCGCCGAGCTGGGCTTCACCGAGTCGCAGATCGAGTGGAAGACGGTCGACTCCTCGACCCGTGAGACCGCCATCTCCAAGGGCCAGGTCGACTACTACGTCGGCACCTACACGATCAACGACAAGCGCAAGGCGCAGGTCGGCTTCGCGGGCCCGTACTACCTGGCCGGCGCCGACCTCCTGGTCCGCAAGGACGACTCCTCCATCACCGGCCCGGACTCCGTCAAGGGCAAGAAGGTCTGCTCGATCACGGGCTCGACCCCGCTCCAGGAGATCAAGAAGCCGCAGTACGGCGCCAAGACCACCGAGCTGGGCAAGTACTCGGACTGCGTGCAGCAGCTGCTCACCAAGCAGGTCGACGCGGTGACGACGGACGACGCGATCCTCAAGGGGTACGCCGCCCAGAACCCCTCCAAGCTCAAGGTCGCCGGCAAGCCGTTCACCAAGGAGCCCTACGGCATCGGCATGAACAAGGAGGACAAGGCCCTGCGCGACGCGGTCAACAACGCGCTGGACAAGAACATCAAGGACGGGGTCTACAAGAAGATCTACGAGGCCACCCTGGGCCTGTCCGGTTCGGCCTACACCGCCCCGCCGGCGCTCGAGCGCTACTGACGCCCGAGGGCGGGCCGGCGGTCCGGACGGCTCCGGCCCCGGCGGCCCGCCCGCCGGGACCGGCGGTCCGGACCGGACCCGCCCCCCCGCTTCACTGCTTCGCCACGAAGCGCCCCGCACCGACTGCGCGCGGGGCGCTCCGCCCCGTGTCCGGGGCCCCCGCCCGCTCCCGCGGGCGCCCGCCCCGTACGCACCTTGACCGCCAGCCGCTGACCGCCGACGCGGAGACCCCATGAACGTACTGCTCGACCACTTCTCAGAGTTCCGCGACGGCTTCATAGGAACCGTGTCGATCACCGCCGTCAGCACCGCCATCGCGCTGGTCCTCGGCGTCGTCATCGCCGGTTTCCGGGTCTCCCCGGTTCCGCCGCTGCGCTGGTTCGGCACCGCGTGGGTGACCCTGCTGCGCAACACGCCGCTGACGCTGCTGTTCCTGGTGACGACGTTCGTGGTGCCGGAGATCCTGTTCCCCGGCATGAGCGCCTTCGTCCTCGGCTCCCTCGCGCTCGGCTTCTACACCTCCTCCTTCATCTGCGAGGCGGTCCGCTCCGGCATCAACACGGTGCCGCTGGGCCAGGCCGAGGCGGCCCGCTCCCTCGGCATGACGTTCTCGCAGACGCTGCGGCTGATCGTGCTGCCGCAGGCCACCCGTACCGTCCTGCCGCCGCTGAGCTCGATCCTCATCGCGCTGACCAAGAACTCGGCCATCGCGGGCGCCTTCAGCGTCACCGAGCTGTTCGGCTGGCAGAAGCTCATGAGCGAGGACGGGTACGACATCCTCCCGATCTTCGTCTGGGTCTCCCTCGCCTACCTGGTGGTGACGTTCTCCATCAGCGGTGTCTTCCGCATCCTTGAGCGCCGCCTGGAGGTCGCCCGATGAGCGCCAGCGTTCTCTTCGACGCCCCCGGCCCCAAGGCCGTCGTCCGCAACCGGATCTTCGCCGTCGCCGGCACGCTGCTGATCGTCGGCCTGCTGGCCGTCGTGATCGTGCGGCTGAACGACAAGGGGCACCTCGCCCCCGAGATGTGGGACATCTTCAACTACGCCGGCATCCGGCAGAACATCGCCGACGCCGTCCTCGCCACCCTCAAGGCGTTCGGCATCGCCGCCGTCGGCTCGCTGGTGCTCGGTGTGCTCCTCGCCGTCGCGCGGCTCTCCGACCACAAGCCGGTCCGGTGGCTGGCGACCGGCTTCATCGAGCTGTTCCGCTCCATCCCGCTGCTGATCACCATCTACGCCGTGTGGGTCGGCTTCCTCACCGACTACTCGATGTGGGCGCTGGCCGTCGGCCTGTCCATCTACAACGGCTGTGTGCAGGCCGAGGTGCTGCGGGCCGGTGTGAACGCCGTGCCCAAGGGCCAGCGCGAGGCCGCGTACGCCATCGGCATGAGCAAGACGCAGGTCATGACGACCGTGCTGCTGCCGCAGGCCGTACGGGCGATGCTGCCGACGATCATCAGCCAGCTGGTGGTCACCCTGAAGGACACCTCGCTCGGCTTCATCATCCTCTACCCCGAGCTGCTCCAGACGGCCCGGCTGATCGCCTCCAACACGCAGGTCAACGGCATGTACCCGTATGTGTCGACGATCGTGGTGATCGGCGCCATCTACGTCGCCATGTGCCTGGCCCTGTCCGGGCTCGCCACCTGGATCGAGAAGCGCGGCCGCCGCGCCAAGACCGGCATCGGCCCGGCCGCCGGCGCGGGCAACGCGGCGGTCCTCGGCGGCGACGCCGGCAACGCCGCCGCCAACACCATCCTGCTCGGCGGGGGTGAGGGCGGGGACGGCGGTGCCGCCGGAGGCGGTCCGGCGAAGGTCTGACGCACCCGCCGCCCGGACGGCGTCGCCTGACGCCGCGTGACATCATCCGGGTGGCACAGGGGTTGTACGGGGGCAGTGGCGGTCGCGCCGCTGCCCCCGTCGCTTGACGGAGGCACCGGCAGTAGGTTGCATACGTTCTGTGATCACGTCGCGTCGGGCCCCAGCCGCACCGTCCCGGGTTTCCCCTGCTCACCGCACGCCCCTCGGGGCCGTCACGGCCTCGGGAGTCACGCCGTGGACCCGGTGATCGTGGTCGGCGCCGGCCCGGTCGGGCTGGCGCTCTCCCTCGCCCTCGCCGCACAGGGAGTGCCCTCCGTCGTCCTGGACGAGGGCCCCGGCAAGGACGAGCCGCGCGCCGCGCGCACCGCCGTGCTCCGCCCCGACACCGCCGCGTTCGTGGAGCGCCTGGGCTGCGACACCGTACGGGACGAGGGGGCGCGCTGGACCGGCTGGCGCTCGATGCGCCGCCGCCAGGAGATGCGGCACGTCGAGTTCGGCCCCGAGACGCCGTCCCCGCTGCACGTCCCGCAGCACGCCCTGACGCGCGGGCTGCGCGAGGCCGTCGCCGCCCTGCCGGACCCGGACCTGGTACGGGTGGTGACCGACAGCCGCCTCGACGGCATCGAGCAGGACGCGCACGGCGTGACCGCCCACACCCGCGGGCCGGAGGGCACCTGGTGGCGCGGCAGCCATCTGGTCGGCTGCGACGGGGCGCGCTCCACCGTGCGCAAGCTGCTGGGCGTCCGCTTCCCGGGCCGTACGGCCGTCGAGCGGCACGCCGTCGCCGCCCTGCACGTCGAAATGCCGTGGCCGGACGAGGCCCTGCTGCACCGTCAGCCGCCGTGGCGGGGCGCCGGCGAGGAGGTCACGGCGCGCCCGCTGCCGGACGGCTGCTGGCGCCTGGACTGGCTGCTGCCCCCGCGCGGTGAACTGGTCACGCCCGACGCGCTGGTGACGCGGATCCGCGAGACGCTGACCGGCTGGTGCGGCGACACCCCGTCGTACGACCTGGTCGACACCGGCGTCTACACCCTGCACCACCGGCTCGCCCGCCGCTGGCGGGTGGACCGGGCCTTCCTCGCCGGGGACGCCGCCCATCTGCTGGGCGCGCTCGGCACCCAGGGGCTGGACGAGGGGCTGCGCGACGCCGAGAACCTGGCCTGGAAGCTGGCGCTGGCCTGGCACCACGGCGCCTCCGACCTGCTGCTGGACAGCTACCAGGCGGAGCGGCGCACGGCCGTCGCCGCCCGGCTGCGGGCGGCCGACCAGTCGCTGCCGGTCCTGCGCGGCGCGGGCGGCCTGCGCACCTATCTGCGCGGCGGCGGGCACGACGCCCTGCTGACGGACGGTCACGTGGGGCGCGGCCCGCTCGGCGCGCCTCCCGCCTACCCGCACTCCCCCCTCGCGCCCCTCTCCGCCGAGGCGCACACGGTCGTGGGTACGCCCCTGGGCGCGCCGGTCGCGGACGTGCGGGTCACCGCTCCCGAGGACGGCACGACCGCGCGGCTGCGCGACCGGCTGGGCCGGGGCACCCTGCTCGCGGTGCTGGTCGCGCCCGGCACGGGCGTGTGGGACCGGCGGCACTGGATGTCGGCGGGCGTGATGCCCCGGCTGGTGGAGGCGGTGGCCGGGCTGCCGGTCCCCGGGGAGGTCCTGGTCACCGAGGCGTACCCCGGGGCGGCGGCGCACACCGTGCTGCTGGTCCGGCCGGACGGTCATCTGGCCGCGGCGTTCGGCGGGGTGCGGGCCGCGGACCTGCACGCGGCGGCGGACGCGGTACGCGGCGGTGCGCCGGCGCACCAGGACACCGACCGGACCGCCGACGTCACCTGAGGCACCCGGCCCCGGTCGCGCCCGCCCCGGTGGCCGCCCTGGCGGTTGACCGTGCCGGGGCCCTCGTGCTCTACTCCCGATCATGACCGACACCGATGTGCGCCTGTGGCGGAGGGTCCATATGGACCTGGTCCGCTACGCGGGCTGCGTGTGTCGTCCGTCCTGCTGAACTCGCACTCCCTCCCCCGCACCCGCCGCCCCGCGCGCCGGCGTATCTCCACGCCGCCGGGCCCGCGTGTGCTCCGCGACGTGATGTCCAGGACCCCAGGACGGTTCTCCGTGTCCCAGCTTTCCGTTTCCCAGCAGGCTGCGTCCCCGCAGCCCGTGTCCCCGCAGGCCGTTTCCCAGCAGCCCGCGTCCCCGCAGCCCGTTTCCCCGCAGCCCTTGTCCCCGCAGACCGTTTCCGCATCGGCCCGGACGGCTGCGCCCGCCGCGCCGACCGCCGCCCGGCTTCTCGACTTCGTCCGCCGCGTCGCGGCCGACACCGCGCTGATCGACTCCCTTCCGCTCGACCCGGTCGGCCGTACCTGGGTACGGCTCGACGGCCCGGGCGGCAGCGAGGCGTGGCTCATCGGCTGGCCGCCCGGCACCGGCACCGGCTGGCACGACCACGCCGAGTCCGTGGGCGCCTTCGCCACCGCGCGCGGCACCCTCCACGAGAACTCCCTGTCCGCGCGGCTCCCTTCGGGCGGCTGGCGGTCGCTCGAACTCGACGAGGGCGTCGACCGCCGGCGCGTCCTGCGCACCGGCGAGGGGCGGGCCTTCGGCCGGCACCATGTGCACGAGGTGCTGAACCAGTCCCCCGCCGAGCACGCCGTCTCCGTGCACGCCTACCACCCGCCCCTGCCGCTGATCCGGCGCTTCAGCCGCACCGGCCCGGTGCTCCGGCTGGAGCAGGTCGAGCGCCCCGAGGAGTGGCAGTGAGCGGCCTGGGCATCGACGAACTGCTGGAGCAGGTCCGCTCCCGGCTCTCCCGGCTGACCCCGCACGAGGCGCACACGGCGGCCCGCGCGGGGGACGCCCTCCTCGTGGACATCCGGTACGCGGCGCTCCGGGACCGCGACGGCCTGATCCCCGGCGCCCTCGTCGTCGAACGCAACGAACTGGAATGGCGCCTCGACCCCCGCGGCAGCCACCGCCTCCCCGAAGCGACCGGCCACGACCTGCGGATGGTCGTGATCTGCAACGAGGGATACGCCTCGTCCCTCGCGGCCGCCTCCCTCCACCAACTGGGCCTCCACCGCGCGACCGACCTCATCGGCGGCTTCCAGTCCTGGAAGGCCGAGGGCCTCCCGGTCACACCGCCCTGACGCCAAGCGCCCCAGACCCCGAAGGCCAGGGCCCCGGCACGGGAGCGGCCCGGGGCCCCGGGCGGGGAAGGGCGCGGGAGACGGCCCGGGGCCTGGGGCGGGGAAGGTCAGGCGCCGGAATACGAGCGCCCGGGGCGCCGGCACGGGAGGCGACCCGGGGCCCGGGGCGGGCGCCGGGCCACCGGCGTCCAGACCCCGGCGCGGGAGGCACAGGCGCCGAGGCGGCACCCCAGCGACAGGCGGCTGAGGCACCGGTCCGGCCGAGGCACCGGTCCGGTGCCGGGGCCCGGTCCGGGCCGGGCGCGTGGCGGGCGCCGTGCCGCCGGCACTGGACGGGGACGGGCGCACATGGGGCCGCGCGGCCGGCCCCCGGGGCGGGCCGACCCGCGGGTCCGGCTTGCGGCCGAGTACCCAAACGGGCGCGCCACGGGGCAGGCGCCCTCCGGCATGCACCGCACCGCCGCCCTCCGGGAAGCACCGCGCCGCCGAACGGGCGTGAACCGCCGCCCCCGGCAACCGCGCGGGTGGCACCCGGCGCGCCCCGTGGCCGGGCAACAGGGCGTGGCCCGGTCGGACGGGCCCCCTCGGCGGGGCCAGCCGGCCGACGGCGGACCGTACCGGCGCCACCCCGGGCGGCGCGCCCCCAGCAATACGCTCCCGACGACCTGCCCGCAGGCGAGGCACCCCTGCACCACCGACCCCGGCGACGTATCCCCGTACCCCCCGTGCGCTACCCCCTGCGTCCCCTGGCGACGCCCTCGGAACGAACCCGTCGACACCGGGCCCACGGGCGCCGTCGTCAGCAGTCGCCCGGCAAGTCCTCCGTGTCCTCCCCCTCCGCCTCCAGTGCTTGGCGGACCACCCGCAGGGCCATGCCCTCCGGGTAGCCCTTGCGGGCGAGCATCCCCGCGAGGCGGCGCAGGCGGCGGTCGCGATCAAGTCCCCGGGTCGCCCGGAGCTTGCGGGCGACCAGCTCCCGTGCCGTCTCCTCCTCCTGGTCCGAGTCGAGCTGCCCGACCGCCTCGTCGATCAGCTCGGCGTCCACCCCCTTGGTGCGCAGCTCCCTGGCGAGGGCCCGGCGGGCGAGGCCCCGACCGTGGTGCCGGGACTCCACCCACGCGCCCGCGAAGGCGGCGTCGTCGATCAGGCCGACGTCCTCGAAGCGGGAGAGCACCTCGTCGGCGACCTCGTCGGGGACCTCCCGTTTGCGCAGCGCGTCCGCCAGCTGCTTGCGGGTGCGCGGGGTCCCGGTGAGCAGGCGCAGGCAGATCGCCCGCGCCCGCTCGGCCGGATCCTGGGGCGACAGCTCCTTCTCGGCCCTCGACGAGTCGGCGCTGTCGCCCGGCCATTCGGTGCGCCTGGCCACGGGGTCAGGCCTTGGCGGCCGCGGTCTTGGTCGCCTTGGCGGCCTTGGCCGCCGGAGCCGGGACCGACTTGGCCGGGTCGTCCGCGGAGGCCGGAGCCGCACCGGCACCCGCCGCGTCCGCGCCGGACTCGGTCTCGGAGGTGTCGGGCCGGACGCCGACGCCGAGCTTCTCCTTGATCTTCCGCTCGATCTCGTTGGCGAGATCCGGGTTGTCCTTGAGGAAGTTGCGGGCGTTCTCCTTGCCCTGGCCCAGCTGGTCGCCCTCGTACGTGTACCAGGCGCCCGCCTTGCGGACGAAGCCGTGATCGACACCCATGTCGATCAGGCCGCCCTCGCGGCTGATGCCCTGGCCGTAGAGGATGTCGAACTCGGCCTGCTTGAAGGGCGGCGCGACCTTGTTCTTGACGACCTTGCAGCGGGTGCGGTTGCCGACCGCCTCCGTGCCGTCCTTGAGCGTCTCGATCCGGCGGATGTCGATACGCACCGAGGCGTAGAACTTCAGGGCCCGGCCACCGGTCGTGGTCTCCGGCGAGCCGAACATCACGCCGATCTTCTCGCGGAGCTGGTTGATGAAGATCGCCGTCGTCTTGGACTGGTTGAGCGCGCTGGTGATCTTCCGGAGCGCCTGGCTCATCAGACGGGCCTGGAGACCCACGTGCGAGTCGCCCATCTCGCCCTCGATCTCCGCGCGCGGGACGAGCGCCGCGACGGAGTCGATGACGATCAGGTCGAGCGCGCCGGAGCGGACCAGCATGTCCACGATCTCCAGCGCCTGCTCGCCGTTGTCGGGCTGCGACAGGATCAGGTTGTCGATGTCGACGCCGAGCTTCTTCGCGTACTCGGGGTCGAGGGCGTGCTCCGCGTCGACGAACGCGACCTGCCCGCCGGCCTTCTGCGCGTTGGCCACGGCGTGCAGGGTCAGGGTCGTCTTGCCCGAGGACTCCGGGCCGTAGATCTCCACCACACGGCCGCGCGGCAGGCCGCCGACGCCGAGCGCCACGTCGAGCGCGGTCGACCCGGTCGGGATGACCTCGATGGGCTCCCTCGACCGCTCGCCCATGCGCATGACCGCGCCCTTGCCGAATTGCCGTTCAATCTGTGCGAGCGCGGCGTCCAGCGCCTTCTCGCGGTCGGTTCCTGCCATGGGTTCCACCCGGTTTGCTTGAGTCGATCGCTTCACGTCAAAGACGCTAACCCCTGCCACTGACAATGGGCCCCGGCGTCCCTCCGACCTGTGGACAACTCAGCGGCCGACAGCTCGCCGCCCCCGTGATTCCGGGCCGGAACCCCATAAGAATGGATGTTCGATTTTACTGTCAAGCGAGCCACACCGGGGCGTGTCGCCCGCCCCACGGGCCGCCCCCGGGCCCTGCCTCGCGGCCCCGCCGCACGGCCCCGCCCCGACGCCCGACCGGCCCGGACCACCCGCCGACCAGCCCCGACCGGCGCCGATCGGCCCGGGTGAGGACCCACCGGCCGCGCGGCCGGACCCCGCCGGCGTCAGCCGATCGACTCGGCCAGCCCCACGACGATGCCCTCCGGGCCGCGGACGTAGCAGAGCCGGTAGACGTCCTCGTACCGGACCACCTCACCGACGAGTTCCCCGCCCCGGGCGAGCAGCCGGGCGACCACGTCGTCGATGTCGTCCACCGCGAACATCACCCGGCGGATGCCCAGCGTGTTCGCCGGCGCGTTCCTCGGCTCCGGGGCGATCGCCGCCGGCGTACGGAACGACGCCAGCTCGATCCGCCCGTGCCCGTCGGGGGTCCGCAACATGGCGACTTCCTGCCGGACGCCCTCGATCCCGATGACCCGCTCCACCCACCGCCCCTCGACCGGGCCCCTGCCCTCCTCCTCCAGCCCCAGCTCGGTGAAGAAGGCCACGACCTCGTCGAGGTCCTCGACCACGATGAGGACGTTGTCCATCCGCTGGACCGCCATGCCGACGTCTCCCTCCTCCGGCGGCCGGGCACGACCCGGCACGTACGGCCATGGTGACCACCCTCGCCCCGCCCCGCACGGCACCGCCCCGCACGGCACGGCACGGCACGGCACGGCACGGCACGGCCGAGATGCGATCACTCGATGGTGGATTCCCCCACCGCCCCCGC
Source organism: Streptomyces sp. NPDC015131 (assembly GCF_043079975.1). Taxonomy (NCBI): domain Bacteria; kingdom Bacillati; phylum Actinomycetota; class Actinomycetes; order Kitasatosporales; family Streptomycetaceae; genus Streptomyces; species Streptomyces sp. NPDC015131. Next base: position 32,211 of record NZ_JBIBVB010000001.1, on the reverse strand, counting down.
CCCGCCCGCGCGATGCTCGGCACACGGCGCGCGACCGGGGCGCCGTACCGGTGGGCGGGCGTACGGCGGCGCGAGGGACGAGGGCATGACACGGGAAGACGGACGGGACGAGGGCCCCGGAGGCCGGGCGGTACTGTTGGCGGCCGGACTGGCCGACCTGGCGGTGAGCACGCTCGGCACGGCCCTGGGGACGGCGCGGGGACTGCTGCGCCGCTCGGACGCGGCGGACCTGGCGGCGGACGCCGGGCACGACCTGGTGGCGCGCGGCCGGCTGGTCCGGGACCGGTACGCGACCCTGCCCCCGGCCCATCTGGAGGTGCTCGCCCGGCACGCCATGGCCCGGAGGGCGTCGTCCGGTGGCGTCTGAGCGGTGGGATCCGGCCGCGTTCAGAACGCGTGTCGACGCGGTGCTGCACCGGTACGTCGCCGAGGAGGCGGACCGGTTCGCGGAGGTCGACCCGCTCCTGGCCCCGGTGGCCGGCCAGCTGGAGGCGGCGGTCGCGGACGGCAAGCGGCTGCGGGCGGCGTTCTGCTACTGGGGCTGGCGGGCGGGGGGCCAGCCCGACAGCGACGCCCTGGTGCGGGCGGCGGTCTCGATGGAGCTGGTGCACGCGGCCGCGGTCGTGCACGACGACCTGATCGACGAGAGCCCGCTGCGGCACGGGCGGCCCACCGCCCATGTCGCCCTGCACGAGGCCGTACGCCACCGGTCACGGGCCGGCGCCGCCGCGAGGTCGCTGGCGATGCTGGTGGGCGACCTGCTGATGGCGCTCGCGGGCCGGCTGTTCGCCGAGAGCGGCCTTCCGGCCGCGTACCTCGTACGGGCGCGCCCGCTATGGGCGGTGATGGCCCGTGAGCTGATCGCCGGCGAGTGCCTGGAGATCCTGTGCACCGAGACCGATCCGGACACCTCGGCCTCGCTGAAGGTGATCCGCTACAAGACCGCCAAGTACACCGTCGAGCAGCCCCTGCTGATCGGGAGCGCGCTGGCGGGCGCCGGACCACGCGTGCGTGAGGGCTGTTCCGCGTACGGGCTGCCACTGGGTGAGGCGTTCCAGCTGCGGGACGACCTCCTCGGCCTGTTCGGCGACCCCGGGCGTACCGGCAAGGCCGGCGCCGACGACGTACGCGGCCGGCGGCCCACGGCCCTGCTCGCCGAGACCTGGCGCCTGGCGGGCGAGGACGAACGGGAGCTGCTGCGCGGTCTGCTGGGCCGGCGCGACCTGGACGGGGAGGGCCTGGAAACCGTCCGCGAGGTGATGCGCCGGCACCAGGCCCCCGACCGCGTCGAGGCCATGATCGCCGCCCGGGTGGAGGAGGCGGTCGGCGCGCTGCGGGACCTGGACGTCCCGGCCCACGCCACCACCGCCCTGACCGCGCTCGCGCACTCGGCGGCGGTCCGCCTGTCCTGACCCGCGGAACGGCCCCTCCGGGACAGCCCCCCGGAACCCGGCACCCGGCACCCGGCACAACAACAACTGGACGGAAGACACAGCGTGGACAACCCCAACGCGGACGACAGCCTGTGGACGGCCGGGAGCCGCCCCACGCCCCCCGGCCACATGCCGCCCAGCAACACCCCGCCCGGCCCCACCCCGGCGGGCCCCCGGAACACGGCAACGGGCCCCACGGGTCCGACCGGCCCCACCAGCCCCACAGATCCGACCGGTCCCACCAGCCCCACACGCCCCACCGAGGCGTCCATGGACGCCCTGCGGCACGCCGGTGACGAGTTGGCCGACGCCACCGTCGCCACGCTCTTCGCGCGCGGGGAGGTGGGCACGTTCAACACCCTGATGCGCTACGTCTCCACCGCCGGGAGCCCGCTGCCGGAGGGGCTGCCCGACGTCGCGCGGGAGTACCTCGAAGCCACCCGGACCCCGCCGTCCTGGGTGGACTGGTCGGAGATGGAGAAGGCCCGGCTGTTCTTCATCGACAACAACGTCCACATCTCCACCGCGCTGTCGTTCGCCGCGATGCCCGCCTGCTACCTCGTGCCGCACGTGGCGAAGCTCCTGTCCGCCACCCACGGCCTGAAGTACCCCTCCAAGCGCATGGCGGAGACCGGCCAGTTCACCGTCCACCTCATGCAGCCGGACGCGTTCGAGGCCGGCGGCCGGTTCGTCCCCGCCGCCCAGAAGGTGCGCCTCCTGCACGCCTCCATCCGCCACCACCTCCTCCGGGAGAACCGGTGGGACACCGGGGAGCTGGGGACCCCGATCTGCCAGGAGGACATGATCGGCGGGCAGATGTTCTTCTCCCTGCTGGTCCTGGACAGCCTGCACCGCCTGGGCATCCACATGTCGGCCGAGGGCGCGGACGCGTACTACTACGCGTGGCGCGTGGTGGGCGCCATGCTGGGCGTCGACCAGGAGGCGGTCCCCAAGACCCTCGACGAGGCCCGCCGCTTCCTCGACCTGTACATGATCCGGCACATGGGCCCCTCCGAGGAGGGCGTACACCTGACGCGCCAGCTGATCGACCTCTACGAGGAGGTCGTCCCCGGCACCCTGTTCGACCCGGTGGTCTCCGCGCTCGTCCGCCACCTCGTCGGCGACACCTGCGCCGACTGGCTCGACGTGCCGCGCACCCGGTGGGACACCCTCGTCAAGGCCGTGCCGCGCCTCCTCGGCGTCCTGGAGACCATCGAGGACCGCTCACCGCTCGGCGCATGGGCCCTGGACCGTCTGGGCCACCTCACCACCGTCCTCGAACTGTCCTCCCTCACCCGAGGCCGGGTGATGCACTACGCGATCCCCGAGTCGCTCAAGAAGGAGTACGGGGTCGACGGCGGCGTCCCCCGCACCCACCGCTGGACCCCGCCGGCCCCCACCGTCTCCTGACCCGCCCGCCCGCCGGAGGCCGGGCCCGGCGGGCTCAGGCTTCCTCGCCCCGCGAGCCCCGCGAGCCCCGGGAATCCGACAGGCCCCGGGCGTTCCCCTCCTCCGCCTCCTTCTTGGCGCGCAGGGCCCGCTGCACGCGCGCGAGGACGGCCTCGCCGTGCCGCCGGTGGCCGTGGACCCGGGGGTCCTCCGTCACGTCGTACCGCTTCACATAGGCGCCGAGGAACGCCTGGAGGGTGGCCACCGCCGGGATGGCGACGAGCGCTCCGACGGCGCCGAGCAGCGCCGTGCCGGCGACGACCGAGCCGAAGGCGACCGCGGGGTGGATGTCCACGGTCCGGGCGGTCAGCTTGGGCTGGAGCACATAGTTCTCGAACTGCTGGTAGACGACCACGAAGGCCAGCACCCACAGCGCGTACCAGGGGTTCTCGGTGAAGGCGATCAGCATGGGCAGCGCGCCCGCGAGGTACGTGCCGATGGTCGGGAGGAACTGGGACACCAGGCCCACCCAGACGGCGAGCGCCGGCGCGTAGGGCACTTCCAGGAACTGGAGCAGGACGTAGTGCGCGGCCCCGGACACCAGCGCCATCAGGCCGCGCGAGTAGAGGTACCCGCCGGTCTTGTCGACGGCGATCTCCCAGGCGCGCAGCACCTCGGCCTGCTTCGCGGGCGGCAGCACGGAGCACAGCGCCCGGCGCAGCCGGGGTCCGTCGGCCGCGAAGTAGAACGAGAACAGGAAGATCGTCAGCAGCCGGAAGAGTCCGCCGAGGACGGTCGCGGACACGTCCAGCACTCCGCTCGCGCTGTCCTGCACGTACTTCCGCAACCAGTCGGAGCGCAGCAGGCTGTCCTGGACCTCGACCCGGGACAGCTCGGTGTGGAAGGTCTGGTTGATCCAGTTGATCAGCGAGTCGAGGTAGCGGGGGAAGTCCTCGACCATCTGGACGATCTGCCCGGCCAGCATCGATCCCAGCAGCACCACGAAGCCCACACCGGCCGCGAGGACGGCGAAGAAGACCAGGAAGGTGGCGAGTCCGCGCCGCATGCCCCGGGCGGCCATCCGGCCCACGGCCGGCTCGATGGCGAGGGCCAGGAAGAACGCGATCAGGATGTTGATCAGCAGGCCGATGAGCTGGTGGAACGCCCAGCTGCCCAGCTGGAAGCAGGCGTAGAGGGCGAGGGCCAGCACCATGGCCCTCGGCAGCCAGCGGGGCATGCGGGCGGGGGGCCCGCCGGCGGTGCCCTTCCCCCCGGCCGTCCCGCCGCCGCCCGGGGCGGTAGCCGTGGGCTCCGGGCTCCTGCTCGGAGGCACGGTGACGGCTTCGGTGGCCGGTGCCGCGGGCGGGCGCGTCACCGGGCGGGGGGTGGTCGTCGCGGTCGTGTCGGCCGGATCGGTGGAGCCGGTCGCATCGGCGGAGTCGGTCGGGTCGGTCGGGTCAGTCGGGGCCACGGGGCAAGTCTCGCGCACGGCGGTGACAACGGGCCGGGCAGCCCGGAGGTTCGCCTCCCTCCGGGCCGCCCGCCCCTGGGCTCACCGCTTGTCCGCCGGGACGTCCACCGCCGCGCAGACCGCGTGCCACACGTCCTTGGCCTCCCACCCCGCGTCGAGCGCCTGATACACCGTCCGGCCGCCCAGCTCCGACATCACATGGTCCCGGGCGAAGGACTCGGCGTACGCCTCACCGAAGTGGCCGGCCATCCGCTCCCAGAAAATCGTCAACCGCATGCCTCGAGTATCGCGCTCCTGAGGGTGCAGCCGGGTCCGGGGCGCTTCCCGCAAGCCCTTTCCGCCCTACGGTCGGACCATGGCTGGAACTCCCCTCTCGCGCGCCGGGCACTTCATCTGGCTGACGGCCCGTGTCCTCGAACAACGGCGGTTCGCCCACCACTTCCTGGGCGGGGGCGCCGACCCCGTGGAGGCGGCCCTGACCGCGTACCTCAACGAGGACGGAGGGTACGGGCACGCCCTGGAACCGGACGTCCGCGGCCCGGTCAGCCAGCCGCTGCACACCGCGCACGCCCTGCGCGTGCTGGACTCGATCGGCCGTTGCGGCGGGCTGCGGGTGGAGCGCGTCTGCCGCTATCTGACCGGGGTCACCACGCGCGAGGGGGCGCTTCCCGCGCTGCACCCCTCGGTACGGGGGTATCCGGTCGCCCCGTTCCTGCCGGTGGTGGACGACCCGCCGGGCGAGCTGCTGGCGACCGGACCGGTGGTCGGGCTGCTGCACCGCAACCAGGTGTGGCACGCGTGGCTGTTCCGCGCCACGGACTTCTGCTGGGCCGCCGTGGAGTCGCTGGAGAAGTCCCATCCGTACGAGATCCAGGCCGCCGTCGCCTTCCTGGACGGCGTTCCGGACCGGGCCCGCGCGGAGGCGGCGGCGGACCGGCTGGGCCGGCTGGTGCGGGAGCAGCGGCTGGCGGTGCTCGACCCGGAGCGCGCCGGTGACTTTCCGGTCGCCCCGGGATACGCGCCGGGCGAGCACCACTTTCCGCACGACTACGCGCGCGTGCCGGAGTCGCTGGCCCGGCGCTGGTTCACCGACGAGGAGATGGCCCGCTCGCTGGACCGTCTGGCGGCGGAGCAGGAGGAGGACGGGGGCTGGCCGGTCCGGTGGCGGCCGTGGGCGCCGGGCACCCTCCTGGAGTCCCGCCCGATGGTGACGGTCGAGGCGCTGCGCACCCTGCAGGCGTACGGCCGCCCGATCGGCGGCTGACGACCGGCGGCCGTGGAGGAACCCGCCGCCGGCCCGCCGCCCCGCGACCGGGCGGTGCCGGTCAGCCGCCGAGGGCCCGTACGCCCGCGGTGACGGCCACCGCGGCGGCCACCACGACCAGGAAGGGGGCCCGCAGCACGAGGGCGACGGCTGCCGCGGCGAGCCCGGCCCCGCGGGCGTCGAGGACGAGCGCGTCGCCGGTGCTGAAGGTCTGCTGCGCGGTGAGCGCGGCCAGCAGGGCGACGGGCAGCAGGGCCGCCAGCCGCCGGACGAGCGGCCGTTCCAGTACCCCGGCGGGCACCAGCAGCCCGGCGAGCTTGACGAGGTAGCAGCCGGCGACGGTCAGGCCGATGGCGATCCAGACGTTCACCGGCCCGCCTCCTTCGCCTCGTCCCGGCCGGCCCGGCGGCCCTGGAACCAGAGCACCAGGGGCGCGGCCAGCGCCGCGGCCAGCACCGGTACCCCGGCGGGCAGCACCGGGAGCAGGCCGAGTCCGAGGACGACGGCGATCCCGGCGACCACCCGCTCGGTGGTGGTCCGCAGCATCGGGGCCAGCAGGGCGAGGAAGACGGCGGGCCCGGCGGCGTCGAGGCCCCACGCGGCGGTGTCGCCGATGGCCTCGGCCCCGAGGGCGCCGAGCAGCGTGGTGAGGTTCCACAGGACGTACAGGGTGAGCCCGGTGGCGGTAAAGCCGATCCGGGCGGACCTGCGGTCCGGCTGGGCGAGCGCGACGGCGGCCGTCTCGTCGATGACCCAGTGCGCGGCGAGCGGGCGGACGGGCCGGGGCAGCGCCAGGAGCTGCGAGAGCCGCAGTCCGTAGAAGGCGTTGCGGGTGCCCAGGAAGAACGCCCCGGCGGCGGCCGTGAAGGGGTTGCCGCCGGCGGTGAGGGCGCCGACCAGGGCGAACTGGGAGGCGCCGGTGAAGACCAGGAGGCTGAGGGCACAGGTCTGGAGGAGCGTGAGGCCGGCCCCGGCGGAGGTGACGCCGAAGGCGAAGCCGGAGAGCCCGACGGCCACGCCGACACCGAGCGCGTCGCGGACGACGGCCCGGTCCGGCCGGCCGGCCGGGGGATTGCCGTTCGCGGGTTCGACGGGCATGGTCCCGGTGCCTGGGGCGGGAGCTGGGGGTCTTGTCTGTTCTGCCACGCCCCGACGCTACGAACGGGGCGGCTCGCCGGTCTTGTACGTTCTTGCACGCTCGCGCTGGTAGGCACCCGGCGGCACTCCCACGATCCGGGAGAAGTGCCGGTTGAGATGGGGCTGGTCGGTGAAGCCGACCTCGGCGGCGACGGCCGCCGGCGGGATGCCGCTCTCCAGCAGGCGGCGGGCGGTCCGCACGCGCGCGTTGGTCAGCCAGGTGTGCGGGGGCATGCCGTAGGCGGCCTTGAAGGCGCGCAGCAGGGCGAAGGGGCTGGTGTCCAGCTCGTGCGCGAGCCGTTCCAGCGAGGGAGGCTCGGCCATCCGCCCCTCCAGCAGCTCCCGGGCCCGGGCGGCGGTGCGGGCGCCGGCCGCGCGCGGCTCGCGCCGGGGCAGGGACCGGCCGTGGCGGTGCAGCATCCGGGCCACCACCAGCCGCAGGACGGTGTCGGCGGCCAGCGCGTTGCCCTCCTCGGCCGCGCGGTGCACGGCCCGGACGAGACGGGCGGTGTCCTCGTCCTCCACGATGGTCTCGGCGAAGCCGGGGGTGCCGCGCAGGGTGGTCTCCTCCGCCGCTATCCCGGCGACCAGGCCGCGCGACGGGTAGAGCGTGGCGTACGACCAGCCCTCGGGCACCCCGGCGTGCGCGGAGTGCGGCACCTCGGGGTTGATCATGACGACGGTGCCGGGGCGGGCCCGGACGGTGCCCTCGGGCATGATCACGTCCTCGACGCCGCGCCGTACCGCGCCGAGGACGAATCCCTCGTGGCTGTGGCGGGTGAAGGTGTGGCGCACATAGCGGGCGCGCAGCAGGTCGAGGCCGGGCACGCCCGGGTACTGCCAGTGCCGGGCCCACTCCTCGTCGGGGGCCGGTGCCCGCTGCCGTCCGCCGGCCGTTCCGCCATCCGCCATCTCTCCATTCTGCGCCGCCGGCCCGGCCGCTGACCTGCGGGGCCGTCTGGCGGACGGCGGCCGGGGTCGTCTGGCGGACGGCGGCCGGGGCCGTCTGCCGGACGGCGGTACCGTGCCACGGCGCCACCGCGCCACCGCGCCGGATTGTCAGTGCCGGGGTGCACGATGGGGGGCATGGCCAGGACTGCGCTCGACTCGTTCTCCCCCGCGACCCGCGGCTGGTTCACGGGGGCCTTCCACGCGCCCACCGCGGCCCAGGAAGGGGCGTGGCGGGCGATCGGCGAGGGCTCGGACGTCCTGGTCGTCGCGCCGACCGGCTCGGGCAAGACGCTGGCGGCGTTCCTCGCGTCGCTGGACCGGCTGGCCTCCACCCCGCCGCCCGCCGACGCCAAGAAGCGCTGCCGGGTGCTGTACGTGTCGCCGCTGAAGGCTCTGGCGGTCGACGTGGAGCGCAATCTGCGCAGCCCGCTGACCGGTATCCGCCAGGAGTCCGTGCGGCTGGGCCTGCCGGAGCCGGACGTGCGGGTGGGCATCCGCTCGGGCGACACCCCGGCCGCCGAGCGGCGTGCGCTGGCCACCCGGCCGCCGGACATCCTGATCACCACCCCCGAGTCACTGTTCCTGATGCTGACCTCCGCCGCGCGGGACGCGCTCGCCGGTGTGGAGACGGTCATCCTGGACGAGGTCCACGCGGTCGCCGCCACCAAGCGGGGCGCGCACCTGGCGCTGTCCCTGGAGCGGCTGGACGAGCTGCTGCCCCGCCCGGCGCGGCGGATCGGGCTGTCGGCGACGGTCCGCCCGGTGGACGAGGTCGCCCGGTATCTGTCCCCGCGGCGCAAGGTGGAGATCGTCCAGCCCGCCTCGGGCAAGGAGTTCGACCTGTCGGTGGTGGTCCCCGTCGAGGACCTGGGCGAGCTGGGGGGTTCGCCCGCGTCGGACGCCGGCGCGGCGGCGGAGAAGCCGTCGATCTGGCCACATGTCGAGGAGCGGATCGCCGATCTGGTGCAGGCGCACCGCTCGACGATCGTGTTCGCCAACTCGCGGCGGCTCGCGGAGCGGCTGTGCAACCGGCTCAATGAGATCGCCTACGAGCGGGCCACCGGAGAGCCCCTGCCCGAGGACCGGCCGCCGGCCGAGGTGATGGCGCAGTCGGGCGCGGCCCAGGGCGCCCCGGCGCTGCTGGCGAGGGCGCACCACGGGTCGGTCTCCAAGGAGCAGCGGGCGCTCGTTGAGGAGGACCTGAAGGCGGGCCGGCTGCCCGCCGTGGTCGCCACCTCCAGCCTGGAGCTGGGCATCGACATGGGTGCGGTGGACCTGGTGGTGCAGGTCGAGTCGCCGCCGTCGGTGGCGTCCGGCCTCCAGCGGGTGGGCCGCGCCGGGCACCAGGTGGGCGCGGTGTCCACGGGCGTCGTCTTCCCCAAGTACCGCGGCGACCTGGTGCAGGCGGCGGTGGTGACCGAGCGGATGCGCGGCGGCGCCATCGAGGCCATGCGGATCCCGGCCAATCCGCTGGACGTGCTGGCGCAGCAGGTGGTGGCGATGGTCGCCCTGGACACCTGGCAGTTCGACGACCTGCTGGCCGCGGTGCGGCGGGCCGCGCCGTTCGCGTCGCTGCCCGAGTCGGCGTTCACCGCCGTTCTCGACATGCTGGCCGGGCGGTATCCCTCGGACGCGTTCGCGGAGCTGCGCCCGCGGGTGGTGTGGGACCGCGTCACCGGGGCGGTGACGGGCCGGCCGGGCGCGCAGCGGCTGGCGGTCACCTCGGGCGGCACGATCCCCGACCGCGGCCTGTTCGGGGTGTTCCTGGCGGGCGCCGACCCCAAGAAGGGCGGTGGCCGGGTCGGTGAGCTGGACGAGGAGATGGTGTACGAGTCGCGGGTCGGCGACGTGTTCACGCTCGGCACCTCGTCCTGGCGCATCGAGGACATCACCCGTGACCGGGTGCTGGTCTCACCGGCGCCCGGCGTGCCGGGACGGCTGCCGTTCTGGAAGGGCGACCAGCTGGGCCGGCCGCTGGAGCTGGGGCGCGCGGTGGGCGCCTTCCTCCGCGAGGTGGGGGCGCTGGCGCCGGACGACGCCCGGCTGCGCCTGGTGTCGGCGGGCCTGGACGCCTGGGCGGCGGACAATGTGCTGGCGTACCTGCGCGAGCAGCGGGAGTCGTGCGGCCATCTGCCCGACGACCGGACGATCCTGGTGGAGCGGTTCCGCGACGAGCTGGGCGACTGGCGGGTGGTGGTGCACTCCCCCTTCGGGGCGCAGGTGCACGCCCCGTGGGCGCTGGCCCTGGGCGCCCGCCTCACCGAGCGGTACGGCATGGACGCCCAGGTGATGCACGCCGACGACGGCATCGTGCTGCGGCTGCCCGACGCCGACCTGATGAGCCTGGACCTCCTCGACCAGGAGCCGGTGGCCCCCGGCGCGGGGTTCGACGGCGACAAAGCTCCGGTCGGCGCCGCCGACGTCCTCTTCGACAAGGGCGAGGTCGACCAGATCGTCACCGACCAGGTGGGCGGCTCGGCGCTGTTCGCGTCCCGCTTCCGCGAGTGCGCGGCGCGCGCCCTGCTGCTGCCCCGCCGCCAGCCGGGCAGGCGCACCCCCCTGTGGCAGCAGCGCCAGCGCGCCGCCCAGCTGCTCCAGGTGGCCAGCGAGTTCGGCTCGTTCCCCATCGTCCTGGAAGCGGTCCGCGAGTGCCTCCAGGACGTGTTCGACGTCCCGGGACTCCGGGAGCTGATGGGGGACATCGAGTCCCGCCGCGTCCGGCTGGTCGAGGTCACCACCCCCGAGCCGTCGCCCTTCGCCCGCTCGCTGCTGTTCGGCTATGTGGCGCAGTTCCTGTACGAGGGCGACTCGCCCCTCGCCGAGCGGCGGGCCGCCGCGCTGTCCCTGGACTCCCGGCTGCTGGCGGAGCTGCTGGGCCAGGCGGAGCTGAGGGAGCTGCTGGACGCGGACGTCCTGAGCGAGCTGGAGGGCGAGCTCCAGTGGCTCACCGAGGACCGCCGCGTGAAGGACGTGGAGGGCGTGGCCGACGTCCTGCGCGTCCTCGGGCCGATGACGGACGAGGAGCTGGCCGCGCGCGGCGCCGACCCGGAGTGGGCGCGGCAGCTGGAGCGGACCCGCCGGGCCATCCGGGTGCGGATCGCGGGCGCCGGCCACTGGGCGGCCGTCGAGGACGCGGGGCGGCTGCGGGACGCCCTGGGCACCGCCCTGCCCGTCGGTGTCCCGGAGGCGTTCACCGAACCGGTGAAGGACCCGCTCGGCGACCTCCTCGCGCGGTACGCGCGTACGCACGGCCCGTTCACCTCCACGCACGCGGCCGCCCGGTTCGGTCTCGGCATCGCGGTGACCGACGGCGCGCTGCACCGCCTGGCCGCCGCAGGCCGGGTCGTCCAGGGCGAGTTCCACCCGTCCGGCATCGGCCAGGAGTGGTGCGACGCGGCCGTACTGCGCCGGCTGCGCCGCCGCTCGCTCGCCGCCCTCCGGCAGGAGCTGGAGCCCGTCCCGCCGACCGCGCTCGCCACCTTCCTGCCCCAGTGGCAGCACCTGGACGGCAACAATCTGCGCGGCATCGACGGCCTCGCCCGTGCGATCGAGCAGCTCCAGGGGGCGCCCGTGCCCGCCTCCGCCCTGGAGAGGCTGGTGCTCCCCTCCCGGGTCGCGGGCTACGCCCCGGGGATGCTGGACGAGCTGACCACCACCGGTGAGGTGGTGTGGGCCGGTGCGGGCGCCCTGCCCGGCAAGGACGGCTGGGTGTCGCTCTACCTGGCGGACGCCGCGCCGCTGCTGCTGCCCGAGCCCCACCCGCTGGAGCTGACCGCGCTCCACGAGTCGGTGCTGACCACCCTGTCCGGCGGGTACGGCCTGTTCTTCCGGCAGATCGCCGAGCAGGTGCGGGCCACGACGCATCCGGGGGCCTCCGACCCCCAGCTGGCCGACGCGCTGTGGGACCTGGCGTGGTCCGGCCGGCTCACCAATGACACGCTCGCCCCGCTGCGTTCCCTGCTGGGTTCGGGCCGTACGGCCGGCTCCACCGCGCACCGCGCCCGGCGCACCGCCCCCCGCGGCCGGTACGGCACGCTGACGGCCGCCGCCCGCACCGCCTCCCGCTCCGGCCCGCCGACCGTCAGCGGGCGCTGGTCCCTGCTGCCCGCGCTCGAACCGGAGGCCACGCACCGGGCGCACGCCCTGGCCCGCACCCTGTTGGACCGGCACGGCGTGGTGACCCGCGGCGCGGTCACCGCCGAGGGGGTGGAGGGCGGCTTCTCGGCGACGTACCGCGTCCTGTCGGCCTTCGAGGACAGCGGCCAGGCCCGCCGCGGCTATGTCGTCGAGGGGCTGGGCGCCGCGCAGTTCGCGATGGACGGTGCCGTGGACCGCCTCCGCGCGGCGGCCGCCGCGCGGGACCGCGCCGACGCCTCCACCGCCCCGCGTGCCGTCGTCCTGGCCGCGGCCGACCCGGCCAACGCCTATGGCGCCGCGCTCTCCTGGCCCGAGCCGCCGAACGGGGCGAGCCACAAACCCGGCCGCAAGGCGGGCTCCCTGGTGGTCCTCGTCGACGGGGAGCTGACGCTCTACATGGAGCGCGGCGGGAAGACGCTGCTGTGCTGGCCCGCCGAGCCGGACGACCCCGCCCTGGGCGCCGCCGCGCACGCCCTCGCCGAGGCCGCCCGCGCCGGGGCGCTGGGCACCGTCACGGTCGAGCGCATCAATGGCGCCGCGGCGCTCACCTCGTCGCTGTCCCGCGCACTGGAGGAGGCGGGTTTCCACGCCACGCCCCGGGGCCTGCGGCTGCGCGCCTGACCGCCCGCCCGAGGCACCGACCGCCACCCGAGTCACCGCCCGCCCCGCGCACCACCGCCCCCACCCGAAACACCGGCCGCCCCACAGAGCACCACCGCCCCCTCAGCACCGCCCGCCCCGCCCCCACCCGAAACACCGCCCGCCGCACGCAGCACAGCCCCCGACGACAAACTCCCCTCACCCCACATCACCCCCCGCACCGCGCGTGCCCGTCCCGCATCATGGAGCCATGCCCGAAGGAGACACCATCTGGCTGACCGCCCACCGGTTGCACACCGCCCTCGCGGGGGACGTGCTGACCCGCTCGGACCTGCGGGTGCCGCGCCTGGCGACCGTCGACCTGACCGGTCGGACCCTGCTGGACGTCACCCCGCGCGGCAAGCACCTGCTCACCCGCATCGAGGGGGGCCTCACCCTCCACTCCCACCTCCGGATGGACGGCGCCTGGCGCGTCTTCGCCCCGGACCAGCGCTGGAACGGCGGCCCCAACCACCAGATCCGGGCCATCCTCGGCACCTCCGCCCACACGGCGGTCGGCTACCGGCTGCCGGTCCTCGACCTCATCCGCACCAGCGAGGAGGAGTCCGTCGTCGGCCACCTGGGGCCGGACCTGCTCGGCCCCGACTGGGACGCGGAGGAGGCATTGCGCCGGGTGTGCGCCGATCCGGACCGGCCGCTCGGCGAGGCGCTGCTGGACCAGCGGAATCTCGCGGGCATCGGAAACGTCTACAAGTGCGAGCTGGCCTTCATGGCCCGGGTCACGCCCTGGCTTCCCGTGGGCGAGCTGGAGCCCGATGTGCCCGCCCGGCTCATCGCCACCGCGCACCGCCTGCTGGAGGCGAACAAGGAGCGCTTCGAGCGCCGGACCAACCTCACCACCGACCGCCCCGACCGCAAGGTCTTCGTCTACGGCCGCCTGCACCAGCCCTGTTACCGCTGCGGCACCCCGATCCGCCGCAAGGAGGAGGCCGGGCGCGACCGTCTCTCCTACTGGTGCCCCGGCTGCCAGTCGGGCCCGGGACCGACCCCCGAAACGCCCTAGCGTTCCCCGGCTCTCTCCGAGCCCGAGCCCCCACCCGGCCCCCGGCGCTTCCCCCAACGAGCCCTACAGACCCCACGAGCCGCACGGACCCCACGAGCCACACGAGCCAAACCGCCCCCACGAGCCCCACGGTCCCAACGGCCCCCACCAACCCCACCGCCCCCACCAACCGCACCAACCCCACCGCCCCCACGACCCCCGCGGACCACACCGGCCGCACGGGTGAGGAGCGCGGCGTACGGCACCGGTGACGCGGCGCGCAGGCGTGACGCGGAGGCCGTACGGGCCGAGGCCACATGCACGGGCAGCAGGCTCAGTCCCCAGCCGCCCGCCGCCACCGTCCCCTCGACGAGGCCGGCCTGACCGGGGGTCAGCACCACTCTCAGCACCGCCCACCACCACAGGCCACCCGCTATCAGGGCGAGCGCCAGCAGGGGAACCCGTCGTGTCTCCATGCCGCCTCCTCCGCCTTGCGGCGCACGCACCGCGGTGACACAGCCGGTCCGCGGCGGGCGCTCCCTGATCCAGCCTGATCCGAACGAGAGACCCTAGCCCGGTCCGCTCACACGCCGGGAGGGCGTACCGTTGCGCGCCTCCGGCGTGCGCCGGGCGCTCGGTACACCCTCCCGTCACGGTCCGCACCCGCACCGTGCCCACCGGGGCCGGTGCGGTGGCGTCAGGCGTTGTCCGCCTGGCGGCTCTCCGCCTGGAACATCCACGAATGCTTTTCAAGGTCCGCGGTGAGCGCGATCAGCAGGTCCTGCGTCACCGGGTCGGGCTTGTCGGTCGCCTCGATGCGCTCGCGCATCCGCCCGATCACCGTCACCAGAGCGTCCACCATGATCTTGACGGCCTGGTCGTCCTTGATCCAGCCGGCCGGCACGTTCTTGATGGCCGTGCTCGACGCGACCGTCCCGGCTCGTCCGTCCGGGGTGACACCCAGCGCCGAGGCGCGCTCCGCCATCACGTCGGAGTGCTGGCGGGCCGTGGCCACGACCTCGTCGAGCTGGAGGTGGATCGAACGGAACCGGGGACCGACCACGTTCCAGTGCACCTGCTTGGCCACCAGGGACAGGTCCACCGCGTCGACCAGGGCGCCCTGGAGCGCTTCGCCGACCACCTTCAGGTCGGCGTCGGGCAGCGGGCTCTTCACGACAGACATTCCGAATCCTCCGTTCCGGCGCGCGCCGGGAGCGCACGCCCAACCACCTTTACACATAAGACCTAAAAGGGGCATTCGGAGTAAACGAAAGCCCCGGTCGGCCATTCGTGTACCCGACCGGGGCTCAGCCCAAAACGCGCACTCCCGAAACGGGAGCAGATTTTGTCCGCTCAGGCGGCGACGACGTCCACCGCCTCGGCGGGCGCCTTGATGGTCACCCGCTCCGTCGGCACACCCGCCACCGACGACACGGACACAGAATTCAGCATCGGGCGTACTGGTGCCGGCACCGGCTCACTGGCCGCCGCCGACTCCGCCAGCTCGGCCAGCGAGAGCTCGTCGCTCACCTCTCGCATGAGCTCGGACATCCGTACGTCAAGCGCGTCGCAGATCGCGGAGAGCAGCTCGGAGGAAGCCTCCTTCTGCCCCCGCTCCACCTCGGAGAGATAGCCGAGCGAGACTCGGGCGGACGAGGAGACTTCGCGCAGAGTACGGCCCTGGCGCTGGCGCTGCCGACGCAGCACGTCACCCAGCAGGCGACGGAGCAGAATCATCGGTGGCTCCCTCCTCGGACCGTGTAGCCGCATCCTTCACGCCCCACCGTACCGCCTCGCACTGCGGCCGTGCGGGGAGCGATGACGTGTTCACTCAGGGCTGCAAACATCAGTTCCCCCCGTTCTGTTCCGTATCCTGTGCCCGCGCATTCTCCGAGAGTTCGTCCACGAGCAGCTCCAGCACGCTCCGTGCACTCTCTCTACGGATTTCCGCACGGTCGCCGTTCAACCGCAGAGCGGCGACTTTCCCCGCTCCGTGCGGTCCGCCGGCCGGGCCGCACACCGCCACGTAGACGGTGCCCACGGGCTGCCCGTCCTGCGGGTCGGGCCCCGCGACACCGGTCGTCGCGATGCCCCACGCGGCCCCCAGCCGGTCCCGTACACCGGCCGCCATCTGCGACGCGACCTCCGGGTCGACGGCTCCGCGCCGCTCCAGCAGCGCCGCGTCCACTCCCAGCAGGTCCCGCTTCAGCGCCGTCGCGTACGCCGTGACGGAGCCCAGGAAGGAGGCCGAGGCGCCGGGCACGGACGTCAACTCGGCGGCGACGAGACCACCGGTCAGTGACTCCGCCACCGCGACCGTCTGGCTACGCTCCGCGAGCAGCGCCAGGGCGCGCGCCGCCTCCGTCATCGTCCCGGCTCCGCCCCGGAGGGCTTCAGCGCCTCCCGCTCCCGCTCCGCCGCGATCCCCCTGCGCCTCAGGACCACCGCCTGTCGCACATAGTCCAGGCCGGTGACCACCGTCAGCACCACGGCCACGGCCATCACCCAGAAGCGCAGCGTCGCCAGCGGGCCGGTCAGGGCCAGAACGTACATCCCGACCGCCGTGCCCTGCGCGAGGGTCTTCATCTTGCCGCCGCGACTGGCCGGAATCACCCCGTGGCGGATCACCCAGAAGCGCATCAGGGTGATGCCCAGCTCGCGGAAGAGGATCACCCCGGTGACCCACCAGGGCAGGTCGCCGAGGGCCGACAGGCAGATCAGCCCCGCGGCCATGATCGCCTTGTCGGCGATCGGGTCGGCGATCTTCCCGAAGTCCGTGACCAGGTTGTACGCGCGCGCCAGGTGGCCGTCGAAGACGTCCGTGATCATGGCGACGGCGAACGCCGCCCAGGCCCATGCGCGCCAGGCCGGGTCGTACCCGCCGTCCTGGAGCAGCAGGATCACGAACCCGGGCACCAGGACCAGCCGGATCATGGTGAGGATGTTGGCGATGTTCCACAGGCTGGCCTGATTGACGGCCGCGGCTCCCAGCTTGCCGCCGGGCGCCGGCCTACCCGTACCGCCCGCGGCGGAAGCCGGGGCTCCGGTCATCTGCCCGCCTCCTCAAGGCACTCCGCGACCAGGTCGACGCCCTCCGTGCCGACGGCCTTGGCGGTGACCATCCGGCCGGGCACCAGGCCCTCCACCGAGGTGAAGACCACCTGGCCGTCGGTCTCCGGCGCCTGGTGCGCGGCGCGTCCCACGGCGCCGTCCCCGTCCGGCGTGGTGTCCACCGACTCGACCAGCACCTCCATGGTCTCGCCCAGGCGCTCCTCCGCACGCTGGGCGGTCAGCTCCTCGGCGAGCCGCGAGAGGTGCGCGAGGCGCTCGTCGACGACGTCCTGGTCGAGCTTGCCCTCGTACGTGGCGGCCTCCGTGCCGTCCTCGTCCGAGTACCCGAAGACGCCGATGGCGTCGAGACGGGCGTGGGTGATGAAGCGTTCCAGCTCCGCGAAGTCGCTCTCGCTCTCGCCGGGGAAGCCGACGATGAAGTTGGACCGCACACCGGCCTGCGGGGCCTTGCCCCGGATGGTGTCCAGCAGCTCCAGGAAGCGGTCGGTGTCGCCGAAGCGGCGCATCGAGCGCAGCACGGCGGGCGCGGAGTGCTGGAAGGACAGGTCGAAGTAGGGCGCGACCTTCTCCGTGGAGGTCAGGACGTCGATGAGCCCGGGGCGCATCTCGGCGGGCTGGAGGTAGCTGACCCGGACCCGCTCGATGCCGTCGACCGCCGCCAGCTCGGGCAGCAGGGTCTCCAGCAGCCGGATGTCGCCGAGGTCCTTGCCGTACGAGGTGTTGTTCTCGGAGACCAGCATGATCTCCTTCACGCCCTGCTCCGCGAGCCAGCGCGTCTCGCCCAGCACGTCGCTGGGGCGCCGGGAGACGAAGGAGCCCCGGAAGGACGGGATGGCGCAGAAGGAGCAGCGCCGGTCGCAGCCGGAGGCGAGCTTCACCGAGGCGACCGGGCTGGTGTCGAGGCGGCGGCGCAGCGGGGCGCGCGGCCCGGACGCGGGGGCGATGCCCTCGGGCAGGTCGGCGGGGGCCGGGGCGGGCTCCTGGGAGTGGCCCGGCAGGGCGACCTCGGCGGCGGCCTCCTGGCGCTGCACGGGGCTGAGCGGCAGCAGCTTGCGCCGGTCACGGGGGGTGTGGGCCTCGACGCTGCCGCCGCTGAGGATGGTCTGGAGGCGGCCGGAGATGTCGGCGTAGTCGTCGAAGCCCAGCACGCCGTCGGCCTCGGGCAGGGCCTCGGCCAGCTCCTTGCCGTACCGCTCGGCCATGCAGCCGACCGCGACCACGGCCTGGGTCCGGCCGTGGTCCTTCAGGTCGTTCGCTTCGAGCAGGGCGTCGACGGAGTCCTTCTTGGCGGCCTCGACGAAGCCACAGGTGTTGACGACCGCGACATCCGCGTCGGCGGCTTCCTCGACGAGCTCCCAGCCGTCCGCTGCCAAGCGGCCTGCGAGCTCCTCCGAGTCCACCTCGTTACGGGCGCAGCCAAGAGTGACAAGGGCGACGGTACGGCGTTCGGGCATGGACTCAAGACTACTTCGTCCCGGCGACACCCCCACCGCTCAGGGGTCACGCCCCGGGCCGCCACGCCTCTCCCCCCGCACGGCCACCCCCGAAACCACCCGACCCGGTGGTCCTCCCCCACCGCTCCCGGGCCGGGCGGCCCCACGCGCGCGAAGGTCACCCGACCTGCGGGTCGCCCTTCGTGTAGGACAGCCGCTCCACCTGGCCGTCCTCGAACTCGTCCTCGACCTTCTTGCCGTTCACGAACAGCTCGATCGCCCCGGCGTTGCCCAGGATGAGGTCCAGCCGCTCGTCGTCCTGGAAGGTCTTGGAGGCACCTTTCTCCAGCAGCCCGTCGAAGAGCAGCTTCCCGTCGCGCGCCTTGGCGGAGATCCAGCTCTTGTCGCCGGTCGCGGTGAGCTTGACGGTCACCTTGTCCTTGGGCGCGGCGGCGATCGCGCTCTCGGACGGCGCCGGCGGCGGGGCGACCGCCTTGGGCGGCTTGGGCTTGCCGCTGGGCTTCTGCGCCGGGGCCGGGCCCTCGGCGACATTGCTGGTGCGCGAGCCGCCCTTGTCGCCGTCGAACAGGGTGAAGCCCACGAAACCGATCACCGCGACGATCGCGGCGACCATGGCGGCGGTCCAGTTGGGCCGCCGCCGCTCGGGACGGATCCGTTCGGCCTCGAACAGCGGGGCGGCGGGGGTGGGCGACGGACGGCCGCCGTGTTCGCCGTCGTACTGCTCGATGAGGGCCTCGGGATCGAGGCCGACCGCACGGGCGAGGGTACGGATGTGGCCACGGGCGTACACGTCGCCGCCGCAGCGCGAGAAGTCGTCCTCCTCGATCGCGTGGACGATCGGGATGCGGACGCGGGTGGAGGTGCTGACCTCCTCGACCGTCAGGCCGGCGTCGACGCGTGCCTGCTGCAGCACACGGCCGATCGAGGGCCGGTCGTCCTCGCGGGCGTCGGAGGTGTCGGTGACATCCGGGGTGTCGGGGGTCGAAGGCCGGTCGTCTTCGGAGGAGTTGCCGATGGACACGAGGGCGCCTTTCGAGCGTGTAACCACCTGCTGGAGGTTCAGTCTATGGGTGGTACGAAAGGGTGGAGCAACCGGGCGGACGCACTTTGTACGCCATCGGAATGGCATGCGCCCGAGGAGCGGAACAACCATTTTCCGCCTCTCCCTCCAACTTGACGTACGGAGGCGGGAAACGGTTGCTCACGGTTTCCTAACGAGTGAGAGTCCCCGTGGAAGTCCTACGACTCCGACTCCCCCCGGATGACGGCCAGTACTCCATCCAGCTCATCCGGCTTGACGAGGACGTCCCGCGCCTTGGACCCCTCGCTCGGCCCCACGATGTTCCGCGACTCCATCAGGTCCATCAGCCGGCCCGCCTTGGCGAAGCCGACGCGCAGCTTCCGCTGGAGCATCGAGGTCGAGCCGAACTGGGTCGAGACGACCAGCTCGGCCGCCTGGCACAGCAGGTCCAGGTCGTCGCCGATGTCCTCGTCGATCTCCTTCTTCTGCTTGGTCCCGGTGGTCACGTCCTCCCGGAAGACCGGCGCCATCTGCTCCTTGCAGTGCCGGACGACCGCCTGGACCTCCTCCTCGGTGACGAAGGCGCCCTGCATACGGACCGGCTTGTTGGCCCCCATCGGCAGGAAGAGGCCGTCGCCCTTGCCGATGAGCTTCTCCGCGCCCGGCTGGTCCAGGATGACCCGGCTGTCGGCGAGGGAGGAGGTGGCGAAGGCGAGCCGGGAGGGCACATTGGCCTTGATCAGGCCGGTCACGACGTCCACCGAGGGCCGCTGGGTGGCCAGGACCAGGTGGATGCCGGCGGCCCGGGCGAGCTGGGTGATGCGGACGATGGCGTCCTCGACGTCCCGGGGCGCGACCATCATCAGGTCGGCCAGCTCGTCCACGATCACCAGCAGGTACGGGTAGGGCTGGAGCTCGCGCTCGCTGCCCTCCGGCGGCGTGACCTTCCCGGCCCGTACGGCGGCGTTGAAGTCGTCGATGTGCCGGAACCCGAACGCGGCGAGGTCGTCGTAGCGCAGGTCCATCTCGCGCACGACCCACTGGAGGGCCTCGGCGGCCCGCTTGGGGTTGGTGATGATCGGGGTGATCAGGTGCGGGATGCCCTCATAGGCGGTCAGCTCGACCCGCTTGGGGTCGACCAGCACCATCCGTACGTCCTCGGGGGTCGCCCTTATCATCACCGAGGTGATCAGGCAGTTGATGCACGACGACTTGCCGGAGCCGGTGGCGCCCGCGACCAGGATGTGCGGCATCTTCGCCAGGTTGGCCATCACATAGCCGCCCTCGACGTCCTTGCCGAGCGCCACCAGCATCGGGTGGTCGTCCTCGGCCGCGTCGGCGAGGCGCAGCACGTCACCGAGGTTGACCATCTCGCGGTCGGTGTTGGGGATCTCGATGCCGACGGCGGACTTGCCGGGGATCGGCGAGATGATCCGGACGTCGGGGCTGGCGACGGCGTACGCGATGTTCTTCGTCAGCGCCGTGATCCGCTCGACCTTCACCGCCGGGCCGAGCTCCACCTCGTAGCGGGTGACCGTCGGGCCGCGGGTGAAGCCGGTGACGGCGGCGTCGACCTTGAACTCGGAGAAGACGGTCGTCAGCGAGGCGACGACGGCGTCGTTGGCGGCGCTGCGCGTCTTGCCGGGGCCGCCGCGCTCCAGCAGGTTCAGCGAGGGCAGGGAGTACGTGATGTCCCCGGCGAGCCGGAGCTGCTCGGCCCGCGCCGGCAGGCCCTCCGGCTCCTCGCGGACGGGGGCGGGCTTGGTCAGGTCGGGTACGCGGCCGTCGCCGGGCGTCTCCTCCCGCGCGGGCGGTACGGCGCCGGTGTCGGCCCCCGGCCGGGACGTGCGCGCCCCCCGGCTCCCCCGGGCCTCCCGGGCGTCGCGCTCGCGGTCGCCGGTCACGTCCCGGGTGAGGTCGGCGACCAGCGGGGAGGGCGGCATGCCGTTGAGCACGGCGCCGTCCAGCGCGGCGGCCGCGGCGGCGGCGACGTCCACGGCGTCCCTCGGCCGGTCGAAGTCCGGCTCCGCGGGCGCGGCGGCGGCCCTGCGGGGCCTCCTGCGCCGGGTGAGCGCCTCCTCCTCGGCGTCGTCCGGGTCGTACGCCCCGGGCCGGGCGGCGCCCCGCGGGCGGGCGGGCAGCGCCTCGCGCCACTGCTCGTCGTACCGCTCGTCGTCCGCGCCCACCGGCATCCCGGGGGCCGGTTCGACGATCCCCAGCCGCGCCCCGAGCGCCCTGAGCCGCTGCGGGATGGCGTTGACGGGTGTCGCCGTGACGACGAGCAGCCCGAAGACGGTGAGCAGGACGAGCATCGGTACGGCCAGGACCTCGCCCATCATGAAGATCAGCGGCTTGGAGGCGGCCCAGCCCACCAGGCCGCCCGCGTCCCGTACGGCCTCGCTGCCGACGTCGCGCCCGGGCGAGCCGCACGCGATGTGGACCTGGCCGAGGACGCCGACGACGAGCGCGGACAGGCCGATGACGATCCGCCCGTTCGCCTCGGGCTGCTCGGGGTGCAGGATCAGCCGGATCGCGATGGCGCCGACGAGCAGCGGCACGAGCAGGTCGAGCCGGCCGAACGCGCCGGTGACCAGCATCTCGACCAGGTCGCCGACCGGACCCCGCAGATTGGCCCAGGTGCCGGCGGCGACGATCAGGGCGATGCCGAGCAGCAGCAGCGCCAGGCCGTCCTTGCGGTGCGCCGGGTCGAGTCCCTTGGCGCCGCGCCCTATGCCGCGGAACATGGCGCCGACCGCGTGGGCGAGGCCGAGCCACAGGGCGCGCACCAGCTGGTAGACGCCCGCCGTCGGGGAGGGCGCCGGCCTGGCCGGCACCTTCTTCACGGCGGCCTTCCTGGCCGGTGCTCTCCTGGCCGCCCCGGCGGACCTGGCCGCCTTGGCTGCGGTCTTCTTCGCGGGGGGTTTCGCGGGCTTCGCCGGGGACTTCACGGGGACCGCCTTCTTCGCGGCGCCGGTCGTACGGCCGGCGCGCGGCTTCGCGGCGCCCGCCGTGCCCTGGGAGCCCTTGCCGGACGTACGTGAGGCCATGGTGGTGAGGTTACCGGTGTGGGGCGCGGTGGACACGTGTGCCCACCGCTTCACCCGTTCGTGTCGTCGGAGAGGATGCACGGAGCTGACGCCCGCTCAACCGGGAGGCCGGACCGAGCTCCTGGCCGCCCGTGCGGAAGGGGTCAGCCCTGGGCGGGCAGGGTGGACGAACCGCCGTTGCCGGTGCCCGGTTCGAGCGCGTCCAGCGCCCGGCGCAGGCCGGTGAGCTTGCGCTCCAGGTGCGCGGCGGTGGCGACGGCCGCGGCGTCCGCCGACTCGTCGTCGAGCTGCTTGGACAGCGCCTCGGCCTGCTCCTCAACTGCCGCGAGCCGCGCGGACAGTTCCGCCAGAAGGCCGGGGGACTCCTTGACGGAGCCGCCCTGGCCGCCGCCCTCCAGCTGGAGGCGCAGCAGCGCGGCCTGCTCGCGGAGCTGACAGTTCTTCATGTACAGCTCGACGAAGACCGAGACCTTGGCGCGCAGCACCCAGGGGTCGAACGGCTTGGAGATGTAGTCGACGGCCCCGGCCGCGTACCCCCGGAAGGTGTGGTGCGGGCCGTGGTTGATGGCCGTCAGGAAGATGATCGGGATGTCCCGTGTCCGTTCCCGACGCTTGATGTGCGCGGCGGTCTCGAAACCGTCCATACCTGGCATCTGGACGTCCAGCAGAATGACCGCGAAGTCGTCCGTCAGCAGCGCTTTGAGCGCTTCCTCCCCTGACGATGCCCGCACCAGCGTCTGATCGAGCGCAGAGAGGATGGCCTCCAGCGCCAGCAGATTCTCCGGTCGGTCATCGACCAGGAGGATCTTGGCCTTCTGCACCATGGCCCGTCCTCCTCGCCCCGGCAGTTGGCCGGGCGCCGCCCCAGGGGACGACTCCCTTGCGCCGTCCGTCCTTGTGCCGGTCATGGTAGCCGCACCCCGCCTGTCACCACACCCTGTCACCGCGATGTCACTGTGCACATAGCGGAAACGCGGTGGAGGACCAGAAGGTTCCCCGAAATCCGGCCCCTCACACGCTTTCGAGCACAGTCAGTCAGCAACTCGCCAGGATTCTCTGGTTTTCCGCTCACTCTCCGCTCATCCACTGCTCCATGACGGAGAGCAGATGATCCGGATCCACCGGCTTCGTAACGTAATCGGAAGCGCCCGACTCGATCGCCTTCTCCCGGTCGCCCTTCATCGCCTTCGCGGTGAGCGCGATGATCGGCAGCCCGGCGAACTGCGGCATCCGGCGGATCGCGGTCGTCGTCGCGTACCCGTCCATCTCGGGCATCATGATGTCCATCAGGACGACCGTCACATCGTCGTGCTGCTCCAGGACTTCGATGCCCTCGCGGCCGTTCTCCGCGTACAGCACCGACAGGCCGTGCTGCTCCAGCACGCTGGTGAGCGCGAAGACGTTCCGGATGTCGTCGTCGACGATCAGCACCTTCTCACCGTGGAAGGTGAAGGTCCGCCGCTGCTCGCCCGCCTCCTGGCCGCCCGCCGCCCACTCCTGGGACGCGCCCGTGGCGGGCGCCGGCGCCGTGGTGTCCCCACCCGGGCCGCCCGAGGGCGCCGCCCCCGAGGACGCCGGCGCGGCCGGGGCGGGCGCCTCGGCCGGCCCCTGCGCCGCCGGCCCGGACCGGTGGCCCGCCCCGGGCAGCGCGGTCCGCTGCTCGCCCGCGTCCAGCGCGGCCCGCCGCCGGTGCCGGAAGAGGGCGCCCGCCCCGGCACGCCGGTCCGCGGGCTCCGGCCCCGCCATGCCGCCCGCGCCGTACGGGTCCGTCGCGCCCTCGTGGCCGCCGTGCGGGAGGTCGGCACCGGGGCCGCCGTGCCCGTACCCCTGCGGCGGCAGCTCACTGGCGTGCAGCGGCAGGTACAGCGTGAACGTCGACCCGCGGCCCGGCTCGCTCGCCGCGTGGATCTCGCCGCCCAGCAGGCGGGCGATCTCCCGGCTGATCGACAGCCCCAGGCCCGTACCGCCGTACTTGCGGCTGGTCGTGCCGTCCGCCTGCTTGAACGCCTCGAAGATCACCCGCATCTTGCTGGCCGCGATGCCGATCCCGGTGTCCGTCACCGAGAACGCGATCAGGTCGCCCTCGGCGTCCCGCAGCGAACCGGCCTCCAGCAGCTGCTCCCGGATCGACTGCGGCACATCCGCCTTGGCCGGCCGGATCACCAGCTCCACCGCGCCGCTGTCGGTGAACTTCACCGCGTTCGACAGCAGGTTGCGCAGGACCTGGAGCAGCCGCTGCTCGTCGGTGTGCAGCGTCGCCGGCAGCTCCGGCGAGACCCGTACCGAGAAGTCCAGCCCCTTCTCCGCCGTCAGCGGCCGGAAGGTCGCCTCCACGTAGTCCACGAGCTGCACCAGCGCGATCCGGGTCGGGCTGACGTCCATCTTGCCCGCCTCGACCTTCGACAGGTCCAGGATGTCGTTGATCAGCTGGAGCAGGTCGGAACCGGCGCCGTGGATCGTCTCGGCGAACTCGACCTGCTTCGGCGACAGGTTCCCGTCGGCGTTGTCCGCCAGCAGCTTCGCCAGGATGAGCAGCGAGTTCAGCGGCGTCCGCAGCTCGTGCGACATGTTCGCCAGGAACTCTGACTTGTAGCGCATGGAGACGGCGAGCTGCTCGGCCCGCTCCTCCAGCACCTGCCGCGCCTCCTCGATCTCGGTGTTCTTCACCTCGATGTCGCGGTTCTGCTGCGCCAGCAGCTCGGCCTTCTCCTCCAGCTCCGCGTTGGAGTCCTGCAGCGCCTTCTGCCGGTTCTCCAGCTCGGCGGACCGCTCCCGCAGCTGCTCGGTCAGCTCCTGCGACTGCTTCAGCAGCACCTCGGTCTTGGTGTTGACGCTGATGGTGTTGACGCTGGTGGCGATCATCTCGGCGATCTGGTTGAGGAAGTCGCGCTGGATCTGGGTGAACGGCTGGAACGACGCCAGCTCGATCACACCGAGGACCTTCCCCTCGAACAGCACCGGCAGCACGACCACATGCGCCGGGGCCGCCTCGCCGAGCCCCGACGAGATACGCAGGTAGCCCGGCGGCACATTGACCTGGATGGTCCGCTTCTCCTCCGCCGCCGTACCGATCAGCGTCTCGCCCGGCCGGAACGACGTGGGCATCGACCCGGACGAGTAGCCGTAGCTGCCGCGCATCACCAGCTCGTACGAGCCGTCCTCGTCCGCCCCGATCTCGTTGCTGCCGCCGGTCGGCATCGCCAGGAAGAACGCGCCGTGCTGCGCCGACACCACCGGCGTCAGCTCGCTCATGATCAGCGAGGCGACGTCGTCCAGGTCGCGCCGGCCCTGCATCAGGCCGGAGATCCGGGCCAGGTTGCCCTTCAGCCAGTCCTGCTCCTCGTTGGCGAGGGTGGTGTCACGGAGGTTGGCGATCATCGTGTTGATGTTGTCCTGGAGGACCTGGATCTCGCCCGCCGCATCGACGTCGATCTTGAGGTTCAGGTCGCCCCGCGTCACCGCCGTGGCGACGGCCGCGATGGCGCGCACCTGCCGGGTCAGGTTCCCGGCCATCTCGTTCACCGACTCGGTCAGGTCGCGCCAGGTGCCGTCGACGTCCCGTACGCGCGCCTGGCCGCCCAGAATGCCCTCGGTGCCCACCTCACGGGCGACGCGGGTGACCTCCTCGGCGAACGACGAGAGCTGGTCGACCATCGTGTTGATGGTGTTCTTCAGCTCCTGGATCTCACCCCGGGCATCGATGTCGATCTTCTTGGTGAGGTCGCCCTTCGCGATGGCGGTGGTGACGGTCGCGATCTGCCGCACCTGGCCGGTCAGGTTGGACGCCATCGAGTTCACCGACTCGGTCAGGTCCTTCCACGTCCCGGAAACGCCCGGCACGCGCGCCTGGCCGCCCAGCTCGCCCTCCGTACCCACCTCGCGCGCCACCCGCGTCACCTCGTCGGCGAACGACGACAGCGTCGTCACCATGGTGTTCACGGTGTCCGCCAGCTCGGCGACCTCGCCGCGCGCCTCGACCGTCACCTTCTTGGTGAGGTCGCCGTTGGCGACGGCCGACGACA
This sequence comes from Streptomyces sp. NPDC015131, assembly GCF_043079975.1. NCBI lineage: Bacteria > Bacillati > Actinomycetota > Actinomycetes > Kitasatosporales > Streptomycetaceae > Streptomyces > Streptomyces sp. NPDC015131. The sequence goes on along the minus strand of NZ_JBIBVB010000001.1, from coordinate 6,171 downwards.
CCCGCGAGATGTTCCGCACCTGGGACGTCAGGTTGTTGGCCATCACGTTGACGTTGTCGCTGAGGTCCTTCCAGATGCCCGTCACACCCCGCACGCGCGCCTGGCCGCCGAGGATGCCCTCGGTGCCCACCTCACGGGCCACCCGGGTCACCTCGTCGGCGAAGTTCGACAGCTGGTCCACCATCGTGTTGACGGTGGTGACCAGGTCGAGGATCTCCCCGCGCGCGTCGACGGTGATCTTCTTCGACAGATCGCCCTTGGCGACCGCCGTCGTCACCTCGGCGATGTTGCGCACCTGCGAGGTGAGGTTGTTGGCCATCGAGTTGACCGACTGCGTCAGGTCCTTCCAGGTGCCGGAGACGCCCTGCACCTCCGCCTGACCGCCCAGGATGCCCTCGGTACCCACCTCGCGGGCGACCCGGGTCACCTGCTCGGCGAAGTTCGACAGCTGGTCCACCATCGTGTTGAGGGTGTTCTTCAGCTCCAGGATCTCGCCCCGGGCGTCCACGTCGATCTTCTGCGACAGGTCGCCCCGCGCCACCGCCGTGGCCACCTGCGCGATGTTCCGCACCTGCGCGGTGAGGTTCCCGGCCATGCCGTTCACCGAGTCCGTCAGGTCACGCCACACACCCGCCACACCCGGCACCTGCGCCTGCCCGCCCAGCCGCCCGTCCGTGCCCACCTCGCGGGCCACCCGGGTCACCTGCTCGGCGAACGCCGACAGCTGGTCGACCATCGTGTTGATGGTGTTCTTCAGCTCCAGGATCTCGCCCCGGGCGTCCACGTCGATCTTCTGCGACAGGTCGCCCCGCGCCACCGCCGTCGTCACCTGCGCGATCTGACGCACCTGCGACGTCAGGTTCCCGGCCATGAAGTTGACCGAGTCCGTCAGCTCCTTCCACGTACCGGAAACCCCCGGCACGCGCGCCTGGCCGCCGAGCCGGCCCTCCGTACCCACGTCCCGGGCCATCCCCGTGACCTGGTCGGCGAACGACGACAGCTGCGCCACCATCGTGTTGACGGTGTTCTTCAGCTCCAGCATCTCCCCGGCCACGTCCACCGTGACCTTCTGCGTCAGATCACCGTTGGCGACCGCCGTCGTCACCTGCGCGATGTCCCGCACCTGCCCGGTGAGGTTGCGGAACGCGGTGTTCACCGAGTCCGTGAGGTCCTTCCACGTCCCCGCCGCGCCCGGCACCTCGGCCTGGCCGCCCAGCCGGCCCTCGACACCGACCTCCCGCGCCACCCGGGTCACCTCGGACCCGAACGCGGAGAGCTGGTCCACCATCGTGTTGACGGTGTTCTTCAGCTCCAGCATCTCCCCGGCCACGTCCACCGTGACCTTCTGCGACAGGTCACCGTTCGCCACGGCCGTCGTCACCTGCGCGATGTCCCGCACCTGCGTGGTCAGGTTCCGGAAGACCGTGTTGACCGAGTCGGTCAGGTCCTTCCACGTCCCCGCCGCACCCGGCACCTGCGCCTGGCCGCCCAGCAGCCCCTCGGCGCCGACCTCGCTCGCCACCCGGGTCACCTCGTCGGCGAACGTCCGCAGCGTCTCGGTCATCTGGTTGATCGTGTCCGCGAGCTGCGCCACCTCGCCCCGCGCGCTCACCGTCACCTTCTGCGACAGGTCACCGTTGGCGACCGCCGTCGTCACCTCGGCGATCCCCCGCACCTGCGAGGTCAGATTGCCCGCCATCGTGTTGACGGAGTCGGTGAGGTCCTTCCACACACCGGCCACACCCGGCACCTCGGCCTGGCCGCCCAGCTCACCCTCCGTACCCACCTCACGCGCCACCCGCGTGACCTCGGAGGAGAACGACGACAGCTGGTCCACCATCGTGTTCACGGTGTTCTTCAGCTGGAGCATCTCGCCCGCGACATGCACGGTCACCTTGCGCGACAGGTCACCCTTGGCGACCGCCGTCGTCACCAGCGCGATGTCCCGCACCTGGGCCGTCAGCCGGTACGCCATGGTGTTGACCGAGTCCGTCAGGTCCTTCCACGAACCCGACATCCCCCGCACCTGCGCCTGGCCGCCGAGCTTGCCCTCGGTGCCCACCTCCAGCGCCACCCGCGTCACCTCGTCGGTGAACGCCGACAACTGGTCGACCAGGTTGTTCACCGTACGGGCGACCTTCAGGAACTCCCCGCGCAGCGGCCGCGCCGACCCGTCCGTACCCTCCGAACGCAGCTCCATCCGCTGGTCCAGGTCACCCTCGGCCACCGCCGACAGCACCCGGCCCACCTCGGACACCGGCCGGGTCATGTCGTCCACCAGCGCGTTCGCGGCCTCGATGGCCTGCGCCCACGCGCCCTCCCCGGCCCCGACCTCCAGCCGCTCGGACAGCTTGCCCTCGCGCCCGACCATCCGCCGCACCCGGGACAGCTCACCCGTCAGATGCGACTCCCGGTCGGCGACCTCGTTGAAGACGGCGGCGATCTCCGCCATCACCCCGTCGCCGGTCACCGTCAGCCGCTTGCGGAAGTTCCCGTCCCGCATCGACACCAGGGCCGCCAGCAACCGGTCCAGGGAAGCGGCGTCCACCTCGACGGTCCCACCACTCCGGGGCCGTCCGCCCTTCGCGCGCGTGCTGCCGCCCCGCGCCGTCACGCCAGACTCCACCGTGTCCCTCCCGCAGGGGTTGACCGTACTGCTCGGGCATTGCCGCTTCCCGCTGCCGCTGGAAGCCTTCCCAGTGTTTCACCACGACAGAACCAGGCCATAACAGTTCGGCAGCTTCGCATAACGTCCCCGTCCTCGGGGGACGGAAACAGCGGTGACCACCATCCGCCCGGACAGCGAAGGTAAGTAACCTGGCATCCGGCTGTCCAACCGCCCCGGTCCGCCCGGCAGGGGCGGCGCGACGCTGTGCGACCACCGGGCACCGGGGGAGGGGCGGAGCCGATCATGGCAGAGCCGGGCGTAGAGACGCGTACGAGGAGTTCTGTGATCACCGCTCGGGCGGCCGCCACCTTCGAACCCGTGGGACGGTCCGTGGCGACCGCCCGGGCCTTCGTCCGGGACACGCTCCAGGGCTGGGGGTACACCGACGTCGTCGACGACGCCGTCGTCCTGACCAGCGAACTCGTGACCAACGCCGTCATCCACGCCGGCACCGCCGCCGACGTCCTGTGCCTGCGCACCGAGAACGGCGTACGGATCGAGGTCGCCGACCGCTACCCCGAGCGCGAGGTCCCCCTCCAGGGCAGCGCCCAGGCCCTCGGCAACCCCGACAGCGAGAACGGCCGCGGCCTACTGCTCTGCGCCGCCCTGGCCGCCCGCTGGGGCGTCGAGTACTCCCCCACCCGCAAACAGGTCTGGTTCCAGCTCGACCTCCCCGAGCGCCCCGTCGGCACCCGCTCCGCGGGCCCCGTCCTGCCCACCGACCTCCTCCCCGTCGCCGACGACCGGGTCCGCGTCGCCGTCGCCCAGATCGACCGCCACGGCACGATCACCACCTGGAACGAGGACGCCGAGCACCTCTTCGGCTACGCCGCCGACCAGGTCGTCGGCAAGCCCCTCGGCGACTTCGCCGCCTGGCCCCACACCCCCGGCATCGGCACCGGCATCGCCGAGGCGCTGCGCCTCTCCCGCTGGGAGGGCAGCTACGGCATCCGCGGCACCGACGGCCGCGTCGTCCCGGTGTACGCCTCCCACCTGCGCGTCCGCGACACCCACGGCGAACCGTCCACCGTCTGCCTCCTCGTACGGGACTACGAGCGCGCCGTCCTCCAGTCCCCGCCCCGCGCCCCCGTCGACTCCAGCAACGAGAGCCGCAGCACCGACCCCTTCGAGGTCTTCATCGGCTCCCCCGCCCCCGACGACCTCGACGGCCTCCTCCAGCGCACCGTCGAACGCGCCCGCGACATGCTGGACGGCGACGCCGCCTTCCTGCTCCTCGCCACCGACGACGAGACGGAACTCGAGGTACGCGCCACCACCGGCCTCCCCTCCGCCCGCCAGCGCTTCGCGCGCGTGCCCGTGGAAGCTGCCGGCACCGGCCGGTACTCCTCCGCCCGCATGCCCGCCGTCCACGAAGACCTGGCCGCCGTCCCCGGCTCCGTCCCGCTCCTCAACGGCACCGGGATGCGCTCGGTCGTCACCGTCCCGCTCAAGGTCGAAGGCCGCCTCACCGGCTCCCTCGGCGTCGCCGCCGAAGCCTCCGGCCGGTACTCCAACGAAGAGGCCCTCCGGCTCCAGTTCGCCGCCGACCGCATCGCCCTCGCCGTCGAGTCCGCGCGCCTCGGCGAGCTCGAACGCCTCCGCCGCGGCTCCCTCAGCTTCCTCGTCGAGGCGTCCGACCTGCTCGCCGGCACCCTCGACCGGGACCAGACCCTGGCCCTCATGGCCCAGATGACGGTCCCCACCCTCGCCACCTGGTGCGCCGTCTACACGATCGCCGACCCCACCTCCGAGCCGTACCTCTCCTACGTCCTCCACGAGGACGAGGAGCGCATCGACGGCCTCAAGGCCCTGCTCGCCAAGATCCAGCCGCCCGAGCCCGTCCCCTCCCCCGGCGCCCGCGTCTGGACCGCCCCGGCCGACGCCGCCCACCAGGCCGCGCTGCGCACCTCCATGCGCGAACTGGGCCTCGGCTCCACCACCCTCTCCTCCGGCATCGGTACGACCCTGGCCACCGCCGCCGCCGTCGGCGGCGAGACCGTCGTCCTGCCGCTCGTCGCCCGCAACCGCGTCATCGGCATGCTGACCCTCGGCAAGCCCTCCGACGACCACTTCCGCCAGGAGATCCTGGAGCTCGCCGAGGACCTCTCCCGCCGGGCCGCCCTCGCCCTGGACAACGCCCGCCTGTACTCGGAGCGCATGGCCATCAGCCAGTCCCTCCAGCGCAGCCTGCTGCCCCCGGGCCTGCCCCAGATCCCCAACGTCGAGGTCGACGTCATCTACCGCGCCGCCGGCGAGGGCAACGAGGTCGGCGGCGACTTCTACGACCTCTTCCCCATCCGCGACGGCGCGTACGGCTTCGCCATCGGCGACGTCTGCGGCACGGGCCCCGAGGCCGCCGCCGTCACCGGCCTGGCCCGCCACGCCTTGCGCCTGCTGGCCCGCGAGGGCCTGGGCGGCCCCGCCGTGCTGGAGCGCCTCAACGCCGCCATCCTCGACGAGGGCTCCCGCAGCCGCTTCCTCACCCTCCTGTACGGCGAGCTGTGGCCCCAGGAGGACGGCAGCGCCCTCCTCAAGGTCGTCTGCGCCGGCCACCCGCTGCCCCTGCGCCTGCGCCAGGACGGCTCCGTGGAGCCCGCCGCCGAACCCCAGCCGCTCCTGGGCGTCATGGACGACCTGGAGCTGTACGAGCAGACGGTCACCCTCGACCCGGGCGACGTCCTCCTGTGCGTCACCGACGGCGTCACGGAACGCCGCGAGGGCTCCCGCATGCTGGGCGACGACGGCCTGAGCGACGTCCTCACCACGTGTACGGGCCTGACGGCCGGCGCGGTGACCGCCCGCATCATGCGCGCGGTGGAACGCTTCGCCGCCGAGCCGCCCTCCGACGACATGGCCATCCTCGCGATGCGCGTCCCGGAGCCCCACACGGACTGACGGTCTCCCCGGAAACACGAAGAAGGCCCCCGCCACATGGGCGGGGGCCTTCTTCGTTCTCTGGAGCCCCCAAACGGAATCGAACCGTTGACCTTCTCCTTACCATGGAGACGCTCTGCCGACTGAGCTATAGGGGCCGGCTGGTCGCTTTCGGGGTTTTCCCCTCGGCAACGAGCTAAAGCATACCCCGTACGAACGGATTCGCCTAACCGGCACTGACGTGCCGCCAGAGCCCCAAGTCCGTCGGCACGCAGCGGGCCTGACGAGCACTCAGGACGCCTAAGCGCCGGCCCTGCCCCGTAACGCAGGAAAGCCCCGCACCATAAGGTGCGGGGCTTTCCCACAATGATTGTTCGGCGGCGTCCTACTCTCCCACAGGGTCCCCCCTGCAGTACCATCGGCGCTGAAAGGCTTAGCTTCCGGGTTCGGAATGTAACCGGGCGTTTCCCTAACGCTATGACCACCGAAACACTATGAAGATATCGAACTACAACCAACCAGCCACAGGGGCTGTGGGAGTTCGTTACTTCAGAACTAACACAGTGGACGCGAGCAACTGAGGACAAGCCCTCGGCCTATTAGTACCGGTCAACTCCACCCATTACTGG